>CAWISG010000001.1:0-141243 GCA_963838735.1 uncultured Alphaproteobacteria bacterium
AAGAGCAAGTACAAGAACGCGCGGTTCTACAGCCACAAATCCGGCAAGAGCACGAATGCCGGCCCTAACAACCAGTGGGGACCTCGCCGAACTATCAGTGCCCGGCACAGGCGCTGCCGATTTCCTATCATCCACCAGTCCGGCCTGAAATCCTGTGTCGACGACAAGACGCGGCGCTGGTCCCGGCACTGGGACGTTCCACAACCCCACAATGGCCTCGGCCTACCGGATGATGGCGCGCGACGATGTCTTCCCACGCAACCGCCGACGGCGTGCCGAGCGCAAGGTCGTCATCTTCATGACGGACGGCAACTCGACAGCCGCGATGACGGCACAAGGACAGCGGCAGCGATAGCGATCCCGCCTACACCACCTCCACACCTATGAAGATCGCAAGATCATCACCACGACGGATCGGGATGTACCATCGAGCACCTCTCGCGTCGCTTTCCGAAGACATGCGAGGCGGTGAAGGCCGATGGCATCGAGATGTGCGCGATTGCCTTTGCGCTGAATACGGTTCCGACGGCGACAAGACCCGCGTCATGTTCCAGGATTGTTCGACGAACAGACACGCATTTCTTCGATGCGGCGAACGGGAACCAGCTCAGCGATACCTTTACCACCATCGCGGCAGAGCTCATCGATCTCAGGCTGACGAACTGATGGCACGGGCGGCATCGCTCGAACCGACAGCGGGGCGTGGCCACGATCAGTTCGCTGTCGTTGCGCCGGTGATGATCGTCATGCTGTTCGGCGTCGTGGAGCTGGACTATCTCGCTTATGCCAATCCTCGCTCGAAAGCGGCGTGCTGGAGGCGGCACGTGCCGCACGCGTTCCCGTCCCGGAAGACGACCCGGCCCTGATCGAGGAGGCGCTGTCTGACCCGGATGTCCGAAGTGCGCAGTTCCGATGGCGAGCCGCGGTGCTGACGGTATCGTCCTATGGCGGCAATTTCTCCAATGTGGCGGCCCGGAACCGTTCGACGATATCGACGGCGACGGCGTGTTCGACGCGGGCGAGCCCTATACCGACATCAACGGCAATGCCCAGTGGGATGCGGATATGGGGTCCGGCAATTCGGGGCGCTGGGCGAAGTGGTGCAGTTCTCCGCCAGCTACAATGTCGCCTCCTTCTTTCCGATGCTGTCCTTCCTGAGACCCGGCGGCGAGGACGACTACGCCATCGAAGCCACCACGGTCATTCGCAACGAACCGGTCTGGGACGCACCATGCCTGAACAGCTGATATGCCGCCGCCAGAGCCTCGGGACGGACGAAAGCGGCCTTGCCCTGATAGAGTTCGCCTTCATGGCGCCGATCTTCCTGTTCTTCGGGCTTGCCGGCCTCGAATTCACGCAAGTCATGCTGGCACACCAGAAGACCGAACGCGTCGCGGCGACCGTGGCGGACCAGGTGGCCAGCAACATCGTACCGCCCAACGAACGCCAGATCGGCGACCTGTTCCAGGGGGCCGAGCTGATCGCGCGGCCCTATGACCTGGCCAATGGCGGATCGGTCATCATCACCGCCGTGATCGGCATCATCGACAACGATACCGGCGAGTTGCAGAACAAGGTCGCGTGGCAGCGGTGCCAGACGCCCGACGGCAACCCCAGCGCGATCGGCACGCAATCGACCGGGTCGACCGATATTGCGGACGGGCCGGACGTGGGCTTGCCGCAGGACATCGAACTGGCCCAGAACCACATGGTCATCGTGTCCGAGGTGTTCCTGCAATACGACCCGATGATCAATCTCGACTACTTGCCCACGCTCGCCGCGAACGGGGGGCTGTTCACCGAGACGTCAGTATTCCGGACGCGCGGATCGCCGATCATGAACGTCACGCCCTTTCCCGGCGTGCCCGAACACACCTGCTAGGGAGCGCCGGCCGTCATTCCCTCTTCGGCCGGCGTAACCTTTTCCGACCCAACCTCCCCGGCTGGCGTATCCAGCGCCCGTCCCTCGCGTTCCCGATACATCGCCACCGTCGCTTCCATCGCGTCGTCGACCAGATGCGTGTGCCAGTCCGAGATGCGCTCGAACGCGGTGTGGCCCAGCGCCGCGACCTCCTCCGCGCTCGCGCCCGCCTTCTCCGCCTCCCACTGCGCCGCGGTCATGCGGCGCAGTTCGGGAAACGCCTCCAGCTCGCGCGCCTCCTGCGCCAGCCGCTGCTTGCGCTTGGCCTCGAACATCTTTTCCAGCTTTGCCATCGCATCTTCCGGCGTTGGCCCGTTGTCGCGATAGTCTTGCATCACCTCATCCCGGATGCGCTCGTAAACCGCATCGCCGGGCTGCAACTGCTGCGCGCCATAGCGTTGCGGCAGGCGGTATCGCAGCAGGAAGCGCAGCAGCATGTTGTCGGGCTTGTCCCACTCGCCCAGCAGCTTGCCGCCCGAGACGATGGGCGTAGGCGTGCCCTGGATGGCGCGTTCGAGCGCACAGTCCTCCAGCCGCTGCACCCCGCGATCCAGCGCCGCTTCCCATGCTTCCCGGAACCCTTCCGCCCCGGGCCGCGCGCGCAGCTTGTACAGCGCCTCTATCGACTTGCCGATGGAACGGGCCGCCTGCTGGACGATGCCGGTTGCGGCGAGTGTGGCGATGAACTTGCGCTGCCGCTCCGGCGTGATGGAATTGCCGCGCGGACGGGCGTGCAGATAGGGTTCGAACGCCAGCAGGGGATCGTCCTCGTCCGGCTCCTCCCCGACATAGGCGACGGCGGAGGTGCCCTGGCGGGGAATGGCGCGCGTGCAGCGACCCGGCGGTTCGGGGTTGCCGTATTCCGCGTCGTAATCGACTTCCTCGTGGTCGGGCAGCTCGTCGGATTGGCAGCGATGCGCGCGAGATAGGCCTCGCTCAACTGGCCGTTCTCGTCGAAGTTCGGATTGCGCGGGACGGAGCGCTCTTCGGCCGCTTCGAGATCGGCGAGCACCTGCTTGCCGGTGAGGGTTTCAAAGGGCGCTTTGGGCGCGGCGGGTGCGGTTCCGTTGGTGTGGGGGGAGGGGGCGGCATGATCGTTTGGATGTGTCATGCCGGAGCAGATTGCAGAAAGGGAGCGTGTAGGAAAATAGTTTTTGTACTTTGTCGAACCATTGGAGCCATGAGAAAGACTGCCGTAGCGAGCCGTCCGCCTGTGGTAGACGGCTTGCTCCGAAGTGAAGCCTGTATCGCGAAGGGCAGGAGATGGCGTGTATGAGCGACGATCCTTGACGAACCTGTCGCAATAGAAATGAGGGTGTTGCCGCAGATCGGTTGCAAAAAACGCTTGAGCAGCCGAGAAACGAATTTCAGGAAAACTTTCCGTCTTGAGTTGATTTTGCCTTTTTATAGTTTCTCAGTTAAATTGAGGTGCTGATATGCAACGAGAGCTTTATACCGTGCAATCAACACACTTAATGCTTGATGCGGATATATCTTCTAAAGTCATGACGATGGCTAAAGAACTTGGACCACTCATACGCGGCAGGAATGGCCGGTGCGTCGAAAAGCTCGTTCCACACGCGGTCTCGGTAGCACCGGAGAGAAGCATTAGCGCTACAAGCGGATTGGGCTTAATGGAGTACCACGTTGACGGCTGTCACCTAAACTCGCCACCTACGTACCTCATCTTTGGTGCTGTTTGTGGCGTGGATGCTGCCCCGTTGCTGATTAAACGACCGGATTTAGCACTATGCAGTCTCGGCGGAAATTCAGGAGTTAAAAGCCTCAGCATTTTACGTTCGGAATGGCAGAAAATCATTTTATCGGTCGGTTTTAGGGTTACGTGAGCGTTTGGTGTACGATCCGTATTGCATGGAGCCTGTGAATAAATCAGCAGTCCGGTCTATAGACATCATCGTATCACTACTAGATCAGGCTAAAGATATTCAGATACCCTTGAAAACTGGTGAAATAGCGATTATTTCGAATGATTTAGTATTTCATTCCCGTCCAGATTTATCTCAGCATTATGATCGGGTGATTTACAGGGCTGCCGTCGCATAGACCGAGATATTTTCCGCGTTAAATAGTGAAGCTCTCTTATCTAAGTCAAAATACTACATTGCGAAGGCTATTTTGCGTGCTGACGAGAATGACTTGGAAGAATATCAACTTTGGGCATCGCTCGCGCTAGAGTTATTAGGTAAAGCAAGCCTTGCCCAACTTCACCCCTGTCTTGTGGCGGACCCTGGGCATCCTCCATCCTTGTTTGCTGCCGCCGGAGTGTCTAAAAGCACCGATGTCAAGACAATCACCGCAAAAACGTTGTTCGAACGATTGAGGCAATTGTGCCCTGAGTTCGATGCAGGCGTACAAAGCTTTTGTACCGAGATATCTCAACGGCGAAACACCGAGCTTCATTCTGGAGATGCACCCTTCAAGACAATGAAGCGAGACGCTTGGGAGTCGAAGTTCTGGCGTGCCTGCAAAGTGATTTTGAATTTTTCGCGTATGGACCTAGCTGACTGGCTAGGGACCGAGTTAGCCGCGACTCCGCAAAAGATAATTGAAACTCGCTCAGCAGCAGTCGAGGCGAACGTCCTTGCTGATATTGAGCAGTCAAAGCAAACTTTCTCTTCACTTCCACAAAGTGGGCGCGAGAAGCTTTTACAGGCTAAATTCTTTCCGTTTAATGATGAGGTAAAATCGCTATTCACACGTTATTCCCTGAACGAAGCTGAATGGGAAGTAGAGTGCCCCGCATGCGGAGGGAACGGCTTCTTGGCTGGCGACGTCCTTGAAGAGGAAATAATCGAGCCGAGCGAAAGATGGGCCTCTTGGGAGGAGGTTCGAAAGACTTATCAGGCCGATGAGTTTGCTTGCCCTAGATGCAAGCTCGCCATCGTCGGCAGTGAAGCACTTTTATTTTCCGGCATCGAACTTGAACATGAGGAAATCGATGAGCGAGAGATTGAATATGAACCCGAGTATGGCAACTGTTGATACGCTTGACCCCACCCCAAATCCAACATAAACGCCCTCCTATCCACGGCACGCCCTGCGCGTCGCTGGACAGATAGAACTGAACATTGCCGGTTTGTCCCGGAAGTCCGGTGCTTCGATCCCGCTCTCACAAGGAGCGAATCGTTTGCGGTCGGGCTTTTGTGCGTTCGGATGGTCGCAAGGATCGTTCGGGCGGGTGGCCGTCAAAGTAATCCGGTGCCGTCGGGTGTTTCGGGTGGAGTGTTTCAGGTTCGTGCGCCTTCTTCGCGAAGGCATGCCATCGGCCTTGGCGCTGGTGGAACGAGGCCGCTGCTTTCGCAGGGGCGCGGCGCACGGCCTTCCTCCTTCCCCAGAACAGCTTTCGGCATCATCATGGGTTCGCTCGTGTGGCATGGTGTCGCGCGTCGGGCCGCACAACAGGTGACGAGTACTTCATGCCGACAATCAACCAGCTGGTCCGCAAGGGCCGTACGCCGCAGAAGGAGAAGTCCAAGGTTCCGGCCATGGAAGCCAATCCCCAGAAGCGCGGCGTCTGCACACGTGTCTATACCACCACGCCGAAGAAGCCGAACTCCGCTCTGCGCAAGGTTGCCAAGGTTCGCCTGACCAACCAGCGCGAGGTCATCAGCTACATTCCCGGGCGAGGGGCACAACCTGCAGGAACACTCCGTGGTGCTGATCCGCGGCGGCCGTGTGCGCGACCTTCCCGGCGTGCGCTACCACGTGCTGCGCGGCGTGCTCGACACGCAGGGTGTGAAGGACCGTCGCAAGAGCCGTTCCAAATACGGGGCCAAGCGGCCGAAATGATTTGCTGAGTGCGGGCCGGGCATCCGCCCGTCCCTTGCTGTGCCGTCCCGCTTCCCCTCCCGACCACCCATGGCACTATACTTTGTGGGTGGTCGGGAGGGGGAGCAGAACGGCACAGTCACCAAGAGTTTTCACCGCGGGTCCAGTTCGCTCCCCCACCCGGTCGCCCTGCCAAGGGTATCCTATGGGTGGCCGGGTGGGGGAGCGGGCTGGAGCCGCAAGCCTCGGCGGATGCCGGGGCGCACTCCGAAGGAGTTAGAGAATATGTCACGTCGTCGTCGTCCCGAAAAGCGGGTCATCCTGCCCGATCCCAAGTTCAAGGATCTGATCCTGTCGAAGTTCATGAACAACCTCATGCTCGACGGGAAGAAGTCCACGGCCGAGCGCATCGTCTATGGCGCGTTGGAAACGGTGGAGACCAAGGCCAAGGCCGATCCGGTGCAGCTGTTCCACGATGCGCTGAACAACGTCTCGCCGCAGGTCGAGGTGCGCAGCCGCCGTGTCGGTGGTGCGACCTACCAGGTGCCGGTGGAGGTGCGTCCCGAACGCGCGCAGGCGCTGGCGATCCGCTGGCTGATCGGTGCGGCGCGCGGCCGTGCGGAAACCACCATGTCGGCACGCCTGTCGGGCGAGCTGATGGATGCGGCCAACAATCGTGGCAATGCGGTCAAGAAGCGCGAAGACGCCCACCGCATGGCCGACGCCAACCGTGCCTTCTCGCATTATCGCTGGTAGGGTGGGGCGTCTTTAAGGCGCAACATCAGACCCTACATGGGGCAGGCATTCGCCTTCCCCGAACCGTTTAAGGAATTTCCTCATGGCCCGCGACTATCCGCTGGAGCGTTACCGCAATATCGGCATCATGGCGCATATCGACGCCGGCAAGACCACGACCACCGAACGCATCCTGTATTACACCGGCAAGTCCTACAAGATCGGCGAAGTGCACGATGGCGCGGCGACGATGGACTGGATGGAGCAGGAGCAGGAGCGCGGGATCACGATCACGTCTGCTGCCACGACCACGTTCTGGCAGAACGAGGACGGCAAGGGCGAGAAGCACCGCATCAACATCATCGACACCCCTGGCCACGTCGACTTCACCATCGAAGTCGAACGCAGCCTGCGCGTCCTCGATGGCGCGGTCGCCGTCTTCGATGGCGTCGCGGGCGTCGAGCCCCAAAGCGAAACAGTATGGCGCCAGGCGGACAAGTACGGCGTACCAAGAATGTGCTTCGTAAATAAACTGGACCGTACCGGCGCAGACTTTTACTACTGCGTCGACAGTATTGTCGACCGTCTCGGTGCGACACCATTGGTTCTGTATTTGCCCATCGGCGCCGAAGCCGACTTGCTCGGCGTAGTCGACCTTGTGAACAATCGCGGTATTGTGTGGGAAGACGAAAGCCTCGGCGCATCGTTCAACTATGTCGATATTCCCGAAGACATGGTCGAGAAAGCGGCCGAATACCGCGAGAAACTGATGGAACTTGCCGTCGAGCAGGACGATGACATCATGGAAAAATACCTCGAAGGCGAGGAGCCCGACGCCAAAACGCTGAAGGCTTTAATCCGCAAGGGTACGATGGACCGCAAGTTCGTGCCGGTGCTGTGTGGCTCGGCGTTCAAGAACAAGGGCGTCCAGCCCCTGCTCGATGCGGTTGTGGATTACATGCCGTCGCCGCTGGATGTTCCCGCGATCAAGGGCGTTCTGCCCGACAGCGACGAAGAGCAAACCCGTGCCTCGTCCGACGATGCGCCGTTCAGCGCGCTGGCCTTCAAGATTATGAACGATCCCTTCGTCGGCTCGCTCACCTTCACGCGCATCTATTCTGGCAAGCTTTCCAAGGGCATTGTCATGAACAGCGTAAAGGAGAAGAAAGAAAAAATCGGTCGCATGCTGCTGATGCATTCCAACAACCGCGAAGACATCGAGGAAGCGTTTGCCGGCGATATCGTCGCGATTGCAGGCATGAAGGATACCACCACCGGCGATACGCTGTGCGATCCGCAGCATCCGATCATCCTGGAGCGCATGGAGTTCCCCGATCCCGTCATCGAGCTGTCGGTGGAACCCAAGACCAAGGCCGACCAGGAGAAGATGGGTGTTGCGCTCAACCGCCTTGCTGCCGAAGATCCCAGCTTCCGCGTGTCGACCGATCACGAGAGCGGCCAGACCATCATCAAGGGCATGGGCGAACTGCACCTCGACATTCTGGTCGACCGCATGAAGCGCGAGTTCAAGGTGGAGGCCAATGTCGGCGCACCCCAGGTGGCCTATCGTGAATCGCTGGGGCGCGAAGTCGAGGTAACCTATACCCACAAGAAGCAGTCGGGTGGTTCGGGCCAGTTCGGCGAGGCCAAGGTTATCGTCACCCCCGGCGAACGCGGGCAGGGCATCATCTTCGAGGACAATATCAAGGGCGGTAACATTCCGCGCGAATATATCCCGTCCGTCGAGAAGGGTATGCGCGAGCAGGCCGAAAGCGGCTTCCTCGTCGGCTTCCCGATCATCGATTTCACGATCCAGCTGATCGACGGCAAGTACCATGACGTCGACTCCAGCACGGTGGCGTTCGAAATCACGGGTCGCGGCGCCATGCGCGAAGCGGCGCAGAAGTCGGGCATCAAGTTGCTGGAGCCGGTAATGAAGGTGGAAGTCATCACGCCGGAGGATTATCTTGGCGACGTCATCGGCGATCTCAACAGCCGCCGTGGCCAGATTCAAGGCACCGACACACGCGGCAATGCGCAAGCGGTTGAAGCCTTCGTGCCGCTTGCCAACATGTTCGGTTACGTGAACGAGTTGCGGTCCTTCTCGCAGGGCCGCGCACAGTATTCCATGCAGTTCAGCCATTATGACGAAGTTCCTGCGAGTGTGGCGCAGGAGGTCAAGGAGAAGCTGGCGTAACGACGCTTGCCTAACTCCGGCATCGGGTTTAAGGGCGGCGCCTGTTTTGCCGGGTGCCGCCGTTTCGGAGGAAGCTCCGGCCCGGACATTCATTTCAACACAAGGTTATAGAGAATCATGGCGAAGGAAAAATTCGAGCGGAACAAGCCGCACTGCAACGTGGGCACCATCGGTCACGTCGACCACGGAAAGACCACGCTGACCGCAGCAATCACCAAAGTGATGGGCTCCGCAGTCGATTTCGCAAACATCGACAAGGCACCCGAAGAGCGCGAACGCGGCATTACGATTTCGACTGCACATGTCGAATATGAAACTGACGCACGTCACTACGCCCATGTCGATTGCCCCGGTCACGCCGACTACGTGAAGAACATGATCACGGGTGCAGCGCAGATGGACGGCGCTATCCTCGTGGTGAACGCTGCTGACGGCCCCATGCCGCAGACGCGCGAGCACATTCTGCTTGCCCGCCAGGTTGGCGTGCCTCAGCTGGTCGTGTATCTGAACAAGGTCGACCAGGTCGACGACGAAGAGCTGCTCGAGCTCGTCGAACTCGAAGTGCGCGAACTTCTGAGCGACTACGATTTCGACGGCGACGATATCCCGATTATCAAGGGTTCCGCTCTCGCCGCCCTGGAAGGCCGCGACGAGGAAATTGGCGAAAACTCTATCAAGGAATTGATGGATGCTGTAGATAGCTACATCCCGCAGCCCGAACGGCCGGTGGACAAGGACTTCCTGATGCCGATCGAGGACGTATTCTCGATTTCGGGTCGCGGTACCGTGGTTACGGGCCGTGTTGAAACCGGCGTTGTCAACGTAGGCGACGAAGTCGAAATAGTCGGTATCAAGGATACTTCGAAGACGACTGTGACCGGCGTGGAAATGTTCCGCAAGCTGCTGGACCGCGGCGAAGCCGGAGACAATATCGGCGCGCTCATCCGTGGTGTGGGCCGTGAAGATGTCGAGCGTGGTCAGGTTCTGGCCAAGCCCGGCACCGTCAACCCGCACACCGAATTCAGTGCAGAAGTTTATGTTCTGTCCAAGGATGAAGGTGGCCGCCACACGCCGTTCTTCGCCAACTACCGTCCGCAGTTCTACTTCCGAACGACCGACGTGACCGGCGAAGTAGTTCTGCCCGAAGGCACCGAGATGGTGATGCCGGGCGACAACGTCACGATCGACGTCAAGCTGATCGCACCAATCGCGATGGACGAAGGCCTGCGTTTCGCTATTCGCGAAGGTGGCCGGACCGTCGGTTCGGGGGTTGTCAGCAAGATCACTAAGTAATAGAAGCCCGATCAACCGGCGCGGGATTCGTTTCGCGCTGATAGACTTTGGTTACTGAAAATTCGATCGGCGGCCCCATTCTCCCTCGGAGACGGGAGAGGGCGGGGCCGCTGATTTTTGTTTGCTCTTTCTCATCGGTACACGGACATGGAAGCCCAGAATATTCGCATCCGCCTGAAGGCGTTCGATCATCGCGTACTCGACCAGGCAACTGGCGAAATCGCGGAGACAGCGCGCCGGACCGGGGCGCTCATTCGCGGCCCTATTCCGATGCCGACGCGGATTGAGAAGTTCACCGTGAACCGCGGCCCGCATATCGACAAGAAGTCGCGCGAGCAGTTCGAGGTGCGCACGTACAAGCGGTTGCTCGATATCGTGCAGCCCAATGCCCAGACGGTGGACGCACTGATGAAGCTCGATCTGGCTGCGGGTGTGAATGTGGAGATTAAGCTAGCCTGATAGGCGAGCCCCGGCGAAGGCAGGGGTCTCCATCGTCCGGGTCGGACGATAAACGACTTCAGAATTACGGTCGCGAATGCGGCCTGAGATCTCTGCTTTTGCAGGGTATCGAATTAGGGATACCGCCGGTCGATCGACCGGGCTGCGTCCCCCGTCTCGCACCCTTCGCTTTGGCGTCGGGCGCACTCGGCCCGGACGGGGCACGCATCGAATCAGGGCTGGCAAGCACCGTGGATGGTCCGCGGTGCCTCTGTGTTAGGAGTTTTGACGATGCGCACAGGCGTGATCGCTAAGAAAGTCGGGATGACCCGCCTCTTCCAGGAGGACGGACGGCATGTGCCCGTTACCGTTCTGTCGCTGGAAGACTGCCAGGTTGTGTCGCACCGTACCTCCGACCGCGATGGCTATTTTGCCCTCCAGGTCGGCGCGGGAGCAGCCAAGCAGAAGAACGTTGCCAAGCCGCAACGCGAACATTTCGCGAAGGCCGAAGTCGGCCTGAAAATGCGCATGGCCGAATTCCGCCTTGACGGCGAAGATGGTCTGCTGCCGGTCGGTGCCTTTATCTCCGCCGAGCATTTCAACGCCGGCCAGAAGGTCGACATCACTGGTCACACCCAGGGCAAGGGCTTCGCCGGTGCCATGAAGCGCTGGGGCTTCGGCGGTCTTCGTGCCACGCACGGTGTCTCGATCAGCCACCGTTCGCACGGTTCGACAGGTCAGAATCAGGATCCCGGCAAGGTTTTCAAGGGCAAGAAGATGGCGGGCCATATGGGCGCGCGTCAGCGGACCCAGCAGAACCTTGAAATCGTCCGCACGGATGCCGATCGTGGTCTGCTGTTCGTCAAGGGTTCGGTACCCGGCCACAAGAATGGCTGGCTGGTGGTTCGCGATTCCGTGAAGCTGCGGCAGGACGATCTTCCGTTTCCCGGCGCGATGCGCCGCAACGCGGACGAATTCGTAACCGAAGATGCCGATGCCGGCATGATCGAAACCGCCGCAACGCAGGAAACCAACCCCGAGGTTCCGCTGGAGCAGCAGGAAAAGCTGGCACAGCAGCAGGATTCCGGGGTCGGTACGGCCAGCGGAACGCCTGAAGCTGATGCCAATTCCAAGAATGAGGAGTCCTGACCCATGAAGGTCAAGGTTCAGAAAATCGACGGCAAGTCGTCGGGCGATGTCGAGCTGAACGATGCCGTATTCGGTGTCGAGCCACGTGCCGATATCCTGCACCGCGTGGTAACGTGGCAGCTGGAAAACCGGCGCGGGACCGCACGGCCCACGCGCGAGCGTGCCGATGTCAACCGCACCGGCAAGAAGTTCGGCCCGCAAAAGGGTTCGGGCGGCGCGCGTCACGGCGATCGTGGTGCGCCCATCTTCGTCGGTGGCGGTAAGGCACACGGTGCCCGCAAGCGCGAATTCGAGCAGTCGCTTAACAAGAAAGTCCGCGCACTTGGCTTGAAAATGGCCCTGTCCAGCAAGGCTCAGGATCCGACGGGGCACGGCATGATTGTTCTCGACAGTCTGGAAATGGCGGATGCCAAGACCAAGAGCCTGGTCGAGACGTTCGGCAAGAATGGCTGGACCGGCAAGATGCTGTTTATCGATGGCGAGACCGTGAATGAGGCTTTCAAAAAGGCGGCGGGTAACGTCCCGGGCGTAAACGTGCTGCCGGCGCAGGGTGCCAATGTTTACGACATTCTGAAGCATGACACGCTGGTGCTGACGCGTGGCGCAGTCGAAAAGCTGGAGGCACGGTTCAATGGCTAAGGCAGAAATCGACTCGCGGCACTACGACGTTATCGTCGCACCGCATATTACCGAGAAGTCCACACTGGCATCGGAAAACAACGCGGTTGTTTTCAAGGTCGGTCTGAACGCAACAAAGCCGCAAATCCGCGAAGCGGTCGAGGCTCTGTTCGATGTGAAAGTCACCGGCGTCAACACGCTGGTCCAGAAGGGCAAGACGAAGCGCTGGCGGGGCAAGCCCTACAAGCGCAACGACGTTAAAAAGGCGGTCGTCACGCTCGCCGAGGGTGACTCCATCGACGTCACCAGCGGTCTGTGAGGAGCTAGGAAACCATGGCACTCAAGAATTACAAACCGACCAGTCCGGCCCGGCGCGGCCTGATCCTCGTCGACAAGTCCGGCCTGTTCAAGGGCAAGCCGGTCAAGTCGCTGACCGAGGGCAAGCGCAAGACAGGTGGCCGCAACAACAAGGGTCACGTCACCTCGCGCGGCATCGGCGGCGGCCACAAGCAAAAGTATCGCTTTATCGATTTCAAGCGTCGCAAGTGGGACGTGGAAGGCATCGTGGAGCGGATCGAATACGATCCCAACCGTACTGCTTTCATCGCGCTTATCAAATATTCCGATGACGAACTGGCTTACATCATCGCACCACAGCGTCTTGCTGTGGGCGACAAGGTCATTGCCGCCGAGAAGACGGATACGAAGCCCGGTAACGCAATGCTGCTGGGCCAGATGCCGCTCGGTACCATCATGCACAATGTCGAGATGAAGCCGGGCAAAGGCGGGCAGATCGCCCGTTCCGCCGGCGCTTACGTGCAACTGGTCGGCCGTGATCGGGGTATGGTCATCGTTCGCCTTAATTCGGGCGAGCAACGGTATCTACGCGCCGATTGCATGGGCACGGTGGGTGCGGTGTCGAACCCCGACAACCAGAACCAGAACCTGGGCAAGGCCGGTCGCAAGCGCTGGATGGGTGTGAAACCGCTGACGCGCGGTGTTGCCAAGAACCCGGTCGATCACCCGCATGGTGGCGGTGAAGGCAAGACCAGCGGCGGCCGTCATCCGGTTACGCCGTGGGGCAAGCCGACCAAGGGCGCCCGTACCCGCAAGAACAAGCAGACGGACAAGATGATTATCCGTTCGCGTCATTCGAAGAAGAAGAGGTAACCGATGGCACGTTCCGTCTGGAAAGGTCCGTTCGTCGAGCTAAGCCTTCTGAAGAAGGCCGAAGACGCACAGGATCAGAGCAATGCGAAGCCGATCAAGACCTGGTCGCGCCGTTCCACCATCCTGCCGCAATTCGTCGGCCTGACATTCAATGTTTACAACGGGCACAAGTTCATTCCGGTGTCCGTTTCGGAAGACATGGTCGGCCATAAGCTCGGCGAATTTTCGCCGACGCGCACATTCCCCGGCCACGTTGCCGATAAGAAGGGCAAACGCTGATGGGCAAGGCAAAATCCCCGCGCCGTGTTGGCGAGAACGAGGCACTGGCGGTCGGCGCGCAAATCCGCGGCTCGGCGCAGAAGCTCAACCTGGTTGCCCAGCTGATACGCGGTCGCAAGGTCGAGGAAGCGCTGAACATCCTCAGTTTCTCCAAAAAGGCGATGGCTCGCGATGCCAAGAGCGTCCTGTCGAGCGCAATCGCCAATGCGGAGAACAACCACGATCTGGATGTCGATGCCCTCGTCGTTGCCGAAGCCAGCGTCGGCAAGGCGATTACGATGAAGCGCTTCCATGTGCGCGGTCGCGGCAAAAGCACGCGCATCCTGAAACCGTTCAGCAAGCTGCGCATAGTGGTGCGCGAAGCCGAAGAAGAAGAGGCGTAAGATGGGCCAGAAGAGCAATCCGATCGGTCTGCGCCTGCAGATCAACCGCACTTGGGACAGCCGCTGGTACGCCGAGGGGCGTGACTATGCGCAGCTGCTCGCGGAAGATATCAAGATCCGCAAGCATATCATGGGTTCGCTGCCGCAGGCCGCGATTTCCAAGGTGGTCATCGAGCGCCCGGCCAAGCTGTGCCGCATTTCGATCTATGCCGCGCGTCCTGGTGTCATCATTGGCAAAAAGGGTGCGGACATCGAGAAGCTGCGCACGACGCTTGCCGGCATGACGGCAAGCGAAGTGAAACTGAACATCGTCGAAATCCGCAAGCCGGAAGTCGATGCCAAGCTGGTGGCGCAGGGTATTGCCGACCAGCTTATCCGCCGCATCGCCTTTCGCCGCGCCATGAAGCGCGCAATGCAATCCGCCATGCGGCTGGGTGCTGAAGGTATCAAGATTGTCTGCGGCGGTCGGCTCGGCGGTGCGGAAATCGCGCGCGTCGAGCAGTATCGCGAAGGCCGCGTGCCGTTGCATACGCTGCGCGCCAATATCGATTACGCCGAAGCCGAGGCGCTGACCGCCTATGGCATCATCGGGATCAAGGTCTGGGTCTTCAAGGGAGAGATTCTCGGCCATGACCCGACCGCACAGGACCGCCTGATGATGGAATCCCAGACGTCCGGCGTCCGGCCCGCACGGTAAGGTAAGAGAAAATGCTGCAACCGAAGAAAACCAAATACCGCAAGGCGTTCAAGGGCCGGATCAAGGGCGATGCCAAGGGTGGCACCGTCCTGAATTTCGGCTCCTACGGCCTCAAGGCTCTCGAACCGGAGAGGATTACGTCGCGCCAGATCGAAGCCGCGCGTCGCGCCATCACCCGTCACATCAAGCGCCAGGGTCGCCTCTGGATCCGCATCTTCCCCGATGTGCCGGTGAGCAAGAAGCCCGCCGAAGTGCGTCAGGGCAAAGGCAAGGGCTCGGTCGAATACTGGGCCGCCCGCGTTAAGCCGGGCCGTATCATGTTCGAGCTGGACGGAGTGCCGGGGCCGCTGGCCGCTGTTGCGTTCGAGCGTGCGGCGATGAAACTTCCCGTCAAGACGAAGGTCGTCGCCCGCTTCGGCGACACCTCGCATCTGGAGGGTTGAGGACATGAGCAAGATCGAAGACCTGCGTCCCAAGAGTGACGACCAGTTGAGCGAGCAGCTTGGCGAGTTGAAGCGTGAAGCATTCAACCTGCGTTTCCAGGCGGCCACCAATCAGCTTGAAGCGCCCGCGCGTATCCGCGAAGTGCGGCGCACGATCGCCAAGATCAAGACGCTGCAAACCGAGCGCGCCGCTGGCGCCGCTGAAAAGGCATAAGGACACATCATGCCAAAACGTATTCTGACCGGCACGGTCACATCGGACAAGACCGACAAGACCGTGACCGTACAAGTCGAACGCAAGGTGAAGCACCCGCTTTACGGCAAGATCATCCGCCGTTCGAAGAAGTATCACGCCCATGATGCGGACAACGCCTATGCCATCGGCGACACTGTCCGGATCGAGGAGACCAAGCCGATTTCCAAGACCAAGACCTGGGCCGTGCTGGACCGGGTGCAGGCATCCAAGGGTGTCGCGGTGGAAGCAGATATCGAAGTGGCGGCGTCCACGCCGGGCAATTGAAACCCGGTTTTGAATTAGGAACTGTCCGGCGTGACCGGGCAAGCCAGATGAGAAGGAAGACGGATCGATGATCCAGATGCAATCCAATCTCGACGTCGCGGACAATAGCGGCGCGAAGCGCGTCCAGTGCATCAAGGTACTGGGCGGCTCCAAGCGTCGTACCGCGTCTGTTGGCGATGTGATCGTGGTTTCCGTGAAGGAAGCGCAACCGCGTGCCCGGGTCAAGAAGGGCGACGTTCACCGTGCCGTGATCGTGCGCACCCGCAAGGATGTCCGCCGCACCGATGGCAGCGTGATCCGGTTCGACGGCAATGCCGCCGTGCTGGTCAACAAGAACGAGGAGCCCATCGGCACCCGTATCTTCGGCCCTGTGGTCCGCGAATTGCGCGGTCGCGGTTTCATGAAAATCATTTCGCTCGCGCCGGAGGTGCTGTGATGGCTTCTGCCAAGATCAAGAAGGGCGACAGCGTCGTGGTTCTGTCCGGCAGGGACAAGGGCAAGACCGGTACTGTCAGTAAGGTGATGCCGAAAGTCGGCAAGGTCGTGGTGGAAGGCGTCAACATTGCCGTGCGCCACCGCAAGCCCAGTCAGGATAACCCGCAAGGCGGTCTCGACCGCTTCGAAGCGCCGATGCATCTTGCCAAGGTCGCGGTCGCCGATCCCAAGGATGGCAAGCCGACCCGCGTGCGGTTCGAACAGAAGGACGGCAAGAAGGTCCGCGTGGCCGTGAAGTCCGGGGAGACGATCGATGGGTGATATGACACCACGTATGAAGACCCGATATGACGAGCAGATCGTCAAGGCGATGACCGAGAAGTTCGGCTACAAGAACCGTCTCGAAGTCCCCCGCATCGAGAAGGTCGTCCTGAATATGGGCGTCGGCGAAGCGAGCCAGGATAAGAAGAAGGTGGCGGTCGCAGCTGAGGAAATGGCGTTGATTGCGGGCCAGAAGCCGGTGATTACCAAGGCCAAGAAATCTATCGCCCAGTTCAAGCTGCGCGAAGGGATGCCTATCGGCTGCAAGGTAACGCTGCGACGGAACCGGATGTTCGAATTTGTCGATCGTCTGGTGACGGTCGCCATGCCTCGCATCCGTGACTTTCGCGGTCTGAACCCCAAATCGTTCGACGGGCGCGGCAATTACGCAATGGGTCTGAAAGAACAGATTATCTTTCCGGAAATCAGCTACGACAAGATCGATACCGTGCGCGGTATGGATATTATCGTGACGACGACGGCGAACACCGATGAGGAAGCGCGCGAGCTGCTTCGCCTGTTCGGTTTCCCGTTCCCGAAAGAAGCAACTGAAGAAGAGCAGAAGGAAGCGGCGTAAGCTTGCTACCCTCGCTTTGTATGACACGCATTAGGAAGAGAGCTTAAGTCCAATGGCGAAACTGAGTTCCATCAACAAGAACGAGAAGCGTAAAGCTCTCGTGAAAAAGTACGCGGCGAAATATGCCAAGCTCAGAGCGATTGCGGACGACCGTTCGCTCGACGAGGGCGAACGGCTGATCGCGCGTCTCAAGATGGCTGAAATCCCGCGCAACGCGAACCCCACTCGGGTCCGCAACCGTTGTGCCACCACCGGCCGTCCGCGCGGATATTACCGCAAGTTCGGCATTAACCGCATCGAGATGCGCAACCTTGGCAACAAGGGCCTGATTCCGGGCCTGACGAAGTCGAGCTGGTGAGGATCTGACGAATGGCTATGACCGATCCCCTGGGTGATATGCTCACCCGTATCCGCAACGGCCAGCAGGCGAAAAAGGACTCCGTCCTCTCGCCTGCTTCGCGCCTGCGTGCCAATGTCCTCGAAGTGCTGACTCGTGAAGGCTATATCCGTGGCTATTCCGATGATGAAACCGGCGTGCACAAGGCATTGCGCATCGAACTGAAATATTTTGAGGGCGAGCCTGCGATCAAGCATGTCAGCCGCGTTTCGAAGCCCGGCCGCCGCGTCTATTCCGGCAGCCGCGAGCTGCCCGTCATTCGCAACGGCCTTGGCATTACCATCGTTTCCACGCCGAAGGGTGTGCTTTCGGACGCCGAAGCGCGCACCGAGAATGTCGGCGGCGAAGTGCTGGCGGAGGTGTACTGATGAGCCGTATCGGTAAACGTGCTGTCGCCATCCCAAGCGGCGTGACGGCGAACATCGCGGACGGGGCACTCAGCGTGAAGGGCCCGAAAGGCACGCTCACGCTCGGCCTGTCCGACCAGATCGACTACACCGTCGAAGGCGACGAGATCCAGGTGAAACCTGCGAATGATACCAAGACTGCGGCATCCTTCTGGGGCATGCAACGTACGCTGGTGGCCAATCTGGTCGAAGGTGTGACCGAAGGTTTCAGCAAGGTGCTGGAGATCAATGGTGTGGGCTATCGCGCGCAGGCCAAGGGCAAGACCCTGAACCTCCAGCTGGGTTACAGTCATGATGTCGACCTGCCGATACCGGAAGGTATCGAGGTAAAGACACCCGATCAGACTACCGTGGAAATCAGTGGTATCGACAAGCAGGCCGTCGGCCAGTTTGCAGCCGAAGTGCGGCGCTGGCGCAAGCCCGAACCCTATAAGGGCAAGGGTATCAAGTATCGCGGCGAGTATGTCTTCCGCAAGGAAGGGAAGAAGAAGTAAGATGGCAAAGCTATCCCTGTTCGAACGTCGTCGCCGCCGGGTGCGCACTGCACTGCGCAGCCGTGGTGCCGGAAGGCCACGTCTGTCGGTCCACCGCACCGGCCAGCATATCTATGCGCAGATCATCGATGATCGCGAAGGCCGCACCGTGGCCGCTGCATCGACGCTGGGTGGCAAGTCCACCGGCGGCAACATCGATGCCGCGAGCCAGGTCGGCAAGGATATTGCCGCTGCCGCGAAGAAGGCTGGCGTAACCTCTGTCGTGTTCGATCGCGGCGGGTTCCTGTTTCATGGCCGCGTGAAGGCGCTGGCCGATGCCGCCCGCGAAGGCGGGCTGGAGTTTTAAGATATGGCTGAAAACGAAACCCCCAACGCCGGCGACACGCCCGCGTCCGATGCGCCGGTGACCGAGAAGCAGGTCGAGAAGGCAGCGGAAGCGCAAAGCGGTCCTACGACGGACACGTCCGCGCCCGCCATTGCAGACACGCCGTCCGAAGCGGCTGCGAACCAGTCGGCGGCGCAGGGTGATCAGCCTGCACCGCCTCCCGGCTCGAGCGGTGCACCGGCAGGCGCACCGACGAACGCGCCGCCGCAGACCGGCCGTGCTCCGCAGCGTGGCGGTCGCCCTGGCGGTGGTGGCCGTGGCGACAATCGCGGCGGCGGCGGCGGCGCAGGCGGCCGTGGCCGTGGTGGACCCGGCGGACGTCGCGGTGGCCGCGACGAGCCCGATGACGGCATCATGGAGAAGCTGGTTCACATCAATCGCGTCTCCAAGACCGTCAAAGGCGGCAAGCGTTTCGGGTTTGCAGCCCTGGTGGTCGTCGGCGACGGTTCGGGCCGGGTCGGCTTCGGCAAGGGCAAGGCCCGCGAAGTCCCCGAAGCCATCACCAAGGCAACGGCGGCCGCGCGCAAGCACATGGTCCGCGTTTCGCTCAAGGAAGGGCGCACGCTGCACCATGACTGCAACGGTCGCTTCGGCGCAGGCAAGGTAACGGTTCGCACCGCACCGGCGGGTACCGGCATCATCGCCGGTGGTCCGATGCGCGCTGTGTTCGAAAGCCTTGGCGTTGCCGACGTGGTGACCAAGTCGGTCGGTACGTCCAACCCCTACAACATGATCCGCGCCACCTTCGACGCGCTGACCAGCCAGACTTCGCCGAAGTCGGTGGCGCAGCGTCGCGGGAAGAAGGTCGCCGACCTGCTCGGTCGCGGCGGATCCAGCGACAGCGAAGCGCAAGCCGACGCTGCCGCGGTTACGGAGTAAACACGATGGCCGATAAAAAGACCGTGACCTTCAAGCAGGTCGGTTCGCCGCTGCGCCGGCCCGAAAACCAGCGCAAGATCCTGATCGGGCTGGGCCTGAACAAGATGCACAAGGTCGTGACCCGTCAGGACACGCCGGAAGTGCGCGGTGCCATCGCAAAGGTACCGCATCTGGTACAGGTAATCGAAGACTAAATGAGAGAGATGTGGCGGGAAGGAAATCGTCCTTTCCCGTCATTCCGGCGAAGGCCGGGATCCGGAGCGACCAGCGCGCGCGTTCTGAGGCAAAGCAATCGAGCCACGGTCTTCGCCGTGGTAGACTACAGCGAGTGCACGACATGAAACTGAATGATATCCGTGATAACGATGGCGCCCGCAAACTGCGTATGCGCGTGGGCCGTGGGCTTGGTTCCGGCAAGGGCGTAACTGCCGGCCGTGGCCAGAAGGGCCAGAAGAGCCGCGAAGGCGTTTCCATCAAGGGCTTCGAAGGCGGCCAGATGCCGCTGCATATGCGTCTGCCAAAACGCGGGTTCAACAACCCGTTCGGCAAGGATTACGCCGAAATCAATCTGGGTATGGTGCAGAAGTTCATCGATGCGGGCAAGCTGGACGGCACGAAGCTGGTCGACCAGGCTGCCCTGCGCGAAGCGGGCTTGTCGCGTGGCGGCAAGGACGGGGTCCGGCTGCTGGGCAAAGGCACGCTTACGACTGGCGTAAGTTTCAAGGTTGCCGGCGCCTCCAAGGGTGCGCTGGAAGCTGTGGAGAAAGCGGGCGGCAAGGTCGAGATCATCGCCCCGCGCGTGCTGCGTCCCAAGGGCGAAAAGAAGCCTGCCAAGGCCACTTCGTAACGCGCCGACGATTCCCGGCGGTGCAATCATGCGACCGCCGGGTTCGACAAGCCCGGACGCGCTTCCTATGTAGCGTGCCACAGGCCGGGATCGTCCCGGTATAGCAGCAGGACTGGTCAGCAAGAGACATGGCATCACGGGCCGACAATATCGCGAGCAATATGAGCTTCGCGAACTTTTCCAAGGCGACCGAGCTGAAGAACCGGATCTGGTTCACCATCGGCGCGCTTGTCGTGTTCCGTTTTCTCAGCTTCGTACCTCTGCCGGGTATCAACCCGCTGGCGCTGCAAAGCGTGACGGATGCGGCGCGAGGCGGTATTCTCGACATGTTCAACACATTCACGGGCGGAAGCCTGGAACGTATGAGCTTGATCGCGCTGGGCGTCATGCCTTACATCACCGCCTCCATCGTGGTGCAGCTCGCCTCCTCGCTCCACCCCACTTTGGCGGCGTTGAAAAAAGAGGGCGCGGCCGGGCGGCAGAAGCTGAACCAGTACACCCGGTACGGCACCGTGTTCCTGTGCGCGATACAGGGATGGTTCCTCGCAGCCGGTCTGGAAAGCTTCGCCGCGGCGAACGGGGCGCAGGCCGTCGTCGATCCGGGTTACATGTTCCGCGTCGGCGCGGTTATCAGCCTTGTTGGCGGCACCATGTTCCTGTTGTGGCTGGGTGAACAGATCACCAGTCGCGGCATCGGCAACGGGGTCTCGCTGATCATTATGGCGGGCATTGTCGCGCAGTTCCCGACTTTTGCCAGCAACATCTTCGAACAGAGCCGTGGTGGCCAGCTGGGTGGCGGCATCGTGGCCGGTTTCATCTTAATGGTTATCATCCTGATTCTGATTATCTGTTTCTTCGAACGCGCGCAGCGGCGCTTGCTGATCCAGTATCCCAAGCGGGCCAGCGCGCGCGGCATGATGCAGGCGGATCGATCCCACTTGCCGCTCAAGCTGAACACCGCAGGCGTCATTCCGCCGATCTTCGCTAGCTCGCTGCTGTTGCTGCCGCTGACAATTACGCAGTTCGCCGGTAATTCGCTCGATACCGAAAGCGGCGCGGGCGGTGTCTTGCAACAGACGCTGCAATATCTGGGGCATGGCCAGCCGCTATACCTGCATGCTGTATGGTCTCGGCATCGCATTCTTCTGCTTCTTCTACACCGCCGTGGTCTTCAACCCCGAGGACACCGCCGATAATCTGAAGAAGAATGGCGGGTTCATTCCCGGCATCCGGCCCGGCAAGCGCACGGCGGAATATCTCGATTACGTCCTGACCCGGATCACCGTTGTCGGCGCGATTTACCTGGTCGTAGTCTGCATCGTGCCGGAATACATGATCGCGGAAATGGGCGTGCCGATTTTCCTGGGCGGCACCAGCCTGCTCATTGTGGTGAACGTCACCGTGGACACAATCAGCCAGATCCAGTCCCACATGCTGGCGCACCAATATGGCGACCTGATCAAAAAGGCGAAGCTGAAAGGCCGGATGCGCTAGACTCTCGCGCAAGGTGACGGTTATCTGGCAGCACGGTCTGCGCAGCGGCGTAGGCAGCGATGAAATTAGGGGATTGAGGCGGTGAACATCATACTCCTGGGACCGCCCGGGGCAGGCAAGGGCACCCAGTCCGCCAATCTGGTCGACAATCACAACATGCGCCAACTTTCCACCGGCGACATGCTGCGTGCCGCCGTAAAGGCACGGAGCGAAGTCGGCCTGCGCGCCGAAGCCGTCATGAAGCGCGGCGATCTGGTAGGCGACGATATCGTCTCCGCGCTGATCGACAACGAGCTGTCCGGGATGTCCGACGATGTCGGCGCAATTTTCGACGGCTATCCGCGCACCGCAGTGCAGGCCGAGGCGCTGGACGAGATCCTCGACCGCCACGGTCGCAAGCTGGACCACGTTGTCGAATTGCAAGTCGATGTCGACGCACTAATCGACCGCGTCACGGGCCGTTACACGTGTGCGAATTGCGGCGAGGGCTATCACGACCGGCACAAGCAGCCCGAAACACCGGGAGTATGCGACAAGTGCGGCAGCACCGAATTCAAACGCCGCCCCGACGATAACGAGGCGACCGTGCGCAAGCGCATGGCCGATTACCACGCGACGACCGCCCCGATCCTGCCGGGTTACGAAGCGCGCGGTCTGGTCAGCCGGGTCGATGGTATGGAGTCGATCGACACCGTAATGACCGCGATAGAAGCGATTGTCGCCCGATGAAAAACGCGATGAAACTGGCGCCGGCATTGGCCGGTCTTGCACTGGCGTCCGGCACGGCAGCGCAAGCCGAAGTTCAGCAGTTCGGTGCAAATGCCTTCGTCACCCGCGATGCGGTAACGGTCGATGCACCGCCGCGCGCTGTCTGGCTTGCTCTGTCGCAACCGGCGGACTGGTGGTCGGATTCGCACAGCTGGTCCGGCGATGCCGCAAACATGACGCTGATGCCGCAAGCGGGCGGCTGTTTTTGCGAAACCATTCCAGCGGTGGAGGATGGCGATACCGTTGGCCTGGCTGGCAGTGCGCAGCACATGATGGTCATCAACGCCGTGCCGGACAAGGTGCTGCGGATGCGCGGCGGCCTGGGTCCGTTGCAAAGCGAACCTGCGGACGGCGTGCTGACGATCACGCTGTCCCCGGTGGCCGACGGCACACGGATCGTGTTCGAATATGTCGTCGCGGGCACCACCCGCTTCAAGACGCCGGTTATCGCGCAAGCCGTCGATGCGGTGATGACGGAGCAGTTAACCGGCATCGCCACACTGCTCGACCCCGAAGCCGGTGCCAAACGCGTCGCTGTATCCCCAAGCGGCGCTGCCGACGCGGAAGATGAGGCTGACAATGCTGGCGAAGCTGAAGCGGAAGCCAGCGACGCGGAAGGGGATGTAACCGAACCCGCTGCCGGAACGGATGTAGAGGAAGACGCTGCGCCCCGCCCGACCGTGGACGAGGCATTCGCCGACCCTGCATAGCCCGGTTGCCTCGCGCAGCCGATGGAGAGAACCGATGGCTTCGATTTACGACCGGCATGTTGACCTCGACACCTTCATGGAAGGCGTGCGCAAGCGCAATCCGGGGCAGGAAGAATTCATCCAGGCGGTCCGCGAAGTCTCGGAAGACATCTTCGCTTTCATTGAAAACAAGGAGAAATACCATGCTGCGCAGATCCTGCGCCGGATAGCCGAGCCAGACCGCGTGGTCAGTTTCCGCGTGTGCTGGGAAGACGACGACAACAACATCCGCGTCCAGCGCGGGTGGCGGGTGCAGAACAACAATGCCATCGGCCCCTACAAGGGCGGCCTGCGCTTCCATCCCAGCGTCAGCGAAAGCGTGCTGAAATTCCTTGCCTTCGAACAGACCTTCAAGAACTCGCTGACCGGCCTGCCGATGGGTGGCGGCAAGGGCGGTGCGAACTTCAACCCCAAGGGCAAGAGTGATCACGAAGTCATGCGCTTTTGCCAAAGCTTCATGACCGAGCTGTACCGCCATATCGGCCCGGAGATTGACGTGCCGGCAGGGGATATCGGCGTCGGCGCGCGCGAGATCGGATACCTGTTCGGCCAGTACAAACGCATCACCAATCGCTGGGAAGGCGTGCTGACCGGCAAGGGACTGGAATTCGGCGGATCGCAGATGCGGCCCGAAGCGACAGGATACGGCGCGGTATATTTCCTGTGCAATATGTTGGGCGAGCGCGATGACAGCATCGACGGCAAGACCGGAATCATATCCGGCTCCGGCAATGTCGCACTGCATGCGGCGGAAAAATTTACGGAGTTGGGCGGGAAGGTGCTGACCCTGTCGGACTCCGATGGTTTCGTCCACGACCCCGACGGCATCGATCAGGACAAGATCGATTGGGTGAAGGCAATGAAGAACGAGCGGCGCGGACGGATCAGCGAATATGCTGACGAGTTTTCCGGAGCCACTTTCTACCAGGAGCAGAAGCCCTGGGGCGTCGAAGCCGACTGCGCGCTGCCCTGCGCCACGCAGAACGAGATCGACGAGGACGACGCCAGGATGCTGGTCAAGAATGGCGTGAAATCCGTAACCGAAGGCGCGAACATGCCGTCCACGCTGGATGCAGTGAAGGTCTTTCAGGAAGCGAAACTTATGTACGCGCCGGGAAAGGCAGCGAACGCCGGCGGGGTGGCAGTATCAGGCCTGGAAATGAGCCAGAACAGCGAGCGCGTCAGCTGGAACCATGACAAGCTGCACGATATGCTGACCGACTTGATGGCCGACATCCACGGCAAATGCGTGGAATACGGCAAGGATGGGGACGGGGACGGGCACGTCAATTATGTAAAGGGCGCTAATATCGCGGGTTTCAAGAAGGTGGCAGACGCGATGCTGGCGTTCGGCGTCGTTTAGGCTCGCAACCTGTTGACCCGGTAACCGAATCGCCTTAAACGCGCGGTTCGTTCGATATAATCGGATCGGTCTGACAGACGCACAGGGTATTGTGCGCCGGTCCGGCCTTTTTGCCGTTTCGGCATCTGCGCATATCGACGAACAACGCTATGAGATAGGGCCGGTGCCTTCCCGATACGCGGGGATGATGCGCCGTTATGCCCTGTGGAGCATGGAGAAATAAGTGGCTCGTATTGCCGGGGTAAACCTCCCCACCAACAAGCGTGTGATTATCGCGCTCACCTATATTCACGGAATTGGCCGCACCACGGCGGTGCGCATTGCCGACCAGCTCGGCATCGACCAGACCCGCCGCGTGCAGGATCTGACCGATAGCGAAGTGCTGTCCATTCGCGAAGCGATCGACGCCGACCACCAGGTCGAGGGCGATCTGCGCCGCAGCACGGCGATGAACATCAAGCGCCTGATGGATCTGCGATCCTATCGCGGCCTGCGTCATCGCAACGGCCTGCCCGTTCGTGGCCAGCGCACGCACACCAACGCCCGCACCCGCAAGGGCAAGGCCAAGCCGATCGCAGGTAAAAAGAAGTAAGCGCGCTTTCGTCCCTGCTTTCGTTCTTTTGGGGGCGGGCGCCGCGACTTCTGTTCTGAATACGAGGAATTTTCAAAAATGGCACGCGAACCAAGTCGGGTTAAACGGCGCGACAAGAAAAACATTTCGAGCGGCGTGGCGCATGTCAACGCCAGCTTCAACAACACCATGATTACCATCACCGATGCACAGGGCAATGCGATCAGCTGGTCCAGCGCGGGCATGATGGGTTTCAAGGGCAGCCGCAAATCCACGCCCTACGCGGCCCAGGTTGCAGCGGACGATGCCGGCAAGAAGGCCGCCGAACATGGCGTCCGCACGCTGGAAGTGGAAGTGAAGGGCCCGGGTTCGGGCCGGGAAAGCGCGCTGCGGGCCTTGCAGGCCGTGGGCTTCACCATCACATCCATCCGCGACGTCACGCCGATACCGCACAATGGCGTGCGCCCGTCCAAGCGCCGCCGGGTCTGACCCGTATCCAATCCCGTTTCCGCGTCGTGCAATCCACATCGCGACCCGGACCGAACGAGCACCTGATCCCTGCCGCCGGTCCATTTATTCCGATCACGCTAAACCAAGCGAATTAGGGGAAATCCATGTCCGTCAATACCAAGAACTGGCAGGAACTGAAGAAACCCAACACTCTCGACATCAAGGATGGCGGCGATAGCGCGCGCAAGGCGACCTTCGTCGCCGAACCGCTTGAGCGCGGTTATGGCCTGACACTGGGCAACGCGCTGCGTCGCGTCCTGCTCAGCAGTTTGCAGGGTGCCGCCATTACCTCGATCAAGATCGAGAACGTGTTGCACGAATTCTCGTCGCTCGCCGGTGTGCGCGAAGACGTGACCGACATCGTGCTGAATGTGAAGCAGATCGCACTGAAGATGGAGGGTGAAGGCCCCAAGCGTCTCCAGCTGTCCGCAACCGGCCCGGCAGAAGTCAAGGTTGGCGACATTGCTGTCTCCGGCGACATCGAAGTGATGAACAAGGATCTCGTGATCTGTCACCTCGACGAAGGCGCAAACTTCAACATGGAACTGACTGCGGACGTCGGCAAAGGCTACGTTCCCGCCGTGCAGAACCGTCCCGCAGATGCGCCCATCGGGCTGATCCCGGTGGACTCGCTCTACTCGCCGATCCGCCAGGTCAGCTACAAGGTAGAGAACGCCCGTGTCGGGCAGGAACTCGATTACGACCGCCTGTCGCTGACCGTCGAAACCGATGGCACGGTGAAGCCCGAAGATGCCGTCGCCTATGCCGCGCGCATCTTGCAGGATCAGCTGACACTATTCGTCCACTTCGAAGACGGAGTGCCGCAGCCGGGACCGGCCATGATCGGCCAGGCCGCCGCGCCGCAGGAAGACGATGCGAACCAGCTGAACCGCTACCTGCTCAAGAAGGTGGACGAGCTGGAACTGTCGGTGCGCAGTGCCAACTGTCTTAAAAATGACAACATCATCTATATCGGCGATCTGGTCCAGAAGACCGAAGCAGAGATGCTGCGGACACCCAACTTTGGCCGTAAGTCCTTGAATGAAATCAAGGAAGTGCTGTCCAGCATGGGTCTTCGCCTTGGCATGGACATCCCTGGCTGGCCGCCCGAGAACATCGAGGAGATGGCCAAGAAGCTGGAACAGGAACTGCTCGGATAAAAAGCGGTTCAGGCCTAAACTTCCCTAAACTTCCGGCCTGAACTTCCGAACTGCAACCGGTCGATAACGACCAGCTACGGGCTACCTAATACGGGCCCATAACGAACGAGGAAAAAGACAATGCGCCATGGTATCTCGCAGCGCAAGCTGAGCCGCAAATCGGGGCACCGCAAGGCCCTGTTCCGCAACATGTCCGCCGCGCTGGTCAAGCACGAGCAGATCATGACCACGGTGCCCAAGGCCAAGGAACTGCGCCCCTACGTCGAACGTCTCATCACGCTCGCCAAGCGCGGCGGCCTCAGCAACCGGCGCCTTGCGATGAGCAAGCTGGGCGACGAGACGCAGCTGAAAAAACTGTTCGACGTGTTGGCCGAACGCTATTCCGACCGCGAGGGCGGCTATACCCGCATCATCAAGGCGGGCTATCGCGCCGGCGATGCCTCGCACATGGCCGTCATCGAACTGGTCGACCGCGATGTCGAAGCGCGGGGCCAGGACAGCGGCCCGGTGATGAACGAGGACCAGGAATACGAAGACGCCTGAGGCGCTTCGCACGACATTCGAGAGGGGGCTGGGCGGGAAACCGTTTCCGGCCCCCTTTCCAATGGCCGCCATTGAATAGCGCTGGTGACACGATAGATAGGTTTAGACAGATATTTTTCGGAGATATTCGATGCGCCTTCGCTCTCTCGTCCTGACCGCCTCGGCCTTTGCACTTGTCGCACCTGCGCTCGCCGCCGCACCGCTTGCAGCCCAGGAAATTACCATGCCGGAATACCCGCAGACCGAGACCGTCGATGTCGTGGAAACGATCTTCGGGCAGGAAATCGCCGACCCCTATCGCTGGCTGGAAGACGATGTGCGCGAAAGCGAGCAGGTCGCCGCATGGGTCACCGCGCAGAACGCTGTGACGGACGGCTTTCTGTCCGCGCTGCCGGGGCGAGAGGCTTACGAAGCGCGCATCAAGGAGCTGTTCGATTACGAACGCTTCGGCTTGCCGCGCGAGAAGGGCGGGCGCTATTTCTACACCCGCAATGACGGGTTGCAGAACCAGTCCGTACTTTACGTCCGCGAAGGGCTGGACGGCGAACCGCGTCAGCTCATCGACCCGAACGAATGGGCCGCCGATGGCGCGACCGCGCTGGCGGGCTGGGTGCCGAGCGAGGACGGCACGAAGCTCCTATACTCGATACAGGACGGCGGCAGCGACTGGCGCACGGTCCGCGTGATGGACGTGGCAACCGGCGAGCAGCTCGCCGACGAGGTCGAATGGGTAAAGTTTTCCGGCCTCGACTGGGCGAAGGACGGCTCCGGTTTCTACTACAGCCGTTTCCCCGCCACAGGCGAGGGCGAGACGTTCCAAGCGCTTAACACCGATCACAAGGTGTATTTTCACGAGCTGGGCCTCGACCAGACCAAAGACGTGCTGATCTACGAAACACCCGACCAGCCCGACCTGAACCATTTCGCGACGGTCAGCGACGATGGCGGTAGCGTTGTCGTCACCTCCTCCAGCGGTACGGACGACCGGTACGAAGTCACGCTGATCAACCGTGAAACCGGCGATGCGCGCACTATCATTCCCGGCTTCGAGAACAATTACAGCTATGTCGGCAACACCGGCGGCCTGTTCTATTTCGTAACGAATGACGGCGCGCCGCTGATGAAGCTGGTGGCGATCGATACGGCGGACGATGCCGCCGTGCCCCGCACGGTCATTGCCGAGGCGGAAGAGACACTTGGCGGCGTATCGCTCGTCGGCGGACGGCTGATCGCGACCTATCTGAAGGACGCCAAAAGCCTGGTGCGCGTGTTCGACATGGACGGCACGCTGGTGCGCGATGTCGCTCTGCCCGGTATTGGCAGCGCAGGCGGCTTTGGCGGCGATGCGGACGGAACCGAGACGTTCTATTTTTTCAGCAGCTACAACACGCCGACCACCATCTATCGCTACGACGTACAGACTGGCGAAAGCGAGGCCTGGGCCACCCCCCAGGTCGCGATGAACCCGGATGATTACCGCGTCGAACAACGGTTTGTGACATCGAAGGACGGCACGAAGGTCCCGATGTTCCTGGTCCGCCGCGCCGATATTGCGGAGGCCGGTACGCCGGTACCGACGCTGCTCAACGGTTATGGCGGCTTCAATATCTCGCTTACTCCCGGCTTCTCGGCATCGCGCATTGCCTGGCTGGATGCCGGCGGTGCCTATGCCGTCGCCAACATTCGCGGCGGCGGTGAATACGGAAAGGCCTGGCACGATGGCGGGCGGCTCGCGAACAAGCAGAACGTGTTCGACGATTTCATTGCAACGGGCGAATATCTTAAGGCGGAGGGCATCGCAACGCCCGACGGTCTAGCCATCGAAGGCGGGTCCAATGGCGGCCTGCTGGTCGGTGCGGTCATCAACCAGCGCCCCGATCTGGTCGATGCCGCGCATCCGGCTGTCGGCGTCATGGACATGCTGCGGTTCGACCGGTTCACGGCGGGTCGTTACTGGGTCGACGATTACGGCTATCCTTCCAAGGAAGCCGACTTTGCCAAGCTGCGCAGCTATTCGCCCTACCACAACGTCAAGGACGGTATCGATTATCCGGCGGTCCTGGTGACGACCGCGGATACCGACGACCGCGTGGTCCCCGGTCACAGTTTCAAATACACCGCTGCGTTGCAGGCTGCGCAGCTGGGTGAGAAGCCGCAGATCATCCGCATCGAAACGCGCGCCGGTCATGGGTCGGGCAAGCCGACCGACAAGGCGATCGAGGAAGCCGCGGATGTGGGCGCGTTCCTGGCGTATTTCACAGGGCTCGACCTTGCGCCTGATGAGGAATGATAGGCGTTGTTCAGGTAATTAACTATTTATCTGAACAACCGCTGTCGGCGCAATTCAGGCTCTTCTCACAGCAGGTGGTCCATAAAGGCGTTGTAATCGGGGCAAGAGGCTCCGATCAACGCAAGGATACCCAAGCCATGAAGACCATTTCCAAAGCACTTGTCGGGACCGTCGCCGCAGGCGCGATGGCGATGGCCGTAGTGACTCCAGCGCAGGCGCGTGACCGTGATCGCGGACCCGATACCGGCGAAATTATTGCCGGTGCGTTGATCCTGGGTGGCATCGCTGCCGTGGCCGCCTCCGCCGGTAACGACCGCGACCGGTATCGCGACGGACGCTATGACAATCGTCGCTACGACGATCGTCGCTATAACGACAATCGCTATCAGCGTCGTAGCCAGCGCGCCGTGAACCAATGCATCCGTGCCGTGGAACGCGATGCACGCCGCTCCGGATATCGTTTCGCCAACGTAACGCAAATCCGCGACGTGGATCGCGAACGTGGCGGCTGGGAAGTGCGCGGGCGTCTGGTGGTCGATGGCGATCGCGGCTTCGGACGCTACGACAATTATCGCGGCAACCGTCGCGGTTACAATCGAGACGATAGCGGCCGGTTCACTTGCGATTTCTCGCGGGGCCGTGTCGTCGACATCGACTATCGCGGCATTCGCGGGCTGCGCTAAGTGCGCGACGACCAACAGCAGGCGGTTCAGACTGGCGACAGTCTGGACCGCTTAGCCATTCGAGCAGATTTTCTGGAGCCTTGCACATGACCAAACCTTCCTTCCTTGGCACTTCCTCTGCGTTCGCTGCGGCGCTTGCGATGGCTGCCTCTCCGGCCACTGCTGCGGAATTTACGGCACCCGACGTGGTGCGCACCGCTGTCGCGCCATCCGGCCCCGCCGCCTGGGAAAGCGAAGCCGTTTCGGTCGAACGCTATCGCCACTATCGAGGGCATCGCGGCTATCGCGGGCGCTATCGCAACCGCATCGACGGCGGTGATATCCTTGCCGGTGTGCTGGTGCTGGGCGGGATTGCCGCCATTGCGTCGGCTGCATCGCGCAACAATGAGCGTCGCTATGACGACCGGCGCTATGACCGCCGCGCGTCTTCTCGCGGTTCTGGCATCGATAGCGCAGTCGACCAGTGTGTTGGCGCGGTCGAGCGGCGTTCGCGTGTGAACGAGATTTCCGATGCTGCGCGCGATGCAAGCGGATGGCGCGTGGCGGGCAGCATTGCGGACGGCAACAGCTTCGACTGCCGTATCGACAATAGTGGGCGCATTTCGAACATCTCCTATGGCCGCGCGCAGGTACGCTACGACGACGGCTATAGTGACAATGGGAACAGCAGCGCGACGTATGAGGACAACCAGTACGACGCGCAGACCTATGCCGATGCGCGGCGGCGCCAGGACCAGTCCTACCAACCGGGCTACGTCTCACCCGAGTACCGCGAACCGGCCTATCCGGGTGGTCCGGGCCAAGGCGGTTACGCGGACGAAGACTACGGCGGTTAGTCCCCTCGATAGCCCGGCAGTGCCAGCGTAAACCGGATCGCGGCGCTGCGCACGGCGAACCCGGCCAGCACCGCTCCGCCATACACCAGAGCGGTTGGCAACGTAGCCATTCGGCCGACTACGCACAGGCCCGCCGATACCGCTGCGGCAGTCACGTAGAGTTCGGGCCGCATGATGATCGACGGGCGGCCTGCAATCACGTCGCGGATGATCCCGCCGACGCATCCGGTGATGATGCCCATCAGCACCGCCGCCGTCGGCGCGACGCCATAGCTCAACGCCTTGGCGCTGCCCAATACGGCGTAGGCAGTAAGGCCGAGCCCGTCCGCATAGTCCAGCAAATCGCCCTCCCACCAGCGGGTCGGCGTGAACCATGCGACCAGCGCGGTGGCGAGGCAGACGGGCGCGATCCACGGGTCCGAGATCCAGAATACCGGCGCACCGATCAGCAGGTCGCGCACGGTCCCGCCGCCCACGCCGGTCATCAGCGCAAAGAACGCCAGCGTGACGATCGTCTGCTTTTCCTTCGCCGCGATCACCGCACCGGACAGGGCGAACAGCGCCACGCCGATAATATCGAGCAGGTCGAGGACCGGGGTGAGGACGGTATTATCCACGGCCGACCGCTCCTGACTTGCGACGCGGCTTGCGGTGGCGGAACATTAGGATGCAGCCGAACAGGACGCCGATGGCGCTGAGCGCGGCGAAGAGGATCAGCGTGGGGTGGGAGATCGTCTCGCGCTCCTGCAAGTCCATGATGTGCAGCCCCCACATGAAATCGAAAATGCGCCACCACCGCGTGCGCACCGCCTCGATCTCGCCCGTGTCGCGCCCGACATAGACATGGGTACCATCCTCCAGCGCGACTTGCCAGACGGCCATCGGACGGCGGAAATCGAGGGGCACGGCATCCGCCTCGTACTGCGTTGCTGCAGCCACCGCATCCCCGCCCACGACCCCATCCGCCACTATGGAAAGTGCCTGCGCGCGAGTCACCTCGGAGATGCGCGCGCCGTCTTGCGTGAAGCGGGCCGTGCTGCCGTCCATATATGTCAGGTGCCAGATCGGTGCGCCTGCATCCGGCATCAGCGTGGCGGATTGCACCGTGCCGGGCGCAACTGCCACATTGCCGATGCGCGAGACTTGCAGGCCGGCCTGTTCGGCTTCGGTGCGAAGATGCGTGCCGCGCACTTCGTCTATCGGGCGTGACACCATGAACAGCCCGCTCAGCGTCCACATCAGCAGCGGCACCCCGACCAGCCAGCCAAGCCAGATATGCCACTTTGCAAGGCGTCGCAGCAGGCCGCTCATCGTGCGTGCTCGATGCGGAAACGAAGAGACATGGACCGGGTGTTACACTGTCCAAGGGGCGAAAGGCGGATGCGGCAAAAGGCGTGCGTCATAGCGCGGCAAATACCGGTGCAGGCGCATGTAGGACAGGGCTTTTTCGCAGTGCCAAAGCGGATCAGTCGCTGGCGAACAGCTTTGCCGCATCGGCCATCGCCTTCACTTCCAGCGCGTTGCCGCTGGGGTCGCGGAAGAACATCGTCGCCTGCTCGCCCGGCTCCCCGGCAAAGCGAACCGTGGGCGCGATCACGAAGTCGGTGTCGGCTGCCGTCAGCCGGTCAGCCATCGCGCGCCAGTCCGCCATCGGCAACACCACGCCGAAATGCGGCACCGGCACATCGTCGCCATCCACCGGATTGCTGTGCGATGCCGCCTGCGGGGCGAGGTGCGCGACAATCTGGTGTCCGAAGAAATCGAAATCCACCCAGTCATCCGCGCTGCGCCCTTGGGCGCAGCCTAGCAGCCCTGCATAAAATGCGCGCGCGGCGGTGAGGTCGTGCACCGGAAAAGCGAGGTGGAACGGGGGCAGGGTCATCGCGCGCGTATCCCGTGCAGGCCCATCGCGAGGCCGAAACCCAGTATCGGGGCCGCGCCATAACCGACCAGCGGCATCGGATAGTATGAAATGAGCGCCATGACGATGAAGCCGAACAGCGTACCCGCCAGCGCGAACCGTGCACCGCGGGAGAGCGGGACGGCGAACAGCAGCAGGCAGAACGACGCCAGCAGCGTGAGCGCGAGCAGCACGGTGAAGAGAATGCTCGTTTGCGCCGCATCAATCAGCACGCGCTCGACAAACGGCTGGGCCTTGACTTCGCCGGTAAGCGCCATCGCGATGGATGCAACGAAACCGATAATGGCGACGACCCCGAACTGCCAGTTGCGCGTCACATGATGGATGCCCACGGCGGCGAAGGTTAGGGCAAAGCCTGTCGCCGCATCCGGCTGTAACAGGACGGTAAACATAGCGAGGACAAGCATTGCCGGACCGAAGCGCGTGTTATGCGCCGCTAGCATGGCAAGCGCAGGCGTGACCAGCATGCCGGTATGAAGCGCCACCGGGCCAAGCGATACCCAGCGGCTGACCGCATCGCCGGTAATGGAGCGAACCTCCGGCCCGATCACCAGCGGACTGAGCATGATGATGAGCAGCGCCGCGAACAGCACGCCACGGCTGGTCGCCGTATGCGGACCGCGTCCGAACCATATCCACAACGCGGCCAGTGCAAGCGCAGCAAGATTGACGATCGGGAAATGCGCGGGCGCTTTCGCCGCCCACATCCAGGCCGCGCCAGCCGCAACCGGTATCGCCAACACCAGTAACGAGGCGATACGCGGTGGATCGAGCGAAACGGGCGGCTGGTTGCACACAGACCAAGCCGCCACGTCAGATATGGATGGCCTTGCCCTGCACGCCCATCGCCGCTTCCTTCAACGCTTCGGAATGCGTCGGGTGAGCATGGCAGGTATAGGCGATATCCTCGCTGGTCGCACCGAATTCCAGCGCCTGCGCGGCCTGCGCGATCATCGTGCCTGCCACCGCATTGATGGCCCACACACCCAGCACGCGATCGGTTTCTGCCTCCGCGATGACTTTCACGAAGCCGTCCGTCTGGTGGTTGGTTTTCGCCCGGCTGTTGGCCATCATCGGGAACTTGCCGATCTTGACCGCTTTCCTGTCGCCCATCTTCTCAACCGCTTCTTCCTCGGTCAGGCCGACGCCGGCGAATTCAGGCATGGTATAGACGACACCGGGAATGATGGCGTGGTTCACTATGCCGGTCTGGCCGACTATGTTTTCGGCCACAGCAATGCCTTCGTCCTCCGCCTTGTGCGCCAGCATGGGGCCGGGAACGACGTCGCCGATAGCCCAGACGCCATCCACTTTCGTGCGGAAATCGTCTTCAATCTCGATCTGGTGACGGTCGTTGGTTTCGATGCCGATGGCGTCGAGGCCCAGCCCTTCGGTGTTGGGCCGCCGCCCGATGCAGACCAGCACCGCCTCGGCTTCAAGTACTTCCGCGTCGCCGCCCTTGGATGGTTCGATGGTGACCGTCGCGGTCTTGCCCTTGGCCTCAACACCGGTGACCTTGGTGTTGAGACGCAGCGTCATGCCTTGCTTCTTAAAAATCTTGGCCGCTTCCTTGCGCACATCGCCATCCATGCCGGGCAGAAGCTGGTCGAGATATTCAACCACAGTGACCTCGGCCCCCAATCGCCGCCAGATCGAGCCCATTTCCAGACCGATCACGCCGCCACCGATCACGACCATGCGCTTCGGCACGGCCTTCAGTTCCAGCGCGCCGGTGGAGTCGACAACCACGCCGCCCGCATTGTCCACTTCGACCCCAGGCAGGGGCGTTACGCTTGAGCCGGTGGCGATAACGATGTCCTTTGCCGTGACGGTTTCGTCGCCGACGGTGACAGTATGCGCGTCCTGGAAGGTGGCATGGCCCTTTTTCCAGTCGACCTTGTTCTTTTTGAACAGAAAGGCGACGCCCTTGGTTAGCCCATCGACCGACTCTTCGCGAGAGGCGTGCATTTTCGCCAAGTCCAGCTTGGGCTTAACGTCGATGCCCATATCGGCCATCGCGCCGTTGCTGGCGGCGTCGAAATACTCGCTCGCATGCAGCATGGCCTTGGAGGGGATGCAGCCGACGTTGAGACAAGTCCCGCCCAGCGCTTCGCGGCTTTCCGCACAGGCCGTTTTCAGGCCGAGCTGTGCCGCGCGGATAGCGGCAACATAGCCGCCGGGTCCGGCACCGATAACAAGGACGTCGTAATCGTAGGAATGGTCAGCCAATCGGAGTCTCCGCTTCGGTATCAGGGGTCGCCGCGCCGGTATCAGCAACACAGGCAAGCACGATTTCCTGCACTCTTGCCCGGTCGACCTGCGAGATTTCTTCGGCGTTTTTCTGCATAAAGGTGTTTGCCGTGCATTCGCATATGGGCGCGATCTGGTCGCCTGCAATGCCGATGCCTTCGCTAACGGACTTGCATTGCTCGACCACAGTGCCACGCACCTGGTTGCCCACCTGCTCCATGGCCATATCGCAGGAGGCCAAAAGTCCGGCCGCACTGATTATCGCAGGAATTTTGTATGTCATTGTCGGATTGTTCCAATGCAATTACAGATCGATAAGAATCCGCGTTGGATCCTCGATCGCTTCCTTGATGATCTTGAGCGCGGTCACGGCTTCGCGCCCGTCGATCAGACGGTGATCGTAGCTTAGCGCAATATACATCATCGGGCGCACGACGACTTCTCCATTCACCACGACTGCGCGGTCCTCGATACGATGGAGGCCGAGTACGGCGCTTTGCGGGGGGTTGATGATGGGGGTGGACATCAGGCTGCCGAACACGCCGCCGTTGGAGATGGTGAAGGTGCCGCCCTTCATGTCGTCCATCGTCAGGCTGCCGTCCTTGGCCTTAGCGCCGAACTCGGCGATGTCCTGCTCGATCCGCGCGAAGCCTTTCGCCTGCGCATCGCGGATCACCGGTACCACCAGACCGTTCGGCGCGCTGACCGCAACCGAGATGTCGACATAGTCGTGATAGACGATCTCGTCGCCCTCGATATAGGCGTTGACCGAGGGCACGTCCTTCAGCGCAAGGCAGGCGGCCTTGGCGAAGAAGCCCATGAAGCCGAGGCGGATGTCGTGCTTCTTGGCAAACAACTCCTTGTACTTCGTGCGTGCTTCGATGACGGCACTCATGTCAACGTCGTTGAACGTCGTCAGCAGCGCGGCGGTGTCCTGCGCGCTCTTCAGCCGCTTGGCGATGGTCTGGCGCATGCGGGTCATCTTGACCCGTTCTTCGCCCCGTTCGCCGGAGGTGGCAGGCGCGGCAGACGTCGCGGGGGCGCTTTGCGCGGCAGCGGGGGCGGCGTCCTTGGCTTTGGCTGCCTGCAGCACGTCTTCCTTGGTCAGGCGGCCATCCTTGCCGCTACCCTTGATGGTGGTCGGATCCACACCGTGTTCCAGCACTGCGCGACGCACGGCAGGTGAGAGCGTCGGGGACTCTATCGCGCGATCGTCGCTGCGCTTTTCCTTGCCATCTTCGCGCTGTTGTTCGGCGCGACCCGCTTCCTCACCATCCGCTGCCGCAGTGGCTCCTGCCTCGACAGTCGCGATGACCGCCCCAACCTCGACCGTATCGCCGACTTCGGCGGCAAGCGACATGATGACGCCGGCCACGGGGGAGGGAACCTCGACCGCGACCTTGTCCGTTTCCAGGCTGACGATGGGTTCATCCACCGCAACGGCATCACCGACCTGCTTTAGCCATTCGCCAATGGAGCCTTCGGTGACGGATTCGCCAAGCGTGGGAACCGTAATTTCAGTAGCCATGTTGTGCGTTCCTCACGCTTTGGTCTTGTTTGATTTCTGCTGGCGCAGGCGTGCGCCGCCGTCGTTGAGGCCCAGTGCCATGCTAACCAGCGCGCGTTGCTGTTCCGCGTGGCGCTGTGCAAAGCCGGTGGCGGGCGATGCCGCCACCTCGCGCCCGGCATAGGTCGGGCGGTCTTCTTTGCGCCCCGCCGTGGCCAGCGACGCCTCGATCTGTTCGTTCACGAAGAACCACGCACCGTTATTGCGCGGCTCCTCTTGGCACCAGACGATATCTTCGAGATTGCGCATTCGTTCGATGCGGACGGCCAGCGGATCGCCGGGGAAGGGGTAGAGCTGTTCGATCCGCACGATGGAGACATCGTCCAGCTTTTCCTCGTCGCGCTTCTGGATGAGGTCATAGGCGACCTTGCCCGAGCACAGGACCAGGCGGCGCACCTTATCGTCCGCGATGTCTGTCGTGTCCGATACGATCCGCCGGAACGCCATATCGCCTGTGAACGCGCTTGCCGGACTTTTGGCCATGGGATGCCGCAACAGGCTTTTGGGCGTCATGATGACCAGCGGTTTCCTGAACTGGCGCAGCATCTGGCGGCGCAGGACATGGAAGTAGTTGGCCGGCGTGGTGATGTTGCAGACCTGCAGATTATCGTTGGCGCACAATTGCAGGAACCTTTCGAGCCGCGCGCTGCTGTGCTCCGGACCCTGACCCTCGTACCCATGCGGCAACAGCATCACGAGGCCGTTGGCACGCAGCCATTTCGCCTCCCCGCTGGCGATGAACTGGTCGATCATGATCTGCGCGCCATTGGCGAAATCGCCGAACTGCGCTTCCCACAACACCAGCGTTTTCGGGTCGGCCATTGCAAAGCCGTATTCGAACCCCAGCACGCCATATTCGGACAACGGGCTGTCATAGACTTCGAACTTGCCGTGCGGCAGCTGGCATAGCGGGATGTATTTGCGCTCGTCGGTCTGGTCGGTCCAGACGGCATGGCGCTGGCTGAAGGTGCCGCGCCCGCTATCCTGCCCGGACAGGCGCACGCCATAGCCTTCGCTGACAAGGCTGCCGAACGCGAGCGCCTCTGCCGTGGCCCAATCAAACCCTTCGCCGTCGTCGAACATCGTACGCTTGGCATCGAGCACGCGGCCCAGCGTCTTGTGAATGGAGAGGTCGTCCGGAACCGTAGTCAGGGTTCGGCCCAGGCTATCGAAAAGCTTCTTCGGGATAGCCGTATCGACATTGCGCCGCGCGTTTTCGGGGTCGACCGGCTTGCTCAATCCCTTCCAGCGCCCGCCGAACCAGTCCGCCTCGTTCGGCTTGTAGCTTTTCGCCGCGTCGAATTCTTCCTGCAACTGCGCAGTGAATTCATCGCGCAACTGCTGCGTCGCGCCTTTCTCCACCACACCTTGTTTTAGCAAAGTATCCGAATACAGCACGCTGACTTTGGGATGCGCGCGGATGGCATCATACATCAGCGGCTGGGTGAATTTGGGCTCGTCACCCTCGTTATGGCCGAAGCGGCGATAGCACCACATGTCGATCACGATATCACGCTTGAACTGTGTGCGGTATTCAACCGCCAGCTTGCAGGCGAACGTCACAGCTTCGGGATCGTCGCCATTCACATGCAGGATGGGGGCCTGAACGCCCTTTGCCACGTCGGAAGGATAGGGGCTGGAGCGCGCGAATTTCGGGCTGGTGGTGAAGCCGATCTGGTTGTTGATGACGAAATGGATACAGCCGCCGGTACTGTATCCCGCAACGCCGGAAAAGCCGAAGCATTCCCAGACGATGCCCTGGCCCGCGAAGGCTGCATCGCCGTGAATCAGCACGGGCAGCACCTGTTCGTGTTCGTCCAGATCGTCGCGCCCCGCCTGCTGGGCGCGGGTCTTGCCCAGCACGACCGGATTGACCGCTTCGAGATGCGAAGGATTGGGCACCAGACTCATATGTACCGATATGCCGTCGAATTCGCGATCGGTGCTGGTGCCCAGGTGGTATTTGACGTCGCCGCTGCCGCCAACATCGTCCGGGTTGGCGCTGCCGCCGGAGAATTCGTGGAAGATGACCTTGTAGGGCTTGCCCATGACATTCGCGAGCACGTTCAGCCGCCCGCGATGGGCCATGCCATAGATGATTTCGCGCGCTCCGGCGCTGCCGCCATATTTGATGACCGCTTCCAGCGCCGGGATCATGGATTCACCGCCATCCAGCCCGAACCGCTTTGTGCCGACATATTTCTTGCCAAGGAAATTCTCGTATTCCTCGCCCCGGATCACTGCCTTTAGAATGGCGCGCTTGCCCTCGGGCGTGAACTGAATGGTGTCTTCGGGGGACTCGAACTTGTCCTGCAGGAACCGCCGTTCGGTGGTATCGGCAATGTGCATGTATTCCAGGCCGACATTGCCGCAATAGGTGCGGCGCAGCACATCGAACAACTCGCCAACCGTGACCCATTCATAGCCGAACACGCCGCCAACAAAGACTTCGCGGTCCCGCTGTCCGGCAAAGCCGTGCCATTCAAGTGTCAGATCTTCCGGCGTTTCGCGTTGGGCCAGGCCGAGCGGATCGAGATCGGCATCGAGGTGGCCGCGCACACGATACAGCCGCACCATCAGCATGGCGCGAATTGAATCGCTCGCCGCCGCTTCGACCGCCTCGGGATCAGAGGCTTTTCCGGCAGACTTCGCAGCCGCCGCCACGGCCAGTTTCATGGTAGTGGGGTCCAGAGCCTGCGTCAGATCGGAATCGCTGTCCACCACACTCGCCAGCCAGCCGGGGTTAGCCCAGCTGGGGCCGGGTTGCGGGCCTTCCTGATCCGTCAGGTCGGGGAACTCGTGCGCTTCGTTACCCATTGCTGGACCCTCTCACGGCGGTGGTTACGCCATTTCCTTCAGCATGGCATCTAGCGTGGTGCCCAGCTCGCTGGGGCTGGGCGAGACGCGGATGCCGGCGTCTTCCATCGCCGCGATCTTGTCGTCCGCACCGCCTTTGCCGCCCGAAACGATGGCACCGGCATGGCCCATGCGCCGTCCGGGAGGGGCGGTTCGTCCGGCGATGAAGCCGACCATCGGCTTGCGGCGGCCCTTGGCGGCTTCGGCCTTTATATATTCCGCCGCTTCTTCTTCCGCGCTGCCGCCGATTTCGCCGATCATGATGATCGACTTGGTCGCGTCGTCGTCGAGGAACAGGTCGAGTACGTCGATAAAATTGGTGCCGTTTACCGGATCGCCGCCGATGCCGACTGCCGTGGTCTGGCCGAGGCCCACCTGCGTGGTTTGGTGCACCGCTTCATACGTCAGGGTGCCCGAACGCGAAACGACACCAACGCTGCCCTTCTGGAAGATGGAGCCGGGCATGATGCCGATCTTGCATTCGCCCGGCGTCAGCACGCCGGGGCAGTTGGGGCCGATCAGCCGGCTATTGGTGCCTTCCAGCGCGGCCTTGGCGCGCACCATGTCCAGCACCGGAATGCCTTCGGTAATGGCGATGATGAGCTCGATTTCCGCGTCGATAGCTTCACAAATCGCATCGGCGGCGAAGGGCGGCGGAACGTAAATGCAGCTTGCCGTCGCACCGGTCGCTTCCCTGGCTTCGCGCACCGTGTTGAAATTGGGCAGGCCGATATGGGTGCTGCCGCCTTTGCCGGGCGTGACGCCGGCCACCATCTGCGTGCCGTAATCCAGCGCCTGCTGCGTGTGGAACGTGCCGGTGTCACCGGTCATGCCTTGCGTGATGACCTTGGTGTTCTTGTCTACGAGGATGGACATGGTGAAATCCTATTTTTCTGGAGACGGGACGACCATGATATTGATCGTTTCTACTGTGCTTCTATAAGTGCCGAAATCGTCGTCATTGGCGTTGCTTTTTTTCTTGACTGCAAGAAGTGCTTTGTAGCGGTCACTCTTGGTGTTGTAGACCGAACGGTCGGCGTTCTTCACAATAGGCCGCCCGAACGCTTCTTCAAAAAGCCGACCAATCGAAGGGCACTTGTTCGGCCCATAGGTAGATACAGATCCGCCACATCGGCGTTCCATTCTGACTTCGCAGACTGTTGCTCCGTTCGACACCTGACCGATGACTCCTCTCGCACGAAGCTTTTTGTTCTGATAACCTGGTTTGGAGCTGCTCGCATTCTCTGTGACTTTTTCCCAACCACTTTCGTAGGGAAGCACATTTAATTTCCGGCTGAGAGCCGACACGCAATCCGCCACCGGGCCTGTCCAATACAGGTTCCTATCTATATATGGCTGTTCTGCGGTTCGCCGCATTTCACGATATTCTTCAAGTGCTTTTTTGGCAGCAGTCCCTCGCTCTGTTTGTTCTTGGGTCTGTGCCGCTACATCAATGGAGGACAGGGAGAAACAAGCGCAAGTCACGGTCATCACCAAAGTACGCATCTTATTTCTCCCGCTAGTCATTGGTAGTTCTCACACGGTCGCCACGCCTTCAGGGCAATTCGAGGCAGACTAAGCCAGCGAGCCATCCAGCCCCTTGCACGCTTCGAGCAGTTCCTCGACCGCGTCGGTGCTGACCTTTAGGTTGCTGCGCTCTTCGTCGCTCAGTTCGATTTCGATAACGTCCTCGGTGCCACCAGCGCCCAGCACGGTGGGAACGCCCACATACAAGCCCAGCGAGGCCGTATTTGCCTGTCGACGTAGCTGGCGCAGGGCAGGATGCGTTTCTGGTCGCCGAGATAGGCCTCGGCCATCGCGATTGCGCTGGTGGCGGGGGCGTAATAGGCGGAGCCGTTGCCGAGCAACTGAACGATCTCGCCGCCGCCTTTGCGCGTGCGGTCGACGATTTCGTCGAGGCGGCTTTCGGACACGCCCTTTATCTTGGCCATGTCCTTCACCGGAATGCCATTGATCGTGGAGTAGCTCAGTACCGGCACCATCGTGTCGCCATGCCCGCCCAGCACGAAGGCATTTACGTCCTTCACACTGCATTCGAATTCCCACGCCAGGAAAGTGGCGAAACGCGAACTATCTAGCACGCCCGCCATGCCGACAACCTTGTCGTGCGGCAGGCCGGAGAATTCGCGCAGCGCCCAGACCATCGCATCCAGCGGGTTGGTGATGCAGATGACGAAGGCGTCGGGGCAGTTGTTCTTAATGCCTTCGCCGACAGCCTTCATCACTTTCAGGTTGATGCCGAGCAGGTCGTCGCGGCTCATGCCGGGTTTGCGCGGTACCCCGGCGGTCACGATCACAACATCAGCGCCAGCGATATCGGCGTAGTCATTGGTGCCGGTGATCTGTGCATCGAACCCTTCGACCGGCCCGCACTGGCTGAGGTCCAGCGCCTTGCCCTGCGGCATGCCCTCCGCGATATCGAACAGGACGATGTCGCCCATCGCCTTCTTCGCAGCGAGGTGGGCCAGCGTGCCCCCGATCATGCCGGAACCGACCAAGGCGATTTTGTTGCGTCCGCGTGTCTGCGTCATGGGCGTGTCCCGTGCTTCCTTCGTGGGGGCCACACCCCTACCGGCGCAGCATCAGTCACACCGGATTAGGCCCCACGATGAGGCATTGCAACCGGCAAAACCGGTGCAGGACAGCGGCTTTTGCATGTGCCTTGCAATAGCGAAACCGGTCGGCCTGTCAGGCGATACGAAGCATGTCGTCCGCCGGGTCGAAGCAGCCCGCCTGGATTAGCGTATTGATGAGGTAGGGCGGCACCGGGCGGCTGAAATGATAGCCCTGTCCCATCGTGCATCCCGCCGCCTGCACCCGCGCGACCTGCTCGGCCGTCTCGATGCCCTCCGCCACGATTTCCATGCCCAGTTTGGCACCCAGCTCCGCGACGGCCCAGATGATCGCGTTGCTCTTGGAGTTGATGTCGGGACCAGAGACGAAGCTGCGGTCCACCTTGATCTTGGTAAAGGGGTATTTGTGGATGTAGCCGAGCGATGAATAGCCGGTGCCGAAATCGTCGAGTGCAAACCGGACGCCCGCTTCGGTCAGGTCGGTGATGAACGCTTCGGTGGCGGCATGGTCTGTCAGGAACAGGCTTTCGGTGACTTCCACTTCCAGCCGTTCGGCGGGCAGCCCGGCGCGTCGCAAGGCGTTCAGCACGCCCAGCGATGCGCCCGGTGCCTTGATCTGTAAGGGCGAGAGGTTGACCGAAACCATGATATCGGCGGGCCACTGCATTGCATCACGCGCCGCGCGGGCGGTAATCCAGTTACCAAGCGTCAGGATCACGCCGGTTTCCTCTGCCAACGGGATAAATTCGTCGGGCAACAACTCGCCCTTTTCCGGATGGAACCAGCGCACCAGCGCCTCCACCGCCCGCACGCGGCCGGTCTTCAGATCGACGATGGGCTGGTAGAACAGCGAAAGCTCGTCATTGACGATGGCGGCGCGCAATTCGGCCTCGATCTCGCGGCGATAGACCAGGTCGCGGCTCATCGCCTCGACATAGAAACAGCTTCTCTTGCGCCCGTTGCTCTTGGCTTCGTACAGGGCAAGGTCGGCGTTCTGCATCAGCGTATCTGCGTCCTGTCCGTCGTCCGGCATGACGGCGATGCCGATGGAGGCACCTACTTCCAGCCGTTCGCCCTGCACCTGCATCGGTTGCATCAGCAGGGCGTGGAGTTCGCTGCTCAGGCGCACCGCTTCCGCTTTGTCCTCTATATGGCACAGCACGATGAATTCATCGCCGCCAAACCGCGCGACGCTAGCATGAGCGGGCGCTGCGTCGCAGAGCCGTTCGGCGGTCAGTTGCAGCACGCGGTCGCCGACGGGATGTCCGAACAGGTCGTTCACTTCCTTGAACCGGTCGAGGTCGATCCAGAACAACGCCAGGTTCTCGCCATCCTCGAGCTGCGCCATGCGGTCCACCAGGTTCTGGTTCAGCCCGGCGCGGTTCATCAATGCCGTCACCGCATCGGTGCGCGCCAGCACGCGCATCTTGTCGGCATTGATTTCGCTGTCGCGCGTTTGCCCGATGGAGCGACGCAGAACCGCATTTACATCGAGCGTGACAAGAACCATTGCGACGCCAAGCATCACGATGTTGCACGCCAGCACGACCATGGCCGGATCACCCGATGCCACAGACACCACGGCAATGGGTAGGGACACCAGCGCGAGCTCGCCTATTGCGAGGGAGGGGCGCCCCGCGTTGCGCGCGCAGATGCCAACGCCGAAACATAGCGCATTCGCGGTCATCACGATCTTGAGCGTTGCGGCAAGGTCCGACAAAAGCGTGACGGCCGCAACAACGCCAAGCACGGCTGAATAGGCAAGCGCCATGACATGGTACGCGCCATCGATATACGGTGTTGTGCTGCTTTCGCGGCTACGCCGCAGTATGCGGTTCAAAGCGGCAAGTATGACGGCGATCGAGAACAGGACGACGAACAGGAATGTAAGTACGGTTGATTGCGCAAGATAAACGAGAGCTGCCGTTGCCGATAGGTTCGTTAGGGCGCCCACCGCCAGCGCGGCGGGTTTCCGGTGCAGCGACCGCATCAGTCGGCGCTCGACCTCGGCATCCACCGTCCTGGATGCGCGGGACCGGTCGAGCGTCTGCCGCAGTGTCTGGATCAGCGTGAGCGCCGATTTCGGAGGGTGCATCCGCCCGCGTTAGCCGCAGGCTTTGTAAACATCGTTAACGCGCTGCTTACGACAAACCGAGGTGCGGCGCGGGCGTAGCTCGCGTGCGGTATCAGGCGGTGCGGGCTATCATCGCGCCTTCGGTACGCCGGGCAAGGCGGCAGTCGAGCAGGCGACAGATATCGAGCCAGTGTGCTGCCGATGCAGCATCGCTGTCGCCGTGCGCGGCAAGCGCCGCATCCGCCGCCACGCTGGCAGCGCGCAGGCCGTATTGTCCGAAATGGCGCAAGGCCGCATCGAAACGCGCGGCCTGTGCCCTGACATCAGCTTCGCCGCCATTATCGTTGGCGACGAGACCGGTGCAGCCATCGCGTGCCGGACGCTGGAGAATGCGCGCGACCACCGAAGCCTCGGCGGTGCGGGCGGCAGCAAAGTGAACCGTCATGCGGGAACGTGTCCTGTAGTTTAAAAGTGCTGGCAATGCTTTAGCCGCCATGTCCTGATGGATTGGCTGCTGTTTAGGGTTTCGGCGCAATTAACTCGTTGGCGCTGGTGGGCTGCGTCGCGTCATAGCCCCCCGGCGGCGTTTTGCCTGGTGCTGTCCTGTGCGGTGTCGCCGGGCGCGCGGGGCTGGCCGGGTTCGCGCAGCCAGCGGCCGCTATTGGCATATTCGGGCTTGATGCCACTTGCTTCGGGCAAGTCCTGCGCGGTGAAGACCGCATCGCCGCCCCGTGCACGGATCGCCGGGGCGTAATCGGGTGCAGATTGCCGCGCGGCCGTCGGGCGACCACGCTGGCCGGCAGCCTCGCGCTCGGCTTTCTTGCGCGCTTCTTCATAGGCACGGGCGAGCGACAGCGGATCGGCGGCGGGCTGTGTATCGTCGGAGGACGGCGCGCGCGGCTTGGGCGCAGCGGCGGGTTCGTTGCCGCTATAATTAGCGGTAAAGGCAGCAGGCTTCCCGGCGGAACCGCGCCAGCGATAGAACCGGTGCGCGCCGATGGTGCCGACCGGGTGCAGGCTGGGCGCCCAATAGGGGTAGATCCAGATGGTGTGATAATGGGTGGCGAGGCCGACAGGGGCATAGACCTGGCCGCCCAACGCATCGCGCGCCACCATGCGCGCCCGTGCCCATGCGGTGACGGACGCTTTGCGCTTAAGGCTGCCATCGCAGGTGAAGCTGAACTGGCAGCCGGTGCGCCTTTCCGACCCTTGGAACACAACGCCGCAGACATTGCGCGGATAGCTGGGGTGCGCGACGCGGTTCAGCACCACCTGTGCCACCGCGCGTTGCCCGCCGACCGCTTCCGATGCGGCCTCGTAATAGATCGCTTGCGTCAGGCAGTGCAGCGCGCGCGCCTTGTCCAGCCCGCTGCCGCCACCGCCGAAGCTGCGTGCGGCGGGACCGGCGCGGGCTTCGACCAGCTGTTCCACCGCTTCGATGCTACCGGTGCCGGACACGTCGAACAGGTTGGTGTCGACCTGCTCGAAATCATAGGCGAGCTGCGGTTCGTCGGCGAGGTAATAGAATGCCGAGCCGGGGAAACTCTGCCCCGGTATCTCGAACGGCATCGGTGTGACTTGCGGAGCTTGTTCCTGCGTAGGGGTGGCGGGCTTGAACGGCTCCCAATCGGCTGCGCCTGCGAAGGCCGGGAACGCCGCAATGCCCAGAATAATCGCCAGCCGTCGCCCGCGATGGCGCGGAGCCAGTCGCACGCCATCCTGCCGCCGCGCGCTTTTCTGCCACCGTGAACCGGGCCGCCGGTCGCGGCCGTTGGCGGCTGGCATTGAGGACGGGGCAGAGGTCAAGGCGATCCTTCGGGCAGGGGATATGGGCGGAACGTAGGGCAAACATACCTAGCGTACGACCGGCATTGTGCGAGGCGAAATACAGAGGGTGTCCAGTAGCGGAACACCTGCGCAACTGCGGTTAAGCCCGATGGTCAACAGGGGCTTAACGCAGGTGCGGTATGGGGTGACAGCCGGGGCTGCACCGCCTATGGCACGCGGCGACGTCACGGGTGTCTGCGAAAGCAGGCCTAAGAGGGAAGGGAGTGCCAATCTCCCGCTGCCCCCGCAACTGTGACTGGGGAGCGATCCCGCCAGATGCCACTGTGCCTTCGGGCATGGGAAGGCGGCGGGACCGTGTTGATCCGGGAGCCAGGAGACCTGCCTGTGATACGTCGTTCACCGCGGCCGGGCGGGGTGTACCGGAAGCAGACGCGAAAGACGTGCAATTCCGCACGGCCTTACGTCATGGGCGACTTTGCTTGTGGTGTAAGGTGTTATGCGTAAATTTCTGATTTCCGGCGCTATTCTGGCTTATCTCGGTCCACCTGCGGTGGCGCAGGACGGCGTCGTCTTCGATACGCCAAAGGTGGACGAAACGACGATCACCATCACCGCGACGGGGACCCGTAGCGAGGTGGAAGATACAGGTCAGGCCGTGACGGTGTTCGGTGAGGAAGACATTGCGTCGGTCCAGGGACCGGACCTCACCCGCCTGTTGCGCCGCGCGCCGGGTGTTACCATTGCGCGCAATGGCGGGGTCGGCGCGGTTACTGCGGTGCGCGTGCGCGGCGCGCAGGCCGAACAGTTGCTGACGATTATCGACGGGGTGCGGCTGGCTGATCCGGCATCGCCCAATGGCGGGTTCGATTACGGCAATCTGCTGACCGGCAATCTGGCCAAGGTGGAATTGCTGCGCGGATCGAACAGCACGATCTGGGGGTCCGACGCAATCGGCGGGGTGCTAGTCGCCACGACACGCGCTGCAAGCGACCTTGCGGGCAGCGTGGAATATGGAGCGCGCGACAGCTTTGCCGGTTCGGCATCGGGCGGCATCGGTACCGATGCCGGCTTTCTCGGCGCGTCCGGCAGCTATTACCGCACCGACGGTTTCTCCGCCGCAGAAAACGGCGTCGAAGCCGACGGGTTCGAGCAATATGCGGTATCGAGCGACGGGCGAATCTATTTGTCCGACCAACTCGAACTGTTCGCACGCGGGCGCTATGCCGATGGCGTGCTGGATATCGACGGTTTTCCAGCCCCCGCTTTCGCGCTGGCCGACACGCCCGAAGTGCAGGAAACGCAGCAGCTTTCGGGTGCGGCCGGCGTAGTGTACGATGGCGGACCCATTTTCGTGGCTGCCAATTACAGCTTCGCCGATACCGACCGGCAGAACTTCGCCGCGGCGTCGCGCGATGCGGAAACCTTTACCAGCGAAGGGCGCTCCGACCGCGTAGAGCTGCGCGGCGAATGGCGGCCCATCGGTCCGCTGATCGTGAACTTCGGCGCGGAGAACGAATGGACGCAATACCGCACGGCGTTCGACGCTGGCGAAGACACGCGCATCCTCGGTGCTTACACGCAGCTCGGCATCGAATTCGGCGGGCTGTCGGCGCATGTCGGCGGGCGGGTGGACGATCACCGGCGGTTCGGCACCGCCACCAGTTTCGGCGCGGATGTCAGCTATGAAGTGGTGCCCGACCTGCGCCTGCGCGCCAGCGTGGGGGAGGGGTTCAAGGCACCCACCCTGTTCCAGCTGTTCAGCGATTTTGGCAACGAAGCGCTGGAGCCGGAACGCAGCACGGGCTTCGATCTGGGCGTATTTTACGGAACGGTCACATTGCGGGCAGGGGCCACACTGTTCCGCCGCGATAGCGAGCAGCTCATCAGCTTCATCGGCTGTTTCGGTAACATCAGCCCGATCTGCGACGACCGCCCGTTCGGCACCTATGACAACACCGGTCGCACGCGCGCCGAAGGGCTGGAAATCGAGGTCCAGGCGCAACCGGTGGACGGAGTTTCGCTCGGCCTCGCCTACGCCTATATCGACACCGAAGACCGGTCTATCGGGACCGCCAACCAAGGCAACCGCCTCGCGCGGCAGCCCCGCCATGCCGCGACGCTGACGGCGGATTATGCGTTTGGCGAAGGCCTGTTCGATCCGACGGTCGGGGTCGATGTGCGGTATGTTTCCGCCGCTTTCGACAATGCGGCCAATACCGTGACGCTCGACGATTACGCGGTGTTCGACCTGCGCGCGGTCCTGCCGGTGCTGACGCTGTATGATGCGCGAACGGTGGACCTGTTTGCGCGGGTCGAGAACGTCACCGACAGCGAGTATCAGACGGCGGCGGGCTATGCCTCGCCCGGACGCGGTGTGTTCGTAGGGGTGCGCACGGGGCTGTGATGCGCTGGCTGGCTGCCTTCCTGCTTTCTGCATGCGTTGCCGGGTGTAGCGTGGCGGAGCCGCCGGACAGGACGCGCGCCGCCGCGCCGACCATCGTCAGCCTGAACCCCTGCACGGACGCTGTGCTGGCTCGTATCGCGCCACCGGAACAGGTGCTGGCTCTGTCACATTACAGCCGCAATCCGGCGGGGTCGTCCATCCCGCAAGCCGAGGCGCGACGTTACGGCGTGACCGGCGGCACGGTGGAAGAAGTGCTGGCGCTCGATCCCGATGTGGTCGTCGCCGGTAGCTTCCTGCCGCCCGCCACCCGCGCCGCCTTTACCGATCTCGGCATTCGCGTCGAGACATTCGGTATCGCGCGTACCGTGGCCGACAGTATTGCGCAGGTGCGGCGGCTGGGCGCGATTGCGGGGCGCGCCGCAGCGGCCGTCCGGATCGCGGATCTGATCGAGGCGGCTGCATCACCGGACCTTGCCGGAAAGCGGCCAAACGCGGTCCTGTGGCAACCGGGCGGCATCGTGCCGGGCGAAGGCGAGCTGATCGACGACTTGCTGGCCCGGGCCGGGTTCACCAATCACAGCGCGGCGCGCGGGTTGGGTCAGGCGTCCTACCTGTCGCTGGAACGCGTGGTCGCCGATCCGCCGGACGTTCTACTGGTGGCGGGAGATGCGCGGGCGCAGCAGCATCCGGCCCTGCGCGCGGCACCTGCCATGCGGGTCGAACGGTTCGACCCGTCTCTACTCTATTGCGGCGGACCGACCATTATCGACGCCATGGCGCGACTGCGGAACATTCGCGGATGAACCGCGCATCGCTGATCCTGCTGGCGGCACTTGTCATCGCCTTCCCGCTGTCGCTGTTGGCCGGGCGCGTCTGGATCGACCCGACCACCACGCCCAATGCCGCTTTGATTCTTGCCGAAATACGCCTGCCCCGCAGTGTGCTGGCGCTGGTCATCGGCGCGGGACTGGGCGCATCGGGCGCGGCGATGCAGGGCTATCTCAGAAACCCGCTGGCCGATCCCGGACTGTTCGGCATAGCCCCAGCCGCTGCGCTGGGCGCGGTCGCCAGTTTCTGGCTGGGCATGCAGGCGAATGTGTGGGCCTTGCCGGTACTCGCGCTGATCGGCGCGGGCGGCGCGATGGCGTTGCTGGCGCTTATCGCGGGCCGGACGGGCGGCATTGCTCTGTTTACGTTGGCCGGATTGATGATCGCCAGCCTTGCCGGGACGCTGACCAGCCTTGCCATCAGCCTTGCGCCCAATGCCTTTGCGATGAGCGAGATCGTCGGCTGGCTGCTGGGCGCGCTAACGGACCGCAGCTGGCGCGATGTATGGATCGCCGTGCCGCTGACTGTGACAGGCATCGCATGCCTGTGGGCCTTGGGCCGCGACCTCGACGCGCTGGTGCTGGGCGAAGCGACTGCACGTTCGATGGGCATGGATGGACGGCGTGCCCTGCTGCTGCTGGTGGCTGGCACCGGGCTGACCGTGGGCAGCGGCGTGGCGGTAGCTGGTATCATAGGGTTTGTCGGCCTGATCGTGCCGCACCTGGTCCGTCCTCTGACCGATCGGCGACCATCGCAACTGGTGCTGCCGAGCGCGCTGGCGGGTGCGCTGCTGGTGCTGGTGGCGGACAGCGTGGTGCGCGTGCTGCCTTTGGTTACGGAGCTGCGGCTGGGTATCGCGCTGAGTTTGATCGGCGGGCCGTTTTTCCTAGCGCTTCTGCTGCGGATGCGGCGGGGTACGCTATGATCCTGGGGTGCGAAAGCCTGACCGTTGAGCTTGGCGGGCGCCGCGTGCTGCGCGACGTTTCGACACGGCTGGAGCCGGGAAAGATCACCGCCATCTGCGGTCCGAACGGTGCGGGAAAGTCCACACTTCTATCGGCTTTGGCGGGCTTGCAATCGATTACCGAAGGTAACGTGTTTCTGGACGACATGGCAGTCAGCAGACTGGAACCGCTTAAACGAGCGAAAACCTTAGGTTACCTTGCGCAAGACCAAAGCGTCGCATGGGATGTATCGGTCGAGACCCTTGTCCGGCTCGGTCGTTTGCCGCATCGGGACCGTGGCGACGACGCTGTCGAACGTGCCCTGACCGCCCTCGATCTGGTTCCTTTCCGTAACCGCGTTGCAACTCGGCTGTCGGGTGGAGAACGGGCGCGGGTGCTGCTTGCTCGGGTTCTGGCGGGCGAACCGGAATGGATACTTGCCGATGAACCGCTCGCCGCTTTGGACCTCGCGCACCAGCAGTCGCTTATTGTAACCCTGCGCAATCAGGCGACGTCCGGGGTTGGCGTCGTGCTGGTTTTGCACGATCTGGCGTTGGCGATGAACCACGCTGACCGGGTGGTGGTTCTGCATGATGGCGAAGTGCTTGCCGACGACGTTCCAACAATTGCTCTGGCCGCACCGGTAATTGAAAGAGGGTGGGGCGTCGGCACCCGTTGGGTCGGCGAAGCCGGTGCGCAGGCTCTGGCGATTTTCGATGCAGGATGAACGCGCAATGCTGGAAGCCCGCTGGTTCGCGCTGACTCGCGAAACGCTGCCAGCCGTTGCGAGGGAACGCGGTTGGCCCGTCCATCTCGACCACTGCTTCCAGCGCATATTGCTCGACAACACGGTTGGCGGACCGTGGCGCAATGCGATCCCTGCACCAGCCTATCGTAACGCGACCGACCAACAGCTAAACGCCGCCATCGCACTGGGCGAAGCGGCGCTTCAAGGCGATGCCGATCTGTCCGCGCTCAACCGGCAATCGCTGGCGTGGCGCGGCAAGCTTTGACGCTCACGGGGCGCTCACGGCATTTCCCGGCAGCGCGCCGTCGGTGTTCGTTGCTGCACCCTCGTCCCCATCGCCGGCAATCAGGCCGCGTGCTTCGAGCATCGGCGTGACGTTGGGCTGGCGACCGGCGAAGTTTTCGAACATCTCGAAATAGTCCATTGTGCCGCCCCGGCTCAGCACTGTCTTGCGCTGGTGTTCGCCGTTGGCGCGGGTCAGGCCACCATTGTCCATGAACCACTTGCGGCTGTCGCGATCCAGCATCTCGGTCCACAGATAGCTGTAATAGCCGGACGAATAACCGGTCGGGCTGCTGAAGATGTGGTTGAAATAGGTGCTGCGATAGCGCGGTGGCACCAGCGCGACTTCCAGTCCTAGCTCTGCCAACGCCTTGGCTTCGAACGCGTCGACCTTTTCGGGCGTATCGATGGCGGCTGCCTGTTCCGGCGACAGCGCATGCCAGCGCATGTCGAGCAATGCAGCCTCGACCACTTCGCCCAGCTCGTATCCCTGGTTGAACTTCGAAGCTGCTTCCATCTTCTCGATCATCGCCGTCGGAAGGGTTTCGCCGGTTTCGTAATGCTTGGCATAGTTGGACAGGATCGCGGGATAGGTCGCCCACATCTCGTTCACCTGGCTGGGATATTCCACGAAATCGCGCGCCGTCGCCGTCCCTGAAATGCTGGCATAGGTCTGATCGGCGAAGAAGCCGTGCAGCGCATGGCCGAATTCGTGAAACAACGTGTTGACGTTGTCGAAGCTGACCAGCTGCGGCTCGCCATCGGCGGCCTTGGGGATGTTCAATACATTGTAGATGACCGGGCTGGTGCCGTTCAGTTCGCTCTGGTCGACAAGATTGCTCATCCACGCACCGCCCCGCTTGGACGGTCGCTGGAACGGGTCGAAATAGAAAATCCCGAGTTCCGAACCATCCGCCTCGAACACTGTGTAGGTGGATACGTCGGGATGATAGACGGGCAGGTCGGTACGGCGTTCGAAGGTGATGCCGTAAAGTTGCGTCGCGGCGTAGAACACGCCGTCTTCCAGCACACGGGTCAGCTCGAAATACGGCTTCAGCGCGCCGTCATCCATGTCGAACTGTGCCATGCGGACCTTTTCTGCGTAGCGCGCCCAGTCCCACGGCTGCACTTCGAAATCGCCACCTTCGGCCTTGATCTGCTCGTTCAGCATTGCCGCCTCGCGACGCTGCGTCGCGGCGAGGGCGGGGACCATCTGCTGCATGAAATCGAGCGCGGTTTGGGGCGTCTGCGCCATGCGGTCGTACATGATGTAGGTGGCCCAATCGGGCGCCCCGAACAGCGCTGCCTTGCGCGCCCGAAGCTGCGCGATTTCGGCAATCATCATGCGGGTGTCGTGTTCGCCACGGTCGGCACGGTTATAGCTTGCCTTGAACAGCGCCTCGCGTGCGGCGCGGTTTTCCATGCTCGGCAATAGTGGCTGCTGCGTCGTGTTCTGCAGCGCGACGACATATTTGCCGGGCAGATCGCGGTCGGCAGCGGCCTTTGCTGCGCTTTCGATGGCACTGTCCGACAGTCCGGCAAGCGCCGCCTTGTCGTCGACTACCAGCGCGCCGTCCACCGTCGCCTCGCGCACGGTCTTGCCGAATTGCGTGGTGAGTTCCGACAGGCGCGTATTGATGGCGCGGACATCGGTTTTCTGCGCGTCGGTCAGCTTGGCCCCGGCATGCACCATATCGGCATAGGCAATTTCCAGGAGCCGCGTGTTCTCGGTGTTGAGCGACAGCGTATCGCGCGCATCGTAAACCGCCTGCACCCGAGCAAACAGCACGGGATCGAGATTGATACTGTCGTTATGCGCGGTCAACTCGGGTGAAATTTCAGCGTCGATAGCATCGAGCGCGTCGGTCGTGTTCGCACCCGTCAGCGTGTAGAAAACACGCGCCACACGGCCCAGCATAGCGCCCGACATTTCCAGCGCAACGATGGTGTTCTCGAATGTCGGCGGGGCAGGGTTGTTCTTGATCGCGTCTATTTCGGCAGAGTGGATCGCCATCGCTTCGCGGAACGCAGGAAGGTAGTCGTCCTCCGAAACGGCGGAGAAGTCCGGCGTCTGGTAGGGAAGTGTGCTCTTCGTCGCAAAGTAGCCTGTTCCGGTCGGCACATCGGCGAACAGCCCTTCATTGGTCAACGCCAGTGTCGTTGCTTCATCAGCGACGGGCGCCGCCATCGCCATATCGCCCGAAGGCTGCGTCGTCGCACATCCCCCCATCATGATAGCCAATGCGGACGCAGCGGTAGGGGTGAAGCGGTTCATAAAAATCTCCGGAATATGTGTCACGGGTTGGCCCTTCTGTATCTTCGATGTGAAGGGAAGTGGCTGAATATGCAATGGATCAGGTTACGGACGTATCCCGCGGATCGGCATAGTCGCCGTTCAGAAATATGTTGGTGCGTCGTTCGCTACGGATCACGAGGCCGCCCGCCTTGGCACCGCCGGCATTGTGATAGGCCAGCTCCTCGGCAACCCCGTGGTAGTCGTGCGCATCGAGCGCCGCATTGAGCGCGGGGCTGTTGCGTTCCGACACCGTCCCCTCGCCGACGTTATAAACGAGATCGACGAGCGCATCGAATTCATACTGATTGACCGGCATATCATCGACCAGATCGCGCACGACATTCTCGGCGTGTGCGAGGTCTTCGTCGAGCAGTTCGAGTGCCGTATCTTCATCGATCCGGTCGCCGATGCGCAAGCCGTCATCGGGCTGCACCAGATGCCCGACGCCCACAGTCGCATAGCCCGCAACGTCACGATAGACGGTGAAGCGCACCCCTTCTTCCTCGATCAATGCCTGTTTAAGCGCATCGCTGGCTTGCAGGTTTTCAGGATTCTGCCGCATGTCGGCAGAAGCTATCGCAGCCTGAGCAGCTTGCGGCATCAGGGTATCGAGGGCGAGGGCGTTCAGTCCGACGACGCTAGCCGAAAGCGCCAGCGCGACTTTCCGTTTGCGACGTCGCGGGCGCACGTCGGCGGCGATACGTGCTTCCTTGTCGAACCGGCGCGTCCTGCGCCGTTCCTGAAACCGGTTGACAAGCCTGCGCACAGCGTCGCGCCGCCGTTTTGTCTGACCCCGTATTATGCCCGGCGACCCCGGTGCGGTGGCGGTGCGAAGGGGCGGAAGGGAAACGGTATCGGTCATGTGGCCTCTGTTAACTAGCAATAGAGGCGTCTCGAAAATGCGCTTTCCATCCGTGCGATATACACGCAACCGGATAATCCGCCCCTGTTTTGTTCTTGCCCTATCAACGGGCTACGCGCGGTATCGGTCCACACTTCGTCCGGCGTAAAGGGCGGGTCGAGGGGCTTTGCGGGCGAAGCACAAGGGGCTAGTCCGCACACTATGCCGACCCTTGCCGACCCAACCCCCGCCGCTATCGCCGCCGATCCTGCGTGGATACCGCACATTATCGACCGGGCGCGGCGAGCGGTGCAGTTCCAGCGTATTGCGCGCACAACACTGGGCGAGCCGGGGTTCCTGGCGGACCGGATACCTGCCAAACCCTCCGATGCCTGCTGGGTATCGTTCGATGACGTGGCCGCGATGCAGCCTGCCATCGGCCCGCTGCACTTCATCTTCCACACCGCCTTCTGTCGCTCAACCCTGCTGGTCCGCGCACTGAACCATCCGGGGGTGTCCGCCGGTCTGGCGGAGCCGCGCATCATTGTCGCGCTCAACAATGCGGGCGAGGACCGGCCGCGGCTGGCGAGGCCGCTGCTCGATCTGCTGTCACGCACGGGGGAGGGCGAGCAGGCAGTGTTCGTCAAGCCGACCAACCACGCCAATGCCGTGGTGCCGCTGCTGATGGACACGCGACCCGACGCAAAGGCGGTGCTGATGACCAACCCGCTGCCCAGCTTCCTGAACGCAGTAACGCGCAAGGGGCTGATGGGGCGGCGCTGGGGGCGGCAGCTTTTTGCCGAGATGCAGGGCTATGCAGGGATGGATTTCGGGATGCCGCCCGCCGAGGTCTTCGCGATGACCGACATGCAGGCGGCGGGCCTCGCGTGGTTCCTGAACCAGCGGTTCCTTACGCAGCTGGCCGACCGCTATGGCGACCGCGTGCGCGTGCTGGACGGCGACTGCTTCGACACCGCCCGCGCCCAGACGATCCGCGCGCTGGCGGCCTTCACCGGATTGGCGGCAAGCGACGCGCAGATCGAGGCCGTCACCACCGGCCCCGCCTTCACCACCCACGCCAAGCTGGGCGGCAACTTCGCCACGAAAGACACCGCCGACACGAAGCGCACGCTGAGCGCGGTAGGCGAGGAGGAAGTGGCGCAGGTCGCGCTATGGGTTGGCATGATCGCGGAACAGGCGGGGCTGGAAGTGCCGGTGCGGCAGACGCTGTTTTAACTTTATGGCCGGTCAACGCCATCGACGGACAGCCCTATCGCAGCGGCAAGGGCGCGGGTGGCGGCGTGAACGGTCTGATCTATTTCATTGGCTGGGCCGGAGAGAAGCAGCGTGTGCTGGAGGAAAAGGCGATGATCAGCGTGAAGGGCGGAAAGAACAAGGGCGTCGGCATGGTCAGCGAGCTAATCGAAACCAGGCACGACCGCTTTATGATGACTGCGATCTACCGGCGGCTCGTAAGACAAAACGGGCAGCCCCTTTTCAGGAGCCGCCCGCTGAATTTTGAGGGCATCCGCTGGTTAGCCCTTCTTGGATGCCTTTTTGTCGTCGGACTTGTCGTTACCCTTGTCGGACGCCGTGTTTTCAATTGTCCGATTACTGGCGGAGTCGTTGCCCTTCAGCTCGATGCGGCGGCCCTTTTCCTTCTCCTGCGTCTTGGGCAGGGTAATGGTCAGCAACCCGTTGTTGTAATCGGCCTCCGCGTTGTCGAGGTCGACGGTGGCGGGGATCGAGATATGGCGTTCGAACCGTCCGAAGGTGCGCTCGCTATAGCCGCCCTTCTTTGTTTCGCCCTTCTTCTCGCCACGGATGATAAGCATGCCGTCATCCATATTAATATCGATCGCATCGCGTTCGACGCCCGGCAATTCCGCGGTAATCGCGATTTGTCCATCGTCCTGCATGATATCGAGAGAAGGCCACGAGGTCGGACCCTTGCCCTTCTTGTCGCTGCTGCCGGTTTCTTCGGGCGAAAGCAGTTCGTCGAACATCGCGTTCATCTGCTTGTGCATGTCCAGCAGCGAACCCCCGCCGCGACGATAGGGAGTGATATAGGTGAAAGCCATCGGTATCTCCATTTGAGTGTTGTAATCGCACGATAATACCGGCATAGTGATCGTGCTATGTAGCTACTCGATTTACGTCGGACAGCCGGTGCCGGTTCCCGATTTGCACACTTGATTTTTTTAAAATAACGGCGTCGATCAAACGGTTTCGGAGGGAAGGGCGTCACCCCTTGACTCACCCCGAACATTACCGGAACGCAGCGCGCTATGGCACTTACCAAAATTTCCGCGAAGCATGGGCCTTGCCCATGCTGACCCATATCAAAGTCAGGGGCGCCCGCGAGCATAACCTCAAGGGCGTCGATATCGACTTACCGCGCGATGCGCTGATCGTGATTACCGGGCTGTCGGGCTCGGGCAAATCGAGCCTCGCGTTCGACACCATCTATGCCGAGGGGCAGCGGCGTTACGTCGAAAGCCTTTCCGCCTATGCGCGCCAGTTCCTGGAGATGATGCAGAAGCCCGATGTCGAGCATATCGACGGGCTATCCCCCGCCATCAGCATCGAGCAGAAGACCACCAGCCGCAACCCGCGCAGCACCGTGGCGACCGTCACCGAAATCTACGATTACATGCGCTTGCTCTGGGCGCGGGTGGGGGTACCCTACAGCCCCGCGACCGGCCTGCCGATCGAGGCGCAGACTGTCAGTGCGATGGTCGACCGGGTGATGGCGTTGCCCGATGGCACGCGGCTTTACCTGCTTGCCCCCGTCATTCGCGCGCGCAAGGGCGAATACCGGCGGGAGCTAGCCGAGTGGCAGAAGGCGGGTTTCACGCGTGTGCGGATCGACGGCGATTTCTACGCCATCGAAGACGCACCCGCGCTCGACAAGAAGCTGAAGCACGACATTGAGGTGGTGGTGGACCGGTTGGCGGTGAAGCCGGACCTGGAAACGCGGCTTGCGGACAGCTTCGAACAGGCGCTGAAGCTGGCGGACGGGCTGGCCTATGTGGATCTGGCGGATGGCGTGGTGCCGGGTCGCGAAGGCGAGGCGGCCAGCGGCACCCAGATGAAGGGTACCGGTGTGCCCGCCAACCGCATCGTCTTCTCCGAACGGTTCAGCTGCCCTGTTTCGGGCTTCACCATCGAGGAAATCGAGCCGCGCCTGTTCAGCTTCAACGCACCGCAGGGGGCCTGCGCGACGTGCGACGGGCTGGGCGAGAAGCAACTGTTCGACCCACAGCTGGTGGTACCCAACGAGCTGCTGACGCTGAAGAAAGGCGCCATCGCGCCGTGGGCGAAATCCAACCCGCCATCGCCCTATTACATGCAGGTGCTGGGCAGTCTGGCGAAGGAATACGGTTTCGACCTGACCACCCCGTGGCAGGACATGGACGCCGACCACCGCGCCGTTATCCTGCACGGCACCAGGGGCAAGCGCGTGCCGCTAACTTTCAAGGACGGGCGCAAGCAATATACCGTCAACAAGGCGTTCGAAGGCGTAATCGGCAACCTCAACCGCCGCATGATGCAGACCGAAAGCACCTGGATGCGCGAGGAGCTGGCCAAGTTCCAGACCGCGCAGCCCTGCGAAACCTGCGGCGGCAAGCGGCTGAACGAGAAGGCGCTGGCGGTGAAGGTCGCCGGCGGGGACGGCCCGACCGATATTGCCGAGCCAACCAAGATGAGCGTTGCCGATGCCAAGGCCTATTTCCTCGGACTGAACGACCAGCTCGGCCCGCAGCAACAGCAGATCGCCGCCGCCATCCTCAAGGAAATCAACGAGCGGCTGGGCTTCCTCGACAATGTCGGGCTCGATTATCTCAACCTAGACCGCACATCGGGCACGCTCAGCGGCGGCGAAAGCCAGCGCATCCGCCTCGCATCGCAGATCGGCAGCGGCCTGTCGGGCGTGCTCTACGTGCTCGACGAACCCAGCATCGGCCTGCACCAGCGCGACAACGACCGCCTGCTGGAGACGCTGAAACGCCTGCGCGACCTCGGCAACACCGTTATTGTGGTGGAGCATGACGAGGACGCCATCCGGCAGGCGGACCACGTGGTCGACCTCGGCCCCGGCGCGGGTGTGCGCGGCGGCGAGGTGGTGGCGCAGGGCACGCTGAAACAGGTGCTGCGCAGCAAGAAGTCGCTCACCGCCGACTACCTCACCGGACGGCGCGCAATCGCGGTCCCCAAGAAACGCCGCAAGGGCAATGGCAAGAAACTGACCGTCCACGGGGCGCGCGCCAACAACCTTGCGAACGTCACCGCCTCCATCCCGCTCGGCACCTTCACCTGCGTCACCGGGGTATCGGGCAGCGGCAAGTCCAGCTTCACCATCGACACGCTGTATGCCGTCGCCGCGCGCACGCTGAACGGGGCGCGGGTGATCGCCGGGCCGCACGACAAGGTGACGGGGCTGGAGCATTGCGACAAGGTGATCGAGATCGACCAGTCGCCCATCGGCCGCACCCCGCGTTCGAACCCCGCCACCTACACCGGTGCCTTCACCCAGATCCGCGACTGGTTCGCCGGCCTGCCCGAAAGCCTGGCGCGCGGCTACAAGCCGGGCCGCTTCAGCTTCAACGTGAAGGGCGGACGGTGCGAGGCGTGCCAGGGCGACGGCCTCATCAAGATCGAAATGCACTTCCTGCCCGACGTCTACGTCACCTGCGAGACGTGCAACGGCCGCCGCTACAACCGCGAGACGCTGGAAGTGAAGCACAAGGGGCTCTCCATCGCCGACGTGCTGGACATGACGATCGAGGATGCGGAAGCGTTCTTCGCCAACGTGCCGCCGATCAAGGTGCGGATGGCGATGTTGAACGAGGTGGGGCTGGGCTACGTCAAGGTGGGCCAGCAGGCGACCACGCTGTCAGGTGGCGAGGCGCAGCGGGTGAAGCTGGCGAAGGAACTGGCGAAACGCTCCACCGGACAGACGCTGTATATCCTGGACGAACCGACCACCGGCCTGCATTTCGAGGATGTCCGCAAACTGCTGGAAGTGCTGCACCGGCTGGTGGATCAGGGCAACTCGGTGGTGGTGATCGAGCATAACCTCGATGTCATCAAGACCGCCGATTACATTCTCGATCTCGGTCCGGGCGGGGGTGTCAGAGGCGGAGAGGTGGTCGCCAAAGGGACACCGGAAAAGGTTGCCGCTGTGCCGGAGAGCTACACCGGCCACTATTTGCAACCGATACTGGCAAGGGCGAAATAATCGTTTGGGGGAATGTAATCGGTAGTTAGCCTGCACCGGACCTGATCCGGGGGCGGACTGGGTGCTGGGCCTTAGGCCGGGGGCGGTGTGCCCGGGGCGAGGTCGTCGCAGAAAGAGTGCCAGAAAAAGTTACTAAAATAGTAGCATACCGGTCAACATGTTAAACTGATATTAGCGGACCTCCAGAATAGTAAAGACAGATTGCAGAAAACACATCATTTGAAGCGCGTTACTCGGCAAGGCAATTTACTGCTCTTGATTTAGTAAAACCGTCGCTCCATTGAAGTTCAAAAGTGATAGATCCGCCCTCAAGTAGATGCCTCCACAAAACGCTACCGGCGTCTTTTTTATGTAAAAAATGATCATCACCTGATTCGGTTTTTATAAAACCAAAAGTAGACTGTAGGCCTTCTCTTTTAAGTCTTCCAGAAAGCCGAGCTGTATTAGTGCTGGATGAATTTATTACTGCATGTTCGGGAAATTTAGCAATTAACCAAGCTTGAAGATCTTCCGTCCAAGGTTTGGCGCCCGAGTCCGAATCGATAATTTTGCGTAGATTTGGCAAAACCTGATTCATATGATCAATCGCTCGCTGATCTAATTGATTAAAATCTACTGTATAGAGATAATTTGCAAACTCTTTTACTCTTACTTCAGCTGAGCTCCAGTCAGTTGCAGATACAAACTGAAAGATACTTCGAGTGAAATACTGAATTTTGAGATCATTAAAGATAAAGATATCTTTCTGGGTACGAAACTTCTCAGGCTTAATCTGTGACAAAAATTGATCTGCATCTTCGATATTACCGTTAATAAAACAATTTCTTGCACCTTCGCGCAATGCAAGATGACAATCAGGGTCTATTTCCAAAGTCTTTCGGAAGTGGAAATCAGCTAAGGTGTTATCTACTCCCCTCATAAGCATGCCACCGAAAAAAAAATGGAGTTGAGGCTCATCTGGTGCTAGATCAATAGCGGCTTCATACGCCTGTCTAGAAGTGGCAACATCGCCTTGCAAAAACGCTAAAAACCCTTCAACACGATAGACCTCAAAATAAGTAGGATCACTTATCTTTAGATTTGATATAATATGAACAGCTTTCACGTAATCGTTGCTTGACCCAAATCTATAAGCTGCTTTGAGCTGTTTTGCCGCGAGCATTTCTGACGGACTACGTACCACATAATTTGCTGGATTATACTTGTTATAATAATGTCCGGCTAGAAACCTCTCGTAATCAGATCTAATCTTCAGGTAGCGCGTACGCATTTCACCCATAATTTTCGTTGCTGGAGAAATTACTCGCGAAACATAAGCTCGCGCGAAAGGTTTTATAGAATACACTTGTTCACCAGTGTCCAAATTCTCCGATTGTATTAAGCCAAACCGAATTAACTCTGCACAAGCAGCTTCAGCAGCAAGAGAGCCAATAGGAGTTACTTCTTCGATTATGTGCTGAGAGAGTTTCGCCGTAACGGAAGATATACAGATTAAGACAGACTTGGCATCAGGATTTAGCTGTGTTACTACATTTTCGAGGCAAAACCGTAATGCATCGTCCGGATTTGCTACGATTTTATCAGGACTAGAGCCTCCTTTAACGCCAAGAACAAACCATTTTATTAGAAGCGGCTTAAAGTGAAGACGCCTCATGTATTGAACCAGGTAATTATTGTTTTTCGATAACAGCGGCTTAACATCATAAGCTTGTATAAGCCGTCGTATAAATAAGAGTGCCTCCTTTTCTGTAAACTCACCGACATGCACTGAGATATCGCCACCTAAAGGAATTCTCGATGTTAGTAAAAGCTTGCTTTCTCCCGGAAAGTCTTCAGAAAGTTCCTTTAATTCATTTCCCTTTATTGTTTCAAGGTTGTCGATTACTAAAAGAATCTTATTTTCGGACAGCATCCTCCTTAATCGCGTGATTGGTGGTTCATTACCAGGCTCCAAGCCTGCAGCCTCTTCTACGATCTTGTATGCTTCTGTAATTGCATTAGATATAGTTTTGACGCCTTGGCTAGTTAGTATACTGGCTTTAGCAGTTGTCCAGATTATTGCGTCAAAGCTATGTCGTCCACTGTTTATTAGGCTAGATAACGTTTGGTGAGTCAGTGCCGTTTTCCCGTTCCCTCCTTCACCCAGAATCGTAACTACTGGATATCTTCCGTCGATCTTTTGGACAAGAGATTTTTCTAAATCCGGGCGAGGTAGAAAACCGGTATCGTCGTACTCTGCTGATGGCAAATTATGAATAACTTCGTGGTCATTTTCGCTATCTAAAAACTGAATACTTCGATTTCCAAATGCTGCCGGATCGGATGCAAATTCCAAATATGATTTATTTAATTCCGGCCATAATTTTGGTCGACGAGCAAGATCTTGAGCGAATGCAAAACCTTTTGAGTATTGGTCGACTTGTAAAGGTCGAGCGTGCATAACACTGTTCCGGATACTTACCATCGAGTTAAAAGTTGGCCTAAGTTCTAAGTAATAATCCAACTCTAGTTTTGGAATAATATCTTTATGCCGCAGGAGAACGACAAACTTTTCCGCTAGATCAAGCCCGTATAATAAGTCCGTCGGCGAATCCACATCGTAATATACTGATTCAAGAATCTTGATACGAGATTGTGCTTTACTAAGCTCATCGGGTAGTAGCTCAGGTTCTTTATTCGTATAAAAATTTATCTTGCGTATTATATCTAGTTCTAGAGAGTCGAATAGTATAAACAAGGCGACCCTTTGATAACTCGCCATTTCTTTACTCCTAGAGACCATTTTAAAACGACAGGTAGATCCCTGCGTGCGGTTAATATCATTTCATTTTTAGAATGCTATTTCAAGAAATAATTTAAAGAAGTGTTTCCTACATATCTCGCTTGCGTTAACCAAAATGGTTCCCCCTTTAGAAAGTTAGGTAACTCATGCCACAAAATTCTCCTCCGCTTGCTCCTACCGGCAGTCCCATAAAATTGGATACCGCCACCGCCACACATGACGCACTAATTCGCCAGCACGGCCCCTTCATCTCCCCACCCGAACATCCCGACCGGCTCGACCATGCGGCGCGGTGGCTGGCTCATGTGGAGGCGGGGCGGATCGGGGGGCGGTTTGTGGAGGGGGCCGGGGGTGTTGGTGGCTCTGCCGATGGGGCAGCTGCGTACTCCCGAACCTCCGGTGCGGGAGAGGGGGCGTGAGCGGGTTGGAGTTTGATGTCGCTGGTGGCGCTTCGTTGGAGGAGGTCCCAGGCTGCGGTGGGACGGGTCCTTCCGACCCTGCCGCCAATCTCCCCGCACTGATCGCCGATTTGCCGGACGATCCTGCGCCCACCACCGGGCGCAAGCCGCAGCTCGAGTTCACCCGCGCAGCGCAGGTGGCGTTTCTGGAGGCGCTGGCGGTGACCGGCTCGGTGCGGTCGGCGGCCAGCCACGCGCAGGTCTCGCGCCAGACGGTCTATCGCGTACGGCGGGCAAACGCGGCCTTGCGGCGCTGCATGGATGCGGCGAAGCTGCAGGCACTGGCGCGGGCGGAGGACATGCTGGCCGACCGCGCGATCGACGGGGTGGAGGAGAAGGTGTTCTACCACGGCGAGGAAGTCGCCACGCGCCGCCGCTACGATTCGCGGCTGCTGCTCGCCCATATCGGGCGGCTCGACAAGATGGCGGGGCACGCCGATGTGCGCGCGCTGTCGGACGATTTCGACGCGGTCATGGCGCGCTTTGCTGCCGGGGAGGAGCTGCCCGATCCCCCCGCGCCCGGTTCCCCGGTGGACGCGCCCGCCGGAAACCCGCCCGCCGAAAATCCGCCTGGACAGTGTAACACCTGTCACATGTCCAACAACGATGCGCGCGAACAGGCCGATGCCGACGCCTATGCCGACGTTGGGGCCGATGCCGATGCTGAGGCCGATGCCCATGCCGATGCTGGCGCGGACCCTGCGGCGGAACCGTCCTGCTCCTGCGCCTATGCCGACGACGCGCGCCGCCCGCACTTCCGGCGCGGGCCGGAAGGGCTGGAGCCGGTGAACAATGCGGGCGGCGGCATGGGGCCGTGCTGCGACGATCCGGACTGGCCCAGATGCCGCGCCTGTCCGCACTACCCGGTAAACGGGCGGGTGATGGAGGAGATGGCCGAGGCGCGCCCCGCCGATGCGCCCGCGCTGCCGCCGGGCGAGGAAGGCTGGGACATCGAGGAGCGCCAGGTGCAGGCCTTTGCCGCTGGCGATCCGGAATGGTGGACGGTTGGGCTAGAGGACCGCGATGCGGCGGCGGCTGTAGTCGAGGTAAAGTCGGCGGGGCCGGCTGCGCCCGCGCGGGACGTTGCGCCGGTGGAGCCTGTGCTCCGTACGCCGTGCCGGGTCGAACCGGTGGACGATGCGCCTGCCTCCACGGTCGACGAACCCTGCGCCCTCGCCAGGCGGAAGGCGGGCTTCGGTCCGGTTGCCGGGCCAGCCCTGCGCGTCAGGCTGTGGACCGCGGGATATGGCGGTGCGGGAGGCCCGCTCTAGGCGTTGTGCCCTGCTTTGCCAGTTCGGCCCGCTCAGTCGGCCTTGCGCTGCTCGCCCATCGCATCGACCGGCCCGGATTTGGGCGGCGCTGCTTCGACGGCGAAGGGCATGGCCAGCAACACCGCCGCGCCAAGCGCAAAGCCGAAGGCGCCCAGTGCGAACGGATTGGTGGTGTTGGACATGACAGGTTTCTCCCGACCGGCCCGGCTAAATGCGCGGGCGACGAGGGTGTCCTAGCGGCCCGGAACGTTGCGCGAATGTCCCAAATGGGCCAAGCGCTGCAAATCTAGTCGAGGCGTTCCAGCTTCACGCGGCCGTGCCCACGCCGGACAAGGCCGATTTCGCTGGCGGCGGCGCGGCTAAGGTCGAGCGTGCGACCCGGCGTGAAGGGGCCACGATCGTTGACGCGCACTACCACGCTCTCGCCATTGCGCGGGTTGGTGACGCGCAGCTTGGTGCCGAAAGGCAGTGTCTTGTGCGCCGCCGTCATGGCATTCATGTTGAACCGCTCGCCATTGGCGGTGCGGCGGCCGTGGAACCGTTTGCCGTAATAGGACGCCACGCCGCTACCTAGCGGGCGGGTTTTCGGCTCGGGCGCGACTTCGACGGGCGGTTCGATGTCCGCAAGGTCGACGACGTTGCCTTCGGGCTCGGGCGCAGCGGGCAACTCTTCGAACATGGCGAACTGCGCTTCGAACGGCAGTTCGACGGCGTCTTCCGGCATGGCGGCAGACACGGGCGCCACGAGAACGGCGGCTGCGACAAGGAGGCGGGTGGAGAAAGACATGCGACGTATCCGATAAGGGCGCGCTCTGGCGGCGCTCGATGCCGGGTGGTTACGGGTGAAACCGTCCTATGCCAAACGTGCGCCTCAGCTGGCCGACGATCGAGGGCAGCTTGCCGTCAACCGGACTGCGATTTGCGACGACCGGTAGATATATTCGCTGCAATCGGGAACTCGAACACAGTTAACGGGTTTTGGCTTCCCGAGTCGGCAGCGCGCCCTGACTACGGTCTCGTTGCGCTAGCAGCCGCAGCCGCAGGGCATTCAGCTTGATGAACCCGGCGGCGTCCTGCTGGTCGTAAGCACCTGCGTCGTCCTCGAACGTTACATGGGCTTCGGAATAGAGCGAGTGCGGCGATTTGCGGCCGATCACATCGGCGCGGCCTTTGTAGAGTTTGAGGCGAACTGTGCCGCTGACCTTTTCCTGACTCAAATCGATGGCCGCCTGAAGCATTTCGCGCTCCGGGCTGAACCACAGGCCGTTATAGATCAGCTCCGCATAACGCGGCATCAGCTCGTCCTTCAGATGCGCCGCGCCGCGATCCAGCGTGATCTGTTCGATGCCGCGATGCGCCTGCGCATAGATTTCGCCGCCCGGTGTCTCGTACATGCCTCGGCTCTTCATACCGACAAAGCGGTTTTCGACCAGGTCCAGCCGCCCAATGCCATGCGTGCGGCCCAGCGCGTTCAACGCTTCCAGCAGCGTGGCCGGCGACATTGCTTCGCCATCCAGCGCGACGCCGTCACCGCGTTCGAAATCAACCGTGATGATCTGCGGCGTGTCGGGCGCTTCTTCCGGATGGTTGGTGCGCGAATAGACATAGTCGGGCGTCGGCTCCCACGGGTCTTCCAGCACTTTACCTTCGGACGATGTGTGCAGCAGGTTTGCATCGGTGGAGAACGGACTATCGCCGCGCTTGTCCTTTGGCACGGCAATCTGGTGCGCTTCGGCCCAGGCGATCAGGGCAGTGCGGCTGGTCAGATCCCATTCGCGCCACGGGGCGATGACTTCGATGTCGGGCGCAAGCGCGTAGGCGCTCAGTTCGAAACGGACCTGATCGTTGCCCTTGCCGGTCGCCCCGTGCGCGATGGCATCCGCCCCGGTTTCGCGGGCGATTTCGACCAGCCGCTTCGAGATCAGCGGACGCGCGATACTGGTACCAAGCAGGTAATCGCCTTCGTAGCGCGCATTGGCACGCATCATCGGGAACACGAAATCGCGCACGAATTCCTCGCGCAGATCTTCGATGAAGATGTGTTCGTCGGGAATACCCATCGCCCGCGCCTTTTCCCGCGCCGGTTCGATCTCCTCGCCCTGGCCAAGATCGGCGGTGAAGGTGACGACTTCACACCCCCGCTCCACCTCAAGCCATTTGGCAATGACGCTGGTATCGAGTCCGCCCGAATAGGCGAGGACGACCTTCTTGACTTGGGGATTCGAAGTATCGGTCATGATAACGCGAAAAAGCTCCGGCTGAACGGGGTTTGGTTGAAGAGATACATACGGGGACGGTCAGTGAAAGGGCGTCAGCAGGAAAACGCTGTTTGTACGAAACGGGAAGACTTCGCCACGAAGGTTAGCAGGGATTGCAGATGTAGGAAAATGGTATCCGCACCGCGGGGGGCTTGGGCGATAAAAACGATGTGGACCAATCCGCGCAAGATGGCACAGCTCGCGCCGCCGGAACGCAACCGGTGGTTCGATTACCTGCGGGCGTTCTCGATTTTGTGGTGATGATCGGGCACTGGCTGGTTGCCGCACCCTATGTCGATGCGGGTGGCGGGGTGAAGGGCGAGAACTTGCTCGGTATCCTGATTTGGACGCAATGGCTGATTTGGCCCGGCATCGCGGAAAATTTCGCTGGCAATGTAGGATTTGCGAACCGATATGGTTCGTGAAGCGCAATTCTGCTGCTTCCTTCCCGTTGAAGGAACCGCCCATATGCCGACCGATCCCACCACGTACCAGTTCAACCTCGACCCGGCCTGCCGCCCTGCAGCCGCCCCTTTGCACGAGGAATGGTATCCGCACATTCAGTCTGCCGCCCTGCGCGCCTCGTCCTCGCGCATTTACGATGCCGTGGCGGGTGTGCGGGCCATTGTAATCCACGCCACGGCAGGCGGCAGTTCATCGGGCGCGGCGAGCGTTATTTTCGACCGGCGTGCCAGCTTTCACTGGCTGGTGCCGGACGAGGACGAGGTGCAACACGGCAAGTTCGTTTGGGCAACCTGCCACGAAGCGCGCGCGGCGTGGCATGTCCGCAATGGCGCATGTCATCCGGCGGTGTGCGACGGGGCGGGGCGGATCAATCACCGCTCGCTCGGCGTGGAAGTGGTCAATCGCCAGAAATCCTCCGACGCCTTTTCCGGTTGGCAGATCGAGGCGACCGCGCGGATCGTGCGCTATGCCTGGGCAAAATATCCCAACCTGCGCCATGTCGTCAGCCATGCTCGCCTCGACCCGCGCCGACGCAGCGATCCCGGCACGCTGTTCCCGTGGGACCGCTTTCGGGATCTGGTTCTCAACGGACCAGAAGAACACAGCGTCGATGAAGCGCAGGAAACGATGCTGCCACCTGTCGCGATCCCGACGCAGCCGTGCTGCATGCCGCCCGGTTAGCGCGTCAGATGCCCGCATACCACTGGTACCCGCGATCTTCCCAATACCCGCCATTGCCGCCTTCGATCTCGGCGAGGCTGTCCACCACCTCGATGCCGGTCAGGTATTTGGCGTGTTTGTAGCCGAGCTGGCGTTCGATCCTCATACGCAGCGGCGCGCCGTTCTTTTCCGGCACCGGTTCGCCATTCAGCGCGTGGGCAATGATGGTTTGGGGGTGGTAGGCATCGACCATGTCGACGCTCTCATAATATCGCCCGCCATTATAGGTGTCGGCGCAGCGGAACACGACGAAGCGGCCCGTCTCGCGTACTCCGGCGGCGTCAAGCAGGGTGGAGAGTTGCGGGCCGGTCCATTCGCCGATCGCGCTCCATCCTTCCACGCAATCGTGGCGGGTGATCTGGGTACGCTGGGGCAGGGCGCGAAGTTCGGCAAGCGAATAGCTGCGCGGGTTTTCGACCAGCCCGCCGACCTCGAGCCGCCAGTCCGCGAAGCCGTCTGTCAAGGCGGTGCGATAGGCGTCGGTATCCACGGTGCGGCTGCCATTGCCGCGAAAGACGGCGGAAATGGCGGAGCGCGGGTATTCGCGGGCCAGTGCCATGCGGTCGGCAAGGCTGCGGTGAACTTTCTGGTGCCAGCCCTGCGAGGCGCGGAAGAGTGCCTTGCCGGCATCGCTGTCAGCGACTTTGGAACAACCTGCCACGAACAGCGCACCCATGCCTGCGATGAAGCCGCGTCGTGTCGTCATGCCGTGTTCCCGCCCGTTTCACGACCGGTAATCATGCTGCGCATCAGGCGCCACGGTTTGTTGAGCAGCACCAATGCGACATGCAGCACGAAGAACGCGAACAGCGCGCCGGAACACAGGAAATGCAGCGAACGCGCGCTTTGCCGACCGCCGAACATATCGACCAGCCACGGCGCAACCGGTTCGAAGCCGGGACTGATCGCCATGCCGGTCAGCACCATGCCGGGCAGCAGGATGCCGAACACCACACCATAGGCAAGCTTTTGCAGGAAGTTGTATTTCTCCCCGCTGTCGTGATCGAACTCCAGTCGCGCGTGGGCTTTGATATCCTGCCACACCGCACGCGGTCGCCATTCGCGGCGATGGGTGCGCAAATCGCGCCAGAAATGTCCGTTCGCCAGCATGGCGATCCACATCACTAGCAGCCCGACGGCAAAGGGCCACGCCATAAGGATATGCCAGTCGCGCGCGGCGGCAAGGCTGTAATAGTCCGGGATCGTCATCCAGCCGGGGAAGCGCGGCACGGCCAGCCAGGCATCGGCGGGACTGAAGCCCTTGTCGCCCCAATAGAGATAGCGATGCGCGTTGGAGATATTGAGGCCGGACATGAACAGCACGACAAGGCACACCAGGTTGATCCAGTGCCACAGCCGGGTGCTGAGCGCGTGTTTCCTCATGCTGCAGCCCCGTGGACGCCGTCTTCGCGAGCCAGATAGATCACATCGCGGGGCTGGTCGAGCAAGTGCTGGCCACTATCGACGAACAGCGTCTCGCCGCTCGCCAGTGCGCCGGTGGCAAGGAACAGCGCTGCGTCCGCGATTTCATCCACATCGGTGCGGCGATGCAGCAGGTTGAGGACATGACTGCGCTCCGCTTCCGCGTCGTCCTGGTCGTGGCTAGGCAGGATGGCACCGGGGGCAAGGCCGTATATGCAGTCGTCCGGGTTCGCCATAGCCAGCATCGGAATGGCGGCGGCGGCGGCATGCTTGCTCAGCGTGTAGCTGAAGAAATCGGGATTCGGGTTTTCCAGCTTCTGGTCGGTGAACTGGATCGCGGTGCGTGGACCCTTTGCGCACGCATGGTGCAGGAATGCCTGCGTCATGCGGATCGGGGTCTTCGCGTTGATCGCCATGCACCGGTCATAGGTCAGCGGGTCCAGCGCGGTACCATCGTCGGGCCGGAATATCGCCGCGCAGTTGACCAATACGCGCCAGTCGGGGAGCCGCGCCGCCAGCGCCTCCACCATCCGCACCGCCGCGCTGCCGTCGGCAAGATCGCAATGAATGGCCTCGGCGCTGGGGAGCTGCGCTGCCAGTGCTTCCGCCGCCTGTGCCGAGGTGCCGTAGTGAATTACCACATGCCAGCCCGCTGCGCCGAACGCCCGCGCAACGCTCGCGCCCAGCCGCTTGGCAGCACCGGTGACGAGAACAGCAGGGAGGAGGGTGTCGATCACGTTCCCATGTAATCAGACTGTGCGGGCAAAGGAAAGGGGGTCAACGCACCAGCTTCTCGCGCAATCCGGGCGTCAGCGCCGCGACGTCCGCCAAGTGCGACACGCTCTTCAAACGTCGCGCCTTTGGGATTGCCCCAGAGCGTTTCGAACGCCTGCGCGACGGTCATTGCGCTGCCGGTGGACACCCGCTCCAAAATATCGCCGGCTTGCGCAGCGCCGGGTTCGAGCACGCGGAAATACCAGCCGCACCAGCCGCTTTGCAGGATATGCGCGACCATCCCCTTGCGCCTGAAACGGTGTTCGATCTTCCAGCATGGTTTGCGCGGCTGGCTTACTTCGAGCAGCGCGGTGCCGAGCCGGAAGCGATCGCCAATATGCATGCAGGTTTCGTCGATCCCGCTGGCGACGATGTTCTCGCCGAATGCATTGTCGGCGGCGAGCAGCGGATGATTGCCAATCTCTTCGCGCCAGCGGGCGTAATGGTCGCGCGGATAAAGATGCACCGTCATGTGCGGCCCGCCGTGGTTCTTCGCATCGGCCTGCTTATCGCCCGCAAGACCGAGCGGTCCGATAGCGACGCGGCCTGCGACGGGCGCCTTGGCGATGGCGCTGGTCTCGCCGCCGCGAAACGCCACGGGCCGCCCGACGCACAGCGCAGTAATCGCGACCTTCATGGTTTGCGCACCGTCAGCGCCAGCCAGTCGCGTTGCGCACCCAACGCATCGAACCGCATTTCGCGCACCGGCAGTCCGGTCCGCTCCCGCGCCTCATGCACCATCGCTGCGACCCCGTCCGTCGCATCAACGTCGAACCCGGCATCCACCATGTGCCCCGTGTCGACACCGCCGCCACAGCCCAGCTCCAGCACATGTGCACCCGGCTTTACCCGTGCCAGGAAAGGAGTAAGATGCCGGTGCGGCCTTGGCGATGTGCGCAGCGTGTAAGCGGGCGCTTGTTTCTCGTAGAATTCGATGGTGGCGGGGTCGCTCATCCTATTCGTCGCGCGATGTCCATCTGCCCGTCAGGCTACCACTTCTTCCGCGCGCGCTTCCCTGTCCCTTCGCGCCCGGCTCTTCTTTTCCGCCGCCGTGCGGAGCTGTCCGCAGGCGGCGTCGATATCGCGGCCGCGCGGGGTGCGGACAGGCGCGCTGATCCCGGCGGCGAACACGATATCGCTGAACGCGCGGATGCGTTCGGGTGTGGAACATTCATACGCCGAACCGGGCCACGGGTTGAACGGGATCAGGTTGACCTTGGCAGGCAAGTCGTAGGCGCGCAGCAGGCGGATCAGTTCGCGCGCATCGTCGTCGCTGTCGTTCTTGTCCTTCAGCATGACGTATTCGAAGGTGATGCGCCGGGCGTTGCTGGCGCCGGGATAATCGGCGCAGGCCTGCAACAGTTCCTCGATCCCGTATTTGCGGTTGATCGGCACGATCTCGTCGCGCACGTCCTTGGTCACGGCGTGCAGGGAGACGGCGAGATTGACGCCGATTTCCTCACCGCAACGCGCCATTGCGGGCACCACGCCGCTGGTCGACAGCGTGATGCGCCGCTTGCTCAGCGCCAGCCCCTCGCCATCCATCACCAGGTTCAGCGCATCGCGGACATTGTCGAAGTTATACAGCGGCTCGCCCATGCCCATCATCACGATATTGGTCAGCAGGCGGCCATGCGGCACGTAGTCTTCGGGCGCGGCGGCGTCGGGCCATTCGCCCAGCGCATCGCGCGCCAGCATGACCTGCCCCACGATCTCCCCAGGCGTCAGGTTGCGCACCAGTCGCATCGTGCCGGTATGGCAGAAGGTGCAGTTCAGCGTGCAGCCGACCTGGCTGGAAACACACAGCGTGCCGCGCGCTTCGTCGGGAATGAACACCATCTCGTAATCATGGCCGTCATCGGTTCGAAGCAGCCATTTGCGCGTCCCGTCGCTCGAATGTTGCGCCTCCACCACGGCGGGGCGACCCACGACGAAGCGTTCCGCCAGCCACGGGCGCATCGTTTTGGCAATATCGGTCATGGCGGCAAAATCGGTGACGCCGCGATGATACAGCCAGTGAAACACCTGCTTCGCGCGCAGCTTGGCCTGCCGTGCATCCAGCCCGGCTTCCGCGAACAGCGCGCGGATATCGGCCTTGGGCAAGCCCATCAGGTCGATACGTCCATCGGCACGCGGGGTTATGGCGCGCGCGACAGGGACGGGGTCGGTTTGTCCCGCGATTGGCATGAGGTCGGTGTCTGGCATGGCGGCCCGTGATATAGGCGGCGGCGCCTGGGAATGCCAGCGAGGTGGCGTGTGCCCCGCGTTATCGCCGCCGCGCGCAGGCGACGGTGGCGGCATCCATCGCGGTGGCAGCACCCGCCAGCGGGTAACGATCCGAAAAGCGCCGCCCCTGCCGGTTGGTGGCCGAAACGGTCATGCGACCGCCGGATCGCATCGCCGCGACGATAGCGGCATCGCCCCGGCGGTCCCTTGCCCAGGCGTTGTTACCCGATCCAGTTAGCGTGAAACGCCGGTTGCCGATGGTCAGCCGGATATCGGTACCGGCGCGCACCGCCTGCGACAGCCGGAAATGCATTTGCCCGCGCACGTTCCGGCGCGGCCAGGTGCCGACACTGGCGAAGGCGGCGGTTTCGCGGCGGCTGGACGGTTTGACAATGGCGTAGCAGCGCGGGGTTTCAGCATCGCGAAACGCGCCCCAGTCGGAGAAGACGCCCAAGCTGTCGCGTGCCGAAACCGGCGATATGATCGTAAGAACAGCCACCACGACCAGCAGCAAGACGAAAGCAAGGCGAAAAGCAGCCATGCGCGTTTCTTACGGTGGGGGCTATCGTGCGGCAAGCGGTGCGGTTAGGCTTCGCTCCAACCCGACCCGACCCAACCGAAGGAACCCGTGCCATGAAACTGCTGCTTCCCCTCGCCATCGCCGCGCCGTTCGCCCTTGCCGCCTGCGGGTCCGCCGGCGAAGGCGGCACGACCGTGGATGCCGCAGGCAACGAGATCGAGATGCAGCCGGGCAAATGGGCCAATACCATGACGGTCGAGAAGTTCGACATTCCCGGCGCACCGCCCGAGGCCGCCGCGATGTTCCAGGCCGCTATCGGCGAAGGGACCACCACCGAAAGCTGCATGACTCAGGACCAGCTCGATGAAGGGATGGAACGCCGCGCGACCGAAAGCATGGATGGGCAAGCCTGCGACACGGTCGATTTCGCCGCGAATGATGGCAAGATCAACGGACGCATCGAATGCAAGGCGGACAATGGCGGCGCGGCAGTGATGACCGTGGCGGGCACGCAATCGGCCGAGGCTATGGAGATGACCATCACCTCCGACGTTACCGACGAGGGGATCCCTGGCGGCAAGGCGCAAATGGTCATGAAAATAAGCGGCAAGCGGCTGGGCGACTGCTAGCTGGGCAACCTGCCACTCTGACTTCGGGCGCGCGTTATCTCAGAAAGTCGCCTGCAATCCGCGGCGTCCCATTGCGGGCACGCTGCGGATAGAGCTGTTCGTACGTCGCTGCGTTTTCGATCACGCGCTGCACATAGTTCTTCGTTTCGAAGATCGGGATGCGTTCGATCCAGGTGAGCCAGTCGATCCCGCCCCGGCGCGGATCGCCATTTCGGCGCAGCCATTTGTTCACATTGCCCGGGCCGGCATTATAGGCCGCGATGGCGAGCGGATAGCTGCCGTCGTAATAGTCCAGCATCCGTACGAAATAGCCATTACCAAGCTGCATATTATACACCGGATCGGCAATCAGCGCGCCCCGGCTGTAGGACAGGCCGAGCTTGCCTGCCTGCTCTTGCGCCGTGCCGGGCATCAGCTGCATCAAGCCACGTGCACCGGCATGGCTGATCGCGTTTTGGGCAAACTGGCTTTCCTGCCGCGCGATGGCGTGGGCCATCGTCCAGTATGTGCCGGGCGGTGTATCGAGGGTTGGGAAGCCTTGCGCCACGAACTGGTCCAGCCCGTCCGCGCCTGCTGCCTCGGCGATGTTCACCGCCAGATCGCGTCGCCCGATTTCACGGGCCAGTTCGACGCGAAGCATATGCTCGGCCTCGGTATCGGCTTGCTGTGCAATCTCGCGATAGAACCGGATGCCGGTCCGCCAGGGCGCGCCGCGCGATACCTCCGCCACGGCGCGCGTCAGCGGTTGCGCGTTGAAAGCGGCGCGTTCCTGTGCCGTGGGTTCCTGCGCGGGCTTGGCGGCCAGTGGCGGAACGACGCGACCCAGTTCGGATAGCGCCAACTGGCCATAAAAGCGGTCCGGATACGCCGCCGCCAGATCAAGGTAGCGTTGCCGTTCGGCGGCATCGCCCGCGCGTCCGGCAGCCTTTGCGGCCCAGTAAAAGCCTTTCGAGCGGGTCTGCGGGGTCTGCGCCGCCGCGCCATAACGGTAGAACAGCGGCGCGGCGGTGGCGGCATCGCCGCGTTCCCACAGCGCCTTCGTCCCGCCCAGCCACATGAGCGAGGTGTAATCGTCACGCAGGCGGTAGGACATTTTCGAAATGTCCGCGCCGGGTGCGAACAGGTCATCGACCGACCCGGCGATGCGTGCCGCTGACCCGGCATCGGCCCCGCGCGCCACGCGCAGCATCTCGCCAATGAAACCTTCGCCGTCATGCGCGGGGCGAATATAGGCGGGGCGCGTGGTCAACAACTGCACCGCACGGCCGGTTTGACCGGATTTGCGATAGCTGCGCACGAGGTCGTAGACATAGCCCGGATCGTTCAGCGCCGCCTGATCGACGCCGCTGCTGTTACCGTCCTGGAACATGACACGGGACTGGAAGGCGGCCCGGGTGTTCGCATCGAGGCGGACCAGCTGGCGTTTGGCCCCTTCGCTGTCACCATCCCACAATACCGCGTCCATCCGCGTGCGCTGGTCGTCGGGCGTGAATTGGGCACCGAACAGGCCGTCCAGATACAGCTCGGTCGGCCCACTCATGCTGCCGCCGCGCCAGGCTTCGCGCGCGGCCTGCGCCGCTTCGGGACGTTGGAGCGTCGCGAGTGCCAGCGCGTAACGCCCGCGCGCCGCATTGGTCAAAGCGGGATTGCGATCGAAAAACGCCACGATTTCTTCAGGCGCGACCGGCTCGTCGCCCAAGGCGGCTTCGGCGCGTCGTTGCAGCAGGTCCTGCTGCGGGAAGCCGGGATAGGCCATGATAAAATCGGCATAGGCGTCGAAACCCAGATCGCGCTGTGCAACCAGCGTTTCCCAGCGGGAGACGGCTTGCGCGATATTGCCAGGTGCGCGGGCGACCATTTCGGCGCGGGCGCGGTCCCAGCTGGCGGCATCCTGCGCCGAGGCGGGCGCGGTGGCGAGCAGGGGCAGCGCCAGGGCAGAGACGGTCAGCGACAGGGCGGGGATAAGGCGATGGTTCTTAGAATAGATGTGCATGCTGGACATAGTGCAGGCTGGCTCCTTATCAGGCGCTGAACGTGGCGCGCCTCCGGTCGGTAATATGCGCGGCGTTATACCGCGCTTTTGAAGGGACAACGAATGTTTTCCGGATCGATCCCTGCCTTGGTGACACCCTTCCGCGACGGGGCGGTGGACGAGGCGGCGTTCCGCGCGCTGGTGGACTGGCAGATCGACAGCGGCAGCGCCGCGCTGGTCCCGTGCGGCACTACGGGCGAGGCGTCCACGCTCAGCAATGCCGAACATCATCGCGTCATCGAGCTGTGCGTGGAACAGGCGGCGGGGCGCGTGCCGGTCATCGCCGGCTGCGGCAGCAACGATACGCATAACGCGCTGCTGCATATGCAGTTCAGCGCGAAGGCGGGTGCAGCGGCGGCACTGTGCGTAGTGCCTTATTACAACAAGCCGAGCCAGGCGGGCCTGATCGCGCATTTTACACTATCTGGCTGAAAACAGCACGCTGCCCATCGTGCTGTATAATGTACCGGGGCGCACCGTGACCGACATCGCGCCAGAAACGACGGTGGAATTGGCCAACCGTTTTCCCAAGCGGATCGTGGCGATCAAGGATGCGAGCGAACGGCTGTCGCGCGTGACCGACCATCGCATTGGTACGGCCAATGAGAAGGGGGGCGCGTTCTGTCAGCTATCAGGCAATGACGAGCTGGCCCTGCCGCACGCGATGGCGGGCGGGGCGGGGTGCATTTCCGTCACCGCCAATGTCGCGCCTGCCCTGTGCGCGAAATTCCAGACTGCGTGCGCGGAGGGCGATATCGCGCAGGCGCGGCGGCTGAACGACCTGCTGATGCCGCTGCATTACGCCATGTTCGCCGATAGCAGCCCGGCGCCGGTAAAATACGCGCTGAGCCGTGTGCATGACTGGCTTACGGGCGATGTGCGCCTGCCCATTCTTCCCGCCAGCGACGAGGCGCGCGAAGCGGTCGATGCCGCGCTGGAGCGTGCGGGTCTGACCTAGCGCCTATCGTGCAGGGTTATGCCGCTCCACGAAGGCAACCGCTTCGGACAGCATCCGTTTGCGCGTATCGGCATTGCTCAGGAAGTGGTCCTCGCCTTCCAGCGTGACGAACGCGACCGTCTTGCCTGCATCCTTCAGCGCGTCCGCCATCCCTGCGCCTTGCGAATAGGGCACGCGCGTATCATCGCGCCCGTGGATGATCAGCACCGGTGCATCGGCGCGGCGGGCCAGCCGATAGGGTGAAATGCTATCGAGGTCGGTATCTTCGCCGACCAGCCGCTCGATCCCGCGCGTGAAGATATCGCGCCGCCCGGTCAGCTCGCTGCGGAACATGGGGCGCAGGTCCGTGACGGCATTCACCGCCACGGCGCAGCGATAGATGCCGTTCTGCACCGTTACGCCCGCCAGCGCGGCATAGCCGCCATAGCTTGCGCCCATGATGCAGGCGCGTGTCGGATCGGCAATACCCGCCTCGGCCAGCGCCGCGAGACCATCGCTCATATCGGTCAGCATCTTGCCGCCCCACTCGCCATCGCCCGCGCTGCGGAATGTCGCATCGCGATTGGTGGAACCGCGGAAGTTGGGTTGCAGCACGGCGTAGCCGCGATTGGCAAAGGCTTGCGCCCACCAATCGAACACCGGATCGTCATGTGCGGTCGGGCCACCATGCGGAAAGATCAGCACAGACAGGTTCTTCCGCCGCGCGACCCAATCCGTTTTGGGGCGGCAGGGTCAGGATCGCCTCGATCTTCAGCCCGTCCTGCGCGGTGTAGTCGAAGGTCTTGACCGTGCCGATGGCCTGTCCCTGGATCGCCGGACGCTCCAGCCCGAGCAACGCGCGTTCGCCGGTTGCGCTGTCGACGCGGTAAAAAGTGCCGCTATCATAGCTGCCGCTGGTCCTGACCAGCACGGTGGACAGGTCGGGCGTGTAATCCTGAATGTCGAAATGGTTGCCATCGTACAGCGCGATGACGCGGGCAAGGGCGGCCTGTCGTTCGGGCGACACCATCTTTGCCTCCCCATCGTCGGTAACCGCACCCATCACGCGGCTGGTGACCGGGTCGATGATATAGCGGTCGATCAATTCGTCATAGACCCGCACCGACGCGCCGCCGGCCAAAGGAACCTCGAACCGTTTTACGGTGCCTTCCGACTGGTCGAAATACGCATAGATCACGCTGTCGCCAGTCGCGCCGAACCCGGTCAGGCTGGCGCTGCCATTGGCTTCCTCGCCCTCGGCGATGGTCCGGCCATCGGCTTCCAGTTTCCATTTGCCGGCTTCCGCATGGACGGTCATCTGCGCGGCGACCTTGCCGTCCGGGCCGGGTAGCCAGTCGCGCAGGTTGGGATATTCGCTGGGATACGCGACCTGCTGCGCATCGCCGGTCAGCAGATCGACTTCGTAAAGGGCGGGCGCGCCGTCGAGGATCTGCGCCTGCTTGCCCGATGCGCGTCCCTTGCGGAATCCGCCAAAATATCCCTTCCACCGGCCCTCGACCTGCCGAATGCCGTGATAGCCGATGACGGCATTGGCGATGCGTTGCTGGTCCGCGAATACGGAGACGACGGGTGCGGCGGGCGCAAGCGGCAGGACATTGGCGCGCAGCCACTCCTGCTTGCGCCTGCCGTATCGTTTGCCCGTATTTCCCGTCTCGCTACGGATCAGCAGGATGGCCGTATCGCCCACCCATTCGATATTGCGTACCTTGGCATCGCCGATGGCGAACTGCCGCATCGGCTTGCCCGCAGCATCCAGTACCGAAACGATGCGTTCGCCGCCGCTGGTCATCAACATCGCAGTATGTGCTCCGCTGGGCGAAATTTCCACGCTCTCGATTGCCGGGAGGTCGCCATAGGCTTCGATCGGTATCTGCGTCGGTGCCTGCGCCTGCACCGCAACCGGGATGGTAGCGAGTGGCACGGCGAGGGCTGCTGCGATGAATGATGTGCGAAAGATCACGACGAGTTTCCTGTTGCGGCGACCTTGAGAAAGGCCTGGCGCGCAAATAACGTAGCGCAGTCGTCCGACGCAATTGCTACAAGGCAGTCTGCTCAGATAATTTCGTCCTCGTCCAGCAGCGGACCGCCTTCCTCGTCGATGGGTTTGAGACCGGCGCCGGGCGCTGGCCGGACTTCGCCCGCGCCTTCTTCATCGTCCGGTTCGGGATCGAGTTCCTCTTCGGGATCGAGTACAAAGCCGTCGGCTGCCATAATCGCATCGGCAATCGCTTCGATTTCCTCGCTTGCCGCTTCAGGTCTGGCAAGGCGGGCAATATGGAACAGCGCATCGCCCTGATAGACGACCGGCAGCGTCGCATGGCCGATGATGATCCCATCTGTCGGGCTGACGATGGCAACCTCGTCCTCTCCGAACAGCCCGCCGACCGTAGCCAGCACATCGCCGATACGCACCGGATCGCCGGACTTGCGCACGCGATGCGTGACGCCGCCGCGCGGGGCGCGGACCCAGACGGAAGATGTCGCCCTGGCAGGCTCGCCGCCATTCGCCAGCGCTTCGGCCAGCGCATCATGCGGGTCGATCATGCCGAGCCTAGCCAATACGCTGAAGATACCGGCCACGCCCGTTTCGATGCTGAGCCGGTCAAAGCGCAGCGCCTCGCCCGTTTCCATCAGCAGCATGTCGACCCCCGCAAGCTTGGCAAGCGCCCGCATCGACCCTTCGCGCAACGGCGCCTCGATAATGATTGGCGGACCGAACGCGGTGGCCAGTTCGATGAGGTGCGGGTCGCCCGCCGCGATGCGGATTTGCGGCAGATTGTACCGGTGGACGGCGGCGGAATGGATATCGATGCCGATGGTGCTGCGCTGGACCACTTCGGTGAAGAAGGCGTGTGCGAACTGGCTTGCGAGCGAGCCGTTGGCATTGCCGGGGAACGAGCGATTGAGATCGCGCCGGTCGGGCAGGTAGCGCGTCTTGTTCAGGAAGCCGAAGATGTTGGCGACCGGCACCAGCAGCACCGTTCCGGCCAGCGCCGCCGGATCGAGCTGCGCCGCGATACGCTGGATGATGGCGGTGCCGATGATCTCGTCGCCGTGGATCGCGGCGCTGACGAACATGACCGGCCCCGGCTTTGAGCCATGCAGCGCGCGCACGGCCAGCGTGGAATTGTAGCCTGTGGCCATCGTGGTCACCGGCACGGCGATATCGCGCGTGGAACCGGGTGCCAGCTCGTGCCCGCATATCTCGAAATTGGCAGGAATGTCGGATTGCGGGTCGGGGTCGGGAGTGGGCGTGGTCATGGCTGATGCTTATCACCAATGCAGCCTCCTGACACGTGATCGCTTGCCCGCCGCCCCGCCGCACCCTAGTTTCGACGTTCGACGCATCGAACACCTGCTTTCCCTCCTCAGACTGAACGAACACATGGCCCGCCCCAAGCCCGACACCTTCGACAAGCGCAAGACCGTTGCGGAAAACCGCCGCGCTCGGTTCGATTACAGCGTGGAGGACAAGGTCGAGGCGGGCATCGCCCTGCAGGGTACCGAGGTTAAATCGTTGCGTGCGGGGGAGGCGAGCATCGCCGAAAGCTATGCCGAAATCCGTGACGGACAGGCGTGGCTTATCAACGCCAATATTCCCGAGTTCAGCCACGGAAACCGATTTAATCACGAACCCAAGCGTCCGCGCAAGCTGCTGCTGCATGCACGCGAAATTGCGCGGATGACGGGCGCGGTCGAAAGGAAGGGGATGACGCTGGTGCCGCTGTCGCTGTATTTCAACGGGCAGGGCCGGGCCAAGCTGGAACTGGCGCTGGCGAAGGGGCGTCAAGCGCAGGACAAGCGCGAATATGTGAAGGATCGCGACTGGAAACGCGACAAGGCGAGGATCATGCGCGAAAGAGCGTGAGACGAACGCCCGCACCGGGTTGCGCTTAGCCGCCCGTGCGCGCAGGGAATGCGGATATCATGGTCGATTGGCGCTCCAAGACATTGATGTCGGACCTGTTCCGCAAATACACGCCGACGCGCGAGGGGTTGGCGCGTAACCGCTTTCTTGCGCCTATCGCCCACCGCTTCCTGACGCCCGAACTGTGGCGCTTCACCCGGCGCAGTGTTCCGCGCGGCGTGGCGCTGGGCCTGTTTTCCGCCTTTATCGTGCCGCTGGGGCAGATTTTCCTTGCCGCTTTCCTTGCGCTTCCGGCGCGGGCGAATGTGCCGCTGGCGGTGTTGGTCACGTTCATCACCAACCCTTTTTCCTACCCGTTCTGGCTGATCGTGGCGAACCGCGTAGGTAGTTTCGTGCTCAAGGTGGACAGCTTTGCCGGAAATATGGCGAACGAGGAACTGCGGTCGGGCCGTTGGGCATGGGTGATCGAGGCGTTCGAGGTGGCCGGCGTAACCACCTTCGGGTTAGTGGTGCTAGCGATTGTCAGCGCAGCGGTGGGGTATGTCGTATCGGGCTTCGTCTGGCGGCAAATGGTCTCGCGGCGGCGCAAGAAGCGGTTGCGGCGGATGACGGTGCGGCTGGATGCGCGGCTGCGCAGGAAGAAGCAGGAGCTGTCGGAATAGTGGCCAGCATTTCGAGAACTGGCTTGTCCAAAACGGGCGTTGGTGATCCGGCAGAGACCGGTCTAATGCTGGAACCGGAAGGCACGGGCGGCGCATCTTATGCGCTGATCGGTGCAGTCGTGCTTGCCTTCCTGGCAACCTGCGCCGCGCTGTGGTGGCTGTCAGGCGATGTCGTGCTGGTCGCGGTGTATGCAGGCGGGCTCGCGGTGCTGTGCGGTGCGGGATATGCGGCGACGCGGGGGCGCTCGGTGGCGCGGCGCAGCGAGCTTGCACCACCGGATTGGTCGGTTACGGTCGCTGCCATCGAACGCGACGGCGTGGCGGTCGCGATTACCGACCGCGCCAACCGGCTGGTTTGCGCGAACACGACCTATGTGGACTGGTTCGGCACCGGCGCTGCGCCGCCCGCGCTGCCGATCTCGCGCACCGCGCAGGAAGAGCTGGCGCGCGTTACGCGGGCGGCTTGGCGCGATGGCGCTGCGCAGAGCGCGGTGCTGGATGCAACAGATGGCGAGTTTCGTTGGACCGCTACCGCCGCGCGGGCCGGACGGGGCGAGGATTATCTCGTATGGCGCGTTTCGGCGGAGGCGCAAACCGATCTGTCGGCAGAGCTGGCGCGGCTGGTCGGTGGCGTGTTCGGGCTGGAACTGTCGCGCGCCGGTATCGAAAGCGCGCTGGTCAGCGGCGACGGCACGATCCGCGCTGCCGCTGCCGGTTTCGCCGAACGCGCGACCGGCGATGCGACCGCGACGCTGGCGGGACAAGCCTTCGTCGAACAACTGCGCAGCGACGAGCGTGAGCGCATCTACTTCGCACGCGAGGGCCGCAAGGGTACGCCGCAAACGCTGTTGCAAGTGGCGCTAGGCGAACAGGTAGGGGGCGAACAGGTAGGGGGCGACCAGCATGATGCCGCTGCGCAGCCCGCTTCGTTGATGTTGCTGTTCGAAAACGGTATCGGCATCGGTGCCGGCGTCAGCGATGTGGCGGGCAAGGCAGCAACGTCGCAGCTGGAGGCTCTGCTGGGCGCATTGCCGTTGGGCCTCGCCATGACCGATCGCGATGGTCGCTTCCTGTTCGGCAACGATGCCTTCCGCCGCGCCGTCGGGTTGGCCGATGGCGAGAGCGAGCGCGCCGCGCCGATGCCATCCTATCCCGGCGATCTGGTAGTGCGCGAAGACAAGGGTGCGCTCGCCGATGCGGTGCGCCGCTTCGCGCGCGGTGCCCCGTCCAGCAACGATATGGCGGTGCGGCTGAAGCACAATCCGGACGATCCCGTATCGCTCGGCCTTGCCGGGGTGCGCGGGCTGGGCGATGCAGCCGTATTGCTCAGCCTGGCGGACAATTCGGAGGAGACCCGCCTCAAGCGCGAGGTCGCGCAGGCGACCAAGATGCAGGCGGTGGGCCAGCTGGCGGGCGGTGTCGCACACGATTTCAACAATGTGCTGACCGCGATCATCGGCTATTGCGACCTCATGCTGCTGCGCCATATGCCCGGCGACAGCGATTACGACGACATCCAGCAAATCCGCGCGAATTCCAACCGCGCGGCAAGCCTGACGCGGCACCTGCTCGCCTTCAGCCGCCAGCAGACGCTGCAACCGCGCGTCATTCAGCTGCCCGACGTGGTCAGCGAAGTCAGCCAGTTGCTCAAACGGCTGCTGGGCGAGACCATCGAATTGAAAGTGCGGCACGACCGCAACCTGGGTCCGGTGCGCGCGGATCCCAGCCAGCTCGAACAGGTCATCGTCAACCTGGCCGTCAATGCGCGCGATGCCATCATGGCGAACGCGCAGGCGAAGGCCGTTATCGGGCGTGGCGGGCGCACCACGGGCGGACGCGGAACCCTGACGCTCGCTACGCGCCGCATTGCCGCGCGCGATGTGCGCTCGATGGGGTCCGACATCGTGCCGGTGGGCGATTATACCGTGCTGGTGGTGCAGGACACCGGCGGCGGCATTCCGGCGGATGTGCTGGGCAAGATCTTCGAACCGTTCTTCACCACCAAGGAGGCAGGGCGCGCCGGGTCGTTGGGCGGAACCGGTCTGGGCCTGTCCACCGTCTATGGCATCGTCAAGCAATCGGGCGGCTATATCTTCGCCGACAATGTGCCGGGGCCGGGCGGCACAATAGAAGGCGCGCGCTTCACGCTCTACCTGCCGGTCCATACCGCGACCGAGGCGGAGGAAACAAACCCGACGCCCACTCCTGCCGCCACCAGCGAATGGTCCGGCGGTGCGCGCATTCTCTTGGTGGAGGACGAGGACATGGTCCGCGCCGTTGCCGACCGCGCGCTGGGCCGGGCGGGGCACACCATGACGCTGGCGAGCGATGGCGAGGAAGGCCTGGCCCTGCTGAAGGCGGCGCACGAAGCGGGCGAGGCATTCGACCTGATCGTGTCCGACGTGGTGATGCCCGGCATGGACGGCCCCGCGATGGTAAAAGCCATCCGCGTGATCGCGCCCGATCTGCCGGTATTGTTCATGTCTGGCTATGCCGAAGCGCAGCTGCGGCGCGACATCGACGTGCCGGGGATGCATTTTATCGCCAAGCCATTCAGCGTTCAGGAAATCTCCGACAGGGTGGCGGGCATACTGAATACACCGAAGACATAAAGCGGGGGAGCTGCACTATGATACGGCACACGATTATGGCGGGCGCTGCGGGCGCGGCTCTGATGGCGACGGTTGCAATCGCGCAGGATGCCAGCGAACCGCTCGGCGCATCGGCGCAGGGCGATGTCGCGGTCTCGATCTACCAGAACGGACAGGCGCTGGTGCAGGATGTGCGCCGCCTCGACATCGAACGCGGCCGCAGCCAGATCCAGTTTCCCGATGTCAGTGCGCGCATCCGCCCCGAAACGCTCAGCTTCGCCGCGCCAGACACCGCCATCGTCGAACAGAATTTCGATTTCGACCTGCTTACGCCGACCAAGATGATGGAAAAGTCCATCGGCCGCACTGTTACCCTGTTGCGCACCAATCCCGCCACCGGCGCGGAAACGCGCGAGCGGGCCACCGTGCTAAGCACGGCAGGTGGCGTAGTGCTGCGGATCGGCGACCGCATCGAGGTACTGCGCGATGACGGCCTGCCCGTCCGCGTTATCTTCGACGAGGTGCCGCCCAACCTGCGCGCGCGCCCGACGCTGAGCGTGAATGTCGAAAGCACGCGCGGCGGCACGCGCCCCGTGTCCATCCGCTATCTCACAGCCGGCTTGGGGTGGAGCGCGGATTATGTCGCCCTGTATGACGAGGCGTCGGACGCTATCGACATGCAGGGCTGGGTCACGCTGACCAACCAGACCGGCACCACCTTCAACCGGGCGCAGACGCTGCTGGTGGCGGGCAATCCCAATGCGGGAACCTATGCAGGGCCGAACAACGGTTCACGTCGCATTTCGCGCGGGCAGGTGCGCAGCGCAAACGGCAATCTCCTGCGTCCCGGCACCGAGACGGCGGACCGCGAAAGCGTCGGGGAGTTCTACCTGTATCCGCTCGCTGAACGCACCACCATCGCCAACGCGCAGACCAAGCAGGTCAGCTTCCTCGACGTGCAGGGTGTCGCCGCACGCAAGACTTACACCCGCACCGTCGGCTGGCTGTCCAATGACGGACAGCCGGTGAACTGCGGCCAGCGAAATCGCTTTCAGTTCCAGCCGCGATGGGGGGCTGGGCGATGCGCTTCCCGCCGGCACGGTGCGCTTCTATCAGAAGGATGCGCAGGGTACGCCGCAATTTATCGGCGAGAACGGCATCGGCCACACCCCGATGGGCAGCGAGCTATCTCTGAAAACCGGCGATGCGTTCGACGTCTTCACGCAAGCTGCAGTGGAGAAACGCGAGCGCCTGTCCGCGCAGGAATGGGAGCGCACCGCGCGCTACACCGTGTTCGAGGATGGCGAGGAAGTGCGCCGGATCGAGGCGGAACGGCCGGTCACTTACTGGCAGACCACGATGCGCTACACGCTGACCAATGCGAAAAGCACGCCCGTTTCCATCGACCTGACGCAGGCCGGGCTCGATCGTGGCTGGTGGAGCCGCGACTTTCGTATCGTGGCCGAAGACCTGCCGGGCGAACAGGACAATGCCGACCGGCGCAGCTGGGTAGTGCCGGTGCCCGCCAACGGCACGCGCGAGTTCCGGGTCACATACGCCACGCGGTACTGAGCGGAGCGGTGACCCGTCGGCTTACTTTCCTGACCGGCATATCGCTAGCGGCGCTGTGCGTGCCCGCTACGGCGCAGACGGAACCGCGCGCTGCGATAGATGCAAGCGCGCCGCAATCGGTTGCCGTCACCATCTATCGCGACCCCGATCGCGCACCCGATGCCGAGATGCGTCGCACCCTGCCGCGCGGCTTTGCCATGATATCGGAAACGCGCACCGTCACCCTGCCGCCGGGTCGCTCGACTTTGCGGTTCGAGGGCGTGGCGGAGGGCATGATCGCAGTCAGCGCCATTGTCACCGGCCTGCCCGGTGGTACGATAGAAAAGAACCGCAATGCCGACCTTCTCAGCCCCGCCGCGCTGCTCGACGGCACGTTGGGCAATCGCGTACGGATCACGCGCAGCAACCCCGCCACCGGTGAAGCGGAAAGCGAACGCGCCGTGGTCCGCACCCGTGCCGATGGCGGCATCGTGTTGCAGACCGAGGCGGGTTACGAGGCGGTACGCTGTTCGGGTTTGCCGGAAGGGTTGAGTTACGACCGCGTGCCCGAAGGACTGAGTGCGAAGCCGGTGTTCTCCATCGACACCCGCGATGATGCAGGCGGCACCTACACCGTCACGCTGACTTACCTTGCCTGGGGCTTCGACTGGCGCGCGCACTACGTCGCCTATCTGGGCGAACGCGCGCAAGACGGCACCGTGCGCTACGATCTGGAAAGCTGGCTGACGCTGCTCAACGACAACGCCCAGAGCTTTCCCGATGCGGAATTGCTGGTGGTGGCGGGCGCATTGAATGTCGAAACCGATTTCGAGAAGTTGTCGGACCCGCCGCAGGCCGCGCCGCTCCGCATCACCTGCTTCCCCATCGGCAGCACGGCGGCGGGGTCGCGGATCGAACGTTATGACAATCTGGCGGGCGCGCCCCCACCACCGCCATCTGTACCGATGATGATGGCAGATGCGATGCAGGAGAGTATCGTCGTCACCGGGTCGCGCGTGAGCCGGGCGAAAGTCGCCATGCAGGCGGGTGAGGAAGATCTCGGCGACCTCAAACTCTACCGCGTACCCGAACCCGTAACCGTTGCCGCGCAAAGCCTCAAGCAGGTGGCATTCCTGCAAAAGGAAAATGTCCGCGGGCGGTTCGCGCATTTGGTCGAGTGTGATGCCTACACATATACTCCCGACTGGAGCAGGGCGGTATTGGACCCGACGCAAATGATACTGGAAACGGTCAATGAAACACGCAGCGGACTTGGCGTCGCGCTGCCAAGCGGCGGGATTAGCGTGTTCGAACGGGTGTCGGATATGGAGCGGTTCGGCCCACTGCTGTTCGCCGATGACGGCCTGCGCGATTATGCGGTCTCGCAGGATGTCGAGATTGCGGTTGGCGACGCGAGCCGCGTCCGCGCGCTATGCACTTCGCGCGAAGAGAAGGCTCAAGAGGCGCTGCGAGCAGGCACCCGGGCCGCAATGCGCGTGCAGGTTGTCAACAGCTCCATGCGCGATGCCCCGATGCGCGTCAGGCTCGGTCCGGCGGGCGCGTGGCGCTACCGTACGCGTGGTATGAAGCAACGCATCAAAGACGGTATGGAAGTGATCGAGTTCACCGTTCGTGCAGGGCAGACCCGCACCGTGGACTGGTCAATCCGCAGCGTTGCCGACGCTGACGAATAGCAAACTCAACATTATTTTTGTTCCACTCTTGTTCTTGCGGAACAAACCCGATACATGATGTGGCAGTTGAAGACCGGGGCACCCGCTCTGGCCATCTGATGGAGGTCATGTATGTCGGCTAAACTCAAGCTGGTAGAAGGTAAGGAACCAAACGTGGACCGTCAGAAGGCACTGGACGCGGCGCTGTCGCAGATCGACCGCGCATTCGGCAAAGGCTCGGCGATGAAGCTGGGCAGCCGCGAGGCGATGAATATCGAGGCGATCTCGACCGGCTCGCTTGGGCTAGATATCGCGCTCGGCATCGGCGGCCTGCCCAAGGGGCGCGTGATCGAGGTGTACGGTCCGGAAAGCTCGGGCAAGACCACGCTGGCGCTACATGTGATTGCAGAGGCGCAGAAGAACGGCGGCACCGCTGCCTTTATCGACGCCGAACATGCACTTGACCCCGTTTATGCCAAGAAGCTGGGTGTGGATGTGGACGAGTTGATCGTGTCGCAGCCCGATACGGGCGAGCAGGCGCTGGAAATTACCGATACGCTGGTCCGCTCCAACGCCGTCGATGTGCTGGTGGTCGATTCGGTAGCGGCGCTGGTGCCGCGTGCGGAAATCGAAGGCGAGATGGGCGATAGCCATGTCGGCTTGCAGGCGCGCCTTATGTCGCAATCGCTGCGCAAGCTAACGGGTTCGATCAACCGGTCGAAATGCATGGTGATCTTTATCAACCAGCTCCGCATGAAAATCGGCGTGATGTACGGCAACCCCGAAACCACGACGGGCGGTAATGCACTCAAGTTCTATGCCTCGGTCCGCCTAGACATTCGCCGCACCGGCCAGATCAAGGACCGGGACGAGATCATCGGCAACTCCACGCGCGTGAAAGTAGTCAAGAACAAGGTCGCGCCGCCGTTCAAGCAGGTCGAATTCGACATCATGTATGGCGAGGGAATCTCCAAGATCGGCGAGATTCTAGACCTGGGCGTCAAGGCCGGCATCGTGGAAAAATCGGGTTCCTGGTTCTCCTACGACAGCGTCCGCATCGGGCAGGGTCGCGAAAACTCGAAGCAGTTCCTGAAAGACAATCCAGAGATGTGTGCCACGTTGGAGGCCTCTATCCGGGGCAAAACCGACGAGGTCGCCGAAGAGATGATGACCGGTCCTGACGCGGAGGACTGACGCTCGCACTCTTCAAGGGGGCGGTGTGCTATTTGCTGCCTCGAACCAGAAGTGAAAACCGGCGCGCGTCCTTTGGCACGCGCCGGTTTTTCGCGGTTTTGCCAGGCTGGTTCAGGGAACCGGCGATGCCCCTTCCGGCACATGTTTCGTCAACCTGCTTGTCGCGCCACGGTCGCGGCCCTAATTCGCTGCCATGCAGTCCACCAACGACATCCGCCGGTCCTTCCTCGATTTCTTCGAGCAGGCCGATCACTTGCCTGTCCAGAGCGCGCCGCTGGTGCCGCACAACGATCCTACTCTGATGTTCGTCAATGCCGGGATGGTGCCGTTCAAAAACGTTTTTACCGGCTTGGAAAAACCACCCGCCGTGCGCGCCACCAGCAGCCAGAAATGCGTCCGCGCGGGCGGCAAGCACAACGACCTCGACAATGTCGGCTACACCGCGCGTCACCACACCTTCTTCGAGATGCTCGGCAATTTCAGCTTTGGCGATTATTTCAAGGACCAGGCCATTGCCAATGCCTGGACCCTGCTGACCCGCGAATGGGGCTTGCCCGCCGACCGCCTGCTGGTCACAGTTTATCACACCGACGATGAAGCCTTCGATCTATGGCGCAAGATTGCCGGCCTGCCCGAAGACCGCATCATCCGCATCGCGACGGACGACAATTTCTGGTCGATGGGCGACACCGGACCATGCGGTCCGTCGAGCGAGATTTTCTACGATCACGGCGCCCATATTCCCGGCGGACCACCCGGCAGCCCGGACGAGGACGGCGACCGCTTCATCGAAGTCTGGAACCTGGTGTTCATGCAGTTCGACCAGGCGGCGGACGGTACCCGCTCGCCGTTGCCACGTCCGTCCATCGACACCGGCATGGGACTGGAGCGGGTCGCCGCTGTCATGCAGGGCGTCCACAACAATTACGACATCGACACCTTCCGCACGCTGATCGAAGCATCGGAAACAGCGGTGGACCAGCCAGCCACATCGGGCACCATCGCCAGCCACCGCGTCATCGCCGACCATTTGCGCTCGACTTCGTTTCTGCTCGCGGATGGCGTGCTGCCTTCGAACGAAGGGCGCGGCTACGTGCTACGCCGTATCATGCGGCGCGCCATGCGTCATGCGCACCTGCTGGGCGCAAGCGAGCCGCTGATGCACCGCCTTGTCCCTGCACTGGTCGGAGAGATGGGTCATGCATTCCCGGAATTGCAACGCGGCGAAACCCTGATTGCCGAAGTGCTGGAACGCGAGGAAGTGCAGTTCCGTCGGACGCTCGACAACGGGTTGCGTCTGCTCGACCAGGAAACTGCTGATCTTTCCAGCGGTGCGACGCTCGATGGCGGCACCGCCTTCAAGCTTTACGACACTTACGGCTTCCCGCTCGACCTGACCGAGGACGCATTGCGCGAGCGGGGCATGACCGTAGACCGTGCCGGGTTCGACGCGGCGATGGCAGAGCAGAAGAAAGCCGCCCGCGCCGCATGGAAGGGCTCCGGCGCGGCTACGTCTGACGATGTCTGGTTCGATATTGCCGAACGGAACGGGGCCACCGAATTCACCGGTTATGCCGCTACCGAGGGCGAAGGCCGGGTCGTAGCACTTGTGCAAGACGGAGCGGAGATCGAGCTCCGCCAAGTCTGGCGACACGCTGTATGTGCTGACCAACCAGACACCGTTTTATGCCGAAAGCGGAGGCCAGGCGGGCGATGCCGGAACGATGCAAACCGCTTCGGGTTTCGCGGCGCAAGTGACCGATACCGCCAAGCCCATCGGCAGACTTCACGCCCATCATGTCTCCATCGAAAGCGGTGAGATCGCAGTTGGCGATATCGTCCGCCTGACCGTCGATGCGGCCCGGCGGGACCGGGTGCGCGCAAATCATTCCGCCACGCATTTGCTGCATGCCGCCCTGCGCGCGCAGTTGGGCGAGCACGTCACGCAGAAGGGTTCACTGGTTGCCGAAGACCGCTTCCGTTTCGATTTTTCGCACCCGAAGCCGCTGTCGGCGGACGATCTCGACGCCATCGAAGCAGCCGTGAATGAGGAAATCCGCGCCAATGAAACCGTTGGTACGCGGCTGATGACGCCGGATGAAGCGGTGGAAGCGGGCGCACTTGCACTGTTCGGCGAAAAGTATGGCGACGAGGTCCGCGTCCTCTCTATAGGACGCCCGGGCGAAACCGGCCTGAACTATTCTGTCGAGTTATGCGGCGGCACCCATGTCGATGCTACAGGCGATATCGGCCTGCTGCGGATCGTATCGGAAAGCGCCGTCTCGTCGGGTGTCCGCCGTGTCGAAGCATTGACCGGCGAGGCGGCACGGCGCTGGCTGGTTGGGCGCGAAGACACGCTCAAGCAGGCGGCGGGATTACTGAAAACCACGCCAGACGATTTCGCCAAACGGCTTTCGGCCCTGGTGGAAGAGCGCAAGACGCTGGATCGTGAGTTGAGCGAAGCACGTAAGGCATTGGCGCTGGCGGGCGAAGGTGGTGCAACTGCCAAGACCGATGCCGAGCCCGAAACTGTCGCGGGTATAGCCTTTAAGGGCAATGTTTTGAACGGCTTGAACCCGAAGGAACTGCGCCCTTTTCTCGACGATGCGAAATCAGGTCTTGGCTCCGGCATCGCTGCCGCGATTGCTGTCAACGACGGCAAGGCCGCTTGCGCGGTGGCAGTAACCGACGACCTAACGGAAAGGTTCGATGCCGTCGCGCTGGTTCGCGCCGGTGTCGAGGCGCTAGGCGGCAAGGGCGGGGGCGGTCGCCGTGATATGGCACAGGGCGGCGGCCCGGATGGCGATAAGGCGGAAGCGGCGCTCGACGCTATACGCGCCGCAATTAAGGCGTAGCCCGGGTGCAAATCAAGCGGGCGGCGTCTGTTTTGTCTGGCCGCTGCTGCCTGCCGGAACATCGTTGCCGCCGGTATCCCCGGACTGCTCGCGTCCACGCGACGTGTCGCCGGCATTGCTTACCGGATCGGTCACGTTTGCGGGCTTGAACTTCTCGGCATTCGGCGTTGGCTTTGTGGGGTCGGGATTGGTCATGGTTTCGTCTCCTTGTTGCCTGACCAACGGCCTTCTGGACGAAGAGGTCCGGACCGTGCTCGATTTACCCCGGTTTTTCCGCCGAAGTGGTGCGCAGCTTGGGAGTATAATCCAGCGCCCCGTCTTTCTCGATCTGCGCACGATATTCGTCGCGCTTTTCATGAATAGAGGCGATGACCGGCCCCATCGCCACGCCGATATCGACCAGCACCGCTTCCGATAATTGAAGCGAGCTTTCCAGCGTTTCCGGCACGGCATGGCTGGCCCCGGCGCGATACAGTTCGGCGGCGTGTATACCGTCACGCGCGCGGGCGACGATCAGCAGGCCGGGATGCTCCTTGCGCAGTTTTCGCACCAGCCGTTCGGCCAGTACCGGCTCGTCCATCGTCAGGACCACGGCGGGCGCGTCGGCCACGCCGAGTCGCGCCATTGCCTCGCCCCGACCTGCATCACCGAAGGTGGCGCGAAACCCGTGGCGCTTGGCTTGTTCGATCAGGTCCGCATTGGCATCTATCGCGATGTAGGGCTTGTCATGCGCTTTCAACATTTGCGCGACCAAGCGACCAACCCGGCCCGCGCCGACGATAATGACCGGATGCTCGCCATCTTGCGGCGCGTCGATGATGGGAGTGGGTTCGACCTGCCGCGCAATCATCCGGCCCAACCGCGCCAATAGAGGCGTAACGGTCAGCCCGATGGCAGTAACGATCTGCCAGAACTGCACTGTACCCGGCTGGATCAGCAAGCGCCGCACCCGCCGCCGACATGACGATCAGCGTGGTCTCGGACGGGCTGGCCATCAGGATGCCGGTTTCCGCCGCCGTGCTGCGCCGTGCGCCCATCAGTCGCAGCAACATGCCGGTGACAAGCGCCTTGAACACCAGCACCAGCACCACCGCCACTGCGATGGCAGCAAAATTATCGCGGATGGTGAGCAGGTCGATGCTCATGCCGACGGTGATCAGGAAGATGCCGAGCGCCAGCCCCTTGAACGGCTCCATGATGCTTTCGACTTCGCCGTGATACTCGGTCTCTGCGATCAGCAGGCCTGCGATCAGCGCGCCGACGATGGGCGACAGGCCGACAGCAGCGGTCGCCAGGCTGGCGGCGATGACGACGAGCAGGCTGGCGGCGAGGAACAGTTCGGGGCTTTTCGTGCGAGCAGCCTGCGCGAACAGACGGGGCAGGGCGATACGGCCCAGTATCATCATCACCGCCACCACGATGCCGCCCTGTATGAGCGTATCGACCAGCCCCTCCCAGCCGCCCTCCGCCGATGGTCCCATCGCACCCAGCACGAAGATGATCGGCACGATCATGATGTCTTCGAAGAGCAGCATGCTCAGGGCCGCGCGCCCGACCGGCGAGGTGGTACCGGCAATCGGCAGCACGATGGCGGTGGAGGAGAAGGCAAGTGCAAAGCCCAGCGCCAGCGCGCCGGTCCAGTACTGGCCCAGCATCGAAAGCGCCGCAGCCGCAATGGAACCGATGATGAGCAGTTCCAGCGCGCCGAGGCCGAAGACCAGCTTGCGCATCTGCCACAACCGCTTGAACGACAGCTCCAGCCCGATGGTGAACAGCAGCAGGATGATGCCGAATTCGGCGTAAGGCGCGAGCGCCTCTGGATCGGTTATGGTGACGTGTTGCAGCCAGGGGTGGTCGTACACCAGCTTGCCAAGGCCGTAGGGCCCCACGAGGATACCGATGAGGATGAACCCGATGACCGGGGTGATGCGGAACCGGGCAAACAGCGGGATGACGATCCCGGCGGATCCCAGGATTACCAGCGCATCGCTGAAGGATGCCGTATCGAGTTCTGCCGCCATGCGAGCGGGTTAGAGCGGCGCTCGCGTCAAGTCACGCAGGTTTGCGCGCGGGCAGCGTCAGCCACCGCCGCCATGCGCCCCGCCCAATGGAGCGCGACGTGGTTTGGTCTTGCCGGGGTGACGGCCGTCGTCGTCCCATTCGATGCGGTAGAGGTCGAAGCGACGGTCGGCGAGGTTGCGCACCGTGCCCTCCGCCCGTGCCCAGCTCAGGTCGGCCAGGTTGATGTCGCTGATCGTCAGAGTTTCCACGTTTTCGCTGGCCTCGGCGGCGATGCCGTCGCGCGCGAAGGGAAAATCGCACGGCGTCAGGATGCAGCTTTGCGCGTACTGGATGTCCATATTGCCGACATTGGGCAGGTTGCCGACATTGCCGCTCATCACGACAAAGCACTGGTTCTCGATCGCGCGGGCCTGTGCGCAGTATCGCACGCGGAGATAGCCTTGTCGGCTGTCGGTGCAGAACGGCACGAAGATGATCCGCGCGCCTTCGTCCGCCAGGCGGCGGCTGAGTTCGGGGAATTCGCTGTCGTAGCAGATCTGTACGCCGATGGGGCCGCAATCGGTAGGGATGACGTCGATGGTGTCGCCACCCTTGATGTTCCACCAGTACCGTTCGTTGGGGGTGGGGTGGATCTTCTCCTGCTCGTGCACCGCCCCGTCGCGCAGGCAGACATAGGCGACATTGTGGATGTCGCCGTCGTCCATGCGGGTGGGGTGCGACCCGGCGATGATGTTGATGTTGTAGCGCATCGCCATGTCGGAGATGTCGGCTTTCAGGCGCGGGGTGTATTCGGACAGCCGCTCGATGGCTTCGACCGGCGAGAGCACCTTCTCCTCGTAACTCAGCAGCATCAGCGTGAAGAGTTCGGGAAAGACGATGAAATCCGCTTCGTAATCGCTCGCGACATCGACGAAATAGCGGATCGCGGCGAGGAATTCGTCGTAATCCTTTACCGCCCGCGCCTGGAGCTGGCAGGTGGCGACGCGCACCGCCTCCACCCCGCGCGGCAGGCGTTTTTTAACCGGTTGGTCGCGTTCGACATAGGGGTTGCGCCAGACCATCAGCACCGCGTTGCCGTCGGACCGCTTGTCTTCGGGCAGGTAATTTTCGACGATACGTTCAGGTTCGAACCCGTTGGCGAGCTGGAAGCGCAGGACGGGATCGTGCAGCTTGCCACTGACGACCTGTTCAAGATAGTCTTCCGGTCCGTCCACCTTGCGCCGGTTGCGGCGGTAATGCGGCATGCGGCCACCGAAGACGATGCCGGTCAGTTCCCGCTGTTCGGCCAGCGCACGGCGTTCCTCGTAAAGCCGCCGCCCGATGCGTACGCCGCGCACCTTGGGATCGACGCACATCTCGTAGCCGTAGAGCCAGTCGCCGGTAGGATCGTGGCGGCTGCCATAGCCGTTGCCCGAAATCTCGTCCCAGTCATGCGGCGCGAAAACGACCGGTTCGGGCAACTGCATGCTGGCGCAGTACCCAACTACTTCCTCGTCCAGCAGGGCGACCCAGCAGCCTTCGGGAAAATTGTTGATCTGCCCGCGTATCTCGCTCTGCGTGTAGGCAGGCAGGTCGTCATAGGCCCGCCGGACAAGCGCGGATATCCCGCGCACATCCTTCATCCGCGCATTGCGGACTTCCAACCGCCGCGAACCGAATTTTTCCTGCTTCACGCGGCGCTGCGCCATTTGGCGCCTCCGCTACGCAACCATTTCCTTTTCGAGATTGGTCACGATGGCTTCGAAGAACTGCTCCGTCGTCAGCCAGTTCTGCTTCGGCCCGATCAGCAGCGCCAGGTCCTTGGTCATCTGGCCGTTCTCGACCGTTTCGATGCACACCCGCTCCAGCGTTTCGGCGAACTTCGTGACTTCGGGCGTATCGTCGAACTTGCCACGATACATCAGGCCGCGTGTCCAGGCGAAGATGCTGGCGATGGGGTTGGTGCTGGTGGCCTTGCCCTGCTCGTGCTGGCGGAAATGGCGGGTGACGGTGCCGTGCGCGGCTTCGGCTTCCACCGTCTTGCCGTCGGGCGTCATCAGCACGCTGGTCATCAGGCCGAGTGAGCCGAACCCCTGCGCCACGACGTCCGACTGCACGTCGCCATCGTAGTTCTTGCACGCCCATACGAACTTGCCGCTCCATTTCATCGCGGCGGCGACCATGTCGTCGATCAGCCGGTGTTCGTAATGGATGCCGGCCTTCTTGAAAGCGTCGGCATATTCGGCTTCGAACACTTCCTCGAACAGGTCCTTGAACCGACCATCGTATTTTTTGAGGATCGTGTTCTTGGTGCTGAGATAGACCGGCCATTTTCGGTCCAGCCCGTAGGCGAAGCTGGCGCGCGCGAAATCGCGGATCGAGTTGTCGAGATTGTACATCGACATCGCGACGCCGGGGCTTTCGAACTCGAACACGTCGATATCGATATTCTTTCCGTCCGCCCCTTCGAACACCATCCGCAATTTGCCGGGGCCGGGGATCAGCGTATCCTTGGCGCGATACTGGTCGCCGAACGCATGACGCCCGACGACGATGGGGTGAGTCCAGCCGGGGACGAGACGCGGCACATTGTCGATCACGATGGGCTCGCGGAAGACCACGCCACCCAGGATATTGCGGATCGTGCCATTGGGGCTGACCCACATCTTCTTGAGGCCGAATTCCTCCACGCGCGCCTCATCGGGCGTGATGGTGGCGCATTTCACGCCGACGCCGTGTTCCTTGATCGCATTGGCGGCATCGACAGTAATCTGGTCGTCGGTCGCATCACGGCTTTCGATGGATAGATCGTAATATTTCAGGTCAACATCGAGATAGGGCAGGATGAGCCGTTCGCGGATCCACTGCCATATGATCTTCGTCATTTCATCGCCATCGAGTTCGACGACGGGGTTCTTGACCTGGATTTTCTGCATGACTGCCTGTTGCCCTTTTTGTATCCGGATAATCGGTTGCAGCGCGCTGTAGCAGAGGGTGGCCCCCGTTCAAGACGGCCCTTTTGCCCCGTTCGCTAGACGGGCAGTATTTCTTCAAGCAGCGCAGGTGGGGTTTGCAGGTGCATGGCTTCGGGGCGGGCAACGAAGGGGCGCTGCTTTACCCAAACGTCTTTCGTGGCGCATTCCAGCAGAAACGCGGCAAGATCCGCGCGGCGCGTGCGCAGGGTACCGTTCGGCAGTCCGTCGGCGGAGGTCTGAGCGCCGTCGGTCCGGTCGCGGTCGAGCAGCCATCCGGGGCGCACCGCCGTCCAGTCGATATCGTCGCACGCCTCCAACACATATTCCATCGCAGCCATCTGGCGAAAGATACCGAGCAACGGCACGGTGGCAGCGCGGAACCACAACGGCACGCCCGCATCGCGCGCGGCAAAGGCGGCGGATATCACAACCAGCCGCTTTACATCGGCGCGACGCATGGCCTCCACAATACGCACCGCGCCCTTGGTATAGAGCGGTGGCGGGTCGGCCAGCGTCTGCGGGTCGCGGCCAAGGCCGAGCGCCGAAATCACTGCATCGCATCCATCGGCGGCATCGCCCAGACCGTCCTCGAGGATATCGGCTACGAACGGTTCGAAAGCGGGATCGTTACAAAAACCGTCGTCGAAATCGCGTTCGACACCACGCACCGTATGACCTGCGGCAAGCGCCTGTTCAAGAACGTGTTTGCCGGTGTCGCCCGTGGGGCCGAGAAGAAGGAGTTTCATACCCCACGAACACCCGACGCGGCAAATCGTGCCGGACCCGCTACCGGTTACAATCGCGTGGCATTCAGCTTTTGGAACTGGAGGAAACGATGGTGGGCGTAGGAAGAGTTGAACTTCCGACCCCTGCAATGTCAATACAGTGCTCTACCACTGAGCTATACGCCCGCACCATCGTTGTTGCCGTGCCGTTTCCAGCAGTCGGCAGGCGCGCGCAGTAGCGGGCTGCCGGTCGCGGCGCAAGCGGTGTCTGTCGTCTACCGTGTCTAAAGCATGGCCGCTGCTTCGCCTGCGAATATCCGTTCCACTTCCAGCACCAGATCGCGCAGGTGGAACGGCTTTGACAGCACCTTCGCCTGCGGCTGTTCGCGGCTGGCTTTCAGCGTCACGGCGGCAAAGCCAGTAATAAACATCACCTTCGTGCGCGGACTGATCTCGCTGCATTTCTGGGCCAGTTCGATACCGTCCATCTCGGGCATCACGATATCGGACAGCAGCAGGTCGAAATGATCCGCCTCCAGCAAGGGCAGCGCCGCCGTGCCGCGATCCACCGACATGACCGCATATCCGGCATTTTCGAGGGCGCGGGAAAGATAGGTGCGCATTGCATCGTCATCTTCGGCGAGAAGAATGCGGAGTTTGGCGGTCTCGTTCATGGCGTCGGCTATAGCCGCGTTCGCTTAAGAAATCCTGTCCCGATCCACCGTGTGACCCTGTATGACACGGCAATTCAAAAGAAATTCTTGTAGGACCGCCATTTTGACATGCCGTCGCCTGCCGTGCAGCAGCGCAGGACGATGAAAGCGTCACTCCAATCCGGCCCCGATTCGCGGACGATGCGCGGGGGAACCATACCCGGAACCCGCCAGCCGGCCTTTGCGCTGGTCACGCCAAAAGCGCCTGCGCTGCCGGTTATTCTCGCCGCACCGCACGGCGGCCGGACCTATCCCGAAGCCCTGTGGGCGGCGATGCGGCATCCGGTATCCTCGGCGCTCGCGTTGGAGGACCGGCTGGTCGACCGGCTGGCACGGGAAAGCGGTGCGCGAACAGGCGCGGCGGTGCTGACCGCGCAAGCACCGCGCGCAATGATCGACCTGAACCGCGCAGCCGATGAAATCGACTGGACGATGGTGGCGGAGGGCGCGCCGGGCGGCGCTGGTGCCGACAAAGAAAACGGGGTGGGTGCAAACAGGGCAGGGGCGAGCCGCCGGGTGCGCGGCGGGCTGGGGCTGGTTCCGCGCCGGGTGGCCGGACATGGCGAAATCTGGCGCCACCCGCTGGCCGGTGCGGCGCTGGATGCGCGGATCGGACAGGTCCATGCGCCGTATCACGCGGCGCTGGGGCAAGCTCTGGCCGGATATCGCGACCTGTTCGGCGCGGTTCTTTTGCTGGACATCCATTCCATGCCACCCCTGAAAGCCGCGACAACGGGGCAGGCCGCGGCGGACTATGTCATCGGTGACCGGTTCGGGGCCGCGGCGAGCGACCGGCTATCCGCAATCGCGCTGCGTGTGCTTTCGCCACAGGCACGTCCGGGGCAGGAGGGTTTGGCGCAGGCAGGTCCATGCGCGCATAACCGGCCCTATGCGGGCGGATATGTGCTGGAACGCCATGCCGATCCGGCGGGCGGCATCCATGCCATGCAGCTGGAAATAAGCCGCGATCTCTACCTCGACAGTGCATATAATGATGCGGGCGCGGGTTGGGGCGGGGTGGTGGACGCCATTGTTGCGCTGACACGCGCGCTGGGCGAAGAAACGCAGCGTATCGGCGACGAACGGACCTTGCCGGTCGCCGCCGAATAACGTCTTCAGGCCTGTGCGTCGGTCTTGCCGCCGCTGAGGTCGGGGCCTTTGCCCTGCGCCTGCTGCCGGCCGAAGATTGCCCGCATCAGTTCCATCGAGAAAATCTGTGAATAGACAAGTGCCATCATGCCGTTCTGGTTCCAGGTCCGCAAAACGTCACCGCGCACTTCGCGCAGCTTTTCCTGGTTGATCATCTGGAAACCGCGATAGACGAACGGCTTCTCGGGGTTGTCCGGCGTCGTGATGCCAACCTCGCCGTCCATCAGCAGATCATGTTTCTTCAGCTCTTCGATGAAGTTCTTCGTGCGCTGGCCCGCCGCTTCGAAATCCTCGCAGAATTTCAGGACGTTCTGCGTCTGCTCGCTGGCCTTTTCGCCATCGAACAACGCCTCGCCTTCGTCGAATTCACCGACCGATTCCGCCGTGGGGTCGAAGCAGAGCGACAGCGTATCGGCCTTGTCGTCCAGCTTGGCGAGCATGAAGGGATAGCGGCGGATATAGGCGGGTATGTAGATCGGGTCGTTGACCTTGCCATCGTCGTCGACGAAGATGTTCACGCCTTCATTGAGACCCATCAGCGCCAGCGGCAGGGGGTTATCGCCCGACGAGAACACGATGGGAAAATCGCGCTGTGCCTGCACGAATTCGTCCACCGTAAGCGGGATCGCGTGCTGGCCTTTCAGCCAGTTCGCCGAATCCATCGGCTTGCTCTTGTATTTGGAGTGGTCGCGGCTGTTGAGCGGCATCAGGTCTTTGTAGAACAGGGGCAGGGTGGACTGCGGCGCGCTGGCCATCGCGGTATCTCCGAAAATCGAGACAGGGGAAGGGGCGTGGCGAAATGCGGTACCCGATGTGAAGCGCGCGCTGTAATGCCAGCCCCCGCCACATGCAAGCCGACTGCTCTAGCGGTTAGGTTCCGCTACGAGCAGCTTGCCGGGATTCAGGATTCCCGTCGGATCCAACGCCACTTTGACGCGCCGCATTATGTCAAGCGACACCGGATCGCCGAGCCGCTCCAGCTCGTCCACTTTCATCTGGCCGATACCGTGCTCGGCGCTGATAGAACCTTCATACCGCGTGACAATATCGTGGACGAAAGCACTGATCTTCTTACCTTTATCATCCATCCAGCTCGCCGGTGTGCCGGGCGGGGCAAGGACGTGAAAATGCACATTTCCGTCGCCCAGATGGCCGAATGCTATAGCCCGGTTCCGGCCTAAACTTCCCTCAACTTCCAGCGCTTCGACTGCGGCTGTGGCCTCCGCTATGAAGTCCGCCATCCGCGCGACCGGGACGCTAATATCGTGCTGCATTGCCGGCCCGATCGCGCGCTCTGCCGGGGAGATCGAATCGCGCAAAAGCCAGAACGCCTCCGCCTGGCTATCGCTCGCCGCAATGGTCGCATCCGCTATCAGTCCGGCCTCGAACGCCGTCTCCAGCAAGGCCTGCGCGCGGTCAGGCAACGCGTCCGCCTGGTCCGCGTCGCCTGCCAGCTCGATCAGCGCGTGCCATTTGTGCATCCCTGTCAGCGGTGCCCGCGCGTCCGGCAAATAGTCGAGCACTGCGTCGAGCGAATGGGCAGGCAATATCTCGAACCCTTCCAGAACATCGCCGACGCTGGCCTGCGCGTGGAGCAGCAGGCGGCGCGCATCATGGACCGAGCCAAGGCCCGCCCACATCACCGTGCGTGCAGCAATCGCGGGCACGAGCCGCAGCGTTGCCGCCGTGATGATGCCCAGCGTTCCCTCCGACCCGATCAGCAGCTGCGTCAGATCGAAGCCGCGATTGTCTTTCTTGAGCGGGGTCAGGCGGTTCAGCACGCTGCCGTCGGCCAGCACCGCTTCGACCCCCAGCACCTGCGCCCGCATCGTGCCGTGGCGCAGCACTTGGGTTCCACCCGCATTGGTTGCGATCAATCCGCCGATAGTCGCCGAACCCTTGCCACCCAGCGTCAGCGGGAAGCGCATATCTGCTGCCTCGGCTGCATCGTGTAGCGTCTGCAGGATCACGCCCGCCCCGCACGTGATGCTTGCGCCATCGCGGTCCACCTCGCCAAGCGTGTCGAACCGTCGCAGCGACAGCAGTAGCGCCGTGCCGCTATCGTCGGGCGTTGCGCCGCCGGACATACCGCTGTTCCCGCCTTGCGGCACCACCGGCACGCCCTGCGCGCTGCACAGCGTAAGCAAGGCCGACAGCTGCGCCGTATCCGCCGGTGCCGCCAGCGCCAGCGCCGCCCCGGTATAGCGTCCGCGCCAGTCGGTCAGCCACGGCGCAATCTGCCCGGCATCGCGAATCAACCCGCGCGGTCCGAGGATGGCCTCTGCGGCTTCGAGAAAGGTGTGAGGTTCACACATGTACCGCGCCTTATCCACTAGACGCCCGGTCCGTCGAGAGGGGCAGTTAAGCTAGCATTCAATCGTTGCGGCTAGAGCGGCGTGGACACCTTCATATTCCCGCCGCTATCGGAACGCTCCTCCCCCCTTCGTCCATGCCCAGTTTTGCCAGCCTGTTCCTGCCCCTCGCGCTCGCCCTGCCTGCCGCTTCCGCGAGCGACACTGCGGAGCGCGCACTTCCCGTATCGACGATGCAGCCGATCGCCGACACGCCGGTAATTGCGCAAGTTCGAGTGCAGCAGCGGGTCATTATCCGCATCTCTCCGCGCCAGGCCGGCACGGCGGATTTCGTTTCCATGCCCCCCCGGCGCGATCGCCGTCGGCCGGTGGTCGAGCACAAGATGGGCAAATGCTTCGCCTTGTCGAGCGTCGCCGGTGTCGCGCCGATGGAGGACAACCGGCTGATGCTGTTCCTCAAGGACCGGCGGATTGTGGCGGCGAACCTTGAAAAAGCATGTTCCTCGCGCGATTTCTACTCCGGTTTTTACGTCGAGCCGCGCAAGGACGGGAAGGTCTGCATCAATCGCGACAAGCTGCAATCGCGTACCGGCGCGAAATGCGAGTTGACCCGCCTGCGACACATGTTGCGCGACGGCACTTGACTTTGGCTGTTTTGGAGCCGGTTGCGGGGCGCCGCAGCCCGCGCCGGATTTCTTGACTTTTCCGCCGTGTGCCAGCAAGGGCAGCGTGCAAGCGTCGCGTTTTGTACGTAAGGCGCGCCACCGGTCCGGTACGGGCCGCATCATTCGGACACCCCAAATACCCATGAACTTCGCCGATCTCGGCCTTTCCCCCGACCTGCTCAAAGCCGTTGCGGACGCCGGTTACACCGAACCCACCGCCATTCAGGCAGAAGCCATTCCACCGGTGCTGATGATGAAGGACATCATTGGCATCGCGCAAACCGGCACCGGCAAGACGGCAGGCTTCGTGCTGCCAATGATCGACATCATGGCAAGCGGGCGCCGCCGCGCGCTTATGCCGCGTTCGCTGATTCTGGAACCGACGCGCGAACTGGCGGCGCAAGTGGCCGAGAACTTCGAGAAATACGGCAAGAACCACGATTTGAAAATGGCGCTGCTTATCGGCGGCGTGCAAATGGGCGATCAGGTCAAGGCGCTGAACGAGGGCGTTGATGTGCTGATCGCCACACCGGGTCGGCTTATGGACCTGTTCGAGCGAGGCAAGATTCTGCTAAACGGCTGCGAGCTGCTGGTGATCGACGAGGCGGACCGGATGCTCGACATGGGCTTCATCCCCGATATCGAATTCATCTGCGACAAGCTGCCAGAAACGCGACAGACGATGCTGTTTTCGGCGACCATGCCGCCGCCCATCGAAAAGCTGGCGAAGACGTTTCTCAACAATCCCAAGCGCATCGAAGTCAGCCGGGCGGCCAGCACGAACAAGGATATTACGGCATTCAAAGTGCCGGTAGCTCCGCGCAAGAAGCTCGAAACACTGGAATGGCTCCTGCGGAATGACCACGTCGAAACCGCCATCGTGTTTTCCAACCGCAAGACGACCGTGCGCGAACTGAACAAGTCGTTGCAGAAAAGCGGGTTCATGAGCGGCGAGATTCACGGCGATATCGACCAGGCGACGCGCAACCAGGAACTGGAACGGTTCAAGACCGGCGACATGAATATCCTGGTCGCCAGCGACGTCGCGGCGCGGGGGCTGGACATCAAGGGCGTCAGCCACGTCTTCAACTACGACACCCCGTGGCACCCGGACGATTATGTGCATCGCATCGGACGCACCGGTCGTGCCGGGGCGAAGGGTCGCGCCTTCACCTTCGTTACCGACGCCGATGCGGAAGCCATCGAGAATGTCGAGAAGCTGACCGGTGGGGTCATCCCCATATTCGGCAAGGATGATGTGCGGGTCGATATCGCGCCGGCCAAGGCGGTTCAGGCAAGCAGCGAAGCGAAACGCGAACGTCCGGCGAAGCGTGAGAACGATGCTGAGGACGTGCGGCCCAAACGGGCGCGTGGACGCAAGACACCGGAACGCGTGGAGGAACAGCCCGAACCGAAACCCCGGACCAAAGCCGCTGCTCGCAGCAATGCAACGCCGCGAGATGCCAAGCCCGCCCGCAAGGCGCGTCGCGACGGCGAACCGCCGGTGCCAGCCGGAGAATGGAACGGCCCGAAACCCGACTTCCTCGGCGTCGGTTTCGATTAACGCACCCGTATCTATTTTTTTAAGCTGTTCGACGAAGGCCAGTCTTATGTTCCGCACCCTTACACTTACAACCTGCGTCCTGATTGCCAGTGCCATGCCCACCGTGGCAGCGGCGCAGGATGACGCCGGATCACGCACCCGTATTGCCCTTGGTCCGCAACTGGTGCCGCAATATCCCGGTGCCGATAGCGTCGTAGTACGACCGCTGATCGATATTGCACGAGGCCGCACCGATCAGGACTTCGCGTTCGAAGCGGTGGACGAAAGTTTCGGGGTCACGTTGCTGCGGGGCGAAGGTTTCAAGGTCGGGCCATCGCTAGGATTTCAGGGCAAGCGGCGTTCGAGCGACGTCGGCGGTGTGCTGCCGGAAGTCGGTTTCAGCTTCGAAATAGGGGGCTTTGCGCAGTATGACCTCAGCGACAATTTTCGGGTCCGGGGTGAAGTGAGACAGGGCGTTTCCGGCCATGACGGCCTGATCGCGAATGTATCCGCAGATGTCGTGCTGCGTAGCGGCGACGATACCGTCTTTTCGGCAGGTCCGCGCGTTACCCTAGCCGACGATACGTATCAGAACGCGTATTTCGGGGTCGCACCCGCCGATGCGTTTGCGTCAGGCTTGCCTGCCTACGATGCTGGCGGCGGCGTGCAGTCGGTGGGGGGAACGGTCGGCTTAATTCAGCAGTTCACCCCGCACTGGGGCATCTACAGCTATGCTAAATATGACCGCCTCGTCAGCGATGCGGCGAACTCCCCCGTCGTTGCGGCATTCGGGTCGCGCAACCAGTATTCGGGCGGCGTCGCTCTGACCTACACCTTCGATGGTGGCCTGTTCTAGCGCGTCACGCTGCTTTCACGAAGCTGTCGATCACGCGCTTTACACCGGCGGTTTCGAATTCGATTTCCAGCTTGTTGCCTTCGTGGTCCATCACGAAGCCATAGCCAAACTTGTCATGAAATACCCGCTGTCCCACCGCGATATCCGGGCGCGGGGTAGCAGCGAAACTGGCGGCGCTCCGGCGCGATTCGGAAATCTTCGCCTGCTTGGTTTCGTAGCCTGTCGCCAGCGCCCGCTGCCATCCGGGACCACGCGCTTTGGAATGGTCGGGCCGTTCAGTGCTGACATGCGCAAACGGATCGTCGTTTTCGCTCCAGTTCGCGCGCCAGAGGGAGGCACCGCCGCTCATCGTGGTTTCGCTCGCGATATGCTCGTCGGGCAATTCTTCGATGAAACGGCTGGGGATGGAGCTGGTCCATTGCCCGTAAATGCGCCGGTTCGCCGCGTGTAGAATGGTGCAATGGCGTTTGGCTCGCGTAATGGCGACATAGGCGAGACGGCGTTCCTCTTCCAGAGAAGCCAAACCGCCTTCGTCCAGCGCCCGCTGGCTGGGAAATACGCCTTCTTCCCAACCGGGCAGGAAGACATTGTCAAATTCCAGCCCCTTCGCCGCATGCATTGTCATGATGGTCACCGTCTCGGCATTATCGCCACGGTCATTGTCCATCACCAGGCTAACGTGCTCCAAAAAGTCACCCAGCGTGTCGTATTCCTCCATTGCGCGGGCCAGTTCGGACAGGTTCTCGATGCGGCCCTTGGCTTCCGGCGTTCGCTCCGCTTCCAACATGACGTCGTAGCCGCTTTCGTCCATCACCTGTCGTAGCAATTCGGCCGGCGACAGGCCGTCCGCGATCTCGCGCCAATGCAGGAACTTGCGCATCAAATCGCCGATGGTATTGGCGGCTCGCTTAGGCAACTCGTCGCTATCGGCAAGGTCGAGCGAGGCGGCAGCCAGCGGCATTTGCGTGCGGCGCGCGTGTTGGTGCATCTTCTCCAGCGTCTTGGCGCCCAGACCACGCTTTGGCTGGTTGTAGATGCGCTCGAACGCCAGATCGTCCTGCGGTTGTGCCACCACGCGCAAATAAGCCAGCGCGTCGCGAATTTCTGCGCGTTCGTAGAACCGGAAACCGCCGATGATCTTGTAAGCGAGGCCGATCTGGATGAAGCGGTCTTCGAACTCGCGCGTCTGGTATTGCGCACGCACGAGGATGGCGACTTCGTCGAGCGAAGCGCCTTCGCGTTCTATCCGCTCGATTTCCTCGCCGACGCGGCGCGCTTCTTCGGGTCCGTCCCAGATGCCGATCACGCGCACCGGATCGCCGCCATTGTGTTGCGTCCACAAGGTTTTGCCCAGCCGTTCGCTGTTTGCCCCAATCAGGCCCGATGCCGCACCCAGAATGTGCGGTGTGGACCGATAGTTTTGCTCCAGCTTGACAACTTTCGCGCCGGGGAAATCCTTCTCGAACTTCAGAATATTGGCCACTTCCGCGCCGCGCCACGAATAGATCGACTGGTCATCGTCGCCCACCACGCAGATGTTCTTGTGCTCCTGCGCCAGCAGCCGCAGCCACAGATACTGGACCTGATTGGTGTCCTGATATTCGTCCACGAGAATATATTTGAACCGCTTGCGATATTGCGCCAGCACCTCCGGCTCGTTGCGCAGGATGTTCAGCATGTGCAGCAGCAAGTCGCCGAAATCGCAGGCGTTCAGCGTCTTAAGCCGTTCCTGATAAGCGCGATACAGTTGCTGGCCCTTGCCGTTGGCATAGGCTTCATTTTCGGCGGCATCGAGATCCGGCGGGTTCAGGCCGCGGTTCTTCCAGCGATCGATCAGTCCGGCAAGCTGCCGTGCGGGCCAACGTTTGTCGTCGATCTCGGCATCGGCGATCAGCGTCTTGAGCAGGCGCAGCTGGTCGTCAGTGTCGATGATGGTGTAATTGGATTGCAGGCCGACCAGTTCGGCATGGCGACGCAGCATGCGTGCGCCGATGGAATGGAACGTGCCGAGCCACGGCATCCCCTCAACCGCATCGCCGATATGCCCGCCGACCCGCTCGCGCATTTCGCGCGCGGCCTTGTTGGTGAAGGTGACGCACAGGATCTCGCTGGGCCATGCGCGGCGGGTAGCGACAAGATGGGCAAGACGTGCGGTCAACGCTGCGGTCTTGCCTGTGCCCGCGCCTGCCAGCATCAGTACCGGCCCCTCGGTTGTCAGCACAGCCTCGCGCTGCGGTTCGTTCAGACGCGCGGCATAGGCGGGCACGTCGCTTTCGCTGCGCACAGCGGGAAGGGTTTCAGGGTTGGACATGGGCATGTGAACAGCTAGGGAACAGGCGGGTGTCTGGCAAGACGGAGGGAGTAGCGATGCCTGACCTTACTGGCGAACTTACCGGCGGCTGCCATTGCGGCGCGCTCCGATACGAGATCACCGGCGATGTGCTGAACCATTCGCTGTGCCATTGCGTCGATTGCCGCCGCTCCAGCGGCGCGCCGATGGTCGGCTGGGCGATGCTGCCAGACAGCGCGCTGACCGTGACCGGCGAGCCGACGATCTATGCCAGCAGCGAGCATGCACGGCGTTATTTCTGCATCCAGTGCGGCACGGGCCTGTTCTATTCCAACGAGTTGTTGATCCCCGGCATGGTGGATGTGCAGACGGCCACGCTGGACGAACCGCAAGACTTGCCTGCCGAAGCGCATATCCAGGTGGCGGAACGGATCGGCTGGATGGCGAATGCGCATCGCCTGCCGATGTTCGACAGGTATCCGCCAGCCGATTGACGTTACGGTATCGCGGCGTTTCGGCCGATTTACGGCACAGGAACCGACCGCCTGAGTGTGGGCGTCGGTGAAACTCTGCGGACATTTGCCAATCCGGATCGACTTCGCCAGACGAGACTCACCGTGCGTCAGATGCGGGTCGAACAACCTATGTCACGTGCGTTGCGCAGGGAACCAGAAAAGGAAAATCCCATGCGCTTCAATTCTGTCCTTAAGACGTCTGGCGTCGCGTTGTTGGCCATGCCGATCGCAGCCTCGGCTCAACCGGTAGCGAACGCTCCGCCGCCCGCGCCGGATGCGATGCCGCCGCAAGTCGAGGAGCCGATGGAAGACCAGGCTCAGACCACCGATCCGGTCCTGTCGCCCGAAGCCGATGCCTACGCGATTGCGCTGCCGCCCAAGCGCCGCGCGCTATTCATGCGGCTGACCGCGCAGGACCGCGCGCGCCTGATTGCCATGACCGAAGCCGAACAGGCGGAAGCGTGGCAGACTATCGAGGCAATGGTAGCCGACGAAACGATACGCCCCGATAATCCCGCCCCAAAGCCTGCACCGCAGAGTGATAGCGAGCCGGAAGAGCAGACGGGCGACCCCGACTAGTCCGTCACTTCCATAACCAGGTCGGCAGGGCGATACAGCGTCAGCTTCGCCTTGCCGACATTGCGTGTCGCATCGATGTCGAGACCTTTCACTGCCGCCACCTCGCCGCGTGATGTTTCCAGCGCGATCCAGCAGGCCAGCCCGATCCAGCCCAACCGCTGCAATCGCTCCAGCGCGACGACACCCGCACCGGTTTGATAAGGCGGGTCCAACAGGATGAGGTCAAACTGTGTTTTTGCCGGTCCCAACTCAAGCACCGAACCGGCGCGCACCTCGCACCGCCGGCGTGCATCGAGCGTGGCTATGTTGGCGCGAATGGCGTCGAGCGCAGCGCCGTCACGCTCGACGAACACGCAATGCGCCGCACCGCGCGAAAGCGCCTCCAATCCCAGCGCACCGGATCCGGCAAACAGGTCCAGCACGGTCAGTTCGGCAAAGCCGCCCAAGCGGCTGGCCAGCATCGAAAACAGCGTTTCGCGCGTGCGGTCGCCGGTTGGTCGGGTGACTTCGCCCTTTGGCGTGGCCAGCTTGCGCCCCCGCCAATCGCCCGCGATAATTCTCATGCCTTAACCGGCTTCAGCCCGCTGCGGAAACGGTCGATGTCCTGCTTGCGGATTTCGACCGCCTGGCCGCGTGGCAAGTCGGAGAGGCCGAACGGACCGTAGGCGGTTCGGACCAGCCGGTTCACTTTCAGACCCAGCCATTCCAGCACCCGTCTCACTTCGCGGTTCTTGCCTTCGGTAATCGTCACTTCGATCCACTGGTTGCGGCCCGAACTGCGCTCCTTGTTAGCGTTGATCGGGCCGTAGCGCATTCCGTCGATGGTGACGCCGTCCATCAATCTCTCCAGCGCGTCCTGCGAAACCTCGCCAAAGGCACGGGCGCGATAGGTGCGCGGGATGTTGCTCGACGGCAGCTCCATCTCACGTTTCAGGGCGCCGTCATTGGTCAGCAGCAACAGACCCTCGGTATTCAGATCGAGCCGTCCGACCGGCATCACGCGACCGGCATCGAGCGGGCAGGGTATTGCGCAGAGCGGTATAGATCGTAGGGCGACCCGAAAAGTCGCGCTCGGCCGTCAGCAGGCCGGTCGGCTTGTGGAACGCGAACAGCCGCGTGCGGTCCGCCTTGTCCACCGGCTTGCCGTCCACGGTCACACCGCGCAGCGTTTCGATAATGGTGGCGGGGGTCTGCAGCACGTCGCCGTTGAGCGCCACGCGCCCCTCGCCGATCATGCGTTCCACTTCGCGGCGGCTGGCGACGCCGGCCCGCGCGAGCAGTTTGGCAATGCGGTGTCCTTCGGGACGCGGCGCGGCGGGGTCATAGCTGGTCATGGGGTGGCGATAGCTGCGTTGAGGCGTGTACGATAGCCGTCCGGATACCAAAGGTCAGGGATAGAAGTACCGCGTGTCGCGTTCAGGCATCATAACACCATAACGGAGAACATTATGAGCAACGGATTGAATGCACTCGAAACACTGACCGACACCACCATCGACAGCGTACTCGGATACGAAAAGGCGGCGGAAGCAGCGACGAATGCTCAACTGGCGCAAACCTTGCGCGAAAGCGCGCAGGAACGCCGGCAGCTGGTCGGCCAAATGAATGCGCAGATCGTCCAGATGGGCGGCACGGCGCGTGAAGACGGTTCGTTTTCGGGTGGCGCGCACCGCGTGTGGACCGACATTACGACGGCGTTCGGCGATAAAAACGAAGGCGCCGTAGAACGGGTCGAAGAAGGCGAGGACTATCTGAAAGAGAAGTTCGAGGCGGCTCTGAAGGACGATTCGCTGCCCGCGCCGGCGCGTCAGATCGTGCAGCAGGGCTACACACAGGTTTGCGAAGGCGAGCGCATGGCGGACCGGCTGACCAGCCAATTCGACTGACGCTGCAGTCGAGCAAATGCAAAGCTCCGTCCGGTTCACGCCGGGCGGGGCTTTTTTGCATCTTCAGCTGGAGGCGATTGCCCGCGTCACTTCGTCATGGAACCGCGCCACGCCGCCTTCCAGCGTGCCCAGTGTCAGGTGTTCCAGCGCACCGCTTTCGAGCCCTTGCTGCCCCAGCTCGGCTGCGCGAAAGTCCTCGCTGGCGAAAACGCCCTCATCCAGCAATTTCCAGCTTCGCTCCCAATGGGCCGAGGCCTTTTCGTCGGCAGGCGCTTCGGGAATGAGCATTGTGTTTTCAACAAGCGTACTGCGCTCGTTCTGCGGCAGGACCACCATGACATTGAGGTAATCCGGGCTTGGAATGACAAGACAGCCGGTCAGTGTCTGATACGCGAAGGTAACGTGCCGACGCACCGCCGCCATATCCCCCACGTCCATTCCCGCCATGTTGTCGACACGGCCTACGGCGGAGCGGGCATGCGGGCCAATCATGTCGCCTGCGGTCACGCCATCCTTGAAGAACGGCCCGATCGTTTGCGCGTGAAGGCGCGTGACGTGATAGCTTTCCAGAAACGCATCCATGATGAGCTTCCAGTTCGCGGCAACCGTATGCGTGCGGCGGCGGAACACAACCGAGTCCGCCATTCCGAGTGCGGCGAAATCGTCGCCCAGTATGGCAGCGTCCGCAAAGTCAGCATCTTTTGCACCCGCGTACCAGATCGCGCCGCCTGCTTCGTAGCTTGGCAGTTCCCGCAAACCCATCCTTGCCTTGTCGAGGCCAGGAAAGGTTTCGGGGCGGGGCACACCTTGCAGCGATCCGTCGAGGCGATAGGTCCATGCGTGATAAGGGCACACCAGCCGGGGCGCGCATCGCACTGCCTCCCCTTCGACCAGCCGTGTGCCACGATGGCGGCAGACGTTCAGGAAGACGCCCGCGCGCCCATCCGTATCGCGAACCAGCAATAGGGGTTGCCCGGTTCCGTCATGCGGCATTACGCTGCCGGGTTCCAGCAGGACGGCGCTCGGCATGATCAGCCGGGGTTGCCGGTCGAACAATAGCGATTTTTCCGCATTCCATTGTACCGGGTCGGTATAGACGCTTGCAGGAACGGTGCGGATCCCGCCCTTGGGACGCGCGGTATTGCGCGCAACCTCCTCGACCAACGCGCGCTGGCCGGCAGTTGGCTGCCGGGTGGTGGCCTCACGGGTGTCGACGGCGTTCATCTGCGGCTTCCTATGCGCGGGACGGACAGCTAGTGTTGCCGATGTAAGTACGAAAAAGCAAAAGGCGTATTCCCGAATGGCCGAAGCGGCAGCGACAACGACGAAGCCCGCGCCGAAGCCGGGTTGGCGCGAAGTGATTCGCGCGCTGGGTAATCGCAAGACCGGTTTCATGGCGCTGTTCGGGTTTGCCAGCGGTCTGCCGTTTGCCCTGTTCCTCGGCACTTTGTTCGCCTGGCTTTCCGAGGCCGAGGTCGATCTGGAAACGATGGGCGTCTTCTCGCTGATCGGGCTTGCTTATGCTTTCCAGTTCCTGTGGTCGCCGCTGATCGACAAGGTCAACATTCCGCTGATGCGCAGGTTGGGTCGGCGCAAGCAGTGGATCGTGCCTGCGCAAATCCTGCTTGGCGTGATCCTCGTGGCGCTGGCGCTCAGCAATCCGAGCAATGAAAGCATCGGCTGGTTCAGCTTGCTGGCGGGTATCGGCGCGCTGGCTTCGGCCACGCAGGATATCGCCATCAATGCCTGGCGCATCGACGTGGCGGACGAGGTCGCCACGCTCGACATGCTGTCGACGGTATACCAGATGGGTTACCGTCTGGCAGCGCTGGTCGGCGGTGCGCTGGGCTTGATTATCGCGGCACGCATCGGCTGGCCGCAGACCTATATGCTGATGGGCGGCATCCTGCTTGCGATCGGCTTTGCAGGCCTGTTCGCGCCCGATAGCGACCGGGGGCGGCAGGAGGCGGGTGCACCGGTTATCGAGGACGAGTTGCTGGTCGCACTGCGCCACGAAGGCGAGCTTGCGCCTGCGGTGCGGGGCAGGGCGCTGGCCATCGTCGCCGTGCTGTGGGCGGTTGCCATCGGCGTGGTGCTGACCTTCATGTACATGTCGCTGGCGCTGCCGCCGGAACAGCGGCCGAACCCGACCGACTTCACCCTGAATTACGGCCCGTGGATCATCGTCGCCACTATCGTGCTGCCCGCGCTGATCGCAGGCTGGCTTGCATCGCAGAAGAAGGCGGGCCGCAACCTGCTGACCGAAGATGCGCCTGCCGCAACGGGCGGCGGTTACGTGATGGACCATTTCTATCGCGCGCTGCTGCTGCCGCTGGTCGAGTTCGTCGGGCGCATCGGCTGGTCGCTCGTGCTGATCCTTGCGGTAGTGCTGACCTACCGCATTTGCGACGCGATCTGGGGCACGTTCGCCTATCCTTTCTATCTGGGCGAGCTGGCCTATTCCAATGACCAGGTCGCGTTTGCCTCCAAGTTCTTCGGGGTGTTCGCCATCCTGCTGGGTCTGGCGCTGGGCGGATATATGCTGACCGTTTTCGGGCGGATGCTGACCCTGACGCTAGGTGCCTTGCTGGCGGCACTGACGAACCTCCTTTACGCCGACCTGGCCCGCGGCGGGGCGTTGATGCAGGCGGGCAGCGACGCCATCGGCTTTACCGCGCTTATCGATTTCCTGGCGCGTATCTTCTTCGTCGACCCGGTTGGACTGGCGAAGCTGACCTTCACCATCATGTTCGAGAACCTTGCGATTGGCATTGCGGGGGCGGCATATATCGCCTGGCTTTCCTCCATCGTGAACAAGAATTTCAGCGCGGTGCAGTATGCGTTGCTGTCTTCGCTGACATTGCTGGTCGGCACTTTGGGGCGCGGCGCGCTGGGCGAGATGATCGAAGGGCGTGGCTATTTCGATGTCTTTGTTTTCACGACGTATATCGGGTTTATCGCTGTCGTTCTGTGTCTGATGGAATGGTATCGGCAGCGCCGTACCGGACGCGCTTCGGGTGTCGTTGCGCCGGAGGTTCAGGCAGCTCCGCCCGGCATTGCGCCCGCCTCGCGCAGCACCGATCCCGCCAGATAGAGCGAGCCTGCCACCAGCACCGGCAGGCCGTCATCGGGCAGCGCGGCGAGGGCCAAAGCGACGTCCGGCGCGCGGCGTGCTTCAGCACCGAAGGCGGAGGCCGGGTGCGCCTCGTGCCCCGGTACCGGAACGATGGTCAGGCTTGCGATGCTATCGCCGAGTGGCGCGACGAGGGCGGCGGGGTCTTTCGCCTCCAGCATTCCAAGCACCAGGTGCAGGCGCGTGCCCGCCAAATGCGCCGCCAGCGCCTCGCCAGCGTTGCGGTTGTGTCCGCCGTCGAGCCAGAGCGCGCGGTTGGTGCCGAACATGCCGTCGGGAAGTCGCTGCAACCGCCCCGGCCAGCGCGCGGTGCGCAATCCGGTTGCTATCGAGTCGCGCGATGCCGACACCGCATCCTGGTGCCGCAGCATCGCCATCGCCAGCCCGGCATTCTGCACCTGATGCGGTCCGGCTAGCGCAGGCAAGGGCAGCGCAAGCGCACCATGGCGGTCTTCGTAATGCAGGCCGGTGGCCGTCGTGCTGACATGCCAATCGACGCCCTGCATCGCCAGTGGCGCGCCCGCCGCTGAGGCAGCCCTCCCGATCTCGCGCGCAGCATCGAGCGTTTGAGACTGGGTCACGACCGGGCGGCCCGACTTAATGATGCCCGCCTTCTCGAACGCGATCCGGGCTATCGGCGTTTGCGGCACGCCGTCTTCTGGGGCCAGCAGGAAGCGTTCGTGATCTATGCCGAGGGCCGCGATGCCGCACATGGCGGGGTGTTCGATAACGTTGGTTGCATCGAATCGCCCGCCAAGACCGACCTCGATCACGCAGGCGTCGGCGGGTGTGCGCGCAAAAGCAAGGAAGCTGGCAGCGACGGTGGCTTCGAAGAAGCTGGGGGCCAGGCTTTCTGCGCCATAAAGCCTGTCCGCCGCGTCCAGCACTTCGCACAGCAAGTCGGCGAGCGAGCCGTCTGTGATTTCCTCGCCTGCGACCACGATGCGTTCGTTGTAGCGAACCAGATGCGGGCTGGTTGCGACATGGACGCACTTTCCGTCAGCCTCCAGCATCGCGCGCAGGAAGGCGCAGGTGGATCCCTTGCCGTTGGTCCCCGCGACATGGAATACCGGCGGCAGGCAGTTCTGCGGATCGCCCAGCCGTGCCATCAGCGCGCGCATCGTCCCCAGACCGAACCGTCCCTGCGGCAAGGACAACGTCGCCAGCCGGTCGAGCTGCGCCTGCACGCGAGGGTCGGACGAAGTGCCGAAGTCCAAGTGGGAGAGTCCTTTCTGTTTAGTGCACAGGACCGAGCGTTAGCCAGCAGACACTACGCCGCTTTGTCCCCCTGCATGTAGCCGAGCAGCTGCGCCAGCGTGCCGCGCAACTCTTTGCGATGCACTACCATGTCGATCATGCCGTGTTTCAGCAGGTATTCCGCGCGCTGGAAGCCATCGGGCAGCTTCTCCCGAATGGTATCCTGGATCACCCGCTGGCCGGCAAAGCCGATCAGCGCGCCCGGTTCCGCAATTTGCACGTCGCCCAGCATCGCATAGCTCGCAGTGACGCCGCCGGTCGTGGGATCGGTCAGCACCACGATATAGGGCAGGCCTGCCGCCTTCAGTCGCCGCGTCATCACCGTGGCGCGCGGCATCTGCATCAGGCTGAGGATGCCCTCCTGCATCCGGGCACCGCCCGCCGCCGTCACCACGATATAGCCACAGCCGCGCTCCAGCGCCGCCTCCGCCCCGGCGACGAATGCCGCGCCCACGGCCATGCCCATGCTGCCGCCCATGAAGCCGAAATCCTGCACGCCGACCACGGCGGGGTGGCCGTCTATGGTGCCGGAGCCGGTGCTGAACGCATCACGATGGGGGTTCTTGGCACGGGCCAGTTTCAGGCGTTCGGTGTATTTCTTGGTATCGCGAAACTTCAACGGGTCCTCGGGCACTTCGGGCTGCGGCAGCAGGTCGAAGCCGGGGTCCAGCAGCAGCGCCAGCCGTGCATCGGCGCCGATCCGCGTATGATGGTCGCAGCGAGGGCAGACATGGGCATTGTCCTCGAACTCCTTGGCGAACACCATCTCGTCGCAGCCGCCGCATTTCACCCATAGATTATCGGGCGTCTCCCGCTTGATGCCGAAGGTCGGGAGCGAATTGCGAACACGGTTGAGCCAAGTCATGGGTGCAGCCTATCGCGCATTGTGGACGGCGTGCGCAAGCGCGGCGGTCAGGGTTTGCAAATGCGCTGGTGCATTGGCTCGGTGTTTTTCAATCAGGTCGACCAGCGCGGAACCGACAACCACGCCATCGGCAATCGCTGCGATATCAGTGGCTTGCGCCGGAGTCCTGACACCGAATCCCACCGCGACGGGCAAGTCGGTCGCTGCCTTGAGTCGGCCGACCGCGTCAGCGATACTGTCGCTTGCTGCCTGCTGTTTACCCGTAACCCCCGCAACGGAGACGTAATAGACGAAACCGTCCGATCCTTCGAGCACCGCAGGCAAGCGCGCGGTATCGGTTGTGGGCGTGGCAAGGCGGATGGGCGCGATACCGCACGCGCGCAGGGCAGGGCCAAGCGCATCGTCTTCTTCAGGCGGGATGTCCACGCATATGACCCCGTCCACCCCCGCCGTCGCACACTGGTCCGCGAACCACTCCGGCCCGCGCCGCACCATCGGATTGGCATAGCCCATCAGCACCAGCGGCACATCCGGGTGCCGCGCGCGAAAGCCCGTGGCGAGGGCGAACACGTCGGCAGTCGTGGTGCCATTGCCGAGGCTGCGCAAATTGGCGTTCTGGATCGCCGGGCCGTCCGCCATCGGATCGGTGAACGGCATGCCGAGTTCGATCACATCCGCACCGCCCGCAACCAGCGCATCGAGATTGGCCGATGTGTCGCCGTCGCCCGCGGTCACGAAGCAGACGAGGGCGGGGCTGGCGAAGGCCGCGGCAAGGCGGGTTGCAGAGGTCATCGGGTTGCTAACCAGCTGATTTTACAAGCAGGAGGGGTTTGCGGCATGTAGGACACGTGACACGTGTTACACTGTTCAGGGGCAAAAGTTTTCGGGAGAAACGCGTTCGTATGAACGCGGCTTTGCGGTAATGAGGACGAGGATTGTCATGCAGCGCCTATGCCACGCCGCGGCGTGTGTAGGACAGGGTGTTTGTAGGGCGGTCCATGTTTGCTCATGCCGATCCGTTCGCCTCGAGCTGGTGGCACTGCGCATCGTCTTCAGACTTCGAGGGGTTCGCAAAGGAGTTTGCGGAATAGCCTATTTCGCTTCGCCAATCCGTTCGCCCTGAGTTTGTCGAAGGGCTGCACTTCACTTTGGGCACAGCACAGGAAGAAAGACAATGCTTCGACAAGCTCAGCACGAACGGTGGTTGGCGAAGCCGGGTATTTCAAACCTCTCGTTACCTCGCCGCCTGATCAAGTCCGTGCGTGACGAAGGTATTAACATCAAATCTCCACCCCCAGCGCCTCGGCCACGGTGAAGATATCCTTGTCCCCGCGCCCACACAGGTTCGCAAGTATCACAGCATTCTCCGGCATCGTCTTCGCCCGCTCCGCCACCGCGTAGATCGCGTGGCTTGGTTCGAGCGCGGGAATGATGCCCTCTGTGCGACACAGCAGCTGGAACCCTTCCAGCGCCTCGTCATCCGTTACCGCCGTATATTCCACGCGACCTGAATCCTTGAGCCAGGCGTGTTCGGGGCCGATCCCGGGGTAGTCGAGACCGGCGCTGATCGAGTGGCCTTCGGTGATCTGGCCATCCTCGTCCTGCAGCAGGTAAGTCTTGTTGCCGTGCAGGACGCCCGGCGCGCCGCCCAACAGCGATGCAGCGTGTTCGCTCCCGTCCAGCCCGCGTCCTGCTGCCTCGACGCCCAGCATCGCCACATCTCTATCGTCGAGGAATGGGTGGAACAGGCCCAGCGCATTGGACCCCCCACCGATGCAGGCGACCAACAGGTCGGGCAGGCGGCCGGTGCGCTCCAGCATTTGCGCGCGCGCTTCCACGCCGATCACGCTTTGGAAGTCGCGCACCATTTCGGGGTAAGGATGCGGGCCCGCCGCGGTGCCGATAATGTAGAACGTGTCGTGCACATTCGCGACCCAGTCGCGCAGCCCCTCGTTCATGGCATCCTTCAGCGTGCCGCGCCCGCTGGTGACGGGGACGACTTCGGCCCCCAGCAGCTTCATGCGAAAGACGTTGGGCGATTGCCGCCGCACATCCTCGGCGCCCATGTAGATGATGCAGGGCAGGCCGAACCGCGCGCAGACGGTGGCGGTTGCGACGCCGTGCTGGCCCGCGCCGGTTTCCGCGATGATGCGCGTCTTGCCCATGCGGATGGCGAGAAGAATCTGGCCGATGCAGTTGTTTATCTTGTGCGCGCCGGTGTGGTTCAGCTCGTCGCGCTTGAACCAGATTTGCGCGCCTTTTCCGCTACTCGCTTGTGCGGCGCACGCGTCGGTAAGCCGTTCGGCGAAGTAGAGCGGGCTTGGGCGGCCCACATAATGTTCCAGCAGATCGTCGAACTGCGCGCGGAACGCGGGGTCCGCCTGCGCAGCACGGTATTCACGCTCCAGGTCGAGCACCAGCGGCATGAGCGTTTCCGCCACGAAACGCCCGCCGTAGTCGCCGAAATGGCCGCGCTCGTCCGGCTGGGTGCGAAAGGAGTTGGGTGCGTTCATGTTTGTTGCGCCGTTCGTGCTGAGCCTGTCGAAGCATCGCTCTTTGTTTTGCCCTCGTTAGAAGGTCACAGGACAGCCCTTCGACAGGCTCAGGGCGAACGGGTCAAGGGTTTGCGCATCGCAACGGATCATGTTCGCTGCGCCGCTTCGCAAAAGGCAGCGATCAAGTCCACATCCTTCACGCCCGGTGCGTTCTCGACGCCGCTCGACACATCGACCAGCGGCGCACCCGTCTGCGCGATGGCGTGCGCGACATTGTCCGGCGTCAGCCCGCCCGCCAGCCCCCATGGCACGCAATGGTCGAAGCCCGCCAGCAGGCTCCAGTCGAACACTTCGCCATTGCCGCCGGGCAGCGTGCTTGCCGGCGATGGGGGCGGGGCATCGTAAAGCAGCATGTCCACCGCCCCGGAATAGCGTCGCGCCTCAACCAGCGCCGAACGGTCCGCAATTCCGAGGGCCTTCCACACCTCGACCCCATGCCGCGTCTTGAGAGCAGCCGCCTGTTCCGGCGTTTCGGACCCTTGGAGCTGGACGATATCAGGACGCATCACGTCAACCGCTTCGGCCATCGCGTTCTCGCCAAGATCGACGGTCAACAGGACGACTTTAGCGCGGTCCGCCACTGTGGCCCGTAGCGCAGCAGCGTCCGCCAAGGCGAGATGGCGAGGGCTCGGCGCAAAATGCACCAGCCCGATATGCGACGCCGTTGCAGCGATTGCGGCTTCGACAGTGTCTTGTGTCGAGAGGCCGCAGATTTTAACTGCCATCGTCATTCACAAATCTTCGGTTAGAGCGTTTCTTCAATCGCCCGCGCCGCCGCCAGCGGATCACTGGCGCGGGTTATGGGGCGGCCTATGACTAGCACGCTGGCACCGTCGTCGCGGGCTGCGCGCGGCGTGACGGTGCGCTTCTGATCGCCCGTCGCAGCGCCTGCCGGGCGCAGGCCGGGCACGACGAAGAAACCGTCCTTCCATTGCCGGTGCACGTCCGCCACTTCGCGCCCCGAACACACGATGCCGTCCAGCCCGCTCGCCTCGGCCAGTTCGGCCAGCCGCATGACTTGGTCGTGTGCGCTGCCGGTCACGCCGGTGCGCGCAAGGTCGCGTTCGTCCAGGCTGGTCAGCATGGTGACGGCCACCACCTTGCATCCGTGCGCCGCGGCGGCCTTGGCGTCTTCCAGCATGGCCCGCCCGCCTGCCGCATGGACGGTGACGATGGCGGGTTCGCAGACATGGATCGCCTGCATCGCGGCGGCGACGGTGTTGGGGATGTCGTGGAATTTCAGGTCAAGGAATATCGGCAGGCCGAGCTGCGCCATTTCGTGCACGCCGTGGCTGCCGTGAGTGCAGAAGAACTCGAGACCCAGCTTCAGCCCGCCGACATGCCCCTTGACCCGCTTCGCCAGCGCCTTCGCTTCATCGAGGGTGGGCAGGTCGAGGGCGACATAGACCGGGTTCATCGCAGGCCGGTGTCATCGTTGGGATCGGGGTCCGACGGCCGGGTCGGCGCCATGATCTCCTCGGGCGTTTGCACCGTGATATCGGGGTCGTCCTTCAGGGTGGTGACCGTATTGGTCTTGAGCGCGTTTTCCAGCGTTACGATGCGCCGCGACAGCCGCCATTTGGTCCCGCGATAGATCAGCCACATCGGAATCAAGGCCGAGCAGAAAGGAGACGATGACCAGCGCCGGAACCTTGGTTTCCAGGACCAGATTGTCCCAGATCTGCACTTCCACCGGCTTCCAGTTGAAGGCTGAGAAAGCTAGCAGGATTACCAGGATCAAAACCCAGATCAGCGTGCGGAAAATCTGCATGGTCGAACGGCTCCTTCAAGACAGTGTCGCCAACGATAGGCGCGCGGCGGCGGTCGGTCCAGCGCGTGCCTATTCCGACGTGCCGAAAACGCGGGCGAAGATCGTATCAACCTGCCGGAAATGATAGTCGAGGTCGAACTTCTCGTCGATCTCAGCTTCCGAAAGCGCATCGGTCACGTGCTCGTCCGCCTTGAGCAGATCGCGCAGCGACAGCGCGCCGTCGCTGGCCCACACCTTCATCGCGTTCCTCTGCACGATTGCATAGGCATTCTCGCGGCTAACCCCGGCCTGCGTCAGCGCCAGCAGCACGCGCTGCGAATGGATCAGGCCGCCCATCCGGTCCATGTTCGCCTGCATCCGTTCGGGATAGACCAGCAGCTTGTCCACCACGCCCGTCAGACGCGCCAAAGCGAAATCGAGGGTGACGCAGGCATCCGGCCCGATGAAACGCTCAACGCTGGAATGGCTGATATCCCGTTCGTGCCACAACGCGATGTTCTCCAGCGCGGGCAGGGCATAGGCGCGGATCATGCGCGCCTGTCCGGTCAGGTTTTCGGTCAGGATCGGGTTGCGCTTGTGCGGCATGGCGCTCGACCCCTTCTGGCCGGGGCTAAAATACTCCTCCGCTTCCAGAACCTCGGTGCGCTGCAGGTGGCGCACTTCCACCGCGACCCGCTCTATCGACCCCGCAATCACGGCTAACGTGGCGAAGAACATGGCGTGCCGGTCGCGCGGGATGACCTGCGTGCTGATCGGTTCGACCGTCAGGCCAAGCTGGTCGGCGACATAGGCCTCCACCGCCGGGTCAATATTGGCGAAAGTGCCAACCGCACCCGATATCGCGCAGGTCGCGATTTCCGCGCGCGCCGCGACCAGCCGGGTCCGGCACCGGGCAAACTCGGCATGGGCCTGCGCCAGCTTGAGGCCGAAGGTGACCGGCTCGGCATGGATGCCGTGGCTGCGGCCGATGGTGGGCGTGTATTTATGCTCCATCGCGCGGCGTTCCAGCGCGGCCAGCAGCGCGTCGAGATCGTCCAGCAGGATATCGGCCGACCGCGCCAGCTGCACGCTGAGCGTCGTGTCCAGCACATCGGAACTGGTCATGCCCTGATGCATGAAGCGCGCGTCTTCGCCGCCCGAGTGTTTGGCAACCTGCTCGCTGACCCAGGTGAGGAACGCGATCACGTCGTGCTTCGTCACCGCCTCGATCGCATCGATGGCGGCCACATCGATGGCGGGGTTGGTCGCCCACCAGTCCCACAGTGCCTTGCCGGCGCTCGCTGGCACCACGCCTAGCTCGCCCAGCTTCTGCGTGGCATGCGCCTCGATCTCGAACCAGATGCGATAGCGCGCCTCCGGCTCCCACAGGGCGGTCATGGCGGGGCGGGCGTAGCGGGGTATCATGGAAAACTCCGGTGGTTTGGCGTATGGTCATAAGCCGGCGCGGTCTTGCGCGATTGCGATTGCGTCCCATCGGCGCGCATGGCAAGCCTTCCCCTCCCGATTGTGTGGGAAGGGACAGACCGGAACACCACGATTTCGCTGCCTGGCCTCCTACCTGTCGCAAAGCCTGATGCGGGCGGGCGGACGCAATTCCGGCTGCGCATGGACCCGTATCGGGTCGGCGCGGACCGGCTGGCCACAGCGGTCGCGCGATATCGACGCTGCGTCAGACGCCTGAACTTGCCGACTATTACGCGATGTCCGGCGTAACGCCGAAAAGAAAGCCACGATTTAGATCAGACCTTTGGCGCGTAAGGAAACATGCCCGTCGCGCCCGATGATGACATGATCGTGGACGGTGATGCCGAGCAGGCGTCCGGCTTCGGCGATGCGGTTCGTTATTTGGATATCGGCGCGGCTGGGTTCGGGATTGCCGCTGGGGTGGTTGTGGACGAGGATGAGTGCGGTCGCGCCGATGTCCAGCCCGCGCCGGATGACTTCGCGCGGATGAATGGCGGCTTCGTCCACCGACCCGTCGCCGACATGGTGATCCTGTATGAGGCGGTTCTGCGCGTTGAGATAGAGCACGCGCACCCGCTCCACCGTCAGATGCGCCATATCCAGCCGCAGGTAGTCGAGCAGCGCCTGCCAGCTGCCCAGCACCGGCTTCTTCTCGACTTGCTCGCGTGCCATACGCCGCGCCGCCAGCGCCACGGCGGCGAGCGCGGCGGCGCTGGTTTCCCCAACGCCTTTCACCTGGCGCAGCGCTGCCGGGTCGGCGTTCAGCACCGCCTCCAGCCCGCCGAACCGTGTCAGCAGCGCCTTGGCGACCGGCTTGGTGTTGCCCTGCTTGATGGCAGCGAACAGCAGGTATTCCAGCACCTCGTAATCTGCCAGCGCCTCCGCCCCGCCGGTCAGCAGCCGTTTGCGGAGCCGTTCGCGATGGCCCTTTCCGTCGTGAGATAAGGCCTTCGCCTTGGCAGGAGCGCGTTCGTTCATCGGGCCTGCATTGCCTTTGCCCCGCAGTCCGCGCAAGTAGCGCGGCGATGGCGGCGCACGAAACGACAGACACGCAGCAGGCCGAAGGGCCGCGGCGCCCGGTGTGGCGAAAGCGGACGCTTTGGCTCCTGTTCGCATTGGTGCTGTTGATCGCGCTGGCGGTTCTGGGCGCATGGCTGGCGCGCGACCGGCTGGCGAGCGGGGTCATCGACGAACAGCTCGCCGCGTTGGATCTGCCCGCGACTTACGATGTCGAGCGGATCGGACCGGGCGAGCAGGTGCTGACCGATATCGTCATCGGCGATCCGGCGCGGCCGGACCTGACTATCGACCGCATGCGGGTGGCATTGGGCTGGAACTGGCGCACGATACTTTCGGGGCCGACCGTGGGGCGGGTCACGGTCGACAAAGCGCGGCTGTTCGGCGCTGTGGATGAGGACGGCATCAGCTTCGGCAGCCTCGATCCGCTGCTGTTCGGCGGTGACGATAGCGGAGCCGGGTTGCCGGCAATCGACCTGGCTGTGCGCGACGGGCGCGCTCTGATCGAAACCCCTTACGGTCCGGTCGGCGTGAAGCTGGACGGGGAGGGGGACTTGTCCGGCGGTTTTACCGCCACTGCCGCCGCGACCGCTCCGGCTTTGGCCATCGCGGACTGCCGTCTGAGCCAGGCAACGGCATTCGGCACCTTGCAGATGCGCAATTACGGTCTGGACTTCGAAGGCCCCGTCCGCCTCGGAAACGTGCGATGCAGCAACAGTGCGTTCGCAATGCGAATGGCAGCGTTCCAGACCACCGCTATCGACGGATCTGAAGTTCAGCGAAGTCTCTGTCGCTACGCAAACCAAAATCGCGCGCCTTGCTGCGGCCGGCAGCACACCTGCGATGCTATTCGCGGGCCGGTTGAGGCGCAATGGCGCGCGGGCGATATCGACGCCGTGCTGGACCTTGCGACAGGCGGCGCAACACTTGCCGGATCGCGGCTGTCGTCCGGCGCGCTCGATGCGCGTATTCGGCTGCGCGAAGGCTATTCGCGCTGGGAGGCGGACGGGGAGGTGCAGGTACGCGGTGCCGATATCGCGACGCTTCTCGCACCCGGCATCAGGACCGCTCGTGTGTCTGCCGAGGGCACGATGCTGGCAGCGCTGCTCGACCGGTTTGGCCGGGCCTCGGCGCAACAGCTGAGCGATACCGCCATCGCCGCCCGCTTCACGGCGCGTCGCAATCCGCAGGGCACCAGCGTCATCGTTCCGCAAGCAACCGTCCGCAATGCGGGCGGCGGTGTTGTGCTGTCCGCTTCGCAGCTTCGCTATGCGCAAGGCGTGCGGGGTCTGCCGCAATTGTCGGGCAATGTTCGCTCGGCGGGCGAAGGGCTGCCGACCATCGTCGGCCGGATGGAACGCGGCGCGGGCGGGCGGACGCAGTTCCGGCTGCGCATGGATCCGTATCGGGTCGGCGCGGACCGGCTGGCGATACCGGCGTTGGATGTCGAACAGCGCGCCGATGGCTCACTGCGCTTCGATGGGCGGTTGACGGCTGGCGGCAGGTTACCGGGCGGAAGCGTGCGCGACCTGAGCCTGCCGATATCGGGGCGGCTCGATGCAGACGGTCGGCTGGCATTGTGGGAACGCTGCACCACGGTCGGCTTCGACCGTTTTGCCTTCGCCAATCTTGAAATGAGCCAGCGCGCCCTGCGCCTGTGTCCGGTGCGCGGTCGCGCCATCGTCTCGACGGGGCCGCAGGGACTGGCCATCGCGGCGGGCGTCCCCGCGCTGGATGTGTCGGGAACGCTGGCAGGCACGCCGATACGGATCGCCAGCGGTCCGGTCGGCTTTGCCTATCCCGGCACCGCCACGGCGCGCGATGTCGATGTCTCGCTAGGGCCGGTGGCCTCGGCCAGCCGCTTTACCCTGTCCAGCCTGACCGCGCGGTTCGATTCCTCCGGCAGTATCGACGGGACATTCAGCGATACCGCTGTGACGCTCGCCGCGGTATCGCTCGACCTGGTAAACACCAGCGGCGACTGGCGCTATGCCGATGGCGTGCTGGAACTCACCGATGCGCAGGGATTGGTGGAGGACCGCCAGCCAAACGACCGGTTCTATCCGCTGGCCATCCGCGACGGCACGCTGACCCTGCGCGACAATGTGATCGACGCCGATGCCGTGCTGCGTCATCCCGAGGCTGACGACCGCATCGCCGACCTGACGATAACGCACGATCTGGGGCGGGGCGCGGGCGGCGCACGCTTCATCGTGCCGGCGCTCACCTTTACTCCGGCGTTCCAGCCCGACGATCTGACCAAGCTGCTACTGGGTGTCGTCGCCAATGTGCGCGGCACGGTAACGGGGCAGGGCCGGATCGACTGGACCCCCGAAACGCTCACCAGCGGCGGAGCGTTTTCCTCCGAAGATCTCGATCTCGCTGCTGCGTTCGGTCCGGTGAAGGGCGCGTCGGGCACCGTGCGTTTCACCGACCTCCTCTCGCTAACCACTGCGCCTGACCAGCGCATCGCCATCGCTTCGATCAATCCGGGCATCGAAGTGACGAACGGTCAGATCGCCTTCTCCCTGCGCGACGGCCATTTTCTGGGCGTCAGCGGCGGCGAATGGCCGTTCATGGGCGGCACGCTGTATCTGCGTCCCACGCAGCTGAATCTCTCTGCCGAAGAAACCCGGCGCTACGTTCTGGAGGTGCAGGGGCTGGACGCGGCGACATTCGTGCAGACGCTCGATGTGCCCAATATCTCGGCGAGCGGCACGTTCGACGGGGCGCTGCCGCTGGTGTTCGATGCGCAGGGTAATGGCCGCGTCGATGGCGGCACGCTGCGCTCGCGCCCGCCGGGCGGCAACCTCTCCTATGTCGGCGAGCTGAGCTATGAAGACATGGGCACGATGGCGAATTACGCCTTCTCCATGCTGCGCAGCCTCGATTTCAAGACGATGGACGTGGTCATCGACGGCCCGCTGACCGGCGATATCCTGTCGCAGATAACGCTGGACGGGGTGAAGCAGGGCGAGGGCGCGTCGCGCAACATCTTCACGCGCCAGTTCGAAAACCTGCCCATCCAGTTCAACATCAATATCAACGCGCCGTTCTACAAGCTGATCGGCACACTCAAGTCCATGTACGATCCGGCGACCGTGCGCGACCCGCGCGAGCTGGGCCTGCTGACCGATGACGGCGTCAGGCTGCGCGAACGCACCACGCAGGACGAGATCGACAGCATGGCGGAGGCCGATGCCGATGTGGCATCCGATCCGGACCCGCCGCCTGCCAAAACGCCAGACCACACGCCGCAAACGCCCAAAGATCCCATTCAGCGCCGAGAAAGCGAGCAAATGCCATGATGTTATCGAAAGTCGCGGAAATCGAGTTTGGCCAGGCGGCGAGACACATTGCCGCAATTGGCGTGTGTCTGGGATTGTTGGCGGGGTGTATCAACGTCACCGCGCCGAGCGAACCGATCGTCATCGAGCTGAACATCAATATCCGCCAGGAAGTGATTTACCGCCTCGCAGCCGATGCGGGCGACACGATAGAGGATAATGCCGACATCTTTTGACGATGCACGGCGCGAAGCAGGAGGCTTCAGATGAAGAATGTAACGATTGCAAAGCCGGTGTTCATGGCCGCTGCGGCCGCACTGGCGCTGGGCAGCTTTGCCACCGTCGCAAACGCGCAGCGCGATCCGGCCTATGCCTCAGCGCGCGCGTCCGGCCAGGTCGGCGAGAAGATGGACGGGTATCTTGATATCGTCGGTGCCGAAACCGCCACGCTGCGGCGGCTGGTCAACGATATCAATATCAAGCGCCGTGCGGTGTATGCCGAGCGTGCGCAGGCGACGCGGTCCACGCTGGAAGAATATGCTTTCACCGCCGGATGCCAGGCGATTGCGCGTACGGAAGCGGGCGAGCGCTATCAAGCGCCCAATGGCTCTTGGAAAACCCGCACCGCCGCCGCGCCCGACCGGGATTCGCGCTGCCCCTGACGGCGGGTGTCCACAATGTGCTGCGAAGCCGTGCGCTGCGGTTGACTTGGCACGCCGCCACCGCTTAAGGAGCACGCGCCCTCGGCGGGTGCCTATTGCCCGTGCCGATTTCCCTGACAGGAGGCTGGCGTGAGCGACGAGACACCCGCACGGGAACCCATCGCCGAGGATGCGCGCATCGATGCGCTCGAAGCACGGCTTGCTGCCGCGCGCGAGCGGGAAGATGCACGCAACCGGCCGCAGGTATCCGGCACCGATGCGAATACGCGCAAAGGGAACCGGGTACTGACGGACCTGATCGGCGGGATTCTCGGCGGACTGATCATCGGTTTTGCGGTTGACCGCATTTTCGATATCGCTCCGGTGGGCCTGCTGGTCGGCTTGTTCTTCGGAATAATCGTCGCCTTCAGAAACATTTTCCGGATGGCAAGCGCGCCGTCTGCGGACCCATCGGCCAAGGACTTGCCCGATGAGGATTGATCCGCAGGTGCCGCGCCGCAACAGCGTAGGGACGTAACTGACGTGGCAGCCGAAGCGGCAGGCGAACCGGCCAAGGTCGACCCGATGTACCAGTTTACCATTCAGCCCTTTACTGAATGGGAAATGGCCGGGATCGACATATCCTTTACCAACAGCGCGTTGTGGATGATGATTACCACGGTGCTGCTGTTCGTGTTCATGATCGGTGGGATGAAGCGCGAGCTGGTGCCCGGCCGCTGGCAGATGGCTGTTGAAAGCGTTACCGGCTTCATCGACGATATGCTGGAAACCAATATCGGCAAGGGCGGGCGCAAATATGTGCCTTACATCTTTTCGCTATTTATGTTCATCCTGTTCGCCAACCTTCTTGGTTTGGTGCCGGTCGGCCTCGTCGGCATCCACCCGTTCACCTTCACTAGCCACTTTAGCGTTACCGGCGTGCTTGCCGTACTCAGCTTTTCCATCGTGCTGATCGTTGGCTTCGCGAAGCACGGGCTGAAGTTCTTCACCCTGTTCATTCCCGAAGGCACACCGCTGCCGATGGTGCCGCCGATCTTCCTTATTGAGCTCGTGTCGTTTCTGGTGCGCCCGTTCAGTCTGGCGCTGCGCCTGTTCGTGGCGATGATGGCGGGGCACATCCTGTTGAAGGTGTTGTCCACATTTGTCATCGACGGCACCAATGCCGGGCCGCTATGGGGTGTGGTAATCGGCCTGCCGAGCCTGCTGCTGATGATCGGCATCAGCGCGCTGGAAATTCTGGTGGCCGGCATCCAGGCCTATGTTTTTGCCCTTTTGACGTCGCTGTATATCGCCGACGCCGAAAACCTTCACTAACCTCAAGACGCGTTTTTACAGGAGAATATATCATGGAAGCAGAAGCTGCAAAGCTGCTCGGTGCAGGCCTCGCCGCAATCGGTGCGGGGCTCGCCTCGATCGGCGTGGGTAACGTGTTCGCAAAGTATCTCGAGGGCGCGCTGCGCAATCCGGGTGCGGCCGACAGTCAGCAGGGCCGCCTGTTCATCGGTTTCGCCGGTGCCGAGCTGCTTGGCTTGCTCGCGTTCGTTATCGCCATCCTGCTGATCTTCCAATAAGAGAAACGGGAGCGGGGTGCGGCCCGATACGGGCGCACCCCGCGCCGTTTTTCGCTCAGTTCCTTTTGCGGTAACCGAAGGCACCCATGCCCCAGATCGACCAGCTCGCCGCCACCTACCAAAGCCAGATTTTCTGGCTGCTGGTGTTTTTCGGCATAACCTTCTTCGCCATCGGGCGCGGCATGGTGCCGCGCGTGATGGAAACGGTGGCGCAACGCGACACGCAGATTGCGGCAGACCTTGCCGCTGCCGGTGACGCGCGGGCGCAGGCGGATGCCGAAGAAGAGGCATGGCGCGTACGCGAGAACGAGAACCGCGCGGCGGCGCAGGCGCTGATCGGCGATGCCAAGGCGCAGGCGGCGGCCAAGGCCGAGAAGACTGTCGCGGCGGCGCAGAAGCGGCTCGATACCAAGCTGGCCAAGGCCGAAGCCGAGATCGAGGAAGCCCGTAAGGCCGCCTTGGTCGAGGTAGAAGGCGTGGCTGTAGAAGCGACGCAGGACATCGTGGCCCGTCTGGCGGGGCTAAAGATTACCAGGCCTACCGCCAAATCGGCGGTGAAGCAGGCGATGACCGGTGGCGCCCGTGGCTAATTCCCTGCCTGAAGCGTTCGCCACCGACACCGCCGATGCGGCGGTCTCGATGGCCGATGACACGGTGAAGCATATCGAGCCTGAGCTGTTCGGCATGGCACCGTATCAGGTCGTTGCCGTGGCAATGTTGCTGCTGATCCTCATCATGGTGTGGAAGAAGGTTCCGGCGCTCGTTACCGGCGGGCTGGACGGCAGGATTGCCGCCATTCGCGAACAGCTGGACGAAGCCAAGGCCTTGCGCGCCGAGGCCGAGGCTCTGCGCGCCGAGTATGCTGCCAAGATCGCCGGTGCCGAACAGGACGCCGCCGCGATGATGGACAATGCCAGGCGCGAAGCGGACACGCTGCTCGCCAAGGCGGAAGCCGACAGCGCCGCGATGGTCGAACGGCGCAAGGCGATGGCGGAAAGCAAGATCGCCGGTGCCGAACGCGAAGCTATCGCCGAAGTGCGCGCCCGCGCCGCCGAAGCTGCCGCGCAGGCATCTCGTACCGTCATCGCCGACAAATACGATGCGGCAGCGGATCGTTCGGTCGCGGACGAGGTTATCGCCGCAATTTGAGCCGCTACGGAGCCTCGTTCGGCTCGAAGACGACCTTTCCCATGACTTCGCCTGCCGCCATCGCGCCGTAGCCGTCGCGCCATTGCGATAGCGGAAGCACGCGGTCGATGACCGGCGCAATTCGTCCCTGTGCCGCGAGGCTGGCGATTTCCCGCCCAACGGCCGTGCCGCGCCCGGGGAAGCGCCGCGCATATTCTCCGGCGCGCACTCCGACTACACTGAACCCCTTTATCAGTGGGATATTGGCAGGAACGCTGGCAATCCGCCCCGCGACGAAGCCGATGATCTGCACCTGTCCGCCGAACGCGACGCAGCGGGTGCTTTCATCGAACACGTCGCCGCCGACCGGATCGAACACGATATCGCACAGCGCGCCATCGGTGATGTCTGCTACGGCGTCGCGGAAACGGCCTTCGTTCAAGATGACATGTTCCGCGCGCGCCACGGTCCGCATTCGCTCGATTTTTCCGGCCCGATGCGTGGTCGCGATCACCCGCGCGCCCAGCGCCGTCGCCAGATCGCAGGCAGCCATGCCGACACCGCCGCTCGCGCCGTGGACCAGCACCCATTGCCCTGCGCGCAGCCTGCCGAACTCGACCAGTGCGGTGTATGCGGTGCGATAGGCCACGCCCAGCGCGGCGGCGGTTGTAACGTCCAACCCTGTCGGGATAGCCTGCATCATAGCCTCGGGTACAGCGCAGACCTGCGCGAAGCAGCCGGTCTTCATGCCGCCCATAACTGGGTCGCCAATGGCAAACGCGCTGTCAGGCCCTGTCTCGATGACCTCGCCTGCCATTTCCATTCCCGCGGTGAAAGGAAGCGCCGGTTTGAACTGGTATGCGCCGCGCGACATCAGCAGGTCGGGATGGTTCAGGGCTGCGGCTCGGACCCGCACCAGCACCTGGCCAACGGCGCGTTCCGGCACTGGAACATCGCGCAAGGCCACCCCGGAGAGGTCGCCCGACAGCGCCTCGACCCGCAGTGCCTGCATCCACGCTGGAACGGCTTGGGTCAGAAATTGTCCTTGGCCGCGCGCAGGGCCGCAAAGGTCTCGGCCGGATTGTCACCGCCCCACTTCGCCGCAAGCACCGGATCGTCGGCGCGCAGGAACGGGTTGGTCGCGAGTTCGCGGTCGAGCTGGGTCGGAACGGTTGGTTCGTCCTTCGCCCGCATTGCATCGATCTGCGCGGCGTAGCGTTGCAGAGCCGCGTTGTCGGGGTCGGCATGCAGCGCAAAGGCAGCATTAGCCTGCGTATATTCATGCGCGCAATACAGCGTGGTCTCGGGCGGCATCGCTTTTATGCGTTGCAAGCTGGCCCAGAACTGATCCGCCGTCCCTTCGAACATCCGCCCGCAACCCAGCGCGAACACGCTGTCGCCCACGAAGCAGATACCCGCCTCGGCCAAGTGGAATGCGACGTGCCCGTGCGTGTGCCCGCCTACGTCGATGACGGTGGCGGCATGCGCGCCCAGCGTCACGGTGTCGCCGTCAGCCAACACCCGATCCGGTGCGTCGATCCGCTCTACTTCGGCAGGGCCGACGACGTGGCACCCGGTCGCCTCGCGCAACGCCTTGTTCCCGCCGGCGTGATCGGGATGCCAGTGGGTGTTCCAGATCTGTGTGATCCGCCACCCCTTCGCCTCCGCCTCGCGCAGATAGGCAGCGGCATCAGGCGTATCGATGCAGGCGGATTCACCGCTATCGGTGTCGTGCAGCAGGAAGCCGTAATTGTCGTTGAGGCAGGGGAACTGGTGAACCTGAAGCATTGGCGCATCCTAAACGCCAATGGCGACGCAGGAAAGGCCTGCCGCTTCGAATGGGAAGGGCGGGCCTATTTTTAGCGAATCCAGGCTATCGGCTGAACCCCTTGCAAAGGCAGGGGTCTCGTTCAGACGCGCGCGACCTGCTGGCTGGAGATCGCAAAGCACGTTGCGCTAAGCGTCCGCCGCGCGAGCGTCGCAAGCGCGACCGCGCGCCCGCAGCGGGTCCGCAGCGATGCGGAGGACGTCCAGCGAGGAGGTTCGCCCGGATGGGCGAACCCCCACAAAACATCAGTCTTCCTTCTTCTTCAGCGCTTCGCCGAGGATGTCGCCGAGCGATGCGCCCGAATCGGAGGAACCGAACTGCTGTACGGCTTCCTTCTCCTCGGCGATCTGGCGGGCCTTGATGCTGAAGTTGGGCTTCTTGGACCGGTCGAAGCCGGTGACCATCGCATCCACCTTCGCGCCGGCCTGGAACCGGTCGGGGCGCTGCTCGTCGCGGTCGCGGCCGAGGTCCGAACGCTTGACGAAACCGGTCGCGCCGTCGTCGCCGACCTGCACTTCCAAGCCGCCGTCGCGCACTTCCAGCACGGTTACAGTGACGACATCGCCACGCTTGACCGAGCCTTCGGCGGAACCCTCGGCAGAAGGCGCACCCTTTTCAAGCTGCTTCATGCCCAGGCTGATGCGTTCCTTGTCGGTATCGACGTCCAGAACGATGGCCTGCACTTCCTCGCCCTTGCGATGCAACGCGAGGGCGTCTTCACCCGATATGCCCCACGCGATGTCGGACATGTGGACCATGCCATCCACGTCGCCGTCGAGGCCCACGAACAGGCCGAATTCGGTGGCGTTCTTGACTTCGCCCGACACCGTTGCGCCGACCGGGAACTTCTCCGCGAAGTCTTCCCACGGATTGCCCATTGCCTGCTTCAGGCCGAGCGAGATGCGGCGCTTCTCGCTATCGACTTCCAGCACGACCACTTCGACTTCCTGCGACGTGCTGACGATCTTGCCAGGATGGACGTTCTTCTTGGTCCAGCTCATTTCGGAAACGTGGACCAGCCCTTCGATGCCCGGTTCCAGTTCCACGAACGCGCCGTATTCGGTGATGTTGGTGACGGTACCGGTCATCTTGGCATCGACAGGGTATTTCGCACCCACGCCATCCCAGGGATCGCTTTCCAACTGCTTCATGCCCAAGCTGATCCGCTGCGTTTCCGCGTTGATGCGGATGATCTGCACGGTAACGGTCTGGCCGATCTCGATCACTTCGCTGGGGTGGTTAACCCGCTTGTAGCTCATGTCGGTCACGTGCAGCAGGCCGTCGATCCCGCCCAGATCGACGAAGGCACCGTAGTCGGTGATGTTCTTCACCACGCCGTCGGTCACCTGACCCTCGGCCAGCTGGTCGATCAGCTCGCTGCGCTGTTCGGCGCGCGTTTCTTCCAGAATGGAGCGGCGCGAGACGACGATGTTGCCGCGGCGGCGATCCATCTTGAGAATCTGGAATGGCTGCGGAATGTCCATCAGCGGGGTGATGTCGCGCACGGGGCGAATATCGACCTGGCTGCCGGGCAGGAAGGCGACGGCGCCGTCGAGATCGACGGTAAAGCCACCCTTCACACGGCCGAAGATGCGGCCTTCGACGCGCTTCTCTTCACCGAATTCGCTTTCCAGCTTGTCCCACGCGGCTTCGCGGCGGGCGCGGTCGCGGCTGAGCATCGCTTCGCCGTCGGCATTCTCGACGCGGTCGACATAGACTTCGACTTCGCTGCCGACTTCGAGGCCATGTTCCTGGCCGTCGCCGCGTTCGAATTCCTTGAGATCGACGCGGCCTTCGGATTTGAGACCCACATCGATGATGGCCTTGCCGCCTTCGATGCTGGTGACGGTGCCCTTGACGACGCGGCCTTCGAAGCCGCCATCTTCCGCGCCGCCGAGCTGCTCGTTGAGCATGGCTTCGAAATCGTCGCGCGAGGGCATTTGTTGGTCTGAAGCTTGAGTAGCCATAGAGTGTATTGTGCTTTCGTTTTGCTACCGGCCGCCGGTTTTTCCGGGGTCTTTCCTCCGTGCGTATCGCGGGATTGCGGATGCACGGGCCAAGAGGGCCGAATGACCCGCCGCGACCGGATGCCGTAGCGGGTGTTTGCGGGCCAAATCCAAAGACGGGCCTGCAGACGGACGCGCGCCTAGCGGCCTTCCGGTGCGAGCGCAAGGATTCCGCATCCCGCAAGCGTTTTTGTCGGGAGACATCGACCAGGTGTTATACTGTCGATGGGGTAAAGTTCGGGTGGCCTGAAACGCCGGCTGGCTGCGGGTTATTTGCCATTCGCCGGTCTGTGTGCCGTGCATTGCGTGCGGGAAAGGCGTTGGCCGGTGTTAGCGTACCGCGCGTTCGACAATCGCGACCGCTGCGGCAATGGCGGCGTCGCGGTCCATATCGGAGGTGTCGAGCTGGACGGCGTCACCCGCGGCGGCAAGGGGGGCGTCGGTGCGCCCCGCATCGCGCGCGTCGCGGCGGCGCAGGTCGGCGGCAATGGCCTCCAAGGTGGTGTCTTCGCCGCGATCCTGCATCTCTGCAAAGCGGCGCGCGGCGCGGCTGGCGATGCTGGCGGTGATGAAGAGCTTCACGTCGGCTTCGGGCGCGATGACGGTGCCGATATCGCGCCCGTCCAGTACCGCGCCGCCCGGTTGCAAGGCAAAAGCGCGCTGCCGTTCGAACAGCGCCTGCCGCACGGCGGGGTGGACCGAGACGCGACTGGCGAGGCTGCCGGTGCCCTCGGCGCGCAAGGCATCGTCTGCCAGCAGCGTATCGGGAAATTTCGCCGCTGCGAGCGCGTCGTTCGCATCATCGGCATTGCCGCCCGCCTGATACACCTGCCACCCGACCGCGCGATAAAGCAGACCGGTGTCGAGCAAGGGCAACCCGAACCGCGTGGCCAGCGCGCGCGAAATGGTGCCCTTGCCCGACGCGGTGGGTCCATCGACGGCGATGATCATGCCGCTAGACATTAGCTGCTTCGCGCCGCGAGCGCATTGCTTTGGCCAGACCGAACAGCGCGATGGCCATCCACACAATTTCCAGCACCAGCGTCGGCAGGTTGTAATTCACCGTCAGCGACACTGCGAGCAGCGCGGCGCCGATGAAATTGACGACGTTGAACAGCACCATGTTCATCGCCTTGGCCACATTGCTGTAGGCATAGGCGGCAACGATGCAGAAACTGCCCGCGAACCCGATCAGGTCGGCAGCGAAGGGGGAGAGGTAGTCTGTCATGCGGTGTGTGTATCCAGCAATGTCACAAAGGTCGGGAAACTGGTGCCGATCGGCTGCGTGTCATCTATCGTCACGCCGTCATGGCTGACCAGTCCCGCTACTGCCATGCTCATGGCGATGCGGTGGTCCAGGCGGGTGGCGACGGGGCCGCCGCCCGGCAAGGGTTCGCCGCCGGTGCCGTCGATGATCAGGCCGTCCGGCGTTTCCTCCACCCGCGCGCCGATGGCGGCGAGGGCAGCGGCCATCGCGGCTAGCCGGTCGCTCTCCTTCACGCGCAATTCGTGCAGCTCGCAAGTAACGGTGCGCCCCTTGGCCAGTGCGGCGGCGACGAACAGCACGGGAAACTCGTCGATCATGCTGGGCGCGATGGCCGGATCGACCGCGATGCCGGACAGGCGTGAATGCCGTACACGCAAATCGGCGACGGGCTCTCCGCCGACCTCGCGCGGATCGAGCGTCTCGATATCAGCGCCCATGTCGCGCAGCACACCGACAAGGCCGGCGCGGGTCGGGTTCATGCCGACATTTTCCACGATCAAATCGCTGCCTTCCACCAGCAGTGCGGCCACGATGAAGAAAGCGGCGGAGGACGGGTCGCCCGGTACTTCGATAGTCTGCGGTCGCAAATCCGCTTCGCCGCGCAGCGTGATGGTACGTTCGCCGCCCGCCTCCGTTACCCACAGATCCGCACCGAAGCCGCGCAGCATCCGTTCGCTGTGGTCGCGGGTCGGCACCGGTTCGATCACGTTGGTGATCCCCGGCGTATTGAGCGCGGCAAGCAGGATGGCGCTTTTGACCTGGGCGCTGGCGACGGGCAGGCGATACGTGACGGGAACGGCAGGCAGGCAGCCTTCCATCATCAGCGGCAGGGTGTTTCCGGGCGAAGGTGTGAACGATGCGCCCATCTGCGTCAGCGGTTCGATCACGCGGCCCATCGGGCGCGCAGACAGGCTGGCATCGCCAATGAAAGCCGCCGTGATGCCGTGGCTAGCGATCAGGCCCATCAGCAGGCGGGTGGAGGTGCCGCTATTGCCCATATCCAGCGCCTGTGCGGGTTGCAGCAGGCTGCCGACGCCGACGCCGTGGATCGACCACATGCCGCTTTTCTCGCGTGCGATCGTCGCGCCCATCTGGCGCAGGGCGGTGGCGGTTGCCAGCACGTCTTCGCCTTCCAGCAGGCCCGACACGCGCGTTTCGCCAATCGCAAGCGCTCCCAGTATCAGCGCGCGATGGCTGATCGACTTGTCGCCCGGCACGCGCAACCGCCCTGTCAACGGCCCTGTCGGCGCGAAACGGGCAGGAGTGGGGCCGGACAGCATGCGCGCCGCTTTGACAGCGCGCATACCCTATGGCAAGGCGCGCCACCTTCATCCGCGCGGCGCTTGATTCACGGGGTGGCACGCCCCACGTCTCGCACTCGCAACATCCGTAATTTCCCGCCTGCCGCAGTTCAGCGCGCGAGGCCGAGCAAACCAATAGGAACTGTCATGGTCAAGCCAGCATGGGGCACCAAGCGCACCTGTCCGAAATGTGGCACCCGCTTCTACGATCTCACCAAGGAAGATCCCGTCACCTGCATCGAATGCGCGGAAGAATGGACACCCGAACCCGTGCTGAAGACCAAGCAGCCGATCCCGTTCGAGGACGACAAGAAGAAGAAGGACGGCGAGGCCGACGGCGATCTGGCAGATGACGATCTGGACGATGTGGACGAGGAAGAGAACCGTCCCGACTCCGATGTCGATCTTGGCGACGACAGCGACCTGGGTGTCGCGCCGACCAAGGACGACGACAAGGAAGACGACAGCTAGAGCACGCCTTAGTGCTTGCCCATCTTAATCCTTGCAATACCGGAGGCGGGCCCGTACTGCGCGCCTCCATATCGGGGCCTTAGCTCAGCTGGGAGAGCGCAACACTGGCAGTGTTGAGGTCAGCGGTTCGATCCCGCTAGGCTCCACCATTTCATCGTCTTGCGGCCCTGAACTTGCTGCAAATGGCGCTGACGTGCGCTTCCGGTGCTCACGGCCTTATGGCCGCTGCGCGCCGGTTCTCCGTCATCACCATTTTCGCTGGCGTTCAGGTCCACAATCCGACGAAATGGCTATACAGCCCTCGCCATTGCGGGGAGTGTGGCGACGGCCCGACCCGGGGTGGCAAGGTGCCGCCGGATTGACCGACGCGGCGCTTCGCTCCACAATGGCATCGACAAGACGGTCCGTAGTCGGACCGCACGCTGGCCGACGGGGTTCCGTTCGCCGGCGTTTTTCGCGTTAATTTGAGGAGACGGCCTACCATGTTCGATACCCTCTCCGACCGGCTCGGCAATGTGTTCGACGGTCTGCGCGGGCGCGGGGCGTTGTCGGAGGCCGACGTTCGTGCCGCCATGCGCGAAGTGCGGATCGCCCTGCTGGAAGCCGACGTCGCGCTGCCGGTGGTGCGGCGTTTTATTGATGCGGTTACCGAAAAAGCGGTTGGCATCGATGTCCTCAAATCGGTCACGCCGGGGCAGCAGGTCGTCAAGATCGTCAGCGACGAGCTGGTCGAGATGCTCGGCGGCGACCAGACCGAAGATCTGAACCTCGACGCCAAGCCACCGGTCGTCATCATGATGGTCGGGCTGCAGGGGTCCGGCAAGACCACCTCGACAGCGAAGATCGCCAAACTGCTGCGCGAGAAGTATGGCAAGAAGGCGCTGATGGCGTCGCTCGATGTCAATCGCCCCGCCGCACAGGAACAGCTAGCGGTGCTGGGCACACAGGTCGATGTCGCGACCCTGCCGATCGTCGATGGCCAGCAGCCAGTCGATATCGCGCGCCGCGCGCTGGAAGCGGCGCGTTTGCAGACCAGCGATGTGCTGCTGCTCGACACCGCAGGTCGCCTGCATGTCGACGAAGCCCTGATGGCCGAGATGAAGGCCGTCGCCAGCGTATCGGTACCAACCGAAGTGCTGCTGGTGGTGGACAGCCTGACAGGTCAGGATGCGGTCAATGTTGCGCAGAGCTTCACCGCCGACGTGCCACTGACCGGCGTGGTGCTGACCCGAATGGACGGCGATGCGCGCGGCGGCGCGGCGCTGTCCATGCGACACGTCACCGGCAAGCCGATCAAGTTTGCCGGCACGGGGGAAAAGCTCGATGCCATCGAGGTGTTTCATCCCAAGCGCGTGGCCGACCGCATTCTGGGCATGGGCGATGTCGTGTCGCTGGTGGAGAAAGCCGCCGCGACCATCGACGAAGCCGATGCCGAGGCGCTGGCAAAGCGCATGGCAAAGGGTCAGTTCGACCTCAACGACCTGCGTACCCAGCTCAAGCAGATGAACCAGATGGGCGGACTCGGCATGCTGGCGGGAATGCTGCCGGGCATGAAAAAAGCCAAGGCCGCGCTGGCTGGCAGCGGTATGGACGACAAGGTGCTGGTCCATATGGACGCCATGATCGGTTCCATGACGGTTAAGGAACGCGCCAATCCGAAACTGCTGAATGCCAAGCGCAAGCGGCGTGTGGCGATGGGCAGCGGCACGCGGGTGCAGGACATCAACAAGCTGTTGAAGATGCATCAGGATATGGGCCGCGCCATGAAGCAGATAAAGAAGATGGGCGGGCTGAAGGGGCTGGGCGCGTTGTTTGGGGGTGGCGGCTTGGATGCCGCCATGCCGGGCCTTGGCAAGGCGCTTGGCGGCAGTCCGCAAGGCGGAATCCCACCGAACCTGCCCGGACTTCCCGGTAGAAAATAGTTTCACATCAAAGAAATACACTCGAAAGGTAATACATCATGGCAATTGCACTCAGGCTTTCCCGGGGCGGCGCGAAAAAGCGGCCCTATTATCGTATCGTCGCCGCCGATAGCCGCCGCCCGCGCGACGGCAAGTATCTGGAGCAGATCGGCACCTACAACCCGCTGCTCGCCAAGGACGACGAGAAGCGCGTCCAGCTAAACGAGGATCGCATCCGCTATTGGCTAGGCGTCGGCGCGCAGCCGAGCGACCGCGTGCTTCGGTTCCTCGACGCTGCCGGGATCAAGGAGCGTACCGCTCGCAACAATCCCAACAAGGCCAAGCCGGGCGAAAAGGCCACCGAGCGCGCCGAAGAGCGGGAAGCCAAGGGCGTAGCTGCCGCGGAAGCCGCCAAGGAAGCGGAAGAAGCCGCCAAGGTGGCAGAAGCCGAAGCCAAGGAAGCCGCGAAGAAGGAAGCCGAGGAAGCGAAGGCTGCCGAGGCCGCCGAAAAGGATGCGCCCAAGGCTGACGACGACGCGACCAACGAAAATACTGCGACCGGTTCGGTAAAGACCGAAGAAACCGCCGAAGCTGTTGCCGATGCCGTTGCCGATGTCGTGTCCGAAGAAGCGACCGCGCAGGATGCCGCCGCCATCGCCGAGGAAATGAACGAAGGCGGTCCCGTTCCTGGCCCGACCGCAGATCAGGAAGAGATGGAAAAGCAGGCTGAGACCCCCGCAGCCGAAACGGAAAAGGCCGAAGACAAGAAGGACTGATCTTTCGTGACTGCGCAAAAGCCCCTCACCCTGGCCGCCGTCACCGGCGCGCACGGGGTGGCGGGCGAAGTGCGGCTGAAACTGTTCGGCGAGGGGCTGGCCGGCCTGAAAGCGCACACGCGCTTCAACGACGGCGCATTGACGCTGAAGAATGTACGCGACGATCACAAGGGTGGCGCGGTGGCGCGCTTCGCCGAAATCGCGGACCGCAATGCGGCGGAGGCGTTGCGCGGCACCACGCTGACCGTGCCGCGCGAGGCCTTGCCGCCGCTGGCCGAAGGCGAATTTTACCACGCCGACCTGCTTGGCCTGCCTGCCGTAAGCGAAGACGGCGCGGCTATCGGCACGGTCGCCGACGTACTGAATTACGGCGCGAGCGATCTCGTCGAAATCAAGAAACCTAACGGCAAGCGTTATCTCGTTCCGCTGACCGCCAATGCCGTGCCGGACTGGAATGCGGAACGGCTGGTGGTGGCGGACGCTTTCGCGCAGGAATGATTGCAAGCGCGCGGCATTAGGTTATAGGGAAGTCCGGGGTCGCAACGGTGCCGTGTATTCGGACACGCTGCACCGGAAAACTTTTCTCTGGAAGGGATTTCCCCCGATGCACTACGTTGTTTCCACCGTCGCGGCCATGGCCGCAGCCACCGCGCTCGTTGCCAGTCCCGCAACCGCGCAACCCTCCGAAACCGACCTTGCAGCCTTCCTTGTTGGCGAATGGAACGCGAAGAAGAACTGCGCCTCCGCCGATATGACAACCTATCGTGCCGATGGCTCTTTCATCACACGGCAGGGCCGGGCCCGCTACATAATTACCGGCGGGGACGGCATAACCATGATAATTGGCGGCAATCGCATCGAGGGCAAGCTCACCATCATCGACCAGAACACCATACGCATCCTCGTGGGCAGGGAAGGGCATATGGGGTATCGATGCCTTGGACTGGGTAAGCCTGCCTAACGCGAATAGGTGGCGGCGATCGCCATGCCATGTCCGCTTCCTCGTGACGGCGGAATCTGCCATGACGATCGCCGCCGCTATTCTGGCGCGCAAATCTCAGACTTTGTTCGGACCGCTCGCGTAGACATAGCCATAACTGGTTCAGCACGCCGGAATTGACCCTTGCGACGCGCGATTGTATATACACCTGTATATACAGGAGGTCGATATGGGTAGCGAACCCCTCGCTAAGGCATTCAAGTCAGGCAATTCCAAAGCTATTCGGATCCCTGCGACTCTCGACCTTAAGGTCGGGTCCCGGTGGAAGGCGCGCTACAATAATGTAGGTGAACTCGTGTTAACGCCGGTGGCCGAGAAGCCGGACCGGCTGGACATGAGCTTTGTCGGGAAAGGGTGCGGCCTGCGTCCTTTCACACGTGAAGAGCGCATCATCCATCCACGCCCGTCCGACGTAGGACCATTCCAGCCGGATGAGTAGGCTGCGCTACTTGCTGGATACAAATATCGTAATTTTGGCAGTTGAAAGGCTGGAAACCAATGTACTTGCACGATTAGCGCATAAAGACCCGGAAATGCTGGCTATTTCTACCGTAAGCTATGCTGAACTCCTGCGCGGTTTCGGGTCCGGCTTTCCGGAGGGATATGATATGTTTCTTTCCCAGATAGCTATCCTGCCGTTCGATGAACTCTGCGCGAAAGCCTATGCCAGCCTGCCGTTCAAACGCCATGCCTTCGACCGACTGATCGGCGCACATGCCAAGTCCGTGGATGCCACTATGGTTACAGCAAATCTGGCGGATTTCGATGATATTCCCGGTCTGAAAATCGAAGACTGGACGCGATGACCTTCGCCGCCACCATCCTCACGCTCTATCCGGAGATGTTTCCCGGACCGTTGCAGCATTCGCTGGCGGGAAAGGCGCTGGATCGCGGGGATTGGTCCTGCGAAACGGTGAACCCGCGCGATTTTGCCACTGATAGGCACCGCAAGGTAGACGATACGCCTGCCGGGGGCGGGGCGGGAATGGTGCTTAAGGCAGATGTGCTGGCGGCTGCTGTCGATCACGCGCTTCGCTTGCATCCCGAAGCGCCCATCCTCGCCATGACGCCGCGCGGTGTGCCCATCACGCAGGCGCGCATTCGCCAGCTTGCCGCCGGGCCGCGGGTAGCCATTCTGTGCGGTAGGTTCGAGGGGTTCGACGAGCGCCTGTTCGAAGCGCGGCCCCAGATCGAGCAGGTCAGCGTAAGCGACATCGTGCTGTCGGGCGGGGAGCCCGCTGCGCTGATGCTGCTAGATGCTTGCATTCGACTGCTGCCCGGCGTAATGGGCGCGGCTTCCAGCGGAGCCGAGGAGTCGTTCGAGAACGGCCTCCTCGAATATCCGCAATACACCCGACCCGCATCGTGGGAAGGGCGCACGATTCCCGAAGTGCTGCGATCGGGGGATCATGCGAAGATCGCGGCATGGCGTGCGCGCCGGTCCGAAGATCATACTCGGTCACGCAGGCCGGACTTGTGGGAGCGTTACACCAACGCTCGGGTCCGACCTGCCTCTGGCGCGCGGCATGAAGACGAAAGTCCTGACGAATGAACCTGATACAGACGCTCGAGGCGGAAGCCATCGAGAACCTTGGCAAAGACATTCCCGAATTCCGCGCGGGTGACACCGTGCGCGTTGGCGTAAAAGTAATCGAAGGCACGCGAGAACGTGTGCAGAACTTCGAAGGCGTATGCATCGCGCGGTCGAACCGCGGCATGGGCAGCAATTTTACCGTCCGCAAGCTGAGCTTTGGCGAAGGCGTGGAGCGTGTGTTCCCGCTCTATTCGCCGACGGTCGACAGCATCACCGTGGTGCGTCGCGGCATCGTACGCCGCGCCAAGCTCTATTACCTGCGCGGCCGTACCGGCAAGCGCGCGCGCATCGCGGAACGCCGCGTCAACGCGCCCAAGAGCTGACGCTTTTCAGCCTGGCAAACACCGAAGGGCGGTCCTGCGGGGCCGCCCTTTTTGTATCGGCGTTTTGCATTCGGGCGGGAACATCGCCAAGACTGCGCTTCATGCTGAATGGTGGAGAGAGTGGATGCGTTGGATAATCGGTGTGGCTGCGTTGGCAATTGCGGCTCCGCTTGCCGCACAGGAGGCAGCGCCCGTGCCTGCTGAAGCAACCTCTTCCGGCCTGACGTTCGAGCGTGTCTTCGCTAGCCCGTCGCTCGACGGTGCGTCGCCGCGCGAGGCGAAACTGTCTCCCGATGGCCGATATCTGACTTTGCTGCGCAACCGCGACGACGACCGCGAGCGGTACGACCTGTGGGGCTATGACCGCGAGAGCAGCGAATGGACGATGCTGGTCGATAGCGAGAAGCTGGGCAGCGGGCGCGAACTGTCAGAAGATGAAAAGATGCAGCGCGAGCGCGCGCGCGTCGGCAATCTGAAGGGTATCATATCCTATCAATGGACGGCGGACGGCAACGGCGTGCTGGTCCCGCTAGATGGCGACCTTTATCTGGCGAAGCTGGACGGTGCCGTGCAGCGCCTGACCGATACGGAGGAAAGCGAGCTCAATCCCAAGCTGAGCGAAACGGGCAAATATGCCAGCTTCGTGCGCGAGCGGCGACTGTTTGTGGGAGAGGTGGGCGCGGACGCGGTGCCAGTCACGCCGAAGGAAGGCGAGCTGATCCGCTGGGGCGAGGCCGAATTCGTCGCGCAAGAAGAAATGGGACGTCTGACCGGATACTGGTGGGCCAAGGACGACAGCCGCATCGCCGTGCAACGCACTGATGAAAGCCCCGTCGGTGTCGTCACCCGCGCGGCCATTGGCGCAACCGGCACTAGGGTATTCGACCAGCGATATCCGGTGGCAGGCAGCGACAACGCGATTGTCGAACTGTTCATTATGGACCCCGATGGCCGCAACCGGGTGCAGGTCGA
>CAWISG010000002.1:0-45000 GCA_963838735.1 uncultured Alphaproteobacteria bacterium
GCTGAACTGGTTCTGCCGGGTCGTCACGTCCTGATCGTATAGCTTGAACCGCGTACCGTCCGGGTCCGCAGTCGAGAAGCCATCGAGTTCGCGATAGGCCGTTATGGATTTGAGCGTCGCCGCACCTAGATCGAGCGTGACCGTTCCTGAGAAACCGTACGTCTCGTTGCGCGCTTCGGGACTGTTCGAAGCGAATACGTTGTAGAAGTTGTCAGGGTCCTGCACATCGTTGAGCGCCGCTGGCGGAAAGAACGGGGCGGGCACGATCGCCCGCAAAACGGACGGCGCCGGGTTGGATTTGTCGAGCGAATAGTCGGCCGAGAGATCGATGCGCAGGGTGTCGGTCGGTTCGAACCTGAGCTGTGCCCGACCGCCATAGCGTTCGGTCGCGCCGAACAGTTCACCGGTCACAACATTGGGGGCAAAGCCATCCTGTTCGCGGTAGAAACCCGAAACGCGCACGGCGGCGCTGTCGGCGACCGGCGCGTTCACGCCGACACTCGCTTCGATGCGATCACGGCTGCCATAGGTGCCGCTCGCGTTCACCGAAAACTCGGTCAGGTCGGGCTGCCGCGAAATGACGCTGATCGCACCACCCAGCGTGTTACGCCCGAACAGCGTTCCCTGCGGCCCCCGCAATACTTCGACGCGAGCGATGTCGCCACTGTCGAGCATCGCGCCGACCGTACGGCCTAGGTAGACGCCATCGACATACACACCCACGCCGGGATCGTTCGTAATGATGAAATCGAACTGGCCGACGCCGCGAACGAAGAAGTTGGCGTCCGACGAGCCCTGGGGTCCGGTCGTAGAGGTAAGGTTAGGCACGGTCGCAGCGAGATCGTTCACGACGCCGACCCCGGAGGATTGCAGCTGGTCGCCGGTCAATACGCTTACCGCGATGGGCGTGGACTGCAGGTCGCTCTCCCGCCGTTCGGCGGTGATGACGATTTCATCGAGCTGGTTGTCAGCGCGTTGTTGGGTTTCCGCGTCCGCTACTAACTGGGCGAATGCCGGCACCGCGCTCGTTGCGAATAGTGCTGCGGTGAATGACCTCGTGAATATCCGAAAACCGTTCATTGTATCCCCTCTCGCCCGACCGTTTGCGGCCCGTATCGCTTTTTGCTGCGCTCATCCGACACTCTCGGAATATTCTGAAACGGCAGAGCGGCGCCTTCAGCGTCACGCCACAGTCACAAAGCCGGGTGTTATGCGGAAATGAATTCGAGTGCAGCCGCGATGAATAGGTGTCGTCTGGTCCATACGCCGGGAACGCAAACGACTCACGGTTATCGCCGACATGCAATGTTTCATGGCATGCGCTCGTAACCGTTCTGCAAAGTTGCAGCGCATGGTCACCTTATTGACGCAGCCGATCATCGACAGCCTGACTCCCGGAGAGCGCCTTCCGCGCCTGCCTGTTCCGGCGCAGATCGTTTCAAACGGGGAATTCACGCCGCCGGCACAGACCGTAAACCAGCGCCTGTACCAGTCGCTAATGCAGGAAAGCATTGCGAGAAACAGTTCGCAGCAAGATCGGGCGGCGACCGCTTGGGCGAAGACGCCATGTGCAATGGCGAGCGCGTTCGGCATTATGAACACGGTGTATTCGCCGCATTTTTCTGTGACCGAAGGCGAACAGCACGACCAAGCCGAAGCAGTCTCCCGACAGGACCGGCTGTCCGCCCAATTTGTTTTCGACGATCAGGTTCATTTCCTGAGGGACGATGCTGATCCGGCTTATTTCGAACCGCTCACCGGGCTGATCGAATTGTCGGCGGAACTGCTGCAGCTGCCGCATGCGCGCACGTTCGATATCGAGCACATAAAATTCGCGCATTTCCTGAAAGCCATCTTTCTCGACAGCGATACCAAGGTGGCCCTGCTTTCGGGTGCCCCTTCGGAGGGCGTTCCCATGCTGACGAACGATCAGATGGCGCAGGCACGCGCCGCGGTAAATTCAGTTGCGGGGGAACGCCGACTGCTGACGCACGCAGTGCTGGGGCCGGGGCATGACGGCTGGCTCGATGAAATGGACCGCGTTCATGCCGAGCTCAAACCTGATGGCTGGAAAGGCTATTGCGTCGGCGAACCGTTCTCCCCCTCGGAGAAACGCTATCGGCTGGATGACGAGGCATTAATGTATCCGGCCTACGAACGCATCGCTGCGGCAGGCGTGCGAAACGTCTGCATACACAAGGGCTTGCTGCCAGAGAACGCGGACGAGGTGATGCCGGGCGCGGAACCGTTCGCCAAGGTCGATGATGTCGGCAAGGTAGCGCAGGATTGGCCCCACTTGAACTTCGTGATCTATCACGCAGCCTACCGGACCATACCGCAGCCCACCGAAGCGGAACTGCACCGGTTCGAGGCGACCGGAAGAATTGACTGGGTCAGTGACCTTGCCGCCATCCCGGCGCAATACGGTGTCGATAATGTCTACGCGGACATCGGGGCCAGCTTCGCTTTTACAGTGCTCACCCACCCCCGGCTCGCCGCTGCGATGGTCGGCATGCTTATCAAGGGGCTGGGTGCCGATCATGTACTCTGGGGAACCGATTCCGTTTGGTATGGCAGTCCGCAATGGCAGATCGAGGCGTTCCGCAGACTCATCATGCCGCCGGATCTCGTCGAACGGTTCGGCTATGCCGATCTGGGCGGCGACGACAGCCCGATACGCCGTGCCATCCTCGGCGAAAATGCAGCGCGCCTCTATAATGTAAACACGGCCGATTACTGCGCCAACGGACTGGAAGAAACGCACCTCGAAAGGATCGTGAAAGACTATCGCGCAGCTGGCGGCACGCCTGACCACGCGGTTCACGGCTATGCCGCGGGGGGAGACTAACGTGCTCGACGGACGCAACATCATCGTGACGGGTGCCGCCAGCGGCATCGGTGCCGCCGCCGCGCGACTGTTCGCAGGTTACGGTGCGGCGGTGCTGCTGGTCGATCGCGATCAAACGGTTCACGCGGTCGCAAAAGAGATCGACGCAGGTGCGCTGGTTGCAGATATCCGCGATCCGACCACGATGCCCCGCGCCCTTGCCGACTTTCCCAACTGCGACGGCGCGTTCAACAACGCCGGGATCGAGGGGATGGGCGGGGCGATGTGCCCGATGACCGACTACCCTGACGAGGAGTTCGAGAAGGTCATGGGCGTGAATGTCGAAGGCTTGTGGCTTTGCCTGAAAGCCCAGCTCAGGGCGTTTCGCGACCAGGAAGACGGTGCCGTCGTCAACACGTCCAGCGTGATGGGCTGGCTGGGTGCTTCGGGTCTTGCCGCCTATGTCGCATCGAAGCACGCCGTCGTAGGGCTGACCCGAACGGCTGCATTGGAGGCGGCACCGTACAAGGTCCGCGTCAACGCCGTTCTCCCCGGGGCGGTGGCCACCCCGATGCTTGTCGAACGCGGGTTCCAAGCCAACCCGGAGTTCGCCGAACACGCTGCGGCTGCGCACCCGCTGGGTCGTATTGCCCGGCCGGAGGAAGTCGCAGAAGCAGCAGCCTGGCTGCTGTCCGACAAGGCCAGCTTCGTAACCGGGCATACGCTGGCCGTCGATGGGGGGATGTCGATACAATGAATACTGATAAAGCCAACATAAAGAAGGCGTTGCAAGACCAGATCGAACGGGTCTGGGGCTTGGGCGAAGTTGCCCTAGTCGATAGCAATTACACCGTTGACGTGATCGATCACATGCCGATCGAGGGTCAGCCGACAGGCCGCGACGCGCTGAAGGAAGTTGTGAAACAGTTTCGCTCGGCTATACCCGATCTGTCTATGACGCTGCACGGCACGCTGGCTGCGGGCGAATACGGCGTCGATGTCTGGACCCTTTCCGGCACGCACTCCAGTCCGTTCGCAGGGCTTCCTGCATCCGGGGCTGATGTGAATTTTTCCGGGATCGACATGGTCCGGGTGGAGCACGATCGCATCGCCGAACTCTGGCATGTCGAGGAGCTGGCGCATTTCGAACGTCAGATCGGCGCATCGACGGGGAGCTTCGGCACACCCAGCGCGGTCGCAGCTGTTCCGGCCGCGTCGCAGGACCCGGACTACCAGCCCGGCCGAAATGCCATCGTGCCAGGAGAAGAAGACTTTACCGCGCTGGAACGCCGCAACCTAGGCATAGCAAGGCGGCATATTGAAGAGATCTGGGCGCGAGGGCGGTCCGAATTGTGTTACGAAATGTACCACCCCGATGTTGTCGATCACAACCCGGCCCCGGATCAGCGCCCGGGTATCGACGGCATCGTCGATGTGCTCGGCTGGCTGCGCGAAGCAGTCCCCGATCTGCGAATGAACATCGCATGCTATATCGTGGACGAAGACTGGATCGCCGATCGCTGGGTCATGACAGGCACGCATGACGGCGCGCCGCTGATGGGTGTTCCGGCTCAGGGGCGTACGTTCCGCATAAATGGGATGGATGTCGCCAGGCTGGATGGAGAAGGGCTGATAACCGACATTTGGCACTGCGAAGAATTCGCCAGCCTGTTGCGCCAGGTAAGCGATTAAACACGACCGGCGGTATTCAAGTAGCGCCGAAGCATCTTGGCGAGGATGCGAGGTCTCAAGACGCTGCGAATAGCCAACACGGAGTCATTCATTTCACATATTCAAAGCTTTTAATTATCAAATTTTTGTAGAGTGCTGATGAGCTTATTCTTCACGCAGATGGAGCGTAACGCTAGTTTTTACGATCGATGTTCGCCACGAACAATAACAGGCTGCCTCAGCCAGCCGGCGTGTAGCGCCTATCCCGTATAAAGCCGCCCCCCTCTTTCGTGCAACGGTTCCCTCAAAGTCTCTCCGCCAATACATGGATGGCAATGCAACCCAATGGACTTCGGTAAAACGGAACAGGGATAAGTTGTGGGAGTTTCCGCGGCTTGCGGACGTCTATGGAAGCCAGCGGAAAAGCCGGTGGCGGAGACGGAGGGATTCGTTTTCCGCAAGTAAGCCCTTAATTTATAGTATTTTCCGCAGATTTCGGAGGGACTTATGCCCCTATTTGTACCCCCGATTATAGACCGCAATCGGCGATGTGATTTGAAGCTATCGGCCGCTTCCTACCTGTCGGCTATTTTCCCATGAACTTTTTTGAGGTAAGGAACGTCCGCTTTGCGCCCCAGCATCGGACACCTAGGAGTTCGCCACTGGTGCGTAAAAGCGGACGTTCATCCATGATTTGCCTGACGGCGCGCATACGCACAAATGTCGTTTGATGAAGAGTTACTGCAAGTTGCCCGAAAGATGGTATCACTATAGTTTTACGTTTCGACGCCTATGATTTAAAATTAGAACACTTCAATTTTTTACAAAATGTAAAATACTACGTTTTTTGTCAGCCTTTTCAAATCAATCGAGTTCTTTGGTCACAACATGGACTGGACGAGCGAACACAAGCACCGTTATACCTACCATCGCAGAAATGAGCGAGCCTGTAATAACTCCCATCTTGACGCCGTCCATTTGAGCCGGATCAACAATCGCAAGACCGCCGATGAACAGCTCATCGTAAAGCCTATTCCGGCGAAGCTCGACAGGCCATAGTGCTGCAAATACGAAACACCCTCAGCCATGTCCGCGTTGCCACTCTTCAACGCAAGGACGCACGCGCCGAGGATACCCAGCTGTTTTTCGACGACAAGCCCGGCGGCGATGCCAGGTGACAACGGCGCTAATAACGCATCAAGACCAACGCCAGCGAACGATACCCCGGCATTTGCAAAAGCGAAGATCGGCAGAACAACGAAAGCAATCCAGGGGTGCAACCTGTGTTCGAAGGTTGCGAGTGGCATGAACGCCGGACTTAAGCACGAATACTCACAGCATTAGCGCGACAAGCGCATAAGGCCATATCTGCGCCACGTCCGACCGGTTGAGCAGCCACAGGGCGCCAAGCGGCAACATTGTCAGCGCCATCATATCCAGCTTCAACTCTGCTGTGTAGAACACGGTAATGATCGTGATTGCGCCGATATCGTCGATGATCGCAACCGCCAGAAGAGCGCTTTCAGCGCCACAGGTGCCCTGTTGCCGGGTAGCGCGAGCATCCCCAAAGCAAAGATGATATCCGTCGCCGCCGGGATCGCCCAACCTTCAAGGGCTAGGCCAACACCGATAGGCAGAAATCGGCGCCCCTTGCATTGGCTCAAATCATGGCGAGCACGGCCGACAAGATCAGCGCAATTCCGCCCGCAGCCTCTTTGCTAATAAATCGCGAAGCATGGGTGTGCCAACTGCAGGTCTGGATTGGGACATGCCATGACGAATAGACTGGAGCGTATTGGAGGGTAAAATCCGGGATAAATAGTCAACCCGCTCAATCCAGATCCGATTAGATAAAGCCTTGCAGACGTTAAACGCCTAACAGTTGTCCTTCATGGACCAGTATCAAGTTACCAGATCCCTTCGTTCCCGCGTGCGATCATTCGTGGAAACGCCCAGGTTCGAACAGGTCGTGATTGCGGTGATCGTCACCAACGCAATAGGGCTGGGTCTCGAAACATTCCCGGCGGTGATGGCTCGGTTCGGTGGCGTCATCACACTGCTCGATCGTGTCGCATTGAGCATCTTCGTGCTGGAACTCGGGCTCAAGCTGTTCGCCTACCGCGCTGGCTTTTTCCGCAATGGTTGGAATGTCTTCGACTTTGTAATCGTAAGCGTAGCGTTGGTCCCTGCTTCGCAGCAGTTTTCGGTATTGCGCGCGTTGCGTGTTTTACGGGCACTTAGATTGGTGTCCGCGATCCCCAGCATGCGCAAAGTGATCGTGGGGCTGTTCAGTGCGATCCCAAGCATCGGAACGGTCATCGTCATGCTGTTGCTGCTGTTCTACATCAGCGCCGTAATGGCGACGAAGCTGTTCGGGGCGACCTTTCCGGAATGGTTCGGCACGCTGGGTTCGTCCTTTTACTCGTTGTTCCAGATCATGACGCTGGAAAGCTGGTCGATGGGGATCGTGCGCCCGGTTATGGAGGAATACCCTTACGCGTGGGCGTTTTTCGTACCCTTCATCATGCTCACAAGCTTTATCGTGCTGAACCTGTTTATTGGTGTCATCGTCAACGCCATGTCGGAAGCAACCGATGAGGAAGCGCATGACGAACGGGACTTGATATTGCGCGAACTGAAGGCCCTTGGGAACGAAGTGCGCCGATTGCGCGAAGCTTCCGAACAAGACCGTGATCGCCCTAAACGGTCAGAGCATTCACAGAACGACGCACCCCTGCAATAGACCTTTTTGTATTTGTTATGCAGGTTAATACGAGACCAAAGCCAGATCTTGTCCGCACGATAGCGGCGACACAACCCAAACTGGAGCGATGTACATGGGCACGGCGGAACGCGCAGACGGCAAGCCCAAACGCAACGGCTTCACACGGTTTCTCGATGGGGTGGAGCGGCTGGGTAATCTGCTACCCCATCCGGTCACTCTGTTTGCGATTCTCGCTTTAGGCATCGTTCTGCTGTCCGGTCTGTTCGGCTGGATGGAGCTCGCCGTTACCGATCCGCGTCCCGCAGGTTCCACAGGCGTTGCCGAGGATGGTATGATCAGGGCGGTCAGTCTGATGGATGGCGACGGTATCCGGCGGATATTTACCGGACTTGTCGACAACTTCACCAGCTTTGCTCCACTCGGCGTCGTGCTGGTGGCAATGATCGGTGTGGGCGTGGCGGAAAAATCCGGCCTGCTGTCGGCGGCGGTTCGCGCAATGGTTCTGTCGGCTCCGCCGCACATGGTGACCGTTGCCATCGTATTTGCGGGTATCGTGTCCAACACGGCGTCGGAAGTGGGGTATGTCGTTCTGATCCCCCTGGCCGCCGGTATCTCTATGCCTTGGGACGGCATCCCCTGGCCGGGATGGCTGCGGCGTTCGCCGGCGTGTCGGGCGGTTACAGCGCCAATCTGTTGATCGGGACGATCGATCCCCTGCTTGCCGGCATTACGGAAGAGGCTGCGCGTCTGATCGATCCCGACTACACCGTTGTCGCCACAGCGAACTGGTATTTCATGGTCGCTTCCACCTTCCTTATTACCGCTATCGGTTCGCTGGTGACGATCTTCATCGTCGAGCCGAAACTTGGAAAATACGATCCTGCGCGTGCCGATGGAACGATATTGGACGATCGCATGATGGAGCCGATCGCCGATAAGGAGCGCAAGGGGCTGCGGTGGACCGGTGTCGCCCTGCTGGGTGTTCTGGGGCTCATGGCGCTGACTCTGTTTCCCGAGTGGGGCGTGCTGCGAAATGCCGATACAGACGACCGGATCGATTCCCCATTCTTCAAGGGGTTCGTCGTCTGGAACTTGATCTTCTTCGTCGTGCTGGGTTACGTTTACGGACGCGTGGTCGGCACGATGAAAACGGATCGCGACGTGATCGACGCAATGGCGGCGGCACTGGCGTCGCTCGGCCTTTATATCGTTCTGGTATTCTTCGCGGCGCAGTTCGTAGCGTTTTTCGGTTGGACCAATCTGGGCGCGATTACCGCCGTAACGGGGTCTCAGTTTCTTCTCGGTACTGGGATGACCGGGCCTGCGATATTCTTTGTGTTCATCCTGTTGTGTGCCTTGATCAACCTGTCGCTGGGCTCGGCGTCGGCGCAATGGGCTGTGACCGCCCCAATCTTCGTGCCGATGCTGATGCTGATCGGATATTCACCCGAAGTCATTCAATCGGCGTACCGCATCGGCGATTCCAGCACCAATATCATCACGCCGATGATGAGTTACTTCGGTCTTATCCTTGCATGGGCAACGCGATATGACCGGAACCTCGGCGTCGGCACGCTGATTGCCATGATGCTGCCATACACTATTTTCTTCTTGCTGTTCTGGTCGGCGTTTTTCTACGTATGGGTATTCGCGCTCGGCATACCGGTGGGGCCAGGCTCGCCGACCTATTACCTGCCGTGACACTCCTAGATAATCGAGGGAATGGATGCCGGGCATACGGTGGCGAGCCTGACCGTGCCGAAACTACTGCCCTTGACCCATCGAATAGCCGCGTTCGCCATCGAAAGTATAAAGCAATTCGGTCTTAATGAAGTCGAGATCGGCGCGGTGGATCTTGCCCAGAAGGTCGAGCACCATCGTCTTGTTGAACTGCTTGTCAGGCAATGCCAGAAAACGGCAGCGCCAGTGATCGGTATGGAATGTCTCTGGAATACCGCGCGGCCAGACCATCACGCCGCGATTGGTAATCATCGTCAAGGATAGCAGCCGCGTTTCGCCCTGCTGAAGCTTCCGAGAAATTTCCGGCACCGCTTCTGTGGACTGAACGAACACATCGACGCCGACCAGCTCCTTGGCTGCCGGGGGGCGGCGCGTTGCGGTCGGCACGGCGAACCGACGCCCTTCGCTGGGGTAAGTGATTGCAAGCAGGGTCTCCGGCGTCTGGCCGAGCCGTGCGATCACGGCGTCAGCGAAGTCGGCCGTGCCGACCTTTTCGACCGATAAAGCGTCTGTGAACATATCGCCGGTGTGAATACCGTCTTCGATCGTTTTCAACCAAGCGTTGTGCAACTGCTCTGCCACGTCCGGCTGACCAATGTGAACCAGCATCATGACACCGGCGAGGATCAGTCCGGACGGGTTGGCGATACCCTGCCCGGCAAGGTCCGGTGCCGAACCGTGTATCGCTTCGAACATGGCTCCGTGCTCGCCGATATTGGCTGACGAACCCAACCCGACCGAACCGGTAATCTGGGCAGCAACATCGCTAAGGATGTCGCCATAAAGATTGGGCATGACGATTACGTCGAAGCGCTCTGGCGTATCGGCCAGCCGCGCGGCGCCAATATCGACGATCATGTGTTCCGCCTCGATCTCGGGATACTCAACCGCGATTTCGTCGAACACCTTATGGAACAGTCCATCGGTGAACTTCATGATATTGTCTTTGGTAAAGCAGCTCACCTTTTTGCGATCATATGCTTTGGCATGTTCGAAAGCGTAGCGGACGATCTTCTCGCAACCGGGCCGGCTGATTAGTTTCAGGCATTGATACACCTCGTCGGTTTGCCGATGTTCGATCCCGGCATAGAGGTCTTCCTCGTTCTCGCGGATGATTGTCACATCCATGTCCGGATTGCGGGTTGCGATGAATGGCGCGAAGGCGGTGCAGGGACGCACATTGGCGTAGAGACCGAGCGACTTGCGGATGGTGACGTTGAGGCTCTTGTATCCGCCGCCCTGCGGTGTGGATATCGGTGCCTTGTAAAACACCTTGGTGCGCCGCAGGCTGTCCCAAGCGTCTGTACCGATGCCGGAATTCTCGCCCGCCAGATACGCCTGTTCGCCGATATCGACGGTTTCGACAGCAATGTTCGCGCCTGCTGCCGACAAAACCTTGAGCGCGGCTTCCATAATTTCGGGTCCGATGCCGTCGCCATGCGCCACGGTAACGGGCACCGGCGGTTTGCCGGGGACATCCGATGACGGCGACGTTAGTGTTTGTGAGTGATCGTGCTGCAACATGTTGCCTGCTCCTGTTGAAATCATATGCAGGCTCTAGCCAACCGGATACGATGACGATAATTGATAGTTATTCGTCCTCATATTGAGAAACGCAATACTATGCCCGCAGTCGGCGCTCCGCATGTGCTCGATACCGATCTTTTGCGTACCTTCGTTACGGTCGTGGATTGCAACAGCTTTTCGCGTGCGGCAGAACGGCTCCTGCGCGGACAGTCGGCAGTGTCGTTGCAAATCAAGCGACTTGAAAGCCAGCTTGGCACGGAACTGATCGAACGTGGGCGCGGCGGTTTGCGCATGACACCCGATGGCGAACTCATACTGGATCATGCCCGTCGCATATTGCAGCTCAATGAGGAGCTGATCGAGCGAATTGCCGAACCCGACTTGTCGGGACTGGTGCGGATCGGTGCACCGGAAGATTTCGCGACGACGTATTTGCAGGATGTTCTCGCCAAATTCGCAAATAGCCACCCGAAGGTCGCGCTGGAAATGACCTGCGAACTGACTATGCAACTGTTTGACCGGTTCGCGGCCGGCGGTCTCGACCTGGCATTGGTCAAACGCGAAGCGACCGCGGCACCCGCCGGCCGCCTCGTCTGGCGGGAGGCGCTGGTATGGGTCGGGAACCGCGCTATCGACTCTGAAGCAGCCGAATTCAGTCTGGTGGTATCACCCGTCCCGTGCGTTTACCGCAAGCGCGCAACCGCCGCACTGGATGCTGCGCGGATCGCATGGCGCATCGCCTATACGTGCGGTGCTCTGTCCGGCAGCCTCGCGGCTGTTCGGGCAGGGATGGGCATAACCGTCCTGCCCAAGAACATGGTGCCTGCAGATCTGGTCATTCTCGATCCTGCCGGCGAGAAATTGCCTGTTCTCGCCGATACCGAGATTGCTCTGCTGGAATCGTCAGGAAACGGTGCGCCTGCATCACGGTTGCGCGACGTGATCGAGCAGGCGCTGCATCACGGGTATCGTTAGCCTGCGCCTTTCTCGATAACGTGGCCCAACGTTGTGCGTTGCATCAAGACGCTGAACAGGACAGCGGTGAAGATTGCCGCCAGCAGCAGGTTGCTCGTCGGCCGCATGCCCATCGCCGTCAGACCGATGACAGCGGTAGTTTCACGAAATGGTGATTGAACCAGCCAAGTACGGCGCTTGCTACAACGGGCATGGCTGCTGTGTCGAACGGCCAAAAGAGGCTTGGTGCGTGCATCGTCGAAACCCGGCAGCGCATGACGATTAACCGTATCTACACCGATATTGCGTACCGATAAAGCCATCCTGTCATGCGGATGTCAGATGCCCTGTCTGCGTCCAATGACCAAAGAAAGTCTCCCCAGGCACGAAAGCAGCACCGGGCCCAAAACGTGATGGATAGTTCCAGCTCCCACCAAAGAACGGGCCTGATCGGCCACACCGGCTTTGTCGGCGGCGCGCTGCTGCGGCAAACAGCGTTCGATGCCTGCTTCAACAGCGAGAATATCACCGCTCTTCAAGGCCAAGTTTTCAAAACGCTGGTATGCGCCGCCGCGCCCGGCTCGATGCTGGAGGCCAACCGCGCGCCAACCCGCGATCTGGCGCAGATCGATGCGCTGATCGCGCAGCTTACCATGGTACATGCCGACCGGTTCGTGCTCATTTCCTCGATCGCGGTGCTGGCCGATTTTGCCGGGGGCGATGACGAAAGCTCCAGCCGGTTTCAGCAGGAGCTGGCCTATGGCCGCAATCGACGCGCGCTCGAGGTGTTTGTCGAACAGCGCTTCCCCGGCAGCCTGATCGTCCGACTGCCCGCCTTGTTCGGGATGGGACTGCGCAAGAATTTCCTGTTCGATCTGATGAACCCCGTGCCATCGTTCCTGACGGAAGCGAAGCGCGATGCGCTAATGCGTGCGCTCGATCCTGCGCTCGCTGGGATGGTTGGAACACTTTATACCTCCGATGCGGTTACCGGCATGCTGCGACTTGACCGGACTGCGCTGAACTTTGACCGGAGGCGCGCGGCGCTGGAGGATGCGTTGACGGCGTTGGGCGCATCGGCAACGCAGTTCCATCACCCCGACACAACCTATCAGTTCTACCCTGTCGAACGGCTATGGAAAGACATAGGTATCGCATTGGAACGGGGGCTGTCTCACCTCCATCTGGTGGCACAACCGCTCACCGCCGCCGCGATCCATCTGGCGCTGACCGAGCACGCCATGCCCGATACGCCCGCGCGCTTGCACCATGAGGATATGCGCACCCGCCATGCCGAGTTGTGGGACGCCGAGGGGTCATACCAGTTCACCGCCGCCACCACGCTCGACCGGCTTGCGGCGTTCTTCGCAAGCGAAATGGAAGCGGTATGATGCTGGCCATGTCCAACATCGCCTGGTCGGCGCAGGAACGGATCGATGCCTATGCGATCCTTGCCGATGCGGGGATCACGGGCCTCGAAATAGCACCCGGCATCTTCTTCCATGAAGCTGCCGATCCATTCGTCCCCGACGCGGTAGTTGCTCGCACGGCGTTGAGCGAGGCGGCGGATGCGGGTCTGGCACTGGTGTCGATGCAATCCTTGCTGTTCGGGGTGACAGGCGCACACCTGTTCGAAGGTGCCGAAGCGCGGGCAGTGTTCGAACGCGGCATGGTTCGCGCGATTACGCTTGCCGGACGCTTTGGCATTCCTAACCTTGTATTTGGCTCACCGGTGCAACGCCGCGTGCCGGACGGCTTGGCGATGGAGGATGCGCTCGCCGAAGCTACCGCCGTATTTCGCCGCCTTGGCGACGCTGCTGCGGCAGCCGGAACACGGATCAGCATCGAAGCCAACCCGGTCGCATATGGGACCAATTTCCTGAACACGCTGGAGGAAGCCGACGCCTTTGTGCAGGCGGTCGATCATCCGGCCATCGCACTGGTCCTCGATCTCGGCGCGATGCATATGAATGGCAGTTTTACCGGCGTGCCTGCACGCCTCGCCGCCCTCGTGCCTCGGCTCAACCACGTCCATGTCAGCGAGGCTGGTCTTGCCCTCGCTCCGGCGGATGCTGCGGCGCTCATGCCAATCATCAAGGGGTTGCGCGCGGCGGGTTATGCCAAGGCGGTATCGATCGAAATGAAGCGCCCGCCGCTGGGCCTTGCCGAGGTTAGACGTGCGGTCATGCGGCTGGTTGCGGCACAACGGGCAGCGGCGGTGACCCATGCATGAACCCGACGCCGGCCAGTTCGCAAAGTCGCGGGAAGACGTGGTCGTCTCGGCATGCTTTTCCGACCTTGTCGCAAATTCTTCCACCTTCGCCGCCTTGCGCGATGTTGCCGCCACGCTCGACCGCGCCTTCCGCTTCCGCGAGATCATCCTTGTAGTCGACAACACACAGCGCGAGGCATTCCTGCCATTTATCGCAGAAGTGTCCAACTGCCGCCTCTTCGTGGTCCGCCGGGGGACCGAATATTACGACCGCCGCGTTATCGCCGCCGAGGAAGCGATCGGCGATCTGGTGGTTATCGGGAATCTCGATGAGATCGCGCAGATCGACCTCATCGCCTTCCTCGACCATGCCGAGTGCGAAAATACCGTGACGATGGCCTTTCGCGCAGTTCGCCGACCGGTAAAGCGACTGTTGGCCTGGCCCTTCATCGCGCTCGGCAAGCTGGCCGGTTTCAACGTCGATCCGAGCGACTTTCAGTCCATTGCGGTGCCGCGTACCCTCCTCAACCTCCTGCTCGCCCATGATGAGCCACGCCTGGCACTGCGCTTCCCCCCTCGCGATCCGAACCTTCCGCTGGACTGGTTCCGCACCGACCGCAACGTCACCGCGCGCACCGCCTTCATGGGGCTGGGGCGCCGAGCGCAGCTGCTCCAGACGCTGCTTGTCTATCTGACGCCCACAATCCTGTCGGTGGTAGCTATCTCTTCTACCTTCCTGACGCTGCTCGGCATCGCCTATGCGGCTTACATCGTGGCTGCGTTGGTCGTGGTCGATCAGATAACGCCTGGCTGGCTCACAACCAATGCGATGCTTGCGGTCAGCGCCGTGTTCATGGGGTTGTCGACGCTGGGTCTTAGCCTTGGCTTGCAGCACCTGCTGAAACAGCAACGGCGGTTGAGGGGGGGGATCGTGCCTGAAGAGGTCAACCATATCGATTTGTTCCATCAGGTCTCATTCGACCTCAATGTCGAGTTGGAAAGCGATGTCCGTGCGGGCCCGGCAATAGCAGATTGATGACGCGCGCTGCCGACACCCTGTATGATTACGTCGTGATCGGCGGCGGTTTCTACGGCTGCTGCCTGGCGCTCTATCTGCGCTCGATCTCGGCGCGAGTGCTGGTGGTGGAAGCTGGGCCGCAGCTGATGAACCGGGCCTCACGCGTCAATCAGGCGCGGGTGCATACCGGATTTCATTACCCCCGATCAGCCGCCACGGCCGTCAAATCGATGCTGCTGCACCGCCGGTTCCTGGCCGATTTCCCTGAGGCGGTAGTAGGCGATTTTCAGATGCTTTACGCCATCGCCCGACGCCGGTCGAAGGTCACAGCCAAGAAATTCCATCGCATGTTCCGCGACATGGGCGCGCCGATCGAACCGGCCATGCCGAGCCACCGGGCGCTGTTCAATACCGATATGGTGGAAAATGTGTTCGCTTGTCATGAAGTCGCGTTCGATCACGCAATCCTTGCCAAACAGGTTGCCGCGCGCATGGCAGATGCCGGAATCGAGGTGCGTCTTGAAACCGAACTGATTGGCTTGACTGACCACATCAGCGGCGTGGTTGCCGCGCTGTCGGACGGCAGCGAAGTGACCGCGCGCTATGCCTTCAACATCACCTATGCCCAGATCAATGCGGTTTTAGCCAAAGCCGGTTTGCCGGGCGCAAGGCTGAAGCATGAAATCGCCGAACTGGCACTGATCGAACCGCCGCGCGAGCTTGAAAAGATCGGCGTGACGGTGATGGACGGGCCTTTTTTCTCGACCATGCCCTACCCGTCGGAGGCGCTCTATTCGCTTACCCATGTACGCTATACCCCACACGAAAGCTGGGCGGATGATCCAGCGCAGCGTGATCCCTATCGTCATATTGCGAGCCTCGATCCCGAAACGCGCTACGCTTTCATGCAGCGCGATGCTCAACGCTATCTGCCTTGCCTTGCCGGGGCGACCTATCGCCTATCGATCTATGATGTGAAGACCGTCCTGATAAAGAACGAAGCCGATGATGGCCGCCCGATCCTCTATCATCAGAAGCCGGATGACAGCCGGGTGATCTCGGTACTCGGCGGCAAGATCGACAATATCTACGACCTGTTTGAAGCGGTGAAGGATACAGCGCCCGAATTCGCATCCCTCGATTCGGGTTTCGTTTTCGGACATGCCTATGCCTAGTCTTGCCAAGGTTTTTGTGGTTCCGGCGACGCAACGCGGCTTGCTGGCGCTGGCCGGTGTCGCGGCTTTAATCATCGCGTTGCGCGGCCTCTCCCTCCTTTATGATCACAGCCTCAATTCGCTCGACGGGGCGCTACAGACTTGGTTTGCGCTTCATAACTTCGCCGATGGCGAACAGCTCGGCACGGACTTTCAGTCCTATCTCGGGATCACGATGATAATCGCGCTGCTGCCGATGTTTTTTGCATTCGGGCAGACTTTGTTTGCTTCGACCATGGCAGCGAATGTGATGGTGGTGGGCGGAGCGTTTGTGTCCGCCTACGCCACCGTCTGGATGTTCCGAAGCGTGCCGCCGCATGCCCGCTGGCAGGCGACAATCCTGATGGTGTTTGTGTTCTACTACGCCGCGCGGACTGTGGCCGACGCGATAGGCTTGCCATATCCCGCGACCTTCGATCCGGGCGTATCGCTGCGCCCGCTGCGTGGGTTCCTGCCGTTCTTCGTTCTCCCGTGCTTCGTAATTGCTCTGCGCAAGGTGCGTCGCGACGGCCGCGCTTTGGCTGGTGGGCTACTCGGCATGGTTGCGGGCGCGGGGCTGCTGTGGTCGAATGATGCGGGCATCCCGCTGATGATTGCGATGGTGCTTGGCCTCGTGATGGCGCTGCATCAGCAAGCGACATTGCTGTTGAAGACGCTGGCAGCGTTTGGCCTTGGCGTAGCGGCAGGAGCGGGCGCGACCTTGATGCTCGTGACACACGGCCAGCCCGGCCCTTGGCTGCAATATAATTTCCAGGACGTGGCGGGCGATCAGTTCTGGTTTTTCGCGCCGTGGGATCGAACCACGCGCTTTCTCGAACTGGCGGACCTCCCAAACATCCTGCGCCACGGCGAGGTGCTCTCCACTGCCAGCGTCATCGTGCTGACCGCGTCAGTCATGCTGGCAATGGTCCAGCGTCTCCGCGGGCGCGGATCGCCTGTGCGCGGCGCGGCGTTCGTGTTTGTCGGCGCGAGCGTGATCGGCACCGCGCTGATCCCGCAGATCGGTGGGCATATCGGCGCGGAATATAATGCGATTACCTTTGTGCTGGGGGCATCCGCGCCGCTGATCCTTGCAGAACGGGTATTGCTACGTCCGGCCAGGTCCCTGTTGCGCAAAGCGGCCACATTGAAAGCCGGTCTGCTCGTGGGTATCGCCGCAGTAGTGATGGTCGGCGTTGAAGCGGAACGCTTTGCGGCAATCTGGGCCAATACTGACAGGGTGCTCTATGACGATGCGCTTGGCTTCCATGTAACACCGCAATACGCCGCCGATTTACACGCGATGCGGCGGTTATCGGCGGATTGGCGCATCCGTGGCATTCCTGAAGATCGCCAGCTTTTATCGGTCTATACCTCCCCGCTCGATATTGTTGCCGGGGTGGACAGTCCGACACCAGTAGGATCTTTGATCCACGCTCTTGGCGCGCGAAACCGCAACAATTTCACTTTGAAAGTAGCCAATCGCTCGGTCGCGTCGGTAACCACTATTGCCCCTGACTACAGCGGCTGGGAAGGCTGGATCGTACGCGCCAACTGGCCATTTTTCGAAAGTTTGTGGGCCTACTACCGCCCGATCGCGCGAACCGACCAGAATGTTCTGTGGGCGGCTTCACATGGCAGTGGCCCGATCGGCGAGGCAAATTGCTCGGTCCTGCCGGTCTCCTCCAACAAGTTGCGCGTGATAGTTATGGCACAGAAGCAAGGCGTGGCTTCGGTCCGTATTCGACGGAGCGGGGACTATGCGACGGCGCGCTCCGCCGTGCTGACCGTGACCGAGAATTCGCCTTACACGCGCGGGGAAAGCGTCCCTGCCTGGAGCGATTTCCCGCGCTACGGGGTGGCCAATACACGAACCGTTTCAGTGCCGGCACCGGTTGAGGCGGGCAACGTGACCGAACTGACGCTGGAGGTGCTCGACGGATCTGATATCGGCTCGGCGACCTGTTCGGCCCAGCTTATGGCAGTGCACCCGACCGCTGCGCTTCCGGGGCTGCCTGACGGAATCAGCCGTTACCTGACCGAGGCCCGGCCATGACCGAGTTGCTACGCTTCCTTGCGGTCACGTTGCTCGGCGTAATGCTCGATCTTGCCATCGCCATGACGCTTCATACCGGGCTTGGCGTATCGCTGTGGATCGCCGCCGCAATCGGTTTCACCTTGGCGGCGAGCGCGAATTACGTGATCCATCAGACCTGGAGCTTCCGGACCGGCCCACGCAGTCTGTCGGCCCGGCGTGCAATGCAATATTCGGGCGTTGCCCTGGCCACGCTGGCCGTTCGTATCGCGATTGTCGCTGCGCTCGATCATGCCCTTGGCGGTGATCCGCCGCTGCTGATTCTGATCTGCGGGGCGGGGGGATCGTTCTTCGTAAACTTTACCATGAGCAAGCATCTGGTTTTCGCCGACAGTCCAGCTCCATGGGACCTATCATGACTGTGCCGTGCCCGCTCACAATGGACGATGCCGATTGGCAGGTCCCCGCGCACGACGCAGTCGTTTATGCGCACAAGCGGCACCGCCATGCGCTGGTGATTCCGGTCATCAACGAAGGCGAGCGCATTCGCGGCCAGTTGGAACGGATCAAGGCCGCCCACCTGCCGGTGGACGTGATCATCGCGGATGGCGGATCGACCGACGGATCGCTCGCTCCCGATTTTATGGCTGACGTCGGCGTGCGCACCGTGCTGACGAAGACCGGGCCGGGCAAGCTGAGTGCCCAGTTACGCATGGCCTATGCCTGGTGCCTGCGGCAAGGCTATGCCGGGATCGTCACCATCGACGGCAATGGCAAGGACGGGGTGGCCGCGGTCGCGGAAATGGTGGCTAGGCTGGAGGACGGCTATGACTATGTGCAGGGCTCGCGCTATCTGCCCGGCGGCGCTGCGGAAAATACCCCGCTGGAACGCACGATAGCCAACCGTTTAATTCACGCTCCGCTGCTGAGCCTGTCGGGGCGGCACTGGTTTACCGACACCACCAACGGGTTCCGCGCCTATTCGGCACGCTACCTGACCCAACCCGATGTACGTCCGTTCCGCGAGGAATTCTCGGTATACAACCTCCTGTTTTATCTCACTGTGCGTGCCGGGCAGTTGGGGTTGAAGGTGACCCACGTGCCGGTAGCGCGACGGTATCCCGATGATGGCAAGGTGCCGACCAAGATCGGTGGAATTGCATCGAAACTAGCGTTGCTGAGGGAAACCGTAACCGCCGCGACCGGGGGTTATACGCCCGACGAGGCTGTTCGCGGGCGCGTGTCACTGGTGTGGCCGATGCTGGCGCTGCTGCTGGTGATGGTGCCGCTGCTGATAAGTATGATCGCCGCGCCGCCCTATTCACCCGACTCTTGGGCGCTGTACGAATTATCGCAGACGATATTCGGCGAATTTTATCGCTTCAACCACTGGCGCAGCTATGCCAGCGCGTCGCCCTATTCAGCCAGCTTCCCCCCGCTTCATCCCACTTTGATCGCCATAGTTGATGCGCTGCTGAATACCGGCTTGAGAACAGGACTGTACCTTGCCTTCGCTTGTTTTGCTGGTTTTGCGATGGTGTCCGAATGGATCGGGCGAAAGGTCACCGGCGTAGGGTGGATCGGTCTGGGGGCGGCCCTGGTCGGGCTGCTCGGCCCCGATATGGTGTTGGCCGAACTGGGCGCAGGCCGCACCATTCCGCTGCAACTGCTGCTGTTCGCGCTAATCCTGAATAATTTGCTGCATGGCTCCCGGATAACTCTGACTGGCGCGGCATGGATCGGCTTTCTAGCCGGCCTCGGGGTGCTCAACCGGTTTGATGCCGTGCTGCTGCCTCTGCTGATCACTGCGATGATCCTGTGGCTGACGCGCAGCCCCGCGCGTGCACTGGCGGCTGCGGCAGCAGCGTTATTCGCAGTCCTGCCCTGGATGGCCTACTCGCTGATAGTTTTCGGCGATGTGTTTGCAACCGACAATAGCGGGATCGCAACTACGTTGGACCCGGCTTCTTTTGTCACCGATTGGTGGCCGACGCAGCAGCCTGGACTATCCGATGATCCGGCGGCTTGGGCGGCGCGAATCGCTGACAATGCGTTGGGGCTTGGCTATACGGGTTTGGCGCTGCTGGCCACGGCAATGGGATTGACTGCGGCTGCGTTTCTGGCTCCCCCTGCCGCGCTTGCAACCCTTGCGGACATACGGCCGCGCGGGGACGATCACTTGAAGGTGCTGACCGGTTTTGTCGTGATCACTGCGCTGCTGTTGGTGCCTCAGATGCTGACAGGCTATTTTGAATACCGCTATTTCGCTGCGTTGATGTGGGCCGGACTGCTGGCGGCTGGGTGCTGGGGCCTTGCTCAAGGACGCTCGCGTCATCAGCGCGTCCTTGCGGCGCGATGGGCCTTCGCAAGCGTAGCTCTGGCGTTGGCGGCGTTAACAACCATGCAGTTCGTTCAGGCGGTTGGAGCGGGCAGAATGGATCGCGCAAAATGGGCTAGCTTTGATGCACCCGACGATCTGCTCGCGCTGCGAGCCTGCGTTAAGGATACCCCGCGAGCACGTATCCTGGTGCTGGGAGATGACAATTTTGCTGCCCGTGCTGGAGCGCTGGGCGGGTTTTCAACATTGATGGAGCCGCGCAACATGGCAGAAGGACGGCTGGACGCGCGTGGCAGCCGTGCATTCCTTGCTGCTTGGCAAGTCGATTACGTGCTTCCCCTTGATCCTGCCCGTGCACAATGGGCCCGGGCGAACCTTCCAGTCGCTGAAGCTTTCAGCTGCCCGCTCCCTCTCTTTCTGGTTGCGCGATGATGGGCCAAGCAAACTTTGGTAAATGGCAACCCATGGGTTGCTTTCCAAATGACCGCTTTCCGCGCGACCTATATCGCTACCGGACCGTCAGCAAACGGCGCAGCTTCAGTCGTCAACGGCTCGACTGCTTAAATAACAGCAATTGAGCCGTAATCAGAGAGTCTGCTTCCAGTTTGCTGAAAAGAAGGAGCGGACCTTCCGCACTTGGCCCAATAACGGTCGTCGAACCGGCTAATATAAACGGTTAAAATTGCATCTTAATCTGCAGTGCAAGACAACCACAAATTTTACAACTTGGTCTGGAACAATCTTGGAAAGATGCAATGGAATGCGTCAGACGTCTGAAAAGCAATAACATTTGTGTCCCGAATTGGCTATGTCTGGCAAACTTGACATCGAATGAAATCAAGCAGCTACAAGAAGAGATGGCACGGCCAAGAAGAAATAAGTTATTAAAAACAAATAAAAAAGCCGAATGGCGGAGACGGAGGGATTCGAACCCTCGATACCCGTTAAAGAGTATGGTTCCTTAGCAGGGAACTGGTTTCAGCCACTCACCCACGTCTCCATGCGCGCATTTAGCGGGCAGGGGGCGCGATATAACGGGGGGGCGGGGCAGCGACAACCCTGCTTGCGCATTGACGACATTGCCGGTGCGCCTTGTCATCCAGACTCGCCTCGTCGTAAAAACGATTCGCTTGGCCGTGTGTGCAGTTTCCATTCAGCCGTGACGGCAACAGTGCAGGTATGGGCCACCTGATGCCGAACGGGAAAATGCATATGTTCACAATCGCCAGACTAAGCCGGGGGCTAGCTCGAGCAGCGGCGCTGGGCCTCTTGATCGCTACGCCCGTCGCCGCGCAGGATATCGAGACCGTCGATCCCTCCGCCGCCGTGAACACCGATGGGCAGACCAATATACAGGAACGCCCGGGCGATGCGCCAGTCTATTCCGTCCCCGAAGCGACGCCGCCGGAAAACACGCCCGACGAAACGCTGTCCGTGGGCGAGGCCTTTGCCATCGACGGCGACATCGAGCCTGCCCGGCAAGCGCAGCCACAGACTGCAGATACCGATGTGGCACCCGGCTGGGTCGATCCCGATGGCAACCGCGCCGATACCGCGATGGTCGGCATCCAGAGCGATACCTACAAGGAAGATGACCTGATTGGCGCGGCCGAGGGGCTGTTCGGCGAGGGGGCCGAGGGCGTGGCACGCATGATCCAGAACCTGTTGAAGGAGCAGGGCGAGCCAAACGCCTATATCGTCGGGCGCGAGGCAGGCGGGGCATTCATTCTGGGCGCACGATACGGTTCGGGCACCCTGTTCCACAAGGTCGAGGGCGAAAGGCCCGTCTACTGGACCGGCCCGTCGGTTGGTTTCGATGCCGGCGCCAATGCAGGCAACACCTTCATCCTCGTCTACAACCTGTTCAATTCAGAAGACCTCTACAAACGCTTCCCGGCGGGCGAGGGGCAGGCCTATTTCGTGGGCGGGCTGAGCGCGAGTTACCTGCGGCGCGGCGACAAGGTGCTGATCCCCATTCGTGTGGGTGCCGGGCTGCGTCTGGGCGTGAATGCGGGTTATCTGCGCTTTTCAAAGAAGCAACGCTGGCTGCCTTTTTAGGACTCTGACATATCGGGGCTTGATAGCGCCCCGTCGCGCCGCCAAGGCTGCGGCCGATGCTAGAGAAACTGGAACCCCGATCGCCCGATGCGCTGCTGGCGCTAATCAAGATGCACGCCGACGATCCGCGCGGGAACACGATCGACCTCGGTGTGGGCGTCTATCGCACCAATGACGGGCGCACGCCGGTGTTCGAGGCGATCAAGGCTGCGGAAACCGCGCTGGTCGCGGAACAGGACAGCAAATCCTATCTCGGGCCGGAAGGCGACCTTGGGTTCGTTCATGCGCTGATGCCGTATATTTTTGGTGACAATGCCACGCAGGGCGGGCGGATCGAGGGGATGCAGACGCCGGGCGGAACGGGCGCGGTGCGCCTTGCCGCTGCCGTTGCGAAACAGGCTGGAGTGACACGCGTGCATATGGGCGTGCCGAGCTGGCCCAACCATGCGCAAATCTTGCAGGATCTGTCGCTGGAACTGGTGCCGTTCGACCATGCCACCCCCGATGGGACTGCTGATGTCGAGGTAGTGCTCGACGTTATTGCGCAGGCGCGCGAAGGCGATGCGGTGTTGTTGCATGGCTGCTGCCACAACCCGACCGGTATCGACTACACGCAAGACGACTGGGACGCGATTGCCGATGCTTTGGCGAAGAGTGAGGCACTGGCGATACTCGACAGCGCCTATCAAGGGCTGGGACGCGGCTTGGAGGAAGACGCCTATGGCGTGCGCCGCGTGGTCGGTACGCTGGACGAGGTGCTGGTCGCCTATAGCTGCGACAAGAATTTCGGCATGTATCGCGACCGCGTCGGGGCACTGTACGTAAAAGCGGCATCGCGCGAGGGGCTGGACCCGATCCTGTCCAACCTGAACGCGTTGGCACGGGCAAGCTGGTCCATGCCGCCCGATCATGGCGGCGCGGCAGTGCGCATGGTGCTGCGCGATGAAGAGCGCACGCAGATGTGGCTGGACGAGCTGGCAACGATGCGCGAGCGAATGCGTGATGTGCGGCAGCGGTTGGCAGCAGCCGATGGTGGTGCGCCGGGGCTGAACCTGGCGGCGTTGGGCGAACAGAACGGACTGTTCGCGATGCTGCCGCTGGACAAGGCGCAGATAAAGCGCCTGCGCGAAGAGCATGGCGTTTACATGGCGGGCTCGGGACGGATCAATATCGCAGGACTGCATGACGGCAATATCGATGCCTTCGTGACGGCACTGGCAGCCGTCGGCAACTCCTAGGCACAATCAGCGGCGCAGGCTCTCCATCCGCCGCAGATAGCGGGCCAGCACGTCGATCTCCAGATTGACGCGGTCGCCCTCCGCCAGCGCGCCAAGCGTGGTGTGTTCGGCGGTGTGTGGAATGATGTTGAGTGCGAAGTCGCAGGTGCCGTCGGGCCGGTCGCGCACATCGTTGACGGTCAGCGAAACGCCGTCGACGGTGATGGAGCCCTTTTCCGCCACATACGGAGCGAACTCGGCGCGGGTGCGGATGGCGAGGCGGGTGGAGCCGCCCTCGCTGCGCGCCAGCACGATATCGCCGACGGTATCGACATGGCCGGTAACCATGTGCCCGCCCAGCTCGTCGCCCATTTTCAGTGCAGGTTCCAGATTGAGGCGGCGTCTCGCTTCCCACGAACCGGGCACGGTGCGCGAGACGGTTTCGTCCGACACATCGACCGCGAACCAGCTATCGCCAGCGATGCCGCCGCGCTCGACTACGGTCAGGCACACGCCGGAACACGCGATAGACGCGCCGATGGCCATGCTGTCGGGATCGAACGGTCCCGCGATGCGGACGCGCAGGTCGCCCTGTCGCTCGACGCTATCAATGGTGCCGATCGCCGTGATGATTCCGGTGAACATGATGTGGCTGGCTCCGGTTTTCGCTTATATGTGGGTGCGGTTGCGACGATAGGCGGTGTAGTCGTCCGCGCCAAGCATGCGGTGTTCCACGCGAGTCCAGCGGCCATGGGCATCGGCCAGATCGGCGAGGCCGATATCGCCGATGGCGGATGTGCCCGCGCCGATGACGACGGGCGCATGATAGAGATCGATGCGATCAACGAGATCGGCAGACAGGAACGCCGTAGCTGCGCCAGCGCCGCCCTCTATATAGACGTAGTGCGCGTCGAGCGTGGCGATATCCGCGGGACTGGCGATTGCGGATGCGCCTTCCAATGCCGCGCCGCGCGACAGCACGACCCGCGCGGGACTGCGGTCTTCCAGCCCCGGCAGGCGGACGTCCAATCGGGGCGCATCGGCGCGCCACGTCCCGCCGCCGACCAGTATCGCATCGGCCATCGCACGGCGGGAATGGACATGCGCGCGGGCCGCCTCACCCGTGATCCAGTGGCTGGTCCCGTCCGCCATCGCAATCCGCCCGTCCAGCGACACCGCCAGCTTCAGTGTAATGTGCGGACGGTCCGACAGTCTGCGCATGAAGTATCCCGCCAGACTGTCACGGGCCGCTGCGCAGTCCAGCACATCGATCTGCACCCCGACGGCGCGTAGCATGTCGGCCCCCTTGCCCGCTGTCCGCGCGTCGGGATCGGTCAGGGCGAACACGCAACGGGCCAGCTCGGCATCGCCGATCAGCTGCGCGCAGGTCGGGCCGCGTTCCGAGGGGTGGGCGCAGGGTTCGAGAGTGGAATACAGGGTGCCGCCACGCGCTGCCTCACCGGCTTCCTCCAGTGCCATCGCTTCGGCATGGGGCCGCCCGCCAGCTTGCGTCCAGCCGCGCCCGGCAACCCTGCCGTCACGCACCACCAGCGCGCCGACATTGGGGTTGGGATGGCTCGACGGACGCCCGCGCATGCCGAGCCGTGCCGCGCTCGCCAGCCAGCGGGCATCGTCCCGCATTACTGTTGCAAGTCGGTGGGCGCGGGCAAGCCTGCCTGCGCGCGCAATTCCGCCTCGCGCTGCGCCCGTGCCGCATCCTCGCGCGCGCGGTCGGCGGCGATCTCGCGCTCCATTTCGACGGTGTCGATCCCGGTTGCATTGCCCAGCGCGCGATAGATGTCCTGCGACCGCCGTTCGCGCTCCGCGCGCCGCTCTGCAATGGCGTCCTGGCGCTGCTGGTTGGCGATATTGGACGTAACGATTTCGGCGTCGGGGCGGTTTTCGTCGAAGGTGGTGATGTAGGTGACTTCGGGCGGAGCGGGCAGCACGATGCCGCCCTCTTGCGTAAACGCGTAGAACAGCGTGAACGTCAGCCCGCAGGCACCTAGCAGGGCAGGCCAGCGGTTCGTATCGGGCCGCCGGACTTCATGCCAGAAATCCTTTAGACCCGGGACGGGATTGAAGCGCGCGATAAACGACATGCCATCCGATATAGGGGGCGGGACCGGCCCGTGCCAGTCCCATGCAGCCTAACCGAAAAAGCTGTACAGCGTGCGCCCTTCGTTTTTCAGCCAGCGATTGGCGTCTTCGATATCATGCTCGAACAGGTCGGCCAGCGCGGTGTGGAAGGCGGGGCTGTGGTCGAAATGCAGCAGGTGCGCGACTTCGTGCGCCACCACGGAACGGCGCACGGTGTCGGGTGCCATCACCAGCCGCCAGTTGATCCGAACCGTGCCTTTTGCCGAACAGCTGCCCCAGCGGCGGTTCGCCCGCGACAAAGCAAGGCGGGGTGTTTCGAGTGCCGCGCGCGCGCAATACTGCGCCAGATCGGCAGTCATCAACACGGTCGCTTCGGCACGCAGCCAGCGTTCCAGCCTCGCCGCGATGGCCTCTTCCGGACCGCCCAGCCGCAGCATCCCGCCGTCGCGCTGCACCTTGCGGCCATGCTTCGGCGACCAGTCGATGCGGTGCAGCCGCCCGCAAAACGGTACCGTGGCTCCATTGGCAACAGCCTGTCGCGCCGGAACCCGCGCGCGCTGTTCCGTTAACCACACGGTGCGGGTGCGGGCGAATTCGATAGCATCGGCGGTGCGACCCCAACGCGGCATGGTCACGCGCACTTCCGCGCCATCTGGCGAGAGACGCAGCGTCATTCGCCGCGCTGTCGCGTGCCGGCGAATGACCAGCGGCAGCATTGCATCGCCAACATCCACGGTCGGCGTCGTATCGGCACCGCGCATATATTCCAGCACGCCCATACTGCTACAGATCCTCGACCACATGGTGTTCCAGCGGCCCGGCATCGACCTCGCTGACCACGCGCCCGGCAATGCTGATACCTGCGCGTTCCATCGCGTGCGGATCGTCCGTCAGCAACGGATGCCACGGTTGCAGCGGACGTCCCTCCGCGCGCTGGCGATAGGCGCAGCTTTCGGGCAGCCACGGCACGTCTTCGACAATCGCCATCGTCAGTTGCAGGCAATCCGGCACGCGCGCCTTGCGGTTGGGATAATCACGGCAACGCGCGGTGGCGCAATCGAGCAATTCGCAGGCGACGTTGGTATGTTCGATGGCGCCGGTGTCTTCGTCTTCCATCTTGTGCAGGCAGCACCGCCCACACCCGTCGCACAGCGCCTCCCACTCGTTCTTGTCGAGCTGCGCCAGCGGCAATTCCCAGAACCTTTCGCGCATCGTCCCGTTGCTACCTGACCCAGCGGGCCAGCTCCTCGCCCACCGCCGCGCCGCCCTTGTCGGTAGGCAGAATAACCAGTGGTTCGCCGTTGGGGCCGAACAGGTAGCTGAAGCTGGTGTGCTGCATGGTGTAATCCCCTGCGTCGTTGACCGGTATCTTTTTCGCGCTGGAGCCATACTGGCCAAGTAGGGCCCGTATCTGTTCCTGCGACCCGGTTAGCCCGATCAGGCGCGGATGGAAGTTGGCGGCAAATTCACCGACGACTTCGGGCGTGTCGCGTTCGGGGTCGACGGTGACGAAGATGGGCTGGATCTTGGCGGCAAGCTCCGGTTCGGCCTTCTCGAAATCGCGCAGGCCCCTGGCGATGCGGCTAAGGTCCGTCGGGCAGATGTCCGGACAAAAGGTGAAACCGAAATAGATGATGCGGTATCGCCCGTCATACTCGGACCAGCTGACGGGTTTGCCGTCGCTGCCCGTAAGCGTGAAATCGCCGCCGAGCGAGGAACCGCGAATGTCGACGCCGTCGGGCGAGGGGCCGATCGGCTCTTGTGTTTCGCCACACGCTCCGAGAAGGAGCGCGCCGAATGCGGCAAGGACGACGCGAAAGCGGGATGTCTGGCTATTCATGGTGTGCTGCTTCATGCGCTGCTAATCGGATGGTTGCAACATGGGGCGCATGCGGACAGGATGCCATCCTGCTGTCCGCAAACACGAAGAAAGACCAGTTCTCGATGATGTACCGACCGTTTCAATCCGCATCCCGCGCCGTGTCGAAGGCGGGCGTCCTGCTTGCCGGACTGGCGCTGTTGGCCGGACCGGCGGCGGCGCAGATGTTCACCGATGGCTACGAGTTCCTGAAGGCCGTGCGCGACCGCGACGGGACGCAAGTGACCAAGGCGCTGGACGAGCCGGGATCGGTACTGGTCAACACCCGCGACCGCACCTCGGGCGAAACCGCGCTGCATATCGTGACGCAGCGGCGCGACACCAGCTGGATTCGGTTCATGACGCAGCGTGGTGCCAACCCGAATATCGCCGACAGGAACGGCCAGACACCGTTGATGGTGGCGAGCGCGCTGGGCTATGTCGAAGGGGTCGAAGTTCTTATCAAGGCGGGCGCGAATGTTGATGTGGCGGACAGCACGGGCGAAACGCCGCTGATCGCCGCTGTGCATCGCCGCGACCTGGCGATGATGAAGGTGTTGCTGGCCAGCGGGGCGGACGCCGACAGGAGCGACAATTCGGGTCGCACCGCGCGCGATTTCGTGGCGGTGATGCAGGCAAACGACCAGCTGGCCGACGTCCTTGCGGCAAGCGACAAGGCGCGCGAGGGCGAAGGCGACGCGGCGGCAACCTACGGGCCGCAGCTATGACGGGCGCGGATACAGTGCCCGACTATAATGACATGACGCTGGACGAATTGCGGCTGGCGCTTGCCCCCGAAGTGGCGAATTCCGCCGTGTTCGACGGCTGGACAATGGACGCCGTCGATATGGCGGCCGAAATGGCGGACGTGGATACCGATGTGGCGCGGCTGGCCTACAAGGGCGGGGCGATGACCATGATCGAGGCGTGGATTGCCGCCGTCGACGTAGCGATGGCTGCCGAGATGACGGCCGAAACCCTGGCACCGATGAAGATTCGCGAGCGTATCCGTGCGCTGGTGCAGTTCAGGCTGGATGCGATTGCCGGTCAGGAAGAGGCGCTGCGCCGCGCCACCGCGATCATGGCAATGCCGCAGAATGTCGCGCGTTCGCTGAAAACGGCATGGCACAGCGCGGACGTGATGTGGCGGCTGGCGGGCGATACCGCGACCGATTACAACCACTACACGAAGCGCACCCTGCTGGCGGGCATCTATGGTGCGACGCTGGCGGTCTATGCCGATGACGAGAGCGAGGGGAAGGCCGACACCGCGGCGTTTCTTGACCGCCGGATCGAGGGCGTGATGCAGTTCGAGAAGGCCAAGGCGAAACTGGTCAACCCGGACCGCGAGAGCTTTAGCCTGTCGCGCTTCCTCGGCCGGATGCGGTATCCGGCGCGCTAGCGCGACTACTATTGATAATGAGTTGCAATTAGCGGCTCGCTCTGGCAGCGGCGCTGCCATGTCCGACTCTTCCGTTCTTGAAGCAATAACGCTCGACAGCCTGCCGATCGGCACGTCTGCGCGCATTGCATCGGTGGACTGGGCGCGCGTTGCCGAAGCCGATGCGAAGCGCCTGCGCGCGCTGGGGCTGGACGAGGGGTGCGAGCTGGCCGTGGCGCATCGCGGCATCTTCGGCGGGCGCGATCCGCTGGCAATAACCGTGGGCCGCATGACCGTGGCGCTGCGCCGCCGCGATGCCGCCGCAATTTCGGTCATAGCCCTATGATAGCCCGCCCATGACACCGGCCCGAACATGACACCGGCACGCCGCGTCGCGCTGGTCGGTAATCCCAATGCCGGCAAGAGCGCCCTGTTCAACGCGCTGACCGGTGCGCGGCAGAAGATCGCCAATTACGCGGGCGTGACGGTGGAACGCAAGGTCGGCCGCCTGCCCCTGCCCTCGGGCCAGCATGTTGAACTGGTAGACTTGCCAGGCAGCTACAGCTTCGATGCCGCCAGCCCGGACGAGGAAGTCACGCGCCAGATCGTGATGGGCGATTTCGAAGGCGAGGCACGGCCCGATGCGGTGGTGATCGTGCTGGATGCCGCAAATCTCGAACAGCATCTGGTGTTCGCGCAGGAAGTCGTTGCGCTGGGCCTGCCGACGGTGGTGGCGCTGAACATGCTCGACCTGGCGGAGCGCGACGGGCTGGTGCTCGACCCCGGCGCCCTGTCCGAAGCCCTGCGCGTGCCGGTGGTGCCGACCGTGGCGGTGCGGCGGCGCGGGCTGGACGAACTGACACAGGCTATCGCGCAGCTCGAAACGCGCGAAGCAGGTGTCGGACAGTCCCTGACATTACCCGAACGCAGGCTGGCGGCGAAGAACATCGCGCGCGCCGCCATCGTGTCCAGCAGCGCGCGCCATCACGTCAATTCGCGCCTCGATACCGTGCTGCTGAACCCGTGGCTCGGCCCGCTGATCCTGACCGCATTGCTGTTCGTCATATTTCAGGCAGTGTTCGCATGGGCTGCGCCGTTCGCCGATGCGCTGGATGGCGGGGCGGGGGTGCTGTCGGCGTGGGTGGTTGCCACGTTCCCCGGCGGCTTCCTGCGCGACCTCGTGACCGAAGGCGTCATCGCAGGCGTCGGTTCGGTCGTCGTGTTCCTGCCGCAGATCGTGATCCTGTTCGCGTTCATCCTGGTGATGGAGGCGACCGGCTACATGGCGCGCGCGGCCTTCGTGATGGATCGCATGATGGCCAGCGTGGGCCTGTCGGGCCGCAGCTTCATCCCGCTGTTGTCCAGCTTCGCCTGCGCCATTCCGGGCATCATGGCCACGCGCAGCATTGCCGACCCAAAGGACCGGTTGACCACCATCCTCGTCGCCCCGCTGATGACCTGCTCCGCGCGGCTGCCGGTCTATGCCGTCATCATCGCCGCGGTCATTCCGGCCACCACTGTCGGACCGGGCATAGGGCTTCAGGGGCTGGTGCTGTTCGCACTCTATGTCGCGGGCATTGTGGGCGCGATGGTGGTGGCGCTGGTGCTGCGCAGCTCGGTGACGAAGGGCGCCGCCAGCGGCTTCATCATGGAGCTGCCGCGCTATCAACTGCCGCGCGTGAAAGACCTGGCGATCGGTCTCTGGCAGCGCGCCTGGGTGTTCCTGCGCCGCGCCGGGACCATCATCTTCGCCGCGACGGTCATCCTGTGGCTGCTGCTAACCTTTCCCGAAGCCGAACCGGGCGAAAGCCAGATCGACGCGAGCTATGCAGGGCAACTGACGGACATCATCCATCCGGCTTTCGCACCCGTTGGTTTTAACCGCGAGATGACGCTGGCGCTGGTTCCTGCGATGGCGGCGCGCGAGGTGGCGGTTTCCTCGCTCGCCACGACCTATGCGGTGGAGGCGGAGGATGAGGACGTGACGATGGCCGCGCTGGAAGAACAGGTCGCCGCGCGGTGGAGCCTGCCGACCGCGCTGGCTTTCCTCGCCTGGTTCGTGTTTGCGCCGCAATGCATCTCCACCATCGCGGTGACGCGACGGGAGACGAACGGCTGGCGCTGGCCGCTGTTCATGACCGGCTACCTGTTCGCGCTGGCGTGGCTGGCGGCGGGGGCGACATACTGGTTGGCGGTGTGGGCAGGACTTTAGCTGCACGGCTTTAACAGCGCGCGCATGTGCGATAGGCGCAACGCTTCAACTGAACAAGGAAGCGAATCGATGGCCGGATCCCTCAACAAGGTAATGCTGATCGGCAATGTCGGGGCCGATCCGGAAATCCGCAGTTTCCAGAACGGCGGCAAAGTCGCCAATATCCGCCTCGCCACCAGCGAACGCTGGAAGGACCGCAATTCGGGCGAGCAGCAGGAACGCACCGAATGGCACACCGTCGCGATTTTCTCCGAAGGCCTCGTCAACGTGGTCGAACGCTACGTGAAGAAGGGCAGCAAGCTGTTCATCGAGGGCCAGTTGCAGACCCGCAAATGGCAGGACCAGTCGGGCAATGACCGCTACAGCACCGAAGTCGTCCTGCGCGGCTATGGCGGCACACTGACCATGCTGGATGGTGCTGGCGGTTCAGGCGGCGGCGGCCAGCGTTCGGGCGGCGGAGATTACGATCAGAGCGGCGGCGGTGGCAGCAGCGGCTGGAACCAGGGCGGCGGGGGCAGCTCTAGCGGCGGCAGCGGCTCCGGCGGTGGTTCGGGCGGTGGCGGTTCCAATTACGATGATTTGGACGACGACATTCCGTTCTAAGGCAGGAGTTGCGAGCGGCTGCTAGCGAGCCACTTGCCGACGTTATACTGGTGATGCATAATGCGATCACGGCCGCGTCTTCTTCTGGAGGTTCCAATGGATGTCTTACCTGCAGAAATACATTGCGAAGCGCCCACTCAGGACGTGTTACTAACCATTGATGGTAAGGTAGACGAGCAAGATTATTCCGCGTTTATGAACGACCTTCGACGACTAAATGGAGGGTGGACGTTAGTCTCGGGCAAGGCTTTTAAAGGACAGAGAACTTTTGTCGTCCGTGCTCACTACAATGTAACTTACAATGCTATAATAGATGCAACAGCGAATGCGGCATCTAGAGGTTGGACAACCCACGTGACGTTCGACGTGCCTCGATGCAACAGTTAATAGGCTGCTAACCACCCGAGTCTTGCCGTTCAGTAGCGTTCTGCATTTTACAAAAGCAGATCAGACAACAAGAAATTCTTATTTCAATCATTGCATGACTGGTGCGGCTTGAGTAACAAAAAGAGAAACGGAAGCGTTTTAGGACGAAAATGACAATGGCTGAAATTAAAGAGTGGACGAAACGAAACCCGTTCTTGGTGGCTCTCGTTCTTGTAATATTTGGGGGTTATGCATTGGGAAAAGATGCTGCTTTCCGGGACAACACTCGTGACGCAAACGTAGTGAGTAACAACCGGTAGCCATCTGCAAGGATTTTTACCTCCATTCCGCTTCCCACCCAGTTCTCGCCTAAACCTACCCCTTCGCCAACCCCTTGAGCGCTTCCGCCAACGGGCCGCTCGGCGTGTCCTCATCGCTTAGTCCTGCCGCCTTGCGCGCATTCTCGGCGGCAGGGCTGGTGGCGTAGGGGTCTATGGCGAGGCCTAAGGTCTGTGCGACCGCTTCGCCCAGGTCGATGGTGTCGCCGGTGTAGGCGATGTCGTCCAGTTCGTCCTCGCTCAGCTCGTATTCTTCTTCCTTCAGCTGGGCTGTCCGTTCGGGCACGAAGCGGAGCGATAACGACTCCTCGATCGCGGTATCGAACGCCTCGCTGGCCACCGCACACATCTGCACGATGGCGGCGACGACCGTGCCTTCCACCCGGATCGCTTCGCCGTCCGCCGTTACGTCCAGCGTCGCGTCCAGCCGCTCGACCGCCGGAATGCCGAAGCGTGTGGCGAGTGCGGCGCGCTCCGCTTCGTTCGCCGTGATCGTTACCGTCTGCGCGGGCAGGGCGCGCACGGGTACGGGGCGGGAGAGTTCGGGCGCGTCCGCCTGTTGTACCGCCATCATGGTGCCAGCCTCCCCGCCAGCAGCGCCTCGTCATCGACCGCCGTCAGCCCGTCATGCGTCTGCGCCAGCCGCGCGCCCAAGGCATCCGCATCCGCATCGTCGGCCAGCGTCATGTTCGCCGCAACAACCTCGCCCATCGTGCGGCCTTCGTCGGACAGCCCTTCGCGAAAGCCGCCGATGCGCCCGCCCATCGCGGATACCAGCTTGCCAATATATTTGCCCACCGTGGGATCGCCGAGCCCGCTTTGACGTAGCTGACCGTCCATATCCTCCACGAACAGTTCGGTCAGATAGGCGGTTTTCGCGGTCAGTTCCGGCGTGCGGTCCATGCGCAGGATGACCAGCGCCATGATCGCGGTAATCATGTCGAACCGCCCCTCCAGCGTATCCGCCACGCCGTATCGCGCATACCATTCGGGCTGCCGCGCCTCGCCCACGACGGTATGCCATAGCGGGCGCAGCGCGTCCTTCGGGTCCGGGCCGATGCCGAACAGGCGTTTGAAAAAGCTCATATGCGTCGTCGCCCCATCCGTCTCGTGTTGTCCGTCTCGTGTTCAGATTGAATTCAAGCCGTCGGGCCGCATTGCCACCGCGCTGGCGCGTCCGTATGGCGTTTGGCCACGGACATCGACGATATAGGGCTGCTACGCGGCACGCAAAGAGGTACTTTCTCGTGACTACACGACGTTTCGCCACCAAATATGCGCCGCTGGCCGCCGTGGTCGGCATTGCGCTGGCCGCTTCGGGCTGTTCCTCCATCCGTGAAACGCGCGGCTATATCCGCGACGTGTCGCTGACCAGTTCGGTGCAGCCGGGCATCGACAACCAGGATTCGGTTGCCGCCACGCTGGGCCGCCCGACCTTCACCAGCCAGTTCGGCCAGCCCACATGGTATTACGTCAGCAGCACCACCGGCCGCCGCCCCTTCGTGCGTCCGCGCATCCAGGATCACAACGTGCTGGCCATCACCTTCGACGGCACCGGCAATGTCGTGTCCACCGACAACAGTGGGGTGGAAAAGGTGGTGTTCCTGACACCCGATGGCGACGAGACGCCCACACTGGGCCGCGAGCGCGGCTTCTTCCAGGACCTGTTCGGCAATATCGGCACGGTCGGCGCACCCGGCACCGGTGGCGCACCCGGCCAGCCCTAGCGCGGCTGCGTAACCGGCCCGCTTGACCGTCCGGCGCGCCGCCCCATATCGCGTGGCATGACAGACAGTAACAACGCCCACGGCCTGACCCCGTGGCACGGCACCACCATCATCGGCGTTTCCAAAAACGGCACGATCGTGGTTGCGGGCGACGGACAGGTCAGCATGGGCAACACCGTGATGAAGCCCAACGCCCGCAAGGTCCGCCGTATTGGAAAGGACGGCACGGTCGTCGCCGGGTTCGCGGGTGCGACCGCCGATGCGTTCACCCTGTTCGAACGGCTGGAAAAGAAGCTGGAGCAGTATTCCGGCCAGCTGATGCGCGCGGCGGTAGAGCTGGCGAAGGACTGGCGCACCGACAAATATCTGCGCAATCTGGAGGCGCTGATGATTGTGGCGGACAAGGACACGCTGCTGGTGCTGACCGGCAATGGCGACGTACTGGAACCGGCAGGCGGCATCGCCGCCATCGGCAGCGGCGGCAATTACGCCCTCGCAGCCGCCCGTGCCCTGACCGAATATGAAGACGATGCGGAAAAGATCGCGCGCAAGGCCATGGCAGTCGCGGCGGATGTGTGCGTGTTTACCAACGATCAGGTGACGCTGGAGACGGTGTGAGGGGTGCTGAACGATCAAATTTACGTCACCCCGTACGAACGGTACATTAAGTTACTATTTGTCCTGGGCTTGTTTTCCGCCTTCCGTTCGCCCTGAGCTTGTCGAAGGGTCGTTCTACTCTTCATTCAACGGCCAAAAAAGAGAACGGTGCTTCGACAAGCTCAGCACGAACGGTAACTATCGCATAACCTGGATATTCAGATGACTGACACCCTCTCCGCACAAGCCCTAACCCCCAAGGCGATTGTCGCCGCATTGGATGAACACATCATCGGGCAGGCGGATGCCAAACGCGCCGTCGCGGTGGCGCTGCGCAACCGGTGGCGGCGCATGCAGCTGGGTGCGGAACTGCGCGACGAGGTGACGCCCAAGAACATCCTGATGATCGGCCCCACCGGTTGCGGGAAGACCGAGATCAGCCGGCGGCTGGCAAAACTGGTCGATGCGCCGTTCGTGAAGGTGGAGGCGACCAAGTTCACCGAAGTCGGCTATGTCGGCCGCGATGTCGAACAGATCGCCCGCGACTTGGTCGAAGACGCGATCCGGCTGGAGAAGGAACGCCGTGCCGAGGCGGTGCGCGACGCCGCCAGCACCGCCGCCATGGACCGCCTGCTGAATGCACTGGTCGGCGAGAATGCGTCCGAAGCCACACGCGAAAGCTTCCGCGAGCGCATCGTGCAGGACGCGATGAACGACACCGAAGTCGAGATCGAAGTTACCGACGCGCCCACCAGTCCCATGATGGGGCTCGACGGGTTCGGGCCCGGCATGGGCGGCGGCATGGGCATGATCGACCTGGGCGACATGATGGGCAAGGCGTTCGGCAAGCAGAACACCAAACGGCGCAAGCTGAAAGTGCCCGACGCGTGGGACAAGCTGGTGGAAGAGGAGTCCGAAAAGCGCATGGATGCCGACGACGTGGCCCGCACCGCGCTGGCCAATGCGGAGACCAACGGCATCGTATTCCTGGACGAGATCGACAAGATCGCGGTCAGCGACGTGCGCGGCGGCAGCGTGAGCCGCGAAGGCGTGCAGCGCGACCTCCTGCCGCTGATCGAGGGCACCACAGTCGCCACCAAATACGGCCCGATGAAAACGGACCACATCCTGTTCATCGCCAGCGGCGCGTTCCACGTCGCCAAGCCATCCGACATGCTGCCCGAACTGCAGGGCCGCCTGCCCATCCGCGTGGAACTGCGCGCGTTGACGGAGGAGGACTTTGTTCGCATTCTGAGCGAAACGCGCGCCAATCTGGTCGCGCAATACACTGCGCTGCTGGGCACCGAGGACGTGACGCTGGAACTGGGCAAGGAAGGCATCGCCGAAGTCGCCAGGATCGCCGCGCAGGTGAACGAAAGCGTCGAGAACATCGGCGCGCGCAGGTTGCAGACGGTCATGGAAAAGCTGCTGGAAGAGCTAAGCTTCGAGGCCGAGGAGCATGGCGGCAAGACGGTGACGGTGGACGCGGCCTATGTGCGCGAACGGCTGGGCGAACTGGCGCAGGATACGGATTTGTCGAAGTATATTTTGTGAAGGCGTAAGGGCACGTCTTCACGAAGCTGTAACACCAACTTCAAACCGTAAGAATAGTGGTTCTTTGCTCCTGCCAGACAGGAGACGCGCCATGACGTATACGAACGAAGCCGCCACGGCCAAAACCGTATCGAAAACCGACAAGCGGGTGGGGCCATCGGGCGCCCCGCGCCGGACCTATCGCAGCATCTTCATCTCCGACGTGCATCTGGGCACGCGCGGTTGTGCGGACGAGATGCTCATCGACTTCCTGGACCATTGCGACAGCGAATATCTCTATCTCGTCGGCGATATTATTGACGGCTGGCGCATGAAAAAACGGTTTTACTGGCCGGAACGTCACAATGCGATCGTGCGGCGCATCATGAAGCGCGCCAAGCGCGGCACGCAGGTCGTCTATATACCCGGCAACCATGACGAGATGTTCCGCCAGTTCTCCGGTATGGATTTTGGCGGGGTCACGATCCGCCGCTCGGCCCGCCACGAAACCGCAGATGGGCGCCGCCTGCTGGTGCTGCATGGCGACGAGTTCGACGCGGTGGTGATGGGGCATCGCTGGCTCGCCTTCCTGGGCGATGCAGCCTACAATTTCCTGCTGTCGTTGAACGTCGTGATAAACAGCGTGCGGCGCCGGCTGAACCTGCCCTTCTGGTCGCTATCCAAACACGCCAAGCACAAGGTGAAAGACGCCGTCGCCTTCATCGGCCGGTTCGAGGAAACCGTCGCCACCGCCGCGCGCAAGCATGGCGTCGACGGCGTGGTGTGCGGCCATATCCATACCGCCGAGGAGCGCGATTTCGATGGCGTCGCCTATTACAACGATGGCGACTGGGTCGAAAGCTGCACAGCGCTGGTCGAGCACGATGACGGTGTCATGGAAATTTTGCACTGGGGCGACGAGATCGCGGCCCGTACGGTGGTGCCGATCCGGGCGGCGGCGTGATGCGCATCGCCATCGTCACCGATGCCTGGGCCCCGCAAATCAACGGCGTGGTGCGCACGCTGCAGGCGACGCGGCGCGAGCTGGAGGCGCGCGGCCACGCGGTCGAGGTCATCGGGCCGGACCGGTTCCCCAACATGCCATGCCCGACCTATCCCGAAATCCGCCTCGCGCTGGCGGGAACGGCGAAGGTCGCGGGTATGATCGAGGGCTTTGGCGCCGAGGCGCTGCATATCGCCACCGAAGGACCGCTGGGCTGGGCGGCGCGGCGCTGGGCGAAGCGGCGCGGCCTGCCGTTCACCACGGCTTTCCACACGCACTTTCCCGAATATGTCCGCCGCCGCACCGGCCTCAGTCCGGCCTTTACGTGGAAGCTGATGCGGCGGTTTCATGCGCCCGCCAGCCGCGTGCTGTGCGCCACCGACACGCTGGCGCAGGAGCTGGCAAGGCAGGGCATCGGGCACACGCATCGCTGGAGCCGCGGGGTCGATCTGTCCGCCTTTTCACCCGACGGTCCGGCGGATGCGGAAATGATTGCGCTGGCCGGCTCGCGCCGCAAGCTGCTCTATGTCGGGCGCGTGGCCGTGGAAAAGAACCTGGAGGCATTCCTGTCGCTGGATACGGCAGCGGAGAAGTTCGTGGTCGGCGACGGCCCCCAGCGTGCCGAACTCGCCCGCCGCTTCCCGACCGCGCATTTCATGGGTTCGCGCACCGGGGCAGCGCTGGCCGCCGCCTATCGCACCGCCGATGTGTTCGTGTTCCCCAGCCTGACCGACACGTTCGGCCTGGTAATGATCGAGGCGCTGGCGTCGGGCACCCCCGTCGCCGCCTACAACGTGATGGGCCCGCGCGACGTGCTGGACGAGACGGTCGGCGCAACCGGCCCCGACCTCGCCGCAAACGTCGAACGCGCCGTCACGCTGGACGCGGATGCCTGTGAGCCGTTTGCTCAACGCTACACCTGGGAAGCTGCCACGGACCAGTTCGAGGCCGGGCTTGAGCCTTTCGCTGGAGTGGAGGGTGGCGGGCGAGTTGCGTGTTAGCCGAGCGCTGGCGTCTGGTATTGGCAGACGGGAAGGAAAGGCTGCTGGACGAGCCAAGCGTCGAAGCCGAAGCGCATGCGGGCAAACCGGTGACGCTGGACGCGGCCTATATGCGCGAACGGCTGGGCGAGATGGCGCAGGACACGGATTGATCGAAGTTTATTTTGTTAGGGGTGAGGTCGTTGTGGAATGTCTGCTTGCGACCCCCTTCCGGGCGGAGGAGCAGTCGTTAAACTGCCCTTGAAACGGACGTAAGGAGAACCAGTTTGGACGGTGAACTAACAGGAGGCTGCCTCTGCGAGGAGGTCCGCTACACTTTGCGCGACGGTTTTCGTTTTAGACCGTATGCTTGTCACTGCACCGACTGCCAGACGCGAACTGGCAGTGCGTTTAGTGAACACATGCTTTTCGCACGAAATAACCTTGAAATTGAGGGAGAACTGGACAGCGGCTCCTACCAACAACCAAGTGCAACCATCTCTTCAATCTGGGGTTGTGCGAAATGCAAAGTTCGCATTTTCGCTGAGAATAGCGCGCGCGCCGGCTTTGCCTCTTTGCGCTGTGGCACACTCGATCGAAGTGCAGGGGTCGTCCTTGCGGCCCATCTATGGGTTGCTAGCAAGCAGCCTTGGGTAACTCTCCCAGCTGACCTGCCTGCCCTGAAGGAACAACCTAGAAGTCAGACCGAATGGATGGAGTTGGTCGGGCCAGTTGCAATTTAAAGTCTGGTTTGGCCTTGTTCTGCGAAATAGCTGACAGGCAGCTAACCACCCCAGGATAGGACAGACCGCTGTTCGAGCATCGTGCCCTGTTCAAAACCTCTTTCCTACACGCGCGCAATTTGCTCCATCCTGCGGGATGAGCACATATCACGAGTTCGGGGAGCACTCAGAGCCATCCTCCATCGCCATCGACACACATCTGCCCAAGCAGGCGGAGTTCGACAGGACGGGCCGGGCGCTTGCACCTATCCCTGAACGCAGTCCGGCGGTGGATGGGCACGGGTTCGATCCGGCGGATTATCGCTGGGTGCCGGTGCGGCGGCGGGGGCGCAGGGACGGGTGGTCGGAGGTCAAGCAGCGCGCCTTCATCGAGGCGCTGGCCGACTGCGGCTGTGTCGAGGATGCGGCGCGCAGCGTGAAGATGAGTGTGCAGAGCGCCTATGCGCTGCGCCGCGCACCAGGTGGCGAGAGCTTTGCCGCCGCGTGGGGAGCGGCGGTGCAGCAGGGCGCGCTGAAGCTGGCCGACGTCGCCATGACCCGCGCCTTGCAAGGCACCGACGAACCGGTGTTCGACCGCCACGGCGTCAGGATCGGCGCGAGAACCAAATATAGCGAGCGCATGGTGATGTTCCTCTTGCGCGCGCACTTGCCCGAACGCTACGCCTTTGCCCATCGCGCGGTCCGTCCCGACGATGCCCCACCGCCACCAGACGTGCTGCCGATGGCCGAGGCGCTGGATCGGCTGGAACCGGTGCAGCCCGACGCGCCACACGCCCTGCTGTCGCCGGACGAGCTGGAGAACGAGTTGCAGATTGCCGATATCATGGATGGCACGCTGCCCGAACGCTACCAGTCCCCGCCCGTCGGCGAACCGTCCAAAGTACCGGCCACGTTGTCCAAACCGAAGGCGAGGTCGTCCCCGTCGGAAGAAACGCCGTCCACTCCTGTCCCACCGGCCAAACCCGCCAAACGCCGCGCACCTGAAAAGCGGATACAGAAATAGCCGACCAGAAAATAAGGGGGTTGGGACTAAACTTCCCTAAACTTCCGGCAAGATTGTTCGGGCTTATGCACTACAGTTCGACGCGAAAGCGATTCGACAGCCCGCATGTGAGCGCATAGCCAATGTTGTTAACAAAGGGGGGAAATATGTCGAAATCGATAGCCGTATCATTGGGTGCAACGGCCGCACTGGTCTTGGGACTGGCGGGCTTCGCGCTCGCACCCGATGCCGTAGAGGCGCAGGCCGGCATATCGGCCAAGGCCGCGCCCAAGTCGGTGTACCTCATGTGTTCGCGCGACGGTGTGATGGGCAAGCCGGGCGAACCGCATGCCTGCATGGAAGCGCATGACCGGGCAGGCGGCGGCGTATGCAGCGGCACGGGCGATGCGGAGATTTGCGAGGACGGGCTGTTCTCACTGTGCAGGAGCGTGGGCAAGGCGGCGGGCAAGCCGATGAGCGATCAGGCAGGCAAGGGCACCTTCCCCGATGCGCAGGCGTGCATGGCCCGCTGCCGCGAGGAAGAGGCCGCCTATGCCCGTTTCGGCGGAACGTGCGAAGGTGATATCACGCCGACCGGCTGACCGCGCCCGGTTGCACTGGCGTCAGGCGACCTGCTCCGCCGCCTGCCGCATCCACATGTCGGCATACAGGCCTCGCGCCGCCAGCAGCGCGCCGTGCGTCCCGCGCTCGGCGATGCGGCCTTCGTCCATCACCAGGATCTCGTCCGCGTCGGCGATGGTGCTGAGCCGGTGCGCGATGCTGAGCGTGGTGCGGCCTGACGAGACACGGTTGAGCGTTTGCAGGATCGCCTGTTCGGTGCCGCTGTCCAGCGCGCTGGTGGCCTCGTCCAGGAGCAGGATCGGCGGGTCTTTCACCAGCGTGCGGGCGATGGCGACGCGCTGCTTCTCGCCGCCCGACAGCTTGAGACCGCGCTCGCCCACTTCGGTGTCGAAGCCCTTGGGCAGGCGCTCGATGAAGGGCAGGATCGCGGCACCCTCGGCAGCGGACAGCACGGCCTCGTCGCTCGCGCCGTCGCGGCCATAGGCGATGTTGTAGCCCACGGTGTCGTTGAACAGCACGCTGTCCTGCGGCACGATGCCGATCTGCGCGCGCAAGGATGCCTGGGTCACCGATGCGATGTCCTGACCGTCGATCAGGATGCGGCCGGATGCGGGGTCGTAGAAGCGGAAAAGGAGGCGCGCGATGGTGCTCTTGCCCGCGCCACTGGGGCCGACGATGGCGGTGGCGCTGCCGGCGGGCACTTCGAAGCTGAGGCCGTGCAGGATGGTGCGGTCCGGCTCGTAGCCGAAGGTCACGTCCTCGAACGCGACGGTCGGCGTGGTGACGATGATGGCGGGGGCACCGGGGCGGTCCTCCACCTCGACGGCGGTGTCCATTAGGCCGAACATCGCGCCCATGTCGATCAGCCCCTGGCGGATGGTACGATAGACCCAGCCCAGCAGATCCAGCGGGCGGAACAGCTGCATGAGATAGGTATTGACGAAAACGAGATCGCCGACGGTCAGCTCGCCCCGGCTCCACCCCCACACGGTGAAGGCCATCGCGCCGCCCATCAACGTGTTGGTAATGGCGGACTGCACCATGTTAAGCCAGGCGAGCGAGTTGTCGGTCTTCACCGCCGCATCGGCATAGGCGCGGGCGGCGCTGGCATAGCGGGCTTCCTCGCGTTGCTCCGCACCGAAATATTTGACCGTCTCGTAATTGAGAAGCGAGTCGACCGCCCGGTCCAACGCCCGACCATCCAGCGCGTTCATCTCGCGCCGCAAGGTGGTGCGCCATTCGGTGATCCAGCGGGTGACGGCGATGTAGAGGACGACGGTGACGGCGGTGGCGGCGACCAGCTCCCACCCGAAATTGATGTAGAAAATGATGCCGACCACGACGAGTTCGATCAGCGTGGGGGCGATGTTGAAGAGGAGGAAATAGAGCATGGAATCAATGCTCTTGGTGCCGCGCTCTATGGTCTTGGTAACCTCGCCGGTGCGGCGCGATAGGTGGAAACGCAGCGACAGGCGGTGGAGCCGGCCGAACACGTCCTCCGCCAGTTGCCGCGTGGCGTCCTGCCCGACCCGCTCGAACGCGACATTGCGGAGCTGGTCGAACGCGACCGAGCCGAACCGCCCCAGCGCATAGGCTGCGACGAGCGCCATCGCCACCAGCGCGAGCTCGCCCAGCGGCCCGCCACCGTCGGGCACTTCCATCGTGTCGACGGCGTATTTGTAGGCGAAGGGCAGCGCCAGCGTGGTCGCCTTGGCCAGCAGCACGAAGCCGATCGCAATGACGATGCGACGTTTCAGCGCCGGATTGTCGCGCGGCCAGAGATAGGGGAGGAAACGCTTGAGGACATGCCAGCCGTCATGGTCGGCGGGCGTCGGGCTGGCTCTATCGGGTGGCATTGGCGGCTATGTGGTGGTGCGGGGTGCGGACGGCAATGGTGGTGGCAGGCTGGGGGGTCAGAACCGGCGGCGATAGCCGGGTTCGCGGCTTGCGCGCGGCACATCGAACAGCACTTTGCGGCTCGCAAAATCGATGGCAACGCGGTTGAACAGCCTCATGTCGCGCATGCCCATGATGAGGGCGGGGCGGTTGCGCAAACCCAGAGCTTCGAAGGGCGGGGCGTCGGCAAAGCCGATGGGCAGGTCGCGGATTTCCATCGACTGAATGCGCAGCGTGCGCGCGATATTCAGGGTGCCCAGCAGCTCCACCCCGTTGACGTCAGTGGTACTGTAGGGGGCGGTGCCACGCGACCGCATACGCTTTTTCAAGGCAAGGTTGCCCACGCTGCCATGCGCGCCGGTGTCCACGATGATGTCGGTGGTGATGCCATCGACCTTGGCTTGCGTGATGATGAGGCGGCCCAGCCTTCGTCGCGCACGGATCACGATGTCGAAGCCGCTGTTTCCGCCAAGCGCCTCGGCATCGTTGACCGCGATGGTGTTGTCCCGGAAGTCGATGATGACGCGCAGGGCCTGCAGGCTGTCGAGGCCGAGGATGCCGTCCGCTCCGATATTGCGGGCGCGCAACAGCGGGGCCTCGATATTGTTGAACGTGCGCGAGGCGAAGCGCAGATCGTCCAAGGCGACCAGCTCCACCGGCGTCTTGCTGGCCATGCCGACCACCGTGGCGGTGCCGATGGTCTTCAGCGCCAACCGGTCGCGCAGCCGCTCGGTCAACGCAGTGGCCTGTGCGCCGGTATCGACCAGGAAGCGGAACGGGCCTTCCTCGCCGATCATGACTGGCACCGTCAGCCGGTCGTAGAAATCGGCATCGGAGGCGACGATGTCTTCGGCCGAGGCTGTGGCGTCGTCGGCCACGGCCTCCGTATCCGGCACAATTGGCGGGGGGAGCGGCTGGGCCAACGCGGCAAGGAACAGGATGAAGGACAAGCGTCAGCAATAGCACGCTATCGGGTGCGCACCAAAATCAGGGCTGGAGCGCGGGGGCCTGTGCGGGCGTCTTGGCGGGTCGCAACATCGCCATGCTCTCGCGCAGAATATGCGGGCGCGACAGCCACAGAATCGCGCCATATGTGCCTGCACCCAGCGGCACGAGCACCAGCAGTTGGAGCGGCGGCGCCCAGTGCGTCACTTGGATACTGGCCCAATAAACGAACATCGCCATCGTCACGGTCGCCACGGCGATCGGCCCCAGCTCGGCCAGCATCTGCCCCAGCGACACGCGGATCGCCGGTAGGGTGACGGCAAGCGTAATTGCGAGCAGGGCAGGGGCGGCAATCCACCAGGCGTGGACCAGCCCCATTGCCCCCTCCGGCCCCAAATAGCCGTTGATACCAGCCAGGAAAGCCAGCGGAAATATCACCGCGCCGCACAGGCTGGTCGCGACATAAATTCCCGGCCTGCCCAACGCATTGGTCGCAGGCGAGCAAACGATCTGCAACGCGAAGAACGGCATCGCCAGCGCCAGTCCCGCGATGATCGGGATCATCTCTGCCCATTTCTCGCCGCCGATGGTCAGGATGGCCGGTTTGGCGGTCAGCGACAGCCCGATATAGAGCGGGGCGGTGACCAGCATAACCGTCCGCACGGTCCGCACGAAATAGGGGCCGATGGACTTCCCGGCCTTGTGCAGTTCGGCATAGGCGGGAAACGCCACCTCGTTGATCGGCGGCAGGAAGCGGCCGGTAACGACCAGCGCGAGGAACAGCGCCTCGGCATAGATGCCCAGCTCATGCGTGCTGAAGCTGCGCCCGGCGATGAAGATGTCGCTCTGGCTCTGCATGATCCAGAGGAGCTGGCACAGGGTCAGCGCGCCGCCGAATCCCAGTATATCGCGCGCGCCTCGGAAGTCGAAGACCGGCCAGACCAGCAGCCGTGCCGAGATGGTCAGGCCCAATGCCCGCACTCCGGCCATCGCAATCGGCGCATAGACCAGCGCCCACACACCCCATCCCGCCAACGCCAATGTAAGAGCGGTCACTGCCCCCACCACCGCACACAGCAGGTTGACCAGCCCCTGGCTGCGGAACTGGATCCGCCGCGCGAGGAGAGCGGAGGGGAGGGCGATGAAAGGCGTGGCGAGGTAGATCACCGCCTGCACCCGCAGCAGCGTCGCAACCTCCGGATGTCCGTAATAGCCTGCCAGCACCGGGGCGAGCAGGAGCTGGCCGATGGCGATGGCGACATTGGCAAGGATCAGCATTCCGAACACCTGCCCGATGCGCCGCCGCGATACGTCGTTTGCCTGGATCAACGAGGTGGCGAAGGAATAGCCGTTAAGGAAATTCAAGGCAGCCAGCACCGCTTGCGTCATTGCAAACAGGCCGTAATCCGCCGGATCAAGAATACGGAACACCGCGATGGTGGATGTCCAGGTTATGATCTGCGCAATCACCTGCGTACCCCACCGCCACGCCAGCGCGCTGCGCACACGTCCGGCAAAACCGTCGCCGTCTTTCGACGGCACAGCGGCGTTTGGTGCGGCAAGGGGCGTATCGGTCGGAATCACGCACCTGCGCATAGGCGCCAAAGGTGAACATATCGCCAGCACGCGGATTCGCCGC
>CAWISG010000002.1:47500-338184 GCA_963838735.1 uncultured Alphaproteobacteria bacterium
TGGCCGGTCAGGCGACGTTTGGTTGCCGAACTTTTGACATTGTGAATGGGTTTTTAAATCGATGCCGTGGCGGTGTCGTGCGAACAGGTTTCGACCTGTGCAGCGCGATATCATCACAAATCAATCAAATTGATTATCTGGCTGAGATAATTCTTCTGCATCATCGCTAGACGTACAGTTTTTATGCAAGGCTGTCGTTGATGGTGTGGATTCTCAAGCGTGAGGTAAGAGCATTTGGTGGATGCCTTGGCACATACAGGCGATGAAGGACGTGGCACGCTGCGATAAGCGTGGGGGAGCCGTGAGCAGGCTTTGATCCCGCGATTTCCGAATGGGGAAACCCACCTTCACCATTTCTTTGCGACTATCTTCGGATGTTCGGAACGAGGTGGATAAGGTATTACCGAGCTGAATATATAGGCTTGGTGAAGCGAACCCGGGGAACTGAAACATCTCAGTACCCGGAGGAAAAGACATCAACCGAGATTCCCGTAGTAGTGGCGAGCGAACCGGGACCAGGCCAGTGCCTTTCTGTTAATTAGCAAAACTCTCTGGAAAGTGAGACCATAGTGGGTGACAGTCCCGTATGCAAAAATGATCAGTAAGGACTTGAGTAGGGCGGAACACGTGAAATTCTGTCTGAACATGGGGGGACCACCCTCCAAGCCTAAATACTCGTATGTGACCGATAGCGAACACAGTACCGTGAGGGAAAGGTGAAAAGCACCCCGATAAGGGGAGTGAAACAGTACCTGAAACCGGATGCTTACAATCAGTTGGAGCCCCTTTGGGGGGTGACAGCGTACCTCTTGCATAATGGGTCAGTGACTTAATCTAGCATGCAAGCTTAAGCCGTTAGGTGTAGGCGAAGCGAAAGCGAGTCTGAATAGGGCGACTGAGTATGTTGGATTAGACCCGAACCCCGGCGATCTAGGCATGACCAGGTTGAAGGTGCAGTAACATGCACTGGAGGACCGAACCGTTGAATGTTGAAAAATTCTCGGATGAGTTGTGTTTAGGGGTGAAAGGCCAATCAAGCCGGGAAATAGCTGGTTCTCCGCGAAATCTATTTAGGTAGAGCGTCAGATGTATGCCGATGGGGGTAGAGCACTGGATGGGCTAGGGCTGCGCGAGCGGTACCAAACCTAACCAAACTCCGAATACCATCGAGACTTGTCTGGCAGACAGACGGCGGGTGCTAAGGTCCGTCGTCAAAAGGGAAACAGCCCTAACCTACAGCTAAGGTCCCCAAGTCATTACTAAGTGGGAAAGCATGTGGGAATCCCAAAACAACCAGGAGGTTGGCTTAGAAGCAGCCATCCTTTAAAGAAAGCGTAACAGCTCACTGGTCTAAATAAGGGTTCCTGCGGCGAAGATGTAACGGGGCTAAAGTAATGCACCGAAGCTTAGGGTTCATAGTTTACTATGAGCGGTAGCGGAGCGTTCCGTAAGTGGCTGAAGCCGAAGGGTAACCGACGGTGGACATATCGGAAGTGCGAATGCTGACATGAGTAGCGATAAAAAGGGTGAGATACCCTTTCGCCGAAAGACCAAGGGTTCCTGCTCAACGCTAATCGGAGCAGGGTAAGCCGGCCCCTAAGACGAGCCCGAAGGGGGTAGTCGATGGGAACCACGTTAATATTCGTGGGCCTGAAGATGTGTGACGGATCGTGGACGTTGTGTGTGCTTATTGGATTGTACATGCAGCCAAGCGGTTCCAGGAAATAGCCTCTTCATATAGACCGTACCCGAAACCGACACAGGTGGTCAGGTAGAGTATACCAAGGCGCTTGAGAGAAGTATCCTGAAGGAACTCGGCAAATTGCCTCCGTACCTTCGGAAGAAGGAGGCCCCGTCATAAGGCAACTTTTGGCGGGGGGCACAGGCCAGGGGGTAGCGACTGTTTATCAAAAACACAGGACTCTGCTAAGTCGGCTTCAAGACGACGTATAGGGTCTGACGCCTGCCCGGTGCTTGAAGGTTAAGAGGAGGAGTGCAAGCTCCGAATTGAAGCCCAAGTAAACGGCGGCCGTAACTATAACGGTCCTAAGGTAGCGAAATTCCTTGTCGGGTAAGTTCCGACCTGCACGAATGGCGTAACGACTTCCCCACTGTCTCCAGGATATGCTCAGCGAAATTGAATTCTCCGTGAAGATGCGGAGTACCCGCGGTTAGACGGAAAGACCCCGTGCACCTTTACTGCAGCTTTAGAGTGGCATTAGGAAAGAACTGTGTAGAATAGGTGGGAGGCTTTGAAACTTGGGCGCCAGTCCGAGTGGAGCCAACTCGTGAAATACCACCCTGTTGTTTTCTGATGTCTAACCTCGGTCCGTTATCCGGGCCAGGGACCCTCTATGGCGGGTAGTTTGACTGGGGCGGTCGCCTCCTAAAGAGTAACGGAGGCGCGCGATGGTATGCTCAGGACGGTTGGAAACCGTCTGCGAGAGTGCAATGGCATAAGCATGCCTGACTGCGAGACCGACAGGTCGAGCAGAGACGAAAGTCGGTCATAGTGATCCGGTGGTCCCTCGTGGAAGGGCCATCGCTCAACGGATAAAAGGTACGCCGGGGATAACAGGCTGATGATTCCCAAGAGCTCATATCGACGGAATCGTTTGGCACCTCGATGTCGGCTCATCACATCCTGGGGCTGGAGCAGGTCCCAAGGGTTTGGCTGTTCGCCAATTAAAGTGGTACGTGAGCTGGGTTCAGAACGTCGCGAGACAGTTTGGTCCCTATCTGCCGTGGGCGTCGATACTTGAAAGGAGTTGCCCCTAGTACGAGAGGACCGGGGTGAACATGCCTCTGGTGTACCAGTCATGCCGCCAGGCGTGCCGCTGGGTAGCTATGCATGGACGGGATAACCGCTGAAAGCATCTAAGCGGGAAGCCTCCCTTGAGATTAGGTATCTTCGAGTCGTGATAGACCATCACGTTGATAGGCCGGGTGTGGAAGCGCAGTAATGCGTGGAGCTAACCGGTCCTAATAACTCTGATCATGCTTGATGAATCTGCACCATCAACGACAGCTTTGCTTCGCGCATCGCTCGAGTTGCTGGCGGAAGAACATCCAGCCAGATCTTTGACGCCCTTGATACGTATTGCATCGATTTAAAACCCGCACCCGCTGGCTCCATTGCTTGGTGGCTATAGCGTCCGTGACCCACCCGATCCCATCTCGAACTCGGTCGTGAAACCGGACAGCGCCGATGGTACTAACGCTCAAGCGTTGGAAGAGTAGGTCGTCGCCAGGCATTGAAGCTGGCGGGTGTGCGGTATTGAAACCCATTCATTTTGTTAGAAGGGCCGACCTGTACCAGGTTGGCCCTTTTTTCCGTTTCTGCCCCTTCATCCGGGCGCGCAAACGGTATGTTGTATGCCCAGGGGGCAATGCAACGACGTCGCAGCCTGCGCGCAGCGATGGCTCGGTATCGCGGGGTGGAGCAGTCCGGTAGCTCGTCAGGCTCATAACCTGAAGGTCGTTGGTTCAAATCCAACCCCCGCAACCAGACGGTCTGAACAGACAGTCGCATTGCCAATGATAACATCGCGACTTTTTGTGTTGGTTTGACCTGCGAAATAGTGCGCATGCCTGTATATGCTCTGACACAAACATATGATGGCGCAGAAAAACAAGATGGCATGTGAAAGAACAGCACCTCCCGTTCCGGTAACGGTTGCCCATGGCGATGGCATCGGGCCGGAGATCATGACGGCTTGCCTGCGCGTGCTGGAGGCGGGGGGCGCGGCGCTGGACATAGAAACCGCCGAAATCGGTGAACGGGTCTACCTTGCCGGCCAAAGCTCCGGCATCGGGCCCGATGCATGGGATAGTCTGCGCCGTACGAAGCTGTTCTTCAAGGGACCGATCTCGACCCCTCAGGGTGGTGGCTACAAAAGTCTGAATGTTACCATTCGCAAGACATTGGGCATGTATGCGAATATTCGGCCTTGCATCGCCTATGCACCGCATGTTGCCACCCGTCATCCGGGCATGGACGTTACGATTGTCCGCGAAAACGAAGAAGATTTGTATGCCGGGATCGAGCATCGGCAGACCGACGAGGTGTACCAGTGCCTCAAGTTGATAACCCGTCCGGGGTGCGAGAAAATCGTGCGCTATGCCTTCGAACACGCCCGCGCCCATGGCCGCAAGAAGGTTACCTGTTTCACCAAGGACAACATCATGAAGCTGACCGATGGTCTGTTTCATGCGGTGTTCGATGAAATCCGCGGCGAGTATCCCGATATCGCGTCGGACCACATGATCGTCGATATCGGTGCTGCGCGTCTGGCTGATACGCCAGAGGCATTCGATGTGATAGTGATGCCCAACCTCTACGGCGATATCCTGAGCGATGTTGCGGCCCAGATTACCGGTTCGGTGGGGCTTGGTCCTTCAGCGAATATAGGCGAGCATTGCGCCATGTTCGAAGCCATCCACGGCTCCGCCCCCGACCTGGCGGGGCAGGGTATCGCGAACCCGTCGGGGCTGTTGCTCGCGGGCGTGATGATGCTCGTCCATATCGGACAGGCGGAGGCCGCCGAGCGCGTGCACAATGCCTGGTTGCGTGCGATCGAGGACGGTCAGCATACCGGCGATATCAGGGGCGCGCCCGGTTTGGAGACGACCGACACTGCGCCTTTGGGAACGGCGGCGTTTGCCGATGCGGTCATCGCGCGCCTCGGGCAGCTGCCGCAAAGCCTTGCCCCGGCCAGCTATGCCGGGGCAACGACCCAGTTCGCGGTCCCTGGTGCAACACGGCGCAAACCGACGACCAAAAAACTGGTCGGCGTGGATGTATTCGTACAATCGACAGCCCGCGTGGAGGAACTGGCGGCCCGGCTGAAGCAAGGTGATACGCGTGATCTGGTGCTGACCATGATCACCAATCGCGGGGTCATGGTGTGGCCGCGCGGCGGGCCCGAGACATTCCATACCGACCACTGGCGTTGTCGTTTCGAAGCGGTCGACGGTACGGCGTGCACGAAGGACGACATCCTGACACTGCTATCGGAACTGAACTCTGCCGGAGCCGATTTCATCAAGAACGAACTGCTGTACACCTTCGATGGCGAACCAGGTTTCTCTTTGGGGCAGGGTCAGTAACACCATTTGTGACGATCCGCGCAATGTGGTTTGGCATGCGTCTTCGCTGCGCTTGGCCAGGTCTTTTGTTTGATCTAACTTGTCGTTGCAAGGCGTGTTCACTTCTTATGCGCACACGTGCAAACGCAGTAACACCGGATTCCCCCACCGCTGGCTTTCCGCGCCTCCCCGAAACAGGGAGGCGCGGATTATATCGACGGAAAGAGGCTTGTCGTCAAAAACGGATGCTTGTCTCGAAGCCCCAGATCAGCGGATCGTTCACGAAACCGGTCAGGTTGTTAAAATCGATGCCGCCGATCAGGTTTTCCTCGTCGGTGACATTGCGGACAAAACCGGCGATTTCCAGGCCGGAATTGTAATCGATATATCCTGCCCGGACGCCAAGTTCGACATTGCCGTCGAAATTGAACTCCTGCGATTCATACAGGAACAGGTTCGTCTTCCCGACCTGCGTGAAATCCGTGAAGACGTAGAATTCACCACGCGTAACCGGAATGGCATAGCGCAGGGCGGCTGTCAGGATGGTTTCCGGAGCTTGCGGAAACGGATTGCCGTCGATGGCGGCGCGCGTTGTCCCGCCGACCGTCACCAGCGGATCGGTAACCGTGCAACCGGCCCCGCATGCCGCGACGAGCAAGCCGGGATCCTTGATTTCCGTATCGTTGTAGCTGAAGCCGAGGAACAGGTCGAAATTCGGTATCGGCCGCAGGTTCGCGTCGATTTCGAACCCCTTGCCAACACCCTTGTCGGCGTTGATGAGCTGGTTGAAATTGCCGGCACCGCCAATGGCCGTGAACTGCTGGTCGTCCACTTCATAATAGAAGGCTGCGGCATTGATGCGGAACGTGTTGCCTATTGCCGCCTTGATACCGGCGTCGACCGAAATGACGCTTTCGCTATCGGCAGTCGTTACGTCGTTACTGAACAACAGGCGACCCTGGATCGAGGGCGCGCGGAAACCCGTGGCAACGCGCGTGAACAGCGATAGCTCTTCGGTCGCTTCATAACTGAGCGCCACGTCCCAGTTCACCTGGTCGTCGCCCACAGAAACGCGGGCGTCGATGGGGCCGAGGAAACCAAGCGGCCGACTGCCGACGAAGTCCTTCTCGTCATCGGTATAGCGCACCCCTGCGGTGACATCGAGCCGGTCCGTCAGGGCAAGCGTGCCCTGTGCGAACACAGCGTAGGATTCGTTTGTCTGCGTGGTAATGGCGATGATGGTGGGATCGGGATTGCCGAAGCCGTCATAGGCCGAACTGTCGGCGGTAAACTCGTCCCAGAAGTAGAACGCGCCCACCTGCCATGCAAAGGTGCCACTATCGCCCGACAGGCGCAATTCCTGGGTGAACTGTTCGGTATCGGTGTCGAGACTGCCGGTTTCAGACGGGAACGGAATGAAGCCGGGGAAAGATCCGGTGGGCAGGAATGCCGCGCCGGTGCCACCGTCGATATCGCCGATCCCGTCGCTGTCGCCCCTAAAATAGCTGGTGATGCCGGTCAGCGCGAGATCGCCGAACTCCAGCTCGTTGCGCCAGGTCACACCACCGATTTCGGTATTAGAGAAATTGTTGCGCCCCCCGTCATAGGCAACTTCGAACCGGTCGAAATTGTCGTTTAGCCGGTTGCTGCCGGGGGAAAGGATGTTCGCCCGGAACAGTGTCGTGGTGCCTTCGAGCTTCTGGTACTGGAACGTCAGCAGCGAATTCAGCGCGCCGGTATCCAGTTCGAGATGCGTGCGGGCGGCAATCGACGAAAACCCGCCCAGATCGGCCTCGCCATCATTGTTGCCGGCAAAATCGGCCCCCGGATTCACGTTTTCTACGAAATCGCTCCGCCGGGTAAATTCCCCCGCAATGCGTGCGCCAAGCGTGTCGGACAATGGCCCGCCAACCGCGGCATTGACCTTGACAGAGTCGAAGCGACCATAGGATGCGGAGGCGTATCCCTCCAGTTCGTCGGTCGGCTTGCGGGTATCGAACTTGACGATGCCGGCAGGGGTGTTGCGACCGAACAGCGTGCCCTGCGGGCCGCGCAGGATTTCAGTGCGTTCGACATCGAAAACGGGGAAGCCTTTCAGCAGGACGTTTTCCAGCACCACCTCGTCCACCACGACAGAGACGGGTTGCGATGCGCTGAGGTCGAAATCGACATTGCCGAGGCCGCGAATATAGAAGCGCGGGGCGGTGCGTCCGCTGGACCCTTCGACATACAAGCTGGGAATGCGGCCCGACAGGCCACGGATGTCGGCACCGGCGTCGAGAATGGCGGCGAGCTGATTTTCGTCCACGGTCGCGACGGAAACGGGAACGTCCAGGATATTCTGTTCGCGCCGTTGCGCGGTAACAATGATCGCACCTTCGGCTTCGATATCGCGCGCGTTCGCCGATTCGTCCTGCGAATCCTGTGCGAGAACCGGCGCACTTGCCAATGCGGCGGTACCGGCAAGCAGCATCTTTACTACGCCCGTTTTGCGAAAACCCATGTCAAACCCCTGAATACTATAGCTGAAAACCAGAAACGACGCGCGACAAGACAGATATCGGCACGTGATCACGTCGTCGAAACATATTGTTGCGCGCATAGTCGGATAGGTCGCGCCGGACTATGCGCAGCGGATCATATCCCATAATGCCCTGGGCACGAAGATGCCGTTTGAGGTATGGAAACACTTGTCGCCAAATAGCAACATATGCGGCGATTATGCAGCGCGGTTATTCGGTCGAACTTGCTCCAGGAAAGCGCTGACCTGACCACGCATGGTGGCAGCCTGGTTTTCCAGACTTGTTGCCGAAGTCAGTACCTGCGTGGCAGCAGAACCGGTAGAGACTGCCGTTTCGCGGACTTCAGCGATATGCGCGGCGACCTGATCGCTGCTGCGCGCGGCGAGGTCGATACTGCGCGCCAGATCCTGTCCTGCGACCGATTGCTGGTCCACGGCGGAGGCGATGGAGATGGCAGTCGCTTCAAGTTGTTCGATCTGCTGTCCTACCGAACGCAACGCCGCGACGCTGGCGCCTGTGGAATCCTGCATACCCCTGATTTGCTCGGCAACGGCATCGGTCGCGCGGCTGGTCTGTGCTGCCAACTCTTTGACCTCGGATGCCACCACGGCGAAACCGCGCCCCGCTTCGCCGCCGCGTGCCGCTTCTATCGAGGCGTTGAGCGCCAGCAGATTGGTGCGTTTCGCGATGCCCCGGATCAGCTCGACGATATCGCCGACCTGTACAGCCGAGGAGGACAGGGAGGAAATGGTCGTATCCGCCTCGCCCGCCGCTTCCGATGCCTTCCGCGCCAATTCAGCCGAAGAGGCGGCCTGACGGCTGATTTCACCGATGGACATGGCAAATTCGTCGCTGGCGGCGGCGGCGGCGGTCACCCCGGAACTGGCTTCGCGCATAGATCCTGCCACTTGTCCGGTCTGGTCGACGGATTGCTCTGCGGCGGCGGCCATGTCGCTGGCCGTGCCTTGCAACTGGGTCGAGGCAGCTGCGACACCGCTGACAATCTCGCCAACTTCGGTTTCGAACCGGTCGGCCAGCTCGGCCAGCAGGGACGCCTCGCGCTGGCGCACGGCATCGCGTTCTTCTTCGCGTTCGGCTTGCGCGCGCAATTCGCGTTCGGCCCGTTCGCCACGTTCCTTGGCCCATTCCTGCAAGCGTGTGCTGCCGCGTTTGAAGAATTCGAGCGAGCGCGACATCGCCCCGATCTCGTCGCGCCGATCGGTGCAATCGACTTCAAAATCGTTGTCACCCTGGGCGCATCGGTCCAGCTTGTCGGTCAGCGCGATGAGGTTGTCGGTGAAATCGCGGTTGAGCAGTTGCATTCCGCCGACCACCAGCAGCGCGCATACCAAGGCAAGCACGGCGATGATCAATGCGACCACGTAAAAAGCGTGCACTGCTGCGTTCTGCGCATCGGCTGCCTGTTGCCCCAGCGCGTCCTGCAAGGCGGCGGCCGTGACGAAGATATTGTCCCCCTCAACTGCCAATTCGCCAGCGATCGCGGCGCTGCGAAAGGCGGTTTCACTTGTCGCTTCCGCCGCGCGCAAACGGTCGAACGTCGTTTCGTAGGTGGCGAGTAGAGCTTCCAGTTCCGCCGTTGCCGAGGCGGTATCCGTCCCTATGCTGTGCATCAGAACTGCAATGCCGTCGAGGTCGGCCACGGCAGTTTCGCGTGCGTCGGTCAGCAAGGCGGCATCCGCATCGTCGCGCGCGACCAGCCAGCGCGCAGCACCAAGCCGCATATCGGCTGCCTGCGCGCGCATATCTGCGGACAGCGTCTTGGCCTGCATGATATCGGTATAGCTGTGATACTGGCCGATCAGGGTGGACAGGCCAACTCCAAGCATGACTGCGACCGCGAGCATGGTCGCCAGGAATACGCCAAAGATCAGGCGCATCTTGCGTGCCAGGGGCTGGTCGGCAAACCAGGCGCGGGGCTGCTTCAGCAGGGAATGTCGGGGCAGCTCGGCATCGATATCGACGGCGCTGCCGGACTGCTGCCCATGCAGGTCTTCGAACATCTTCTGATCTATCATGCTCATGCGATGTGCTCCTTGTCGGATGTCTCGGCATTGACGGAGTCCAGCGAGAAGCCTTCGTCACCAAGATGCTGTGCGATGTCCTGCGGCGGCATGGCTCGGTAATAGAGCCAGCCCTGTATCTGGTCGCACCCTGCGGCGCGGACCAGGGCGGCCTGCGCTTCGGTTTCGACACCTTCTGCGGTGACATTCATATTGAGCGCCTGCGCCATTGAGACGCTGGAGGTAATCATGGCGCGGCTGCCTTCGTCCTCGCCCAATTCAACCACCAGCGACCGGTCGATTTTCAGCTTATCGAAGCGGAACTGGCGCAGGAAACCGATGGAGGCATAACCCGACCCGAAATCATCGAGCGCCACGGTCACGCCAAAGCTGCGAATGATATCCAGGCTGCGCTGGGCCGCCAGCGGGTCGAGCACGAGACAGGTTTCGGTGATTTCGAGTTCGAGCCGTTCGGGCGGGAATCCGGTTTCTTCCAGGATCTGCCCAAGCTGAATAGGAAATTCGGGATTGCGCAACTGTACGCTGGAGATATTGACCGACAACTTGATGTCGGGCCACGCGGCGGCATCGCGGCAGCTCTGGCGCAATACGAACAGGCCGATCGGATTGATCAGGCCGGACTCCTCGGCCATCGGGATGAACACTTGCGGGCCCACAGGTCTACCGTCGGGCCGGTTCCAGCGCAGCAGCGATTCCACTGCCACGATGCGGTGGGTGACGGCATCGACCAGCGGCTGGTAATGCACCGCGAACTGGTCGCCCACAAGCGCGGCGCGCAATTCGGCATCCAGTGTTCGCATCCGGTCGATATCGCGGTCCAGCGCGGCGCGGAACCAGCTTGACCGCCCTTTGCCGCCACGTTTTGCGGCATACATCGCCACATCGGCGCGGCGCAGCAATTCGGACGAATCGATATCGGTCGCGCCCATGTTTCCGGCCAGCCCGATGCTCATGCCGATGGTGATGCGCCGGTCGTCGATGGCGATGGGGCGGGCGGTGCGGTTCAGGAGCTGGCTGCAGATGCCTTCCAACAGGTTGCGGCTTTGCGCGCCGGACAGGGCAATGGCGAATTCGTCGCCACCGAGGCGATAGGGCTGCGCGTCGTCGCTGCAATATTCGGTCAGGATACCGGCGGCGCTGCGAATGAGTTCGTCGCCCACGCCGTGGCCGTACATGTCGTTGACCAGCTTGAAGCCATCGAGGTCGATCATGGCGATGGAAATATCGTCGCCGCGTTTCAGCGCCGCGCCGAGATGGCGGTGCAATGCACGGCGATTGGGCAGGAGCGAGAGGCTGTCCGTCATGCCTTGCTGTTCGAGATCGGCAATCGCGGACAGGCCCATGCGGCTGAGGAGCGCAGCCGATGCGCCGTATAAAGCGATGGCGCCCATGACCAAAGGCAAAGCGTCACGAATATCGGCCGCGTCAGTCACGAGGGTGGCAACCACTGCGCCGAACATCACCGTCACGATGACGAGCGGGGTGAACACCAGCAACTTCGCCAGGATGCCCGGTCTGCGCCAGAATGCCTGCACGACTGTTCCCTCTCAAACCGGCTCGAAACGACGCGGGATACGCGCCTGCCGACGGTGCTAGGCAAACGTCCCTAATTTAGCGTTAAAGGCGCGCGGCTTTTAGCGGGGTACTGTCGGCGCCCGCCGGTGCAGCATGGCCCAGTGCCAACTCGCTGCATCGGGGCAGGACGCGCATGGTCTTTGCCTCCTGCACGCAGGTCGGGCGGTACAGCCCTTGCCGCGCCTGCGTTGCGGCGAAGCGTGTCGTTCGCCCTTCCGCCGTCTCGCCCGCGCCAAGCCACAGCCAGCCATCGGGACGCAGCGCCTGTGCCAGCCGGTCGAACGCCGAAGCGCGGCGGTCGGGGGCGAAGTACAGCAGCAGGTTGCGGCACAGGATCAGGTCGAACCGCTCCGCAATTTCCACCGGATCGAGGATATTGCGCACCTTGTAACGGATCATGGTGCGCAGGCCCTGCTTCGCCACCCAGCCATCGGGCGTCTCGTCAAAATGCGCCAGCATCTGCTTGACGCGGAGGCCGCGCTGGATTTCGAACTGACTGTAGCAAGCGGACCGCGCGGCTTCGATGGCGCTGTGTGATATGTCGGTCGCCACGATCTCGATGGTCCAGTCGCGCCAGCGTTCGGGTTCGTCGGCCAGCATCATCGCCAGCGACAGGGTTTCCTGCCCTGTCGAACACCCCGCCGACCAGATTGCGAGCCGTCGCGACGCACGCCGCTGCTGCGCGATTTGCGGCAGGACATGGGCGCCCAGATTTTCGAACATGGTCCGGTCGCGGAAAAAATAGGTTTCATTGTTCAGCAGCGCTTCGACCACTTGCCGTGCCAGTGAACCTGCATCCGGTTCGGCCAGCAGGCAGACGAGCTGGTCGACATTGGTGAGGCCGCGTTCGCGCAGCAGCCCCGCCAGTGCGGTGGTGATGCGCCAGCGACGGTTCTCGCTCATGTGCTGGCCGGTGCGCGCTTCCAGCAGGTCGGCGACGATGCGGTGGGAAATGTCGTTGGACGTCACGATGCCGCCCCGGCGAACTGAACGGGTGCCGTCTTGTCGCGCACAGGGTCGGCACTGGTACCGACCAGTGCGGCAATGCGCAGGGCCAGCTTATCGGGCGGGGCGCAGCAATCTGTCATGCCCGCTTCGACTACGGCGCGCGGCATGCCCCACACCGCGCTGCTCTCGCGATCTTGTGCCAAAATGACGCCGCCCGCTTCGAACAGGTCGCGCGCGCCATTTGCGCCGTCGCGGCCCATGCCGGACAGGATGACGCCGACGGCGCAGCCGTCGACCGCTTTCGCAATACTGGACAGCATTGGGTCGACCGACGGGGTGCAGCCGCTCGGCACTGCGCCGATGGCAATGCCGGTCGTCAGCCCTTCCGCACCCGCATGAACGGTCAAATGGCCATCGCCGGGGGCAACATAGATGCGCGACGGGCGCAAGGCCGTTCCGCGTCCGGCGACGATGGCAGGGCGGCGTGCGGCGGTTTCAAGTTGTCGGGCGAAGACCGGCACGAAGGCGGCGGGAAGATGCTGCGTCACCAGTATCGGCGCGGTAACCGTCGGTGGCAGGGCGCGCAGCAGCTGGATCAGCGCGTGGATGCCGCCGGTGGATGCGCCGATGGCAACGAGCTGGGCCGCGCCATTTGCGCGACGTATCGGCCTGCGGGCGGGTGGCGTCATCCGTGCGGTGGTCTCTGCCGGTCGGGCGGCGGTGCGCCCTGGTACACGACCTGACAGCCCGCGCAGCTTTGCGCGCAGTTCCCGTTCGAACTGCATAGCCGGCGATAGTCCGCCATTGCCCCTGACCGATTCAGCGGGCACCAGATGCACGGGTTTGGGCATGGTATCCACCGCACCCATCGCCAGCGCCTGTACCGTCGTTTCCGCCCCTTTTGCGGTTAGCGACGAAATCACCAGCACTTGTGCGGCGGGGCATGCGGCAAGGATGCGGGGCAGGGCTTCCAATCCGCTGATGCCGGGCAGTTCGAGGTCCAGCAAAACGATGTCGGGCGCGAGCTGGTCCAATACGTCGAGCGCAAGCTCCGCACTGCCGAACTTGCCGACGATCGCGAGGTTGCGTTCGGGCTCCACGATGCGCGTCAGCACGGACCGCATTGTCAGCGAATCGTCGACGATTAACACCCGCAATGGCGCGGCAGTGCTGCCGGGTTTTCGGTGCGGGGAGGTGGTGCCAGTCATGCAGAAGGGGTGCGGCGGACGTCGCCTATACCATTCCCACCAGCTGCAATTTGATCTGCAGGGTTTCGTGGTCGAACGGCTTCATCACATATTCGTCCGCGCCCGCATCGATGGCTTCGCGGATATGCGCGCTGTCGTTCTCGGTGGTGCAGAATACCACCTTGGGCTGGTCGCCGCCGGGCATCTTCCGCAATTTCACGATAAATTCGATCCCGGTCATGACCGGCATGTTCCAGTCCAGCAGGATCACGTCCGGCATGGCGGCTTCGCATTTGGTCAGGCCGTCCAGCCCATTCTCGGCCTCTTCCACGCCAAGGCCAAGGCTTTCGATGATGTGCCGGGAAACGCGGCGGATAACCCGCGAATTGTCGACGATCAGACAGCTTTTCATGGTTGGATGCGATCCCTGCTATGCGCCCGTTAAAGGCTTTTCGGAATAGACAAATAGGATGGCATGGTAACGATAGGCTTAAGAGCGGGCATGGGAGTCATTTCAGGCGGCGCGGGTATTTATGGGCGCCGAAGCACTGGCAGGGCCTGCAATCAGCGCGCCTGTGTCGATCACCAGCACCGGCCCATCGGCGGTTTCGATCATGCCGCTGCCGATACGCTGCCATTCGGGGCCGAAGCTGCCGGGAACCGCTACCGGGTCGGTTTCGGGTTCCAGCACATCGTGAACCGCATCGACTTGCAGCGCGTAGCTGTGGCCGTCGTGATGAACAACCGGCGCGCGTGCGGCGGGCGGTGTGGTATCATCCATGCCGATGGCGCGGCGACAGTCGATCACGGTCAGCGACTGGCTGCGCAGGGCAGTCAACCCGGCGACGTGGCGCGCGGCACGGGGGACCGGATGGACAGTTTCCAGCTCGATCACCGATTGCACGTGCGCCGCGGCAATAGCGGCGCGGCGGTGGCCGATCTCGATGATGACATACAGCGCGCTCATGCGGCCCGCTCCTGACGCGCGCGTTTGAGGGCGGCGAGCAGGCCGTCGCGGTCGTAGCGATAGAGACCATCGCCGCGCCGCGCCGCTTCGTCGGCATCGGTATAAAGGCGGATGGTGTTGGTGGCTTGCGTTCCGGCGGCGTCGGTCGTGAACACGACATCGGCCTCGGTGGCGTTGGATACGATGCGGTATCCGGCTGCGCGGACCAGCGGTTCCAGCAGGCGATCGGCCCAGGCCACGCCTTCGGGCAGGCGGCAGGCCGGACGCGATATCGGTGCGGCGCGGACGGGCGCGACGGCGTCCTGCTGTGCAAACAGGGCGAGGCCATCGAGAATGCGGATTGGCTGCCCGTCATGCAGCACGGTGCCCTCGATGGCGGGCTCGTCCGGCGCGGCGCGCATATCGGCGCTGCTGGCGATGGCGTCGCCCAGCAATTCGACTGCGTAAGCAATTTCGATTTCGCCATCGGAAAGGCGCAGGATGCGAAGATTGTCGGGGGTTTCGGCGACACCAGCAAGACCGTAAAGCGCACACAGCCTGTCATCAATCACCACCGACGCGCGGTCACCGAGCCGGTGGACTGCGCCGGGTGCGACTTCATCGACCCGCATTACCAGTTCCATGCCGACGGCGTAACGGTGTCCGTCAAAGCCAGTGAAGGTCATTAGCTCGCGTGGCGGCATGCTGTCTTCGGGCGCAGCGTCGGCAATATCGACGGGGCGCCACGCGGTTTCGGACAGACCGTGTGCCTGTGCGATGGCCGGCACGTCCAGCATCAGCACCGGCTGCCCGTCGTCGAGCAGAGTGGACCCGGCATAGACGCCCGATTGCGCTACGGCGGGGGCGAGCGGTTTGATGACCAGGTCTTCCTGGTCGAAAATCGCATCGACGGCGAGCGCGAAGATTCCGCCGCCGCCGAGCCGTAGCAGGATGACTTTCTGCTTGGGTTCGCCCTGCGCGTGGTCGAGGCCCAGCACAGTGCCCAGCGACAGGCATTTGATGCGCTTGTCGCGGAACGTCATCATGCGGCTGGTGCCGATTTGCGAAAATGCGATGGGCCGCCCCCCATTATGCGCGATCTCCTCGATATAGGATTGCGGGATGGCGAAGCGCTGATCCCCCAGCGCCACGGTGAGCGCCGGAATGATGCTGAGCGTAAGCGGGATGACGAGTTCGAAGTGTGTGCCCGATCCCGGCGTGCTGCGAACCGCGACGGTGCCGCCCACGCGCGCGAGGTTGGCGCGTACCACGTCCATACCGACACCGCGCCCGGAAATGGCGCTGACTTGCGTGGCGGTGGAAAGGCCGGGCGTGAAGATGAGGTCGGCGCATGCTTCGTCCGACAGCGTGGCGCGGGTGGCGGCATCGATAACACCCGCAGCAACCGCCTTGTCCGCGATGCGCGCGGTGTCGAGGCCGCCGCCATCGTCGGAGATCGACAGGGTGATGAGATTGCCCGATTGCCGCGCCGCAATGCGGACCATGCCGGCGGACGGCTTGCCCGCCGCGACGCGCTCTTCCGCAGTTTCGATTCCGTGATCGACCGCGTTGCGGATGAGGTGGACGATGGGATCGCGAATGGACTCGATCATTTCGCGGTCCAGTTCGACATCGCCGGCATCCATCTCGACATGGACCTGCTTGCCGCATTCCGCGGCCACATCGCGCACCAGGCGTGGCAGCGGCGTGAACAGCACGTCGACGCGGCCCATCCGCATCTTGGTAACGGCTTCGCGCGTGTCGGCAAGGATGCGGCTGAGGCGTTCGAACGGGCCGTCCAGCGCGGGGTCGGCCCCGGCTTCGCGCAGGCGGCGCGACAAGTCGTTGCGGGCCAGAACCATGTCGGAAACGCCGCTCATCACGCGGTCCAGCAAGTCCACCGTCAGGCGGATGGAGCGCGGCGGCTGGGCCAGATTGACAGGCGATTGGGGTGTTTCGGTTTCTTCCGTGTCTGTAACGGGTTCGGGGTCGGGTTCGGGCGCGACTTCGACAGGAACGACCGGCGCGGCACCCGGCTCAAGCGCCGCGAACAGCGCCGCATCGCCCGCTTCGTCTTCGGGCAAGTCCTCGCCAGCATCGATCAGCTCGACCAGTTCCGCAATTACGTCGATGATCGCCAGCACGCCGTTAACCAGCGCGGCATCTGCCTCGCGCGTTTCGGCGCGCACTTCGGCCAGCGCGGTTTCGGCTTCGTGGCTCAGGCGTTGCAGGCGGGGAAAATCGAAGAAGCCGCAATTGCCCTTGACCGTGTGGACGAAGCGAAACACGGAATCGAGCCGTGCCCGGTCCGCCGGGTCGGCTTCCCATGCGACGATTTCGCCCCCTATCGCTTCCAGCATGTCGCGGGTTTCGGCTACGAACTCCGCCAGCAGGTCGTCCATCGGTCGTTTCCTCGAACAGTTCGATGCGACCTATGCCCCGCGATGGTTAACGAAACGTCACTTCGCATCCTTACTGCCGCGCGCCAGCACCCGCCAAACGATCGCTGCCGCCAGCAGGCCGCCTGCAATATTGGCCGCCAGTTCGGCGGTGTAGATCGCGGACGACCCCATCGCCCCGCGCAGGAACCACGCCACCGGCAGCATCACCGCCACCACGCGCAACACGCTTTGCCCAAGCGCCCAGCTCGCCTTGTCGATGGCGTTCAGTACGCCATTGCCCACGATCAGCAGGCCGAACCCGGCGTAACCCCAAGCCGCGATCATCAGATACAGCGCAAACTCACCGATCACGGCAGGATCGTCGGTAAACAGACGCCGCCAGCCATTCGCGCGACAGCACCAGCACAACGGCCATTGACCAGCCCGTACCCAAGGCAAAACAGACCCGCACCTCGAGCTGCCGACCGCGCGCGGTCATACTGGCCCGCGCCCCAGTTCTGTCCGACAATGCTGCCGATGGAACCGCTAAGCGCCAGCAGCGGCACCACCGCAAAACTCTGTACGCGACCTGCGGCACCGAACCCGGCCACCGCCGCGGCACCGTCCATCGCCACCAGCGCGGTCAACACACTCAACCCGATGGGATTGACCGCGTTGGAGAACGCCGCCGGTCCGGCCACGCGCATGATCGCGCGCGCCGGGTCGAGCAGATTGCCACCGCGCAGCAGCGACAGGTCAAAAGGCAGGGCGGTCTTCGCCAGCAGCCACGCGGCATAGGCCAGCCCAACGGCCCAGCCCGCCATCGTGGCATAGGCCGCGCCCGCAATACCGAACCCGCCAATGCCGCCGACGCCGGTTATCAGGAGCGGGTCGAGCACCCAGTTTACCGCCGCGTAACAGATCGACACGGCGGAGGTCTTGCGCGCTTCGCCCTGTCCGCGCAGGACGCCGTTCACGCCCATGATCGCCAGTTGCAGCGGAAATGCGAGCGCAAAAGGACGCATATAGGTTTCGATGATCGGCATCATCGCCTCGTCCGCATTCATCAGGCGGAACAGGGGTTCGATGGCGAAGAACAGCGCCAGCCCCATCGCCAGCCCGATGGCGACGGCGAACACCACACCGAAGCTGGCGCGTTGCGCGGCGCGCGCGCGGTCGCCCGCGCCGATCGCGCGTGCGACCACCGAATTGATGCCGACCATGACGCCGACGCCAAGGCTGGCCAACGCCACGCTAACGGGGAAGATGAAACTGATCGCGGCCAGCTCGTCGCTGCCCAGCTGGCCGATGAAATAGCTGTCGACCAGGCCGATGGACATGATCGCGGCCACGCCGACCACCATCGGCGCGGTCTGGCCGACCAGATGCCCGACGATGCTGCCTTGCGTAAGCTTTCCGCGTTCCGTCATTTCAAATCCATTGCCAGCGCGCTAGCGGGCGGCAGGCATGACAGGAAGCGAAAAGGCCGCCCGCTTGCCGTGCGTATCGGAGCATGGCATCGAGCGCTGCGATGACGTTTTCACACGCGCCACGGTCCCGATGCCTCGCCTGACGGTCAATGACCAGCCGCTGGAGTTCGAGATGAACCCCGCGACACCGCTGCTCTATGCCTTGCGCGATGCGGCCAACCTGACCGGCACGAAAAACGGCTGCGGCGCGGATGCCAGCGGCGATTGCGGGGCCTGTATGGTGCTGGTCGATGGCGAGGCGTTGCGCAGTTGCCTCATCACGCTGGCCGAGGCGGAAGGGCGCTTCATCACGACCATCGAAGGGCTGGCGCGCGACCGGTCGCACCCGGTGCAGCAGGCGATGGTGGCCGAGCAGGCGATCCAGTGCGGATTCTGCACACCGGGCATCGTCATCGCGGGCGCGGCGCTTATCGCGCGCAATGCCGATCCCAGCGAAGACGATATCAAGGCGGCGATACCTAATCTGTGTCGCTGCGGCGTCTATCCCCGGCTGGTCCGTGCCATCCAGCGCGCCGGGAAAGTGGCGCGACGGGCCGAAACGATCAGCGCCGCGCCCGCGCCGGGCATCAGCGCCGAGGATGCCGCGCGCGAAGTACCGGCCCTGCGTGCCAGCGCAAACGACGAGTAACGCCTAGAGCTTTACGCGGAACCCTACGCGCGCGGTGAAGGGATTGCCCGGCTGGATATTGTTGTCGCCATGCGCGCTGGGATAATAATCCGCGTCGAACAGGTTTTCGATATTCAGCTGCATCTGCATCGTGTCGGTCAGGTCGAAATAGGCGGCGGTATCGACGCGCCAGTAATCGGGCAGCACGACAGTGTTGGAGAAACTGGCGAATTGTTCGCCCTGATGGATCGCGCCAAGGCCGATGGCGAGCCGGTCCGTCAGCGTGATGTGGTTCCACGCGGCGAACTGGTGTTCGGGCAGCTGTTGCAAACGCGTGCCCGCGACGGCGAAGTCGCTGGTCGTTGTAATCTCGCCGTCGAGATAGGTATAGCCAAGGCTGCCCGACCAGCCATCGAGAATTTCCCCGACCAGGCTGACTTCGAACCCTTCGGTTCGTGCCGAACCGATCTGCACGGTCAGGCCGGTATTGTCGGGATCGGGGCTGGTGGTGTTGGTGCGGTCCAGCCGGAATGCGGCGGCGGTGAAGAACAGCGAAGGCGTTACCAGCCACTTCGCGCCGACTTCGTAATTGGTGAACTTCTCAGGCTCGAACGCAGCATCGCCAGCGCCCAGGATCAGGAACTGGTCGCCCGCCTGCGGCAGGAAGCTCTCCGCATAGCTGGCATAGAAGGACAGCGCGTCGGTGGGTTTGTAAACAAGGCCGAAGCGCGGGCTGACGAGGTCATCCACCCGGTCCACCAGCGCGCCCGAAACGAGGTTGGCGGTTTCCAGGTCGAAGCGCTCGTAGCGGATGCCGGCCACGATCTCGAATTGGTCGCCAATGGCGATCTGGTCCTGCACATAGGCCGACAGCACGCCGAGGCTGCTGTCGCGGTCGCGCGCGAGGCCGGTGATGCTGACGGTGGGGAAGGCGAGGCGCTGTTGCAGCGCGACTTCGTTCTGGCTCAGCGCAATGGCGAAGCGGCCGTTGCGGGTGGACTGGTCGGTCGCCTCTACCCCGGCAAGGATGGTATGCCCCAGCGCGCCGGTCGTGACCTTGCCGACGAGGTTCGCCTGACCGATCCAGTTCTGCCGCTGCGTAAAATCGCGATAGCCGCCCAGCGTGACGGTGGTGCCGTCGGTGCCGGTGGGCAGGATGTTGGCATAGACCTTGTCGTAATCGGCATATTGCACGCTGGCATTGGCGGACAGCGCATCGCTGAAGGCATGGTTCAGGCGCGCGCGGCCGATATGGACCCTGGCGGTGGACTCGTTGAAACCGGGCACGCCAAAGAACGTCTCGTCGAACCCGCGCAACGGGCCGCCGTCGAGCGAAGGCACGCCGCGATCGGTGACGCGGTGGTCGTCGTCATAGCTGTAAGTCGCGGTCAGCGTGGTGTCCGGACCCAGTGCGGCGGTGACGGTGGGGGAAACACCGATGAAGCGGCCTTCATAGAACTGGCGGTCATTGTCGAACTCTTCGTAGGTCGCATTGACGCGCGCGCCGAAGTCGTCCCCAAGCGGCTGGTTCGTATCGACGGCGACGGACAGTGCGCTATACTGGTCCCCCTGTCCCTGAACCGTCGTGAAGGTGTCCAGCGGATCGGCGGTCTTGCCGATGCGGTTGACGACGCCGCCGCCGCCGCCACGCCCGAAGATCAGTGCATTGGCGCCTTTCAGCACTTCGATGCGGTCGATATTGTACAAGGGCCGGTAATATTGCGCATCGTCGCGCAGGCCGTCGAGATAGAAGTCGGCGGTGCTTTCCTGACCCCGGATGAAGATCTCGTCGCGGTGGCCTTCGCCGCTTTCCAGACTGACGCCGGGGACGTAGCGCAAGGCTTCGCGCAGCTGCGTGATCGCCTGGTCGTCGATCTGGTCGCGGGTGACGACGGCGACGGTCTGCGGTACGTTGATGAGCGGGGTGGGGGTCTTGGTGGCGCTGCTGCCGTCGTCGGCGCTGTAGCGATCCTGCGCGCCGGTGATGACGATGTCTGTCGGCAGGTAATCGCGTTCGGGGTCGATTGTCGTCGCGGTATTTGCAGCAGCAGGCCCCGCCATCGTTACCATGGCGAAAGTCAATGCGGAGGAGGAGAGGAAGCGGGACATGGCGACTTTCTGCGAAGTATTCTCAAGTTGTGGCAGGCTGCTATTGCGAGTTATTCGCAATTGCAACCGCTATTGTGCTTCTGGCCTAAACTTCCCTAAACTTCCGGCTTCCCCAAGCGGCGAAAGAAGGCTCCGATGAAGGCAACGATCTGGCACAATCCCAAATGCGGCACCTCCCGCAAGACACTCGCAATTTTGGAGGAACAGGGCGATATCGACCTGACAGTGGTCCGCTATCTCGACGATCCGCCGACCGCCGAAAAGCTGACCGAGCTTTACGCCGCCGCTGGTCTGACGCCGCAGCAGGGCCTGCGCCTGCGCGGCACAGATGCGGCGGAGCGCGGGCTTCCCGATGCTGATACGGACACGGTGTTGGCAGCGATGGTGGCGGAACCTGTCCTGATCGAGCGGCCGCTGGTGCAGACCGACAAGGGCGTGCGCCTGTGCCGTCCTCAGGAAGTCGTGCACGAAATACTCTAGGGGCTAGTCGCGGTCCTGCGTGGTCTGCGCATCATGCTGCAAAGCGCCCCACCCATGCACGAACACGGCAAGGCACAGTGCCACGATCAGGCCGAAGCCCAGCCAGTCCGAATGGCCATAAAGCCACACCCCCAGCGCAGGTGCAAAAACAAAGGCCGCACCGGTGACGGAGGCAACCACGCCCGATGCCTCGCCCTGTTCGTTACGCCGCACCGCCAGCGACGCGCCCGCATTGAAGCCGGGGCGGAACAGGCCGAAGCCAAGCGAGGCAATCGAGTAGCCCAATGCAATGAGGTGCAGCTGCTGTGCCACCGCCAGCAACGCCGTGCCCCCCGCACCCAGTGCCACGCCCGATAGCGTCGCCGCACGCGGCCCGAGACCGAAGCGGGGAATAACACCCCATTGCGCCAGCAACGTCGCAAACGCGCCACTCATAAGCACCAGCGCGACCGGTCCGGTGCCCGCCTCGGGCGTCGCGCGCAGGCCCAGCCTGTCCAGCACAAGGAAGCCGATGATGCCGAACAGCGCCGCCTGCGCATGGCCACCCAGCAGCCCGGCGATGGTCCAGGGACGCAGGCGCGGCTCCCACCAGCCAAGCTTGTCGGGCAACTCGTCCGCTGCCTCGCTCTCCGTCTCGTCTTTCTGCACTCCGCTGTCGCGCGTCGATCCCGATCCGTAAGGCGCGTCGTACGCGGTGCTGCGAGTGGCGTATTGCGGCTCGTCGTTCGGCAGTCTGATACGCAGCGCGACGAGCGCGACGAGGCCGAACAGGCCGAAGCCAATAAACGGCCCGACCAGCGCCTGTGGCCCGTCGCCCCACACCAGCAGCGGGGCGAGTGCCGGGCCAATGGCAGTGCCGAGGCCAAAGCTGGATGCGATCAGGCTCAACGCCTGCGTGCGTTCGCCACGCGATGTGCGGCTAGCGACATAGGCTTGCACCGCCGGGGGCGCGGCCGATCCGAACCCGCCATACAATGCGCGGAACACGGCAAACGCCAGCAGCGTCCACGTCGCCGTCAGCAAGCCGCTCAACCCCAGCCACAGCACGATTGCGCACAGGCCGAACGACGTGATGAAACCGACCAGCCCAAGTGCCATCATCGCCTTGCGCCCGCGCCGGTCCGACCGCCGCGCCCATAGCGGCGCGCATACCACCCACAACAAGGCGGACCAGCTATAGGCGAGGCTGATCCAGACATCGTCGACCTGCAAGGCGGTGCCGATTGACGGCATTACCGAATGCATCGCCGTGTTGCCCGCCGCCGTGGTCAGCATAACCGCAAACAGCAGGATCATGCGCCCCCGCGATATGGCGCGCGGAGTAGCACTGAGGGAAGGATCGGGCGCGCTGTTCATGCGCAGCCGCCGCTACGCCGTGACGGCGGGGCGCGCAACGATGCTTGCGCTATTGCTCCAATTTTGCGACCTGCGGCTCTCCTTCCCAAAATCCCGAAACCACGAGGCCGACCTTTGCCCGACGCCGATACCCTGCCGCGCCGCCAAACCCTTAAAGGCCGGGCAACCCGGCTGCTGGGCCAATGGGGCGTCTTTCTGCGCGGCTTTATCGAACATCCGCGCATGGTCGGTTCGGTTATTCCGTCCTCGCGCGCCACCATCGATGCGATGCTGGTACCGGTAGACTGGGAGCGATGCGACCTGTTCGTGGAATACGGCCCCGGCGTGGGCACGTTCTGTTTTCCGGTGCTGGAACGAATGCGCGGCGATGCGGCACTGATCGTGATCGACACCAACCCGCTGTTCGTGGACTACCTCAACAAAACGATCGCCGACAGCCGTTTTACCGCCGTGCTCGGTTCCGCTGAAGATGTAGAAGACATCATCGCCGCACATGGTCACGACCACGCAGACTACGTGCTGTCGGGTCTGCCGTTCTCGACCCTGCCCGGCGGTGTCGGCGAGAACATCGCGGCAGCAACGCACCGTGTTCTGCGCAAGGGCGGCGGATTCCTGGTCTATCAGTTCACCGCCGCGTGCCGCGCCATCATGGCCCCGCATTTCAAGCGGATCGACACAGGATTCTCGCTCTGGAACGTGCTGCCCTGCAAGCTGTTCTGGGGCTGGAAGGCCTGACGAACTTACTCGAACGTTTCGCGTACGGTCGTCGCGTCATCGCCGCTTAGCTGGCGATAGATCGCGAGCACCACGACGGTCAGCACCACTGTCAGCGCAGCGCCCGTTGCCGCACCGACGAAGCCGTTCCCGATCAGCGCCGCCTGTGCGCCCATCAATGCAAAGATAGCGCCAGTGACGAGCGATATCACGCTGCTGATCACGATGAAAGCTATCAGCAACAGGATGAAAAACGCGATGATCCGCACACTGTTTCCCTTGGTCGCACGCCATGATGCCTTTAACGCGGAAATCGGGTTTTTCATGCGCACGTATGCGAACACGGCGGAAACCAAAGAGAGTTTCGTGTAGACATATAGGATGGCGACCACTGCCGCAATGATGGCAATCAATGCGACCAGTCCCACCAGGGCTTGCGCACCGGTTGCCCCGGCCGCGGCTATCAGCGCTACGGCGACGGCGAGGATCGCACCGAAGATCAACGAAGCCAGCACCTGGCTGGCGATAAATGGCAACAGAAGTCCCGCCGCAACGCCAAGCGCCTGCCCAAGCGTAAGCTCCGACCGTTTGGAAAGCATGATCATCAGGCCCAGAGTACCGATCGCCTGCGCCACGGCGATCAACACGTAAGCCCACCACGTTTGCCCGAAATATGCTCCGATAGCCGCCAGCGCCTGTTCCGAACCACCCTGGTCCAGAGCCGACTGGATCGCAGCCTGGTCCGGCGGGTAAAAGAGCATCAGGGCGAAATTGGGCAGGAAGAAGAACACTGCCGCGACGGTCAGGATGACCGTGCGGTTGGCGGACAGCATTGCCGTCGTCTGGTTCCAGGCGAGCCCGGTGTCGAGTTTCATGGCAATCATCCCCAAATGCGTCTGGCACTCCATGCCCTCTTGCGCAGCGCGACGGAACCCCCCACGATATTTGCCATGCCGCCTCAATTCGCCACTGAAATGACGTCGTCGGCAAAGCCGGTGCGGGCGGTGCCCGAACTGGTCAGCGAGACACATGGCATCGGCTATCGCGATGCGCTGGCGCGGATGGAAGCGCGCAACGCCGCCATCGGCGCGGGCGAGGCGCGCGAGCTGGTCTGGTTGCTGGAGCATCCGCCCGTCTACACCGCAGGCACCAGCGCCGCCAAAGACGAGCTGCTCGATCCGCGTTTCGATGTGGTCGAGGCGGGGCGGGGCGGACGCTACACCTATCATGGACCGGGGCAGCGCATCGGCTACGTCCTTCTCGATCTGGCGCAGCGCAATCGCGACGTGCGCCATTACGTCCATTGCCTTGAAGGCTGGGTCATTGCGACATTACGCGATTTCGGCGTCGAGGCATGGCGGGCCGAGGGGCGGGTCGGAATCTGGACCGCCGCGCCCGACGGGGGAGAGGCGAAGATCGGGGCCATCGGTGTCCGCATTCGACGCTGGGTCACGATGCACGGCTTCTCGGTGAACCTTGATCCGGACCTGTCGCATTTTACCGGCATCGTGCCATGCGGCATCGGCGATTTCGGCGTTACCAGTCTTGCAGCAAAGGGCGTGGCCTGTTCTGCCGCGCAGTGGGATGCAGCGTTAACCGCGCGACTCGAAGACTTCTTGCACAACTTGGTGGCTGGCGAAAAAGGGACATGATTATGGTTAAAGGCTTGCTGATAGCAAAGGGGGCGGCTTTCCTCGCCAGCGCGGCCATACTGGTATCGTGCGGCGGCAATAGCGAAGCGGACACTGGTGCGCAGGGAGAGCCTGCGGTCACGGCCGAAATCCTTGACCGTTCGATAACCGACGAAATGCCAGCTTACGAAACCGCACGATCCGGCGGACCGCGATTAAGCGAAGAAGGTGGGGAAACGGGTGAAGAGCGAACCGAAGCGGAAGAGAGCACGGCAGAGGAAAACGACGACGGGGGCGAATAGCCACAACTTCCGATCACGCGTCAGGCAGCGATGCGCGGCCGGCCTTCTGTTTCAGGCTCGGACTCGCATTCAGCGAAGGCCGCATTGATTGCCTTGACCTGACGCGGATTGTCCGCCGCAATTCCGGTGAAACCGTCCTGCATCGCGGCGTTTGCTGTGTCTGCGCTGTTCACCGTATCCACGGCCAGCACGCCCATCGCCTTTGCCAACAGCAGCGTCTGCGCGCGGACGTGGCGCAGCGGGTCTATCAGGCTACCCCCGGCATCGTGAGTGCGCGTGGCACCGATGCCGCGCGCGACATTCGCCGCATCCCACATCACCGCCGCCAGACGCGGTTGCTCGTCCTGAGCAAGGACCGGAATAGTCAGCGCGGCGGCGGGCGTCTCACCCAGTTGCAGCGCGATCTTCGTCGTGTTGTGTGCGATGCCATGCGCCTGTTCCAGCTCGTAGAGTTCCGAAACAAGCTGCCGGACATGAACGCTGCCAGCGACAGTCGACAGGACAATTCCGTCGGGCTTGCCAGTCATCGCATGCGCCAGCGTCTCGCGCCACATGGGCGTATCGACCGCGCCGATTTGTGCCCAGCGGGCAAATGCCGCGCCGGCGTGATCGCGCAGCCATTGCACTATTGGCGCATCGGCCATCTCCGCCGCTGTCTCGCCGACCTGCAAGGCAGGCACTCCGACGACGATGGCATCGGCCCCGACGTGAGGTGCTTTGGCCAGCTTCGTCGCGTTGTCGCCTTCGATGAAAAGCCATGATCGCATGGCGTGCGCAATAGCGCGCAGGCGTTAAAGGTTGCTTAGTCGGCCTTCGTCTCGGCCATTGCCGGATAATCGATATAGCCGGCAGGACCGGGCAAGTACCAACTATGCGGCACGTTCACGTTCTCTGCCCACGGCGCGCCCGCCTGTATGCGCTGCGCCAGATCGGGGTTCGAGATATAGGGGCGCCCGAACGCCACCGCATCGCATTTCCCCGCCTCGATATCTGCCGTGGCCTGCGCGGCGTCATAGTCGCTGTTCAGCACCAATGCGCCCGAATACACATCGCGGATCATCGGGCTTTGCTTTGGCACATCGGTCGCGCCGAACGTGCCTTTCGGGCCGGGTTCGCGCAGTTCGAGGAATGCGAGGCCCAGGTCTTCGATTACTTGGGCGGCGGCAGCGAATGTCGTGGCCGGGTCGCTATCGTCGCATCCTTGCGTTTCGCCATTGGGGCTGAGGCGCACCGAGACGCGGTCTGCCCCCCAGACACCGCACAACGCGATCAGCACTTCGCGCAGGAAACGCACGCGGTTTTCGGCAGGCCCGCCATAGGCATCGTCGCGCAGATTGGTGCTGTCGCGCAGGAATTGATCGACCAGATAGCCGTTCGCGCCGTGCAGTTGCACCCCGTCGAAACCGGCAGCCTTCGCGTTCTTCGCCGCATGGCGGTAATCATCGACCACGCGCGCAATCTCTTCGGTGGAGAGCGCACGGGCAGGTTCGTAATCCTTGCGCCCCTCGAAGGTATGCGCGTGACCCGGCGCAGTTGGTCGCACTGGGCGAAACGGGTGCCACGCCGCCCAGGAAATCGGGATGCACCAGGCGGCCCATATGCCACATCTGCAACACGATCTGGCCGCCCTCTTCATGCACGCCCTGCGTAACCGGCTTCCACGCCTCGACCTGTCCCTCGCTCCAGATGCCGGGCGCGGCGGGCCAGCCCAGACCTTCAACGCTGATACCCGTCGCCTCGCTGATGATAAGGCCGGCGTTGGCGCGCTGGCGGTAATAGGTTGCCATCATGTCGTTCGGGACATTGCCCGGCATGGTCGCCCGCCCGCGCGTCAGCGGCGCCATCAGGATGCGGTTCTTCGTTTCGATGGCGCCGAGTTTCAGGGGTCGGAACAGCGTATCGGACATATGAAAGGCCTCTGTCTGTAAAAGGGGAATGCAAAAAGGCGGGAGGATCAGGCTGGCAGGAAGATCAGGCGTGTAGGGCGTTCATCGACTGCGACGACCAGAATACGCGATTGAACCGACGATAATGTGCTTCGAACTGCTCCAGGTCGGGTCCGGAAAGTTTCTCGCGTACCTGCGCTGCCAACAGCTCGCCCTGTTGCTTGAGTTGGACCTGCCGCCGGTGGCTGTCGATGGACGTGGCCGCGTTCGACATGGCGTCGAGCATCACTTCGGCGGCGATGGGTGAGGCGGCAACCGCGCTTCGCAACGACCCGAACCCGCGTTTCAGGTAATGCGAGAAATCGTCCGCCAGCGGTATGACCGGGCAATCGTCCATAGTCCCATGCACGTCGTTCATGATGTTCTTGCGCAAGTCGCGCCGCCCTATGTCGGAAGTGGCCGCCCCGATCCAGTGTATTGCGGTGATGGCGGTGAAAGGGTCGTTGATCCCCGGCGACAGCGCGCGCAACCCGATTTCCACCAGTTCATCCAGCAGGAACTGCGGGTCCTGTTCCGGCGTACGGGATGCGCCGAATGTGAAATCCTCGCGCAGCGCGTCCAGCCAGTCCGCCGGGTCTGCGCCTTCGACATCAAGCAAAGGCAAGCCGCGGTGTACGAAATCACCTGTCCGCACGCGCAGCGAAAATATGCAGCCCTTCATGCGCGCCTTTTCGATGAGATCGATGAAATCGATCAGCTGCACGTAGCCCGTGTCGCGTGCCAGCACCGGCGTTCCCCCCATGGGACTGGGCGGGTCGCTGAAACCATCCTCCAGCGGATAGGTCTCTCGCACGGTGTCCAGCAGTCGCCTGCCAATACCTTCGAGCACCTTGTTAATGCGGATGCTCGACGGGATATGGTTCAGGAAGAACACGAGAACCATAACACACACCGCCATGATCGCATACGCGACAAGCAGCGAAAGCTGTGGCGTGAAGCCCGGCAGGGTGGTCGCGGTCGCGCTTTCGATATCGCTCGCGGTCTCTTCTTCCGTGCGCACGCTGCGCAGCACCACCAGCGCATAGACGAAACTGCCGATGAAGGTCGCCAGGCTAAGCTGGTTACCGCGATCCGCCATGAAGTTGGTAAGGAGTCGTGGCCCGTACGTACCGCTGACATACGACACGGCGACGATGGTGATGGAAAACACCGTGGAGGCAACGCCGATAAGGCTGCCGGCCATGATGTTCAGCATGTCGGATGCGCCCTTCGGCCGTGCCGTCACGAGCCAATCCTGTTCGTTCAGGAACTCGGCAAAACCGTTCCGGTCCAGCCACACCATGGCGAACGCCAGGAGCGCTGCCGCGACCGAAAATAGGGCGGGGTAGAACCAGTAATTCGAATTGAGGCGTGCCCAGAAAAAGCGGATCTCGGCAGTCATCGCGTCTGGTCAAATCTTGCCAAGGTCGCCATGTCCTATCGTCCCGCTGGCCAGTTCGAGCATCCGGTCCAGACTGCGCTTCGCCTGCAGCCGCAACCCTTCCTCGATTTCGATGCGCGGTTCCAGATCGCGGAGGCAAACATACAGCTTTTCCAGCGTATTGAGCGCCATGTAGGGGCAAATATTGCAGCTGCAGTTTCCATCCGCGCCCGGTGCGCCGATGAAGGTCTTGCCCGGCAGCGCCTTTTCCATCTGGTGAATGATATGCGGTTCGGTCGCGACGATCAGGGTGTCGCCTTCGAAGGTTTCGGCAAATTGCAGGATGCCGCTGGTGCTGCCGACGTAATCGGCATGGTCGATGATGCTCGGCGGGCATTCGGGGTGGGCCGCGACGGGCGCACCGGGGTGCTGCTGTTTCAGCTTGAGCAGTTCGGTCTCGCTAAACGCCTCGTGCACGATGCACACGCCCGGCCACAACAGCATCTCGCGGTCGAATTTGCGCGACAGGTAGCCGCCAAGATGCCGGTCCGGGCCGAAAATGATCTTCTGGTCTTCGGGGATTTGCTGGAGGATTGTTTCCGCGCTGGAGCTGGTGACGATGACATCGCTCAGTGCCTTCACCTCGGTCGAACAGTTGATGTAGGTCAGCGCGATATGGTCGGGGTGCGCTTCGCGGAACGCCTTGAACTTTTCCGGCGGGCAGCTGTCCTCCAGACTGCATCCGGCGTCCATATCGGGCAGCACCACGATCTTTTCGGGGCTGAGTATCTTGGCCGTGTCCGCCATGAACTTCACACCGCAAAACGCGATGACATCGGCGTCGGTGTCCGCAGCCATCTGGCTCAATTGCAGGCTGTCGCCCACGAAATCGGCCAGATCCTGTATCTGCGGCGTCTGGTAATAATGCGCGAGGATGATCGCGTTGCGCTCTGTGCGAAGGCGGTCGATCTCGGCCAGCAAGTCGGTGCCGGACGGGGTTTTCGTTTCGATGCTCATTGCTGTGTTTCTCCGCTGCAACCCGTTTCGCTGGCTGTCATAGCATCTGCCATATATCGCCCGAACGGTTTACCAGCCCGCGGTGTTCCAGATCGAGGAGGTGGGCCTTGACGCTCATTCCCGCCGCGCCGATGAGCCGGGGGTCCAGCCCCTTATACATCAGTGCGACCAGAGTAGGGATCGCTTTCCCGCCTTCGCCAAGATGCGTGACGATCTGCCGCTCGCGTTGGCGGCGGTGGCCGATCATGCCGCGCACCAGTTGCTGTGGTTTGGCAATCGGTGCGCCGTGGGCGGCGTAATAGACGGTATCGTCGCGCTGCCGCAGCTTTTCCAGGCTGGCCATATAGTCGCCGATATTGCCGTCGGGCGGCACCACGACGCTGGTGGACCAGCCCATGACGTGATCGCCGGTAAACAGTGCGCCGCTTTCCTCCAGCGCGAAGCACAGGTGATTGCTGGTGTGGCCGGGCGTTGCGATGGCGCGCAGGGTCCAATCCGGCCCCGTCACGCTGTCGCCGTCCGCCATCACGGTGTCGGGCACATAGTCGCGGTCGAAGGATTCGTCGGACCGCGCGCCGGACGTTGGGGGTGCCAGTGGCGCGCAGCCGATTATGGGCGCGCCCGTGATTTCGGCCAGCGGCGCGGCGGCAGGCGAATGGTCGCGGTGCGTGTGGGTGCACATGATCGCGGTGAGGTGCTGGCCTTTCAGGGCGGAGGTGATGGCGGCGACATGCGCCGGATCGTCGGGGCCGGGATCGATGACGGCAACGTCGTCCTGCGCGCCGACCAGATAGGTCTGCGTGCCGGTATAGGTATAAGGCGAAGGATTGGGCGCAAGGATGCGGCGCACCAGCGGCTCGGCCTGTTCCACCATGCCGGTCGGCCAGGGTTTGGGCGGTATATCGGCCATGTACCGTATATGGGCGGCGCACCCCCGCTTGTCGAGCGGCGCGCCTTGCAGCTGGAGGACACGCGGTGCAGTGTTCGCGCCATGACCGAACCAAACATCCTTGTGCTGGACGAAGGCACGACATCGACCCGCGCCATTCTGTTCTCGCCCACGGGCAAACCCCTCGGCACGGCCCAACGCGATATTACGCAGCATTTTCCAAAACCGGGATGGGTCGAGCAGGATGCTGGCGAAATCTGGGACAAGACCCTCCAATGCACGCGCGAAGCCGTCGATATGGCCGGCGGTCCCGGTGCCATCGCCGCCATCGGTATCGCCAACCAGCGCGAGACGGTGGTGGCGTGGGACAAGGCAACGGGCGAGCCGCTCGCTCGCGCCATCGTCTGGCAGGACCGCCGCACCGCAGCCGCGTGCGCCGCAATGCGCGACAAGGGTCTGGAGCCTGACATACAGCGCTGCACAGGGCTGGTGCTCGACCCGTATTTTTCCGGCACCAAGATGGCATGGCTGCTGGAACATGAAACCGCCGTCGCAGCGGCGGCACAGACAGGGACTCTCGCTTTTGGCACGGTGGAAAGCTGGCTGATCTGGAAACTGACCGGCGGGGCGCACCTGTCCGATGCCACCAATGCCAGCCGCACGCTGCTGTTGCCGCTGGACAGTGCGCAATTCGACCGCGGCTTGTGCGATGCGTTCGGTGTTCCGATCGACAGCCTGCCCGAAGTAACGGACACTGTATATGCCGAGAGCTTTCATACGGACGCGGACCTTTTCGGTGCCGCTATCCCGCTCTGCGCATCTGTTGGCGACCAACAGGCCGCGACGATCGGGCAAGGGTGCCTGCGCAGGGGCGAGACCAAGGCGACATACGGCACCGGCGCTTTCGTGCTGGCCAATCAGGGGACACAGGTGCCGCAATCCGACAACCGCCTGCTCGGCACGGTGCTGATGCAGGAAGAGGGCGTGCGGACGTATGCGCTGGAAGGCTCGGTCTTCGCCGCGGGGAGCCTGGTACAATGGCTGCGCGACGGGCTTGGCCTGTTCGACGATGCTGCGGAAACCGAGACGCTGACACGATCGATCCCGGATAATGGCGGGGTGGTCATCGTGCCGGGCATGGCGGGCCTTGGCGCGCCGCACTGGATGCCCGATGCGCGAGGCGTTATCGCGGGACTCAGCTTCAGCACGGGCAAGGCACAGATCGCCCGTGCCGCATTGGAGGCGATGGCGCACCAGACATACGACCTCGCCAACGCATTTGCAGCCGACGGTGTCGCGCTGACCGGCTTGAAAATCGACGGCGGCATGGCAGCGAATGACTGGATGGCGCAGGATATTGCCGATTTGCTTGGCCTGGACGTAGAGCGCCCGGACTTCGTGGAAACGACGGCACTCGGCGCAGCAATGCTGGCGGCCGTCGGGGCGGGTCTGCATCCGGACCTTGCAACGGCAGCCTCCACCATGCGCGGCGGGGTCAGTACCTTCCACCCAGCGATGAACAACGAGGAACGTGCCAAACGTATCGAGGGCTGGCAGCGCGCCCTGCTATCGGTCTGAACCTTTGTTTGACCTAGCGCGCCGTTGCAAAGGTCCGGTCGAGCTGCTGGTGCAGGCGTCGGACCGGAGGCGTTTCTTCCGCCAGCGTATCGCGCCATGCCGCGTCGAGGCGCGCGACCCGTGCATGCAATCGCTCACTTTGCACGATAAGTTCCACCGTGGGCGCCAGCAGCAAATCAAGGTTATCCGCTTCGGACGGTCGATCCGCCGGAAGCTGGCTGTACCGGCGCAGTTGCAACGCGCTCAGCTCGCCCGCAAAGAATGCACGGTGGTTAAGCAGCCATGCGAGCACATGCATCACTCGTGTCGTGGTCCGCAGACCTTCTACCGACAGCGCCAGCCTCAGCCGGTCCGCGCGCGCACTGGCGGCGGCATCGGCGGTCAGGTCGAATACCTGCCGCGCCTCGTCCGCCAGCACGAGAGCCTCTGCATAGAGCGCTTCCACGATCGGTTCGCCGATATTTGGCGGTGCGGGGTCTGATGCGGCACAGGTCATGTCGGCGTCCGGCTAACCGACCGCCCTTTGCAGCGCCAGCGATGCCCGCCAGAAACCCACGCCTGTAATCAACCCTGTCCCGTTATGGTTCAAAACACCAGCGTGACCCATGATCAGGCGATGATGTCGGGAATGAGCTGGTCCTCGATCACGGCAATCCGGTCTTTCAGCGCCAGCTTGCGTTTCTTCAGCCGCGCAATCTGCATCTCGTCGGTCGAGCCGCCTTCGCGCAATGCATGGATGGCGGCATCCAGATCGCCATGCTCCGAAGCCAGCAGCAGCAGGGTTTTGCGCAATTCGCTTTCCGTCATGCCACGTCCGCTCCTGCCTTCCCGTCGGCGCAGCACCGCTTCGTCGCAACTGCGCCCTGTATCGTCGCTTTGCTGGGCAACAGCCCTTCGCAATACGCCCGCCATGTGATTGTATCCAGATGCGACATAGCCGCGTTGGCGAGTCGCCACCATGAAGGATATCGTTACGAAAGGAAGTTTGCATGCTGTCGTCCCATATCTCTGCATTGCGCGAAAAACACGCCAAGATCGAAGAACGCCTGCATCGCGAAATGACGCGTCCCGCGCCGGACGAAGCTGAGATACGACAGTTGAAGAAACGCAAACTCGTTCTGAAAGAAGAAATCGCCGCATCCTGAACGGACCGGTTTCGCCTGAATGTTTTGCATCGGGCGGCGCGTGCGATAGGTTGTCATGATGACCGCCGCCGCAGCCGCCCGCTCCATCCTGACCCAGCTGCACGAGGTTATGGCCTCGCGCATGCACGCACAGGGCAAGCTGGACCGCGTGGTCGAAATTATCGGTGAGACGCTGAATAGCGAGGTCTGCTCGATCTATCTGTTGCGCGACGGGATGCTCGAACTGTTCGCGACGCGCGGCCTGAACAAGGAGGCGGTACACGTCACGCGCCTGGCGCTTGGCGAGGGGCTGACGGGCACGATTGCCGAACGCATCGAGACGCTCAATCTGGGCGAAGCGAAAGCACATCCCGACTTCCTCTACCGGCCCGAGACAGGCGAGGAGAAGTTCCACAGCTTTGCCGGTGTGCCCATCGTGCATCGCGCGCGGGCCGTGGGCACGCTGTGCGTCCAGCATGTCGACCCGCGCCGTTATGAAGATGTCGAGATCGAGGCACTGCAAACCACGGCGATGGTTTTATCCGAACTCCTGTCCAGCGCCGAGCTGGTGGACGACGAGACGATTGAGGGACGCGCTGCGGTCCAGTCGGGTCCGGCCACTGTAGCCGGACTGAAATTGGTGGCCGGATTGGCGGCGGGGACGGCGGTATTTCACCAGCCCCGGATCACCATCGATCAGGTCATGGCCGACGATATCGAAGTGGAACGCCAGCGGGTGTATCGGGCCTTCGACAAGATGCGCGACCAGATCGACGGCCTGACGCAACAGGCGGAGTTCGGCGCGGGTGGCGAGCACGATGCAGTGCTGAAGACTTATCGTATGTTCGCCTATGACGAGGGCTGGAGCCGTCGCATCAACGAAGCCATCGATAGCGGCCTGACCGCCGAAGCGGCCATCGAGCGGGTGCAGCAGCATACCCGGATGCGGATGCGCGAGATTGACGATCCATTGCTGGCTGACCGGATGCATGATCTGGAAGACCTTGCCAACCGCCTGCTGCGCACGGTGTCCGGGCAGCTCGGCACGGCGGCATCGCAAGGGCTGCGCACCGACACGATCCTGATTGCGCGCAATCTGGGTCCGGCGGAATTGCTGGAATATGACCGGCGGCGCTTGAAAGGAGTGATCCTGGAGGAAGGCGCGTTGACGGCGCATGTCGTCATCGTGGCGCGGGCGATGGGCATTCCGGTACTGGGGCGCGCACGCGGCATCCGCACCACCGTGCTGGAAGGCGATCAGGTGCTGCTGGACGGCAACAGCGCGACGGCCCATATCCGCCCGGCGCAGGGCATCGCCGACGCCTTTGCCGACCGCTTCGCCAAATCGCGCGCCCGCATTGCCGAATACGCGCAGATGCGCGATGTGGAGCCTTTCACGCGGTGCGGCACGCGCATTGATGTTTCCATGAACGCGGGGCTGCGCGACGACATCTCCAGCCTCGGCTTGGTCGGCGCGGATGGCATCGGACTGTTCCGCACCGAGTTCCAGTTCCTGGTGTCGGCAACGCTGCCGCAACGCGAGAAGCAGTTGCGGCTATATCGCGACGTCCTGGATGCGGCGGGCAACAGGCCGGTGGTGTTCCGAACTGTCGATATCGGTGGCGACAAGGCGGTCCCTTATCTGACGTCCGCCGACGCCGTTCTGGACGAGAACCCGGCGATGGGCTGGCGCGCGTTGCGCTTGTCGCTGGACCGCGAAGGCCTGCTGAAAGCGCAGGCCCGTGCTTTGCTGGAGGCGGCATCGGGGCGTGCGCTTAATGTCATGTTCCCGATGGTTGCGGAGCCGTGGGAATTCGACGATGCGCGGCGAATTTTCGAAGACCAGCTCGCATTCCTGCGCAGTCGCAAGCACGTACCGCCCGCCAGCATCCGTTATGGGGCGATGCTGGAAGTGCCCGCGCTGGCAGAAGTGCTCGACACGCTGTGTCCCAAGCTGTCGTTCCTGTCGGTCGGCACCAACGACCTGACGCAATTCCTGTTCGCCGCCGACCGCGCCAACCCCCGACTGGCGGAGCGGTACGACTGGCTCAGCCCGGCCATCCTGCGGTTCCTTGGCCGTATCGCGACCACGACTGCGGGGCAGTTGGGCATCGACGGCAAGCCGGTCGCTCTGACGGTATGTGGCGAGATGGGCGGGAAGCGGCTGGAGGCGCTGGCTCTGCTCGGCCTTGGCTTCCGGAGACTGTCGATCACGCCGGCGGGTGTCGGACCGATCAAGGCGCTGATCCGGCAAATCGACTTGCAGGAGATCGAAACGGCAATGTCCGGCTGGCTGGCCAGTCCGCCTGTCAGTCTGCGCAGCGCCATGACGGATTGGGCAGCGGCGCATGATATTGCCCTGGATTGAACAGACGCATTGAACGAGCGCAGACTGGCGGCCCTGACAGCACGGCGCGCCGCAGAAAACTTGACAGCGCCGCCGCCTGCGCCCGACAGCACGATTAAACAAAACGGCCCGACAGAACGGTCGCACTTTATGGGAAGCGCAACGGAACACGATGGCGGAAGAACTGGCCCCGACCGAGCAGGATGACCTGCTGATCAACACAGTGGGCACGCGCCTGCGCGCCGCGCGCGAACAGGCCGGCAAATCGCTGGACCAGATTGCCGCCGAAACACGTATTCCGCTGCGTCATCTTGAATCGATTGAAGACGATGCCTTCGAGGCTCTTCCGTCGCGCACCTACGCCATCGGTTTCTCGCGCACCTATGCCCGCGCCGTCGGCCTGGACGAGGCTGGCGTTGTCGACGGCGTGCGGACCGAACTGACGCAAACCAGGGAGACGGACGAACCACGCCCTGCTACTTTCGAACCAGGCGATCCTGCCAGAGTACCCGGACGCGGCCTTGCATGGTTCAGCGCTTTGGCGGCGATCCTGCTACTCGCGGGCCTTTTCGCCTTTTTCGGCGATCGTGTGTTCCCAGGTGCCGGACCGGGTTCAATCATGCCATCCGAAACAGCTGCGCCACAGGTTGCGCAGGCCCCGACGCCGGCAGCACCCGCTGCGCAAGCCGATCCAACGGGGGCGGTGGTGTTTACCGCCACCGACGATGTCTGGGTACGCCTGACCGATAATGGCGAGCGATTGTTCGAAGCAACGATGGCGGAAGGCGATACCTTTACCGTACCCACCGACGCTACCGATCCGCGCCTTAACACCGGCAGGCCGCATTTGCTTACCGTCACGATTGGCGGACAAAGCGTGCCGCGGCTGGCCGAAGAGCAAGTCGAGATCCCCGATGCATCTGTGACAGCCACGGCTCTGCTGGCGCGGACCAACGACGGCACCTGATTACAGAAACGCACAATTTGGGGCTGATGCCCAAATTGCCATACAGCTCGATTGCTTTTATGATTAACGGCGAATGATCGCGTTTGGCGTGACGGAGCGGTGACCCCGCGCCGCCGTGCGGAACCACATACAGGAGTTGATGCCACGATGACATTTTCCACGCGCTGGACAAGCAGAGGCTTTGTAAACAGGGGCTGGGCAAACAGGGCAGCATTCGCCGGAGTGGCAGCATTGCTGGCGTCCTTCGCCGCTGCACCCGCTATCGCGCAAAGCCAGGGCGAGGAGGCGCGCCTCCGCAAGATCGAGGCCGAAGTACGCGCCTTGCAGCGCAGCGTCTTTCCAGGCGGGAGCGGACGGTTCTTCGAACCGCAGATTTCGGGCGCAGCAGAAGGGGCGGGCACCCCTGCGGCGACATCGACAACGGCAGTAACCGATATTCTCATCCGGCTGGACGGGCTTGAAGCGCAGATTGCGGCGTTGACTGCACAAACCGAGGAAAACACGAATACGCTTTCGCTGATGCGAACACGCGTCGTTGCTCTGGAAGCGGGGCGGATGACATCGCCGACCGGGACGGTCGAGGAAACGCCGGTCGTCGCGGTCACCCGCCCGGCCGCCACCTCCGTGACTTCTCCGGGCGCCACTACTGTCGCACCGACGACCACCACAGCCGTTGTCACCGGCCCTACCGCCGAACGAATTGCCGCCGTGTCGCAGATTGCCAAGCCTCAGACCGACGACGCCGGTGATGATGAATATTCCTACGGTTACCGCCTGTGGAACGCCGGCTTTTTCCCCGAAGCGCAGCAGCAGCTGACGCTGTTCGTGGAGAAATATCCGTCGCATTCGCGCGCAACCTACGGGCGTAACCTGCTGGGCCGCGCCTATCTGGACGACGGCAAACCGAATGAAGCGGCACCTTGGTTCCTGAAAAACTATCAGGAAGGCCGCAACGACCGGCGTGCGGCGGACAGCTTACTGTATCTCGGTGAAACGATGATCGCCATCGACGACAGCGCGCGGGCTTGCATTGCGCTGGCCGAGTTCGGCGAAACGTATCCGGCAGTGGCGTCGGGGCGTCTCGCGGACCAGTATCAGGCCGCGCTGCGCAAGGTCGATTGTAATTGATACGGCGTCCGACGGCGTCGCGGCTGCGTTAGTCGAACGGTTCCGGTCCGGTTTGCGCGCGCTCGATGCGCCGGACAGGATCGGAATAGCGGTATCGGGTGGTGCGGACAGCCTCGCGCTACTGCTTCTCGCTGCGGAAGCCATCCCAAGTGACATCGAAGCTGTCACTATCGACCATCGCCTGCGCCCGGATAGCGGGCATGAGTGCGAGCATGTCGCGCGCATCTGCACAACGCTTAGTGTGCGCCACGAAACCATCGCGGTCGAAGTGACGGACCGGAATGTGCAAAGCGGCGCGCGAAACGCCCGCTACACCGCGCTGCAAGACTGGGCAGCGAGGCGAAAACTGCCCGCCATCGCTACCGCGCACCATGCTGACGATCAGGCGGAGACAATGCTCATGCGCCTCAACCGGGGCAGTGGGCTATCGGGACTTGCAGGTATCCGGCCCGACCGATTGCTGCAGAATGCGCAGACCCGCGTTCTTCGGCCGTTGCTGGACTGGCGCAAGGCCGAGTTGATCGCGATCTGCGGGGCGTCTCCGTTCCAGCCGGTCGACGACCCGTCCAATCGCAACACGGCTTTCGACCGGGTCGCCATGCGGCAAAACCTGGCGCAGGCGGAATGGCTCGATCCCTCGGCAATCGCGACCTCGGCATCGCACATCGCTGCAGCGGACGCCTATCTCAAACACATGCTCAACATCGTCTGGACCGAACGCGTCTCGTTCGAAGCCGGAGAAGATTGCTACACCTGCACACGCGCCGGTTTCCGCTTCGAAAATATCGAAATCGTGCTGCGTATTCTGGAACGAATGGGTGCAAAGGCGCGCAGGTCCGATGTCGCGATGATGGTTTCACGGCTGGAACGTGGCAAGAATGCAAGTCTCGGCGGTGTGCTGGCTACGGTGCGCAAAATCGATGGCAGTTGGCACTTTGCAACCGAACCGGCGCGCTCAGCCCCTAAAGGATAGTGCCCCCCACGCCGAGCGTTTCGCCGCGCGTAATGATGACCTTGTCACCGTTCTTGATCTTGGCGAACAGGCGTTTGGCAATCTCGTCCGGAACCGCGATACAACCGTGGCTGGCATAGCCGTTCTCGACTTCGCTACCACCGTGAATCGCCACACCGTCGCGGGTCAGGAACACGCTCCACGGCATCGGTGCGTTGTTGTATTTCTCCGACACATTGTGACGCTGTTTACGCAGGACGGGGAAAGTGCCGATCGGAGTAGGATGCTCGGGAGTGCCCAGCATCGCCGCCGCAGCGCCGATCTCGTATCCGCCCTGGAAAACCGACATCACGCGCGCGTCCAGATCGACCGTGACCACAATCCGCCCGGGCGGAACGCCATCGGTGTTCCAGTGCCATTCGCCATATTTGATCGGCCCGTCGATTTTCAGCACGCGCTTCACCACCAAAGGCTCGTCACGCTTGGCGGCAGAAACGGACGCGCGTGTCATTACTGCACCGCCAGCCTGGGGCACAGGCGTCTTTTCTGCGGTGTCAGCGGCGTCGGCAGTATCCTGATCCGCATTTGCAAGCATCGCACCGGATGCCGCCGGTGCTTTCGCCTCGCCGGACTTTGCAACCGCATCGGGATCGATGGGGATCGCCAGCGCGATATCGGCGGTTTCGACAGGCTCGACTTCGGGCGTCGACTCCCCGTCGATCAGTGCGCCCGCAAGCGTTGCGCCGCTGAATACCAGCAGCAATGCGGCTGTCGCGCCGCCGATCCATGTGAGAATAGGGTTCATGCGGGGGCACATGCCCGGAATGGGTGCAGGTTTCCATAACGCGGACATCCGCTGTCCCGCTGCGACACAGACATCCGGCGCCCGGTTAAACCGCTATCCATGTGCGCCGAACTCGTTGGCGATGGCCGTGCCAATGCGCAGCGAGAGTCCGTAGGCACGCTCCAGCGGGTCGATGAAATCGCGCCGGATCGCACCATAGCCCTCGCCGGCACCGTCGGGATAATCGCTCGGTTCGTCGATGGCGAAATGGGATGGTTGCGGGAAGCTGGTCGGATAGGCGCGCCGCAACTGTTCCAACGCGTCATCGATACGCAGAGTGAACACCATCTCCAGCACATCGTCGCGGCTGATGTCGTTTGCCCGGCTGAAGGCGGGGACGGAGACGGCCTTCAGGAAGATGTGCTGAAACAGGGTAAGCCGCAGCGCCTGTAACACGCCGATGTGCCGCCGCACCTGCTCGCGGCCTTTCAAAGGTGCTTCGTCCGGCAGCAAGTCGAGCAGGCGATGCAGTTTCAGCGCATCGACACGCAGACGCGAGGCGAGCCGCCGGTACGTGCCGGTGCGATCGTCGCGAGTCAGGTATTCGGCCAGCGTCTCACAGGCGTCCGACAAATGCGTTTCGGTGCCGCGATAGGGGCGACTGGCCCAATATGCGGAATTGAACAGCTCGCCGAATGCGGCAACCGTCTTGATGCTGGCGAGCGCGTTTGACGCGCGCACCAGCCGGATGATCTGTCGCCCGCGTGCGCTATCGGTCAGCAGCGCCGCGATTTCCTCGTAATTGCCGTCCGCCGCGCTGCCCAGTCCTGCGATAACATTTACCGGATAGCCCAGCTGTTGCAGAATGGCATTATGCGGGATCGCGCGGATCTGGCGTAGGTTCATGTCGCGGTCGGACCGCAAATCGCCTTGTCTGCGAGACATGCGGCTGCCGGTGGAATTCAGCAGGCCCAGCCCGAACGCCGTCAGCGCGCGGCTGTATGTGGCGCTTTCCATATGGTCGCGCTGGTGTTTGCGAATGGCGCGATAAAAATCGAGGCTGAGGTCGGTGCGGCGATAGAACGCATCGGTTGGCGCATCGGTATCTACAGGCGGAGAGGTGGCGATGCGCGTCAGCGTCGCCAATGCAAGCACTGGTGTCGCAAAATGCAGATAACCGTCGCCGCCCTGGAAACTGACTTCCGGTTCCAGCCGGATATCGGCGCGGGCAAACCGCCTTTGCGCCCACGGGCTCAGTGGCCATGACAGCCGGTCGGCGAACCCGGCCGGATGCGCGCCGCGGCCCATGCTTTCGCCATGCGTGTTGAAGATCAGGGCGGCGGTGTCGCCCATGTCGTGCCGCGCCATCGCCTGCGCCAGCCGCCCTTGCAGTCGTTCGATTGCGAGGCTGGCAGGGATTTGCCCAACGAACCGTCCTGCATCGGAAAAGCCGGTCTGGATGCAGACCCGGCCCCGCGCGATCGCGTATTCGCGATAGGTTTCGTTCGCCAGCAACTGGTCCACGAAGCGCCCGCCATGCTCCAGCGCGCTTTCGGTTTCGAACAACGGCGAGACATCGACCTTGTTCTCGATGCCGAACAGCTTGGCAAAATAGAGCGCGGCAAGGATGGTGGAAGATTGCTCGCATTCGGCCACCAGCATCCGGATCGGGGCATCGGCATCGATATGCGCGATGATCTGCGCCATCGCCAGGAATTGCCGGATCGCGGTGCTGCTTTCGATGGCCAGCGCAGCAAAATTGCTGCGCAGCGGTGTCACACTTTCCAGCATGGTGCGCAGGGTGGCGATAGCACCACGGCTGGCGAGGTCGAGCGTAATGCCGCCGTCGATCTGGCGGCGGATCGCATTGTGGAGCTGACTGGCATTTACGCGAAAATGAACCCGCGCCATGCCCAGTCCGTCGGCGTACATCGCGCAAGCCAGCGTTTTGAGTGCAATGGCGCGCGCGCCACCCGCCGTTGCCGCGTCGCTTTCCAGCCCCTCGATTATTGGCGTCAGCGTCAGTAGTTTGTGCGGATGGTCGGCGGTCAGGCGGTTGGCGGCATCCGACAAGGCGGCAGGATTGCTCAGGTCGGCGGCGAAATCCCGCGCCCGATTTTGGGCATACTCGTGGGCTGCATCCAGTTCGCTTACGACAGGATGATCGGAGTCGATGGCACGCAGAGCATCAGCATAGCGCCCGATACGCTGCGCCTTTTCATCCAGCCGGAAGCCGATGGAATCGAACCATCTGATATCGGTCCGTCCGTCCATGTCATATCCGACCCAACTGGCGAAGCGGAACGGAAGCGGCGCGATTTCCGCCATCCGGTCGGGCCAGCGAGTGGCGGCCTCGTCCAGTACTGTTGCCACGATCCGGTCGCGCGCGTCCTGCGCATTGGCGATGGCGGACATCGCGCGCCCGTGCTCGTATCGCAGCGTGATGGCGGGCCGCTCGCCCCCGGTGACACACCGCGCTTCTTTGCCGTCCTGTGCCGCATCGGCCACGGCGTCGATCTGGCCCGGTGTCAGCAGAAAGGTCGGGTGCGCAGTAAAAACCGCGTGCATGGCGGGGTGCTGCCATCGTGCGCGGAAGGCGTCGAAATCCTGTGTGTCGCACAGGGCAGCGATGGCAACCTGGTTTGCGGCTTCGTCGACCGGCTCGACCCGCTGGCGCAACTGGCGGGCGCGGCTGGTCAGCGAATGGCATTCCAGTTCCGCCACCATGCTTTCCACTTCGTCCAGCGAGAGGTCGCCGGCCTCCAGCTCGCGCGACAGGTCCAGCGATAGCTGGAAGACCGGGTTGAACAGCGGCGTAGTTCGGGTTTGCTGATGCAAACCGCGCAGGCGGTCGCTTAGCTCGGCAACGGTTTTCATGCGCCCATCCCTGCAGCTTCTCGGGCCAGGGCCTCGATTGCGTTACGGTCCGGTGCGCCCTTAGGGGCAACCCAGCTTCCGCCGACGCACAGCACCGGATCGAAAGCGAGCCATTCGGCAGCATTGGCCGGCGAAATGCCGCCGGTGGGGCAGAAACGGGCGTTGCCGAACGGCGCGGCCAGTGCCTTCAAAGCAGGCAAGCCGCCCGCCGCCATAGCCGGGAAAAACTTGAAGCGGGTCAAACCAAGATCGAGGCCACGCATGATGTCGCCCGCATTGGCAATGCCGGGCAGGAACGGGACGCCATGCCGTATTGCGGCCTTGCCAAGCGGCTCGGTCAGGCCGGGCGACACGATGAACTCGCTGCCCGCAGACAAGGCATCGGACAGCGTCCGCTGATCGGTCACGGTGCCCGCACCGACAATCGCACCGGGCACTCTCTTCATCGCGGCAATGGCGTCCAGCGCTGCGGGCGTACGCAGCGTCACTTCCAGAACCGTCAGACCACCCGCAACAAGTGCCTCTGCCAAGGGTACGGCATGGGCAGGATCTTCGATAACGATGACCGGAATGACCGGCGCCATGTTCATCAGGGAATCGATATCGTTCATAAGGTTGCCTGTTTTGCGCGATGCGAGGCTGTGGATGGAAACCGTCCGACCACCGCGTTTACAATCCGGCGCAAGCCAGCATGGCCGATCCGCCAAGTTCCGCGCTGTCGGCGTGTGTGCGGAACATGGCGAACAATTCGCGGCCCGTTCCTTCGTCGGAATTCGGGTCAGGGGCGGGGGCGCGGCTGGCGAGGTCGGCAGCGGCAGAAAGCGCGCCCGTGACTGCGCAGACCTTGACGATGTCGCCATCGCGCAAGCGGGCCAGCGGTCCGCCGCCAAGCGCTTCGGGCGTGCAGTGGATTGCGGCGGGCACCTTGCCGCTCGCGCCCGACATGCGGCCATCGGTTACCAGCGCGACACGATAGCCACGGTCCTGCAACACCGCGAGCGGCGGGGTCAGGCTGTGCAGTTCGGGCATGCCGTTGGCGCGCGGCCCCTGAAACCGGACGACTACGACAACATCGCAATCCAACTCGCCCGCTTCGAAGGCAGCGGTGACGTGTTGTTGCGTATCGAAGACGCGGCACGGTGCCTCCACCGTCATCCGGTCCTCGCGCACAGCCGATGTCTTGAAACATGCGCGGCCCAGATTGCCGGCGACCAGCTCCATCCCGCCATCGGGGCGGAACGCGTTTGCAACAGGCCGCAGCATTGTGTCATCGTCACTCGCCTCGACCGGGCGGCTGGCGAGTTCGCCATCCGCCAGCACCGGCTCCCGGGCATAGGCGTTCAGGTCGCCCGTGCCGACCGTCAACAGATCGGCATGACACAATCCGCTCGCAATCAGCTCGCCGATCACATAGCCCATGCCGCCCGCCATGTGGAAATGGTTCACGTCGCCCGATCCGTTGGGATAGATACGCGCCAGCAGCGGCACGGCTTTCGATAATTCGGACAGGTCGTCCCAGTCGAAGCGGATACCCGCCGCGCGCGCCATCGCGGGGATATGGATCGCGTGGTTGGTCGACCCGCCCGTTGCCAGCAGGCCGACCGCCGCGTTGACGATGGCCTTTTCATCGACGCACCGGCCCAGCGGGCGGTAGTCTTCGCCGTCTTGCCCGATGGCGGCAACCCGATGCATCGCCGCGCGATCCAGTGCCTGACGTAAAGCTGTGCCCGGTTGTACGAAGGCGCTGCCCGGCAAGTGTAGGCCCATCAGCTCCATCATCATCTGATTGGAATTGGCGGTGCCGAAAAAGGTGCAGGTGCCGGGCGAATGATAGCTGCCCAGTTCGCTTTCGAGCAATTCCGCACGGCTCGCCTTGCCTTCCGCGTGGAGTTGGCGAACGCGCTGCTTTTCTTTATTGGGAACGCCCGAAGGCATCGGCCCACTGGGCACGAAGATCGTCGGCAAATGGCCGAACCGCAATGCGCCGATCAAGAGGCCGGGCACGATCTTGTCGCATATGCCCAGCATCAGCGCGCCGTCATACATCGCATGGCTCAGCGCGACGCCGGTACTCATGGCAATCACGTCGCGGCTGAACAGGCTTAGTTCCATACCCGTCTGCCCCTGCGTTACCCCATCGCACATCGCCGGCGTGCCGCCCGCAACCTGCGCCGTAGCGCCTATTTCGCGCGCGTAGATTTTCAGCCGTTCGGGATAGCGACCATAAGGCTGATGCGCGCTTAGCATGTCGTTATAGGACGTGACGATACCGATATTGGGACCGGAATGCCGCTTCAGCGCATCCTGATCCATCTCTGCCCCGGCATAAGCGTGGGCAAGGTTGGAGCAAGACATGATGGTGCGGTCGGGCCGATCTTCGGCAGCGCGGGTAACAAGGTCGAGATAGCGCGTCCGGCTACCTTGCGAATTTGCAATGACCCGCTGCGTCACGCGGTGCAGCGTATTGTGGAGATTACTCATTCCAGGTGACCCCGTCGCGTTCGGTCAGCGCGGCGGACGCACTCGGCCCCCAGCTTCCGGCAGTGTAGGTCTTGGGCGTGGTGCCGTCTGCTGCCCACAGCTCCCGAACGGCATCTATCCAGTCCCACTGGGCCTCCACCTCGTCCCTACGCACGAACAACGTCTGGTCGCCCTCGATGAGGTCCAGCAGCAGGCGTTCGTAAGCAATTCGGCGGTGTTGGCCGACAAACGCATCGGGCATGGCAATGTCGAGTGGGACGGCGCGGAGGCGGATACCATCGCGGCCCAGTCCAGGTACTTTCGCCATGAGATGCAGCGTTACGTTCTCGTCCGGCTGGATACCGATAACAAGGCGGTTGGGTTGCATTGTTGCCGTGCTGCCGCCTTTCAGACCGGTGAATATCGAATGCGGTACCGCGCGGAACTGTACCACGATTTCTGTTACGCGGCGGGGCATGCGTTTGCCGGTGCGCAGGTAGAACGGAACGCCGCTCCACCGCCAGTTATCGACATGGGCCTTGATCGCTACGAAGGTTTCGGTGTCGCTGTCCGCTTCCAGTTCCTCGTCATATCCCGGCACCGCCTTTCCGCCAATGGCACCTGCGCGATATTGTCCTGTCACCGTCTCACCCGACTGCACCGGCCTTAGCGAGCGCAGCACCTTTACTTTTTCATCGCGGATAGCGGTGGCATCGAAGTGCCCCGGCGGCTCCATCGCGACCAGCGCCAGCAGTTGCAGCATGTGGTTTTGCACCATGTCGCGCAAGGCGCCGGCTTCGTCGTAGAAGCCTACGCGCTGCTCAAGCCCGACGGTTTCCGCCACGCTGATCTGCACATGGTCGATGGAGGCTGCATTCCACAGCGGTTCGAACATCAGGTTGGCAAATCGCAGGGCGAGCAGGTTCTGGACCGTTTCTTTGCCCAGGTAATGGTCGATGCGAAAGATACGGTCTTCCGCAAAGGCCGCCGCTACCGCGTCGTTGATCGCCTGGCTCGACGCAAGATCCGATCCGAGCGGTTTTTCGAGACACATGCGCACATTGCCGCAATCGAGCCCCGCCGCCTGCAATCCCGCTATCGTCGGTTCGAATAGGTTTGGCGCGGTGGACAGGAAGATCGCCAATCCGTCGCTATGGTCAGGCCCGTCGCTATCGCCAGACCCTTCGCTATCGTCGCAATCCCGCCCCACAGCTTCCGCCAGCTCGGCATAGCCTTCAGGCGTCGTCGCATCGACAGCCCGGTATTGCAGCCGATTGAGAAAACCCGCCATGCCCCCGCGCCGGTCGGCGGGCAGGTGCCTTTCCAAGGCCTCGCGCGCAAACTGGCGGAAACCCGCATCGTCCATCTCGCTGCGTGCCGTACCGATAATCTGCAAATCGGGCGAAAGCAGACCATCCGCATCCAGCGCGCACAGGCTGGGTAGCAGCATGCGCTGGGACAGATCGCCAGTGGCGCCGAACAGCAATAGGCGATTGGCAGTGAAACTCATTGCGCAAGCCTATCAAAGGTGAAGCGCGAACTCCATGAGCTGCAACCGTATTCAGGCGATGCTATCAGTCGGTCAAAGTAACTTCGACATGCTTTTCCAAAAACGTGGTGGCGCCGAAGCTGGTCATGAAGCTGACGTCGGCGGCATCACGGCCAAGGCCGATCTTTACGATCTCATCCGGCTTGGCCATACCCGTCGCGTCGACTAGATACCATGCACCGCCACCGGGTGTGGTTGGATCGGTCAGGAAAACCTCGGCCACGGCATGGAAATCCTGCGGTATGACGCCGGGCGCAAAACAGCTGACGAAACGGGCGGGAATGCCCGAGGCGCGCGCCAGCATCACCATTACGTGGGCGTAGTCGCGGCAAATGCCCTGCCGTTCGATAAAAGTATCCAGACCGGTTGTTTCCGGCCCGCTAGCACCCGGTACATAGGAGAAGTTCCCCGCGATCCAGTCATGCACCGCCATGATGCGTTCCCCACCGTCCGTCTGGCCGAATTCCGCGCCGACGAAGGACTGGAACCGGTCCGCCGGGCAATAACGCGAATCAAACAGGTACTGCACTGTTTCTCCGGGTAGGTCGTGGGCGGGCAGCCGTTCGAGCTGGCTGATCTCGGTCAGCAGGCGGTCGACCTCGACCTTCGCCTTATAATTGACATCGTAACGTCCCCTTGCGCGAACCCAAACCCGTTCGCCGATGTCGTCCTGCGCGCGCACGCGAGCAAAATGTTCGCCCTGTGTTACCCAGGTGTCGGTTTCGAGCAGTCGCTGTTCGGGGATCATGGCTGCTTCGAATTGCAGCAGCACGTCGGTGGTCTCTTCCATCTCGAAAGAGAACCCAAGGTCGATATTTACGGTCATATTCTGCGCAACGCGCCGCGGTCGCTTCGGTGCCGCAGGGTTCGCACTTTATTGCATCATGGCGGCCCAGTCCGCTGAACGCAAAGCCCTCCCGCCGGTTTGCAGCACCAGCGTTCCGTTGGGCGAGGCGGGCGAGAAGCGCCAGATGCCAACGTTCTCTTCCCCCACGAGATAGCGTTTCGCTGCCAGGTTCGATATGACAGCGGGCTGCCTGTCCGGGCACGGAGAACGGCTGTAGCGACAACCCGCTCCAGCCTTCGCCACTTCGGGCAAGGGTGGTGCGGAAGATGGCGCCGCTTTCCAAAGGGCTGTAAATTTCCACGCCGCCACCTGCTTGCTGCACGCCAATGCATATGTCGCTTGCGATGCCTGGCCCGACGGGAACACGAGCCGCGCGTTCAAGCTCGCCTGTTTCGGGATTTAGAATGGCAAGGAAAAGGTAAGCCAGCGCCGGATCGGAGCGGTCGCTTGCGGCGACCAATATGGTGCCATCGCGCATCGTTACCAAGTCGATATGCGTAAGGCCTGTTGCGGGCAGAGTGCTGCGCAGCGCGCCTTCCCGGTCGTGGACTAGCAAGCCCGCCTGTGGATCGGCGGCTACCCTGAAAGTAAGCGTCGCGTCGGACAGATCGCGCCATATAGCTGCGTCACCTACGTCCGGACCAAGCTCAGTAGCGGTAGGGTTCCCTTCGGGCATGGAAGCAATACAGCCGGAAAGCGCGGCGGAAATGGCGAGCAACGGAAAAAGACGAACCATTGCTGCCGTATTCATGCGTCGAGGGTGGTCGTCCAGTGCGTTGGCAGTTCGGCGTAACAAGCTTGAAACAAAATTTCTTCGTCGCGCAATGCAATTTGTACCATTTGGGACATTCAGACGGGCGGACCGGCCCGGTAGCGAGGGGTCACTTCAAACGCAGAAGGGATCGTATACCGTGAAAAACATTCTTCTTACCGCCACCGCCGGGGCCGTTATTGCCACCGGTACATTCGCCATTCCCGCCGAAGCCGGTCCGTTCGACCGCCTGAAGCGCAAGGTCCAGAAGGTCGAGCGCGAAGTGCGCAAGGTCGAACAGACCGTCGCCGAAGTCGAGGAGGCTGTCGACACCGTCGAAGCCGTGGCCGATGGCCGCGTCTCTGCCGAAGACGTTGCCGGCGCTGCTGCTTCGGGTGCGATGGGGCGCACCCGTCTGGGTTCGCCAATCGGTGGGGTCCGCGGCATGAATGGTGCGGTGCCGGGGCGCAGCAACTATCCCAAAACCGCGCAGCGCGCGCCCGCGGCCGGTGTCGCAAGCACAGTGCCTGCGAAATTCGTCAGTCAGCTGAATTGTGCCGACCTGAACCTGGGCAATGCCTTCATCGGCAAAGGCGGGACCTATACGTTCAGCCAGGGTATCAGCACGCAAGAACGCAGTGGTATCATCAATCGTCGCAACGTTTCCGTAACGAACGGCTGCATGCTGCCAACAATGGAATCGGGCGACATCCTCTATGTCGAAGTCGACAAGGGCGACTACAGCAGGCACAATTACGACCTGCAATGCGTGTCTTATGACGGCAAGGAACAGCTCAACAACACGAATGCCCCGCCGGAAAACAACTACGGGGGCAAGGACGTCATGCTGCATACCGGGCACAGCCTAGGATACACGCCGACGGCGAGCGGCAGCAATTCAAACCGTAGCGATGCCTACAAAAAGTATCTCGATGGGCGCGGTCGCGACATGATCACATTCAATATGCCCAGCCTGCATACGGATCGCGGTACTGACTTCTTCTGCCAGCACTTCAACAAGGATACCGGCAAGAGTTCCTTGGCCTTCGCGTTCCGTCGCGGCCCCCAATAACTTCAGTTTACTTAGTCACCGGAGCCGGTCTTTGCGCCCGGCCCCGGTGACCGGGCGCGCCGTCTTCTGCGACCCTTCGGCGCGCCCGTTTTTTCTTCGCAATATTCGTCGCAAAAACCAATCAGGAGTAATTTTCATGCGTGCAATCACCGTACTTTCCGCCATCGCCCTCGCCATAGGCACCGCGCCGCTAGCCCCCACCGCTTTCGCGCAGTCCAGCTCCGGCACCGTCAGTAAGGACGGCTCCTGCCCGAAAGGCTTCAAGGCTTCGGGATCGAACTGCGAGTCCAGCAGCATGGTCGCCATCGTCAAGCTCGGCTCCTGCCCCACCGGCTTCCGCGCTTCGGGCAATTACTGCACCGGCGACAAAGGCGATTATGCCGAAGTGCGCTCGGGCAGCTGCCCCAGCGGCACCAAGGCGTCGGGCAAATACTGCGTGAAGTAAGCGCCGGCATCACGTCCGAGCCATAGGGCCGCATCTCCGTAACAGAGGAGGTGCGGCCCTTTTACGTCTGAAGCATGTTGACTTGGCCCTCAGGTTTGCATGGTTTATGCACAGCCAACGCACCCGCAGATGCGATTCTGGAATTAGCTTTGGCGCAGCAAGACCCTTTCATTGACGGATTGATTCGCGACGCCTATGCGGTGATTGGGCAGCCGGAGCGTTTGTTCGACCTGCTGGCGCATGCCGACCATGCGATGCTGGAAGACAATGCCGGCGCTCTTGGGCCGACGGCGGAAACGCATTTCGACCAGGCGGGTGGGCTGATGGATCAGACAACCCCGCTGGTCGGCAGCGACTGGACCGCGTTCGAGGGCGGAGCCAAGCGCAATGTCACGCACGCGTTGGTGCTTGGTGCGGATATGAGCGTCGTCGCGTTCGACAGAAGCGAGTTTTCAGGGCCGGACCTTGCAACTGGGCGAAGCGCGCCCGACTGGCTATGGGATCCATCCGAGAAGAACGCTGATATTGCACGGATCAAGCGATGCTCTCCGGAAACGGGTTCCGACTTCCTTCGTTTGTTTGCAACGCCTGATGACGATCAAGGCAGCTGGTATGCGCTGACTTGCGAGGATGGGGCGAAGGGGCGGCAGACGATGTTCGCATCGATCCAGTTTCGCTGGAACGAAGCGAGCGGCGACCGGTTCGGTGCGGCGCTGGGCCTGACCTCGACGGAACTTGCGCTGACCCGCCATCTGGTGACGGGCGGCACATTGCGCAGTTTTTCGGAACAGCGCGGGCGCTCTATCGGCACCGTGCGCAACCAGATGAAGACGTTGTGCCGCAAGCTGTCGATTGGTTCGCAGCAGGAGTTGCTGATTCTTTACACCGGCTTCGCGCATTCTTTGCAGCAATCCGGGTCCGCGGCTGGTGATGGCCAGCATGACTGTTTTCGCGTCCACTGTGCTGAAGATGGCAGTGCGATCGCGTGGGAGGAGCATGGCGATCCCGATGGCAAGCCCGTCCTGTATTTTCATACCTTTTTTGAAGGTGCCTTGCTGACGTCGGTACAGGACGCAGCCGCCAAAGCGGCGGGGCTGCGGATCATCGCGCCCTGGCGGCCCTATTGGGGGGAAACTTCCGGACATGGCGAAGGCTTCGACCTTGTGTACGATTTTGCGGACCGGCTGCAGGTTCTTCTCGACCGGCTTGGCATAGACAAATGCGCATTGCTCGGCGCAACGGCAGGCGCCCCTTTTGCGCTTGGCGCCGCCCAAAGGTTCGGTGCCCGCGCCGCCGGTCTGGTGCTGGCGGGTCCGGTGCTGCCCTACCGGACCTGGGCGGAACTGAACCGGCTGGCCCCCGGCTATCGCCGACCGATGAAACTGGCGCGGCTCGCGCCGGCTTTTGCGCGCATGTGGATTCGCGCGACGGTGGGCGGAACGCTGCTGGGCGATTTCGACGCTATCGCGGACGATTTCCTGGGTGAAGCATCGGCCGATCGCCAACATCTGAAGCATCCGGACGCCCGCGCGACGATTAAGCGCGCGGGCTCCTACACCTTCCGATCATCACTGGAGGGGCCGGTGCAGGCCGTCCTGCTGGAGATAAGCGACTGGAATCCTTTGTGTACCGATATCGAAGCGCCGGTGACGGTGATGGTCGGCGATAAACCGGGCGGCATCGATCGCACCCTGTTCGAGGAATTCGCAGCGCGTCACAAATTTGCACTGGCCGACGATTTCACCAATTCCAGCCAGTTCGTTTTGCATGACGATCCGGCGCGCGTCTTCTCCACCCTGCACGATATGGCGGCGTGAATTGACAGCGGCCCCATCGACATCCGACGATGACGCGATGCAGGCCATCGTTGCGCGGGCCTATGCCGCGATTGCCCGGCCAGAAACGCTGGTGGACCTGATCCACATCCTGACCGATGCGGAGGACGATCTGCTGGATCGTCCGGAACAAGCGGAGATACACTTCGGCAACGCTGCAAGCATTTTGGGCCGGGTCTATCCGCTGTCGGCCAGCGAAGCGGGCGTGCTGAACACCGCCGAAAGTAGCGCCTATGCTGGCGACCTGATCCTCGACGGCGATTTACGCGTGCTCGGCTATAGCGAACGAATGTTCAACCACACCATGCCCGAAACAGGCGTTTATGCACCGGACTGGCTGTTCAGTCCGGTCTCGCGAAACGCCGACCGCAAACGGCTGACGGCATTTGATAGCGCGGACGATGGCACGTTTATCCGGCTTTTTACTGGGCCGCAGGACGATGCGGGGCGCTTGTTCGAGGTGCGGTTGCTGTCAGGAGAAAACGATACACAAGTGGTGCTGACACTGAATGCCGTGCGGCTTCGCTGGAGCGCGAAGACGGGCGCTGCGTTCCGGAAAGCGCTGCAACTGACGGAGACCGAGATCGCGCTGGTCGAACATATCGTTACCGGCGGAAAAGTTCGCGATTTCGCCGAGCAGCGCGGGCGTTCCATCGGTACGGCGCGCAACCAGTTGAAAACGCTGCAACGCAAGCTGTCGATCAACTCGCAAGAGCAACTGCTCCTGCTTTACGCAGGCTTCGTGCATTCGCTGGCATCCCCCGACCACGGCGCAAATGTTGCCGCCCACCAGTGCGACAACATATTTGAGGATGGAGACAGGCAAACGATCGCTTGGGAGGAGTTCGGCGATCCCAAAGGCACGCCGGTGCTGTTCTTTCACGCGCTGGAGGGCGCGCTGGTCACGCCGCAGGTGTCGCAAGCCGCAACTCAGGCTGGGTTGCGTATCGTCGCACCATGGCGGCCCCATTTCGGCGACACCAGCGGCTTGCAATCGGGCAATGCGTTCGAGCGGACACACAATTTTGCCCTCCGGATTCCGGCGTTCCTCGACCATCTCGAAATCGAGCGCGTGGTGGCACTTGGGACGCAGGCGGGGATGCCGTATCTAATGGCGATGGCGCAGGCGCATCCGGAGCGGTTGCACGGCGTGATCGGAGCGGGGCCGTTCCTGCCGGTGGCAGGCAAGGATTTTCGGTACTTGGCGAAAAGCCACCGTGCGCAGATGCGGATTGCGCGGATCGCGCCGTCCTTCGTGCGAATTTACCAGCGGGCGATGCTGGCGACGATGGGAACGGGCGAGTTCTATCGGTTTGTCGAAGAATATTATCAGGACTGTCCGCGCGAGCTGGATGCGGTGCGCCGCCCAGAATTGCTCGACGTTTTTCGCCGGGCCGCGACCTATGCGATGCGGGCTGAATTCGAAGGCACCATCGACACGATGCTGACATGGAGCGCCGACTGGCGCGAACTATGCCGGGACATTGCGGTGCCGGTGCACATGATGGTTGGAGCACAGGATGCAAACTGCGATCCGGAATTCGCCGCGCTGTCCTGCAAACGCTATGACTGGCCCGATGCCGAGATCATCGAGGATGCGGGCAGCTTCCTTATAAATGACCAGACCGAGCTGGTGATGAATCGCGTGGCCGAAATGTTTCGGGATCAGGCGTTAGGCGATCGCTCCGAATAGGTCGTGTTCGTCGGCATCCTCGACCACGGCTTCGACGATATCCCCTGCCATCAGCGTGGTCGGCACATCGCGCAGGAAGACATTGCCGTCGATTTCGGGGGCGTCGGCCTGGCTGCGGCCCGTTGCGCCGATATCGCCGTCCTTGTCCGGCTCGCCGACCTCGTCGATGATGACCGGCAGGGTGCGCCCGATCTTGGCCTGCAATTTTGCCGCGCTGATACGGGCGGTGGCTTCCATGATGCGGGCGAAACGGTCTTCCTTTACCGCTTCGGGCACGGGATCGGGCAGGGCGTTGGCCTGCGCGCCCGCGACCGGTTCGAACCGGAACGCCCCGACGCGGTCAAGCTGCGCCTCTTCCAGCCAGTCGAGCAGATAGGCGAAATCCTCCTCTGTCTCGCCAGGGAAGCCGACCACGAAACTGCTGCGCACCGAAATGTCCGGACAAATCTCGCGCCACGCTTTCAGCCGGTCCAGCACCTTGGCTTCGTTGGCAGGCCGCTTCATCGCCTTCAGCACGCGCGGGCTGGCATGCTGGAACGGGATGTCGAGATAGGGCGTCAGCAAACCGTCCGCCATTAGCGGCACCACCGCATCGACATGCGGATAGGGATAGACATAATGCAGACGCACCCAGGGCGGCACACCCTCCGCCGTGCGCAATCCGCCCAGCTCGCGCGCCAGGTCGGTCATGTGCGCACGAACCTCGCGGCCTTTCCAGTTGCGCGGCTCGTGCCGGGTATCGACACCATAGGCCGAGGTGTCCTGGCTGATCACCAGCAGTTCCTTCGTCCCCGCCGCAACCAGCTTTTCCGCCTCGCGCAGCACCGCGTCAATGCGGCGGCTGGCAAGTTTGCCGCGAATATCCGGGATGATGCAGAACGCGCAGGAATGGTTGCAGCCTTCCGAAATTTTCACGTAGCCGTAATGGCGCGGCGTCAGCTTGATATCTTCGGCGGATGGCTGCGGAATCAGGTCGACGAATGGTCCCTGCGACGGCGGTGCGTGGACATGCACCGCCTCAACCACCTGTTCATATTGATGGGCACCCGTCACCGCCAGAACCTGCGGATGGGCGGCGCGGATCGTATCCGCTTCCTCGCCAAGGCACCCCGTCACGATGACCCGCCCGTTCTCAGCAATCGCTTCGCCGATGGCGGCAAGGCTTTCTTCCTTTGCGCTGTCGAGAAAGCCGCATGTATTGACAAGAACCACGTCCGCTCCGGCATAGTCCGCGCTCATCGCGTAGCCGTCGGCCCGCAGGCGGGTAAGGATGCGTTCGCTGTCGACCAGCGCCTTGGGACAGCCGAGGCTGACCATGCCGATGCGTTTGGCGTCCGGCAATGTATGGGGGCGCAGCGTGGTCGCGGGTTTGATGGACGTGCTCATGCGCCAGCCTTACACACTTGGCAGGCGTCTCGCTATATTTGCGTTACGACCTCGTCGGGCTGAGCGCGCAGCGGACGCGGATCGTCGTCGCGTGTATGCCCGTCGCCTTTGGTTGCGCCGCTGTCGGTCGGTACGATTTCCACCACCACATCGCCTGCGCGCAAGTTCTGGCATTCCTCTTCCCAGAACCCCAGCGCCTTGCCGTCGCGGTAGACCCGCAAGCCCCGGCCGCCGGAATCGAGAGCCGAAATCGCGCAGCCGCATTCGGCATCGGTGACCAGCCGTTCAACCAGCTGGACGCGCCCAGTGACCGAGGCCAGATCGGCCAGATAGTCGGCGATATGCGCGCCCTTGGCCGAGCCTGCCAGCAACAGGCCGGTGAACCGCACCGGATTGATGACATTGTTCGCACCCGCCTGCCGCGCCAGCGATTCGTTGTCGTCGGCACGCACGACCACGCTGATCGGGACGTCGGGTGCCAGCGCGCGCACGGTCAGCACGATGAGGATCGAGGTATCGTCGCGTCCGGCGGAAACGAGCACATTGCTGGCCTTGCTGATCCGCACCGCTTCAAGCGTGTTGTCGCGGGTGGAATCGCCAGCCAGTACATTGCAACCCAGCCGTTCCGCCGCCATCAGCCGTTCCTCACTTGGGTCTATTACGACGATATCGCGCGGATCGGTGCCGCGTTCGATCAGTTCGGCAACGCTTTCGGAACCGGATACGCCGTAGCCAAGCACCACGATATGTCCCGAAAGCTGTTCCTGGATACGCTTCATGCGATAGGTCTCCCAGCTGCGCTTGATGATAAAATTATAGGCCGTGCCCACGAAGATGAAGAAAACCGCGAACCGGATCGGCGTGACGATAACCGCCTCCACCATACGCGCCCGGTCGCTGATCGGCGCAATATCGCCAAAGCCGGTGGTGGTGACGGAAATCATGGTGAAATAGATGACGTCCGAAAAGCTGACTTCGCCGTCCAGATTGTCGACCAACCCTTCGCGGTCCCACCAGTGGATGGCGACGACGATGGCAAGCAGGAAGATGGCGAGGCCGAGCCGGATACCCAAGTCGCCCCACACCGGTACGCGCACCGCACGTCGCAGGGGGCGAAAGCCGGTGCCCTTCAGGCGCCGTCTGCCCACGCCATTGCCCACCGGTTTTACCTTGTCTCTCATTCGAAAGTCAGCGTTGCGCCAGTATCATAGCGGGGTCAATTGGCTCGTTGTTGCGCAGGATGTCGAAATGCAATTTGGGCCGGTCCGCCATGCCATCCGATCCGGCCAGCCCGACTCGCTCTCCGGCCCGGACCGTTTCTCCCAGTTTCACGGTAATACGGGATAAATGCCCGTAGCGGGTGCGCCAGCCATTGCCGTGATCCAGCACGACCAGCCGCCCGAACTGTCCGCTGTCGCGCTGCGCATACACCACGCGGCCCATCGCGGACGCGCGCACCATGTCGCCGGCCTTCGCGGCGTAATCAACGCCGCCATGCCCCTTGCCATCGGCATAGGAATAGCCGGTCAGTACGCGGCCATCGTGCGGCTTGCGGAAATAGGGGATGGTGTCAGTGCGAACGGGGGGCGGGGCGGCATCGGTGCCTGCCATCACGGCGGGAATGATCAAAGTCTCGCCGGTGCGCACCTTGTAGGGCGCGGGCAGGTTGTTGGCGATGGCGATATTGGTGAAGGGCACGCCATATCGCTGCGCAATCGCGCCGATGGTGTCGCCTGCCTTCACCGTGTGTGTTTTCTGGCGCGGTATCTGCAAGGTCTGGCCGACGCGTACGGCGTAGGGTTCGAAAAGTCCGTTGGCCGCTGCAACCACTGCGGCGGGTACACCGGCGCGATTGGCGATACCGCCCAGCGTCTCGCCTTCCTCCACAACATGGCTGGTTTCGGTCGCCGGATTGGCGGCGGCCAGCAGCAGGGCAGCGGGTGGCAGGGCGAACAGCGAAAGGCGGCGCATGGCAGATGTCCTGTTTAGCGATCCGGGTTGTGGGCGAACCGGTCTGCAAGTGTGGCGAGCGACGGGCCGTGCGTCAATTCCGGCTCCAGCGGCGTGACCGCGATATAGCCATCGACGATCGCTTCCAGATCGGTGCCGTGATCGGGCGTGTGCTCGATCTGGTGCAGGCCGAACCAGTAATAGCTCAACCCGCGCGGGTCGCGTCCTTCCACCACGCTGCCGCGCGAATAATCGTGGAACCCCTGCCGCACCACGCGAATGCCTTTTACTGCATCGGCGGCGCGCGGCGGGAAGTTGATATTGACCAGCGTGCGCGGCGCGAAGTCCATTTCGACTAGCGGAGCCAGCACCCTGTCACCCCATGCGCGCGCGGCGGCGAACAGATCCGCCTCGGCTTCCCGCCCCTCGATGGGTGTGAGAACCTGGCTGAGCGCGATGGAGCGGATGCCCGCCAGCGCGCCCTCCATTGCGGCGGACACCGTGCCCGAATAGGTGATGTCGTCGCCCAGATTGGCCCCTCGGTTCACGCCGGACAAAATGAGGTCGGGCGGATTGTCCGCCAGAACCGTGCGCAGCGCCAGCATCACACTGTCCGTCGGCGTGCCGGTGACGCAATAGCGCCGTTCGCCCAGCTGGCGTAGCCGCACCGGATGGTTCAGCGTCAGCGAATGGCCCGCGCCCGACTGTTCTTCTGCCGGGGCGCATATCCAGACATCGTCCGACAGCGCACGCGCGATTTCTACCAGCACCGCGAAGCCCGGGGCATTGATGCCGTCATCATTGGTCAGCAGGATACGCATTGTCGCTCCGATAACTCAGGTTAGGTATTGTGAGGCGTCAGCTTGGTTACGCCGCCCATGTATGGTGCCAGCGCTTCGGGTACGGTCACGCTGCCGTCGGCCTGCTGATAGTTCTCCAGCACGGCGACCAGCGTGCGGCCCACGGCCAAGCCGGAGCCGTTCAGCGTGTGCGGAAAGGTCGTTGTCTTTTCCCCCTCGCGCTTGAACCGCGCATTCATTCGCCGCGTCTGGAAATCGCCGGTGTTGGAGCAGGACGAAATCTCGCGATAGGCATTCTGACCAGGCAGCCAGACTTCCAGATCGTATGTCTTGCGCGCGCCGAACCCCATGTCGCCCGCACAAAGCAGCATGGTGCGATAGGGCAGACCGAGCGCCTCCAGAATATCGCTCGCGCACTTCGTCATGCGCGCGTGCTCGGCCTCGCCGTCTTCGGGGCGCACAATGCTGACCAGTTCGCATTTCTCGAACTGGTGTTGCCGGATGAACCCGCGCGTATCCTTGCCCGCAGATCCGGCTTCCGACCGGAAGCACTGGGTCAATGCGGTCAGGCGGATGGGGAACGCGGCATCGTCGAGGATGCTGTCCTGCACCGACGCGGTCAGGCTGACCTCGGCGGTGGGGATCAGCCAGCGATCATCGGTGGTCCGGAAACTGTCATCGGCGAACTTGGGCAGCTTGTCCGTGCCGTACATCGCCTCGTCCCGCACCAGCACCGGCGGCATGCACTCGGTATAGCCATTGTCCCGCGTCTGCCGGTCGATCATGAACTGGCCGAGCGCGCGGTGCAGGCGGGCCATGTCGCCGCGCAGGAAAGTGAAGCGCGCGCCCGACAACTTGGCACCCGTCTCGAAATCCATGCCCAGCGCGGGGCCGATATCGGCATGTTCGCGCAATTCGAAATCGAAGACGGGTAGCTCGCCGCAGCGCCTGATTTCAACATTGTCGCTCTCGTCCACGCCATCGGGAACATCGTCCGCGGGAAGGTTAGGCAGGTTTGCGAGCGCGTCTTGCAACGCATTCCCGGCATCCCGATCCGCCTGTTCCAGTGCGGGCATCGTCTGCTTCAGTTGCGCGACTTCCGCCTTCAGCGCGTCCGCCTTCGTTTTGTTACCGCCAGCCATCGCCTGCCCGATTGCCTTGGACGCGCCATTGCGCTTGGCCTGTGCGTCCTGGACGGCGGTGGCGGTCGCCCGCTTATGCTCGTCCAGCGCCAGAATTTCTGCGGCAATGGGGGCGTGGCCACGCCGCGCGAGGGCGGCATCAAAAGCGTCGGGGTCGCTACGGATCGAACGGATATCGTGCATGGGCCGCGCCTATGCCCGCTTTGCGCAGGCGCCTCAACCGACCTAGACGCACTTGCATGGCTGCGCTGGTGCATTTCGTCGGGTTTCGGGACGACCGCTACTGGAATGCGGTGCGGGTGTGGGGCCCCCCTGATTTCATCCATCGCTCATGGGACGTGTACGCTGCGACCGATGTTGCGACGGGCGATACCGTGGTTTTCGCCACGGGTGACGCGGACACGCCTCCGCACAGCTTCACGATGGCGGCGCAGCAACGGCGCGAGGCGCGAGCCGCGCAGGGAACAGAAGCCCGAATAAGCGATTGATCTTGCACCCTATCGACACTTTGAAAACGGAAATTACATCATGATTGGCAAGATTATCGCAGCAGTCGCAGGCAACCAGCTCGCAAAAACCACCTCCGGCATCGGCGGTCCCGCTGGCGCCGCCATCGGTGTTGCCACAGTGGCCATCGCGCGTCGCCTCAGCATTCCGGCACTGCTTGCCGTGGGCGCGGGCGGGTATTTGGTGAAGAAATATATGGACGGCCAACAGGACATGTCCGCCAAGCCGGTGGAAACCGACACCATTGCCGACGCACCGCAGGCTGGCGCTCCGACGCTGTGAACGGTTGGAAAACAGGTATCGGCTTATTGGCCGCCGCTGCAACCCTAGGTACGGTGGCCTATGCCCAAAGCGGACGCGGGCAGGACGACGAGGAGCCCGGCTTTACGCTTGTGTCGTCTGAAAACGGCATCGAAATCCGCGATTATGCGCCAATGATCGTTGCAGAAACGCAGGTCAGCGGTAATGGCTCGCGGGCGCGCAATGCGGGCTTCCGCATTCTTGCTGACTACATTTTCGGTAACAACGTACCTGACGACAAGATCGCCATGACATCCCCCGTGACGCAGCAAGAAAATACGCAGGGTTCCGAACGCAATGGCGAGAAGATCGCCATGACATCGGCCGTAGCGCAGCAGGAGGCGGACGAGGGTTCCCTTGTCACTTTCGTGATGCCTGCAAAATACACGATGGAAACACTGCCTGAACCCCGCAATGACCGGGTTACCCTGCGCGAGATCCCGGCAAAGCGCGTTGCTGCGGTACGGTTCGGCGGGCGCGCCGATAACAGCGATCTTGAGAAACAGGAAGCCAAGCTGCGCGCGTTCCTGACGACAAATGACCTAACGCCGACATCGCCGGCGTCCTATGCCTTTTACGATGCGCCGTGGGTGCCGGCACCGATGCGTCGCAACGAGGTCATGTTCGATCTCGAATAGAACGGCTGGCATCTGAAAATGGTGGGCGCGGCAAGGATTGAACTTGCGACCCCACCCGTGTGAAGGGTGTGCTCTACCACTGAGCTACGCGCCCGCCTCTCGGCAGGGGCGCGCCACTGCCATGCGCGGGGTGTTCTGGCAAGGGCCGTATTGAACGCGCGGCGTCAGTGGCGCAGATAATCGACCAGTTGCGCGAAGGCTGTCCTTTCGTTTGCCGACGCGGCTTTCGCGCTCGGCTGGACGGGGCAGGCGAGACAATAGGCCTGCGCGCCTCGTATGTTCATAAGCATGCCCAGATCGCGCTGTGCTTGGGCGAACAACGCCTGCTGCTGCGTGGCGAACATTGCGAAGATGTCTCCACCGGCGCGCGCCGGTTCGGTCTTCGCTTCCAGCAGGCTGGCCAGCAGCGTATCGTACTCGCCCGGTGCAGAGCCGAGATAGGCGGCATGCCAGTCGCCATCGTCCAGACCGGCCTCCTGAGCCGCCCAAGCCATCGCGTCATCCAGCCCGCCAAACTGGTCTACCAGGCCGAGTTGGCGCGCCGCGCCACCATCCCAGACACGGCCCTGGCCCAGCTCATCGACCTTTGCCTTCGTCAGCTTGCGCGACTGCGCCACACGGGTCAGGAACTCGTCATAGCCGTTCTCAACCGATGATTGCAGGATTACGTCGATTTCGGGCGTGAAGCCGCCGATGAGGTCCGGCTGTCCCGATAGCGGTGTGGTTCGCACGCCATCCGTACCGACGCCCCATGCCGCCGCCGCGCGTTCGAATGTCGGGACGACGGCAAAAATGCCGATCGAACCGGTGATGGTTTCCGGTTCGGCGAAGATGCGGTCGGCAGGGGTTGCGATCCAGTATCCGCCACTCGCTGCGACATTGGCCATCGATACAGCGATGGGAATGTCATTTGCCTTGTGCCGCAGAATGGCTTCGCGGATTTCTTCCGAGGCCAGCACCGAACCGCCCGGCGAATCCACACGGACGACCAGCGCCTTGAAATCGTCCTCCAGCGCGGAATCCAAAAGTTCCGCGATACGCGCTCCGCCCGCCGTGCCGGGACCGGCATCGCCGTCCACGATCTCGCCGGCGATCGTTACGACGCCGATGGCGGAGCCGGTCGTATCTGCGATATTGTCGGCCAGCCACGGATCGAGGTCGGTCTTGGCATAGGCGCCGGGCAGCTCGTCCCACTCGTCCGCGCCCGCCACTTCCGCAACGCGATCACCGAATTCGGCAAGACTGCCCAGCTTGTCCACCAGCCCGGCCTTCAGGGCCGCCTGCGCCAGATCGCCCTGCGAGCCTTGAATCCAATCGACCGGGTTTTCCGTAATCGTCGCGATCTGCGCCTTGGGTCGCGCCTTGGCGACATGTGCCTGCCATTGCGACCACAGCGCGCCATACAGCGCTTCGGCGTTTTCGCGCGCTTCGGGCGACATCGAATTGCGCGAGAACGGCTCGACTGCCGATTTGTACGTGCCCACTTTGTAGATGCGCGCATTGATATCGAGGTTTTCCAAGAGCTCGCCGTAATACAGGTTGGAGCCGCCCGGTCCCGCAACGATCGCGCCGCCCTGCGGATTGACCCATACTTCGGTGGCATGTGACGCCAGCATTATGCCGTCGTCACCATAAGCGATGGCGTAGCTGAAAACGGGTTTGTCGGCGGCCTTCACCCGATCCAGCGCTTCGCCGATTTCCTGCAAATGCACTTGCCCGCCGCCAAGCAGGCCGGACAGGTCGAGGACCACGGAATTGATGCGATCGTCTTCTGCCGCCGCATCCAGTGCGCGCACCAGCTCGCGGGCTTCGAATTCGCCGATGGAATCGCTGCCGCTCAACAGGGCGGCGAAGGGGTCGATGATGGAGGCTTCCTCGACGATGACGCCATTCAGTTCCAGCAGCAGCGCGCCGCTGGAACGGACCTGCGCGGGGCCGGGGCGGGCGGTCAGGACGGCGAACAGCAAGCCGAAGAACAGCAGCAGGAAAAGCAGGCTCAACCCGTCCTTGATGCCGACCAGCAATTTCCAAACCTTGCCTGCGAATGCCATGCCGTTTCCTTATTGCGTCGCGCGCGTTTCGAGGCATAGCTAGGGCGCGCATGGCGCACATGCCAGCCGAAACCGCTTGAGCGGGCGATGGCGCTCGATTAACGCCCCGTCTTTAATGACATCGCCGCCATCCATACGCGACAACGGGCGCTTCCCGCCGGGGCGACTTGCCTATCCGCATCGCGACCTGCTGGGCATCGCGCACCTGGAACGGCACGAGATCCTGTACCTGCTGGCCGAGGCGGAACAATGGGTCGCGCTGAACCGGCAATCCGCCAAACATGCCGATGCGCTGGCGGGCCTGACCATCATCAACGCCTTTTTCGAAGCAAGCACCCGCACGCTGCTGAGTTTCGAGATTGCGGGTAAGCGGCTGGGCGCGGACTTGGTCAACATGCACGCCGCGCAGTCTTCGGTGAAGAAGGGCGAGACGCTGATCGACACTGCGATCACGCTTAATGCGATGCGCGCCGATGCCATCGTGATCCGGCACGGGTCGAGCGGGGCGGTAGCGCTGATCGCGGACAAGGTGGACTGCCCCGTCCTGAACGCAGGCGACGGCAGTCATGAACATCCTACGCAAGCGTTGCTCGATGCGCTGGCACTGCGTCAGGCGCTGGACGAGCGCGGGGAGGGAAGCGAGGATTTCACCGGCCTGCGAATTACGATCTGCGGCGACATCCTGCATAGTCGTGTCGCGCGGTCCAACATCCTGTGCCTGACTGCGCTGGGTGCAACCGTGCGCGTCTGTGCACCGCCCGCGCTGATGCCTGCCGGGGTGGAAGCGATGGGCGCGGAACCTTTCACGGATTTCGACGCGGCGCTGGAGGGCGCGGATGTGGCGATGATGCTGCGCCTCCAATCCGAACGGATGCAGGGACAGTTCATTCCCTCTGCGCGCGAATACCACCGGTTCTACGGTTTGACGCGCGCGCGGCTGGATCGCTGTGCGCCGGATGCGCTGGTCATGCATCCGGGTCCGATGAACCGGGGGGTGGAGATCGATAGCGATGTGGCCGACCTGCTCGACCGCTCGATTATTACGCGGCAGGTCGAAATGGGCGTTGCGCTGCGCATGGCCTGCCTCGACGTACTGACACGCAGCGCGCGCGGCATCGAAGGGTGGGCGGCATGAAACAGGGTGCGCCGCTGGCTATCGTGAATGGGCGCGTCGTGGGGGATGGCGGGGTTGTGGCGAGCACGGTTCGCTGCATCGACGGCATTATCGCTTCGGTTTCGGAAGAGGCGCCGCAGGACGGCGATAGCGTGGTCGATGCCGGGGGTGCGCTGGTCATGCCGGGTCTGGTCGACATGGGCGTATTCGCCGTCGACAAGCCTGCCTTCCGGTTTGGCGGCATTACGCGCGCAGCCCTGATGCCGGACCAGTCGCCTCCGCTCGATCTACCTAGCCGCGTCAGCTATATCGCCAAATCCGGCAAGCCCGACTTGTGGGTTCATCCCGTCGCCGCCGCGACGCGAGACCTTGCGGGGCGGGAGCTAGCCGAGATTGGGTTGATGCGCGAGGCAGGCGCCCGCGCCGTGGCGACGGGGCGCAACTGGATCGGCGACAGTGGCGTGATGCTGCGGCTGATGCAATATGCCGCCATGCTCGACCTGACCGTCATCACTCATGCCGAGGATGCCGCACTGGTCGGCGATGCGGTGGCGACGGCGGGCGAGATGGCAACACGCAGCGGGCTGGCAAGCGCGCCTGCGGAGGCAGAGGCGCTAGCGGTGGCACGCGATATCGCATTGGCGGAGATAAGCGGTGCGCGGCTGCACATCCGGCAAGTAACGACGGTGGCGGCGCTCGATCTGGTGCGGGCGGCGAAGGCCAAGGGACTGCCGGTGACCGCGGGGATCACGCCTGCGCATTTCATGTTGTCCGACCTGGCGACCACGGACTTTCGCACCTTCGCGCGCCTGTCTCCCCCCTTGCGCTGCGAAGACGACCGCCACGCCGTGCGCGCTGCCATCGCCGACGGTACGATAGACGTGATTGCCAGCGGCCACGATCCGCGCGGTCCGGAAGACAAGCGCCTGCCCTTCGCCGATGCGGAGCCGGGCATGGCGGGCGCGGAAACGCTGCTGGCGATGACGCTGACGCTGGTGCGCGATGGTGTCATCGAAATGCACGATGCGGTGCGCCTGTTGTCCACCACGCCCGCGCGCCTGCTGGGCGTGAAGGCAGGGCGGCTGGAGCCGGGCTACGAGGCCGACATCGCGCTGGTCGACCCGGAAAAGCCGTGGATCGTCAGCAGCGAACGGATGGAAGCGCAGGCAGGCAATACCCCGTTCGACGGACAACCAACGCAAGGGCGGGTGCTGGCGCTGTTCAAGGGTGGCGTTCGGCTTTAGCGGCGGAGCGGAAACTGCCGCCAATAGGTAAGGCATCGCCACAGCCATTCCAGCGGTCCGTAGCGGAACCGGTCGAGCCACGGTTTCGACCATAGCAGCATCACTGCCCACGTCAGCGCGACGACGAGATAAAGCTGCGGCCGGTTCAGCTCGCCCCATAACCCGCCAGCCCAGGGGTGGAATACCAGCAGCATGAGAACCGACGTGCCGAGATAGTTGGTGAACGCGGCACGCCCGGCGGCGGAGACGCGCTCCGCCAGCCAGCCGCCCACCCGCTGGCCCCAAAGACCGAGTAGCAGGGCCAGACCCAGCGTTGTCGCCAGTGCGGGGAGGGCGGAAAAGGCCGTCAGAGCGGAAATGGTCGCCCAATAGGAAAAGCCGGTCGATTGGACCCACAGGGCGATGAGCAGGCTCGCCGAAAGCCCAACGACCAGCCAACTGAGACCCCATCGCACTTGCACGCCGGGATCCATGCCGCCGCTGAACAGGCCGAACCGATACAGCGCCATGCCGATGAGCATGAGCGGCAAGGTCTCGAACATGAAGAGGAACAGCATGAACGAAAGACTCTCCGCGTGCTCCGTCCAGATGTAGCCGACGTAGTCCAGATAGTTGCCGTTCGTAAGAATGTCGGTTTCGCGTTCCATCATGGCGAAATCCTCCTCCTGGCCTTCATCCAGACCTTGGGCGAATTCGCTGAAGCCCGGCTGTTCGCGCAGTTCAGTCTCGGCAATGAAATAAGCGGGGCCGAAGAACACCGTGTATAGTAACGCTCCGCCCAGATAGCCAAGCAGGCCAAACACCATCTGGTTGCGCGCCGACCAGCGTAAGAACAGCATCGCGACCAGTCCTGCCACGCTGTAGAGGAACAGGATATCGCCGCGCCAGATCAGGAAATAGTGCATCAGGCCGAACGCCATGAGCCACAGCAAGCGGCGCACCTGTAGCCAGCGCGACTGCCCGCGCGCCCAGGCTCGCTCCATGAACAGGAACAGCCCCGCGCCGAATAGCAGGGTGAACAGGCCGCGCATCTTGCCATCGATCAGCACGAATTGCGTGATCCATAACCAGCCATCGGGATCGCCCGTTTCGCCGACGAACAGGCCGGGATAGAGATAGGCGCTGAAAGGCTGGCCGAACGCGACGATGTTGGCGACGAGGATGCCCATGACCGCCAGCCCGCGGATGAAGTCGAGGCTGGCGATACGCTCGCCGCGCACTACGGGTGCGGTGTCGGGCGTTTGTCCGGTGGCTGGCGCGCTCGCGTCCGTCATGCATAATCCCCCTCGCTATGGCGACGAGGTATTAGGGGCGCGCGCGCAAAAAGCCATAGGCCATGCCTGCCGTCAGGGTCTGGTGACGAGGCAGGCCTGTCCGCTGCGTTTTACGGCATTGCAGGCGTTCTGCGCTGCCCCGCGCGAAGCAAAGCCGCCCGCCTGCAAACGTACGATGCGACCGGCGGGAACGACGAACTTCTCCTTGCCCGACAAGGCGGAATTACCGGAGAGCTTCGACCACAACCGGTCCGCATTGCCACGCACCGAAAACGCGCCAAGCTGGACGCGCCATGGGCCGTTAGCGCTGTTGGGCTGCGATGCGGGCGCTGGTGCCTTGCGGGCAGGGGTGGCGCGGCGAACGGGCGCGACTACCGACGAGGGATTGGCGCGGGCTACGCGCACAGGTGGGCTGGTTGGCGGACGCGCGAAGTCGGCACCGGCGGTCGCGGGCGTCTGCGTTCCGGTCACGCGCTCCGCTTCCTCGACAGCGGCACGTGCAGCGGCAACGGAAGGAGGCACGCGCGTGGACGGGATAGCTTGCGGCAGGCGGCGCGGCTGCGCGATCTGCACTGGCGCGCTGCGCACGACCGTACCGGCAGGCGTCGCGCTGCGCGCCGGAGCAACGGCAGTCGGCACGCGCGGCGGGCCATTGCGCGATGGCACGACGGATGCGGCGGGCGGAGTGGCGACACTAGCTACTTCGGAAAGGTCGGCCGCCGCCAGTTGCTGCGCGCGGATACCGTCGGCGTCACGCTTCATGTTCTGGGCAAGCAATTGCGCCGCCTGCCGGTCCGCCAGCGGGATGAAATCGTCCATCTGTTTCAATGCAGGGGGTGCCTGCGGCAAGCCCGCGGCGTTGGCCAGCGTCAGCAAGGCATAAGCACGCGGCCAGTCCTTGGGGACCAGCTCGCCATTGAAGTGCGCGATGCCGAGCAGGTATTGCGAGCGCGGATCGCCGCGTTCGGCGGCTTTCTCGACATAGGGTACCGCTTCCGCTTGCCGCCCAGACTGGAACAGCAGCAGGCCGTAATTGTCCGACGCCTTCAGATGACCCTTCGCCGCTGCCTTGGCGTAAAGGATTTCGGCCTGCTTCTCGTTCTTCTCCACGCCGCGGCCAAGGCGATATGCCTGCGCCAGATTGAACATTGCGTCGGGATCGCCCGCCGTTGCCGGACCGCGCCATTCGCGGACCGCAACCGGGTAGTCGCCGCGCGCCCATGCATCGACGCCTGCCTTCACATCGGCCAGTGCGGGAGCAGCGACCAACAACGTGCCGCCCGCCAGCGCAAAGGCGATCCTAATGTTCTTGTGGCAATAACGGCGCAGCATTTTCACACCCTTTCAACTGGCGTCTTATCGACCTGACATAGTGAATGCCCCGTTAGCAAAAGGTTTCTGCACCAGAATACCGATGCGGCGCATCCTCGTTAACTTAAAATTAGTCCTATCCTGCGATCTCACGTCCCGCACCGCAATCCGGCGGACACTGATCGAATTTGGCATAGGGGATCGCGCTTTGCGTGTATTGGCATTGGCATCGCAGAAGGGGGGATCGGGCAAGACCACCCTGTCCGGGCATCTCGCCGTTCAGGCGCAGCGCGCCGGCGCCGGACCCGTCGTCCTGATCGACATCGATCCGCAGGGGTCGCTGGCAGACTGGTGGAACGAGCGCGAGGCGGAATATCCCGCGTTTGCCCAAACAACCGTCGCCCGGCTCGCAAACGACCTGCAGGTTCTGCGTGAACAAGGCTTCAAGCTGGCAGTCATTGACACCCCTCCCGCCATTACGATGGCGATCCAGTCCGTTATCGGCGTAGGCGAGCTGATCGTCGTGCCGACGCGGCCAAGCCCGCATGATCTGCGCGCCGTCGGCGCTACGGTGGATTTGTGCGAGCGCGCCGGAAAGCCGCTGGTGTTCGTGGTCAATGCCGCAACGCCCAAGGCCAAGATTACCTCCGAAGCTGCCGTCGCCCTGTCGCAACACGGCACCGTTGCCCCCATCACCCTGCATCACCGCACCGATTTCGCCGCATCGATGATCGACGGCCGCACCGTGATGGAAGTCGATCCCGATAGTCGCTCCGCCGCCGAGATGACGGCCCTGTGGACCTATATCGCGGACCGGCTGGAGAAGAATTTCCGCCGTACCGTATTTGCCGCCCCGAACATGGCCGCCCAATCCGCGCCCGCACACCGTGCCGGTGGCGGCTTCGGCCGCCGGATCGCGCAGTAGGCGCGGGCGGCAGGAACCCTTACGATGGACGAATCCAACTTTGCATCCCTTGGCCCGATGCTGCTTGCCCGCAAGGGTGGCGCGAAGCCGGCCATGCGCCCGCAGCTCGGCCCGCTGAACGGCGGATCGCCGGACGGCGGTAAAAGCGATGCCGACGCGCTGGAAGATCTGGGCTGGAACGACATGGGCGAGGCCGACGAACGGCCCGCCAATGTCGTCAACCTGACACCCGAACCCGCAAACCCGGCAACCGATGCCGAAGCCGCGGAGCAGGCGTTGATCGCGCGCACCGAATTGTCCGAAGCCGCGCTCGATCCGCCGGTCGTCCCGTCCGACGTGCATCGCCAGCAGCGCGATATTGCGGCGCGGATGGAAACAGACCGGCCGTCCGAACCCGCGCCGACCGCATCATTCGGCTCGCCTATTATGGCGAAACCGGCAAAGGTGCAGGCGCTGCCGCCTGTCATCGACGATGAATCGGAGGAAGAAGAAGAGGCGTTCTTGCCCGAAACCGCCGTGCCGGAAGCTGCACTTTCGCAGGAACCCCACTGGCTGCATTATCGGGTCGAACCGGAAGGTAAGGCCGAACAGTCCGAGCTGGAAAGACCCGCAACCGTACAGGCCAGCGAACCAGCCCCCGAACCGGTCGTACGCCGTGCCGCGCGCGACCAGGGCAAGCGCGCCGCCTTTACCCTGCGTCTCGACCAGGATCGCCACCTCAAGCTGCGCCTTGCCGCAACCATGCGCAATCTGAGCGCGCAGCAGCTCGTCACGCAGGCGCTCGACCGCATGCTCGAGGACATGCCCGAACTTGAATCGCTCGCCGCGCAGATGGCGCGCCACTAGGTCCATGAGAAGGAACCGAAGGATGATCGACGTCCAAAAGAACCAGGCTTCGCGCAACCACGCCGTGATGCTCGCCGTCACCACCGCACTGGCCACGACGGTGCTGGCAGGCTGTTCCAGCAACGCCTCGCCGATGGTGAAGGCTACAGCGGGCAAGGTTCAGTCGGCCACTGCCGCCGCATCCGCTGACAACAGCGCGACGCCCGTTATCATCGCGGCACAGGAAAACGCACTGGCCGCACCGCGCGATGCCGGTGCCCGTGCCGCTCTGGGCGCGCGTTATATGGAGGCGGGCCGCTTCGTCTCGGCGGCGGCCAGTTTCAAGGACGCCATCGACCTTGGCGACGATAGCGGGCGCACCGCATTGAGCTATGCACTGGCGCAGACAGCAGCGGGGAATCCCGCCACCGCGCGCACCGTGCTGGACGAGAACCGCAGCGCCATCGACGCCGCCGATCTCGGTCTCGCTCTGGCGCTTGCGGGGGACCCCGACCAAGGCGTCCACGTGCTCGGCAACGCGCTTCGCAACGGGGCAAACACCGCTAAAATGCGACAGAACCTTGCCTATGCCTACGCGCTTCAGGGCAATTGGCGCGCAGCGCGGCTGATGGTGGCCGAAGACGTGCCCGCCGATCAGGTCGGTGATCGCATTGGCGAATGGGCGCAGACAATTTCTCCCGGTCTCGAACAGCACCGCATCGCGCGTCTGCTGAATGTCCCGCTGGTGAAGGATGCAGGTCGTCCTGCGATGCTGGCGTTGTCCGGCGCACCCTCGACGGCGGTAGCGGTTACGACCAAGCCGGTCGCTGGCGAATTGCCCGCATTGGCGCCCGTATTGGCGAAAGCCGGTGCCGCACCGGTCATGGCACGCACGGCGTCCGTTCCGCAAAAAGTTTCCGCTCCCGCACCGGTTCCTGTGGCAGACGAGCCGTTTGCCGCTTCGCGCACGGTCTCGACGCAATACGCCTTGCCCGAACTGGCACCCGTCGGTGTCGGCCCAGCTGCGCCTGTTCGCACGGCCAGCGCGCTGGTTCCGGTCGATCCGACACCGAGCCGTCTTGCGTCGGCAACCGCTGCACCCGTTGCAAAGCCCACTGTCGCGCAGACGATTTCCGCACCTGCCGGTCCGGTAAAGACGGCTGGCCCGGCGAAATTCGCCGCATCGGAGCAGGCACCCATCGGCAGCGGTATCGCCACCGGCCCGCTCTCACGTCCTGCAAACATCCTGCCCGGAGCCAATGCGCCCAAGACGAAAGCGGCGGACCCGGCACCCGAGACTTTTGCGCAGGCATTCGCTGCGGCGATGCCCGCTTCGGGTTCGGCACCAATTCCGGCACCTGCTGCGCTTGAAAAGCTGGCCGGCGTCACTGCCAATTTTGTGACCAGCCCAGTGGTGCAGAACGTCGCCAAGACGCCCGCGCGCACCGCCGCGGCAGCACCAAAACCGAAGCCCGAACCCGCTGCCGCTACGGCACAAAAAGGCCAGCATCTGGTCCAGCTCGGCAGCTTCACCAGCGAAGCGCAGGCCAAGCGTGCCTGGGGTGTTTATGCCAAGCAGTATCCGCAGCTAAAAGACTACGACATGGTCATCACCACGGCCAAGGTACGCGGCAAGACCTATTTCCGGGTATCGGCCGGGGGTTTCGCAAAAACCGATGCCCGCACGATGTGTTCGACGGTGAAGGCCAAGGGGCAGGGCTGTATCACCTGGGCTTCGGCCAAACCGCTACCCGGCAACACCACACGCGCGGCGCGATTGGCCAGCCGTTAGTCTTCGCCATCGTCGCTCGCGCGACGCTTACGCTCGGTAATGGCGCGGCTGCGCTTGCGTCGTTCGCGTGCGGTAGACGTGGCCAGCCGGGTTTCCAGCAGGAAGAACGCCAGCCCCAGCGACAGTAGCGTCATCGTCAGGATCCATGCGACCGCGACAGCCGTTCCGATCTGCGGGCGGATGAAGGCACTGACGAACAACAGGGCGACGACGGCGCAGATCGTTAATCCGGCCGCTGTGCTGAACGATACCGCGCGCTGGGCATATCGCTGCCGCTGGCGCAAGGCAGGCAGTTCTTCCCTTTCGCGGCCCGCCATGCCCTGGACGTCGGCGTTCTCGACACCGGCGATCCGTTCGATCAGCCAAACCAGCCGCGCGTTCATCACATTCAGCATTGCGCCGATCCCCGCCAGCAAGAACACCGGCGCCAAACTCAGCTGCACCATTTCCTGCACATGGGCGGTGTTGGACGTGCGGGCGATAAGTTCACCGGTGATGGATAGCGTCTCGATCATTTCTTTTCGTCGAACGGGTTCTTTGCGCTTTTGAGCGTGACGCGCACCGGCACCGCGTCAAAGCCAAGTTCACGCCTGATACCGTTTACCAGATATCGCTCGTAACTCGTTGGTAACGCGTCCAGCCGGGTGCCGAACACCACGAAGCGCGGCGGGCGAGTGCCGACCTGCGTGATATAACGCAGCTTGATCCGACGACCCTTGGGCGCGGGCGGCGGGTTGGCTTCAAGTGCATCGTCGAACCAACGGTTCAGCGCAGCGGTAGGCACACGTTTGGACCAGCTGTCGCGGATTTCAAACGCTGCCTTCAGCATGGTGTCCACGCCCTTGCCGGTTTTGGCGCTGACCGCGAGCAGCGGTACGCCGCGCACCTGCGCAAGCCCCTCGTCCAGCGCGAACTTGATGCCGTTGAACAGGCGGCTGCTGTCCTTGGAGATATCCCACTTGTTGATGGCAATGACCAGCGCGCGCCCTTCCTGAAGGACGCGATCGGCAATCTTCAGATCCTGGTGCTCCAGCCCCAGCGTCGCGTCGAGCAGAAGCACCACCACCTCGGCGAAGTCCACGGCGCGCAAGCCATCCGCCACGCTCAGCTTCTCCAGCTTGTCCACCACCTTGGCGCGTTTGCGCATTCCGGCGGTGTCGATCAGGTGCACTTCGCGCACATCCCCCGTTTGCGGATCGGTCCATTCGTAATCGATGGCAATCGAGTCGCGGGTGATGCCCGCTTCGGGACCGGTCAGCAGGCGATCTTCGCCTAGCATCCGGTTAATAAGCGTGCTTTTGCCCGCATTGGGGCGCCCGACAATGGCGAGCTTCAGCGGGCCAAGCGGCGCATCTTGGTCCAATTCGGCCAGAGCGGCGGCGGCGGCGGCTTCCTGCGCCTCGGCAGCATCGACCTTGTCGCCGATGACGGGCCACAGTGCGGCGAACAGGTCGGCAATGCCTTCGCCGTGTTCAGCGGAAATCGGCACGGGTTCGCCGAAGCCCAACGCATAGCTTTCCAGAATGCCGGGTTCACTGGCGCGCCCTTCCACCTTGTTGGCGACTAGGATGATCGGCACCGATTGCGTGCGCAACCAGCGGGCGATTTCCTCGTCCATCGGCATTAGCCCGGCACGCGAATCGATCACGAACAGCACCGCATCGGCATCATGCAGGCTGACTTCGGTTTGCTTGCGCATCCGGCCGGGCAGGGTGGCAGCGTCGGCATCTTCCCAACCGGCGGTATCGACGGCGGTGAACCGCATGCCCGCCAATTCGGCCTCGCCCAGCCGCCGGTCGCGCGTCACGCCGGGCTGGTCGTCCACCAATGCCAGCTTCTTGCCGACCAGCCTGTTGAACAGGGTCGATTTGCCAACATTCGGGCGTCCCAGAATGATGACATGGGGAAGACTGGCGGGGGGAAGGTTCGGTGTCTGGGCAGGATGCATGATGCGCCGCAGGTGGGCGTTATCGTAGCCGATGGCAAGAATTGCCACGCAGACGAACTATGGTGAATTCGCGTTAACTGCGTCGGGCAGGGTGACTGCAACTATGTCGAGGGCATTGACCCTCGCCATGACGCGCACCATCGCCCTACTGGCATTTCTGCCACTGCTCACCGTCACAACCCCCGCCTCGGCTCGGGGTTCCCAGGTAATTTGGGATCAGGCGGAATTGCCTGCCTATCTACAATGCGTGCCCTATGCGCGCGAGACATCCGGTGTGCAGATCTATGGCGATGCGCATACCTGGTGGGACCAGGCCGATGGCCGTTACAGTCGTGGCAACCGTCCGAAGAAAGGCGCGGTCATGGCATTTGCGGCCAATGGTTCGATGCAGCTGGGCCATGTCGCCACGGTCAGCCGCGTGATCGACAAGCGCACCGTTCTGCTGGACCATGCCAATTGGTCGCCTATCAACGGGCGGCGCGGCCAAGTTGAACGCGATGTGCGGGCGATCGATGTGTCGTCAGGCAATGACTGGAGCGAAGTGCGGGTGTGGTATGCACCGATTGGCGGCATAGGCACGACCGTTTGGCCGGTTCACGGCTTCATCTATGGCAAAGGCTACGCCCCGCGCACCACGCGCAGGCCGCACCGCATGGCGCACAATGCGCACCGTGCCGTTCGCGCATCGGTCTCGCCAAAATTCGCCAGCGCTTTCTCCGCACCCCGCGGATCGAAGACGCGCGCAAAGCATCGCAGTGCGCCAAACCCGGCACCGGTCGTTCGCACGGCGCGCAGCAGCGCACCCGATCCGCTGGACGCGGTCGTATCCCGCTACGAGTGAGTCGTTAGGATTTGGCGGAGGCGACGGGCGGGTTATCGCCCAGATCCTCGAACCAGGCTTCGACTGCGCCGTTCAATTTAAGCGTCAACGGCTGGCCCTTACGGTCCATCGTCTTGCCCGCCTGCACGCGCACCCAGCTTTCGGAAATGCAGTATTCCTCGATATCGCGGCGCTCGCGCCCCTTGAACCGGATGCCGACACCGCGTTGCAGGGTTTCGGCATCAAATTGCTCACTACGCGGATTAACCGACAGGTGATCGGGTGGCACGTCCACGGCCTTTGTCGCGGGCATGTCGGCGGATTCCGGTGAGGTGTTGTCAGATGTTTCGGTCATAGTCGGCGCAATTATCGGCAAGCGGATGCCAGTTCAAGCGCGGCCCGCATCACCGGGTGGCATTCGCCACTTGGAACGCTTGCCCTTTCGCGCATAGCGGACTAGGGGCGCGGGCTTCCTGTTTTAGTTGCGGGAACGAGTTCGCGCGGGCGTGGCGGAATTGGTAGACGCGCTGGTTTTAGGTACCAGTATCGCAAGATGTGGGGGTTCGAGTCCCTTCGCCCGCACCAGTCCGTGCGCCGGTCGCTCCTGAACCCGTTTGCGCCACCCTGACCCTTCCCGGACCATCGGCCCGGCATAACGAAAAGATGCGAACAAACCCATGCAGATCAAAGAAACCACCAATGACGGGCTGAAGCGCGCCTACGAAGTAACCATCCCCGCCGCCGATATTACCGGCCGCGTCGATGCGGAAGTCAAGAAGATCGCGCCACAGGTCAAGATGCCCGGCTTCCGCCCTGGCAAGGTGCCCGCGAACCTGGTGCGTAAGATGCACGGCGAACAGCTGCATGCGCAGGCCGTGAACGACGTTATCCGCGAAAGTGTCGATGGCCTGATGGCGGAAAAGAAACTGCGCCCCGCGATGCAGCCCGCCATCGATCTGGAAGAGGGTTACGAGGAAGGCAAGGACGCCATCCTGAAGGTCGATCTGGAAATTCTGCCGCAGGTGGATGTGCCCGATACCGACGGCTTGAAGCTGGAACGGCTGACCGTACCGGTTGCCGACGAGGCGGTGGACGAGGCGCTGGCCAACGTCGCCGGGCAGCAGAAGACCTACAAGGATGCCGCCAAGTCGAAGAAGGCCGCCGATGGCGACCAGCTCATCATCGACTTCACGGGCTCCATCGAAGGCGAGGAATTCGAAGGCGGCAAGGCCGAGGACGCGCCGCTGGTGCTGGGCGCGGGCCAGTTCATTCCCGGTTTCGAAGAACAGCTGACCGGTGCCAAAACGGGCGACGAGAAGACCATCATTGTCACGTTCCCGGAAGATTATCCGGCGGAAAACCTGAAGGGGAAGGATGCGCAGTTCGACATCGTCGTCAAGCAGGTGAAGGTCGAGGACGAGACCAAGCTCGACGACGCCTTTGCCGAATCGCTGGGCCTCGACAGTCTCGACAAGCTGAAGGAACTGCTGCGCGGACAGCTGGAGCAGGAAACCAACGGCCTGACCCGCACCCAGATGAAGCGTCAGCTGCTCGACCAGCTTGCCGCCGGCCACGACTTCGCAGTGCCGGAAAAGATGGTGGAAGCGGAATTCGAACAGATCTGGCAGCAGCTCCAGGCCGAAGCAGCCAAGGACGACGATCCCGAAGCGGCGCAGAAGGAAATCGAGGCGGAGAAAGACGATTACCGCACCATTGCCGAACGGCGCGTGCGGTTGGGCCTGCTGCTGAGCGAAATCGGACAGGCGAACGGCGTCGAAGTGTCGCAGCAGGAAATGCAGATGTTGGTCCAGCAGGCAGCGCAGCAATATCGTGAGGAAGACCGCGAACGCTTTGTCCAGTATATCCAGAACGAACCGATGGCCGCCGCACAGCTTCGTGCGCCTTTATATGAGGACAAGGTGGTCGATCATCTGTTCGAGAAGGCCGAGATCACCGAGCGCGAGGTAACGCGCGACGAACTGGAAGCCGCAATCGAAGCGGATGAGGAAGCGCTAGAAGCGGCGGCGAAGAAAGCGAAGAAGCCGGCTGCGAAAAAAACCGCCGCGAAGAAGGCTCCGGCAAAGAAACCGGCTGCCAGAAAGCCGGCGGCCAAGGCCGAAGCGGACAAGCAGCCTGCCGCAAAAAATGCTCCCGCCAAGAAGGCGCCTGCCAAGGCTGCGGCGGCAAAAGCGCCTGCTGCGAAAAAGGCTTCTGCAAAGGCGTCCGGGGCTAAGAAGGCTACGACCATAAAAGCGCCTGCCAAGAAAGCTGCTACCAAGGACAAGTAGTCCCGGCCGATACAATAAATCGAAAAGGGCGGTTCCCGTTACGGGGGCCGCCCTTTTTCGTGTCAGCGCTTCGTGTCGTTAGGCTCCGGCATCGGCGGTGCGAGCGATTGCATCGCGGGATCTTCCCCTGTGTGGATATGCGCGTCGCGATCCTCGACAAAGGCGATCAGCCGCCATGCTGTAATGCCGTGGACCACTATGGACACCAGGATCACAAAGCTGACCGTTGCCCATAGCACACCAAGATCGCCGAAATCGGCCTTGTTCTGACCGTAAGCAAGATAATAAATCGATCCCATCCCGCGTATGCCGAGGAAGGCCACGGCGAATTTTCCGGGCCAGGGCAGGGGGCTGAACGCTTCGGCAAACAGGCCGGTAATAGGTCGGATCAGGAAGATCAGGGCAAGGCCGATGAGGGCCGCAGGCCAAGTAAGTGCGGACAGTACGCCATTGGCCAGCATTCCGCCAAAGCCCAGCAGCACGGCCACCAGGACGATGTTCTCGATCTGGTCGATGAAATGGTGGCTACGAATGTGATAGCGGCTGGCATTCTCGCGTTGTCTCGCTGTCACGGCGGCAACAAAAACCGCGATAAAGCCATAACCTTCCACAATTTCGGTTGCACCGTAAGCCAGCAAAAGCGTGCCGAGCACGATCAGACCCTCGCTGGTGGCATAGGCAGGGGGTTCGTCGTCTGCTTTCACCGGACCGTCGACTTCGCGTTCGAACACATACCATGCGCCGAACCGCCCGACGAGGTAGCCCATGACCCCGCCTGCGATGATACGATATACGAAATCCACCGCGAACCATTCGATCGCCCAACCGCCGAAGCCGGTCATGCCGACCGCAGCAATAGCGAGATAAGTGAAGGGGAAGGCCAGCCCGTCATTCAGGCCCGCTTCCGTTGTCAGGCTGAAGCGTACATCGTGCCGCTGCTTGTCGCCTGGCGGTCCGACTTGCACGCTGCGCGCTAGCACCGGATCGGTCGGCGCCAGCGCCGCGCCAAGCAATACTGCGCTGGCTGGCGCAAGGCCCAATGCCCACCATCCCAAAAATGCAACCGCCGCGATAGTCATCGGCATGGCGAACAGCAGCAGCGGCCATATCTGCCGCCAATTGCGCCACGTCACCGGTCGGTCGATCGCGATACCCGCTGCCGCCAGCGAGGCGATCACGATAAATTCGGTGATATATTCCAGCCCGACCGCGTCGATGGCGTCGTTGGCCGGATTGATATCGGGCAGGCCGAGCGGCAGCGAAAACACCACATATCCAGCTGCGACATACAGCACCGGTAGCGGCAGAATGCTGCGCGCCAGCCGTTTCTCCAGTCCCACGCACAGCATCAGGGCAAGACCGAACAGGGCGAAGGCAAATATCCGTGCATCCATATTCGTGTCCTGCGCCTGACCGGGCCGGGGTGCAAGCGGCTGCGGCCCTAACCAGTCATTTATGGTTTGCGGTTAGGGAGCATTCGGATGGCAACCGTAGCGGCCCGAAAACATTACCACGATATCGACGCGGCGCGTTCGGTGTTGATGTTCCTGTCCGTCGCGCTGCATTCGGGCACAGTCTATGCGCCTGCGCGGCCCTGGATTACCGATAATGTTGACCGCCTGGCATTTTTCGACTGGCTCATCTTCGGTTTGCACCTGTTCATCACGCCCACCTTCTTTTTCGTCGGCGGGTTCTTCACCGTCCTGTTGCTGAAACGCCGCGCACTGGCCGATTTCCTGTGGAACCGGTTCCTGCGCACGATGGTGCCGCTCCTATCCATTGCGCTGACCTTCAATATGGTGGAGCTGTATCTGCGTTACGTCCATGGGGGTGGCACTGCGTCGCCGTTGGGCTGGGTGGCGACCGATAATTTTGCACACGTCTGGTCCAGCGGGCTGTGGCAGCTGCATCTTTGGTTTCTGGTCAGCTTGATTCCGATGTTCTTTCTGTCCGGCGTCATCGACGCGATGCTGCCAAAGGACTCGCCCGTGCGGCGGATGGCAGTGCGTGTATCACAAGCTATCGGCGCTTGGCTGGACCGCAGCGGCAGCCTGCCCTTCGCTATCCTGCTAATCGCGCTGGCTACCATCAACTTCGCAAATTACAGCGTAGCGGCGCAGGTGCCGGGTGCTTACGAGCCGCTGCTGCCCGGACTGCAAAGCCTGTACAAGATGGTGAGCGAAGCGCCGTTCTTCGTGTTGGGTATCATGGCGGCGCTGTCACCACGCCTGCTGGAGGGGCTGGTACGGTGGCGCGGCTGGATGCCGTGGGCTGCCATGCTTGCGTTTGCGGTCCAGCCTTATGCGTTTCCGGACAATAGCCCGCTGGAAGCGGCAGGGCGGCTATTCGCCAACCAGCTGGTAATGTGGGTGCTGGTGCTGTTCGTGCTCCAGTTCTTCCACCGTTACGGCAATTTCCAGAACGCGCGCACCACCTGGCTCGCCGATTGCGCACTGTCGATGTACCTCTTTCATCATTGCCTGGTCTATGTGCTGGGAAGCCTGTTTGCGGGTTATGACTGGCCGATTTTTTTGGAGTTCGCGTTGGTCACGGCGCTGGCGGCAGGCATCGTGATGGCGTTCCACGAATATGTCGTGCGCCGCGTGCCGGTGGTGCGGCTGTTGCTGAACGGCAAGACCGACGTGCCGGAGATAACCGCACGCCGTACGGGACGCCGCGCGCAGGTGCAAAGGGGTGCGCTCGGTTCGTGACCCGTTGGGCCGCACAAGGTTAAGGCCCTTGAACTCGCGATAGGCAGAGGCGACATAGGCGCTTCACCAGAAAACCTCCTGACAGGACAGACCCCCTTTATGATCGATCTCGGCGCGCAGCTTGGCGAAGCTCACGGCACGCAAGGCCAGTTCACCACCGACCCATTGACCGGCGCACTGGTGCCCGTCGTGGTCGAATCGACCAGCCGTGGCGAACGCAGCTTCGACATCTTCAGCCGCCTGCTGCGCGAACGCATAGTGTTCGTGACCGGGCAAGTGGAAGACAACATGGCCAGTCTCATCACGGCCCAGCTCCTGTTCCTCGAATCCGAGAACCCGTCCAAGCCGATTAGCATGTACATCAACTCGCCCGGCGGCGTGGTGACGGCCGGCATGGCGATCCATGACACCATGCAGTATATTAAGCCGCGCGTGTCGACCGTGTGCATGGGGCAGGCGGCGAGCATGGGCAGTTTCCTACTGGCGGCGGGCGAGCCGGGCATGCGCATCGCACTGCCCAACGCACGCATCATGGTCCACCAGCCCAGCGGCGGCGCGCGCGGCATGGCGTCCGACATCGAGATTCAGGCCCGCGAGATCCTGCGTATCCGCAAAGCCATGAACGACCTTTATGTGAAATATACCGGCAAGAGCCTGACCGATATTGAAAAGGCGATGGACCGCGACACCTTCTTGGAAGCGGAGGAGGCCATGAAGTTCGGCATCGTCGACAAGGTGTTCGAAACGCGGCCTGAGAACGAGGAAAAGGACGAGGGCACCGGATCGGGCGGCGCGCCGCCCAAATAAGCGGTCCTGTCGTTTGGCAGCGTTGTTCCTCGCAACGCCGCCCATGTTGATAATTTACCAGTCCGTTCTAGGATTGGGCGAATCTGGCGCCGGGCGATTGTCGGCGCAGCGGGAAAGACATCTATGACGAAATTGAGCGGAACCGACAGCAAGAGCACGTTGTATTGCAGCTTTTGCGGCAAGTCCCAGCACGAGGTGCGCAAGCTCATTGCCGGGCCGACCGTGTTCATCTGCGATGAATGTGTGGAACTGTGCAACGATATCATCCGCGAGGAAACCAAGGCGGGTCTGTCGGGCCGCAAGGAGGGCGAAGTGCCGTCCCCGCGCGAAATCTGCGAGACACTGAACGATTACGTGATCGGGCAGGACCGCGCCAAGCGCGTATTGAGTGTCGCAGTGCACAACCACTACAAGCGGCTGAACCATGCCGCCAAGTCGGGCGACGTGGAACTGGCGAAATCGAACATCCTGCTGGTCGGCCCGACCGGCACCGGCAAGACGCTGCTGGCGCAGACGCTGGCGCGCACCTTCGATGTGCCGTTCACGATGGCCGATGCCACCACGCTGACAGAGGCGGGTTATGTCGGCGAGGATGTCGAGAACATCATCCTCAAACTTCTGCAGGCGAGTGAATACAATGTCGACAAGGCGCAGCACGGCATCGTCTATATCGACGAGATCGACAAGATCACGCGCAAGGCGGAGAACCCTAGCATCACGCGCGACGTGTCGGGCGAGGGGGTGCAGCAGGCCCTTCTGAAACTGATGGAAGGCACCACCGCCAGCGTGCCGCCGCAGGGTGGGCGCAAGCATCCGCAACAGGAGTTCCTGCAAGTTGACACCACGAACATCCTGTTCATCTGTGGCGGCGCATTTGCGGGTCTGGACAAGATCATCGCCGACCGACTGCAAAAGCGTAGCATCGGGTTCGGCGCGCATGTCGCCGACCCGGACAAGCGCCGCATCGGCGAGTTGCTGGAGAAGAGCGAACCGGAAGACTTGCTGAAATTTGGCTTGATCCCCGAATTCGTCGGTCGCCTGCCGGTTATCGCCACGCTGAACGACCTTGATGTCGATGCGCTGGTGACGATTCTTCAGGAACCCAAGAACGCAATCGTCAAGCAGTATGGCAAGCTGTTCGAACTGGAAGATGTTGAACTGACCTTCACCGACGACGCGCTGCGTGAGATCGCCGAGAAGGCGATTCTGCGAAAGACCGGCGCACGTGGCCTGCGGTCCATCGTAGAGGGTCTGTTGCTCGACACGATGTTCGACCTGCCCGACATGAACGATGTCAGCGAAGTCGTGGTCGACAAGGATGTGGTCGATGGCCGCAAGGAACCCATCCGCGTGGTCGAGAGCGAAAAGGAAGAAGCGGCCTGACGACCTGCGGTACTAATAAACAAAAAAGCCCCGCCCGTTCATATCCAACGGGCGGGGCTTATCAATAAGCGACTGGAACGCGCGTTACATTGGCAGCGAGACACTGTCCGTGACGTGAATAATGCCGTTCGACTGCATCACGTCGGCTTGCGTCACCGTAGCAACGCCGCCCTTCGCATCGGTCAGCATGACCTGACCGTTCATCGTGCGCGCGGTCAGCTTGCCGCCGCCCACTGTCGTCACCTCGGCCATACCACCGCCCGCATTGATCATGCGTACCAGATCAGCTGCGGTAACACGCCCTGCGACTGCATGGTTCAGCAACACACCTGTCAGCATCGCCTTGTTTTCAGGCATAAGCAGCGTGTCTACCGTTCCGGCGGGCAACTTTGCGAAAGCGGCGTTGGTCGGTGCGAAAACTGTGAACGGACCCGGGCCGGACAGCGTATCGACCAGACCAGCCGCCTTCACCGCTGCCACCAATGTGGTGTGATCGCGCGAGTTCATCGCGTTTTCGATGATATTGCGGGTGTCGAACATCTCCGCCCCGCCTACCATTACGGTGTCCGTACGATCCACGGTTGCGGTTGTCTGCATTCCGTCGTCCATCGCCATGTCGTTATCCATGGTCGTCTCGCAACCCGCGACCAATGTGGCGGCGGCGGTCGTAACGAGGGCGGTGCGTAGGGTGGACATCTTCATTTGTATTCTCCGGTTTCTTCTGCGGGTATATGGCGATGCAACGTACCATTGCGCTGAAAAGGTCCGAGAAATCTAACGAAGCGTCTGGTTCAGTCGTATATACAGGCATCAAGCCCGTCGCGCCGGACCGAGCCGATGCGTGCGGCGATGGTGTCGCCATAGCGGCGTGTGAAGCCGGTCGGGTTCACCACGGACCGTTCCTTGGGCAAGGGCAGGGCCGCCGCCATGCGCGCAGCCTGGCTGGTGGAAAGCTGCGCGGCGGAATGTCCGAAATACCGCTGCGCGCCCGCTTCTGCGCCATAGGTGCCGATGCCGGTTTCGGCGACGTTGAGATAGACCTCCATAATCCGCCGCTTGCCCCAGCCTTTCTCGATCAGGAAAGTGAACCACGCCTCGAGACCTTTGCGAAAATAGCCACCGCCCTGCCACAGGAAGACATTCTTTGCCGTCTGCTGGCTGATCGTGGAGCCGCCCCTTATGCGTCCGCCTTCGCGATTGCGACGCATGGCATTCTCTATGGCCTCGCGGTCGAAGCCGTCATGGCTGCAGAATTTGCCATCCTCCGCCGCGATGACCGCGCTGACGAGATTGCGGTCAATATTGGCGAGCGATTCCCAATCCCTGGTGATGCCGTTGCCGTCGAGCAGCATGGTCGCGGTCACGGGCGGCGGCACGAAGCGGAACGCCAGCACCAGCAGCACGCTGATTGCAAGGAACCACAGAGCGAGCTTGGCGAAGAAGCGGGCGATGGCAAACATCGTTCACGCCTAGCCCGATGCGCTTCCCTCGCCCAAACAAAAAAGGGGCCGGACCCACCGGCACGACCCCTCCCTATTATTTGCAATGCAGCCTATGCCGCGACGGGCATCAGCCGTTCACCGGCAATCGCCTTCATCGCCTTTTGCAGCTTCTCGAACGCGCGCACTTCGATCTGCCGGATGCGCTCGCGGCTGACGGAATAGACCTTGCTCAATTCCTCCAACGTCTGCGGATTGTCCGACAGGCGGCGTTCGGCGAGGATGTGTTTTTCGCGGTCGTTCAGACCGTCCATCGCTTCCACCAGCATGTCGTGCCGCACTTCGGCCTCCTCAGCCTCCGCAACTGTTTCATCCTGCAACGGGCGTTCGTCGGTCAGCCAGTCCTGCCACTGTCCCGCGCCTTCCTCGCCATTGCGCATCGGCACATTGAGCGAGCCGTCGCCGCCCATCATCATCCGGCGGTTCATGTTGACGACTTCCTGCTCCGGCACGCCGAGATCGGTGGCGATCTTCAGCACGTCTTCGGGACGCATGTCGCTGTCTTCGTAAGCATCGAGCTGCTTCTTCATCCGGCGAAGGTTGAAGAACAGCTTCTTCTGCGCCGCGGTGGTGCCCATCTTGACCAGGCTCCAGCTGCGCAGGATGTATTCCTGGATGCTCGCCTTGATCCACCACATCGCATAGGTCGCAAGGCGGAAGCCACGATCGGACTCGAACTTTTTCACGCCCTGCATCAGGCCGACATTGCCTTCCGAAATCAGGTCGGAAACGGGCAGGCCATAGCCGCGATAGCCCATCGCGATCTTTGCGACGAGGCGCAGGTGCGACTGCACCAGCTGCGCCGCGGCATCGGGGTCTTCATGCTCCTCGTACCGCTTGGCGAGCATGTACTCGTTTTCAGCGGTCAGAATGGGGTATTTCTTGATCTGTGCGAGGTAGCCGTTGAGGCTTTGTTCGCCACCGAGCGCGGGAACGCTCATTGCTCTGCTGGACATCTTTTTACCTTTCCTAAGCGTCGACCATGCTGCCGGACCCCTGCCGGGCATCCGTTCGTTCTGGCCACAAGGTTATGTATACACGAATTTGCACGGAACTTCAGTGCATTTCATCGAAGAGAACGTGCGGTTTCATCGATAAGTTCCTGCATGTCGGGCGGCAGGTTGCTTGTGAAATCGACACGTTCGCCGGTTATCGGATGCTCGAAGCCCAGCTCCGCCGCGTGCAGCGCTTGCCGGGTGAAATCGAGGCGTTTAAGAAGCGGGCGAAGCGCGGGCGGGGTGCGTCCGTAAACCGGATCCCCTGTTAGCGAATGGCCGATTGACGCGCAGTGAACGCGGATCTGATGAGTGCGCCCGGTTTCCAGCGTGCAGGCGATCAGGCTGCACCCGTCCAGCCGCTGGCGAGTTTCGTAATGGGTGACCGCATGTTTTCCGCGACCCGCATCGTCGGGCAGCATGGCCATCTTCTTGCGGTTGGCGGAGGAACGCCCCAGCATCCCCGAAATGGTGCCCGCGGGCGGCGCGGGATGGCCGTTGCAGATGGCGAGGTAGCGGCGATGGATCGAATGGTCGGCAAACTGCGCAACCAGCCCTTCATGCGCACTTGTTGTCTTGGCGGCGACCAGCAGGCCGGAGGTATCCTTGTCGATCCGGTGGACAATGCCAGGCCGCGCCACCCCGCCAATGCCCGAAAGCTGCCCCCGACAATGATGTAGCAGGGCGTTGACCAGCGTGCCGTCCGCATTCCCGGCGGCGGGGTGGACCACCATGCCCGCCGGTTTGTCGATCACGATGAGGTGTTCGTCTTCGTAAGCGACGGTGAGCGGGATGTCCTGGGGTTGTGCTTCCGCTTCGGTGGCGGGGGGCAGGGCGATGGCGAAGGGCGTTCCGGCTGGGGTTTTGGCGGAGGGGGTGGTGGCCAGGGTGCCTGCGACGGTCACGTCTTCGGCGGCGATAAGCGCCTTAATGCGCTCGCGCGAGAGGTCGGTGGCCTCGGCGAGCGCGCGGTCAAGGCGGGTGGTTTGGGTGGTGGTGCCGGTGATAACTTGGCGCGTATTAAAAGAAGAAAAGGACGGCCCTTCGACAGACTCAGGGCGAACGGGGGGAGAGGCGGTATCGTCCAAAACCGTTCGTGCTGAGCTTGTCGAAGCATCGTTCTTGCTTCTGGCCAACCGCCAAATCTCGTTCCAATCGCCGCGTATCAGCGCCTGCTTCTTCGCCCGCGACCATCCTTTAATCCGGCGCTCCGCTTCCAGCGCCTCTATGCGCGAGGAAAACTGGTCCGACCAAACCAGCTCGACCGGAAGCCGATCCGATGTCCAGCCTATGATATCCCCGGACTGGTGCTGTGCAATGCGTAGGTCGAGATTGTCCGTATGCCCGGTATAATACGCCCCGCCCCGGCAATGCAGCATGTAAGTCCAGAAAGGCATGGTGCCGCGCTAAGTTAAGATCGGCCCATCGACAAGCTCAGGGCGAACGGGTTCTTGTTTCCTCCCATCCGTTCGTGCTGAGCTTGTCGAAGCATTGTTCTTTCTTCAAGCTCGCGCAATGATCGAAATCGCCGGACAAACGCTGCAATCCTTGCTGACCGAAGCACGCGCCGCGCATCCGCACGAATGCTGCGGCTTGCTGCTTGGCAAGGCCGAAACCGTCACCGCCATCGCACCCGCAGCCAATGTCCATCCGACACCCGCCACCCATTTCGAAATCGATCCCGCCACGCTGATCGACGCGCATCGAGCAGCGCGAAATGGCGGACCGGCGGTGCTGGGCCATTACCATTCGCATCCCAACGGACGTGTCGGCCCTTCGCCGACCGACTGTGCGATGGCGGCGGGCGACGGGGCGGTCTGGGCTATCATCGCCAGTGGCGCGGTCACATTCTGGCGCGATGCGGACAACGATATCAGAGCGCTTTCCTACCGGTCCGTTTCGGACTAAACGGACGGTGATGAGGACACTTCAACTTACGTCGCGGCACGCGCCTGCGAACCGAAAACCGCCAGTCAGAACTTTCCGCTCTGGACAGTGTAACACCTGTTCCATGTTCCAGCTCGGAGGTACATCATGAACGCCAGTACTTCGGTCGATCTCGCCAGCCTGCTGTGCTCGCGGCTGTGTCACGATCTGCTGTCGCCCATCGGTGCCCTGAACAATGGCCTGGAACTGCTGGCCGACGAACGCGATCCGCAGATGCGCGAAAAGTGCATCGAATTGCTGGAACAAAGCGCGCGGGTCAGTGCCGACAAGCTTAAATTCTTCCGCCTCGCCTACGGGGCGGCGGGCGGATATGGCGAGATGGTGGAAGTGGCCGAACCGCGCGCCGCCATCGACGCTCTGATCGGCGAGAACAAGCGGATCGATGCGAATTGGGCGCTGGCGCAGGACAAGCTGCCCAAGGATGCGGTGAAGGTGCTGCTGAACTTCGCGCATATCGCCATCGACGCGCTGGTGCGGGGCGGCACGCTGGATATCGGCGCGGAAATGCGCGACGGCCAGACCGAAATCGTGGTGCGCGCATCGGGCGCGAAAATTGCGTTCGACGAGGATATCGGACGCGCGCTGCAAGCCGAATTGCCGCTGGAGGATTTGAGCGGGCGCACGGCGGCGGCGCATATGCTGTGCCTGCTGGCCGAACGCAGCGGCGGGGGTCTGCAATATCAGTATTTGAGCGATGCGCTGGTGCTGGGTGCGGTGCTGCCGGGCGGCAAAGGGCTGATCGGTTGACCCGATGACCGACGAGCTGGTCCACCGGGAGGTTCTGTCGCCCAACTGCAACGACCGCGCGCTGCCAATTTCGATGGTGGTGCTGCATTATACCGAGATGCAATCGGCGGACGTTGCGCTGAACCGGCTGACCGATCCCAATTCAGGGGTCAGCGCGCATTACCTTATCAGCGAAGCAGGCGAGGTCATCCGGCTGGTACCCGAAGAAAAGCGCGCTTGGCATGCCGGTGTGTCGTTCTGGCGCGGGCACAAGGATGTGAATTCTGCCGCCATTGGGATCGAGCTGGACCATCCCGGCCACCGGTTCGGCTATCGCGATTTTTCGGAAGCGCAATTTGATGCGCTGGTGCCGTTGCTCGCCCGCATTGTGAAGGAACACGACATTCCGCGCGCCAATGTGGTGGGGCATTCCGATGTCGCGCCCGCGCGCAAGATCGACCCCGGCGAGCTGTTCCCGTGGGCGCGGCTGGCGGAATACGGGCTGTGCCTGCCCACGCCGAAAAAGCTGGAGGCAGGCGATCCGTTCGATAATGACGGGTCGTTTTACCTCGCGCTGGAACGCTATGGCTACGACGTGACCGACGGGCACAAGGCAGTGGAAGCGTTCCAACGGCGTTGGCGACCCGACCGGATCGATGGCCGGATCGACGGGCAATTGCGCGCGATCCTGTTCCAGTTGCTGCTGGACCGAGACCGTGGTGGTGCTAGATGAAGACCTGTGCCAGGGGGCCGGGCAGCCGCGGATGCGTTTTGTATTCGAGGAAAGTCCGGGCTCCACGATACAAGGATGGCGGGTAACGCCCGCCCGGTGGCTTTGGCTGCCGAGGGACAGTGCCACAGAGAGCAGACCGCCGATGGCCGCAACAATGCGTGCGTAAGGCAAGGGTGAAAGGGTGCGGTAAGAGCGCACCGGGGTGTCGGCAACGCCGCCCGCACGGCAAACCCCATCCGGAGCAAGGCCGAATAGGGATGGCGCGCTGCACCGGTCTTCGGATCATGCGGCTGGGGTGTTTCGCCCCGACCATCCGGGTTGGCTGCAAGAGCGCGGGAAGCAATTCCCCGCCTAGATGAATGGCTGCCCCCGCGCCTTCAGGGTGCGGGACAGAACCCGGCTTACAGGCCCCCTGGCATATTATTCCGCGACGGCTTGCTTGCGGATCAGCAGGAAAGCAGCGGCGGCTCCGGCCAAGGCCAGGACCGCGCCGATCCAGCTGGCGTTTGTGAAACCCGACACCAGCGCGCCGCCCGCCAGCACCGGGCCGAGCAGCGCCGTCGCAATCAGCCCCGCAACGCGCGAAATCGCATTGTTTATGCCTGACGCCACGCCCGCGAATTGGTGCTCCACCGCGTTCATCACTGCCGTGGTCAGCGGCGCGACGCTCAGCGCCATGCCGAGCGCCATCACGACGAGACCGGGCAGGATGCCGGTGGCATAGGACATCGCCGGATCGGCCCGCAGCGCGAACAGCGCGAAGCCCGCCGCGACCAGCACTGGCCCCACTGTCAGCGTAATCCGTACGCCGATCCGCTGCGCCAGCCCGCCGAACCGGCGCGACAGCAGGCCCATGATTGCGGGGAAAGGCAGCATCGCCGCCCCGGCCTGCGTCGCGGTATAATCGAAGGCTTGGATCAGCATGTAGGGCAGTACCACCAGCAATCCGCCAAGCGCGGCGTAGAGCAGGAAGGTGAGTATCGAGATGCCGGTAAAACTACGCGACGCGAATATGCCGAGCGGCATCATCGCATCGCCCCGCTTGCCATATTGGACAACCAGAAACACGGCCGCCAACGCGAAGCCGACCAGTCCGGCCGGCAGGACGTGCAAGCTCGTCAAACCGCGCGATGGCAACGCGACCAACGCATAGACCAGCGATGCCAGCGCCGCGCTGGCCAGGACGGCACCGGCTATGTCCAGCGGTTTGCGATCCTCTTCCGCCTCGCGGGATTCGCGGATCGCGCCGTCTGCAATCAGCCACGCGGCGATGGCCGGGAGAATGACCAAGGCAAAGGCCCAGCGCCAGTCGAAATAATCGACGATCAGCCCGCCTAGCACGGGCGCTACCGCCCCGCCGATCGCGCCCGCCGCCGCCCAGGTGCCGATGGCCTTACCGCGTTTCTCGCCGCTGAATGCGTCGGCCAGGATGGCGAGGCTGGTGGGGGCGAGCAGTGCCGCGCCAAGCCCCTGGGCAAACCGTCCGGCCAGCAGCGCTTCGAATGTCGGTGCTATCGCGCAGCCAAGGCTGGCCAAGCCGAACAGTAGCAGGCCGAGGCGGAACACCCGCTTGCGTCCGAAATGGTCGCCCAGCGCCCCACCGACCAGAACGAATGCGCCCAACGGAAGGAGATAGGCATTGACGATCCACTGCACCCCGGCGGCATCCAGCGCCATCGTCCGCTGCATCGTCGGCAGCGCGACATTGACGATGGAACCCATGATAAAGGCGAGCGACGAGCCAAGTATCGTGGCAACGAGGGTGCCGGTTTCGGATGGACAGGGCTGCGTGCCCGCAACGCAATTTTGGCCTAAACTTCCCTCAACTTCCAGATCCCGCTGCTCGAGCTCTGTGTGTTCAAGACAGGGCGGGGGAAGCGCGGTGGGCACCGGACAGTCAGGCGCGGCCCACGCTGCTGTAGGTGAACCCGGCGGCGCGGACATCGTCGGGGTCGTAGATATTGCGCAGGTCGACCAGCACCGGCGTTTTTGCCAAAGTCCTGATGCGGGCGAAGTCCAGCGCGCGGAAGGCGTCCCACTCGGTCACGATCACCACCGCATCGGCACCCTTGATGGCAGAATAGGGATCGTCGCACATCGCCACAGCGGGCATGATCGGGCGCGCCAGTTCCATGCCTTCGGGATCGTAGGCGGCGACCTCAACGCCTGCATCGGTCAGTGTCTGCGCGATGGCGATGGCCGGGCTATCGCGCATGTCGTCGGTGTTGGGTTTGAAAGTCAGACCCAGCAGTGCGACCCGTTTGCCTCGCGCATCCTTCGCGCCGCCCAGCGCCTCGATCACCTTGCGGCCCATCGCACGTTTGCGGCTGTCATTGGTCTTCACCACCGCTTCCACGATGCGAACCGGGCTGTCGTAATCCTCCGCCGTCTTCAGCAGCGCGAGCGTGTCCTTGGGGAAGCACGATCCGCCATAGCCCGGTCCGGCATGGAGAAACTTAGCGCCGATGCGGTTGTCCATGCCGATGCCGCGGCTGACATCCTGCACGTTCGCACCCACTTTCTCGCACAGGTCGGCCATTTCGTTGATGAAAGTGATTTTGGTGGCGAGGAAGGCGTTGGCCGCATATTTGATAAGCTCGCTGGACCGGCGGCTGGTGAACAGGATCGGCGATTCATTGAGGAACAGCGGGCGATAGACCCCGCGCATAACCTCGCGTCCGAAGTCGTCCTCCGCGCCGATGACGATGCGGTCGGGGCGCTTGAAGTCGCCGATCGCCGCGCCCTCGCGCAGGAATTCGGGGTTAGAGACGACGGCGAAGCGATGCGTTGTGCCGCTGTCGGCCAGGATGCGCTCGACCTCGTCGCCGGTGCCGACGGGCACAGTGGACTTGGTGACAATGACGGCGTCATTCGACAGATGCCTGCCGATATCGCGCGCGACAGCGTGGACGAAAGTAAGGTCCGCATGCCCGTCGCCCCGGCGGCTGGGCGTGCCAACGGCGATGAAGATAGCGGCGGCGTCTGCAATGCCTGCTGCCATATCGGTGGAAAAGCTGAGGCGTCCCGCCTGCACATTGCTGGCGACCAGTGCATCGAGACCGGGTTCGTAAATCGGCATGATGCCGTTTTCCAGCGCGTCGATCTTGGCCTGATCGGTGTCAATACAAACGACCTCATGCCCGAAATCGGCAAAACACGCGCCGGAAACCAACCCGACATAGCCCGCGCCCACCATTGCAATTTTCATGCCCCGTCTCCCTTGCGCTCGATATGCAGCGTACCGTCCTTCTTTTCCACCGCCTGTAGATACCGTCGCGTCTTGCCCTCCAGTACCAGCGCGGTCAGCCGTCCGTTGCGATACGCGCCGGTGTCGATACCGATGCGGTTGGGGCGCTCCTCAATATCGTCGACGATCGTATGACCATGCACCACCATATGCGAATGGCGGCGGCGCGAGGTGAGGAAGGGTTCGCGGATCCATCGTGTTTCCCGCGGTGTTTGCCGGTCGAGCGGCAGGTCCGGGTCGATGCCGGCATGGACGAAGACGTAGTCGCCGATGACGGCGATATCCTCCATCTTGGCGAGGAAGCGGCGGTCCTTGCCCGGCACATGCGCGTCCATCAGGTCGCGCAGTTCTTCCAGGCTGGCGGCATCGTAGTCACGCGGCGCAATACCGTAGCTTAACAGCGTATCGCGCCCGCCGTGACGGATATACTGGCGCAGCGTTTCGCGCTTGGAGAACGCTTCGAGAAACATTTCTTCATGATTGCCCGCCAGCATGCGGACACGGCGCGCTTTCGCCCATTTGCGTGTGGCGCGGATCACGCCCGCGCTGTCGGGGCCACGGTCGATCAGGTCGCCGAGCAGCACGACGGTAGTGTCTGCCTCGCCCGATTTGGCATCGTCGCGGTCGATAGCCTTAATAAGCGTCGCATACAGGTCGAGCCTGCCGTGAATATCACCGATCACATAGACGCGTTCGCCCTGTGGCACCCGCGCGGTAGCCTTGCCGCCCGTTCCGGAAAGCATTTTTTTCAAGGGTTCGAACATGGTCGCTGGAGAGTTCCGGTTTGTTGCTGCGCATCATAGGTGAGGCGGCAAAGCGCGGCAACCGCACCGCATCGAGGAAGAACGAAGACCGCAAGTGATGTAGAAAAGCGACACTTTGATACCGGTTTCGCCGATACGCGCAATAAAACTTGTGCGGCGCAGCATCGTCCGGCAACTTCATGTGACTTTCGACGAGACTGCGGCAACACGACATGCGGCCTTCGGAATTGCAGGCAGAACGAAACACCTTAACCAAAGGAATTTCGTATGCTCTCGCCAATGCGCGCTTTTTGCGCGGTAACACTTTTCGCCACCACCGGTCTGACGACCCCGGCACTCGCTGCTGACGGGACGGTTTTGCAACCCGGAGATACGCTCGCTATCACAGGGGAGGCGGCAGCGGTGATTTCGCCCGTCGTGCTGGGCAACGCGCCGATGGTGGTCGCCCAAACGTCCGTTCCGGCCGGAACGGTCGATACGACCGACGAGGAAATCATTCCGGCGAGCGGGTTCGAGCTGTCCGGCAACGTCGCGCTGGTTTCCGATTATCGCTTCCGCGGGGTCTCGTTTTCCGACGGCGATATTGCCCTGCAGGGCGGTCTGGATCTGGGCCATTCGAGCGGCTTCTATGTCGGCACCTGGGCATCCTCGATATCCGGCGGCACGGCGTTCGGCGAACTGGAACTGGACGTTTACGGCGGTTACAGCGCCGACATAACCGACGGGGTTACGATCGATGTCGGCCTGCTTTATTACATCTATCCAACCGGCGACGTGGTGGGTGCCGAAACCGATTATTTCGAACCCTATGCGTCGATCGGCACTACGCTGGGACCGGTCAGCGCAACGCTCGGCGCGGCCTATGCATGGGAGCAGGATTCGCTGGGCGGGGACGACAACATCTATGTCTACACCGACTTCGAAACGGCCATACCGGACACGCCCGTTACACTTTCCGCGCATGTCGGCTACACCGATGGCATCTTCGCCACGCAAGGGGACGGGACCAGTTTCGACTGGGGGCTGGGCGCGTCCTACGCCGTGACCGAAAGCCTCAGCCTCGGCGTAAATTATGTCGACACGCAGGGTCCGTCGATCGAGGATCTCACCGATGCAGGCTTTTTTGTAACGCTGGGCTATTCGATGTAGCTGCACGCATCGACGGTGGACCGAAAAGGGCGTGCCATAGGGCGCGCCCTTTTGTTTTGCGGGGTCACGCGGCTATGATGCGGGATGACCAAATTCTTGCATACCATGCTTCGGGTAACCGACCTGGAAGCGACCCTGCGTTTTTTCTCGCTTATCGGCGTTGAGGAAGTGCGGCGTTTCGATGTGGAGGCGGGGCGGTTCACGCTGGTCTTCCTGGCCGCTCCGGGTCAGGAAGACATTGCGGAAATCGAACTGACGGTGAACTGGCCACCGGAAGACGGCAGCGCGCCGGAGCGATATGACAAGGGCCGCAATTTCGGTCACCTTGCCTTTCGCGTCGACGATATTTACGAAACCTGCCAGCGCCTGATGGATGCCGGCGTTACCATCGCCCGTCCGCCGCGCGACGGGCACATGGCGTTCGTCGTCTCGCCCGACGGTATCAGCATCGAATTGCTGCAGGAAGGCAGCTTGCCACCGCGCGAACCGTGGGCCAGCATGGAAAACACCGGCACCTGGTAGGACTTACTGCGTAAGTGGGGCCCTGGCTTCGGTTTGAGGATGCGTCGTCGTCAGGCGCAACACTACATAGCCCATGATCGCCGATATCATCGAACCGCCGAGGATACCGATCTTCGCCTCGTCTATCAGGTAATCGTTCCCTTCGAACGCCAGCCCGCTGATGAACAGCGACATGGTGAATCCAATACCGCAAAGGATGCAAATGCCATAAATTTCAACCCAGTTCGCGTTCGGCGGACGTTTGGCAACACCGAGCTTCACGGCGGCAAAGATTGTTCCGAAGATACCAAGCTGTTTACCGAGGACAAGCCCGGCAGCGATGGCGATGGGCAGCGGGTCGGTCATCTCCTTGATGCCCATGCCCGTCAGGTTCACACCCGCATTGGCGAAGCCGAAAACGGGCACCACCAGATAGGCGCTCCACGGAGCCAGCCCGTGCTCCAGCCGTTCGAGCATGGAGCGGCCGTCCTTGGTTCGCATCGGAATGGTCAAAGCAGCGGCGACGCCCGCGACAGTTGCATGGACGCCGGAAAACAGGACGCATACCCACAGTACCAGCGCGACGAGGATAAACGGCCAGAACTTGCTGACACCAAACCGGTTCATGGCGACCATCACGCCGAACACAGCCGCCGACGCCGCCAGCCACATCGGGTAGATGTTCTCGGTATAGAATGCCGAGATCACCAGCACCGCCCCAATATCGTCGACGATGGCGACAGTCAGCAGGAACAGGCGCAACGAGGCCGGAACGCGATTGCCCAGAATGCCGAGCACGCCCATCGCAAAGGCGATGTCGGTCGCGGCAGGGATGGCCCAGCCCTTGACCAGCGGGCTGTTCAATCCGACGATAACGATGAAGACGGCTGCAGGTGCGGCCATACCGGCAATCGCAGCAAGTACGGGCAGGCGCCGCTGTTCGGGCGTGGATAGCTGACCGCAAATCAACTCGCGCTTCACTTCCAGACCGACCACGAAGAAGAAGATCGCCATCAGGCCATCATTGATCCACAGATGCAGATCATCCAGCTTGGGGATCGGTGTCCACGCGAGTTTGCCGTAGAACAGCTGGCGATATTCGTCCGATAGCGGCGAATTGGCCGCCAGCATAGCGGCGATGGCGACGAGGATCAGCAGCACACCCGCCGATGCGTCACCCACGAACAGGGCGCGGACGGGGGCGATGAGTCGGTTTACGGGAGAGGCGCGTTTTTCCATGCACCTGCCTTTTCAGGATATCATTGCGCGTTGCAACCCTGACCAGTCGCGGATAGGGGCATTTTCGGGGGTTCGGTACTGTCGATCGGGGGCAATTTTACACCTTTTGAATGGCTTGTCGTGGTCCAGCACGAGCTGTTGCTGTTCGCGGGCGTCTTTTTCCTGATCGGGGCGCTGGACGAATTCGCGGTGGATTGCCTGTGGCTGTGGCTGCGCCTGACGGGCCGTACCCGCGAACCGGTCTTGATCGACAGCCCGCCCGCCGCCCTGCGCGGGCCTGTCGCTCTCTTGATACCCGCCTGCCAGGAAGAGCGCGTTATCGGAACAACGATACGCCATGTGCTTATGGCATGGCCGCAGTCGGAATTGCGCCTGTTCGTCGGTTGCTATCGCAACGATTCGGCAACGCGCGAGAAAGCAGAGGCAGCATGCGCGCCGGATGATCGCGCGACGGTGGTGACGCTCGATATTGACGGTCCGACCACCAAGCCCGATTGCCTCAACCGCCTCGTCCGTGCCTTGCAACGGGAGGAGGCGGCTGGCAGCTGGCGCGCGCGCATGATCGTGATTCACGATGCCGAGGACATGGTCGATCCCGCCGCGCTTGGTTTGCTCGACCAAGCGATTGGCGATGTGGAGGCGGCGCAGGTTCCGGTCCTGCCCGCGATCCCTGCATATGTGCGCTGGATCGGCTCGCATTATGCAGACGAATTTGCAGAATCGCACGGCAAGGCAATGGTTGTGCGAGACGCTCTGGGTGCCGCGCTACCGCTTGCCGGTGTCGGGTGCGCGCTGCGCCGCGATGTCGTCGATACGCTGGCCGCAGACAATGACGGGGCGGGACCGTTTGCCGCCCAATCGCTGACCGAGGATTACGAGCTGGGCCTGGCCGTGGCGCAACACGGTGGTCGCGCCCGCTTCCTGCGCTATCGCCATCCCGACGGCAGGTTGGTTGCGACCCGCGCCTTCTTCCCGGCGACATTGGCGCAAGCTGTCCGGCAAAAGGCGCGGTGGGTGCATGGCATCGCGTTCCAGTCCTGGGAGCGGATGGGCTGGGTCCTGACGCCGCTGGAGATATGGATGCGGTTGCACGACCGGCGCGGCCCGATATCCGCGCTGGTGCTGGCAGCGGGCTATCTGCTGCTGGTGCTGTCGGGGTTCCTGATCGTTGCCGCATGGCTCGGGTGGAGCGTGCCTGTTCCGCTGACCCCGGTACTGCAATTCCTGGTCCTCGCCAATCTGTTCAGCCTGTTGTGGCGGCTGCTGTTCCGTGCCTGCTTCACCGCGCGCGAATATGGCTGGCGCGAGGGGCTGCGCGCCGTGCCAAGGATGGTCGTTTCGAATATTATTGCAATCATGGCAGGGCGACGGGCGGTATTTGCCTATGCCCGCACCCTTCGCGGCGCGCCTGTGGTGTGGGACAAGACCGCGCATGTCGCGCACCCTGCGGACCATGCTACGCCCATGTCGGCGGCGGAATGAGCGTGCGGGCCAAGCGTCGCGGTGCCCCGATTGTCGCGTTGGCGATGCTGTTATGGGGATGGCTGGCGTTGCGTGCGGTGCTTTGGCAATCGCCGTTTCCGCCTGTCCTGACGGGGAGCGATGCCGAAGGGCGCCGGTTTGCCGCAGTGGCAAAGCCGTCCGCAAAACGACTTCCTCGCCCGTCGCAGCCCGGTTTCGACAATATTGCACCCCGCCGCGTGCCTTTGGAAACCTTGCCGCATTTCGCCTTTGCGGCACCCCTATCGAACGCGTTTCGCTCGTTACGGAAATCTGCCCGCCATGGTGAAACAGCACCTGTTTCTAAACCCGATCGCAGGCCGGCTGTGAGGGCGTACAGAGTATCGCCCGAAACACTTGAGCGTTCGCTTGCAAGTCCGGCTCCCCTAACACCTTCCAGCGTTGTGGCCAGCGGTGTGACCAGCGGTGGAGCGAATACGCCGCCCGCCAAGCGATGGTCGGTCGAAGGCTGGGTGCTGTACCGCCCGGACAGCGGCGGGCCCCTATCCTCCGGAACCTTCGCGCCGGGGTATGGTGCCAGTCAGGCAGGCGCGGTCCTGCGGTACACACTCGCACCGGAAAGCAGCCGCAAGCCGCAAGCGTATGTACGGGTAACGCAGGCAATCGCGGAGCCGCGCGAAACCGAGAGTGCGCTTGGCGTTTCGGCGCGCCCGGTTCCCGGTCTGCCGGTGCGCGCGATGGCGGAACTTCGCGTGCAGCGGATCGGCGGCGAAACCCGGTTACGGCCAGCCGCGCTTGCCGTAACCGAGCTGCCGCCGGTCGTGCTGCCGCTGAATGCGCAAGCGGACATCTATGCTCAGGCAGGCTATGTCGGCGGCGATTTCGCAACACCGTTTGCCGACGGGCAGGTGCACGTCACACGACCGTTTCTAACAGTAGGCGACGCGCGCGTCCGCATCGGCGCAGGCGCGTGGGGCGGGGCGCAGCAGGGCGTATCAAGGATCGATGTCGGGCCGACAGCCAGCATCGATATTCCGGTCGGAGCCGCGAACGCCCGCATCGCCCTCGATTATCGCCAGCGCGTGGCCGGGAATGCGATGCCGGGTTCCGGACCGGCGCTGACCGTTTCGACCGGCTTCTGATGGCGAAGCCGCTGGCCCTTACGGCACAGCTATAATAGGAGCCGCCGATATTGCGTTGCACAAGGCGGCGTTCGGGAACGGTCATGGACGTTTATCTCCCCATCGCGAACCTGTCGGTCGATGGCTTCGTCATCATCCTGCTGGGTGCGCTGACGGGTATCCTGTCGGGCCTGTTCGGTGTGGGTGGCGGCTTCCTGACGACACCGTTGTTGATCTTCTACGGCGTGCCCCCGACCGTCGCCGCGGCATCGGCATCGACCCAGGTCACGGGTGCCAGCGTTTCTGGTGTGTTCGCGCATACGCGGCGCAACGGCGTCGATTACAAGATGGGCGCGGTGACCGTGGCGGGCGGACTGATCGGGATCGGCGTGGGGGCGCTGCTGTTCGGGTTTTTCCAGTCCGTCGGGCAGATCGATGTCGTTATCAACGTGCTGTATGTCGTGATGCTGGGCGCGATCGGTGCGCTGATGCTGCGCGAGGCACTGACCGCGCTTCTGCCTGCCAAGGATGGCGGCGGTCCGGTTGCACGCAAGCGGCGGCACCATCCTTTCGTCACCGCCTTGCCATTACGCTGGCGGTTCTACCGGTCGGGCCTGTATATCAGCCCCTTCGCGCCCTTCCTGCTTGGCATTGCGGTGGGTGCGTTGACGATGCTGATGGGCGTTGGCGGCGGCTTCATTCTGGTGCCTGCCATGCTGTATATTCTTGGCATGAGCGCCAGTGTGGTGGTCGGTACATCGCTGTTCCAGATCCTGTTCGTGACCATGGCGACCACCATGATGCACGCGCTGACGACGCAGGCGGTGGACCTGGTGCTTGCCGGGCTATTGCTGCTCGGCTCGGTATCGGGCGCGCAGATCGGCAGCTGGATCGCGCAGAAAGCGAAACCGGAATTGCTTCGCCTGATCCTTGCCTCGGTCGTATTGCTGGTGGCGGTGCGGATGCTATACGGGCTGGGTGTGCAGCCGGATGAATATTACACGGTGAGCCCGCTATGAGCCGGCTGTTTGCCATGATGGTGTGCTTTGTGATGCTGTCCGCGCAATCGGGCCGCGACCCTATTCTCGTGCCGCAGGTCAGTCAGGACGAAGTGCAGGTGCGGCAGGGTTTTACCGGCACCGAGCTTCTGCTGTACGGCGCGATTCTGGACCCCAGCGGCGCACGTGCGGCGGGCGGGTACGATATCGTGGTGGTGCTGAAAGGCCCCGCCGAACCGATCCGCGTGCGCGAGAAAGAGCGGGTCGGCGGTTTGTGGATCAACGCCAGCAGCAGCGATTTCCGCTCCGCCCCGTCCTATTTCGCAGTGGCTTCGTCGCGCCCGATAGAGGATATGGTCGACGACCGTACCGCTGCGATCTACGAGCTGGGTACCAATTTCATCCAGCTGTCGCCTAGTGGGGCAATCGACACCGAGGAACAGGCACGTTTCACCGCAGGGCTGGTCGATCTGCGCCAGCGGCAGGGGCTGTACAAGGAACAGATCGGCGGCGTTACGATCAATGAAGGCGTGCTGTACCAGGCGCGGCTCTACCTGCCATCCAATGTCACAACCGGCGAATACACCGCTGAAACCTTTGCGATAAGCGACGGCCGCGTGATTGCTTCCGCCGTCGCCGAAGTGGCGGTGCGCAAGGTCGGGTTCGAACGTCGCGTAGAAGTGTTCTCGCAACAACAGGCTTTTCTGTACGGCCTGTTCGCGGTGTGCCTGTCGATCCTGATGGGGTGGCTGGCCGGGCGTTTGTTCGCACTGGTGTAATGCGTTTGGTGCAACTTCGGATGTAGCGATTGGGCTGGATGCGCCGCGTAGCAAGGAGTATTCGGCAGGCATGTTCGATCAGCTCGACGCCCTGCTGCTGGCCCGCATCCAGTTCGCCTTTACGGTCAGCTTCCATTTTATCTTTCCGGCCTTTTCCATCGGCCTCGCCAGCTATCTCGCGGTGCTGGAAGGGCTGTGGCTGAAAACCGGCAAGCAGCTTTACCTCGACCTGTTCAAATATTGGGTGAAGATATTCGCTATCGCATTTGCGATGGGCGTCGTGTCGGGCATCGTCATGTCATACCAGTTCGGCACCAACTGGTCGGTCTTCTCCGACCGGACCGGCCCGATCCTTGGGCCGTTGATGGCGTATGAAGTGCTGACCGCGTTCTTTCTGGAGGCCGGGTTTCTGGGCGTGATGCTGTTCGGGATGGAGCGGGTCGGCAAGAAGCTGCACTTTATCGCGACGTTGATGGTGGCGGCGGGCACGCTGATGTCGGCGACATGGATCCTGTCGGTCAACAGCTGGATGCACACGCCGACCGGATACGAGATCGCCGCCAACGGCCAGTTCGTTCCGGCGGGAAGCTGGCTGACCATCATCTTCAGCCCCAGCTTCCCGTACCGGCTGTTCCACACCGTCAATGCGGCGTATTTGACGACTGCCTTCGTGGTTGGCGCGGTGGGTGCCTATCACCTGCTGCGCGACCGGACCGACATACATGCGCGCAAGATGTTCTCGATGGCGATGTGGATGGCAGCCATCGTCGCGCCGATCCAGATCGTGGCGGGCGACCTGCACGGGCTGAATACGCTCGAGCACCAGCCGCAAAAGGTCATGGCAATGGAAGGGCATTACGACAGCCACCCCGACGGCGCTCCGTTGATCCTGTTCGGCATTCCCAATTCGGCGGAAAAGCGTGTCGATTACAAGGTCGAGATTCCCAAGGCATCCTCGCTGATCCTGAAGCATGACCTTAACGCGCCGATGGACGGGCTGGACACCATTCCCGATGCGGAGGAGCCGCCGGTCGGCATCGTGTTCTGGTCGTTTCGGATAATGGTCGGCATTGGCTTTGCGATGATGAGTATCGGCATGTGGAGCCTGTTCGCGCGCTGGCGCAAATCGCTATACGACTGGACCTGGCTGCACCGGGCGGCGCTGGTCATGGGGCCGTCGGGCTTCGTCGCGGTATTGGCGGGGTGGGTCACCACCGAAGTCGGTCGCCAGCCCTATGTCGTCTATAACCTGATGCGAACTACGGAAGCTGCATCGCCGCTGGCCGCGCCTGCGGTGGCCGCCTCGTTGCTGGCGTTCGTTATCGTGTATTTCGCAGTGTTCGGCATCGGTGTCTGGTATATCCTGCACCTGATGCATCATACCCCGCATCTTGGCGAAACCGGCATCAAGCGCGGTGACGAGGGCCCGATCCGGACCGCCGGTATCACACCGGGTCCGTCGCAGAACCCCGGAAGCGCCACTGTCATGCCCGCGCATTCCAGCGACACCGAGCCGACCCCGCGCGACACGGCGGAGCAGGACGGATGATCGACCTTACCGTCATCTGGGCCTTCATCATCGCCTTCGCGGTGTTCGCTTATGTGGTGATGGACGGGTTCGACCTGGGCATCGGTATCCTGTTCCCGACATTCGAAGCAGGGCCGGAGCGCGACCGGGCGATGAACTCCATCGCGCCCGTGTGGGACGGTAACGAGACATGGCTGGTGCTGGGCGGTGGCGGGCTGTTTGCCGCCTTTCCGCTGGCCTACGCCGTGGTACTGCCCGCGACCTATCCGCTTATCATCGCCATGCTGCTGGGCCTGGTCTTTCGCGGCGTGGCGTTCGAATACCGCTGGCGCGATCCGGCGCATCGCGGTTTTTGGGATTTTGCCTTCACCGGCGGGTCGGTGGTTGCGGCGATGGCGCAGGGAATGACGCTGGGCGCGTTGTTGCAGGGTATCGAAGTGACCGGTCGCGCATATTCGGGCAGCTGGTTCGACTGGCTGACGCCCTACACGTTGCTGACCGGGCTGGGCACGCTGGCAGGTTATGCTCTGCTGGGTGCGACATGGCTGGTGTGGAAGCTGGACGGGCCGAGCCAACACCATGCGCGGCGGCTGGCGATCAAGGCAGCGTGGGCAACCTTCGTGCTGATGGGCACCGTAAGCCTTTACAACCTGTTGCTGAACCCGGCATATGCCGAGCGATGGCTGACCGCGCCGGAGATCTATTTCGCCGCGCCTGTGCCGATCCTGACTGGCATCACCGCGCTCCTGCTGCTGCGGTCGCTATCGGTCGAACGGCACAGCAAGCCGTTCTGGCTGGCGCTGCTGCTGTTCTTCTTCGGTATGGCGGGTGTGGGCGTCACCATGTGGCCCTATGTCGTGCCGCCCGGGCTTACGATCTGGGATGCTGCTGCCCCATATAGCAGCCAGATGTTCATGCTGGTCGGGGTGGCGATCACCATGCCCCTCATCATCGGCTACACCGCCTGGGCCTATTGGGTGTTTCGCGGCAAGGTCGGGCATGAAGGGTATCACTGATGCTCGCCCCGCCTGACAAACAGGGCGAAGGGCCGCTCTGGCGCAGGCTGGCGTGGATGGCGGCGATCTGGGTTGCCAGCGTTACGGTCCTCGGCGCGGTGGCGTGGGTGCTGCGCGCGTGGCTGCTTTGACGCGATCTTAACCCCGATACCGCTACGCCGTTTTCCCAAGGAAACTCCAGGCTATTAGCGGGCATTCACGATGAACGACATGAGCAGCGGCGGCGGCATGCAAACGGCGGTCGGCCAATCAACGGCCGGTCAATCTTCAGCCAGACAATCCGCGGCCGCTCAGCAGCCGGCAAACCGGCCCGCGCCACAGCAAGCGCCGCCAAGATCAGCTGCAGCACCTTTGGCGGACAATGGCAGCCAGCCCATTGGCGTTGTGCTGGAAATCGCCGGGTCCGGTTCGCAAGTTGCGCTCGATCTCAACCGCCTCAACCAGTGTATGGCGGACGAAGACCCCTCCATCGCGCTGGCAGGGCAGGTCGGCAGCCAGATCAAGATCCGCGTCGGCAATAGCTGGCTGCTCGCCAATGTGCGCAACCAGAAACAGGACCGGCGCGGCAAGGGTGGCATCCTCGCCAACATCGACTTCCTGGGCGAAGGCAAGGAAGAGAAGCTGACGGGGCGCATCACCAGTTTCAAGCGCGGCGTTACCCGCTATCCCATTCCCGGCGCGATGATCTATCCCGCCAGCACGCGCGATCTGAAACAGATCTATGCCAGCGACGGACGCTCCAGCATCCAGATCGGCACCGTCTATCCAACCAGGGACATTCGCGCGGGCGTCTATATCGACGCGATGCTGGGCAAGCATTTCGCCCTGCTGGGCAGCACCGGCACCGGTAAATCCACCAGCGCGGCGCTAATCCTGCACCGCATCTGCGAGGCCGCGCCCGAAGGCCATATCGTGATGATCGATCCGCACGGCGAATATTCCGCCGCATTCAAGACCAACGGGCAGATCCTCGATGTGTCGAACCTGCAAATGCCCTATTGGCTGATGAACTTCGAGGAACATTGCGAAGTGCTGCTGACCAGTACCGGCAATGACCGGCAGGCGGACAGTGACATTCTGGCGCGATGCCTGCTGAAGGCGCGCGGCAAGAACCGGTTGGCGGAGCAGTTGGGCAAGATCACGGTCGACAGCCCCATTCCCTATCTGCTGAGCGATCTGAGCAATGCGATTCAGGACGACATGGGCAAGCTGGACAAGGCCACCAACACCGCGCCGTACATGCGGATCAAGACCAAGCTGGATGAGATGAAGAGCGATCCGCGCTACCAGTTCATGTTTTCGGGCATGCTGGTGGGCGATACGATGGCGGATTTCCTGTCGCGCGTGTTCCGCATGCCGGGCGGGGGCAAGCCTATCTCCATCATCGACGTGTCCGGCGTGCCGTCCGATATCACTTCCACCGTGGTCGCGGTGCTGGCCCGGTTGGTGTTCGACTTTGCAATTTGGGGGCGCGACGAGAAGACTCGCCCTATCCTGCTGGTGTGCGAGGAGGCGCATCGCTACGTGCCGAGCGAAGCTAAGGCCGACGGCAGCTCGGTCGGCACCATCCTGTCGCGCATTGCTAAGGAAGGGCGCAAATACGGCATCAGCCTGGGCCTCATCACGCAACGCCCGTCGGACCTTGCCGAAGGGGTTTTGTCGCAATGCGGTACAATCATCTCGATGCGCCTGAACAACGAGCGGGATCAGGCCTTCGTGAAAGCAGCCATGCCCGAAGGGGCGCGCGGCTTCCTCGATTCCATCCCCGCCCTGCGCAACCGCGAATGCATCATCTGCGGCGAGGGTGTATCCATTCCCATCCGCGTCGGCTTCGACAATCTGGAGGAGATCAAGCGCCCTGCTTCGGAAGATCCCAGCTTTGTCGACCTGTGGAGCGCATCGGGTGGCGAGGAGGAGGCAGTCAACCGGACGGTGCAACGCTGGCGCGCGCAGGGCTCGTAGCAGCGTCAGCAGCGGCAAGCAGCGGCGCCAGTCCGTTCGCCAGCCGACGGTATCCCGCGCGATTGAGGTGGATGCCGTCGCCCCGGTCATAATCGGCACGCAGGCTGCCGTCTTCCGCGCCGAGCAGCGGCGTCGGATCGAGATACCGGCATCGTGCCACGCTTTCGCAGGCGCGGCGATAGGCCGCATTGACCGGTTCGGCCTGCGCTTGGCGTTCGGGCACCGACGTCGGCAGCATGCCTATAACGACAACCGGTACGTGCGCCGGTAAACGCGCCAGCATCGCCGGCATGTCCGCACCCACTTCAGTGGCGCTGCGATGGGCGAGATCGTTATAGGCAGCCTGCACCACGATGGCATCGGCGGTGGCGAGGTTGGGATAGTCGGCCACCCGCGTGGTCGCATTGCGCAGCGTGTCGCCACTGGCAGCGTAGTTTCGCACCGGATGCGCGAGCAGTGCCGGATCGAACCCTTCCAGATGGCTCGCGCCCAGCAACACCACGCCGCCTGGTTCGGCGTTGGCGTCGCGATGCACCAGCATCCGGTGCCTCTGTGCGACATAGGCGGTCGGTTCGGTCGGCGGCAGCGACAGCCGCCACCCCTGATAAGGCAGGACGTGCGGCGCAAAGAACGCCAGCACCGCGACCACATGCAGCGCAGCCACCCATACGATGCCCGCCGCAATCAGGAGGCGGCGCGTATTCATGTCCCGCGCGTGTCGCCGAACAGGTGGATATGCAGCCGGTCGCTCATTGCGAACCCGTGTTCCAGGCACAGCGGCACCAGCCATTCCTGCCGTGCGCGCAGCGTGGTACTATCGGTGCCTTCCCCCATCAGCATGATGCGCGCGGCCGACAAGGCGTGCGTTTCCGCCAGCGCAACCACCTCGGTCACATCGGCAGGCGTTGCCACCACGAATTTGAACACTGCACGCGGGTCCGCCGCATAGGCACGTAGCCGTTCGGGTAATAGCGCCAGCGCAGCATCATTGCCGCTATGCGCCAGCTTGGGGCTGACATTGTAGTGGTTTACATGAGCATCGAGGGCGGGCGGCGCGGCTGTGGTGCCGTTGGTTTCCACTTCCACCGTCAAGGGCGGCAAAATGTCTAGCAGCTGGGCCAGCGCCGCGCCCTGCAACAGGGGTTCTCCGCCGGTAATGACAAGCCGGTCCTGCCCCAGCGCTTCGATGCGCCGCGCGACGTCGCCGACGGGCAGGGCAACGCGGTTCGCCGCCCGATCGTAAGTCATGTTGTCGCGATGCGTCCGCGCGTCGCCATCGAAGTGCCAGGTATAGGCCGTGTCGCACCACACGCAGGCAAGGTTGCAGCGCGACAGGCGCAGGAAGGTGCAAGGAGCGCCCGCCGTCGGCCCTTCGCCCTGAACGGAGGCAAATATCTCCGGCTCGCCCGGGGTCATGGTGGCGAGGGAGAGGTTCACCTTACCCCAACCGCGCCAACGCCGCTTCCAGCCGTTCTGCTTCCGCAGTGTGCTCGGCGAAGTCGGCGCGGGCCTTCTCGACCGCTTCGGGCTTGGCGCGTTCGACGAAATTCGCGTTGCCAAGCCGTCCCTCCAGCGCCTTGGCTTCCTTCTGAGAAACCGCCAGCGCCTTCTCCAGCCGCGCGCGCTCGGCGGCCACGTCGATGATGCCTTCCAGCGGCACCACGAACACGTCCGCGCCGGCGCCGACCTGCATGGCCGGGCCGTTGGGCGCGGGGCCCACCGTCAGCGGCGTGAGGCGCGCGAGCCGTTCGATCGCCGCACTGCTGCGTTCAATGGTACGCGTCGCCACGTCGGAAGGGTCCGCGATGAACGCCGCCAGCTTCGCACCGGGAGGAATGCCCAGCTCGTTCTTTGCACTGCGCACCGCCGTGGTCAGCGCGATGACCCAGTCGATGGCGTCGGTCGCGTCCTTCGACACATCGGCGCGCGGTTCGGGCCATTTGGCAACGATCAGTTCGTAGGGGCGCCCATCTCCATTGGCGCCTTGCGCGTGCCACAACTCCTCCGTGATAAACGGCATGAACGGGTGCAGCATCACGAGGATCTGGTCGAGCGCCCACCCGGCCACGGCGCGGGTTTCGACCGCCGGCATCGCGTCGGGATCGCCCGCGAAAACAGGTTTGATGAGTTCAAGATACCAGTCGCAGAACCGGTCCCAGACGAAGTGGTAGATCGTGTCCGCGGCTGCATCGAACCGCAAGTCGGCCATCGCCGCGTCCAGCGCCTTCACTGTCTGCGCAACCTCGCCGATGATCCACTGGTTCGCCGCCAGCCGCGCGGGCGGGGCGGCCAGCGTGTCGCTCGCGCCGATGCCGTTGGACTGGCAGAAGCGCGTCGCGTTCCACAGCTTGGTGGCGAAGTTGCGATACCCTTCGACCCGGCGGTCATCCATCTTGATGTCGCGCCCCTGGCTTTCCATCGCCGCCATGAAGAACCTGAGCGCATCCGCGCCGTATTGCTCGATAATGCCGAGCGGATCGACCACATTGCCTTTGGATTTGGACATCTTGGAGCCGTCGGCTGCACGCACCAGCCCGTGCAGATACAATCTGGGCCACGGATGCTGCCCCGTCAGGTGGTGCCCCATCATCATCATCCGCGCATCCCAAAAGAACAGGATGTCGAAGCCGGAAACGAGGAGGGAATTGGGGTAGTGCTTGGCGAGGAGACTATTTTTGTTGCCCCTAGTCTTCTTACCCTCAACCCGTTCGCCCTGAGCTTGTCGAAGGGTTGCACTGTCTTCTGCTCTGTCGGGGGAAGGGAAGGACGGCCCTTCGACAAGCTCAGGGCGAACGGGGGGGGATGTTTCTTCGTCACCTTCCGGCCAGCCGAGCGTCGCGAAGGGCCACAGCGCGCTGGAGAACCAGGTATCGAGGACGTCCTCGTCCTGCCGCAGCGCGCGATCATCCCCGACCTTTGCGCGTGCCTCGGCCTCGGTGCGTGCGACAAACACCTCGCCCGCATCGTCGAACCAAGCCGGAATCCTATGCCCCCACCAAAGCTGGCGCGACACACACCACGGCTGGATATGCTCCATCCAGTTGAAGAACGTTTTCTCCCACGTCTTGGGCACGATCTCGACATCGCCGTTCCTGACCGCCGCGATGGGCGCGACGGCGAGTTTCTCCGCATCGACATACCACTGGTCGGTCAACCACGGTTCGATCACCACACCGCCCCTGTCGCCATAGGGCGTGGCGATCTGGCGCGGTTCGGCGTCGTGCTCGACCTCCTCGCCCTTTTTCGTTCGGGCGATGTGCGGGATCAGCAGGCCCGCTTCCTTCATCATCGCCACGACTTGCTTGCGCGCTTCGAACCGGTCGAGGCCAAGCAAGGCATCGGGCACCAGCCCGTCCGCCGTCTGCACCACGCGCGCCTCTGCATCGAGCATGTTGAGCATGTCGCCCGCCGCGATCCCGGCGCGCTTGCCGACCTCGAAATCGTTGAAGTCGTGCCCGGGCGTAATCTTCACCGCGCCGCTGCCCAGTTCGGGGTCGGCATGTTCGTCTGCCACCACGGGCACGCGCCGCCCGGTTATCGGCAATTCGACATGCTTGCCGACCACGCTGGCATAGCGCCCGTCCGTCGGATGCACCGCCACCGCCATATCGGCCAGCAGCGTTTCGGGGCGGGTGGTAGCGACGACGATGTGATCCGCCCCGTCATCAGTCGTTACATTATCGGCTAACGGATAGCGGAAATGCCAGAACGATCCGGCGACGGTGCGGGTTTCCACTTCGAGGTCGCTGATCGCGGTTTTCAGCTTGGGATCCCAGTTCACCAGCCGCTTGTCGCGATAGATCAGCCCGTCATTGTAGAGTTTGACGAACGTGTGGACGACCGCATCGGAAAAATGCGGGTCCATCGTGAATTGCTCGCGCGACCAGTCCATCGAACAGCCCAGCCGCCGCAGCTGGTTGGTGATGGTGCCGCCACTCTCGCGTTTCCAGTCCCACACCTTTTCGACGAACTGTTCGCGGCTGAAATCCGTGCGCTTCTCGCCCGCTGCTTCCATCCGGCGTTCCACCACCATCTGCGTAGCGATGCCGGCATGGTCGGTGCCGACCACCCACAGCGCATCCTTGCCGCGCAACCGTTCGTAACGAACCACGATATCCTGCAACGTGTTGTCCAGCGCGTGGCCGATATGCAGGCTGCCCGTGACATTGGGCGGCGGGTTGACGATGGTGAAGGGTTCCGCATCGCCGCGTTCGGGGCGGAACAGGCCGTGTTCTTCCCAGTGCGCGTACCACTTCGCTTCGATGGCGGCGGGGTCGAAGGTGGTGGCAAGTGCCGTATCGCGCGGGGCGGTGTGGTCGGGTTTTGTCATGGTGCTGTTGGCCTTGCCAGCGGGAATAGGGGGTTGGCAACGCGCAAAGCGATGGTGGCCCGCCGGAAATCCGCCCCTTGTCGCGAGCACCCTTTGCCATCATAGCGCATACCATGCAGGGCGGCGCAGCTTTCAGGATTGAAAATACGGATACCGGCGCGACGCGGCTGGCGCTGTCCGGGCCGTATCTGGTCTCGTCTGTCGGAAATGTCGATAGCGCGCTGCGCGCTATCGAAGAGCCGGTCGACACCATCGACCTGTCCCAAGTCAGCGAAATCGACACCGTCGGCGCCTATATTGCCTGCTCCACCGCCTCGCGGCTGGAGGCGCAGATTACCGGCGCGGACGAACGGGCCTCTCGTTTATTGGCAGCGGTGCAGACGGCGGGCAACGATGCCGCCATCGCCGCACCGCGCCTGCCGGTGTGGCAGCGGGTGCCTGTTACAGTCGGCGAAATGATGGTCGAAGCCGGACGGGGCTTCCTGCGCATCATCGGCTTCCTCGGCCAGATCATCCTCGCCTTCGGGTCGATCATCCGGCGGCCCAGCCGGTTCCGCGGCAAGGCGCTGGTGCGCCAGATGGAGCTGGTTGGCGTCAGCGCATTGCCCATCGTCGGGTTGATGAGCTTCCTTATCGGCATCGTTATCGCACAGCAGGGCGCGGCGCAGCTATCGCAATTCGGTGCCGAAACGCTGACCGTGAACCTTGTCGGGCGCATCACCCTGCGCGAGCTGGGCGTGCTGATGACCGCGATCATGGTCGCGGGCCGCAGCGGTTCCGCCTTCGCCGCGCAGATCGGCACGATGAAGCTGACCGAGGAAGTCGATGCAATGCGCACCATCGGCATCCATCCGATAGAGGCGCTGGTCATCCCCCGCGTGCTGGCCTGCACCTTCATGATGGTGCTGCTGGGCTTCTACGCCAGCGTCATGGCGATCATCGGCGGGGCGGTGATTGCCGACGTCGCGCTGGGCATTCCGTTCCTGACTTTTCTGGAACGGATCAAGGATGTGGTGCCGACATACGATCTGTGGGTCGGCATGATCAAGGCGCCGGTATTCGGCCTCATCATCGCGCTGGCGGGGTGTTACCAGGGCATGCAGGTCGAAGGGAATTCCGAAGAAGTCGGCAAGCGCACCACGAAGGCGGTGGTCGCGGGCATCTTTGCGGTCATCGTGATCGACGCCTTCTTCGCCGTGTTCTTCGCGCAGGTCGGGTGGGAATGATGTCCGAGCCGCACGAAACCGCACCCGCCACCCAATTCGTGAACGAGGATTACGACCGTCATCCCGAACGCCACGAGCGGTTTCGCGGCAAATACCCCATCGTCATCGAGGGTTTGCGCAACCAGTTCGGCGAACAGGTGGTGCATGACAATCTGGACCTGAAGATCAGGCGGCGCGAGATCGTGGGCGTCGTTGGCGGATCGGGCACCGGAAAGTCGGTGCTGATGCGCTCCATCATCGGCTTGCAACAGCCCGCCGAGGGCGACATCCGCGTCTTCGGCAAATCCATCACCAGCGCCGAACCCGATGCCGAGATCGGCGTGCGCAACCGCTGGGGCGTTCTTTTCCAGGGCGGTGCATTGTTCAGCACGCTGACGGTTGGCGAGAATGTGGAAGTGCCGCTCAAGCAGTTCTACCCCGAGCTCAGCCCGCGCCTCCGCCGCGAAATCGCGCGTTACAAGGTGATCTTGTCCGGCCTGCCCGAAGAGGCGGCGAACAAATACCCCAGCGAGCTGTCGGGCGGCATGAAGAAACGCGCCGGCCTGGCCCGCGCGCTGGCGCTTGACCCCGAATTGCTGTTCCTCGACGAACCGACCGCCGGGCTGGACCCCATCGGCGCCGCGAAATTCGACGAGGCGACGGCGGAGCTGAAGAACACGCTGGGTTTGACCGTCTTTCTCATCACCCACGATCTCGACACGCTCTATGCCATCTGCGACCGGGTCGCGGTGCTGGCGGAGAAGCGCGTCATTGCAGTCGGCACTATCCCCGAATTGCTGGAAACCGAGCATCCGTGGATTCAGGAATATTTCAATGGGCCGCGCGGCCGCGCTGCGCTTGACAGCAAGGACCGGGTCGATGGTCAAGGCGGTGTGAACCCGAACATTCCGGCTTCGAAGCTGGACAGCACACAGCGCAGCGGCGCATAGGACGATACTTATGGAAACGCGGGCAAATCATCTGTGGGTCGGGGTCGTGACGCTGGCATTGCTGGCCGCAATCGCGCTCGGCATCGTCTGGCTGGCGCAGCTGGGCAAGGGCGAACAGAAGGAATACGACATTCTGTTCCAGCAGTCCGTCAGCGGGCTGGCGCGCGGATCGCAAGTGTCTTTTGCGGGCGTGCCGGTGGGGCAGGTCGGCGAGATCAAGCTGTATGACGAAGACCCCGATTTCGTGCAGGTCCGCATCGCGGTAAAGCCCGAAGTGCCGATCCTGGTGGGAACCACCGCCACCATCCAGGGATCGTTCACCGGTGTTTCCACCATCCTGCTGGATGGCGCGCGCAACGGTGCGCCGCCGATTACGTGCGAAACCACCGGCTGCCCCAACGGCGTGCCGGTTATTCCGCCCAAGGACGGCGGGCTTAACGCGCTTCTTTCCGACGCGCCGCTGCTGCTGGAACGGCTGGCGACGCTGACCGAACGATTCACGCAGTTGCTGGACGAAGACAATCAGGGCGAGATTGCGGGCATCCTGCGCAATACCAATGCGCTGACCGAAGCGACCGCTGCCGCCGCGCCGCAGATCGAAGGCACGCTGGCCGAATTGCAGGTGACCTTACGCGAAGCATCGGGCGCGCTCGAAGCGTTCGAGCAGGTCACGCGCAGCACCGACGTCGTGATAAACCAGGAGGGCAGTGCGCTCGCGGGCGAATTGCGCGGCACGCTGGCCTCGGCCAACAAGGCGGCGGCTGCGCTGGCAACGACGCTGGACGAAGTGCGCCCGGCGACCACGCAGGTGACCGACCAGCTCGCCAATTCCACGCTGCCCGCTGCGGAAGCGACGCTGCAGGACTTGCGCTCCACCAGCAAGGCGCTGCGCAATATTACCGAGCGGCTGGAAAACGAAGGCGCGACTTCGCTGATCGGCGCGCCACCATTGCCCGAATACGATCCGAAGAACTGAAGGGTGCCATGATGTCGATAGCAAACCCCGTGCGCGCGCTGGCCCTTGCTGGCGCCTCTCTGGCGTTATCAGCGTGTGTCAGCTTCGGCCCCGAGGCACCGCCCAGCCTGCTAACGCTGACCGCGCAGGAAACCGTTGCGGCAGGCGCGACGAATAGCGGTACTGCCGAAACCGCGTTGGCAATCTACGAACCCGTCGTATCGCAACGGATCAACGTGACGCGGGTACCGGTTCAGGTCGATGCAACCACGGTTGCCTATCTCGCCGATGCGGTGTGGGTCGAAAAACCGGCCCGCCTGTTCAAGACCCTGTTGATGGAAACCGTCACCGCCCGCAATGGCCGCATGGTGGTGGAAGGCGAAGACCCGACGGTGCTGGCGCAATCCCGGCTGCGCGGCAATCTGCGCCGGTTCGGCTACGATGCACAGGCCGGTGCGGTCGTTGTGCAGTTCGATGCGCAGCGCGAGACGGGCAATGGCGGCGCGATTGAAACGCGCCGGTTCGAGCGGACGGTGACCGGTGTGCCTGCGCTGGCCGGACCGGTTGGCGCGGCGCTGAACAATGCGGCGAACGAAGTCGCCGTCGAAGTCGCCGCCTGGGTGCAGTAACGCGCCGACGCTAGTCGAGTAGCGCCGCGAATTCGGCGGCATCTGCGAAGCTTTTAGCCCGCAGCGCGCGCACCGCCTTTGCTTCGGCGTCGGCACCCCACAGTTCCGCCTGCCAGTCTTCCTCCATGTTTGCTGCGTCGAACAGGGCTGCGCTGTCTGCCCGAGCGCTCCAGTGCAGCCAGCCCGACCGTCAGCGATGCGGCCAGCGAGGCCAGCGTTTGCAAGGCCGCCAAAGTAAAATCGTCGAGAGTTGCGAGGTGGCTTTCCAGCGTATGCAGCGTGGGATCGGGTTGCGGCTGGGGCACCACGCCAGCAACCCGGACGAAGGCAATGCCAAGGCGGGTTTCGAGCGCGGCGAGCAGCGGCTCCCATATCTCGTCTTGCCGCAAGGCTAGCGCGCTGCCGGGATCGGCGCGGTAGCACAGCGTGTCGGTCTGCGCGAAGCCCAGCAGCGTGGCGATGGCGGCCGTGCGGTCGGCGCGCACGATATCGATGGCGTAATCGGCAAGGTCGCGGTGGACGAACAGCGCTGCGTTGATGTCCTCGCCCTGCGCGCGCCATTCTGCCGCCAGCGCCTCGGCCAGCGTGCCAGTCGGCACGATTTGTACCGCGCCGCCTTGCGTCTTCACATCGCGCCCGTCGAGCTGCACCTTGAAGCCGCCATCGCACGGGGCGACGGACACATCGGACCAGAACCGCTTCACCGGCTGTCGTCGGAAGGCGGCGTGCGCCAGGCGCGGGCGAGGATGCGCGGCATGACGAAGAACTCCACCGCGCCCACCGCGATCAGCGCGTAGGAGAACCAGTCCGCCGTGCCGACATAGCCGCGCACGCCCATGATGCCGACCACCACCATCGCGGCGCCGAACAGCCGGTTGACCGCGATCAGCAGGAAACGGGCCTTTGCCTCCGCTTCGTTTGGTGCAGGCTCGGTCATCGCAGCATCTCCAGCAATCCGGCAGGGCTACCGGCCACCGCTTCCGCCCCCTCGGCCAGCAATTCGTGCGGCGCGTGATAGCCCCATGCCACGCCGAGCGCCCGTACCCCGGCAGCGCGCGCCATCGCCATATCGAATGTCGTATCGCCGATCATTACGGCCTGCTGCGGCGCGGCACCGGCGTCGCACAAAGCGGCTTCCAGCATGGCGGGATGCGGCTTGGACGGATAGCCGTCCGCCGTATGCAGGCTGGCGAAACGGTCCGCGATGCCGTTGGCGGCGAGGCAGGCGGCGAGGCCCCGGTCGGACTTTCCCGTGGCGATGGCCAGAACCCAGCCTTCGCTGCGCAAGGCGTCGAGCAGCGCGGCGATGCCGTCGAACAGCGGCTCGTGCAGCGCGCCGCTTTCGCGTGTGCTGCGATAGGCGTGCCGGTAATTCTCGACGATGGCCGCGCAGTCCGCTTCGCCTATGCCAAAGGCGAGACGCCGTACCGCTTGCGGCAAGCTGAGCCCGACGATCCGGCGAATGGCATTTCGCGGGGGCGGGGCGGCGTCGGCGGCGGTAAAAGCCTGTTCCATCGCCGCACAGATTGCCGCTTGCCCGTCGACCAGCGTGCCGTCGCAATCGAACACCGCCAGCCTGGTCATCGTGCCGCCTTCTGCATGGCCCCCGCCATCGCCAGCGCCCCTTCGCCGCGCAACCCCGCAACAAGCCGCGCGCGCTCGGTTTCGGACTTGTTTTGCGACAGCTTGACCGTCTCGCGCCGTTCCTCGATCCGCAACTCGAACGCCCGGATGCCGCGTATAAGCGCGCGTTTCGCCGTGCCGGACATCTTGGCCATCGTCCATGGCGTGCCGCCACCGCGCACCGCAGCCTCATGCTTTTCGACCAGCGCTTCCAGCAGCGGTTCGAGATTGGCATCGGGCAAGCGATGCATCGTGCCGACCAGCTCTATGGCGATGTAGTTCCAGGTCGGCACTTGCTCCGCATCGGCATACCAGCGCGGCGAAATATAGGCGTCGGGTCCGGTCAGCGTGACCAGCGCGCGGACCGCATCGACCCTTGCCAGCGCATTGGCGCGCGCAAGGTGAAAGCGCACCGCGTCGTCACCGGCTGCTACAACTGGCGTATGCGCAACGTGCGGGCCCGTATCGGTCTGCGCAAACACCTGCGCGAAGCCGACGTCCTCCACCAGCGCGCGCTGGACGGCCAGCGGATTGGCGCGAAACGCAGAAGTAGGATGCACTACCGCCTGCGCCCGCGAGGTTGACCATTCTTGGGCTTGCCTTTCAGTTTGCCGCCCTTCGCCCGCTCGCGCTTCGCTGCATTTGTGCCACCGCGCCGGGTGCTGCTTTGCGCCTTGCGATACTGCTTGGCGTGCTGGCGTGCGGCCTGTTTCTTCTCACCGCGCGTGCGTTCCGGCGGACCGGTTTCGGGCGAAGCATCGCTACGGGAGATATCGAAACCGAGCTGTTCCATGCTGGCGGCGAAATGTTCGGGCAATTCGGCGGTCACGTCCAGCTTGCCTAGCCCGCCATCGGGGGCCTTGGGCTGTTCGATGATGAGGCGGCGCGCATGCAGGTGCATCTTGCGGCTCAGCGCGCCTGTCACCATCGCTTCGGACCCACCATATTTGCCGTCGCCCACGATGGGGTGTCCGATGGCGGCCATATGCACGCGCAGCTGGTGGGTGCGCCCCGTCAGCGGCTCCAGCTCGATCCAGCAGGCGGCCTTGGCGGCGGTTTCCACCACGCGATAGCGGGTGCGGGCGGTTGCGCCTTCTTCCAGATCGACATGCATCTTCTCGCCCCGGCTGCCGGGTTGCTTTGCCAGCGGCGCTTCGATGGTGCCTTCGCGCACGTCGGGTACGCCGACCACCAGCGCCCAGTAAATCTTCTTGGCGGACCGGCCCGCGAACCGCTTGGAGAACGCCGCCGCCGCGCCGGGTGTCTTCGCGACCAGCAGCACGCCGCTGGTGTCCTTATCGAGCCGGTGGACCAGGCGCGGGCGCGGCGCGTCGCCTTCAACGAACGCATCGAGCAGGCCATCGACATGGCGCGTCGTCTTGCTGCCACCCTGCGTGGCGAGGCCGGGCGGCTTGTTGAACACCAGCGCAGCGGGCGTTTCGGCGATCAGCATCGCGCGCGCCTCGGCAATTTCCTCCGGGGTCAGGTCGGCCTTTTCACGCGGGGCCTTGTGCGGTGCATCGCCGCCCGGCGGCACGCGCAGCACTTGCCCGGTGGTGAGGCGATCTTCCGGCTTTGCGCGTCCGCCATCGACGCGGACCTGCCCGGTGCGCGCCCATCGACTGATGGTGGCGAACCCGATCTGCGGCAGGTTACGCTTGAACCAGCGGTCCAGACGAATGCCGTCATCGTCCTCGCCAACGGTGAACTGGCGGACGGTATCGGAGGGTTTTTCGGTCATGGGGTGCCCCGCATCGCAACGAGTCCGATATAGAGGCCCGCAATGCCCGCGACCAGCGACAGCAGCGCATAGCCCACCGCCAGCGTGAACGCGCCGCGCTCGATCAGCGCCACGAGTTCGAGGCTGAAGGCGGAAAAGGTAGTGAACCCGCCGAGCAGGCCGACCCCCAGCAACAGCCGCATCGGCTCATTACCGCCGCTGCGCACCAGCCATCCAGCCAGCAGCCCCATCGCCAGCGACCCGGCCACATTCACCGCCAGCGTGCCCCAGTAAAGCCCGCCGGCCCCGGCAATGCGCGTAACCGCCAGTCCGGCCTGATAGCGCAGCACGGCACCCGCCGCACCGCCCAGCGCGACATGCGCGGTGGCGGCCAGGCCGGAGAGCATTGCGGGGGAAGGGGCAGGGGCAGGCATCGCGTGCGCCCTAACGCGCTTCGCCGCGCGCGTCACGCCAGTTTGCGCAGACCGTTCGGCTCCATCCGCCAATTCTGCTTGCCCGAACGGGCGTAAATGCCTAGGGAGGACATTGGATTAGCGGGTTCCCTTGCGGGACTCGCCGCATTTTAACGACAACATGGCGGTGATCCCCGCGCTTTCGCGGGCTCTTGCCGATTGTAACAGGTAGCCGAAATTTATGCAGATCATGGTTCGCGATAACAATGTCGATCAAGCCTTGCGCGCGCTCAAGAAGAAGCTGCAGCGCGAAGGCGTCTATCGCGAGATGAAGCTGCGCCGCCACTACGAAAAGCCCAGCGAAAAGCGCGCCCGCGAAAAGGCCGCCGCCGTTCGCCGTGCGCGCAAGATGGAACGCAAGCGCATGGAGCGTGACGGGGTCTAGTCATCCCGTCGGGCGTCGGCTGTCGAATGCTTCCGGACATCGATACGCAGCGCGCTTGAACCGCACCGAAGCATACGCCAAAGGGGTGCGGTCAGGTGGCCGTGCCCCTTTCGCTTACGTGAAGCACTTCTCGAATTTTCAGGACCTCTCATGACCGAAGTAACCCGCGTTCCGCTGCGCCCGATTGCCAAGGGCTCGCTGACAAAACTGTGGCTGGGTGTCCTGTTCGCGGTTCTGGTGGCGGGCGGTTTGGCTTGGGCGAGCATTCCCAAGGGGCTGGACGTGACAACCCTGACCGCGGGGTCCGGTCCGATGGCGCAGGACGGCGATGTGGTGTTCGCCAAATATGTCGGCAAGCTGGATGACGGCACCATTTTCGACGAGCACCAGCCCGGCGGCTTCCCGCCCGGCCTGTTCCCCGAAGGCACACCCTTCCTCTTGGAAGAAGGCTCCGTCATTCCCGGTTTCTACAGCGGCTTGCTGCAGACGCAAAAGGGCGGGAAATACGAGATCTTCATTCCGGCGGAGCAGGCTTACGGTGCGGAACCCCCCGAGGGCGCGCCGATTCCCGCTAATGCCGATCTGACCTTCGAAGTCGAGGTGGTCGATATCATGGCGCGCGAAGATGCCGAACGCCGGATGCAGGCGTTCCAGCAGATGATGCAGCGCCAGCAGGGTGGCGCGTGCCTGGCGGCGCTGCTACCGATGGTGCCGGACCACCGGCGGCGATCGCCTGCACCGCCCGCGCCAGCCGCCGAATAGGAGGCAGCCTATGAGCGTCGACAAAGCGACCGTCGCGAAAATCGCCGGCCTTGCCCGCATCGACATGGGCGATGCCGAACTGGAGCGCATGGTCCCCGAACTGAACGCCATTCTGGATTGGGTTGAACAGCTGGGCGAAGTCGATACCAGCGGCGTCGAACCGATGGCGGCCGTCATTCCCAATACGCTGCGCCTGCGCACCGACACGGTAAACGCCGACCCGCTAACTGGCGGCGACCGGCGCGAGGATATTCTCGCCAACGCGCCGGCCGCCGAACATGGCTTTTTCGGCGTGCCCAAGGTGATCGAATAATGTCCGATCTTACCCAACTCGGCGTCACCGCAATCCGCGACGGCGTGGCCGCGGGCGACTTCACCGCGCGCGAAGTGGCGGAAGGTTTCAACGCCGCCATTGCCGATGCCGCCGCATTGAACGCCTTCATCGTCACCACGCCCGAACACGCACTGGACGCGGCCGACGCGACCGACACCGCCCGTGCCGACGGCAAGCCGCTCGGCCCGATGGCGGGCGTGCCCATCGGCATGAAAGACCTGTTCTGCACCGATGGCGTGCAGACCACGGCGGCGAGCCATATCCTCGAAGGCTTCGTGCCGCGCTACGAATCGACCGTATCCGCCAATCTGTGGGCGGCAGGCGCGGGCATGCTGGGCAAGCTCAATCTCGACCAGTTCGCGATGGGCAGCAGCAACGAGACCAGCTTCTTCGGCAATGTCGTTTCGCCGTGGCGCAAGGCGGGCGGCGGCAATGAACCCATGTCGCCCGGCGGCAGCAGCGGCGGCAGCGCCAGCGCCGTCGCCGCAAGGATCGCGCCCGCCGCAACCGGCACCGATACCGGCGGTTCGATCCGCCAGCCCGCCGCCTTTGCCGGGATCGTGGGTGTCAAGCCGACCTATGGCCGATGCAGCCGGTGGGGCACTATCGCGTTCGCCAGCAGCCTCGACCAGGCAGGACCCATGGCGCGCAGCGTCTCCGACTGCGCTGTCATGCTGCGCGCGATGGCAGGCTTCGATCCGAAAGACGCGACCAGCCTCGACTTGCCCGTGCCCGCCTGGGACGAGGCGCTGGACGCGGACCTGTCCGGCAAGCGCGTGGGCATTCCGCGCCAGTACCGGATGGACGGCACCGACGCCGCCATTCTCGATGCGTGGGAGCAAGGCAAAGCATGGCTGCGCGATGCGGGCGCGGAGGTGGTCGATATCGACCTGCCGCATACCAAGTACGCGCTGCCCGCCTATTACATCATCGCCCCCGCCGAAGCATCCAGCAACCTCGCGCGCTATGACGGCGTCCGGTACGGCCTGCGCGACCTGCAAGAAGGCGCAGGGCTTCAGGACATGTACGCCGCCACCCGCGCCGCCGGCTTCGGTGACGAGGTGAAACGCCGCATTCTGATCGGCACCTATGTTCTCAGCGCCGGTTTCTACGACGCCTATTACACGCAGGCGCAGAAAATCCGCGCGCTGGTCGCCGCCGATTTCGACGCCGCCTGGGCGAAGTGCGATGTCATCCTGACGCCGACAACCCCCACAGCCAGCTTCCCGCTGGGTTCGCTGTCGGACGACCCGCTGACGATGTATCTGAACGATGTCTTCGCCGTGCCCGCCAGCCTCGCCGGCCTGCCCGCGATGAGCGTGCCATCCGGCCTGAATGCGGACGGCCTGCCGCTGGGTCTGCAGATCGTCGGCAAGGCGCTGGACGAACAGGGCGTGCTGAACACCGGGCTGGCGCTGGAACAACGTGCGCAATTCTCGGCAAAAGCGGAGAGATGGTGGTGACCGATTACCGCATCCAGGGCGAAACCGGCGAATGGGAGGTGGTGATCGGCCTCGAGGTTCATGCGCAGGTAACGAGCGCTTCCAAGCTGTTCAGCGGGGCAGACACGGCGTTCGGGGCGGAACCGAATACGCAGGTCAGCCTGATCGACGCGGCGATGCCCGGCATGTTGCCCGTGCCCAACGCGGAATGTGTACGGCAGGCGGTGCGTACCGGCATGGCGATCGAGGCGCAGATCAACCGCTACAGCCGGTTCGATCGCAAGAACTATTTCTACGCCGACTTGCCGCAGGGCTACCAGATCAGCCAGCTGTACCACCCCATCGTCGGCGAGGGGCAGCTGACCATCGCGGCCGATCCCAAGGGCGGCATTCCGGCGGACAAGGTCATCGGGATCGAGCGCATTCATATCGAACAGGATGCGGGCAAGCTGATGCACGATCAGCATCCGACCATGTCCTATGTCGATCTGAACCGCTGCGGCGTGGCGCTGATGGAAATCGTCAGCCGCCCGGACATGACCAGCCCGGCCGAGGCGGGGGCCTATGTCCGCAAGCTGCGCGCCATCCTGCGCTATGTCGGCAGCTGCGACGGCAATATGGAAGAAGGCTCCATGCGCGCCGACGTCAACGTATCGGTGCGCAAGGTCGGTGATAGCGAACTGGGCACGCGAACCGAAACGAAGAACGTCAATTCGGTGCGCTTCGTGATGCAGGTGATCGAGCACGAGGCGGCGCGGCAGGTCGAACTGATCGAGGGCGGCGGGCGCGTGGTGCAGGAAACGCGGCTGTTCGATGTCGCCAGCGGCACGACGCGCTCGATGCGCAGCAAGGAAGACGCGCACGACTACCGCTATTTCCCCGACCCCGACCTGCTGCCGCTGGAACTGGAGCAGGCGTTCCTCGACGAATGCCGCGCCAGCCTGCCCGAACTGCCCGATGCGAAGCGTGCGCGCTATACCGGCGAACTGGGGTTGACCGATTACAATGCGGCGGTGCTGACGGCGGAAGTCGAGACCTTCGCCCGGTTCGAAACGCTGCTGGCAACGGTGGCGGAGCGGCTGGGCAAGCCGCAAGCCAAGGTGGCGACGCAGGTGGCGAACTGGACGCTTTCGGTGGCGCCCGGCGTGCTGAAATCACTGGGCGATGCGGCCAATCCGGCGCACGCCACGGCGGCGGCGCAGGCGGAAATCCTGGCGATGCAGACCGCCGGCGACATCAGCGGCGGGCAGGCGAAGGAAATTTACGAGATCGTCCTGGCGACAGGGCGCGACCCGGCCGAGATCGCCGACACCGAAGGTCTGAAACAGCAGAGCGACACCGGCGCGATCGAAGCGGAGATCGACAAGGTGCTCAGCGCCAACGCCGACAAGGTGGAGCAGTATCGCGGCGGCAAGGACAAGCTGTTCGGATTCTTCGTGGGACAGACGATGAAGGCGATGCAGGGCAAGGCGAACCCTGCCGTTGTGAACCAGTTGCTGAAGGCGAAGCTGGAACAGTAAGGGGCGCTCGCAGAGGCGCGGGGGCGCAGAGGGGATCGCGCTTGTTGTCTGACGTAATGCGAATTGGTTCACACGAAGACACGAAGAGGGAGTGCCCGCGGCGAAGCCGCTTTCAAACATCTGGCGTGTCGTGCTGTGCAATCAAAGGTTTAGCAATGCCTGCGGCGCAGACCCTCCGCGCCTCTGCGCCTCCGCGAGCGAAACACCCTACTTCCTGCTGAGATACACGCGTCCATCCGGCGGCGAACCCGGACTTATCGCCGTGCGTAAAAGGTATTCGCGCGGTCGGGCGGATGTCGTGCGGTGGCACGGGATATCCGCCACAGGAGCGGCGTCCGGCTGCCAAGCTGCCCCGCGCTGCGTGACGCAGCAGGGCCAGGCGAATGGCCGTATCATGGCATCTTCCCGGAACGGGAGGCTGCGTGTGTGAAGACATACGCAGCGCGATACGGCTCGACCCGGTTCAAGCACGCCGGAGGAATGCACCCCCGGCTCGACGTCTTCCGGCCGGCAGCGACGGGGTGGGCTCGCCATTACGCATTGTGGGCCCCTGTCGCGATCCGCGCGGGTGAACGGTCCCGCGACACATCCGAAAAATGTAACGTCGCACGTCAGGGTGGACCGGCTGTCGATACCGGCGCGACGGGTAGGCCCGCCCCGCGTGGATATCCTCGCCCCGTCCGCCCGACCGCGTCGCCCTGCCGTCCCGATGGAATGGCGGACGAAGGAGAAGGACGCTCTAGACAACGCCCGCCTCCTGAACGAAAGCGCCACTAACCGATATGGTTCAAAATGTCAAGCGTCGGGTGCGGCCCTCGCGATTATCAAAGCGCAACGCAGCGATTGACCGCTAAACGATCGGTGGCCAACGGCTGACTTCCCATACTACACAACATCTGTTAGTAACATGCTATCAAAGACCTATGGAGATGGTTACATGGCGTCGCGTTTTTCGAAGAGCATCACGTTAGTCGCAGCCCTCACCGCGTTGTCGGTTGCCACTCCTGCGTTTGCGAAACCCTATCAGACACGTGGGTTTTGTACGTTCGGCAACAGAGTCTATCATCCCGAATACAAAAGCACCGTATTCGTCTGGAAAGGTCCGCTCACAATCCTGGGCCGCCAGCCGCGACGCGTTCATGCAGGATTTCGAACGTCTTATCCGCAGGAACTTCCGTCTCGATAGTTCTTACGCAAATGTCAAAGTGTCGTGCAGCTGGTATCCGATCGATCGGGAGACGCCCGAAGTTATCGAAACTATGCGCACCACGGGTTTCAAGTATGGCAATTATTACGATACCGACTGGAAACCGGGCAATACGACAATCAAAGGTCGCTTTATCCCGAAAAAGTAACCCTTTCTTGGTTCTACATAGTAAAAGGCCGCCGGATCGCTCCGGCGGCCTTTTGCTATTCGCCTGATAAACCGTCAGCTTTTCTTTTCGCCCGTCAGCGCCATGTCGCCGAATGCGCCTGCGTTGACCTTGCCAGTCAGCTGGTCGCCGTTCACGTCGGCTTCGCAGTTCAGTTCCATCGGCATGGGCACGGTCATGTCCATTTTCCAGTTCAGCTTGTCGCCGGTGATGGTGCCGTTCTTGACGTCCATCGACCCCATGCCGCCTTCCATCGAACCGGTGAAGGTGTTGCCGTCGTCGGACGGGACCACGGTGAACGTGCCCTTCTGGTCGCCCATCGGGCTTTTGACGACGGTATCGTAGGATCCTGCAACAGACATAATATATTCCTTTTCTTGTAATTCACGCGCCAGGCCGATGCCTCACGCTTTCACAATTATCAACGCGCGCTGTCGCCGCCCGTTCCGGAAACGGTGTCAAAGGTTTCCATTTCGCGCTGTTCGATCGGCAGGCCGAGCGTTTTGAGTTGCGGCAGGACGGTTTCTGCATCGCCGACCACCACGAACACCAGATCGTCGTCGCGCAGGTTTTCCAGAGCCGCCGCGTCGAGTTGCGCCGCGGTCAGCGCGGTGTATTTGTCCGCCAGCGTCTCGTAATAATCATCCGGGCGGCCATAGGTGACGATGCTGCTCAAGCCGCCCAACACGTCGCGGCTGGTCTCGAACCGGCCGGGCAATTCGCGGATATTGCCGTTGACGAGCCGGGTCAGCTCGGCATCCGTCACGCCTTTCCGGTCGTCACCGCCGACATAGCTGCGCAGATCGGCAAGCAGCTCGGTGATGGAATCGGCCGTGCGGTCGGCCTGCACGGGTGCGTAGATACCCAGGGTCGTGCGATCGAGCGGCTGCGTGACGAAGCTGCTGACGCCATAGGACCAGCCTTTGGTCTCGCGCAGATTGGTGTTGATGCGGCTGAGGAAGTTGCCACCGAACACCTCATTGGCGGCGCTCAACACAATGAGGTCGTCGGTGCCCTTCGATGCCAGCACGCGGCCACCATAGATCACCGATTGCGGCGAGTTGGGGCGATTTACGAGGACGATGCGGCTGCCCTCCTGCACCGGGATGGCGGCGTCGTAATTCTTGCGCGGCGGCATGTCGCGTGTTTCCGGCCAGTCGCCGAAACTGCGTTCCAGCAGTGCGGTCACTTCCGCCAGCGTGGTGTCGCCGACCACGAAAATCCGGGCAGTGCCGGGGCGGAACCATTTGCGGTGGAACGCGCGCAGGTCGTCCGTCTGCAAGTCCTGTACCACCGCCGGATCGCCGGTGCCGCTGGCGGGAATGCCATAGGGGTGGTCGCCGAACAGAATGGGCGCGAGCGCGCGTTGTGCAATCGCACCGGGTTCGGTCAGCTCGTTGCGGATACGCGTCAACTGCTGCTTGCGCACCCGCTCCAGATCGGCGGGGCGAAAGGCGGGGTTGCGCACGAAATCAGCGAGCAGGTCGAGCGACGGCGCGAGGTTCGGGCCCAGCGCGGCAAGGCCGAACGACGTCGTGTCGAGGCTGGCAAAGCCATAGACCTGCGCGCCCAGCCGCTCCTTCGCTTCGGCCAGCGCCTGCGAGTCCAGCGTCGTGGTGCCTTCGTCCATCGCCCGCAGCATCAGCGACTGGATGCCGAGCTGGTCGCGCGGGTCGGCGGCGTAGCCGACATCGAACGACACCTGCACATTCACCACCGGCGCGGCGTCGCGGCGGGCGAAGTATACCTCCATGCCATTGGTCAGCGTGGTGCGCTCGATATCGGGGAAGTCGAACGGCTTCATCTCGCCCAAAGCGGGCAGGGCGGAGCGGTCGGCCTCGACGGTTTTAGCGGCACCGCCGCCGCCCTGTGCGAAATCGGGATGGGCGTAGAAGGCAGGCGCGAGCATGTCCGCGCCGCCTTCCGGTGCCACGATGAAGCCGCCGCGATCCTCGCCGCCTTCGGTCCGCTCGCCCGGTTCCACGCGCAGTTCGAAGACGGGGCGCGACAGCCATTTCGCGGCCACATCGCGCACCGTATCGGGCGTAAACGTCGACAGCCGCTCCAGCTCCTTGCGATAGGCGTTGGCGTCGCCCTGATACAGGAACCCTTCGGCCAGAGTTCCCGCCTTGCCGCTGAACCCGCCGACCTGCTCCAGCCCGCGGATATTGGCGGCGGCATAGGTGGTGGCGGCGCGGTCCAGTTCGTCCTGCGTCGGCCCTTCGGTCAGGAAGCGCGCGATCTCGGCATCCAGCGCGGCGGCGGCGGTGGCCTCGTCAACGCCGGGCGCGACATCTGCATAGGCGACGAATTGTCCCGCCTGCGCGAAGATCTGCGCATAGGCGACGACGCCAACGGCAACCTGCTGTTCGCGCACCAGCGCTCGGTCGAGCCGGGAAGAGGCGAGCCCGCCGAGGATCGTGCTGCCCATTTGCAGCGGCAGCGATTCCGCGTTGTCCAGCCCCGGGACCGCCCACATGCGATAGATGCGGGTGGTGGCAACCTGGTCCTTGATGGTCTTGCTGAGCGGCGCGGGCAGATCCGGCACCGGCGCGACGACCGGCTCGATGGCGGGGCCGGCGGGGATGGCGCCGAACCAGTTGGTAACCTTCGCGCGCGCGGTCGCGGTGTCGATATCGCCCGCCAGCACCAGCACCGCGTTGTTCGGACCGTAATGGTCGCGGAACCACTGCTTCACATCGTCCAGCGTTGCCGCGCCGATATCGTCCATCGAGCCGATGGTGGAGTGGTGATAGGGATGGCCCGGCGGGTAGAGGTTTTCAAGCTGTTCGTATTCGACCAGGCCATAGGGGTTGTTGTCGCCCTGCCGTTTTTCGTTCTGCACCACCCCGATCTGGTTATCCAGCTTCTCCTGCGTGACCGCGCCGAGCAGGTAGCCCATCCGGTCGCTTTCCAGCATCAGCGCGCGATCCAGCGCGGCGGTGGGCACGGTCTGGAAGTAATTGGTGCGGTCGAACCAGGTGGTGCCATTGAGGTCGGTCGCGCCGATTTCCTGCAACGGTTCGAAGTAGTCGCCCGGCGCGTTTTCGCTGCCGTTGAACATCAGGTGTTCGAACAGGTGTGCAAAACCGGTCCTGCCTTCGGGCTCGTGCTTCGACCCGATGCCGTACCACACGCTGACGGCGACGACGGGGGCCTTGCGGTCTTCATGCACGATCACGGTCAGGCCGTTGGGCAGGGTGAACTGTTCGAACGGGATGTTCACCTGTTCGATCAGTTCGGCGACGCTGGCCGGTTCGCCGAGGACGGCATCGGTCACCGGCGCGGCGGCGGGGGTGACGGGCGGCACGTCCTGCGCGGCGAGCGGGGTCGCGGCGGCGAGGGCGATCAGGCTGGTGGCGAGAAGCAGATTACGCATGGTGTGTCTTTCGATGATTCAGCGCGAACGGACGGTGTGGCGGTCGGTGGCATTGGCGAGCACATCGGCACGCCAGAAATGCACCGGTTTCAACTGGTGCCTGACGAACAGCGCGGACTGGTCGGTGAAATGCTTGCTGGCGGGCCGGGTGGTGGCCGAACCGAAGGGCTGGATCGATTGCGACCGCACCCGTTTGCCCGGCTCCCATTCCACGAACTGCACGAAGCTGTCGCCGTGGCGCACGCTGAGGCGGCCATCGTCATCGACATCCCACAGCGTGCTGGCGCGCAGCGTGTCGCTGCCGCCGTCCAGTGGCAAGTCCACCGCCAGCGCATCGCCGCCACGCCCGGGCCGCTGCCGCAACCGCAACAGGTCCGACATCGGCGGATCGAGCCTACCAAAATGGGTCAGCAGAGTGGGTGACCGAACGGTCCAGCTCCTCGCGCACGTCGGGCCATTGCGTGTTCTGGTAATCCGCGCCCATGTAAGGCCGGATCATGAGAAGGGCGAGCGAGTCCGCCGGGCCCACGCTGTCGGCGGAAAAGTCCCATCGCGCCAGCAGCGCCTGCCCTTTCGCCAGGTCGGACCCGGCGGGCAGGTCCAGCGCGGCAACCTCGTCCAGCATCCGTGCGACATAGCCCGCCCGTTCGTACCCGGTGTCGTATTTGATGCGTTCCAGCGTGGCGCGATCGATGGTGTCGAACTGCGCCATCAGAACTTCGGCACGACGCGCACGGTTGGTCATTTTCCGCTCGATGCCCATCTCGGGCGCGAAGCCATCGGGCGAGAGGTCGTCTGCAGGACCGGCGGCGGAGAACGGTTCGTTATTGGCGTTGTAGACCCAGCCGCTGCCCGGATTGACCACTTTGGGGATAGCTTCGAACCCGACCGGCCCGCGCCAGATCGCCGCGCTGGTATTGCCGGGCACGATGCCGCGCCAGTCGAACCCGACCGGGCGGTCCGGTATGGCGGCGTTGTAATACATGCCGATATTGCCCTGATCGTCGGCGTAGATGAAATTGGTGCTGGGGATATCCATGCGGCCGATGATCGTTTCGAACTCTTCCAGCGTCTTCGCCTTGTTCAGGCGGTAATAGGCGTCGAGCTGGCCCAGATTGCCCATGCCGCCATAGCGGATGGCGAAAAAGCCTTCGTCGTTCTCGATCACCGGCCCGTGCACGCTGCGATGGACGGTGCGCGGCACGGGCAGCACCACGGGGCCGAAGCGCACGGGCAAGGTGACGCTGCGGCTTTCCAGATCGCGCCACTCGCCGTCGAGCCGGTACTGCGTGCCGGCCGCGTTCATTTCGAGGCGATAGACGTCCACCATGTCTGGCGTGTTGACCGTGTTGGTCCAGCCGATGTTTTCGTTGTGGCCGAGGAAGGGAAACGGGCTGCCGGGGAAATTCGCGCCGGTATAATGCCAGCCTTCGCCGCTTTCGACCGTCAGTTCGTACCACGCCACGCCGCCGCGCCAGGGCTGGTGGCTGTTGCTGACCAGCCGCGTGACGCCGTCGCCCGATTTGGCGGGCGCGATGGCCCAGGCATTGCTGCCGGACATGGCGCCTTCCTCTCCGAAAGGCAGAAGCCGGCGGCGTGACGCGGCTGTCCCGCGCGACGTGCGCACGATGGGTTCGGCCACGGCTTCCATGACCGGTTCCGCATCAGGCTGGTTGCCCAGGTTCTCCGCCGGAATCGGCGCGCCGTGTTCGGGGTTGAGCGGTTCGCCCGCGACCAGCGGCCCGATGGTGTTCTGCAAGCCGAAGAAGAACGGCTGGCGCAGCGAGAACCCGGCGGCGACATCCAGCCCGTCCACCGGGAACAGACCTGCCAGCTTTACCTCGCCGCCATGCGCTGCGGCGTAATCGTTCAGGCCGCTGGCATAGGCTTCGAACAGGGCGCGGGTGTCGGCGGGCAGCTTGGGGTATTCGCGCTCCGCCGTACCGCGCGCGTCGAGCAGGTGATAGACGTAATCGACTTGAGCGCCGTCTTCGCCAGCAATCGCGCCATAGCGCCCACGCGTCATGGCGACCACGTCCTGAAGCGTGAAGAAATCGTCCTGCGCATGGGCGATGGCGACGCCGTAAGCGACATCGGCATCGGTGTCGCCATAGATCGCGGGCACACCAAATTCGCTGCGGATGATTTCCGCTTCGTAACCGCCGCTCGTTGCAGGGGCGACGCCCTTTTCGGCGAAAAACGGTTCCCACGTCGCCAGTGCCACAAAGGCCACCGCCACCAGCGCAAGCACCGTGAACCCGATGCGACCGAACCATGTCTTCATGCAAAACTCCCTTCCCTCCTGCTAACGCGGGGTTGCGCAGGAGGGAAGGGGGTCAAGATAGAGGGTGCGTCAGAAAGCGGTTTCCACGCCCAGGAGCACGACGTTGGTGTTCACGTCCTGCCGCGACCAGGTGCCGCCATTGGGCTGATTACCGCCCGACAGGAAGTTCAGCGGCACGAACCCTTCTGCTCGCGCAAATTCGCCGAACAAATTGACGTTGCCGGTGGGGAACCAGCTCAGCCCGGCGACCAGCTGGTTCTGTGCTTCCCACGGCGCGCCATCATCGCCTGCAACGAAGCGGCTGAATTCCGCCGAGACATTGAATTCGCGCGTCGCGGGCGTGTCGGCGCGGTCACCGAAACCGTATCGGCTGCCCAGCGTGAAGGCCGTGACCTTTACCGGCTCGAACACGCTCAGCGGGTTGGTCGGATCGGGCACGGCGGTTCCGGCCCAGACATCGGTGGTCCGCGCGATCTCCCCGATCAGCGTAAGGTCGCCGAGGTTCGCCTTGGTATAGGCCGCCCAAGCGCCGTTGCGCTCGTCGCACGGATTGAAATGGACGACCGGATAGTTCTGACAATAGGCGGTGCCATGCAGATAGCTGCCGCCGACGCGCACCCTGTTTCCGGGCGACAGGTCTGCTGTGTAGCTTGCATCGACGGCGAAGTTGTTCAAGCGGCTTGGCACCACGGTGCCGTTGACCGGCACGTTTGCGCCCCGGAACTGCGATCCGCCCTGCACCGCCATCGCGCGGACATGCAGGTTGCCGTCGTAATATCCGGCCTGCGCGCCATAGGCGAGACCGGCGAAGGCGTGCCAGCTGGTCGAATTGGTAAAGGGATTGACCGTATCGTTCAGGCCGAACGGGATATCCATCTTGCCGATCAGCGCATAGGCCGGGCTGCGGTTCAGATCGCCCAGCATGACCCAACCACGCCTGAGCTGGAGCTGGTTGCGGGTGAGGGCGGTGATGTTGCCGGGGCCAAAGCTTTGTTGCGGATCGTAGAGCAGCTCCGCATAGGCGGTGACGGCGCGTGCCACCTTGGCGGTGACGGCCAGCTTGGCGGAATGCAGCACGGCTTCGGATGTGTGCCGCCCGTTCTGGTTCGCGCCGGTCGGGTGGCGCATGAGGTAGCCGAAGGTATCGTCCGCATTGCTCCATTGCGCATTGGCGATGGCGACGACATTGCCCGACAGCGTGACGCTGGAATCGAGCGTGCCGTCGGCGATGGCCTGCAACTGGACGATAGGCTTGGTGTTCGTTTCTTCCGCCGCATCGAGCATGGCGTAGCTGTAGCCGGACGCGATGCCGACAACCTTTTCGCTACGCTCCGGTGTCGTGGAGGCAGGTACGCGCGCGGGGGCGGGTCGCGGCGGAAGCGGTGGCGGAAGCGGTGGTGCGACGGCAACGGGCGCGGCTTGGCGCAACGCACCGACCTCGTCGCGCAGCGCCGCATTCTCGCGCTCCAGCCGGTCCAGCCGCTCGACGATGGCGGCCATCGGATCGGCGTCCTGCGCGAAAGCCGGTACAGGCGCAGCAAGCATGCCACTGGCGAGCGCAAGCAAAGAGATAGGGCGCAACAGCGTCCGCAAGGTCATGGTTTCCGGCTTTCCCATTGGGCAGGCGCATCGTGCGCCCGTTTCAGGCCCGATACCCGCGCGGCGTTAAGGCGTGGTTATCGCTGTCCTTTCGCCGTGACCTGCACGGCAGGGTCTTGTGTTGCTGAAAAGCCACACTATTTTGCTTGGCAAAGCCGGTATGTCGGCACTGACAGTTCGCATCAGCACAGGTTGTTTCGCCCATGAACCTCGAAAAATTCACCGAACGCGCCAAGGGTTTCCTGCAAAGCGCGCAGACCGTCGCCATTCGCATGAACCACCAGCGCATCACGCCCGCGCATCTGCTCAAGGCGTTGCTGGAAGACGAGGAAGGCATGTGCGCGGGGCTGATCCAGCGCGCCGGGGGCAATGCCGCACTGGCGGTGGACAGCGTGGATGCGGCGCTGGCGAAGATCGCCAGCGTTTCGGGCAGCGGGGCGCAGGCGACTCCGGGGCTGGATAACGATGCCGTGCGCGTGCTTGACCAGGCCGAGCAGGTCGCGGAGAAATCGGGCGACAGCTTCGTGACGGTGGAACGCCTGCTGGTCGCGCTGACGCTGGCGAGTACGACGGCAGCGGGCGAGGCGATGAAGGCGGCCAGCGTCACTCCGCAATCGCTGAACGCGGCAATCGAGGCGTTGCGCAAGGGCCGCACGGCGGACAGCGCGAATGCGGAACAGGCGTATGATGCGATGAAACGCTACGCCCGCGACCTGACGCAGGCCGCGCGCGATGGCAAGCTCGACCCGGTCATCGGCCGCGACGAGGAGATCCGCCGCACCATCCAGATCCTTGCGCGCCGCACCAAGAACAACCCCGCCCTCATCGGCGAACCCGGCACCGGCAAGACCGCCATTGCCGAAGGGCTGGCGCTGCGCATCGCCAATGGCGACGTGCCCGACAGCCTCAAGGGCCGCACGCTGATGAGCCTCGACATGGGTGCGCTCATCGCAGGCGCGAAATATCGCGGCGAGTTCGAGGAACGGCTTAAGGCGGTGCTCGACGAGGTGAAGGGCGCGGACGGCCAGATCGTGCTGTTCATCGACGAGATGCACACGCTGATCGGGGCGGGCGCCAGCGAAGGCAGCATGGATGCGAGCAACCTCTTGAAACCGGCATTGTCACGCGGCGAGCTGCATTGCATCGGCGCGACGACGCTCGACGAGTATCAGAAATACGTAGAAAAGGATCCGGCCCTGCAACGCAGGTTCCAGTCGGTCTATATCGACGAGCCGAGTGTGGAGGACACCATTTCCATCCTGCGCGGAATCAAGGACAAGTACGAGCTGCACCACGGCATCCGCATCACCGACGGCGCCATCGTGGCGGCGGCGCAGATGAGCAATCGCTACATCCAGAACCGCTTCCTGCCCGACAAGGCCATCGACCTGATGGACGAAGCCGCCAGCCGCATCCGCATGGAAGTGGAAAGCAAGCCCGAAGAGATCGAGGGGCTGGATCGCCGCATCATCCAGCTCAAGATCGAGGAATCGGCGCTAGGCAAGGAAAGCGACAGCGCCTCGAAGGACCGGCTTAAGGCTCTGCGCGACGAGTTGGCGAACCTGGAGCAGCAGTCGAGCGAGCTGACCACCCGCTGGCAGAACGAGCGCGACAGGATTGCAGCCGAGGGCAAGGTCAAGGAAGATCTCGACGCCGCGCGGCTGGAGCTGGAGCAGGCGCAGCGTATTGGCGATCTCGCGAAGGCAGGCGAGCTGTCCTACGGGCGCATTCCGGAGTTGGAAAAGCGGCTGGCCGAAGCCGAAGCCAATTCCGAGAATGCCTTGCTGCGCGAGGAAGTCACCGAAGAAGACATTGCTTCCGTCGTCGAACGCTGGACCGGGGTGCCGGTCGACAAGCTGATGGAGGGCGAGCGCGAGAAACTGATCGACATGGAAGCCATCATCGGCAAGCGCGTGATCGGCCAGTCCGATGCGGTGCAGGCGGTATCGAAGGCGGTGCGCCGCAGTCGCGCGGGGCTACAGGATCCCAATCGGCCGCTCGGCAGCTTCCTGTTCCTCGGCCCGACCGGCGTCGGCAAGACCGAATTGACCAAGGCGCTGGCGGGCTTCCTGTTCGACGACGACAGCGCGATGGTCCGCATCGACATGAGCGAGTTCATGGAGAAGCACGCGGTTGCCCGCCTGATCGGCGCGCCTCCGGGCTATGTTGGATACGAGGAAGGCGGCGTGCTGACCGAAGCGGTGCGGCGGCGGCCCTATCAGGTGGTGCTGTTCGACGAGGTCGAGAAGGCGCATTCCGATGTCTTCAACGTGCTGCTGCAAGTGCTGGACGATGGTCGACTGACCGACGGGCAGGGCAGGGTGGTCGATTTCTCCAACACGCTTATCATCCTGACGTCCAACCTGGGTAGCCAGCATCTTGCAAACATGACCGACGATCAGAAGGTGTCGGACGTTGAGCCTCAGGTAATGGACGCGGTGCGTGCGCATTTCCGGCCCGAGTTCCTCAACCGGCTGGACGAGATCATCCTGTTCCACCGCCTGAGCATGGAACACATGGCCCCCATCGTCAAAATACAGGTTGCGCGTGTGCAGAAACTGCTGGCCGATCGCAAGATTGCGCTGGATCTGACCGAAGCGGCACTACGCTGGCTGGGGCGGGTGGGGTACGATCCCGTCTATGGCGCCCGCCCGTTGAAACGCGCAGTGCAGCGTTATGTCCAGGATCCGTTGGCGGACAAGTTGCTGGCTGGCGATGTGCCCGATGGCGCACGGGTAGCCATCGATGAGGGCGACGGTGCATTGTCGTTTTCCGTGTCGTTGCCATGATTCGAATAGGCGCAGGGGTTCACATAGGAGCAAGAGATTGCAATAGATAATTGCGTGTCAATGCAACTTTGTTGTGCTAGCGCAATCTTTTCGAACGCTCACATTTATTAATAAACCGTTCGGTTCGAAAGTTTGTCTATAACGACCAATGACTTGCATCAGGATGTGGGATATCAGCAACAGTTCCTGCAAATACGCTGAACGGCTTTGACAGTTCTATGACTGTCCTTCAGATACGCTCAATCCCGGAACAGGGTCCGGTGTCACTGCGCGTTACGTTCTTGTTGGCTTCACCCAACACCACACGAGCACATACGCACGGGCATCGATCCGGTTCCAGCCTGTCGCAACTGGAGCAACGATGAAAACCTTTACCGCCAAAACTGCCATTCGCGGCCTCGCCTGTTCGGCGTCGGCGCTCGCGCTCGTTCTTTCGGGATCCGCCTTTGCGCAGGATGCCGAAGAGCCCGATGGCATCGACCTTCAGGACGCGCCGGAAACCGAAGAGGAAGTCATTCTCGATGAGAATGCCGACGGTACGCCCACCGAAAACGCGGGAGCCATCGTGGTTACCGGTTCGCGCATCAAACGCGACACGTACAATTCCATTTCACCGCTTCAGGTGCTGACGACAGAGCGCGCGAATGCCGCCGGCCTGTTCGATCCTTCGCAAATTCTCCAGCGGTCCGAATCGGCCGCCGGGCAGCAGATCGACGCCACGTTCCAGGGCTTCGTTCTGGATAACGGCCCAGGGTCGCAGCAAGTCAACCTGCGCGGCCTCGGCGCCGACCGCACACTGCTGCTTATCAACGGCCGCCGCCTTGCGCCCGCCGGTGTCGAAGGCGCGCCGACAACGCCTTCCATCAACCTTCTGCCTGCCATCCTGACCGAACGTAACGACATTCTGCTCGACGGTGCGTCTTCGGTTTACGGTTCGGATGCCATCGCCGGCGTTATCAACGTGGTGCTGCGCAAGGACTTCGACGGTCTCGAGCTGGAAGCCAGCGGCGATATCAATCCCGAAGGTGGTGGCGACGACTATCGTATCGGTGCGGCATATGGCTTCAATACCGACCGTGCCTTCATCGGCATCGGCGCGGAATATGACTACACCGATTACATCCGTCTCAACGACCGCGATTTCTTTTCCGGCTGCGATACGAACCGTGAGATCGACCAGGACGGCAACATTCTGACGGTTGGTTTGCGCGATAATGCCCTGGTTCAGCGCGATAGCGGCGGAACGATCTCCATTTCTGAAAGCGAATGTAAGGTCGCCGGCATCAGCGGTCGTATCTTCAATCCCTTCACGCGCTTGGGTTCGATCTATTTCCAGCCTGGTGCCGGCAACATTCCAAATCTGCCGGACTTTGCCGAGAACACCGATGCTTTTGGTGATCCGGTTGACCGCAACGGCGACGGTATCCGCGATGTCGACTTCCAGAACGTCAACACCAATGGTGCCGACCTGACGCAGGTCTTCCAGAGCCAGCAGGAGCGTTACAACGTTTTTGCCTATGGTGAATATGTCTTGCCCGGCGCCGGGAATCTGACGCCGTATTTCGAGGCAAGCTACAGCCGCGCCGATGTGGTTTCCGACAATTCGGGCGCAGGCCAGGTTTTCCCCAGTGTGCCCGATCTGAATGCGTTCAACCCTTGTAACTTCGTCAGCAATCCTAACGGTGTCGATTGTCGCGACGCAGACAACCAGTTCCAGGGCTTTGTCCCCGGTTCGCCGTTTGCCGGCTTCGCGCTTTCCACCGGCTTCCCAACACCGGTAACACCGATCACCTCGATCCAGGGCGACCGGGACAACTTCGATACGACGCTCGAACAGTATCGCGGCGTTATCGGGCTTAAGGGTGATCTGGCCTTTATCGGTCCGAACTGGACGTTCGACACGTACTTCTCGTATTCGCGTGCGGACGGTTCCTCGACTCGTCGCGGGATCCGCGAAGACAAGCTCGCGCTATCACTCGGCCTCGATCCGACGGCAGAGTATGGCGATGACGGCATTGTCGATAATGACGGTGACGGCATTGCCGACGACTATGACAACAATGTCGATGTTTTCGGCTTCTTCGGCGATCCGCAGTTCATCGGTGAATGTAACGGGGCAGGTCTGGCCAACCCGGATCTCGCCGCGCCCGACCTGCTTGCAGGTTGTGTGCCGGTAAATCTGTTCGCTCCTAGCGTGCTTGGTCAGCCGATTGGCTCCTTCGCTACGCAGGCCGAAGCGGATTACCTGTTCGGCGTTCGTGATTTCGATACGCGTTACGAACAGCTGGTCTTCAACGCATTCGCAACCGGTGACCTGTTTGAACTGCAGGGTGGTTCCGCCGCAGCTGTGGTCGGCGTTGAAGTTCGGGAAGACAAGATCGACTCCCAGCCCAACTTCGTCGCTTCGAATGGTCTGCTGTTCGGCTTCTTTGTCGACCGGGGGGCAGTTGGCAGCAAGCTTATCAAGGAAGCTTTCGCCGAAGTCGATTTGCCACTGGTGGCAGGCAAGCCGTTCGTTGAAGAGCTGACCGTCAACCTGTCGGGCCGCGTTACGGACGAAGAGTTCTACGGAACGAACTTCACCTATTCCGCGAAGGGCGGCTGGCGCCCGATCGAGTCCCTGTTGCTGAAGTTAAGCTACGGTACGTCTTTCCGCGCACCGAACCTGCGGGAAAACTTCCTGCTGGGACAGTCCGGCTTCCAGACGCTGTTCGATCCCTGCGCCGTTCCCGATGTAGCATTCGTTGCGGCGACCGGTACGTTCGATCCTACGCTGGATGATCGTGGGGCCAATATCATCGCAAACTGTATCCGCGAAGGACGCGACCCTACCGAAGTCGGCATTGCGCAGAACCGTTTGAGCACAGATCAGTTCAGCTCGACGCAGGTCTTCCGTCAGGGAAGCCTGGACATCGATCCCGAAACATCGCGATCGATAACCGCAGGCTTCGCTTTCGAAGAAACGTTTGGCGACGGGTATGACGTCAGCATCGGTGCCAACTACTTCGACATCAAGGTGAAGGATGCCGTTGTCGAGCTTTCCTCCCAGTTTGCGCTGTTCGACTGCTTTACGCGCGAAGACGGTACGCGCAGCCCGTTCTGCGACCTCCTCGAATTCGGCACGGCACCGTCCACGGCCGGTTTGATTACGAACGCCAACCCGATCTTCCTCAACCAGGATCAGGAAAGCGTTCGCGGGATCGACATCAACACGACCTTCGGCAAGGAAGTTATCGCGTTCGGCACGACGGTCGACCTAGGCCTCAACGTCCGCGCCAACCACCTGATCGAACGTAGCAGCCTGTTCATCGACGATCAGGGCAACGATCTGTTCGACGATGATGCCGGTGAATTCGGCTTGGCCAAATGGACCGGAACGGCAACGTTCACAGCCGATATCGACGATTTCCGCTTTACTGTTCAGGGACGCTATGTCGGTCCCGTCGAGCAGGACGAAGACGGTATCGATCCGTTCTCCGATGCCTTCGGCAACGGCCCCGATGGATTGCCTGCGTTCAATGATGCTGGTGCCGGACCTTTCTTCAGCGACACATGCACGGGCGGTGGTTCGGCCGATGGCGTGGTTCCGGGCGATGGTGTCTTCTGCCGCGACATCGGCTTTGCCGACAGTTACGTGGAAGTCGCCACCTCGATCCGGTATCGCAACGATGGGCTGACATTGCTCGCAGGTGTTTCGAACATCTTCGATGAAACGCCGCCTCTTGTGGATAGCGCGCAGGTGCTGGCCATCTCGAACGTCGCCATCGGTAACGGCTATAACTACAACGGCCGGGAATTCTTCTTCCAGGTGCGCAAGGAATTTTAAGCCTTGCCTTCAGCCGAAATTATCCGGCGAGCGTGACGAGAATGCGGCCCCGCACCAGATCTGGTGACGGGGCCGTTTTCGTGTTACAGCCTTGTTCATCCGCATTTTTATAGGGTCCGTATCATGCAAATATTCAAAACAACCCTCCTCGCCGCCACGGCCGCAGCGCTCACGCTGGGTATGGCTTCTTCCGCAACGCAACCCGCAATGGCGCAGGCCGCACAAACCAAGGGCGCGACGATCCCGGTGGAAGCGTGGGCACTCCGCGATGTCATGCCGACAGTTCAGGTGTCGCCTAGTGGCAAGTACCTCCTGCTTATGAAGCTGGAGAGCAAGGAGGGTGAGTATGTCATGGAGATTTACGAGACGGAAAATCTCCAGAAAAAGCCAATCCGGACAAATGCCGATCCGATGGAACTGCTCAGCGCACGTTGGGTGAGCGACGATACGATATTCGGTACCGCGTGGCAGGTTAACCGCAAGACGGTGAAGCGTCCGGAAGAGGATGTGCGTGATTACAAGGCGTTTTCGTTCAACGTCGAAACCAAGAAATTCACGGAGGCACCTGGGGAGTTCAATATCGTCAACGTGCTTCCGAACGATCCCGATAACGTCCTTGTCGAGAGTGTTCTCGAAAATCCGGGTGGTGCCGGCATCGATCCTCTTGCAGCGTTCCGCCCGCGGTCTTATTTCAAATACAATCTGAAGACCGGGCGAAATTCGTTGGTTCTAAAGGGTAACGACCAGTATCCGCAGGCCAGTTTCGACGACGATGGAAATCCACGCTTCACGAGCTCGTTCGACGATGGCACGAATGAGCAGCGGTTCTACTTCCGGCGTCCCGGCGACAGCTCATGGACCCGGGCCGACGGCCTGACATACGACTTGGACGAGAAGGCGAACCTGTATCGTGTTCTCGGCGGTATTCACGGCTTCCAGGGGTTCAAGCAAGGCGATCCCAACACCGGCTACATCATCGACAACCCCGATGGCGACAAGGCTGGCCTGTACGAGTTCGACTTCAACACGGGCAAGCTTGGCCGTAAACTGTACGAGAACGAGAACGCCGATATTCTCGGAATTCAGCAAAGTTCGATGGCATGGGCAGGTGACAACTCTTTGGTCGCCGCGATTTATTCGGGCGAGAAGTACGAGCGCGAATGGTTCGATGAAACCGAAAAAGCGCTTTACAAGAATCTGGAAGCCGAGATCCCGAACGCACATCAGATCAGCATCAGCAGCAGGTCGCGTGATGGCGGCACGATGGTCGTCAGCAACCAGGGGCCACGCGATCCCGGTTCATGGTGGCTTGTGAAGGGCGACTCGATGGTCAAGATCGGCAGTCGCAATCCATTGCTCGCGCCGGATCAGTTGTCCGATGTCAAATTCATCAAGTATCCCGCACGCGACGGTCGCATGATCCCGGGTTATGTGACGATGCCCAAGGGCGAAGGGCCGTTCCCCCTCGTTGTGCTGCCGCATGGTGGCCCGCATGTGAACGAAGTGATCGGTTTCGATGAATGGGGCCAGTTGCTCGCCAATGCCGGATATATGGTGCTGCAGCCGCAATACCGGATGTCTGTTGGCTGGGGTCAGGACCACTTCGATAGCGCTAACGGCCAGCACGGCCTGGCCATGCAGGACGACAAGGATGATGGTGCGCTGTACCTCGTCAAGGAAGGGCTTGCCGATCCGGACCGGATGGCGATGTTCGGCTGGTCCTATGGTGGCTATGCCGCCCTTGTCGCGACCAGCCGCGAGAACAATATCTACCAGTGCGCCATCGCCGGTGCCGCTGTTGCCGATCCGGAAAAAGTCTATTTCAAGCGCAAGGGCACCGGTACGCCGAAGCCACTTGAAGAGTGGAGCCGAAATCGCGGCATGACCACGATTAACCCGATCAAGGAAGTCGCCAAGGCAAATATTCCGCTGCTGATGGTACACGGCGATGTCGATGCGCGCGTCATGCGATTCAACTATGATGACTACAAGAAGGAAATGGATCGTCAGGGGAAGCCGGCACAATATCTCTTGCTGGAAGGCGCGGACCACTTCTCGCGCACGCTGATGTATAACCATCAGGAGCAGTTCTATACGAAGATGCTCGATTACCTTAAGAACGATTGTGGCCCCGGCGGGCTGTAAGACATACGCCGACCGAAGAAAAAGACCCGTCTGTCATGCGACAGGCGGGTCTTTTTTCGTATTGTGTTTCAAATGCGTGTTGGAGCGTGGGCCGGACGCGGCATCTATTCCACACGACGCCCTTTCACGCCCATCCGCCCGTTGACACGGATGAAATAGCTGCCGAGCGAGGCGCGCTTGAATTCCACACTGTCGCCCACCTTGATGCGGCCCAGCCGTGGTGGCGCGCTGGCGATGCGCCACACCGCGTTGCCTTCCGCAATGCTGAACACCACTTCGCGCCGGTTGTACCGCACGCTGGTTACCGTCGACTGCAACAGCTCGAGCGGTTTGTCGTCTTCGTCCTCGTCGTTTCCGAACAATCCGATATCCGGCATCGAAAATCCGAACAGCCGCCGCCGTGTCTTGCGCACGTCCTCGCTGTCCACCAGCCGGACTTCGCCTTCTTCAGTAGCGCTGACCACCCGGCCGACGGAGCGGTCGTAACAGGCCAGCCGCTCGGTATCGTCGGCAATCGCCTGGCATGATTTCAGCCCCTCGAGATAATTTCCCTGCGCCTCTGGCGCGGGTGCGGCAGGTGCGGCGGACTGCGCGACTGCTGGTGTGACGGCAGTCAACAGGGCGGCACTCAATACAGGCAAGGCGATGCGCAGAGGGCGGTAAGGCAAGGCAGTTCTCCGGTCTTGACCTGCCGAATGCAGGCCTGATGCGACCCGCGAAAGGCCGACTGTGTCGAAACGATTGCCGCGTGAATGCCACAGGAGGCGCGACGGGCCAAGGAGCATGCGGCAGGCAGTCACGCGTGCGGGAAGGCCACTGTAACCTGTATGCCACAGTTTAGACTTTCCCTCGCCACATACCGATTGCGAGATTGCGAAACGCCCGCCGCTTCCGATAGACGCAGCCAATCCGGGCAATGCGCCCGTGCTATTTCAACAGATCGGGGTGCGCCAATGTCGGCGGCCCTCCTCAAGGGGATCGAAATGTCCAACCGTTTCAACAAGTCGGCGCTTCTTGCCGGTACCGTGATGGCCGGTATTGCCTTCGCTGCGCCCGCACATGCGCAAAGCCAGCCGCAGCCCGACCAGCCGAACGAGCCCGGCACGCAGGCGTTGCCTGACAACGACACCGGCGAATTCATCGTCATTACCGGTTCGCGCATCCAGCGTCGCAACGTTGAAACGGCTGCGCCGGTCGCCGTGGTCAATTCCGAAGAGTTCCAGCTGTCGGGTGCGGTCAACGTCGAGAACGTGATCAACACGCTGCCGCAGGTCGTTCCAGGCACCACGTCCTTCTCCAACAACCCCGGCAACGGCACCGCTTCGCTGAACCTTCGCGGTCTCGGCGCGACGCGCAACCTGCTGCTGGTCAACGGTCGCCGCTGGATGTCTTATGACACCAACCAGATTACCGACCTCAACACCATTCCACAGTTCATGCTGGAGTCGGTTAACGTTGTGACCGGTGGTGCTTCGGCCGTGTACGGTTCGGACGCGCTTGCTGGTGTCGTCGATTTCCGCCTTCGCGAAGTCGAAGGCGTCGAGCTTGGCGGCCAGTATTCGCTGACCCAGGATGGCGACGGCGCGCGGTATCAGGTGAACGGTGCCATCGGCACCTCCTTCGCCGACACGCGCGGTAACGTCACGGTCTATGGTGAGTACTACAACCGCGAAGACATCTTCCAGGGCGATCGCACGTTCTCGAACTTCGCGCTTGGTGGCAACCCGCTGCAGCAGCTGGGTTCCTCGCTTCCGCCGGAAACGCGCCTTACCTATCAGGGCAACGGCGACACCACCGGAACGTCGTTCGGGATTAGCAACAATCTCGCAATCTTCGGCAATCCCGGTGATCTGCGCGATTTCCGGACGCCGGGCGATTTCTACAACTACGCGCCGGTCAACTATCTGCAGCTGCCGCAGGAACGTTACCTATTTGGCGGTAACGCCAGCTATGAAGTTGCTCCTGCACTGGAGCTGTACACCGAGGTTGCATACTCGAATAACCGGGTCGACTCCGAGCTGGCGCCAACGCCGATCCTCGTGAACACCTTCCTGGACATCGATTCGCTGGTCGCAAACGGCTTCATCAATGCCCAGACCGAAGCGCAGTTCCGTCAGCTGGACACGACCGAAACGGGCGCGCAGGCTAATGATGGCCTCGTGAACGTGCAGGTCCGCCGTCGTCTGGAAGAAGCCGGTGGCCGTCGCAACCTCGACGAGCGCAACGCATTCCGCGTCCTCGCCGGTGCACGCGGCGACATCAACGAGTACCTGCAATACGATGCGTATTACATGTTCTCGCGCACCCGGAACGCCAATATCCAGCAGGGTAACGCATCCGTTTCGCGCTTCACCGCCGCGATCAACGGTACGGGTCCGAACCAGATCAACATCTTCGGTGCCGGTACTCTGACGCCGGACGATGTCGACGTGTTCCGCATTCAGGCGCAGAACGGCGATATCTCCACGATCGAAGTCGTGTCGGGTGCCATTTCTGGCTCCTTCGGCGATTTCGCTCTGGGTTCCGCAGAGCCGGTCGGTTTCGCCATCGGTGCGGAACGTCGCGGTGTGTCCTCGCGCTTCATCCCGGACGAATTCCTGGCATCGGGCGACGTCGCCGGTTTCAACGCCGGTAACCCGACCGAAGGCGGTTACAACGTCAAGGAAGTGTTCGGCGAGTTGAACGTCCCGTTTGAAACCGAAAGCGGTTTCCGCGTCGAACTGAACGGCGCCGTGCGCTATTCGGATTACTCGCTCGATAACGTGGGTGGCGTGTTCACCTATGCCGGCGGTGTTCAGGTTCAGCCGATCGAGGACATCACGTTCCGCGGTCAGTATCAGCGCGCCGTTCGTGCGCCGAACGTGAACGAGCTGTTCCAGGGAACGGCCATCGGTTTCCCCGGTGCGAACGATCCTTGTGCCGGTGACGGTGCTGGTGGTGGCCCGGTTCCGACCGGCGCGCTTCTGGCTCTGTGTCTTGCAAACGGCGTTCCTGCGGGGAATATCGGGAACAACACCGTTCTCCAGCCCGACGGGCAGATCGCTGCGTTGTTCGGCGGCAACCCGAACCTCGGCGAAGAGACGGCGGACAGCTACACCTTCGGTGTAATTCTGCAGCCGTCTTTCTTCCCTGGGTTCACGCTGACGGCCGATTACTTCGACATCACGATCGAAGACGCGATCACCACGATCTCGTTGCAGCAGGCATTGGACCTTTGCTTCAACGTGGCGCAGGATCTTGCTTCACCGCAGTGTGCCGGTTTCCGAGGTACTCGTGACCAGCAGGGTGCATTCGGTCGGGCTAACCCGCCGACGCTGGGTAGCGCGAACATCGCCGAATTCGCCGTTTCGGGTATCGATCTCGAGGCGAGCTATTCGCTGACTGTTCCGTTCTCCCTCCTGACCGACACGGGCGAGCAGCAACTGAACCTGTCGTTCCTGGGTACGTGGACTGAAACGTCCGACACGCGTCCAGATCAGCTCAATCCCGACGAGATCGTGACGTGTGCCGGCGAGTTCGGCCTGACTTGCGGCGAGCCGACACCGTCGTTCAAGTGGACATCGCGTGCATCGTTCCGCGACGGTCCACTGACCACGTCGATCCGCTGGCGGCACCTGTCGGGTGTCGAGGACGATGACGAGGCAGTCGATTACATCGTGGAGCGTATCAGCGCCTACGACCTTATCGACCTCACCTTCTCGTTCGCCGCATCGGAGCGTCTGACGTTCGCGGTTGGCGTCAACAACCTGTTCGATACGTTGCCTTCCACGCCGGAATTCAACGCAGCCGGCCAGGTTATCAACGACACCAACTCGTTGCTGCTGGGCGATTTCAACAACGCCGAGCAGTCCAACACCTACCCCAGCACCTACGACGTCCTGGGTCGCGACTTCTTCGCATCGGTGAACCTCTCGTTCTAAGACCGACGGCGCAGTATGCGTAAGAAAGGCGGCGAACCTGAAAAGGTTCGCCGCCTTTTCTTCGTCTGCAGTTCAGCCATGTAGCGGCTATTTAACGCCGATACGTAGTGTATCGGCTATCGGCGTCCGCGAATTCACAAAAACGGTAATAGAAACACCGAGATTGCTTGGGTGAAAACCGGCGCAGCGTCCCAATTTTTTGCGCTGAGGTGAGGGATCTTGCCCGGCACGACCAAGCGAACAATCAGTCCGCGTGTTGCAGATATCGCAGATCGGCAAAGGGAGTGGTGTCGGTCCCGGACATCAGCGATGTACGCTCCGTCTCGACCAGTCCGCCCGCCGAAACCGCAGCGTCGAAAGCGGTGGCATCCTGCGTTCTGCGGCATGCCGCCTCGAGCGACGCGATCCGACCAAGCTCATTCGCTGCCTTCGCCGCGATCATGTCGAGCATGGCAGCGAGGTTGGCGGCAGTGTCGCGCGCGCCCAGTACCAGCGTCTGACGCACGGCCTCCGATATTTCCCACGCAGCCGATTGTGGCCCGAATTGCTGCACGCCATCGCGGACTGCCTGGACAATCGCGTCGGGTACGCTGGCGATGCCGGCCTGTTTCAGCACCAGGCTTTTCTTCGCAAGCCTCACGACGCCGCGCTCTTCCAGCGCCCATTGCAGCTGCGCCCGCCGCGCAAGGTTGTGTGCAAGGATAGGTCCGTCGGCGCGATGGGTGATGAGCGCGACACGACCACCCGGTTTTAGGACCCGCGCTACTTCGGCCGCCACTTGCTGCGTATCGCCATATTCAAAGCCGAACTGGCTGATAACCGCGTCGAAGGCGTCGGGGTGGTAGGGCAAGTCTTCCATCGCAACCCCGGCGCGGACCTTGGTGCCGCGTGGCGGTTCGGGCAGGGTGGGGGCCAGGTCGCATCCGGTCAGCCTGGCTTTTGGGCGCGCGCGCAGCATCCAGCCCATCACACGGCCATCGCCTGTCGCCAAGTCCAGCACCCGCGCTTTTGCAGGCAGGATGCGGGCAAAGCTGAACCATGCCTGGGCCTGCGCGTCGCTGATACTGCGATAGGCGGCAGGCAGGCATCCGCCGCCATCGCTGCGGGCATTGTCTTTCCAGAAATCGCCCCATGCATCGGGCTTTGCATCGGGCTTTGCGTGGGATATTGCTTCGGTCATGCCGCGTTGTGCCCGCGCGCGACATCGAACGCCACCGTCAATCGCCCGCCTTCGGTGAACGGACGTGTGCCATGATACAGCGTGCTGGGAAACAGCGCGAGCGTACCCGGTGTCGGCGGAAACGCTGCGACCGGTTCCAGCGTCAGCTTGAGATCGGGCGGGGGACGGCCCAGTTCGAGCCAGCCTTCGCGCTTTTCGGTGTCGCGGGCCGCGTCGGGCCGTTCGCAATACAGCGCCGAGGACAAGAGCCCCTGCGGATGGATGTGCGCCGCATGATGGTCACTGCCGCCCGACAGCCGAACCGACCACGATCCCGCAAGCCCGAGCGGTGCATCGCGATGGCGCAGCAGCGGATGGGCCTGATCCGCCGGAGGCAAGGCGGCGCGATATTCTTCGATCGTCGCAAGGATCGCTGCGCGCAAGGCCACAAATTCGGGCTCCGTCCGGTCGAACAGCAGGCCGCGCGTTTGCGTGCCGCCGCGCAAGGACTGGCCGAGTGGAAAAGCGGCGCGGTCATGCAAGGCGTGCAGGCGCGCGATGGCGGGCGGCAGAACGCTGCTGGCATCGTGCAGCGGCATCTGGCGGACCAGCCCTTCCTGCCCGTGCAGCCACGCAGCCCGCGGATTGTCGAGCAACCGCCACACCAGTCCGCGTAGCGCCCACGCTTCTACTTGGTCGGTCTCGCCTTCTGTCAATGGTGCCAGGATCGTTTCCGCATGCTCCGGGTCGCCTGTTCGCAAGTAATGGCGAGCGAGGTGCAGCGCACGGTCGGGCGCGGTCATATCCAGCTGTTCCAGCAGCGCGGCGGCCCGTACGGTCTCTCCGGCGGCGCCGGCATAGACCGCTTCGAGCATGGTGAAATGGTCAGTGTCGCCAAACCGTCGCGCTGCCTGTGCCGCAACATCGGCCGCGGCGGCATTGTCCCTGTTTGCCGCGAGCAGTCCGGCGTAAGCAGTCGGGAGGTTCGGATCCTGCGGCACCCGCGCGCAGGCGTCGGCATAGTGGTCCGCATAGTCGGTTTCGCCAGCCGCCAGGCGAAGCTGCGCGAGGAAGCGCAAACCCTCCAGCCAGTGTGGTGCCTGCGCCACGATTTGCTGCATCAGGTCGCGCGCTTCTTGCGGACACCCCGCTTCGTCCAGCGCCTGCGCCCGTCCGAGCCACAGGTCGCCATCGCCGCTGTTCACGGCCAGCGCCGCATCGAACCGTGCCAGCGCATCATCTTCCCCCCGCTCCAGCGCGACACGGGCGCGGCCGTGCAGGGCTTTGGGGCGTTTGGGATCGAGCGCAAGCGCGCGGTCATACCACAGCGCAGCCTGCGTTTTATCGCCAATACTGCGCGCGGCCAGAGCGCGCGTAGAGCAATAGGGCGCCGATGTTTGCCCTGCCGCTTCGTGCCTTGCCAGCACCTCCAGCGCCCGGTGCGGTTCGCCTGCTGCGTTCGCCGCGATAGCTTCGTTCAGGGCGTATTCCAGCGAAGCCGGAACCAGCCCCGCCGCTCGCCCGAATGCCAAGGTTGCCCCTGCCGGATCGCCCGCTTTCAGTAGCAAGTTGCCTGCGCTGTTCTGGAACGTCGCATCGTCCGGCCAGCGAGCCATGCCGTCGCGCAGCAAGCGTGCTGCGTGCGCGACCTGAGCTTTATTGAGAGCGGCCACGGCCGCGTTGCGACAGGCTGCCGGACTGCTGTCCGCACGAACAGTCATATCCCTAACGGTCGCGCAGCCAGCCGGTGATGGCGTAGCGGCCAACGGGCGCGAAGGGCGGGACATATTGCACGGCGTGGGCGCGCGGTACGGCGAACATGTTGAGCGAATTGAAACGCGGGCGGTACCCCACCTCGATATCGCCATCGCCATCGTAAAAGACCAGGTGTCCGCCCCAGTCAGGCCGCCAGTCGTCGATGGTGAAATTAAGTACGTAAGCGACACGCCAGCCTTCGGCGACGTGGCTGTCATTATGCTGCCCAAGAAAGTGGTTCGCACCGTACACCGTCGCCTGCCCGTCCGCCTTTACCAGCGCATCGATACCGGTGACCTTGCGGGCAAGGCCGAGAAATTCGGGGGCGTTGAGATACTCCAGCAGCAATTCATGCGGGCCGCCCGGCGCCCAGCCTTCCTGAACGCCCTGCACCAGCGAATACTGCGCGTAACGATAAGCGTAATCGCCGCGTCTCGCCGCATCGTCGGTGGCCTTGAACATGCGTTGCATGCGCTGCTGCCCGTCAGCCGTGCGGGTGTCGGCAGCAAGGATCTGTTCAGGCGGGCGGGTTGCGCCGCCTTCGTCCGCCTGACCCGCATAGCCCCACGGTGTCTGTTGCGAGAGGATCGTGCGTATTTCGCATGCGGTTTCGACCGTCAGCACGTCGCGCACCTGTACGCGACCGTCGGCAGCGAAGCGGGTGGCCAGAGCGGCCTGGTCGAGGCCGGGGTTGAGTTCGAACAGTGCCTTCGCCATTGTGATGTTACGATAGGGCGCGCCTGCTGTCGGCTCAAGCCCGCTTGACCCGCTTCGGCGCGCTGCCTACGCCTCATGCCAACACCTTAACCCTTACGCGAACGGAAAGCGCGTCGCGCCGGAGAGACACCATGTCAGCAGCCTATATCGTCGACGCCGTCCGCACCGCCGGGGGCCGCCGCGGCGGTCGTCTTGCCGGGATCCACCCAGTAGATCTGGCGGCGCAATCGCTAGATGCGTTGATGGAGCGCAGCGGAATCGATCCCGGGGCGGTGGACGATGTGGTTATGGGCTGTGTCAGCCAGGGCGGGGAGCAAGCGATGCAGGTTGGCCGAAATGCCGTGCTGGCCAGCAAGCATCTTGGTGAAAGCACGCCCGCCGTCACCATCGACCGGCAATGTGGCAGTAGCCAGCAAGCGATCCAGTTTGCCGCGCAAGCGGTGATGAGCGGAACGCAGGATGTCGTTATCGCCAGCGGCGTCGAGAGCATGAGCCGCGTGCCGATGGGCTCGACCGCGATGCTCCACATGAAAGAAGGGCTGGGCAACTACAAGTCGCCCGGACTGGAACAGAAATATCCCGGCATCCAGTGGTCCCAGTTCATCGGAGCCGAGATGATGGCGAAGAAGCACGGCTTTTCGAAAGACGACCTCGACCGGTTCGCGCTGGAAAGCCACCAGAAGGCCATCGCCGCGACCGAGGCGGGCAAGTTCGATGCTGAAATCGTGCCGGTCACGGTGGAAACGCCCGAAGGCGAAGAACAGCATACCGTGGACGAGGGCATTCGCTTCGACGCAACAATGGAGAGCATCGGCAGCGTCAAGTTGCTGCAACCCGACGGCAAGATTACTGCCGCCAATGCAAGCCAGATCTGCGATGGTTCAAGCGCGGTGCTGGTAGTGTCGGAAGAGATGCTGAAGACGCACGGCCTGACGCCGCTGGCGCGCATTCACACCATGAAGGTGACGGCAGGCGATCCGGTCATCATGCTGGAAGAACCGCTGTTCGCGACCGACAAGGCATTGAAAGCCGCCGGGCTCGGCATTGGCGATATCGACCTGTATGAAGTCAACGAAGCCTTTGCACCTGTGCCGTTGGCGTGGCTGAAGCATACCGGGGCCGACCCCGAAAAGCTGAACGTAAATGGCGGCGCGATTGCGCTGGGCCACCCGCTTGGTGCAAGCGGCACCAAGCTGATGGCGACGATGCTGCACGCGCTGAAGGATCGCGGTGGAAAATACGGGCTGCAAACGATGTGCGAGGGCGGCGGCGTCGCCAATGTCACCATCGTCGAGATGGCTTAGCCTTCAACCCAGTCGCTCGTTCGTGCTGAGCCTGTCGAAGCATTGCTCTTTCTTCGAGCGCCGCGCCGAAAACAAAGAACAGCCCTCCAACAGGCTCAGGCCGAACGGATTTTCATTCAGGAGATAACAATGGAAGTTACCGCAAACACCCCCGCAGTCGTGACCGGTGGCGCATCGGGCCTGGGGGCCGCCACGGCGCGCGCGCTGGCAGCGAAAGGCGCGAAGGTTGCCATTTTCGATATGAACGAAGAAACCGGCAATGCCGTCGCCAGCGAGATCGGCGGCGTGTTCTGCAAGGTCAATGTGACCAGCGACGACGATGTCGACGCGGGTTTTGCCAAAGCGCGCGAGGCGCACGGGCAGGAGCGCATCCTGGTGAACTGCGCGGGCATCGGCAACGCGATCAAGACCGCCAGTCGCGACAAGCAATCGGGCGAGATCAAGCACTTCCCGCTGTCGGCCTTCGAATTCGTCATCCAGGTCAACCTGATCGGCACGTTCCGCTGCATTGCCAAGTCGGCGGCGGGAATGATGACGCTGGACCCGATGACGGGCGAGGGCGCCGATGACGGCGCACGCGGGGCCATCGTCAATACCGCGAGCGTCGCAGCCGAAGACGGCCAGATCGGGCAAGCGGCTTACTCCGCATCGAAGGGCGGGGTGGTCGGCATGACGCTGCCTATCGCGCGCGACCTGATGCGCGAGGGCATTCGCGTCAACACCATCCTGCCCGGCATTTTCAACACCCCGCTGATGAACGCCGCGCCGCCGCAGGTTAAGGAAGCACTGGCCGCGTCGGTGCCGTTCCCCAAGCGCCTCGGTAATGCTGAGGAATATGCCAAGCTGGCGATGTGCATGATCGAAACCGGTTATTTCAACGGCGAGGACGTGCGGCTCGACGGCGGTATCCGGATGGCGCCGAGATAAGCACGCACTTGCCTTTGAAACCGGTTTCATTAGAAACCGGTTCATGGCGAACCTATCCGATTTGAAAGAGCGCGGGGTGGACGAGTTCCACCTCGCCGAATTCCTGCCCTATCAATTGTCACGCGCGGCCAACGCCGTCAGCAGCCGCATCGCGCAGGTCTATCGCGCCGAGTTTGCCCTGAGCGTACCCGAATGGCGCGTGATGGCGACGCTGGGCGATGGCGGTAAAGCGACGCAGCGTATGCTGGTTGCCCGCATCCAGATGGACAAGGTGGCGGTGAACCGGGCGTGCAAGCGGCTGGAGGCGCGCGCGCTTGTGACAAGGCTGCCGAATGCCGCCGACGGACGCTCGCACCTGCTCGACCTGACGCCGGATGGCCTGGCGATGCACGACGCGATTATTCCGCGCGCCCGCGCCATCGAAACCGACTTGCTGGCGCAATTCGATCCGGCGGACGAAGCCCGCTTCCGCGCCACGCTGACCCTGATCGGCAATCTGGCGCAGCAGGGCGGCGCGTCATCGTGACCAACCGCACCCAGATCCTGCTTGAAAAGCGCAACCGGATCGCAACGCTCACTCTCGATCGGACAGATCGGATGAACGCTTTCACGCCGACGATGATGGACGAGCTCATCGCCGCCATCGACGAAACCGATGCCGATGACGACGTGCGCGCCGTTGTCGTGACCGGTGCGGGTGAGCGCGCGTTTTGCGCAGGTGCCGACCTCGCGCCGCAGGACGGAACGCAGCCTTTCGCCAGCACCGAAGATGTTGCGGACCTGTCCGACCCCGTGGTGCGCGATGGCGGCGGAAAGCTGACGCTGCGGTTCTACAACAGCAAGAAGCCGATGATCGCGGCGGTAAACGGCGTAGCCGTCGGCGTCGGTGCGACCATGCAGCTGCCGATGGACATGCGCCTCGCCAGCGACACCGCGCGGTTCGGCTTCGTTTTCGCGCGACGCGGTATCGTGCCCGAAGCGGCGTCGAGCTGGTTCCTGCCCCGTCTGGTCGGCATGCAACAGGCGATGGAATGGTGCATGACGGGCCGCGTGTTCGACGCCGCTGAAGCGCAACGTGGGGGGCTTGTACGCTCGGTCCACACGCCAGGCGCGCTGATGGACGCGGCCTTTGCCCTCGCGCGGGAGATTGCGGACAGCACCAGCGCCGTTTCCGTGGCAATGACGCGGGCCATGCTCTGGCGCTTGGGTGCGAGCGGACATCCGATGGATGCGCATCGCGTCGATAGCCGCGCGATCTACACCCTGTCGAAAGGGCCGGACGCCCGCGAGGGGATCGCCAGCTTCCTAGAGAAGCGGGTGGCGCAGTTCCCGGCAACCGTCAGCGCAGACATACCCGACTTCTACCCTTGGTGGGACGAACCCGACTACGCTTAGCGCGACCGGCTCGCCCCCTGGGGAATTCGCGTCTGCGTCAGCCCCCGAGCCCGTCGCTGGAGAAGGCGTCGCTGATCGAGCAGGCCGCAGGGCCGAGGATGACGATGAACAGCACCGGCAGGATGAACAGGATGAGCGGGATCGTCATGATGGCGGGCAGGCGTGCAGCCTTTTCTTCGGCCCGCATCATGCGTTCGTTGCGGAATTCCGCTGACAAGACGCGCAGCGCGCTGGCCAGCGGCGTGCCGTAGCGTTCGGTCTGTACCATCGTGGTGACCACGCCTGCCACCGCTTCCAGATTGACGCGATAGGCCAGGTTGTCGAATGCTTGCTTGCGTTCGGACAAAAAGGACAGTTCGATGGCGGTCAATGCGAATTCATCGCCCAGTTCGGGATAGGCGCGGCCCAGTTCCTTCGCGACGCGGTTGAACGCGGCATCTACGGTCAGGCCGGCTTCGGCGCAGATGACGAGCAGGTCGAGCGCGTCGGGCAGGCCTTTCTGGATTTCCTTGGTACGCTTGCCCGCCTTGTTGGACAGGAAAATCTCCGGCCCCTTGTATCCGGCGAAGATCAGGGCAGCCATCGCCATGACTTTCTTCATTTCCCACTCGGGAAATACCTCGACCACATACAGCGCGACGAACCCTGCCAGACCCAGTACAATCGGCAGGACCATGCGCAGGCCGATGATCAGGACCGCCAGTTCCTTGTTGCGATACCCGGCATAGGCCAGCTTCTGCTGGATCGTTTCGACCTGGCTTTGCTGAAGGACTTTCATGCCCGCCAGCGTGTCTTTCATTTTCTCGGTGCCTTCGGTCTTCCTGACCAGGCTTTGCCGCTTGCGCGCCGGACCCTTGACGATGCCGGCCTTCAGCTCGTCGCGCCGTGCGCTCAACGATTTCACGCGCTTCGCCATCGGATCGCGCACCGTGATCGCGGCATAGATCGCGAACACCACAGCCAGCGCCGCAACGCCCGACAGAATCGATCCGACAAGGATGATGTCCACACCCAGCAGGGTGGGACCGGCCCCGGAATTCAACATGATTGCGTTCCCATTTGCGTTTCCATGCCTCAGATCTCGAAGCTGACCATCTTAGCCATGATCATGGCGCCGATGCTCATCCAGGTCAGGCCGCCCAGGCCAGCGACGATCAGGCGTTCTTCGTAGAAGAATCCTTCGATATAGCTGGGGTTGATCCAGTAGATCATGCCGAACACCATGAACGGCAACGCGCCGACGATGTAGGCCGACGCCTTGGATTCCGAACTCATGGCCTTGATCTTCAGCTTCATCTGGCTGCGCTTGCGTAGCACGTCGGCAAGGTTGCTGAGCGTTTCGGCGAGGTTGCCGCCCGTCTCCCGCTGGATGGCGATGGTGATGCAGAAGAACCCGAATTCGGCGATGCCAAGCTTGTCGGCGGCGTCCTGAAGCGACTCTTCCATCGATTTACCGATGCGGATGCGCTCGACGATAGCCTTGAATTCGAACCCGACCGGTCCCGGCACTTCCTGCGCGACGACGGAAAGCGTTTCGGTAACGGGGAGGCCGGACCGGAGGCCGCGTACCAGCAATTCAATCGCGTCGGGGAACTTGGCGTTGAAGTTCGCCGTGCGCTTCTTGATGAAATAATTGACGACAAAATGCGGCAGGCCCATGCCTATGACCAGTCCGACGCCAAGCGCCAGCGGGATCGCGCCGGAGCGCAGATAGATCAACATCGCCAGCGCAAGCGACAGACCGAGCGACGTGTAGAGATACTGCGTCACCGTCCATGACTTGCCGCTACGGTCTAGGCGGATATTGAGCGCCTCGATACGCGAAGTCGAACCGGCTGCATGCTGCACTTTCGGACGGCGCGAGGCGATGGCTTTCTTGAGCTGCGATTCAACTTGCGTATCGGTACTTTCGGAATGCCGGAAGCGCACCGCCTGCATACGGCGCTGGCTTTCCTTGGCGGAATTCGGACCGGCAAAGGCGAGGTAGGCGACGACCATGAAGGACATCAGACCACCACCCACCAGCAGGAGCTGTAAAATGCTCATCCGCCCGACCTAACCTTTCTTATCTTTTCGTTTCGCGGCAGTGCCCGTCCGGGCGCGCCGCCATTATCTTTGCCGGACCGGAGCATCGCTGTTCCAGCCGGCCTTGCTTCGTCCGGCGCTATTGCGCGGTCGCCTTCTCCGCCTTCTTGGCGGAAGCCGGCTTCTCCTTTTTCGCCAGCAGCGATTTCAGGTCGAAATTGCCCAATAGCGATTTCTTGGCGGGTTCATCTGCCTCGATCGCTTCGTCGGAGGCACCGATGACCCGCTCTGCCAGCTGCTTGATAACGGTTGTCGCCTTGCTGCCCTTGTTGGCTTCGGCGAAGGTCTGGCCGAGTTTCCCGGCATTGACCGCTGCCTTGATGTCGTATGGCACGATGAAATCGATCTTGCGTTCGATGGAGGCTTCGAAATCCGCCTTGCTCATTTCCGCCAGATTGCCCTGCACCTTGTTCGCCACAATCAGCGGCGTCGCATGGGCGGCATTCGTTTTGAGCCAGCTGAGGATGCGGATCGTGTCGCGGGCCGAAGCCAGCGTCATTTCCGTACCCAGTACGACCACGTTCACGTCTGCCAGCAGATGCGGGAAGTTGATGAGCATGTTGCGCGGCAAGTCGATTACCGTCATCTCGAACGCCTGACGGAACTCTTCCTCCAGTTGCAGGAAGGCCGAACCGTCGGTCATCAGCGGCGAGCTGATCGGCGCTTCCGCCGACAGGATCGCGAGATGGTCGTTGGCGCGGATCATGGCACGTTCGATGAACAAGCCGTCGATACGGCTGGGGTTGTCGATGGCATCGGTGAGCCCGCGACCCGGTTCCAGATCGAGCGCGAGTGCGCCGGTACCGAAATGCACATCCAGATCGAGCAGCGCAGTTGGCAGCTTGTGGTCTTCACCGAACAGCCACGCGATGGAGGTTGCCAGCATCGACGCGCCGACACCGCCACGGGTGCCGACGACGGCGGTGGAAATGTGACGTTTGGCCGCTTCGGGATCGCTGGAGCGTGGGGCGGAGAACACCGCCTGCGCCTGGTTGAGCGAGTCGCGCAGCTGGCCTGCGGAGAGCGGTTTGAGCAGATAGTCGTGAATGCCGCTGCCCAAAAGGTCGCGGTACAGGCGCACATCGTTCACCTGCCCGATAGCGATAACCACAGTACCGGGCTCGCAAACCTCGGCCAGTGCGTTGATATCGTTCAGCGGGTCGCCGCTTTCGGACAGATCGACCATCAGGATGTTCGGGCTTGCCGCCACGGACAGCGACTGCACGGCATTGCGCAGTCCGCCCTTGGCGCATTTTTCCGGCTGCCAGCCCATCTCGATGACGACCGGGCGCAACACGTCGAGCGCGGCTTCGTCGCAGATATAGGCGGCGAACGGATCGCGGTTGGCCTGTCCGTTGGGTTTCCAGGGTGCGTTCATGGCTTCGGGTTTCCCTCTTGGATACTGGCTTATTCGGTGCCGGTAGCGGCAAGGCCGCCTTCGCCGGTCAACGCTTGTTCGCGATAGAGATTTACGGCCCGCGTGCTGCGCGTCACCGTCGTTTCCCCATTGCCTTCCTGGCCCGCGACGAGGTCTTCCGGATTGGCGACCATCGCCGCCAGATTGCTATTGGTGGCGCAGCCGTAACCGGGGTCGGTTTCGTTGCGGTAATTGGCATCGGACCATGCCGACCAGTCGGGGCAGCCCGGAACGCTGGCGGACGAACGCGTTACCACGACGCGGACACTGCCCGGTTCGACATAGCCTGCCGTAACCGGCGCACCTTCGCTGACCAGCACGCCGTGGCGTTCGGTCAGGCTGGCAATGGCTTCGCGCGTGCCGGTGGCGTTCATCGGATCGTCGATGGAAACGCGATCGCCATAGCCCAGCTTCATCGTATCGAACCACTGCGCCAGGCGGCGCTGTTCGGAAATGGCGAGGCCGCCCGCACCGGCGGGCAGGTCGAAGGTGTAGTTGGTCCGTTCGACCACCGGCTGCTTCACGCTGTAAAGCGAAGTGTTGGCAGGCATGATGTTCTGGCATGCGCCGAGCGAAAGGCCGCCTGCGAAGACGAGTGCCGCTGCAAGTTTGCGTGCGGATCGTCCGTGTGTGTTGCTGATGGACATAAGGTCTGCCTTTCTCACTTGAGGCTGAAGCCGGGGGCGGCGGGGGCATTGCCACCGGTTTTTGCGGCGCTGGTGGCGCGTTCCTTGCGGCGCGATTGCGCTGCGGGACGCACCGCGTCGCCGGGCTGCGCGCGGCTGATGCCGGGCACGGGTGCTTCGGTGTCGCGTGCGGTGGGGCCGGGCCGGCCGATGTTCTTGGTCGGACGGTTGTCCTGGAACCCGAACGTGCGGTCTGCCTCGTTCGGGGCCATGAAACCGTCGGTCGGTAGCGCGATGCGCCCTGCGGTCACCGGCTTCACCAGATACGGCGTCACGATGATGACCAGCTCGGTCTGGCCCTTGCGGAATTCGGTGGAGCGGAACAGGTTGCCCAGGATCGGCACGTCGCCGACACCCGGCGCCTTGTCGATGGAGTTCTGTGCATTGTTGCTCATCAGCCCGGCGATCATGATGCTTTGGCCCGAACCCAGCTCCACCGTCGTTTCGGTGCGGCGAATGGTAAGCGCGGGAACCTGGAAGCCGTTCAGCGTGACCGAACCTTGGCTCGACAGCTCCGACACTTCGGGTTTCACCCGCAGCGAGATGCGGCCATTGGCGAGCACGGTGGGCGTATAAGCAAGGCTGACACCGAATTTTCGGTATTCGATGGCGGTGGTGCCAAGGCCCTGGCTGATCGGGATAGGAAATTCCCCACCCGCGAGGAAGTCTGCAGTTTCACCCGACAGCGCGGTCAAATTGGGCTGCGACAGCGTTGTCACCAGACCATCGCGTTCGGCAAGGTCGAGGGCCGCGCCGATGTCGAGGCCGAGCAGGTTACCAAATCCGGCAAATGTCGCGCCGGTGGCAAGGCTGGTCACGACTTGCGTGCCTTCTCCGCCCTCGGTAACACCGGTGCCGAGCGGGCCGCCCGGCTGGAACTGCGGAATTGCTGCGCGGCCGGTGGATACACCGAACTGGAACCCGTCTGTCGAATCCGCCGTCAGCAGGTTCGCACCGATGGCGCGGACCAGGCTGCGGCTGACTTCGGCGAAGCGCACTTGCAGATTGACTTGCAGGGGCGTTGCCATGCGCAGGCGACTGATGACATTGGCATCATCACCAAGGAACGCGACCACGAGGCGTTCGGCCTCGGCAGCATCCTCGGGGGCGGCGACGGTGCCGGTCAGCAGGACCGTATTAGCGCCCATCGTGGCGACCGAGATCTTCGCTTCCGGCATGGCCAGAGCAAGCATCTGGTCGACACTGCTGATGTTGGAACCGACACGGATATTGGCGGACCAGACGATATCGCCGCGTGGGTTGCTGGCATAGACGGTGGTTTCGCCACCCGCCTTGCCGAAGATATACAACTGGCGCTGCGACTTGACCTGCACGTCGGCAACCGCGTCATTGGCGACGAACACATCGGCCATCGTGCCGGGCACGGTCACCAGTTCGCCGCGTCCGATGGATAGGACGATATCCTGCGCCGGACGAGTAACGGTTTGCGCATTGGCAACCTGTGCCGGGATGGCAGTGGCTGTCACGGCCAGGCTGGCGATCAGCGCAGTTGCGGTAAGACGGCGATTCATAGTCTTGCCTCTCGGTTGGGCCCAGGCTGCAGGGGCCAAAGTCTTGCGAATGCAGTTCATCGGAACGCCTTTCATCGGATCAGGACCGAGCTGGTTTCGGCGGGGTTATCGTCCTCGCCTCCGGTCAGCGCGTTGCGTGTTTGCGCGACCATCCGTCCGGCACCCTGGCCCACGGCCACTTCGGTCGTGGTCTTGCCACGGGTAACGGTTACGGTCGGTCCGCGCGGAACCGGCGCGGCCTGCGGTGCGGCGGCGGTACGGGGCTGTGCCACCATTGCCGGGCCGGGGCCTGCATTTCCGCCACGTTCGCGGGTGTTCTTGGCCGGGACGCTGCTACGCTGGAAGCGCGAGACGTCGCCGCCGGTTTGGAACGTGGTACCCTTGTCCGTAGGGCGCGACATCGCCGCCTTCAGGATGGCTTCTTCCTGTTCCGGCGTTGCGTTGTCGGGCACCTTGATATCGCCTGCAGCAATCGCGCGCTCCAGTTCGCTCTGGTTGTCCGCGATGGACCGCAGCGACAGGCTCAGCGTGCCAATGGTCTGCGCCACTGCGACTTTCTCCGCGATGCGCGGCGTTACTTCGAGCGTAACAGTGCGGGCCGTGCGGACGACGGTATCGCCTGCCTCGGTGGTATCCTGTGTGGTGGCTTGGTCCGTGGCAAGGACGCGCAGGTTGGAAAGAATGGTCTCGGCGGCACGCAGCGTGTCGTCGTCACCCTTGACCGTTTGCGTCAGCACCAGGTCGACGCGGTCGCCCGGAAAGACGAAGCCGGCAACACCGGTCTTGTCGGAGACGGGAACGGTCACGGCGCGCATGCCCGGGCCAAGCGCCGCGGCAAGGAAACCACGGTCGCCCGGCTTGACGAGGCTGCCTTGCGTCACCGGTTCACCGGCGGTGATAGGATGGCGCACGACCGTACCGAGCAGCTGCGAGACGTCCGATTCCCCGTCGAGAAAATAGGCGTCCTGCACCAGTTCTTCCGGCCATTGCTGGAAATTGATCGCATCCGCCGTGATAATCGTGCCGACCGGCAGGCCGCGCTGTGCGACCAGCACTTTCGGCCCCAGCGGAACTGCCGGTGCGGCGTCGGCTTGCGGGGCAGGGGCCCCGGCGAACATGCTTCGTGCCGCCAATGCAGTGCCGATTGCAATAATCAGCGCGCCCAGCAGCAGAACCAGCTTTTTCCTGTCCATGGCTTATCAAGCCCCCTTAGTACGTGCCCGGCGGAAGTGCGGGCCTTTGGTTGAATTCGATGCTTACGCAGCGATTGGTTAAAATGCGGTTCACCCGAAGACGGGTGCAATCCCGATGGCAGCGCCGGCGGGCGGAAAATATTGGGTTCCCAACACCCATAATCCGCCGCATGCGATGGCGATGCCGTAGGGCATGCTCATCTTGTCGCGCTGGCGGCTGGCGATGTAATATCCACCCATCACCACGGCGAGGACGCCGCCGATGAGGGCCATCATCAGGAACAGGTGCAGGAATGCGTTGGGCGTGATCCACAATGCCAGAGCGGTCAGCAACTTCACGTCGCCACCGCCTAAAAGGCGGAAGCGAAACAGCAGTGCCAGCGCGAAGAATACGCCAAATCCCAGGCCAAGCTGAATGGCTACGCCCGGCCACAGCGTCAGGTCGCTACTCCACCAAAACAACGGGGCGGTAATAGCGAGAGCACCGGTCAGCCGATTGTTAATCTTGCGTGCGCGAATGTCGTTGATGGCCGCTGCCAGCAGGCCGATTGCCAAAGCAACCAGCAGTCCGTAATGGATGTAATCGTTCAGCATGACAGCCCCTCGAACCTTCCGTTCGCCGTCCTGCTACAGGCGAGGGCTTACCAAATAGTAACCACAGCGCACAGGGCGGCGTTAGCCACGCAGGCGATGAACGTATGAACCAGGCTGCCTTCGACCGCCCCCCCTTCGACCGGCCCCCCTTCGACCGGCGCGCCATTCCTGACAACGTTCGCGAGAGTGTGTGGCAGGCGGCGGACGGCCATGCGATCCGGCGGATAGACTGGGATGTTGCCGGCGACACTGTGCGTGGCGCGATCCTGTTTATGCCGGGGCGGGGCGACAACTACGAAAAATATCTCGAAACGCTGGATGGCTGGCACCGGCGCGGATGGCGCGTGACCGCTGCGGACTGGCGCGGACAAGCCGGATCGGGCCGCTTCGGCAGCGACGACGTGACGGGCCATATTGAGGATTTTTCGCTGTGGATTGCCGATCTGGCGGCATTCTGGAAGGATTGGGTGGCCGCAACACCCGGCCCCCACATTATCGCGGGGCATTCGATGGGCGGGCATCTCGTGCTGCGCGCCCTGGCAGAGAAGGCCATCGCGCCTAAGGCCGTCGTGCTGGTCGCGCCGATGCTAGGCTATTACGGCACTGTCCTGCCGCTGGGCTGGATGCAGCGCATTGCGAAGCTGCTGGTCGGGCGCGGGGCTGCGGATCGTCCGGCATGGAAGTGGAGCGAGAAGCCGGGCGAAACGCCCGTGGGCCGCATCAATTTGCTGACGCACGACACCGACCGCTACGAGGACGAGCTGCACTGGCGCAAAGCGCGGCCCGAACTGGTCATGGGACCGGGCAGCTGGCATTGGGTCGAGCGCGGCTATGCATCGATGCAGCGTATTTTTGCAAAGGGTGTGCTGGAGAGCGTCGAAACGCCGGTCCTGCTGCTGGCCGCGCGCAAGGATAAGCTCGTGGATTACAAGGCAATCGCGCGCGCCGCGAAGCGCCTGCCCCATGCTACGCTGGAAGTGTTCGGGGCGGAGGCGCGGCACGAAATTTTGCGCGAAGTCGATCCGGTGCGTGATCGGGCGCTCGCGATGATCGACCGCTTCCTCGACAAAGCTGCGCCCTCACCGCGATAACGGCGTGATGTACGACTTCGTCATTATCGGTGCCGGAATGGCGGGGGCGAGCCTTGCTGCCGAACTGGTGCGCGATGCCGATGTGCTGGTGGTAGAAGCGGAGGAGAGTGCCGGATATCACACGACCGGGCGCTCCGCCGCATTTTGGGAAGCATGTTATGGCGGGCCGCAGATTGCACCACTGACGCTGGCTTCGGAAGAGCCATTGCGGGATGGCGGGTTTCTGACCAGGCGTGGTGCACTCTATATCGGACGGAGGGACGACGGCGATGAACTATCCGCATTCCGTCGGCGCTTCGCCGAGGCAGATATTGCGCTTGAACCGCAGGAATAGGGCGGATTTGCAAGCAAGAGTGCCCGGCCTCGACAGGGATTGGTCGGAAGGTCTTTGGGAGCCTTGCTGCGCTGATATAGACGTGGCGGCGCTCCATCAGCATTACTTGCGCGCTGCCAAGCGCGACGGTGCGGCGGTGCGGCTGAAAACGCGGATAGCGGCAATCGAACGGCGCGGTGATGCCTGGCACCTGATATCGGAAAGCGGCGAGCAATTCCGCTGCCGGACGCTGGTTAATGCAGGCGGGGCCTGGGCCGATGGCATTGCGGAACTGGCCGGAGCGAAGGCACTGGGGATTGCGCCGTTGCTGCGCACCGTGATTGCGCTCGAAACCGATCCCGCACCGCTTGCCGACATGCCGCTGGTGCTGGACGTCAATGGGGCCTTTTATTTCAAGCCTGATGCGGGGCGGCTGTGGCTCAGCCCGCATGACGAAACGCCAAGCCACCCGCACGATGCCGCGCCGGAAGAATTTGCCGTGGCGCAGGCAATCGCGACGCTGGAAACGGTGGTCGACTGGCGGGTGCGTTCCATCGTGCGAAGCTGGGCGGGGCTGCGCAGTTTCGCGCCCGACCGGCTGCCGGTTTTCGGTATGGATGTGCGCGTGCCGGACTTCGCGTGGTTTGCCGGTCAGGGCGGTTCCGGCATCCAGACCGCACCCGCCGCCGCGATGCTGATGGCGAACCTGCTGCTAAACCGCGCGCCTTCGCCAGCGATCGCGCATATCGATGCGGCAACCTTCGACCCCATCCGCTTCAACTAGGCTTGCGCGCTTGCTTTTGTTATGCGCGGCCTGCCGAGCATCAAAAAGAAAATCCGCATGGCACACCGGTTCGAAATCCGTAAGACCAAGAAGGGCGAATACGCCGCCTACTACGTCTACAATTCGGAATCGATTTTCTGGACCGAAGGGTACAGTTCGAAGGCAGGTGCGCAGAATGCCATCGAATCGATCAAGAAAAACGGCCCCGACGCCGATACTGTCGATACGACGACCGGGTAATAAAACGGCCTAGAGAGCGCGCGCCGCTTCGGCGGCGGCGCTCGCCAGTGCATCGGCGCGTTCGTTTTCTGGATGGCCGGCATGTCCCTTGACCCAATGCCATTCAACGCGGTGCCGCTCGGCTGCGGCAATCAGCGCACGCCAGAGATCGGCATTTGCGACCGGCTTCTTCGCCGCCGTCTTCCAGCCGCGCCCGATCCAGCCCGCAACCCATTTGGTGATGCCGTCCAGTACATATTTGCTGTCCGAATACAGCGCCACCGCGCAAGGCTCTTTCAGTGCTTCCAGCGCGCGGATCACTGCCAGCATTTCCATACGATTATTGGTGGTTTCCGCTTCGCTGCCCGACAGCTCCTTCTCATGCGATCCCATCCGCAGCAACACACCCCAGCCGCCGGGGCCGGGATTGCCCTTGCAGGCACCGTCGGTGAAGATTTCCACCTGCTTCATGTGCAAAAATGCTCGGACGCAAAGGCCGTATCGCCATGCGAAGCATAGAATTGCAGGCGGCGCGCGAAATCCATCGGGTCCTTGCGCTGCACCAGCGCGGTGCCGGCATTTTCGGGCGCAGTTTCCAGCCAATCGACACAGCGCGTCGCCATGAACCGTAGGGCCGCCCCTTGCGCCAGCACTGGCAGCGCGGCGATCTCCGCCGCACTTACCGCCCGCTGCGACGCATATCCCCTCAGCAGCGCTGCGCCCACATCGGCGCGATAGCCTGTGCCATCCGGCGAAAAACACCACGCCGCATGGGTGACAGCCAGGTCGTAAGCGAGGGTATCGGTACAGGCGAAATAGAAGTCGATCAGACCGCTGACCGCCTCGCCCAGCATCAGTACATTGTCGGGAAACAGGTCGGCATGGATGGTGCCTGTGGGCAAGTCCTCCGGCCATGACCGCTGGATCGCGGGCATGGCGTCGGCGACGATGGCGGGCAACGCCGGGTCGATAGCCCGCAATCCGGCCGGGCCGCATTCCCCGAACAGCGCCGCCCAGTCTGCCGGACGCAGATCATTCGCGCGGATCGGCGCGAAATCCCCGCAGGCTTTGTGTATCTGCGCCAGGACCGCACCGACATTGCGCGCCTGCACAGGCGTCGGCACGTCGATCGAAACGCCCGGCAGGAAGTCGATCAGCGCGACCGCCTTGTCGTCCACCATCCGGTACGCCGCACCCGTGCGGTCGTGAATGGTGCGCGGCACGGCGCAACCCTTGGCGGAGAGGTGGTCGAGCAGACCCAGGAAATAGGGCAGATCGTGAAGCGCGATGCGCCGTTCGTACATCGTAAGGATGAACCGGTCGCGGGTGGTTTCGACCAGCCAGTTGCTATTGGAAACACCCTCGGCAATGCCCTTTGCACTGCGTAGCGTGCCGATATCGTATTGCGCAACCAGCGCCGCCAGCGTGTCGGCGGACAGATGCGTATAGACAGCCACCGGTAAAGGTCGGTTTCAGTCGGTCAGCTGGCGCGGCAGCTTGAAAGTCATCTTCTCTTCGGTGGTCAGCACCGTTTCCTCCGTCACGTCGCGCAATTCGTTGAGGCGGTCGATCACTTCGCGCACCAGTTCTTCCGGGGCCGACGCACCCGCCGTCAGGCCCAGCGTGCCGACACCGTCGAGCCATGCCGGGTCAATCTCGTCAGCGCGCTGGATCAGGTAACTGTCGGTGCCCAGCTTCTGCGACACTTCGACCAGCCGCAGCGAGTTGGAACTGTTCGGCGCACCGATTACCAGCACCAGATCGCTGCCCGGCGCGATGCGCTTGACCGCCGCCTGCCTATTTGACGTGGCATAGCAGATGTCCTCCGCTTTCGGACCGGAGATTGCAGGGTAGCGCGCGCGCAACGCATCGACCAGCTCGGCCGTATCGTCCACCGACAGCGTCGTCTGCGTGAGAAAGGCCAGATTGCTGCCGTCCTTAAACGGCAGCGTCGCCACATCCGCCACCGTTTCTACCAGCGTCATCTGGTCGGCCGTCACCTGCCCCATCGTGCCGACCACTTCGGGATGGCCGGCATGGCCGATAAACAGGATGTGGCGGTCTTTCTCGATCTGGCGTTCCGCCTGACGGTGGACTTTGCTGACCAGCGGGCAGGTTGCATCGACATAGACCAGCTTGCGCCGCTCCGCCTCCGCCGGGACCGATTTGGGCACGCCATGCGCGCTGAAGACGACCGGCGCATCGTCGGGCACCTCGTCCAGTTCCTCCACGAAAATCGCACCCTTGGCCCGCAAGGCATCGACAACGTATTTGTTGTGAACGATCTCGTGCCGGACATAGACCGGTGCGCCATATTTCTGGAGCGCGACCTCCACGATGTCGATGGCCCGGTCCACCCCGGCGCAAAACCCGCGCGGCGCGGCGATCAGCACGTGCAGCGGATGGCGTGCCGACGGTGTGTTGGCGTCGGCGGGCGTGTGAAAGGGAGCGTTCATATGCTGACCCCTAGCGCAGGCTGGCACGGGTCGCTAGAGCCGCCAGCAATGAACATCGGCCCTGTCACACATGGACCGATCCAACAGGACACTTCCCGCCATGAACCAGCGCCGCACCCTTGTCTTGATTCCGGCGTTGACGCTGGCGATAGCCGGCTGCGCCAGCGAGGGGCAGCTTGTGGTGGAAGGCGGCGGCGCGGGCATTACCGCCGTGCGCAGCGCCTGTCCGGCGGTCGGCATTCCGGATTATACGGGCGACGTGACCATGTTCGCGCGCGCTGGCGATACGACGGCGGGCAATGTCGACATGACCGCAGCGCTGACCAACCTTCGCAGCACCTGCGACGACAGCGGCGACAAGGTCTATACGCAGGCTACCTTCGACGTGCTGGCCACCCGCAGCGACCCGCGCGGCGCACGCAGCGTGGCGGTGCCCTATTTCGCCACAGTCCTGCAGGGCGGCTCCGCCGTACAGGCGAAGCGCATCGGCACCGTTACAGTGCAGTTTGCCGATGGGCAAAGCCGGGCGCAGGCCAGTGCGCAGACGGGTGCTTTCGTCGATCGCGCGGCGGCGACGCTGCCCGCCGATATCCGCGAACGCATCACGCGCAAGAGGAAGCCTGGCGATCCCGATGCCGCATTGGACCCGCTGGCCGATCCGCAAGTGCGCGCGGCGCTGCAACGCGCCACGTTCGAAGTGCTGATCGGTTTCCAGCTGACCGAGGCGCAGCTGGCTTACAACGCCACCCGCTGATTGGTCGGCGCCGAATGGTTGGCGGGGATGAAGCATTGCTCTAGGTGCCTCGCCCATGTCCTCCGATGAAGTCTCCAAGCCTGTAACCCTGCACGCCACGTTGGCGGCGACCATTCATGCCGTGCTCGATGCGCTGGAAATGGAAGGCACCCTGCCGCCCGATGCGCCGCGTGCGGGCGTGGCGGTGGAACCGCCGCGTGATCTTGGGCATGGCGACCTGGCAACCAACGCCGCGATGGTTCTGGCGAAAGCGGCCAAGACCAATCCGCGTGCGCTGGCACAGGCGATTGTCGAGAAGCTGGACCGCCATGCCGACATCGTGTCCGCCGAAATCGCCGGACCCGGCTTCATCAATCTGCGCCTTGCCGATGGGGTCTGGCGGCGCGAGCTGGCGGTGCTGGCCGAGCAAGGCGATGCCTATGGACGCTCTGACTTCGGCGGCGGGGCGCGGGTCAATGTCGAATATGTCTCCGCCAACCCGACCGGGCCGATGCATATGGGACATTGCCGGGGCGCGGTGGTCGGCGATGCATTGGCCGCACTGCTCGAGTTTTCGGGTCATGCCGTCACGCGCGAATATTACGTCAACGATGCGGGCGGGCAAGTCGATGTTCTCGCGCGGTCCGCTCACCTGCGCTATCGCGAGGCGCTGGGCGAGGATGTCGGCGCTATCCCGGAAGGCCTGTATCCCGGCGAATATCTGGTCCCGGTCGGGCAGTATCTCGAACGCGAAGTCGGCGACCGCTATCGCGACGCGCCCGAATTCGAATGGTTGCCCTTGTTCCGCGCCGAATCGGTTGCGCGGATGATGGACCTGATCCGCAGCGATCTGGCGCTGTTGGGCATTTCGCACGATGTATTTGCCTCCGAGGCGGCGTTGCAGGCGGCGGGCAAGCCCGAAGCCGCCGAAGCATGGCTGCGCGAACACGAGCTGGTTTATGACGGCGAGCTGGAGCCGCCCAAGGGCAAGACACCCGAAGACTGGGAAGCGGTCGAGTTGCCGCTGTTCCGCTCCACCCGCTTCGGCGACGATCAGGATCGGCCCATCCGCAAGGCCGACGGCAGCTGGACCTATTTCGGGGCCGACCTCGCCTATCATTTCCAGAAGGCCGAGAATGCCGACGCGCTGATCGATATCTGGGGCGCGGATCATGCCGGCACGGTGAAGCGCATCAAGGCGGCCGTTGCCGCGCTGACGCAAGGGGCCGGGCGCGCGATACCGTTCGACGTAAAGCTGGTGCAGATGGTCCAGCTGATGCGCGACGGCGCGCCGGTGAAAATGTCCAAGCGGTCGGGCAATTTCGTGACACTTGCCGAGGTGGTGGAGGAAGTCGGCAAGGATGTGGTGCGCTTCACCATGCTTAGTCGCAAACCCGAAGCGCAGATGGATTTCGACTTCGCCAAGGTGGTGGAAGCATCGAAAGACAACCCCGTCTTTTATGTGCAATATGCCCATGCCCGCATCCACTCGACGCTGCGCAGGGCGAGCGAGGAGGGCATCGCGCCATCACCCGACGCCCTGAACCGGCTGAGCGCGGACGATCTGGCACTGGTGCGCGCGGCATCGCAGTTTCCGCGCATCGTGGAGGCCGCCGCAAGGGCGCGCGAACCGCATCGTATCGCCTTTTTCCTGTACGATCTGGCGGGCAGCTTCCATGCCTACTGGAACGCCGGGAACGACGATGCGGCAAAGCGCGTCATCCTGGCACAGGATCGGGAATTGACGGCGGCAAGGCTGTTCCTTGTCAGCCGGATCGGGCAGGTCATTCGCAATGGGATGGCCGTGCTGGGCGTCGAAGCCGTTGAGGAGATGTGACGAATGCCAGTTGAAAGCACGCCCGCACGCGATGGCGATCCTGCAACGGGGCCAGGGGCTGACAATTTCGGCGATACCGCTGCACCGCTGGAAACGACACCTGCGGAAGAGGCCGTACTCGATCGCGAGCTGGAGCTGGCGGATGAGGATGCCGGCCTGCCCTGGCTCGACACAAATTTCGACGACGAGGAACCCGCCGGTTATGACACCGGGCGACTGATCGGCTTTTTCCTGGTCGGTCTGCTGATCATCGGCCTGATTATCGCTGCGCTATGGTTTTTCAGCAATCGCGGCCCAGATCCGGACCTGGTCGCCGACGGCAGCACCATCGAAGCGCCCGACGGTCCGGTCAAGGTACCACCTGAGAGCGTTGCATCGCGTGATGCGGATGATGGAAGCGAAAGCGTCGCGGCTGCAGTAAGCGAAGGGCAGACGCGCGAAGGGCGTTTGGCCGAAGACGACGCGCCCCGTCCCAGCATTAATGCCGCCGGTAGCCGTGCTGCTGGCACTGGATCCGTCGATTCAGCAAACGGTGAAACGTCCGGCGGGACAACAGGAACTGCCGCTGCAGCGGGTGGAACCGCCGTGCAGGTCGGCGCGTATTCCAGTCGCGAACGTGCGGTCGCCGGGTGGAGCCAGCTTACCGGCCAGACCGAAGTGCTGAGCGGTGTAAAATATCGTGTCGTCGAAGGTCAGGTGGATGGTTCAACGGTGTATCGGTTGCAGGCCGTTGTGGCAGACAATACCGCAGGACGGAAACTATGCGCCGGGCTGAAGGCGGACGGGCTGGCTTGCCAGGTCAAATAGAGCGCGACCAGCAGTGCCTCGCAGGCGCTGCCGCCCTTGCAAAAAGGCGGCAGCGCTGCAACGGGACGCGGTATGACACCAGCCATCTTCGGCGTCGCGGGCACTACGCTTACCGCTGACGAACGCGCCTTCTTCGCGGAGGCCGATCCGGCGGGCTACATCCTGTTCGGCCGAAACTGCGAAACGCGCGACCAGTTGCGCGCGCTGACCGATGACCTGCGCACGATAAAGGGGCGTGACCGGCTTCTGGTCTCGATCGATCAGGAGGGCGGACGCGTGCAGCGCATGTGCCCGCCCGAATGGCCCGAATATCCGGCAGGCGAGGTGTTCGACACATTGTATCGTAAGGCCCCGGCCAGCGCGATACAGGCCGCGCGCCTCAATGCCGAACTGCTCGCGCGCGATCTGGCCGAAGTCGGCATCACCGTAAACTTCCACGCGCCTTGCGACCTGCGCTTGCCCGAGACGGTCGATGCCATTGGCAACCGGGCGATGGGTGAAGACCCTATGCAGGTTGCCGCGCTGGCCCGCGCCGTGCTTGATGGACATGCGCGCGCGGGTGTTATCGGCTGTATCAAGCATATGCCCGGCCACGGTCGCGCCACGGTGGACAGCCACCATACCATGCCCGAAGTCACCGCCGACGAGGCCGAGCTGGAAGCGGATATCGCGCCGTTCAGGACGCTGTCCGATGCGAAAATCGGGATGAGCGCGCATATCCGCTATCCTGTCTGGGACCCGGATAATCCCGCCACGCTATCACCCTTCGTTGTCGGGAACATCATCCGCAAACGCATCGGTTTCGACGGGCTGCTTTTGACCGACGATATCGACATGCAGGCGCTGGAGGGCACAATTCCCGAACGCAGCGCGCGCGCCATTGCGGCGGGGTGCGATATCGTACTGAACTGCTGGGCGAAGCTGCACGACATGGAAGGGATGGTTTCCGACCTGCCGCCGATATCGCAGCGCGCTGCGGAGCGGCTGGAGGCAGCGCTGGCGGCCACAGGTGCTGCCGAAACTGCGCTTGCCAGCGACGAATTGCGCGCCCAGCGCGACGCCTTGCTGGCGTTATAGCGCACCTGCCCCTATATTGAATGGGTACTCAGTCCTGAAAGGTATGTCGCCATGTCCATCGGTCCCTGGCAAATCGCCCTGCTCGTCCTTGTCGTCCTGGTCCTGTTCGGACGCGGGCGAATTTCGGAATTTATGGGCGATTTCGGGAAGGGCATCAAAAGCTTCAAGAAAGGCATGAACGAGGATGATCCGCCCGCGAAAGTAAGCGGCCGGATCGAAGCGCCTGCCGATATCGCGCCACCCCCCGTCGCGCCATCCGCATCCCAGCGCGCACCCGTCGAAGACACCAAGACCTCCTGATAGTTCAGCGCGCGAGCACGCACCGCTATGTTCAATATCGGCGCCCCCGAACTGCTGGTAATTGTGGTGGTAGCCGTTCTCGTCATCGGGCCGAAGGACATGCCTGCCGCGCTGCGGCTTGCGGGGCGATGGGTCGGCAAGCTGCGCCGTACCTCCGCCCAGTTTCGTGCCGGTTTCGATGCGATGGTGCGCGAAGCGGAGATGGAAGACATGGAGAAAAAGTGGGCGGAACAGAACCGCAAGATTATGGCCGAAACGCCTGCCGGTAAAGCAGACGCGGACGGGGCAAATGCCGCAGAAATGCTGCCGCTCGATAATTCAGACGCTGCGCAACCTGCCGATGATGCGGCCCAAGCAATGGCCGCGGCGAAATCGCAGCATGGCAAGTCCTAGAGAATGGCCACCGCGCTAAGGGATATCGACGAGAGCCAGGCGCCGCTGCTCGACCACCTGATTGAGCTTCGCGCGCGCTTGGTGCGCTGCGTATTCGCATTGGCGCTTGCGTTTTCAGTCTGCCTGTATTTCGCCAGCGATATTTACGGGTTTCTCGTGGTGCCGCTAGAGCAGGCATTCCCCGATGGCGACGGCAAGCTGATCTACACCCAGCTTTACGAAGCATTCTTCGTGCAGCTAAAGGTGGCGCTGTTTGCGGCGTTCTGCGTCAGCTTTCCCATCATCGCCAACCAGCTCTGGGCATTCGTTGCGCCTGGGCTTTATGCGAAAGAGAAGCGCGCTTTCCTGCCGTTCCTGCTAGCCACGCCGGTGCTGTTTATTGCGGGTGCGTCGCTGGCCTATTACGTCGTGATGCCCACCGCATTTCGGTGGTTCGTCGGGTTCGAAGGCGTGACTGGTGGCATCCCGCTGGAGGCCTTGCCCAAAGCCGACGAATATCTATCGCTCGTCATGCAGTTCATCCTTGCCTTCGGCATCAGCTTCCTGTTGCCGGTTCTTCTTCTGCTGCTGAACCGGGCGGGTCTGGTGACTCGCCAGCAGTTGGCGAGCGGTCGGCGCTACATCATTGTGGGGGTGATTGCGCTGGCAGCTATCGTCACGCCGCCCGATCCCGGCTCACAGCTCATTCTCGCGGTGCCGCTGCTGCTACTGTTCGAAGGATCGCTGCTGATCATGCGCGTGACAGAACGGCGCGTGGCCGAAGCCATTCCCGATGAAGCGGATGAGGAGCCCGCTACTCCGTGAATCGGATTATTCCGGCGCGATGTAGACCTGCTGCCCCGCCACCCACGTCTGCAACACGCGCGTTTTCCGGATATCGGCAGGCGAAGCGATCAGCGGGTCGCGGTCCACGATAATGAAGTCCGCCCATTCGCCCGGCATCAGTTTGCCGAACTTGCCGTCCGCAAAGGCGGCATGCGCTCCGTCGGCAGTATAGCCGCGCAGCGCGACGGTGCGATTGACCGTTTCACCTGGCCGCCATCCACCGAACGGCTGTCCGTCCGCATCGGTGCGCGATATCGCGGCAGCGAGCCCTGCGAAGGGATCGGGCCGTTCGACCGGCGCATCCGATCCGAAGGCAAGCGGTGCGCCCGTTTCGGTGATGGTGCGCCACGCATAGGCGCCTTCCAGCCGGGGCGCGTCCAGCCGTTGTTCCGCCATTGTCCGGTCACTGGTCTGGTGAACCGGCTGCATCGACGCAATCACGCCATGCGCGCCGAATTTTGCAATATCTGCCGTATCCACGATCTGCGCATGTTCGATGCGCCAGCGGCGGTCACCGTCATAGGTCTGGGCCAACTCGCCTATTGCGGCCAGCACTTCGCCATTGGCCGCATCGCCAATGGCATGGATAGCAAGCTGGAAATCGTCCAGCGCCGCGCGGCTCATCAGATTTCGCAACTGTGTCGGTGTTTGCAGCGGCAGTCCGATATTACCCGCATCGTCGGCATAGGGCCGCTTCAGCCAAGCCCCGCGCGACCCCAAAGCACCGTCGAGATAAAGCTTCACACCGTTCAGGCGCAACCGGTCACCGTATAGCCAGCGCGTGGGTCCGGGGCCACCGATCAGCTGCATGGCATCGACTCCGGCGGCGTAGGAGATGGTCCGCACCCGTAACGCGCCGGCATCGCCCGCGCGTCGCAGGGCTTGCCAGTCCTCGATGGTTGTTCCCATGTCCGCCGCCGCCGTCACGCCCATCGCCACCAGCGTATCCTGCGCCTTCACCAGAGCCAGATCGCGGTCGGCTGGGGTGGGTGCGGGCACAATTTTCTGCACCAGGCCATAGGCCTCGTCCACGAAAACGCCCGACGGTTCATTGCTACCGGCCATGCGTTCGATCCGGCCGCCTGGTGGCGATTGCGTAGCGGCTGTAATGCCGGCGGCTTTCAGCGCAGCGGTGTTGCCCCATCCGGCATGGTTGTCGGACCGCTCAAGCCAAACCGGACGGTCCGCGACTGCCACGTCCAGTTCGGCTGCGGTCGGGAAACGGCCCAGTCCCCATTTCACCTGGTTCCATCCACGTCCGATAATCCACGGACGGCCCGAATATTCCTCCGCATAGGCGGCAATTTTCGCCTGCGCTTCTGCGAGCGATGTCGTGTCCGAGAGGTCCAGTGTCAGTGCGGCAAAACCAAGATCCATCATGTGCAGGTGCGAATCCATCAAACCCGGCAGCATAACCTGCCCCTTGCCGTCGAACACGAAGTCGGGGTTGGCGGGTCGCCGGTCGCCATCGCGCAACACCTGTTGCACCCGGCCCGCATCGTCCACCAGCAGCGCGGTGAAACGGTCGATCTCGCCGTTCTCGTCGAAGGCGATGCCCTGCACATTGTCGATCAGCGTATCGGCGAGCGCCGGGCTAGCGCAGCACAGCAGAGCGGCGGCGAAGAGGCTGGCGCGGATCATGTATCGTGTCCTTCGGAATGTTTGCCGGTCGGGTAACGCCGGATCAGCGCGCTGGTATCCTGACGCCCGCCTTCCATAGCCTGAACCTCGGCATAAAACCGGTCCACCATGGTGGCGACGGGTATTTCGACGCCCAACCGTTCCGCCTCGGCCAGGGCATAGCCCAGATCCTTGCGCATCCAGTCAATGGCGAAGCCGAAATCGAACTCGCCCGCGACCATCGTCGCCCAGCGATTATCCATCTGCCAGCTTTGGGCCGCGCCGCTGCCGATGGCCGCCAGCACGGCGTCCGCATCAAGGCCGGAGCCCTGCGTCAGACGCACCGCCTCTGCCAATCCCGCCAGCGTCCCGGCGATGCACACCTGGTTTGCCATCTTGGCCGTTTGGCCCGCACCGGCCGAACCGATCAACACGCTGCGCGCAGCGTAGGCGGACATGACTGGCTCGGCGCGGGCAAAAGCATCGGCCTCGCCCCCGCACATGACGGCCAGCATGCCCTTCTGCGCACCGGCCTGCCCGCCCGAAACCGGCGCATCGAGGAAGCCTATGCCCCGTTTTGCCGCCGCTGCTTCCAGTTCACGCGCCATATCTGCCGAGGTTGTAGTGTGATCGACCAGCAAGCTGTGCTCTTCCATCGCCGCCAGTGCGCCGCCGTCGCTCAGCACGACCTGACGCACATCCTCGTCATTGCCCAAGCACAGGAAAACGATCTGCGCGTTTTCGACGACACCTGCGCGGGTGTTGCAGGTTTTGGGCGAATACCCTTCCTTCGAAAGCGCATCGGACCAAGCGCGTTCCTTTGCTTCGGTGCGGTTGAAAGCGGTCACGTCATGCCCTGCGCGCACCAGATGCGCTGCCATCGGCGCGCCCATCACGCCGAGGCCGAGGAAGGCTACTGAAACGGATTGTGTCATAGGTGCGGAAGATACGAAGCACGCTGTACGCTGGCAATGCTTCCCTGTACCCCTAGCCGCACCCTTCCACGTCGTGTTCTTTTCGCCTAACCGCAGCGGCCATGACCCGGAACGCGCTCGAGCAACTGACCCTGTCGCATGTGACCGCCGCGGCGGAGCGCATAAAAGGCGCGGTGGTGCGCACGCCCGCGCTGCACTCGATCACGCTGTCCGAGATTACCGGCGCGGATATCTGGCTGAAGTTCGAAAATCAGCAATTTACCGCTGCCTACAAGGAACGCGGCGCCCTGAATGCGCTGCTGCTGCTGACGGAAGAACAGCGCGCGCGGGGGGTTATCGCGGCGTCGGCGGGCAACCATTCGCAAGGGTTGAGCTATCACGGCACCCGGCTGGGTGTACCGGTCACCATCGTCATGCCGCGCACAACACCGACGGTAAAGGTGATGCAGACCGAAAGCGTGGGCGGGACTGTGGTGCTAGAAGGCGAAACATTCGACGATGCCTATGCCCATGCACGCGAGCTGGAGCGTGACCGCAACCTGACCTTCGTACATCCGTTCGATGATCCGGACGTCGCGGCGGGGGCGGGCACCGTCGCGCTGGAATTGTTCGACGATGTGTCGGACCTCGATTGCATCGTTACGCCGATCGGCGGCGGCGGTCTGATATCGGGCATGTCGACCGTCGCCCGCGCGCGGTTTCCCGAGATGGAAGTGGTGGGCGTTCAGGCCGAACTGTTCCCGTCAATGTATGCGCATATCAAGAAGCTCGACCCCAAATGCGGCGGCGATACGCTGGCCGAGGGGATCGCAGTGAAGGCACCGGGCGCGTTCACCAGCCAGATCATCGCCGAGCGGGTGGACGATATCCTGCTGGTCGACGAAGCGTCGCTGGAAAAGGCGGTGTCGCTGTTGCTGCAAATCGAGAAAACCGTGGTGGAAGGTGCCGGGGCGGCGGGGCTGGCCGCGGTGCTTGCGAACCCGGAACGGTTTGCGGGCAAGCGGCTGGGGCTGGTGCTGTGCGGCGGCAATATCGACATGCGGCTATTGGCCAACGTGCTGCTGCGCGACCTGGCGCGTTCGGGCCGGCTGGCGCGGTTGCGGGTGACATTGCAGGACCGTCCGGGTGCGCTTTACAAGGTGATGAAGCTGTTCGATGCGCACAACGTCAATATTATCGAGATTTATCACCAGCGTATTTTCACTACGCTGCCGGCCAAGGGCCTGATCACCGACATCGAATGCGAAGCCCGCGACAGTGCGCAGCTGGACGCATTGATCGAAACTTTGCGCGGGGCAGGGTACTCCGTCACACCCGTCGAGCTGGCTTAATCGGCGCCCGGTTTCGACAGGACTTTTCCACCACACATGCCAACCGATGGCAATATGATGGTTAAGCCCCTTTAATCTGCTGCGCCCGGCGGGCATACCCTCCGACATCACCGGCGCCTCGACCGTCGATTCCACCCGCCAGTTGCCAAGGACCAGTTCTCACCCGTGTCGGCCCCCGTTCGCTTTCCCCGATTTTTCGTCACCACGCCCGCACCGTGCCCCTACCTGCCGGGCCGCAGCGAGCGGAAGGTATTCACCGAGCTGAAGGGACCGCATTCGGATGAGATGAACGAGGCGCTGGGCCGTATCGGTTTTCGCCGCAGCCAGACAGTCGCCTATCGGCCAAGCTGTGCCGATTGCCGCGCCTGCGTGTCGGTGCGCGTGGTCGCAAGCGAGTTCAAGCCCAGCACGACGCAGCGCAAGAATCTTCGCCGCAATGGTGATCTGGTTGCCACCGAATGCCGCCCGTGGGCGACCGAAGAGCAATTCGCGCTGCTGACCGCCTATCTTACGCATCGCCACCCTGATGGCGGGATGAATGCGATGGAGGAGATGGATTATGCCGACATGGTCGAGCATACACCCGTCACAAGCTATGTGATCGAATACCGCGAACCGTCTTTAGATGACGAGCCAGGGCGGCTGGTTGGGGCGTGCCTGACCGACCGGCAGAGCGACGGGCTATCGATGATCTACAGCTTCTACGATCCGGACCATTCAAGCCGGTCGGGTCTGGGCAACTACATCATCCTCGACCACATACGGCGCGCCGCGCGAACGCAGTTGGACTATGTCTATCTGGGCTATTGGGTCGATGGTTCGGCGCGTATGCAGTACAAGATCCGCTACCGTCCGATCGAGCAGCTGAGTCGCAATGGCTGGACACGCCTCGAAAGCGAGGAGCAGGATGCGCTAATCCGCAAAACGTTGGTAAAACGTGCCGGCAAACCAGCTACCGGGGTAACGCCTTTTCGCAAATAGCGGGGGTTAGGCTAGGTGGCGTGCTTTCGAGCGGAATGGCACCTTTAAGCCACGAAAATCAATAGCTTGGTCTATTGCGATAACTTTTTGTAATCATTTAGAACCAAAAAGAGCGCGCGGAAATCTACGCGCGCTCTCTTTTTGTTACCTATGATGTCGAACGGGTCAGGCGCTGTAATACATATCGTATTCCACTGCGCTCGGCGTGGTTTCCCAGCGGCTGACTTCTTCCCACTTCAAGTCGCAATAGGCGTCGATCTGGTCCTTGCTGAACACGTCGCCCTTCAAAAGGAATTCGTGGTCGGCTTCCAGCGCTTCCAGCGCTTCACGCAACGAACCGCAGACCGTCGGAATGTCGGTCAGCTCTTCGGGTGGCAGGTCGTACAGGTTCTTGTCCATCGCCTCGCCAGGATGGATCTTGTTCGTGATCCCGTCGATGCCGGCCATCATCAATGCGGCGGAGGAAAGGTACGGGTTTGCCAGTGCATCAGGGAAACGGAACTCGACCCGCTTCGCCTTCTCGCCTGCACCATACGGGATGCGGCACGACGCCGACCGGTTTCGCGCGGAATAGGCTAGCAGAACCGGCGCTTCGAAGCCCGGTACCAAGCGCTTGTAACTGTTGGTCGTGGGATTGGTGAAGGCATTCAGCGCCTTGGCGTGTTTGATAACGCCGCCGATATAATACAGGCACGTATCGCTGAGCCCGGCATAGCCGTCACCTGCGAAGGTGTTCTTGCCATCGTTCCAGATCGACATGTGCGTATGCATGCCCGAACCATTATCGTCCTTGATCGGCTTGGGCATGAAAGTCGCCGTCTTGCCGTAGGCATGGGCGACCTGTTGCACGACATATTTGTAGATCTGCATGTTGTCGGCGGACTCGAGCAGGGTGGCGAATGTCACACCCAGCTCATGCTGTGCGGCGGCGACTTCGTGATGATGCTTGTCGCAGGGCAGGCCCATTTCCAACATGGTCGACACCATCTCGCTGCGGATATCAACGGCGCTATCGACCGGTGCGACCGGGAAATAGCCGCCTTTTGCGCGGGGGCGGTGGGCCAGATTGCCACCTTCATACTCCTTGCCTGCATTCGTCGGCAATTCGACATCGTCGATGGCGAAACCCGAACCAGCATAGCCATCTTCGAAGCGCACATCGTCGAACATGAAGAATTCGGCTTCGGTGCCGACGAAGATCGTGTCGCCCAGTCCGGTGCTCTTCACATAGGCTTCGGCGCGCTTGGCCGTGCTGCGCGGATCGCGGCTGTACAATTCGCCCGTGCTCGGCTCCACGATATCGCAGAACAGGATCATCATTGGCGTCGCGCTGAACGGGTCGATATACGCGCGGTCCAGGTCGGGACGCAGGATCATGTCGCTTTCGTTGATCACCTTCCATCCTTCGATAGAAGAACCATCGAACATCAGGCCGTCCTCAAGCTCGTCCTCGCCAAGCACACCGGCGACCATCGACAGGTGCTGCCACTTGCCCTTGGGGTCGGTAAAACGCAGATCGACCCACTCGATCCCGTCGTCCTTGATCTGTTTCAGAATGTCTTTTGCGGATGCCATGTCAGGTCCTTTGTCGTGATGGGTAGGTTGGGATGCAGTAGTGTTGTCGCGGCAGAACCGCGCGAGGACGTCAGATAGCCTCGTCGTCGGTTTCGCCGGTCCGGATACGCAGCGCACTTTCGATGGCAGTGACAAAAATCTTGCCGTCGCCGATGCGCCCGGTCTGCGCCGATGCCGCAATGGCTTCGACAACCTGCGATGCCATCGTGTCCGTAACGATAACTTCCAGTTTAACCTTGGGCAGGAAATCTACGACATATTCAGCACCGCGATACAGTTCGGTATGTCCTTTCTGCCGACCGAAGCCCTTGGCTTCCAGCACGGTGATGCCGGATACACCGATCTCGTGCAGCGCCTCCTTCACTTCATCCAGCTTGAAGGGTTTGATAATCGCTTCGATCTTCTTCACGCCCAAACCTCGTTTCAGTTACCGCCCCGTTTCGCCAATCTGCGTGCTTATCGTTCTAGTCGTGCCGACGGGTGTTGCACGGGGTCGATATTTCAAGCGCCATCTTAACACTTCGTTTCAAGAACCGTGCCATGCCCCATTCGTTCCGAAAGGGCAGAAAGCCGCGGTTTTCAGTTGAAGGCCGCTATTTTATCGGGCAGCGCCTGCCTATTTTTCAGGCAGGCGGCGGTAAGCGCAGGCCGGTGTCTTCGGGTAGTCCGGCCAGTCAGGTTCAGCGACTGGACCGCCGCACCGCCAGCGCCCTTACCCAGATTGTCGAGCCGCGCGAGCAGCCGCACCTGTGTGCCGTCCTCGTCGGCGCACACGAACAGTTCCATCGCGTCGCTGCCCGCGCTGTCTGCGGACAGGCACAATTCGGCAGGCACGCCATCCGCCACAGTAACGATAGCGGAGCGATTGTACTGAACGCGCAACGCATCGCGCATCGCGGCAGGTTCGATGCGCGTGTCCGCTCGCGATTCCAGCGCGGCGAGGTTCAGCGGCACATCCACGATCATGCCGCGATAGGCGCGTGCAACGGCAGGGCTGAAAACGGGGTCGTGAGCCAGTCCGGCATGATAGCGCATTTCCGCCAGATGCTTGTGGCCCAAGACCGAGGCCGTAGCTGCGCAATGCAAGCGCCGGATCGCCGTCGAACCGTTCGATCAGTGCTTTGCCGCCACCGGAGTATCCGGACACGGCATTGACGCTGTAGGGCCAGTCTGCCGGGCAGCAGCCCGGCGCGCACCAGCGGCGCGATCAGAGCGAGGAAGCCGGTGGGATAGCAGCCGGGATTGCTGACCCTCGCTGCTTCGGCGACGGCGTCACTGCCGACCAGTTCGGGAAAGCCGTAAGTCCATCCCGATGCAGTGCGATGGGCGCTGGATGCGTCGATAACGCGCGTATGGGAGGTGCCATCAATCATGGCAACCGCCTCGAGCGCCGCTGCGTCGGGCAGGCACAGGATCGCGATATCGGCGTTGTTCAATGCTTCGCGGCGTGCACCGGCATGTCTGCGCACAGCGTCATCCAGCACGATCAACGAGAATTCAGGTCGGTTTGCCAGCCGCTCGCGGATTTCAAGCCCGGTGGTGCCTTCCGCCCCGTCGATGAATATCCGCAGCGCCACGTGCTGTCAGGCCGGCACGGTCAGCGCGTCGGCGGGAACCCAGCCGCTTGGCCCGTCCGGACCGACACAACCCCAGCTCCAGCTCCCTGCGGTATCGAGCAGCTCGAACCGCGACCCGGCGGCAAGGCGGGTAATTGTCTTCGCATCAAGTTGGGGTTGAAGGCGCAGATCGACAGGCTGGTCGGCGACTGTACTGATTGTCGGCATGGCGTAAACCGGCACGAGATACCGAGACGCGAGCGCAATATGGGCAAGGTCGCCACGCAGCGGCAAGGTGCCAGCTGCCGGGCGCGCGACGGGTCCGGCAAGCGCAATCGTACCCTGCGGCACGGGATATGAACCGTCTGGCGGCCTCTGCGCGGGGGGCGGGTTGCTCAAGGCAGCACCCTTTGCCCGTCACGCGCATGCCGGACAAGCAATGCGCATTGCCTATCCGCAAGTATATTGGTCATGCAATTCAACGGGGATACCGCGCCAGTAGCATGTGAAACGCCGCCCGCAGGCCATAGGCCGCTCCGCCTTTAGGCTGTCCTGGCTTGGCGAAGGGTCGCCATGCGAAGGTGTCGAAATGCGCCCAATCGATGCCGTCTGTCACGAATTTATCGAGGAAAAGGCCCGCCACGCTGGCACCGGCATAGGGGTTGCCATGCGCGTTGTTCATGTCGGCGATGTCAGAGTTTAGCCATTCGCGGTATTCATCGGGCAGGGGCAGCCGCCACGGCGTATCGCCATGCGGTTCGCCTGCCGCGACGAGGTCGGCGGCGGTTTCGTCCCTGCGGCACATCAACGCGGGAAAGTCCGGCCCCAATGCCACGCGCGCCGCGCCGGTCAGCGTGGCAAAATCGATGATGAATTCGGGTTCGTCCTCGCTGGCGCGGGTCAGCGCGTCGCCAAGCACCAACCGCCCTTCGGCGTCGGTATTGCCGATTTCCACTGTCAGCCCCTGGCGCGATTGCAACACGTCGCCCGGACGAAAGGCGTTGGACGAAATGGCGTTTTCCACCGCCGGGATCAGCATGTGCAGCCGTACCGGCAGCTGTGCACCCATCACCAGATCAGCCAGGGCCAGCGCATGGGCCGCGCCGCCCATATCCTTTTTCATTAGCTTCATGCCGACCGCGCTTTTTACGTCCAGCCCGCCAGAATCAAAGCATACGCCCTTGCCGACGATGGCGATTTTCGGATCGGTCTCGCGGCCCCATTCGATGCGGATTAGACGCGGGGCGTGATGGCGTGCAGCCGCGCGACCGACGGCGTGGATCATCGGATAGTCCCGTTCCAGCGCCTCGCCCTTCGTAACCTGTAACGTCGCACCGTGGCGTTTCGCGACATCTTCTGCCAGTCCCTCGATGGCGGCCGGTCCCATATCCTCGGCAGGCGTGTTCACCATATCGCGCACCAGATGCTCGGCACGCGCTTCCGCCATCGCGCGGTCGATCGCGTTGACTGCGCCGGTCAGCAGGATGCGCGGCCCCTTGGCGGTATCATCCTTCTTGTATCGGTCGAAACGGTACTGCGCCGTCTGCCATCCATGCACCGCAGCACCAGGTTCGCCCTGTGCAAGGCGATAGCTGCCCTCGGGCAACACTTCCGCCAGCCTAGCAAGGCACCACGGCGAGAGCGTATCGGTGTCCGCTACACCCGCCACCGCATACCAGCCATCGGGATCGTTCGGCCCCCCCGGCACAATGGCGGTCTGCCCCGCGCTGCCGTCGAACGTCTGCGCCGCCAGCGAAGCGGCCTGTCCGGTGGTCAACGATTTTTTCCACGCATCGAACCCGTCGCCGGTTACGGTATGGATTGCGATGGCGGTCTGCCCGCGGTCGGGCTGAAGGAGTTCGGGAATGCGGCTGTTCTTGTTGCTCATAGTGTCACCATAGCGTCATGCGGAGCTGCGTTGCACCCTGCTTTTGCACGCACTGGCACACTCGCAATTCTTCGCGCGGCAGGCTATATATCGGGGCATGACACAATATCAGACCATTTCGGCGCAAGAGACCGTTATTCGCGACGGCACGATCAAGCTGCACGGCAGCGAAGGGTTTGACGGTATGCGCGCAGCAGGCAGGCTGGCAGCGAGCATACTGGATGACCTGACCGACTTTGTAGAGCCCGGTGTCACCACCGCGGAGATCGACGACCGCGTGCTAGGTCTGATGCAAGACGGCGGGGCGGTGCCCGCGACGATGGGCTATCGCGGCTATGCCCATGCCAGCTGTATTTCGATCAACCATGTCGTGTGTCACGGCATTCCCGGTCCCAAGGCGCTGAAGAGCGGCGATATCGTCAATATCGACGTGACCCCGCTGCTGGATGGCTGGCACGGCGATACCAGCCGCATGTTCCTGGTCGGCGATGTGCCGCTCAAGGCGCGGCGGTTGGTCGATGTGACTCATGAGTGCCTGATGGTCGGCATCGAGGCCGCGCAACCCGGGGCGCGGCTGGGCGATATCGGTGCGGCGATTGCGGCCCATGCGGGGCAGTTCCGCTATGGTGTGGTACGCGAGTTTTGCGGACATGGCGTGGGGCGCCTGTTTCATGATGCGCCCGAAGTGGTGCATGCCGCCAAGGCAGGGACAGGGCCGGAGCTGCGGCCCGGCATGTTCTTTACCATCGAACCGATGATCAATCTTGGCAAGCCCTGGGTCAAGCTGTTGAACGATGGCTGGACTGCCGTGACGCGCGACAAGTCGCTGAGTGCGCAGTTCGAGCATTCCATCGGCATTACCGAGACGGGCAACGAGATTTTCACGTTGAGCGAGCAAGGCCTGCACAAGCCGCCTTACGCGTGATCGGCTAGCTTTCCCGCGCCGCGCGCACAGCAGCGGAGCCTGCGAATGGCGCGCCAGCGACCAGCACGAGGCTGACAGCTCCACACAGTGCCAGCGCGCCGTAATCCTGCCGCGTCAGGGCTCCGGCCCCGAAAATCAGGATCGGGCTCGCCAGCGGAATCAGCAACAGGCCGGCCAGCGCCGTGCCGCCCCGTAATTTCGCTGTCAGCGTTGCAATCGTTACGCCGATTGCAGCCAGCCCGGGCGTCCCTGCCATCAGACCGAGCAATACGAAGTGCAGCGTCGTCCCGTCGAGGCCGAGCAGCGCCGCCGCTGGAAATGCTGCGAACAGCAGGAACGGCGCAAAGGTCAGCCAATGTGCCAGCAATCGCACCGTCAACGTTAGTTCGTCGGCTATTCCGCGCAGCGCAAGCTGGTCGAATACCCCCGCATCGAGATCTGGTGCAACCAACCGGTCGAGCGGCAGGATCGCCGCCAGCAGCGCCGCGATCCAGATGATACCGCCGCCCGTCCTGCCGAGCAACGCCGCATCAGGTCCGACCGCAAAGGGGAACAGCATCGCAACGGCCAAGAAGAACAGGACGGGCAAGAAACTGCCGCCGCGACCGGGCATTAACCGGGCAAGGTCGCGTCTCAGCAAAAGAGCCGCCAGCCGTATCATGGTACGTAATCTTCCAGCGCAATCAGCGCCGCGCTATCCAACGTCAGCGACTGGTGCGAGGCAACCACGGCAATGCCCCCTTGCACCCGGTGGTTTGCAACCAGCCGCTCGACCAGCGTGACCGCCGCGCCGTCCAGCCCGTTCAATGGCTCGTCCAGCAACCAGACAGGGCATCGCTGCGTCAATAACCGGACAAAGGCGGCGCGCTTGCGCTGTCCGGTGGAGAGGTAGCGAACCGGCACGTCTGCCAGTTCCCGCAATCCGAGCGCATCCAGCGCTTGACATGAAGCCCGATCCACTGCGCTCCAAAACGCCAGCGCCCTGGCAAGCGGCAATCGCTCGTCCAATGCAGGGTTTTCATCGATCAGGCCGACGCCGCCATTGCGCTCCACCGTCCCTGCAAACGGGCGCGACAATCCGGCGAGAACGCGGATCAGGCTGGATTTTCCGACACCATTGACGCCGTGCAGCAGCAGTGCGTCACCGGGCTGCAAGGTGCAGGAAAAACCGCGCAGCAGCAGGCGTTCGCCGCGCCGGCAGGCTACGTCGCGCGCGATAAGGCTGCCCTCTTGCATGACTGCGTCGGTTAGGCGAAACGTGTGATTGTAACAACAGAAAGACCGCGCACCATGTCCGTATCCGAACTGACCGACGCCGAACGAGCTAGCCTGCTCGACGCGCACTCCGATTGGACCGCAAGCGCAGATGGCAAGGCGATCCAGCGCACATTCGAGCACGGCGATTTTAGCGAGGCGTGGGGCTTCATGGCGCGTGTCGCGCTGCTGGCGCACGAACAGGACCACCATCCCGAATGGTCGAACGTCTATTCCACCGTCGATATTACCCTGACCACGCACGATGCGGGCGACAATGGCGGGCTGTCGGCGCGCGATGCGAAAATGGCGAAGGCCATCGACGCACTGCGTTAGGTGTCAGAGCGAGCCGCGCTTCCGCATATCCTTGCGAACGCGGCCCGGCATCCACCGCGCGCCGAACCCCATGCGTTTCGCCGTCTTGCCGACCAGCCAATGCACCTTGTCGCCATGCACCGCGTTCCACGCTGCCTCGGCGACTTCGGAAACCGGTGTGATTTCCAGGCCGGCATCCACTACGCGGCTGCGGATGTCCGCATTCGCGCGTGCATTCATCGTATGCGACAATAGCGGCGTGTCGATGAAGGATGGGCAGAGCGAAGCAACCTTGATGCCATGTTTGGCCCATTCGCCATCGAGGCTTTCGGTCAGGCCACGCACCCCGAACTTGGTGGCGCTGTAGACGGAAGATGAAGGCGAACCATAGATTCCGGCGGCGCTGGCGGTATTGAGCAAACAGCTGCCCGGCGCGGTTTTCAATAAATAGGGAAATGCGGCCTGCGCGCCGAACAGCACGCCTTTCAAATTGACGTCGAGACAACGGGCAATCTCGTCCTCGCTGTTTTCGATAAGCGGCCCGCCCAGCGGAATGCCCGCGTTGTTGACCAGTGCGTCGATCCCGCCCGCCGCCGTGTCGAAAGCGGCCAAGGCCTTGTCCCATGCCGCCCTTTCACGCACGTCGAAGCGCTGCGTAAAACCATTGTCTGCGCCGATCATCCCGACCGTACCCGCCATGCCCGCATCATCGACATCGCCAAGCCCGACGAACCAGCCACCCTGCGCGAACCGTTGCGCCACGGCGCGCCCGATACCGGAACCGCCACCGGTAATAAAAATCGATTTGCGTCGCGCCATGCCGCTCTCCTTCAACCCAGGCGTAGCGCGACCCATCGCCTGGCGCTAGCCGCCCATTGCGTCGGCCAGACCCCGGACATGCTCCTCGCCTTCGACGATCTGCGCTGTCGAACCCGTCACCGTATCGCCAATCGGTTCGGCCCTTCCGCCAAGACAGGTGGCGAGAAAGTTCTCGGCAACCGCATTGAAGGCAATATTGTTGGCAGGCTTGGCAAAGCCGTGGCCTTCGTCGGGGAACAGCACATATGTGACGGGAATGCCCGCCGCCTGCATTGCAGTCACGATCTGGTCGCTCTCCGCCTGCTTCACGCGCGGATCATTGGCACCTTGACCAATCAGCAGCGGCTTGGTGATCTTGTCTGCTGAATACAGCGGGCTGGCCTTTTTCAGGGCCGCTAGTCCCTCTTGCGTGCGCGGATCGCCCATCCGCTCATGGAACTGCGCGATCAACGGTTCCCAGTAAGGCGGGATCGTTTCAAGCAGCGTTTCTAGGTTGGATGGCCCGACGATATCGACCCCGCACGCAAACTTTTCCGGTGTGAAGGCGAGGCCCGCCAACGTGGCATATCCGCCGTAGGAGCCGCCCATGATGGCGACGCTGTCGTCCGAGGTGATCCCTTCCGCCACGGCCCAGTCGACCGCGTCGATCAGGTCGTCGTGCATCTTCAGGCCCCACTGCTTGTCGCCGGCCGTAATGAAATTCTTGCCAAAGCCGGTGGATCCACGGAAGTTGACGCTAAGCACGGCATAGCCGCGATTGGCGAGCCATTGGTGAGCGCGGTCATAACCGTAATCATCGCGCGCCCACGGCCCGCCATGCACCACCAGCACCATCGGCACGGCTTCGTCCGGTACGCCATCGCCATCGGCATCGCTGCCGGGCGGCAGGGTGAGATAGGACGGCAGCACCAGTCCGTCGCGTGCAGTAATTTCGCGGGTGTGCATCGGTTGCAGCGGCGCGCCCACCAGTTCGGGGCGCGTGGTGTAAAAATCGGTCAGCGTCTGCGCGTCGCGATCATAGATATAGGTTTTCGATGGTGCGGTAACGGGATCGTTCCACACGATCCATTTCGTATCGTCTTCGGTGCGCGATTGAACGCCGAATTCGCCCTCCAGCTTGGTATCGAGCCAGTCGAGCGAGGCTTTCACGTCGGGGTCGGTCGCGGTCCATTCGGTCTTCAGGTAATTGAACGAATAGGCTTCGATCTCGCCGGTTTTTGGATCGGTCATCGCGCCGCCGATATCGGCTTTGTCGTTCGAGGCGATAACGGTCTTTTCACCCGTCGCCACATCCTGTGCGATCAGGGCGGCTGTGTTCCGGCCCCGGCTGTCGATCCAGTACATCGTCTTGCCGTCGGTGGTGAAACCGGCGGGCTGCGTCGTCAGCGAGTCCGCCAGTTCGGTGCTTTCGCCGGCCTCGTCCGCTATGACGCCATCGGTAATCGTGAAAAAGTCCATGCCGCCCGCCGCGTTGGGCCGCACAGCCATGCGCAGATCCAGATTGTCGTCTGCTAGGAACCCGGCATAGGCATCGTTCTGCAACACCATCGTCAGTTCGCCGGTGTTGAGATCGAGCAGATAGGGGTCATGGAAACGCGCATCGCGATTGTTCAGCCCGACCAGCATCGCATCCCGCTTTGTTTCCGAGGTCGCGATAATATCGACGCGCGTATCCTCGAAATCGGTCAGCGTGCGTTCCGCACCGCTGGCGATATCGACGCCGTAGAGCAGGAAATTTTCATCGCCACCCTTGTCTTGGATATAAAGCAGGCTGCGCGAATCCGGCGCCCAGAAATACTGGCGGATGGGGCGATCGGTTGCCTTGGTCATAACCTTGGCGGCATCGGGATCATCGACGGGTGCGATCCAGACGTTCAGCACATCGTTATCGGGGGCAAGCCAGCTGAGCCATTTGCCGTCCGGGCTAAGATTGCCGGATGCGCGGGTGGGATTGCCGAACAGCGCATCGCGCGGGATCAGGGGGATGGTGGCCAGAGGGACGGATGTTGGCGTAGTCATTGGAACAGGGGTCTCCGCTTGGATCTGGGCTATTGTCGATTGGGGAAGCGCTAGCGCGAGCGCGAGTGCCAGTGCGGGGGCGGCGGCTCCGGCAAAGAGCGAAAGAGCGGGACGGCGGCGATCGGCAGGTGCAAACATCGGACGACTCCTTGTTGGACGGCGGTATCTTACCGTGGTCATGTGCGCCGCGCAAAACATCGCAAGCTCGACCGACTGCCCAAAGGTGTCGTCAAAGCGCGGGATTGTCGTAGCAATGCCAGGTAAAGACCGCCAGCGCGCCGCGATGGGGTCGCCAGGGTTCGGACAGGGCGCGGGTCGCCTTCTCGTCGGGCCGTTCGGGCAAGCCCAGTATCCTGCCGATACCGGCCATCACAGCAAGGTCGCCTGCTGGCCAGATATCGGGCCGTCCTTCGGCAAACAGCAGGTAAATTTCCGCCGACCAGCGTCCGATACCCTTGATGCGGGTAAGTTGGGCGATAGCTTCTTCGTCATCTTCGGACAGGTGATCGATATCGAGTTCGCCATCGACAACCAGCTGGCACAGCGAGCGGGCGTAGCCCTGCTTTTGCCGCGACAGGCCGCAGGCGCGAAGCGTGTCGAAATCACGCGACAGCAGCGCATCGGGTGCCAGTTCCTCGCCCAGTTCGGCTACCAGCTTGGCGACCACCGAGCGTGCGGCTGCGACGGAAACCTGCTGGCCTACAATGATGTGAAGCAGCGTACGATAGCCCGGCTCGCGGTGGCGCGGTTCGGGATAGCCACATGTGCCGAGTGCGGCGGCGACCTTCGGCTCCAAACCGGCCACCGTGTCGATCCCCGCACGTAGCTGTTGTTTATCAAGTCCCATCCACGCTCCCCCACCTTGCAAAACCCGTGCCGCTGCCATAGCGACCCGCCCAACCGCACCAGATAAAATTGCGTTAGACAGAATTGCGAGCCAGACCACCATGCCAAAACTGATTGTCGTCAACCGCGAAGGCGAAGAAAGCGAAATCGACGTCGCATCCGGCCTGACGGTCATGGAAGCCATCCGCGACAACGGGTTCGACGAATTGCTGGCCCTATGCGGCGGATGCTGTTCGTGCGCGACGTGCCACATCACCGTCGATCCGGCTTTCACCGCGAAGATGCCTGCGCTTGGCGAGGACGAGGACGACCTGCTGGAAAGCAGCGACCACCGCACCGAAAACTCGCGCCTGTCCTGCCAGATACCGTTCACCGACGACCTCGACGGGCTGAGGGTGGTCATCGCACCGGAAGACTGATGCGCAGGCGCGATGCCATCATAGCGTGGCCCCGATGATTACCGCACATTCGCTCGACCTGATCGGAAACACCCCGCTCGTCCGCCTGGCCGGACCAAGCGTGGCGGCGGGTTGCGATATTTACGGCAAGTGCGAGTTCGCCAATCCGGGCGGGTCGGTGAAGGACCGCGCCGCGCTGACCATCATCCGCGATGCCGAACAGCGCGGCGATCTGACCGCCGGTGGTACGGTGGTTGAAGGGACGGCAGGCAATACCGGCATCGGCATCGCACTGGTTTGCAATGCGCTGGGCTATCGTACCATCATCGTGATGCCCGATAACCAGAGCCGCGAGAAGATGGACACGCTGCGCGCGCTTGGCGCTGAGCTAGTGCTGGTGCCGCCGACCAGGTTTTCCGATGCCAACCATTTCGTCCATACCTCGCGCCGGCTGGCGGAGGAAACACCGGGCGCGGTGTGGGCAAACCAGTTCGACAACACCGCTAACCGCAAGGCGCATATCGACGGCACGGCGGTGGAGCTTTGGGACCAGTTGGACGGCAGGATAGATGGGTTCACTTGCGCGGCGGGCACTGGCGGGACTATCGCGGGCGTCGGCATGGGCCTGAAAGAACGCGACGAAACCGTCCGTATCGCGCTGACCGATCCGCACGGCGCGGCCCTGTATAATTATTACGCGCATGGTGAACTGGAGGCGGAGGGGTCTTCGGTTGCCGAGGGCATCGGGCAGGGGCGCATCACCGCCAATCTGGAAGGTGCACCTATCGAAGCGCAATATCGCGTTTCGGACGAGGCAGGGCTGGGCTGGGTCGCGCGGTTGCTGCGCGAGGAAGGGCTGTGCCTTGGCCTGTCCAGCGGAATAAATGTGGCGGGGGCCGTGATGCTGGGCAAGAGCCTGGTGGCGGATGGCCGCGCGCATTCGCGCGTTGCCACGATCCTGTGCGACAGCGGCTTTCGCTATCTCTCGACGTTGTATAACGCGGACTGGCTGCGCGCCAACGATTTGCCGGTGTTCGACTGGCTCGATAGCACCTCTGGTACCGGACCGCAGACGTAGCCGGTTATTGACATGACGGACTAGCGGCTTAGCCTTGGGTCATGGCGAACGGTTTTCTCGATCATGTCCGTATCAATACGCTGCGCCCCTCGCGCCTCGACCCGACGGACAGTGTCGGACGCGACGGGCCCGACGGCCCTTATGACGACGCGCAGAATGCGCCGTATTCGATCAAATCCTACACCGTCCACCGTTTGCAGGTCGGCCTGTCGGGCCTTGTCGGTGTGGTGGTGATTATCGCGCTCGCCGATACGATCCTCAGCCGTGCCGACCAGAGCGAAGCCAGCGCTGTGCCGGAGGCAGCGGCTACGGTTCAGGTGGACGCCAGCCCGGTGCCGCAAAACGATCCCCTCGCGGAAGCAGGCGTGGTTCCGGCCTCGCCAGCCCCGACCGAGACTGCGAGCGCGACACAGGCTCTGCCGCCGCCTTCTGGCACGTCAGCAACCAGACCGGGCAATGCGCCCAACTAACCTTCTACGCGGGCCAATGCTGGCACTTATGCTCGTCACTGGCGGCTGCACATCTGAAGCCACGCAACAAACGCCGCAAGCGGCTCGAGAGCCGTTGGGGCTTAGTACCTCCCTGCCGCTCTACTGGGCCGAGACGGCCGACCTGGGCGAATTGCTGGACGACAGTGCGGAGCTGCATCGCGTGCGCAAGGTGTTGGAGACGAAATACACACCCGTTCTTCTCGACGGGTTCTCCAAAGCCGACGACGCGGGCGTTCCGACGCAGCAGCTGGCGGACCTCGATTATCTGGTGTTGGCGCAACCCGCCGCCTTGCCACCTGCCGATCTGGTGGCGATCGACGCATGGGTCCGAAAAGGCGGCAGAATACTGGTCTTCGCCGATCCGATGCTGACCGAGGAAAGCGAATTTGCGTTCGGCGACCGTCGTCGTCCGCTCGATATCGTGATGCTCGGGCCGCTCTTCGCGCGGTGGGGGCTGTTGCTGTCCGCAAATGCTTCGGCAGAAGGCGTCCACAAATTCGACAATGGCGTACAGGCTTTCACACGTCAGTCGGGCAGATTTTCCATCGTGCCGACCGAAGCGGACGCGACGGCCTGCACCTTGTCCGGCGATGCGGTTCTGGTCCGGTGTGCAATAGGCGCGGGCACAGCCGTCCTGTTTGCCGACGCTGCTATTCTGGAGGCAACTCCGCCTGGCGACGCCGACGCATCCGTTGCCGCTTTGCGCATGTTGCTAAGCCTGGCATTCGACGCCGAAATCAAGCGGGGAAAAGACGGGTAAGGCTGCCATGAACGCCCGCCATTAACCTTGTTCGATTTATGTTCTATGAGAAAAAGCTAGTTATGATAACGCTTTAACGACTTTACCCCGGAATTCCCCAGTTTTTACTTTGCTCACGTGCGGTGTAAGGTTAATACCTTCGCCCATCAGGCAGGTTTTGTGCTGCGTCCCAAAATTCGGGACGTTCCGGCGGCGGTATCGCGCGGTCCGGCTCGGCGAAGTCTTGTCTGAATTCAGGCGGAAGGGCGGTGGCTTTTCCAGCGTTGTTCAGGGGAGGCTTTACGGTGTCGCAGGTCCGGGTCAGCTATAGCGGACAAGCCTACTCGCCCGCTGGCGACAAGGGCCGGTTCGCGCTGCCGTCCGCCTTCCGCAAAACCGTAAAAGAAGCGAGCGACAACAAGCGCGTCGTCTGTCTCGATACTCATGCTACATGGCCTTGCATCGTGGGTTTCGGCCTCAACCGCGAAGACGAATTGCAGGACCAGCTGGACCGGGAATACGACGTCGCGCTTAATGCCGGGCGCGAATTTGATTACGATGCGCGTTCGCTCGCGCTGTTCGGCTTCGACAAGGTGCCGTTCGACGATAGTGGTCGTTTCACCCTGCCGCCGCATCTCGCCAGCGCGGCTAAGGTCGATGGTGGCCTGTTTATTCGCGGTGCCGGGCGCTTTTTCACGCTGTGGAGCCCGTCGGAACTGTACCGGATGGGCGATGAGATGGCCAAATTGAAGGCGGAGTGCGAAAGCTTTGTCGCGCAAGCCGGGGCGAAGGCCGCATGACGCAGCCCGCCGGTCACATTCCCGTATTGCTGGACGAGGTTATCGCCGCGCTCCGTGCGAAGGATGGCGATGTGGTCGTCGATGCGACATTCGGGGCAGGCGGCTACACCCGCGCGCTGCTGGATACAGGCGCTACGGTCCATGCCTTCGACCGCGATCCCGATGCGATTGCGGCGGGGCAGGGCTGGGACGAAGCGCAGGCCACGCCGGCGCGACTGGTGCTGCACCGGCGCCGCTTTTCCGAAATGCGCGAAAGCCTGTCCGATGTCGGCGTCGCGCGCGTCGATGCCATCACGATGGATATAGGCGTGTCTTCGATGCAGCTCGACCAGGCGCAGCGCGGTTTTGCGTTCCAGTCGGACGGCCCGCTCGACATGCGGATGGCGCAGGAAGGCGAGACTGCCGCGGAATTCCTGAATGGCGCGGATACGGACACCATCGCGGACGTGCTCTATACATTTGGCGAGGAGCGCCAGTCGCGTCGTATTGCTCGCGCCATCGTTGCGGCGCGCCCGCTTGAAAGCACCGCACAACTGGCCCGCGTGGTGCGTACCGCGTTGCGCCACCCGCCGGGTGCACCAAAGGATCCCGCAACCCGCACGTTTCAGGCGGTACGTATCCATATCAACGCCGAACTGGACGAGTTGCAGTCCGGCCTTGCCGCCGCAGAAACGCTGTTGGGCGAGGGCGGGCGGTTGGCTGTCGTCAGCTTCCACAGCTTGGAAGACCGGATCGTGAAGCGGTATCTGCGCGATGCCGCAGGCGTCGCGTCCGGGTCGCGCCATCTACCGCAGGCAACCGGACCCGCGCCGCGTTATCGCAGCCTGTCCAAAGCTATCCGCCCAGGTGCAGCGGAATTGGCACGCAACCCCCGCGCACGGTCCAGCACGCTGCGCCATGCGGTGCGCACTGCGGCGCCCGCGCTATCTGACGTTTCGGTTGGAGCAGGCGCATGACGGCGGGCGGCTCTCGTTTGCGCCAGGTCGGTTGGCTGGTGGTGCTGGCGATTTGCTTCCTCGCGGTCGTGCTGCTCTGGGCGCAAGTCAATGCGGTGAAAGGCGCCGTCAACGCAGCCGAAAAGAAGATCGTCGCGCTGGAAGCGGAAACGATCGAACTGGAAACCGAATTTCAGGTTCGCTCGAACCAGCAGCAGCTAGCCAACTGGAACCGCATCGATTTCGGCTATCGCCCGCCTACCGCCGCGCAATATCTCGACCATGAGCGCGAACTTGTCGCACTGGGTGCGCCGCAAGGGCCAGGTGCGCCCCAACCGATTCGCGTGGCCCGGTCCGATGTTACGCCGCAAGACGACGGTATTCTCGCGATGGTTTCACCGCTGACAGGCCGAAGCGAAAGCGACAGCGGGAACAGCGCGGCAAACGAGCAGGCCGATGGCGCAGCTGATCTCGATCTCGCGACCCGCCTGGGAATGGAACCGGAACTCGGCAACGGGTCCGGGGGCGGCGAATGAACGCCCTGACACTCCAAGGTTCGGTGCGCACGGGTCGCGCCGATCTTGTTTCCGGACGGTTGGACGCACTTAACATTGCCCGTTTACGGGTGCTGTGGGTTGCCATGGGCTTTGCTTTCCTGACGCTGGTGGCTATCGTGCGTGTTGGCTATTTTGGCTTTGCAAACGATGACGGGGACGCTCGCTCGCTTTCCGCCGGGCTGCCCGAACGCGGCGAGCTTACCGACCGCAACGGCGTGCCACTGGCGCGCGCGTTCATGGCGCAATCGCTTCTGTTCAATCCCAAGGCGATGGGCGATCCCACCGATCCGCTGGTGCGCAGTCCGCAGGATATTGCGCGCGAACTGAAGGCCATCTTCCCCGACATGGATGAGGCGCTGACCGTGCGCCGGTTGCAGCGCACGTCCAGTATCACGCTGCGCCCGCGCATTCTGGACGCGGACAAGAAGCGCATCAATGATCTGGGGGAGCTGGCGCTGGAAGTGCCGGAGGAGCCGGACCGCAACTATCCGCAAGGCTCGATGGCGGCGCATGTGCTTGGTTTCGTCAATTCGGCAGGCGATGGGCGCATCGGCATGGAAAAGGTGCTGGATGCACAGTTGAAAGACCCCGCCCGGCGCGGCACGCCGACCCCGCTCAGCATCGACATCAGGGTGCAGGGCGCGCTGGAGGACGAGCTGCGGCGCGGCATGCTTGCCACCAATGCGATGGGGGCGGCCGGCATCATTCTGGATGTCGATACCGGCGAAGTCATGGCGCTGGCCTCGCTGCCCGAATTCAATCCTAACAAGATCGATGCGGCGGGGCAGCAACACATGTTCAACCGCGTCACCAACCAGGTGTACGAGCTGGGCTCAACCTTCAAACCGCTTACCGTGGCAGCGGCGATCGATGCAGGCGTGGTGCGCGATTTCGGGTTTCGCTGGGATGCCCGGCCGATCAAGGTGCAGGGCCGCACGCTGCGCGACAGCCACGATATGGGCCAGTCGCTCAATGTGGCGGAAACGCTGATCCATTCGTCCAACACCACCACCGCCCGCATCGCGGACGAGCTGGGCGCGACGCGGATGCGCCAGGTGCTGGTGGATCTGGGCATGAACGACCGCCCACAGATCGAACTGAACGAAAAAGGGTTTCCGATCTGGCCGGGCAAGGATTGGTCACGGGTGCGCAATATGACTGTCAGCTACGGGCATGGCGTCGCGGTAACGCCGCTGCATCTCGCCAGCGCCTATGCCGCGATGGTCAATGGCGGCGTCTGGCGTCCGGCAACACTGCACCGGCTGGCGGCGGAGGACGTGCCGGAGGGGCGGCGGGTGTTCAAACCCAGCACCTCGTCGCGTATGCGCCAGTTGCTGCGGATGATCGCCAAATACGGCACCGGTCGCAAAGCGGACGCAGCGGGCTATCGTGTCGGCGGCAAGACCGGTTCGGCGGAGAAACCGACGAAGGGCGGGTATCGCGAAACTTCGCTGATCTCGACCTTTGCGGCGGCGTTTCCGATGGACGATCCGCGCTTCGTCATCGTCGTTATGCTGGACGAACCCAAGGGGACCACGGCCAGCTCGTTCCAGCGTACGGCGGCTTGGAATGCAGCGCCTATCGTGGGCAAAATCGTACCGCGCGTCGGTCCGCTGATGGGGATCATGCCACGCACCGCCGACCATGATATCGACCTTTCCGACCTCGCTCCGCTGATCGGGGAGACGCACTGATGCGCCTTGCCCGGCTTGCTGCACAGGCGGAGATCGCCCTGCCCGCCGGTACGGATGCAGAAGCGCAGGTCACCGGTTTTGCGATAGACCATCGCAAGGTCGCCCCGGGCACCGTGTTCGGTGCGTTTCGCGGCGCGGTTGCGAATGGCGAGGATTTCATTCCCGCCGCCATAAATGCAGGCGCAATCGCGGTAGTTGCCCGGCCCGAAGCGCACGTGGCGGGTGCCGTACATATCGCCGATGCCGAGCCACGGCGCGCTTTTGCCCGTCTTGCCGCGCAGTTCTTCACCCCGGTGCCCGAGACCGTGCTGGCGGTGACCGGCACCAACGGCAAGACCTCCACGGTCGAGATGGTGCGGCAGATCTGGCGCATGTCGGGCCATCGCGCGGCCAGCATCGGCACGCTGGGTGTCACAACGCCGGACGAAAGCGTTTCGACAGGACTGACATCGCCCGACATCGTTACGTTTCTGAGCAATATTGGCGGTCTGGCGCGCGAAGGGGTGACGCATGTGGCCTATGAAGCGTCGAGCCACGGGCTGTCGCAGTACCGCAACGAGGGGCCGCGCGTTGCGGCAGCGGGCTTCACCAACTTCAGCCGCGACCATCTCGATTACCATGCGGACATGGAGGACTACTTCGCAGCCAAGATGCGCCTATTCGACGAGGTGGTGGACGAAAATGGCACAGCTGTCGTCTGGTGCCCCGATGCGAGCGGGGACGACTGGGCGGCGCGTGTCATCAGGCACGCGCGCAAACGCAATCTGCGCGTGCTCAAGGTCGGCGTATGGGATAGCACGGCGGAGGCTGGAGACGAGACCGGTATTCGCCTGGTGTCTCACACGCCCACCCGGCTGGGCCAGACGCTGGAACTGCGCCACGGCGATACCGCATATACCGTCGCCCTGCCGCTGATCGGTGCTTACCAGGCTGCCAATGCACTGGTCGCCGCAGGGCTGGTGCTGGCGACGGGTGGCGAGGCGCGCCTGACATTCGATGCGATGGCGCGCTTGCAGCCGGTGCGGGGACGGCTGGAGCGTGCCGCAATTCTTGCATGCGGCGCCCCGGTCTATGTCGATTACGCGCATACGCCGGACGCGCTGGCGGCGGCGATTGCCGCGCTGCGGCCGCACGTCGCGGGACGGCTGATCATGGTGTTCGGCGCAGGGGGTGATCGCGATCACGGCAAGCGCGAACCGATGGGCGCGATTGCCGCAGAATGTGCTGATATCGCTATTGTGACCGACGACAACCCGCGCGGCGAAGACCCCGCCGCCATCCGCGCCGCGATCAAGGCAGGCGCCCGTTCGCCAATCGAGGAAGTTGGCGACCGTCGTGCCGCCATCGACCACGCCGTCGGTCTTGCTCGTGCCGAAGACATCGTGCTGGTCGCGGGCAAGGGCCATGAACAGGGCCAGATTACCGGTTCCGGAGACACGATGCAGACCTTGCCCTTCAACGATGTCGAGGTGGTGCGCGAAGCGGCTGCCCGGCATGGAGCTGATTCCTGATGGCCTCACATCCCCTATTGCGCCAATGGCCCGCGATCCGCGCGCGATACGTTGCCGCTGGCGCTGTGGTCCGCCGCCGAGATTGCCGCCGCAACTGGCGGAACGGCTTCGTGCGACTTCCAATGCGGCGGCGTCGAGATCGACAGCCGCGATGTGCGCGAGGGCGACCTGTTCTTCGCCCTCAAAGGCGAGGCGATGGACGGCCATCGTTTCCTTGATAGCGCGTTTGCGAAGGGGGCCGTGGCAGCGATAGTGGACCGGCCCATCGCACAACCGCATATTCTTGTCGCCGACACGAATGCGGCGCTGGTCTTGCTTGCCACGGCGGCTCGCAATCGTGGTAGCGCGCGGCGTATCGCGGTGACCGGCTCGGTTGGCAAAACAGGCGTAAAAGAAGCGCTGTTTGCCGCACTGGACCGCAGCAGTCACGGCGCGACGCATCGTTCGGTGCGCAGTTACAACAACCATGTCGGGGTGCCGCTCAGCCTTGCAAGAATGCCCGCGCGCAGCCGCTATGGGGTGTTCGAGATGGGCATGAACCATGCGGGCGAAATTGCCGGGCTGACGCAGCATGTGCAGCCGCATGTTGCCCTCATCACCACCATCGCGCCCGCCCATATCGAGAACTTGGGCAGTATCGAAGCGATTGCGGACGCAAAGGCGGAGATTTTCGATGGGCTGGTAGCGGGCGGCCATGCCGTCATTCCGGCCGACAGCGACCAGTTCGCCCGGTTGCGCGACGCAGCAAGCGCGACCCGCGCAAAAGTCGTTTCCTTCGGGCGAAGTGCCCATGCTGATGTGCGTCTGCTCGATGCCATTCCGGTGCCGACGGGTGGATCGCTGGTAACAGCGGAACTCGGCGCGGCAGCGGGCAACATGCGTGTCTGTTACGAAATTGCCGCACCCGGCGACCACTGGATCGACAATTCGCTGGCGGTGATGGCATGCGTGCAGGCAGTCGGCGGCGATCTTGGCGCGGCAGGACTGGCGCTGGCGGAAATGGGCGGGCTGAAGGGGCGCGGGGCGCGCCATCGTTTCGCGGTCGCAGGCGGCCATGCCGTGCTGATGGATGAGAGCTACAACGCCAACCCCGCCTCCATGCGCGCAACATTGGCGCAATTGGGCCAGACGCCTGCGCATCGCCGTATCGCGGTGTTGGGCAGCATGAAGGAGCTGGGCGATTTCAGCCGACGCTTCCACCAGCAGCTTGCCGAACCGCTGGCCGAGGCATGTGTGGATTTCGCTGTGCTGGTCGGCGACGATATGCGCAGCCTCGCCGCCCATTTGGGGAAAGGCGCGGGCGGTGCGCTTGTCGGTGGGCTCAGCTTCGCGCATTGCGATGGCCCCGCCGATGCGATTTTGGCGCTGGACGAATTTGGCTTGACCGCAGGGGATGCGGTCTTGGTGAAGGGTTCCAACTCCGTCGGGCTGAGCGCGGTGGTGGACCACTTTACCGCGCCCGGAACGCAGGCCGGTGCGGGGCAGGACGCAGGACAAATTATGGGCCGGGATGGCTGAATGCTGTATCTGATTGCCGAATGGGCCGGGTTCGAAGGGTTGTTCAACCTCGTCCGCTATCAGACGTTTCGCGCCGGGGCGACGCTGATGACGGCGCTGGTGGTCGGCCTGATCATCGGGCCACGTTTCATCAACATGCTACGGGTGCGGCAGGGCAAAGGCCAGCCGATCCGCGAGGACGGGCCGCAAACGCATCTGGCAAAGCGCGGCACGCCGACCATGGGCGGCCTGATGATGCTGATTGCGCTGAGTGTCGCCATGTTGCTGTGGATGGACCCGCGCAATATTTACGTCTGGGCCTGTCTTGCCGTGACGCTGGGCTTTGGCATCATCGGTTTTCTCGACGATTACGACAAGGTTTCCAAGGCCAGCCACAAAGGCGTTTCCGGCAAGGTCCGGTTGCTCGGTGAATTCGCCGTAGCCGGCGTCGCCAGCTATCTCATCGTCAGCCAGATCAACACAAATCTTTATATCCCCTTCCTGTCCGACGTTTCGATCCCGCTGGGGCCATTCTATTACGTGTTCGCCGCGGTCGTCATCGTCGGCGCGGGCAATGCGGTGAACCTGACCGACGGACTGGACGGGTTGGCAACGATGCCGGTCATCGTTGCGGCGGGGACATTCGCCATCATCGCCTACCTCGTCGGGCGCGTTGATTACTCAGCCTATCTTGGCATCCCGCATGTGCCGGGCGCGGGCGAGCTGGCCATCCTGTGCACCGGGATAATGGGCGCGGGGCTGGCGTTCCTGTGGTTTAACGCGCCGCCGGCCGCCGTGTTCATGGGCGACACCGGCAGCCTGGCCCTGGGCGGGGCGCTGGGCGCAATCGCGGTGGCCAGCCATCACGAGATCGTGCTGGGTATCGTCGGCGGCCTGTTCGTGGCGGAGGCGCTGTCGGTCATTATCCAGGTCTTCTGGTTCAAGCGGACGGGCAAACGCATTTTCAAGATGGCCCCCATTCATCACCATTTCGAACAGAAGGGCTGGGCAGAATCAACGGTTGTCGTGCGGTTCTGGATCATTTCCATAATCCTCGCACTGCTGGGTCTGGCGACGTTGAAGCTGCGATGATGACCGGCGACGCCTTTCGCGGCAAACGCTATGCGGTGCTCGGTCTTGCGCGGTCGGGACTGGCGGCGGCGCAATGCCTGTTGGCCAGCGGTGCGCAGGTGACCGCGTGGGACCGGCAGGAAGAGGCACGCGACACGCTGGCTGCACAATTTAACGAGACCGCTGCGCTGGACTTTGCCGACCCGCTGGAGATCGACCTTGCGGGCTATGCCGGGATCGTCGTGTCGCCCGGCGTGCCGTTGAATACCCACCCGATTGCAACGCAGGCCGTTCTAGCCGAAGTGCCCGTTATCGGAGATATCGAACTGTTTGCGCAGCTTCGCGACGCTCTGCCAGCGCATCGCGTGGTCGGCATCACCGGCACGAATGGCAAATCGACCACCACGGCGCTGCTCCACCATATCCTGAAGCAAGCCGGCATGCCGACCCTGATGGGCGGCAATATCGGCGAGGCGATACTGGCGCAGACACCGCTGCCCGAAGGCGGCGTCTATGTGCTGGAACTCTCGAGCTACCAGATCGACCTGACGCGGCAGCTGGATTGCGAAGTCGCAGTGCTGCTCAACATCTCGCCCGACCATCTCGACAGGTATGACGGGATGGAAGCCTATACAGCATCGAAACTGCGGCTGTTCGCAATGCAGACCGAAGGCGGTGATGCGGTGCTTCCCGCGAAGTATCTGCTCGAAGGCGCGCATCTGGCGTCCGGCGTCGTGGGCCATGCAATAGAACAGGCTTTCGAAGGCGCAATTTCAACCGGCGAGCAGTCCGCATGGCCATCCCTGCAAGGCCCGCACAATCTGGAGAATGCTGGCGCGGCCATCGCGGTCTGCCGCGTCCTGGGTTTGTCCGACGCGGAAATACAACAGGGTTTGCGCAGCTTTGCCGGGTTGCCGCACCGCATGGAACGGTTGGGCGAGTATGGCGGCGTGCTGTTCATCAACGATTCCAAGGCAACCAATCCGGCGTCCTGCGCGCCTGCACTGGCCGCTTTTCCCGCTGCGCCGGAGGGCCGCATCCGCTGGATCGTGGGCGGCCTGGCCAAGGAAGACGGGCTGGGCGACTGCGCGCAGCATCTCGGCAATATCGCCTGCGCCTACACCATCGGCGAGGCCGGGCCGCGCTTCGCCGAACTGCTAGAACCCCATGTACGGGTCGTGCGCGCAGAGATGCTGTGCGAAGCGGTTGCGCGCGCCATTGCCGATGCGAAACCGGGCGATGTCGTGCTGTTGTCCCCGGCCTGCGCCAGCTTCGACCAGTTCCGCGATTACGAAAAACGCGGGCAGTATTTCGCGCAGCTGGTAACGCTCGCCACCAGCGACACCGTTCCAGCTTCGGGTATCGACCTGTGCAATGCAGCCACCGGAGGCGTACGATGAGCGCCCCGTCAGCAGACCGGATTCCGCTCGACCGGTACGCCCGGCAAGCCCGCGCCAACGTACCCGCACATACTGGGACCCATACGCCAGGTGGCGGCTGGCAAAACGAATTTCGCATCTGGCGACGCGAGATCGACTTGTGGTTGCTGGGACTGGTCTTGCTGCTGATGTTCGGCGGTACCATTGCTGTCGCCACCGCCTCCCCCGCCAGCGCGGCGCGTCTTTCCACCGACGACACGCAACTGCCCGGGTTGTATTTTTTCTGGAAGCACATCGGGTTCCAGATTGCCGGGATAGTCGCGATGCTGGGCGCTTCCCTGCTTAGCCGCGACAATGCCCGCCGTGTGGGCGTGCTGCTGGCGGCGGCGATGCTGGTCCTGCTGCTGTTGGTGCCTTTCATCGGCTATGAAGTGAACGGCGCGAAGCGGTGGATCCGTTTCGGCATGGGCATTCAGCCCTCGGAGTTCCTGAAGCCTGGCTTCGCCATTGCACTGGCATGGGTGCTGAGCTGGCGCCTGCGTGATCCGGACCTGCCGGTGATCCGCGTTGCCACGCTGGGCATGGCGCTGGTCGTCGTGCCGCTGGTATTCCAGCCCAACCTTGGCGCAGCAGTGCTGTTCACCGGCGTCTGGTTGACGTTAATCCTGCTGGCGGGCGCGCCCATTCGCGCCATCGGTGCGGCAATCGGTTTGGGTATCGCGGCGTTGACTGCTCTGTATTTCTTCTACGACAACATGCGCCACCGTATCGAGGCATATCTGGGCGGGGGTTCCGAATTCGATCAGGTCAATACGGCGGCACGGACGCTGCTGTCGGGCGGTTGGTCGGGCACCGGCATGTGGCTGGGCGAAGCGAAAAACCGCCTGCCCGAAGCGCATACCGACTACATCTTTTCGGTCATCGGTGAAGAGTTCGGACTGATTGCCTGCGCGGCTCTGGTGATACTCTATGCCGCAATCATCCTGCGGGTGCTGGTGCGGTTGGCGGATGAAGAAAACCTGTTTGTCCTATTGGCCGGGGCGGGGCTGGTGACGCAGCTTGGCGGGCAGGCGTTCATCAACATTCTGGTCAATCTGCAACTGCTGCCGTCCAAGGGCATGACGCTGCCGCTGGTTTCCTATGGCGGGTCGTCCACTGTCGCGGTGTGCCTTGCCGTCGGCCTGCTGCTGGCGATTACACGCCGCAATCCGTATCTTGGCAAGCGGACACCGGGATTGCGTGCTATCATGGCTGACCATCGCGCGGACAGGAGCACGCTATGACCACCAGCAAAAATGCAAGCGCCAGCCGCCATTTCGTATTGGCGGCAGGCGGCACCGGCGGACATCTTATCCCGGCGTTCGCCTTGGCGAGCGAGCTGGAGCGTCGTGGGCACCACGTTGCGCTGATTACGGACGAGCGCGGGGCCGCCATTCCCGGCAAGCCCGATTTCCTGCCCGCCCACGTCCTGCCCGCAGGCCGCTTCGGCAAGAATCCGCTGAGCTGGTTCAGCGCGATACGTGCGGTATTGCAAGGGCGCACGATGGCGCTGCGTTTGTTCGACAGCTTCGCACCGGTCGCTGTGGTGGGCTTCGGCGGCTATCCTGCCCTGCCTGCGCTGCTCGCATCGACCTCGGCCAAAATTCCCACCGTCGTGCATGAACAGAACGCGGTGCTGGGCCGCGTCAACCGCCTCCTGGCGGGCCGCGTGCAGGCCATCGCCACGGCTTATCCCAGGGTCGCGCGGCTGAAAGCGAAGTTCGCGGACAAGGTCGCACTGGTCGGCAATCCGGTGCGGCATGGTGTGCTGTCATTGCGCGACGAGCCGTTCCCCGCCATTTACTGAAGACGGTCTGCTGCGGGTTTTGGTCACCGGTGGCAGCCAGGGCGCGCGGGTGCTGAGCGAGGTTGTGCCTGACGGGCTCGCCATGCTGCCCCCCGCCATTCGCAGCCGTTTGCAGGTTACGCAGCAATGTCGTGCCGAGGATATCGACACTGTGCGGCAACGCTATCGCAGCCATGATATTCCTGCCGAACTGGCGACCTATTTCGATAATATGTCCGCGCGCCTTGCCGATACTCATTTGTTTATCGGACGGGCCGGTGCCTCTACCATTGCCGAACTGACCGCCGTGGGCCGTCCCGCCATCCTTATCCCGCTGCCCATCGCAACCGACGATCACCAGGCGGCCAACACGCGCGAGATGGTGAAGCAGGGCGGGGCGCGCATGATCCGCCAGCCCGCCTTCACCGCCGCCGAGCTGGCCAAGCAGATACAGGCGATGGCGCAGCATCCCGAAACGCTGGCCACAGCCGCCCATGCAGCGTGGAATTGCGGACGGCCCGATGCGGTGAAAGACCTTGCCGACCTGGTCGAAAGTTTCGGCGGGGGCGAGCTGATGGATGTGATCCGCGTCGGCGGGAACAATGCGCGCGGCGCGACGCAGGGTGTCGTGGCCGGACAGGGCGCGACACGGGCCAATTCATCGCGAGATGGTGCGGAATGAAGGGCGTTCAATGAGGGGCTGGCGATGAAAGGGGTGGGCACCGATATCGGGACGATCCACTTCGTCGGGATCGGCGGGATCGGCATGTCCGGCATTGCCGAGGTCATGGCGAACCTGGGCTATACCGTGCAAGGTTCCGACATCGCGGAGGGGCCGAGTGTGGAACGACTGCGCGAACGGGGCATCGCGGTGCGTATCGGGCACGAAAAGGAGAATGTGGAAGGGGCTGCCGTGGTGGTGACCTCAACCGCCGTCCGCCGGACGAACCCCGAAGTGTCGCACGCCTTGGAAAACCGCATTCCGGTGGTTCGCCGGGCCGAGATGCTGGCCGAGCTGATGCGCCTGAAAAGCACGGTCGCGGTGGCAGGCACGCACGGCAAGACGACGACGACCAGCATGATCGCCGCGTTGCTCGATGCAGGCGATATTGACCCCACCGTCATTAACGGCGGCATTATCGAGCAATACGGTTCCAACGCGCGGTTGGGTGACAGCGACTGGATGGTCGTGGAAGCCGACGAGAGCGACGGCAGTTTCCTGCGGCTGGATGGAACGCTTGCGGTCGTCACCAACATCGACCCCGAACATCTCGACCACTATGGCGATTTCAATGGCGTAAAGCGCGCCTTCGTGGAGTTCATTCATAACGTGCCGTTCTATGGCGCGGCGATCCTGTGCATCGATCATCCCGAAGTGCAGTCCGTCATCGGGCAAGTGCGCGACCGGCGGGTAGTTACATATGGTTTCTCGCTTCAGGCGGATATATGCGGCGTCAATGTGCGACCCGTAGAGGGTGGCAATGCGTTCGATGTTGTGGTGCGGCAGCGAGGCGCGGAAGACCGGCGGATCGAGGGCGTGCATTTGCCCATGCCTGGCCGACACAATGTGCAGAATGCGCTCGCCGCCATCGCCGTTGCGGTGGAAATGGGCTGCGGCGACGAGATCGTGCGCGGCGGCTTCGGCAAGTTCGGCGGAGTGCGGCGCCGGTTCACGCAGGTTGGCGAAATTGGCGGCGTCCGGATCATTGACGACTACGCCCATCACCCGGTGGAAATTGCTGCCGTCCTGTCCGCCGCGCGCGAGAGCGCCAGCTTGGCGCCCGGCGCGGGCGGGCGTGTTATCGCGGTGATGCAACCACATCGCTATTCCCGGCTTTCCGATCTGATGGACGATTTCCAGAACTGCTTCAACGATGCGGACAAGGTCTATGTGACGCCGGTGTACGAAGCAGGCGAAGACGCTATCAAGGGTGTGAACGCCGACAGTCTGGTCGCCGGCTTGAAATCGCGCGGGCATCGCTTCGCCACCACGATTGCCGACCAACCGGCATTGGCCGCCGCGTTGGCCGAAGATTTGCAGGGCGGAGATATCGTCGTGTGTCTGGGTGCAGGTGATATTACCAAATGGGCGGCACAGCTGGCCACCGCGATTGCAGCGGAACGCGGCGCATGACCACACGCGGGCTGGATGATTGGGCGATGGGCCAACGCGGCGCTGCACCCGATGCGGGCGACAGCGGCGTTGCTGCTGCTGCCTCTGTACTAAAAGCAGAAGGTGCGTTGCGCAAACTGACGCCAGACGCGCCGCTGGCGAAGCTGGTCTGGTTCAAGACCGGCGGTGCGGCGGACTGGCTGTTCGAGCCATCCGACGCATCCGACCTGCAACAGTTCCTCGAACGCATGAATGGCGAGATGCCGGTGATGGCGCTGGGGCTTGGATCGAACCTGATCGTGCGCGACGGCGGTGTGCCCGGTATTGTCGTGCGGTTGGGCAAGGCGTTCTCGAATGTTGTCGTAGATAACGATTGCGTTGTGGCGTGCGGCGGCGGGGCAAGTGGTATTCTGGTTGCCTCGACCGCGCGGGACGCGGGTGTTGCGGGGCTTGAGTTTCTGCGCGGCATTCCCGGCACCGTTGGCGGGTTCGTGCGGATGAATGGCGGCGCTTACGGACGCGAGGTTGCCGATTGCCTGATCGATTGCGACGTCGTGCAGTCCGATGGGCGACCCTACACCCTGCCCGTCGCCGATCTGAAATACCGCTATCGCCATTCCGAATTGCCCGATGGCGCAATCGTCGTGGCGGCACGGTTCAGGGGACAGCCGGGCGATCCGTCTGAGATCGGCGCGGAAATGGACCGCATCGCGGCGGAACGCGAAGCGTCGCAACCGCTGCGGACCAAAACCGGCGGATCGACGTTCAAGAATCCCGATGGCGCAAAGGCGTGGCAACTGGTCGATGCGGCGGGGTGCCGCGGGATGGAACTGGGCGGGGCGCAGGTGAGCGAGAAGCACACCAATTTCCTCATCAACACCGGCGACGCGACCAGCAGCGACATCGAGGAATTGGGCGAAGCCGTGCGCCAGCGCGTGTACAAAGACAGCGGCGTTCGGCTGGAATGGGAAATCCAGCGGGTGGGTCGGCCGTGAGTAGTTTGGAAAACCTTCACATCGCCGTCCTGATGGGCGGCTGGGCGAATGAGCGCCCGGTTTCGCTCATGTCCGGTAACGGCGTTGCCGATGCGCTGGAGGCGCGGGGACATCGGGTCACGCGTATTGATATGGGCCGCGACGTTGCCGCGCGTATCGCCGCGGTCTCGCCCGATGTCGTGTTCAACGCGCTCCATGGCGTTCCGGGCGAGGACGGGACGGTGCAGGGCATGCTCGACCTGATGGGCGTGCCCTATACCCATTCCGGCCTTGCCGCCTCGGTCGTCGCCATCGACAAGCAGCTGACGAAACAAGCGCTGGTGCCGCAGGGCATCCCGATGCCGAGCGGGCATATCGTCGCCAGCGAGACTTTGTTCGAAGGCGATCCGCTGCCGCGGCCCTACGTTCTCAAGCCTGTCAATGAAGGCTCCAGCGTCGGCGTTGCCATAGTCACCGAACAAAGCGATTACGGCAATCCCATCACGCGCGATGCTCCGGGGCCGTGGGCGGATTTCGAAAGCCTGCTGGCCGAACCGTTCATTCCGGGACGCGAACTGACCACTGCCGTCATAGATGAAGCCGACGGCCCGCGTGCGCTGGGCGTTACAGAACTGGTGCCAAAAAGCGGTTTTTACGATTTCGATGCCAAATACACGGACGGCAAGACCGATCATATCTGCCCGGCGGACTTGCCCAAGGATATCGCCGCTGCCTGCCTCGATTACGCCCTGCGCGCCCATGCCGCACTCAATTGTCACGGCACCAGCCGCACCGACTACCGGTGGGATGACACCAAGGGGCTGGCAGGGCTGTTCGTGTTGGAAACCAATACGCAGCCGGGCATGACACCGCTCAGCCTGGTGCCCGAACAGGCCGTCTATTGCGGGATCGACTACGGCGATCTGGTTGAACTGATCGTGGCCGATGCGCTGCGGCGTCACGCTAAGGCAGGGGGAGCCGATGGCGAAGATAAAGCGTAAGGCGCAGGGTGTTCGCCGCGCATCGGCAGCACAGAACCGTGCAAAATCCGCCCGCCGTGCCAAGGCGCGAACAGGATCGGTGCTCGACTCCGCAGTCGGCATGCTGCCCTTCACCGAACCACAATTGCAGCGTGTTTTCACCTTTGCGATCTTTGCGACGCTGGCAGCCTTCGCGTTGCTGATTGCCAACCTGCTGGGCGTGCCTGCCTTGGCACGCCAGCACTTCGCGGCAACTGCGGCGGATGCGGGCTTTGTGGTCCGGAATTATCGCGTGCGCGGGCTCGAGCGGATGAACGACCAGAAGGTCTACAACGAAGTGCTGGCCGAGCACGAAACGCCGATGCCGTTGGTCGATGTCGAAGCGGTTCGGGCGCGCTTGCTGACGCTGAGTTGGATTCGCGACGCTCGCGTTTCGCGCCAGTTGCCGCAAACGCTGGTCATCGACATCGTCGAACGCACGCCGCACGCGGCCTTGCGCAAGGCGGACCGGCTGGTACTGATCGACGCCGAGGGAGTGGAACTGGAGCCAGTGCGGCCCGAGGATGCAAAGGGCATGCTGGTGATCGGCGGACCGGGCGTGACGCGGCAAGTCGCTTCGCTGGAGCGGCTGCTGGATGCCGCGCCTGCGCTGAAAACCCGCGTGGCGGAAGCGGAATGGGTCGGCAATCGCCGCTGGGATCTGGAGTTTGCTACGGGCCAGACCGTGGCCCTGCCGCACGGCAAGCGCGAAGCGGCGGCGGCGCTCGTTTCCTTCGCGACGCTGGATGGCCGCAGGCGGCTGATCGGCGGCAAGGTTGCCCATTTCGACATGCGGGTTGAGGGGCGTATTCACCTGCGCGTGCCGGGCCGGGGTGACGTTGCGAGTGTGGACGCGGCGAACTGATGTCACTCCCCCGCATCAGCAAGGTGTTCGGCGCCATCAACATCGGATCGTTCCGGATCTCGGCCATGATCATGGGTGTCGCCGAGACGGGCGAATTAATCGTGCTGGGTTCGAGCCACCGTGCCAGCCAGGGTATAAAGGGCGGTTATGTCACGGATCCGGCTGCGGCGACCTATGCCATCCGCGACGCCGTGGAGCGGGCCGAGAAAAACGCCGGGACCAGCATAAGCAGCGTCTGGGTCGGCTGTGCGGGGGCCGGGCTAAGTAGCCACGTTTCGCGTGCCGTGATCGATATCGGCGGGCGGCGGATCGAAAAGGAAGACGTCGAATTGCTGCTGGTTGCGGCACGCGATCAGTTGCAGCCCGACCAGCGGATGGTCCTGCACGCACAGCCGGCGCAATACACACTGGACGGCGCGCATGGGGTCGCCGACCCGGCGGGTCTTCATGCCGAAGAGCTGGCGGTCGATATCCACGTGATGCTGGCCGATGGCGCCCCCGTCCACAACCTGATCGAAGCGGTCCAGAACGCCCATCTGCATGTCGAAAGCGTTGTCGGCGCGCCGATAGCTGCAGGTCATGCTTGCCTGTCTGCCGAGGAACGCGAGCTGGGCGTGGTGCTGATCGAGATCGGCGGCGATCTGACGACGGTGAGCCATTACGCAGGCGGCATGATGCACGCCCTGCGCGCAATACCGCATGGCAGTAGCACCATCACCGACGCAGTAGCCGGAGCGTTCGGTATTCGCCGGTTCCAGGCAGAGCGCCTGAAATGCGTTTCCGGTTCGGCGATGGCCAGCCCCGGCGATCACCGCGAGATGATTCCGGTGAATGGGCCAAACGATACGAATGTGGAAACCGGACCGACGGCGCGCGGTGCGGACGACCGCAACCGCATTCCACGCGCCGAGCTGATCGGGGTGGTTACGGAACAGCTCGCGAAGCTGACCGACGAAATCAATCGCGCACTTAAGGATACCGACCTTGCCAAGGCGAAGGGCAGCCGTGTGGTGCTGACGGGCGGTGGCGCGGAACTGGCGGGTATTGCCGAATTCATTCAGAGCGCGCTGGGCCGTCCGGTGCGTATCGGGCGTCCGCCCGCGCTTCGTGGACTGCCCAACGCGCATGGCGTTCCGGGTTTTGCGACGCTTGCCGGACTGTGCCTCTATGCCGCCAGCGATCCGGTCGATATTCGCACGATTGACATCGGGGCCAGCCCGGTCGGCACTGTGCGCGAGGGTGGAATAGCGTTGCTTTCGCGCATGTTCCGCATCGCCCGCGAGGGGTTTTGATGCCCGCATTCACCCAGCATTTTGTCCACAAGCCGAAACCGAACCCTGTGGATAAGCGCCTACCCCCTATGCCCGGCGATTCGGCTTTCTGGCAGACATGGCGAAATACGGGTATAGACCCACGAAATAACAGCAGGCCCGCCTGCCACGCCCCCTGGAGCGATACGCAATGAGCATAAATATCGGACCCGCAGCCTCGGACGAACTTAGCCCGCGGATTGCGGTTATCGGCGTCGGCGGCGCTGGCGGCAACGCGGTGGCGAACATGATTGCCGCACAGATCGAGGGCGTCGATTTCGTCGTCGCCAACACCGATGCGCAGGCACTCAACAACGCAGTGACCGACACGCGTATCCAGCTTGGCCCCGATATCACCGGCGGGCTGGGTGCAGGCGCGCGGCCCGAAGTCGGCAAGGCTGCGGCGGAAGAAACCGTTCAGGAAATCGAGAACCTGCTCGATGGGGTGAACATGTGCTTCATCGCTGCCGGGATGGGCGGCGGCACCGGCACCGGCGCGGCACCCGTGATTGCCGAGGCGGCGCGGCGCAAGGGTGTGCTGACGGTCGGCGTCGTGACCAAGCCATTCCTTTTCGAAGGCACGCGCCGGATGCGCGCGGCCGAAGCGGGGATCGAGGAATTACAGCGCAACGTCGATACGCTGATCGTCATTCCCAACCAGAACCTGTTCCTGATTGCAAAGGCGGACACCACCTTCAAGGAAGCGTTCCAGCTGGCCGATGAAGTGCTGCAACAGGGGGTGCGCTCGATAACCGACCTGATGGTGATGCCCGGCCTCATCAATCTCGATTTCGCCGACGTAAAATCGGTGATGGAGGAAATGGGCAAGGCGATGATGGGCACTGGCGAAGGCGAGGGCGAGAACCGCGCGCTGGAAGCCGCCGAACGCGCCATTGCCAACCCGCTGCTGGACGGGGTTTCCATGCAGGGTGCGAAGGGGGTCATCATTTCTATCATCGGCGGCGAAGACATGAAGCTGCTCGAAGTGGACGAGGCCGCGAACCACATCCGCGAGCTGGTGGACGAAGACGCCAACATCATCTGGGGTTCGGCGTTCAATCCCGACCTGGACGGCAAGATCCGCGTCTCTGTAGTCGCTACCGGTATCGAACCGAGCAATGGTGCGACCGATGCGAGTGGGACCACCCATTCGCTGTCGCTGGGCGCAAGCCGTGCGCCGAAGCGGCCCGTGCTGGAATTGCCTGACGAGGATACCGACGAGGGGATGGACCAGGACGCAGGCGTAACCGATACGGCGATGGAAGATGCCGCGCCTTCTGACAGCGCGCCTCTGTCGCTCGGCGGGTTCCAGCTCGACGGCGACGACGATTTCGACGAGGGCGAGGAAGACGACGGCGATGTCGATGGTATCGTCGATCCGCTTGCCGGAATGCGCCGCGAATTGCCCGAAGCCTATGAGCCGGAACCGAAAAAGCCAGCGGCGGAAACCGGCGCAAAACTGCCAGATCCTGCGAGCGATGCAGGCCATGCGTCGGGTGCTGATAGCAACGGTTTTGGTTCTTCGGACAAGACTGTCGATAGCGACGGGGCGGACGATGAGTGGGACGACACACCACGGGACGGGGATAATGCGCCGCTCGATTTGGGCGCAATGCTGGAAGCTGCCCCGCAAAAAGCTGCCGGAGATGGCGGCGACGACCTGTTGTCCAGTGCCGACAAGCTGGCGGATGACGACCAGCCGCTTCAGGTCCGGACCGGTGGCGGTCGACGTCGCGGGCTGATCCCCGGTGGCGGCGAAAGCGAAGCGGCGGCAAAAACTGCGGACGAACCGCCAGCCAAGAGTTCGGGCAGCACCCTGTTCGAGCGGATGGCAAATCTGTCTCGCGGGTCGGCGCAGGATAGCGGCAAAGCCGACGACAGGCAGGGCGACAAGGGCAGCGCTAAGAAGGATGACGACAAGGGCGATGGCGACGGGGCGGTGAACATTCCGCGTTTTCTCGGTCGTCAGAACAACCAGTAGGACGGCTCATCCAGCCTTAATCTGCCGCCTGCGAAACGCACCCCATGACCAGATATTTTCCAATGACGCTCGCGGCTTTTGCCAGCGTGATGCTGCCCGCATCGGCAGGCGCGCAAGAGGTGGTGCAAGCGCTGCCTTCTGCCGAATCGCAGGAACTGGGCCGCGCGCTGGAGCGGCTGTCGCAAAGCCCGAACAGCGTGGATGCGCTGGTTGCGGCGGGCAATGCCGCGTTGGCAGTTGGCGATGTCGACGCCGCGGTCGGGTTCTTCGGCCGTGCAGAGGGACGCGCGCCGCAGAATATCGACGTGATGCTGGGCCTTGCTTCGGTCGCGGTGCGTGCGGGCGATCCGTTGCGCGCGATCGGTCTGTATGATGCGGCAGCGGCGGCGGGCGCGAATATGCGACAGGTGCAGGCGGATCGCGGGCTGGCGCATGACCTCGTCGGTGATCCGCAGACCGCGCAGGCGCTGTATCGCGGCGCACTCGATGACGACCCCAAGGGGGACGCGCGGCGGCGGCTGGCGCTAAGCCTTGCCATTTCCGGCGATCGCGCCGGGTTCGACCGTACCTTGGCCCCGCTGCTGGCGGAGAACGACCGCGCCAGCGTGCGGACGCGGGCCTTCGGGCTGGCAATTCTGGGGCAGGCCGACGACGCGGTCGGTATCACCCGGACCGCGATGTCCGCGCAGCTGGCGACACGGCTGGAGCCGTATCTGCGCTATATGCAGCAGCTGACCCCGGCGCAGCAGGCGGCGGCGGGCAATCTTGGTAAATTTCCGCAAACCGCGCAGATCGGCAGGGATCCGGCGCAACTGGCAAGCTATCGCGCGCGCCGTACCGCCTCGCAGGACGCTGGCGCGCGACTGGAACCGCGCGGCACACCGCTGGGTCCCGCAAGCGCGCCGCTAGCGCAGTCTGCCGACATAGCGTCTGAACCTGCATCGCAATCGCGTACCCGGTCAGAGCGCCGCCGTGTCGCCCGCGCCGAACGGCAGCGTGCCTCCGACCCCTTGCAACGCAGCCGTGCCCGCCCAGTGGAAGTACGCCGCGTACAACGCACTGACGCTGTACCAGCGCCTATACCAGCGCCGCAACCGACTGTAATTGCCGCGACACCGGTGCCGCAACCGGTCCGCGTTCAGACCGAACTCGCGCCAGTGCCAGCTCTCGGTGCAACGCTGCGCCGTGCGCCCGAAGCGATCGCGCGCGTCGATGTGCCGCCTTCGCAGCCAGTAGCGCCCACACAAGCGCCATCGGAAACTTTCAACCTCGCAACGCTCGAACAAGCCCCTGCGAGTACCGCTGCGCAACCCGCCCGGCCAGCGTTGCAACCGGAACCCGCACGTTCGGTCGCTGAAGCATTCGGGGCGTTTGCCATTACCCGCAACCGGACGGCATCCGCCAAGGAAGGCGCCGTCGATGTCACACAAATCGCGCCGGTGCGCGAAAGTGCCGCCCCTGATGAAACGCCCGCACCCCAAGCCAGTCCGGCGCGCCATTGGGCGCAAATCGCCACCGGGCGTGACCGCGCGGCCTTGCGCTACGACTATCGCCGGTTCCGCCGCCTTGCGCCCGATGTGCTGGGCGATCTGACACCGCACATCGCTGAATGGAACGGCACCAACCGCTTGCTGGCCGGTCCGTTCGCCACCCCTGCCGGCGCCGACAAGGTATTAAACGCATTGAGGGAAAAAGACATCGACGGCTTCCGCTTCACCAGCGCGGCAGGGCAGGAAATCGAACCGCTCGATTAACAGGCGGGCGCGTTTTGCACAGACTGTAAACAGGCGAAACCCGTTCTCCCCAGCGGCAGCACATGCCGGTCTTGCGCCGCGACAGGGGTTGGGCGCAACGCGATAGCGATGTTCCTGGTAACCATTTCAATACCATGTTCCCCGCGCGGAATTGCGCCGTGACGTTGGCCGACGACCGCTTTGGGCGGGCGCAGGACTGCCCGCCGGTGGATATGCTGTCGGCGCTGTTCCGGGCGCGGGGCTGGCCGTTCGAGGCGGTGTCCGGCGACGAATTGTCGGGCAAGGTGCAGGGCAGTTGGGCCAATTACCAGCTGCGCGCGATCTGGCGGTCCGAAGACAATGTGCTGCAATTGCTGTGCCTTCCCGATGTGCGTGTGCCGGCAGACAAGAAAACGCCTGCGTTCGAGCTGCTGGCGCTGGTCAACGAGCAGCTCTGGCTCGGGCATTTCGACATCTGGAGCAAGGGCGGTGTGCTGGTCTATCGCCACGGCGCGCTGCTGGGCGACGACGGGTTGCTGAGCCTCGATCAGGCGCAGGCTCTGGTCGAGAACGCAATCGAGGAATGCGACCGGTTCTACCCGGCTTTCCAGTTCGTGTTATGGGGTGACAAAAGTGCTGCCGATGCGCTGACGAATGCCTTGGTCGATGCGCAGGGCGAGGCGTGAGGCGACCATGACGCGCCTATCCGCCCCAATGCTGATTGTCGGCTATGGCACGATGACAGGCGCGATGGTCGAAGGGTGGCTGGCCGCAGGGTACGACCCCGCCGATTTTGCTGTGTATCACCCTACGCGCGCCGAAGCCGGGGATGGGCTGAAAGTTTACAATGATTGGCCCGACGGTCCGTTCGGCACGATCCTGCTGGGCGTGAAACCGCACCAGCTCGACACCGTGGCGGCGGATGTCGCGCGGGTTGCGGGCCGCTCTGCGACCATCCTGTCGGTGCTCGCGGGTGTCGATCTGGCCGGTTTGCGCGCGCGATTCCCCACGGCGGCGGGTGTCGTGCGCGTGATGCCCAACCTCGCGGTGGCAATCAACGCCTCCCCGGTGGCGCTTGCGGCGCAAGGGCTTTCGGCTGACCGGCGCGAAAACGTAACCACGCTGGCCGCTGCATTGGGCATGGCGGAGTGGCTTGACGACGAAGCGCAGTTTGATCTTGTCACCGCACTGGCCGGTTCGGGGCCGGGCTTCGTTTATCGCTTCATCGATGCGTTGGCGGCCGCGGCCGATACCCTGGGATTGCCCCGCGACCAGGCCGAGCGACTGGCGGTGGCGATGGTGCAGGGCGCGGGCGCGCTGGCCGCGCAAACGCCCCATTCTCCCGGCGCGCTGGCAAAGCGTGTCGCCAGTCCAGGCGGAATGACGCAGCGGGGGTTGGATGTGCTGGATGCCGACAGCGCGCTGCAACGCCTGCTGACCGAGACGCTGCGCGCCACGCGTGATCACGGAACGAAATTGGGAACGCAGGCGCGCGAACAGGGTTAGGATTAGGTAACGCGCGCGCACGGTTTTGCTTGAAAAAAAGGCGGCGTACCCCGATATTGGCAGACACGACGGAGCCGATGGCTCCCCCCCTTTGGAGGAAGACAAGACAATGGCGAATTGGAATGAACCGCGCCGTGGCGACCTGAGCGGCGTCAATTCCGGCCCGTCCGGCATTGGCCGCACGCCGGCACTCGGCGGCAGCGTGGACGATGGTACCGTAATGGATGCGGGCCTGCGCCTGCACATGCTGTCGATTTATAACTACATGGCGCTCGGCGTCGCGCTTACCGGTCTGGTGGCCTACCTCACGGTTGCTACTGGTCTGGTTTACACCTTTGCCAATAGCGGCCTGATGTTCATCGTCGCGCTGTCGCCGCTGGCCATCGTGTTCGCGATGAGTTTCGGGCGCAACAAGTTCAGCACACCCACGCTCCAGCTTATGTTCTGGGGTTTTGCGGTGCTGATGGGTTTGTCGCTCTCCACCATCTTTCTCGTGTATACCCAATCCTCCATCGCTTTGACCTTCTTCGCGACGGCAGGTGCTTTCGCGGGCCTCAGCCTGTGGGGCTACACCACGAAACAGGATATTTCCGGCTGGGGCAGCTTCCTAATCATGGGCGTTGTCGGGCTGATTATTGCGTCGCTGCTGAACGCATTCCTGATCGGTTCGCCTGGTCTTGAACTGGCGATTTCGGCGCTTGGCGTGCTGATTTTCGCCGGCCTGACCGCCTACGATACGCAGCGACTGAAGAACGAGTACCGCTTCGTGCGCGGCACCGAGTACGCTGGCAAGGCGGTCATTCTGGGCGCGTTGAGCCTGTATCTCGATTTCATCAACATGTTCCTGTTCCTGTTGCGTTTCCTCGGTGTCGCACGCAGCGAATAGGACCAACCGACTGTCCAATACGATGCCCGGAATGCGCAAACGCATTCCGGGCATTTTCTTTGCCCGGCCCGCAGGTTAGGCCTTTCGCTTCATCGCCGCGCAAGGCCGATTTCGCTACGGTTGCCGGCATCGCCCGAATAAAGGAGGGGCATTCTCTTTCATGTCCGACACCACCCGCCCCGCTTCCCCCCTTCGCCGGCCCGTAAAGGTGCCAATCAAGGTGACTGTCATCGCCGTGGCGACCGCGATCACGGCAGCATGCGCGCCTAAAGTTGTTCCTGTGCCGCCGCCGCCCCCTCCGCCGCCTCCTCTGGTGGTCATTCCTGCGCGTCCGGTTCCGCCCGGCAATGCGGCATTGGGCATGTATATTCCCCCGCGCGACCAGTTCGGCATTCGCCGCACTGTGAATTACGGCCTGACCGAGGCGCAGACGCTGTGGAACCTGCGCAGTGCACTCAACGTGGCGGCGCTGAATTGCGAAACGACACGCTATCCGGGTATCCTGCCCGCCTATAGCGAGCTGCTGAGTGAGAACCGCACGACGTTGCGCCGCACCAATAACGAGCTGACTGCCGAATACCGCGACCGCTATGGCGCTGAATGGCGCAGCGCGATGGATAGCTACATGACGCAGGTGTATAACTATTATGCCCTACCGCCCGCGCAAAGGCAGTTTTGCGATACCGCCGCCCAGGTTGCGCAGGAATCGACTGTGGTCGAAAGCAGCGATCTGCGCACTTTCGCCGCTGCCAACCTGCCGCGTATCGAGGGCGTGTTCGACAATTTCTACACCGCATACGAGCAGTACCAGATCGATGTCGCGCAATGGGATGCGCAATATGGCGCGCCAGCGCCTATCGTGACCGACTTTTGGCCCGGCACCGGTCCTGCGCCGTCGGGTCTCATCAGCACTCCGGAATCAGAGCTTTACCGTATCGAGGTCGATCCTTCGTCCGCCGGGGCGTTGCCGGTCGATGCTGCCGGTCCGCAGATAACCGGAGAGCCAGTGTTCGTCCCCGGGCAGGCTGGTGATCCGGAACCTGCGCCACAAGCAGCGGCCGACCCCCTGTTCGCACTCCCATCCGAAAGCGAGTAACCGCACTCAGCGCTGAACGACGCACAAGACACGCCGGACAAGACACGCCGGACAAGACAGGGGCGCAGCTTTGGCCTAATAGCAGCGCCATGCACTTTCTCGACCAGGCCAAAATCTATCTCAAGTCAGGCGGCGGCGGCCCCGGGGCTGTCAGCTTCCGGCGCGAGGCTTATGTCGAATATGGCGGCCCCGACGGCGGCAATGGCGGCGATGGCGGCGATATCGTGTTCGAGGCGGTGCAGGGCCTCAATACGCTGATCGACTTCCGTTACGCGCAGCATTTCAAGGCACCGCGTGGCACCCACGGCATGGGCAAGGACCGCACCGGCGCGGGTGCGCGCGACCTCGTAATAAAGGTGCCGGTCGGTACGCAGGTGCTGTCCGAGGACAAGGAGGAGGTGTTGCTCGATTTTACGGAAGTCGGCCAGCGCGTCGTCTTCCTCGAAGGCGGCATGGGCGGGCGTGGCAATGCGAGCTACAAGACCAGCACCAACCGCGCCCCGCGCCAGCATCAGCCGGGCGAGCCGGGCAGCGAAGCATGGGTCTGGCTACGGCTGAAACTGCTGGCCGATGTCGGCATGCTGGGCCTACCCAATGCGGGCAAGAGTACCTTCATCAACGCCGTCTCCAACGCCCGCGCCAAAGTCGGGCATTATGCCTTTACCACGCTGGTGCCCAAGCTGGGTGTTGTGAGCCACAAGGGGCGCGAATTCGTGCTGGCCGATATTCCGGGCTTGATTGCGGGCGCGGCGGAAGGGGCGGGTATCGGCGACCGGTTCCTTGGCCATATCGAACGGTGCCGCGTGCTGATCCATCTGGTCGATATTTCGGGTGACGATCCGGCAGCGGCGATGGTGACAGTGAACGAGGAACTGGCCGCGCACGGGGCAGGGCTGGCGGACAAACCGCAGCTGATCGTCCTGAACAAATGCGACCTCGCCGATGCCGAGCTGGTCGAAGGGTTTGCGCAGGAGCTGCACGATGCGGGCGCGGGCGAGGTGTTCGCCATTTCGGGCGCAACCGGGCGAGGCATTCCGGCGCTGATGGACGCGGTGCTGGCGCATTTGCCCGATGCCACGTCCACGGAAACGCAGGGCTCCGAAATCGAGAATATCGCGGACGAGGCGGAATGGTCGCCGATCTGATGCGATGATGCAGTTGGCGGATATTCTGGCCGCGCGGCGGATCGTTGTGAAAGTCGGTTCCTCGCTGCTGGTCCGGGACGGCAAGCCACGCGAAGACTGGATGCGGGCGCTGGCGCGCGAACTGGCGCAGTTGCGGATCGGGGGGTGCGAGGTGATCGTGGTGTCGTCCGGCGCGATTGCGCTTGGCGCGGTGCGGCTGGGTCTTGACGCCGGCGGACGCGCAACGCTGACCGATGCACAGGCGGCGGCTTCGGTCGGGCAGATCGAACTGGCGCGGTTGTGGTCCGTGGCGATTGCGGATGCGGCGCCGGATGCGACCGTGGCGCAGATACTGCTGACGCTTGGCGATCTGGAAGACCGTGCGCGCTACCTCAATGCTGCTGCGACCTTGCGTCGTCTGCTGGCGCTCGGCGCGGTACCGGTGGTCAACGAGAACGACAGCGTTGCGACCGAGGAAATCCGATTCGGCGACAATGACCGGCTGGCGGCGCGCGTTGCGCAGGCGGCAGGGGCGGAGGCGGTGCTGCTGCTGTCCGATGTGGCGGGCTTGTATGACCGCGACCCTGCCGACCCGGGCGCGAAGCTGGTGCCGCAGGTGGACGGCATCGACGCCGCGACGCTGGCAATGGCCGGGGCAGGCTCGTCGTCGGGTATGGGCAGCGGCGGGATGGCATCCAAGCTGGAGGCAGCTCGCATCGCCGAACGTGCAGGCATCGCGCTGGCGATCATCGACGGGCGTGGCGACGCACCGATCGCGGCTGCGCGCGCCAATGGCACGGGCACCGTGTTCACGCCGCAACGTGCCGCTGGCGCGCGTAAGGCGTGGCTTGGCGGTCGGCTCGCGCCCGCCGGTACGCTGCGGATCGACGCGGGTTGCGCGGCGGCCCTGGGCGAGGGGGCAAGTGTACTGGCGGCAGGACTGGTCGCCGTATCGGGCGGCTTCCGGCGTGGCGATCTTGTCACGATTGCAACCTTGCAAGGCGCGAAGCTGGCGCAGGGGCTGTGCGAATACGATGCCGCAGAATGCCGCGCGATAGCCGGTCGGCGCGAGGCAGAGCAGGCCGGGGCGTTGGGGTATGCGCCGCGCGGGGCGGTGGTGCATCGCGACCAGCTGGTTATGCTGTGACTGCTTCGGTTGCAATAACCGGCGCGACGGGTCTTGTCGGGCAGATGGTCTGTGATGTTGCGGCGGAGCGCGGCATGGTGCTGCGGGCCCTGGCGCGTTCCGTACCGACCGACCGGGCAGCGGTAGACTGGATGGAGGGAAGCCTTGCCGACAGGGACGCCCTTGCACGCCTCGTGGAGGGGACCGGTGCGGTCATCCATATTGCCGGACTGACCAATACGCCCGACCCCGCGCATTTCACCGCTGCCAATGTCGATGGCACGGCCAACATCCTGGAGGCATGTGCGAAAAGCGGGGTGCGGCGGCTGGTGTTCGTGTCTTCGCTTGCTGCGCGCAAACCGGAACTGTCGGCCTATGGTGCTTCAAAGGCAGCGGCAGAAGCGCTGGTGCGCGAGAGCGGACTGGACTGGACCATCGTCCGCCCGCCCGCCGTCTATGGCCCGCGCGACCGCGATATGCTGGACCTGTTTCGCAGCGCCCGTTGGGGCGTGCTGCCGATGCCGCCGCGCGGTGCGACCTCCGTTATTCACGTCCGCGATCTGGCGACATTGTTGCTCGATCTTGTCGATGCAAATGCAACGCGGCACCGGGTGTACGAACCCGACGACGGGCGCGAGGGTGGGTGGTCGCATACCGAGCTGGCCCATGCCATCGGACAGGCGGTCAGTCGGCGGGTTTTCGCGCCCAACCTGCCACGCGGCGTGCTATCGGCAGCGGCGCGGATCGACGGACTGGTGCGGGGCGACAAGGCCAAGCTGACGCCGGACCGCGTCGGCTATATGTGCCACCCGAACTGGGTCGCGCGCAGCGACCGAAGCGTGCCGCCTGCAATATGGTTGCCGCAAATTTCGGGTGCCGAAGGCCTGTCGCAAACAGCGGGCTGGTATCGTGAAGCGGGCTGGCTGTAGGCGTTAGAAATACGGCTGGTCGGCGCGGTCTTCGCCGGGTTCGTGGATGCCGCACTCGGTCTTGTCCCAGCCCTTCCAGCGGCCCGAGCGCGGGTCTTCGCCGGGTGCGACCTTGTTGGTGCAGGGGGAGCAGCCGATGGACGGATAGCCGCGCTCCACCAGTGGATGGCGGGGCAGATCGTGTTGCGCGAAATAGGCTGCGATACGGTCCGCATTCCAGTCGATCAGCGGGTTGATTTTCAGCCGCCCCTGCTCGTCCGCCGTGTCGATCTCGAACCGGGGCAGGGTGGCGCGGGTCGCGTTCTGGAACGCCTTGCGGCCCGTCAGCGTGGCGTCGTAGCCCGACAGCGTCTGCGTCAGCGGGGCGACCTTGCGGATCTCGCAGCAGCCATCGGGATCGTAGGACCAGCGCAGGCCGCTTTCGTCCTTCGCGGCCAGTGTCGCCGCATCGGGCGTCAGGTTTTGCAAGCCGGTCAGTCCAAGCTGCGACACCAGCATGTCGCGATAGGCCAAGGTCTCGGCAAAATGCTTGCCGGTATCGAGAAAAAGCACCGGCAGGTCCGGCGCGACGTGCGAAATAAGGTGAAGCAGAACAGCACTTTCCGCACCGAAGCTGGAAACCGTGGCAAGGTCGCCGACCAGTCCGTCCTCGATCAGGTTTCGCAGCATCTCCTGCGTATCCTGTCCGCGAAACATGCGATTCAGGCGGACCGCGTCGTCGTCCGTGAAACGGGGGGCGGTGTTCGAGCCGATCGATAGCGCGCATTTCATTCATGGCGCAGTTCCGCGATGGTCCGGGGCCTGTCCGCTGCCGCTTGATAGTGTTCGGGCCAGCGGTCCAGCGCCGCTTCCACATCGCTCTCGACCAGCAGCGCGTCGGGCGCAAAGGCATCGAAGCCGCAACGCCGTAAATAGGCGATCTGGTCCACCAGAACATCGCCGCACGCGCGTAACTCGCCTTCGTATCCGGCTTCACGCAGGATACGGGCGGAGGAATAGCCGCGTCCGTCGCCGAAGGCCGGGAACGAGACTTCGACCAAGCCGATCCGGTCGAGATGCGGCAGCAGGTCGCGCGCATCGTCGCCTGGCTCGATCCGCACCGCTACGGCATTGCCCTGCCCGGTAAACGCATCGACGGTCAGCGCGGGGTCGGCCACCGGCTCGTCCATGCGGAACCGCAGCAAGGCGCCCGCTTCGGGACCGCGTCCTTCGGCTGCCGTCTGGGTGGAGGGGGTGCGCTCAGCCATACAGCGCCTCCTTGAACGGGGCCATGCCGATGCGGTTGTAGGTGTCGAGAAACCGCTCCCCTTCGTCGCGCTGCGCGAGGTAGGTATCGGTTACGGTTTCCACTGCGTCGACGATGCCATCATAATCGAAACCGGGGCCGGTGATCTTCGCAAGCGCGGTATCTTCCGCCTCGCTGCCCCCCAAGGAAAGCTGGTAGTTCTCAACGCCCTTACGATCCACGCCGAGGATGCCGATATGGCCCGCATGATGATGCCCGCAGGCGTTGATGCAGCCGCTGATCTTCAGTTTTAGCTGGCCCAGTTCCGCTGTCTTGCCGGTGCTGGCGAAGCGTTCCGCGATGCGCTGCGCCACCGGGATGCTGCGCGCGTTGGCAAGGCTGCAATAATCGAGGCCGGGGCAGGCAATGATGTCCTCGATCGTGTCGAGATTGGGCGAACCCAGACCGGCTGCCTCCAGTTCGGTCCACACGGCATGCAGGTCGGCGATGGCGACGTGCGGCAGGACGATGTTCTGCGTGTGCATGACGCGCAGTTCGTCAAAACTGTAGCGGGTGGCGAGGTCCGCCATCACGCGCATCTGTTCCGCGCTCGCATCGCCCGGTATCCCGCCGACGGGCTTCAGGCTGACGACGGCAGAGACATAGCTGTCCTGCTTGTGACGATGCGTATTGCGATCGACCCACAGGGCGAATTCGGGGTCGCTACGGTCCACCGTCTTGGCACCGTCCGCAAATTCGGGATCGGCAAAGAAGGTGCGCAGCCGTTCCAGTTCGGCGAAGGGCGGTTCCACACCCTGATCCAGCAGATGCGCGAATTCCGCTTCGACCTGGCGCGTATATTCCTGCGCGCCCAGTTCGTGGACGAGGATCTTGATGCGCGCCTTGTACTTGTTGTCGCGGCGGCCATAACGATTGTAGACGCGCAGGCAGGCTTCGGCATAAGTCACAAGCTGGTCCAGCGGCACGAAATCGCGGATGCAGGGCGCAATCATCGGCGTGCGGCCCATGCCGCCACCGACATAAAACGCCACGCCCAAAGCGCCGTCTTTCGACACGATCTGGATGCCGATATCGTGCAGCTTCATGGCCGCGCGGTCTGTTTTGCTGGCAATAACGCAGATCTTGAACTTGCGCGGCAAGTAGCTGAATTCGGGATGGAAGCTGGACCACTGGCGCAGCAGCTCGGCGTAAGGACGGGGATCGACAAGCTCGTCCTGTGCCGCCCCAGCGAAATGGTCACTGCTGATATTGCGGATGCAGTTGCCGCTGGTCTGGATGGCGTGCATCTCGTGTTTAGCCAGATCGGCCAGCAGGTCGCCTGCTTCCTCCAGCTTGATCCAGTTGTACTGGATGTTCTGGCGTGTGGTGAAGTGGCCATAACCCCGATCATACCGTTCGGCGATATCGGCCAATGCGTGCATCTGCCCGCCACTCAGCGTGCCATACGGGATCGCGACGCGCAGCATGTAGGCGTGCAGTTGCAGGTAAAGTCCGTTCATCAGGCGCAGCGGCTTGAACTGGTCTTCGGTCAGCTTGCCGTCCAGCCGCCGCTGGCACTGATCGCGGAATTCGGCAACGCGCGCATCCACCATCGCCTGGTCGTAATGGTCGTATTTATACATCAGATCACCTCGCGGACCGCAGCGGGGTCGTCGGGCTTGAGGGTAAGGTCGGGGCGAACAGTGGGGCCGAGGCCACGGATGCGATCCTTCACATGGGCGGGTCGCGGCGTGCCATCGGCATCGGGCGCGGCGGCGACGATGTAGGGCACGTTGACGCGGCGCGCGGCTTCCTCGCGCGCCATGATTGCTTCGCCATCTTCGCCGACATCGGCGGAGGCGGCGACATCGGCAACCCAGCCCTTGCCGTCCCACCACACGACCGCCCCACTTTTCAGATCGTTGCCGGTCAGGATGTTCATGGTGTCGTCTCCAGTGCAGTCTGCACCAGCGCCGCTTCGCTTCGCGCCGTCACGTCGCCGACCATGATCAGCGCGGGACTGACGACCTGTTTGTCCGCGACCAGATCGGGCAGACCGGCCAGCATTCCGCGCAGCACGCGCATGGTTGGGCGCGCGGCGTTTTCTATAATGGCCAGCGGCGTTTCGGGGGCAAGGCCGTCCGCCATCAGTTTTTCCGCAATCTGCGGTGCGGTTTTCACGCCCATGTAAATCACGAGCGTGCGTCCTTTGCCCGCGAGGCCTGCCCAGTTCTGGTTCGCCAGCCCCCCTTCGACGCCGCCTGCGGCGTTGCTCAGGACAGGCTTGCACTGGCCTGCGACGAAACTGACGATGCTGGCATCCTCGCGGTGCGTGAGTGCGATGCCCGCTGCCGCCGCCGCGCCGTTCGCTGCGCTGATGCCAGGCACGATCCGAACCGGCACGCCTGCTGCGGCGCAGGCTTCCATTTCCTCGCCACCCCGCCCGAACACGAACGGGTCGCCGCCTTTCAGCCGCACGACATCGCGCCCGGCCAATGCTTCGCGCACCAGCAACGCGTTGATCTCGTTCTGCGGCAGCGTGTGCCGCGCACGCTGCTTCGCCACCGATACCAGTCTTGCCTTCGGAGAGGCGAGTGCGAGAATGGCGGCATCGACCAACCCGTCATGCACGATAAGCAGCGCGGATTCGATGAGGCGCGCCGCGCGCAGCGTCAGCAAATCGGGATCGCCCGGACCCGCACCGACAAGATGGACTGTTCCTGTTGTCATGTCGGACGAGATGGCGCGGGGACAGGAAACAGGCCAGCGAGAATGGGTGTTGCCGCGCCAAGTTAATGTATCGGCGGATGGTGTAACCGTCTGTCAGTCCTTCTCCACTCGCTGCGCGATGGCCGCGACCAGCTGGTCCATCTGCGCACTGGTCCGCACATTGATGTCGCGTTGGGGGAAGGGGATTTCCACGCCTTCCTGTGCAAACAGATCCCACAGTTTCTTCAACACTTCGCTCTTCACATTGCCGATGCCTTCCTCGGGGTCGGTGATCCAGCAATGAATGATGAAGTTCACGCTGCTGTCGCCATATTCGTCCAGCCAGCAAGTCGGCGGCGGGGTTTTCAGGACGCGGCGGCATTCCTTGGCCGCCTGCAGCATCAGCTTTTCCGCCAGCTTGATATCGCAGTTATACGACACCCCGACCGGCACCTGCATCCGGACGTTGCGGCTGGAATAGCTCCAGTTTTCCACCTGGTTGACCATCAGGTTCTCGTTCGGGATCAGGTATTCCTTCTGGTCGCGCGTAGTGATGGACACCGCGCGGATGCCGATCTTGCGGATCTGTCCGAAGGTCGAATTCCCTGCCTGGTCCGCCACAGCAATCACGTCGCCCGGCTTGATCGACTTGTCCATCAACAGGATGATTCCCGCGATCAGGTTACCGAAGGTTTTCTGCAAGCCGAAGCCGATGGCGAGACCGAATGCACCGGAAAATACTGCCAACGCGGTGAGGTCGATACCGAGCAGGTCGATCCCGACGAAGAACGCAAGTCCCCAGATCGCCATCGTGGTGAGCTTTTCGGCCAGCAGGTGCTGTGTGTCGTCCAGCTTGGTGACCCGCCGCAACAGGCTCGATACGACACGCGATAGAAGCCATGCGAAGGCGATGACCAGCGCGATGACCCCGACGACGACCAGCGTATCCCAGATCGACACGCGGAAGTTTCCGATCTTCAGCGCCCACGCGTCCAGCGTATCGACCAAATCGCCGACGGTCTGGCTGCGTTCACGCAGACCCTCCTTCACCTCGTCGGCTGCCTGCACTGCCTCGGTCGGCGTTGGTGTCGGCGTGGGCGGCGGCGCGGCAGCTGCTGTCGCGATGCCGTCCGGACCGACCGTCGGCTCGCCGACCGGTTGCAGCACGACCACGTCGCCCGCTTCCAATGGTGCAGCGTTGGTTGGGTCCGGCGTCGGGTCGGATGTGGTTGTGGTCGGGGGCATGCTGGCGGCGGCGGTCATGCAGTCTCCATCGCGGCGAACCCGCGTTCGAGGTCGCGTATCAGATCGTCGGCATCTTCCAACCCTATCGACAGACGGATGCCGAAGCGGTCTTGTGCATTCCAATTCTGCGGCGGCCAGACGGTCGCGCTTCGGGCGGAGGCGGGATCGAAGGGCAGGGCCAGGCTTTCGTATCCGCCCCAGCTGTAACCTATGCCGAACAGCGTCAGTGCATCGACGAACCGCGCCCGCGCCGCAGCGTCGCGGCCTTTCAGAACGAAGCTGAACAAGCCGCACCCGCCGCATGAAATCGCGGTGCCACAGCGCATGTCCCGGCGCATCGGGCAACATCGGGCACAGCACCTGCGCCACCTCGTCCCGCCCGCTTAGCCACTGCGCCACGGTAAGCCCGGTCTGCGCCCCGCGTTCCAGCCGCAAGCCCATCGTGCGCAATCCCCGCAACGCAAGCGCCGCATCGTCCGGCGACACCACATGACCCAGCGCCTGTGCCGTGCGACGCAATGCGCGATGCCAGCGTTCGCCCGCGCTGGCGCTGCCCATCATCAGGTCCGAATGCCCGCCGACATGCTTGGTCAGGCTCATGATGGCAATGTCGCAACCGCGCTGCAACGCCGGAAAGCCGAGCGAGGTCGCCCAGGTATTGTCGACAAGGCTGACTGCTCCGTGGTCGCGCGCGATGGCGGTCAATGCGGGCACATCGCACACTTCCATCGTCAGGCTGCCCGGTGCCTCCAGCATGACCGCGCGCGTCCTGTCGCAGAAATGCTTGACGAAGCCCTCCCCATCGAGCGGATCGAAGAAGCGCGTGTCGACGCCCCACGTTTTCAGCAAACCCAGCGCATTGGTGCGCGTCGGTTCGTAGGCATTGTCCGACACCAGCAGCACGTCGCCCGGTTTCAACACCGCCAGCAAAGCACCCGTAATCGCCGCCACGCCGCTGGGATAAAGCACGGTGCCGTCCGCGCCGGGCTCCAGTTGGGTCAGCGCGTCGGCCAAAGCCCATTGCGTCGGCGCACCGCGTCGCCCGTAGAAGAAACTGCCGTCGGCATTGTTCTTCACCCCTGCGGCCAGCGCGGCGCTGTCTTTGTAGAGATGCGTGCTGGCGCGCCAGACAGGCGGGTTCACCACCGGCCCGGTCCATTCGTGACGCCGCCCGGCATTGACCAGGCGCGTATTGGCGCCATCCTTGCCGTCGAAGCCGCTCATGCCGCTGTCCCCTTCGGCGTGTCGGGATCCGCGCCCCATTCGGCCCAGCTGCCATCGTAGAGCGCCCCGTGATCGTGGCCCAGCAGGCGGTGCGCGAATAGCACGACGGATGCGGTCATGCCACTGCCGCATGTCGCAACCAGCGGTCGTACCGGGTCGATACCCGCGCGCCGGAACGCCGCCACCAGTTCGCCATGCGGCAGGAAGCGCCCGTCGTCGGCCAGCAGGTCACGGAAGAACAGGTTGCGCGCGCCGGGTATGTGTCCGCCGGGGAGGCCGTGGATGGCGTCCGGTTCACCGCCGAACCGCGTCGCATCGCGCGCATCTACCACCTGTTCGGCGGCGGTGCCGATATTGGCTAGCATATTCGCCTTGGAGCGGATGGCAGCTGCGGATCGGGGCGGTGCGAGTGCGCTTGGTTCGGGTTCGACGGAGCCGCTTTCGACCGGCAGGCCTTCCGCGCGCCAGGCGGCAAACCCGCCATCGAGCACGGCGATGTTTTCGTACCCAGCACCGTTCAGGATGAGGAATGCGCGGCAGGCGCTGCGCAGATGGCTGTCATCGTATAGCACCACAGGTTGCGCTGGATCGACACCCAGCGCGCCCAACCGCGCCGCGATCTGGTCCGCGCGCGGTATGGCTTTGGGTACAGGCGATGCCGCGTCGTACCAGCTCGCCAGGTCGAGAAAGCGTGCGCCCGGAACATGGGCAGCGGCAAACTCCGCGCCTGCATCGCGCCCGGCGGACGGCAGATGCGCCGATGCATCCAGAATGCAGGCCGCACCTGTCATATCGTGAAGTTGCCGCGCGGAAACGAGTACATCCATCCTCGCCACCTAGCGCCGTGCCGGGGTCGCGTCGAGCAAGGCGGCGCCGCGCATCGTAGTCAGTCCAGCGGCCGCACGGCAATGTCGCGATAGGTCTGCGCCGTCTCGTCCAGCCGGAACGGTTCGAGCCGCCCGGTCGGGGTGGACAGGCTGCTGATCACGCTCATCGCCGGTTTCCGCCCGATCACGAAGGTCCGCACCACAGGCTCCATCCCGTCCGCCTCCACCCGCACGCGCAGCAACGGCACGAACAGCGGCGCCTTGCCCTGCCGGATCAGCCGGACCTCGTTGAGCGGCAACCGGAACACGCCCTCCGCCCGCATCGGCGCGCCCACCGCCAGTGCCGGTTCGGTCGCAAGGTCGGGCAGGGCGGTGCGCAGCGTGGCAAGCTGGTCGTCCAGCGCCGCGCCGCTATGCGCCGTGGTCATGTCCGCCGCGATGCGCAGGTTGGCGAGCGCGCGTGTGCCCAGATTGCTGACGGTGACGGCATAGGTCAGCGTCGCATTCGCGAAGCTGCGCCCGAGCGAGACGGCCTCTGCATCGATGCGCAGCGGTTGGGTGGCGGTGCCAGCTGCTGCGGTAGCCATTGTCGGCTTGGCGGAAGGCGCAGGGGGCGATGGCTGGACCGGTTCTTGGACGGACATGTCCGGTTGCGATGGCGGCGAAGCTTTCCGCTTTCGGCGCAACAGCAGCAGCACGACCAAAGCCAGACTGCCAAGCGCCAGCCCGCCGACCAGCCACCATGGCCATGCCGGTTCGGTTGTGGCTGTCGCGGGCGGGGCGGTTTCCACATTTCCGCTGTCGCTGGCCGTCGTTGCGGATGAAGTGGACACCAGCGGCGCGGCCTGTTGGGCGGGTTCCGCAATGTCTGGCGGAAGCGTCGCTTCAGCACGGGGGGCGACTGTCCGCACCTCGCCGGGTGTGGCCGCAGGGGCAATCGTCTGGCGCGGCGCCGGACGCGGTGTCTGTTGCGGTGTCTGTCTCGGTGTCTGTCTTAGGGCGGGAGCAGGCGTTGTCCGGACCGTCGGTGCAATGGTCTGGCCGAGGGCGGGGCGCGGCGTAGTCGGGACCGGGCTGGCGACAGGGCGTGTCGGGCGGGGGATGGGAGCGGGCGTCGTCGTCGTCGCTCTGGGCTGCGGTGGCTCACGGTCGATGGGACCGGTCACGTCCTGCGTCGGTGTGGGCGTGGGTTCGGGCTGGAGATCGAACCCGGTCAGCGGCGGGGTTGCAGAAAGCGGTGTCGCCATTGCGATGAACAGGAAAAGGGAGACAGGCGTTCGCATGGTCAGGGGGGTTCGCGATGGTTGTGGCTGAGCGGGAGGTCGGAGAAGCACGGCACGCATGAATAGGCGGTGATGCGTCGCCGCGCCACCTTCGCGTGGCGTGCGCATGCTCTAGTTCGGTGGAAGGGCCTTTCGCCCCGCGCCAATGTCCGGCATGGGCACCGCATGACCGACCAGCGTTCCGTATCCGACCAGCCCCGCTTCCTCGGACAGCAAACCCCGCTGCCCGCCTCTCCCGACGTCGCCGTCTTGGATTATGTGCCAAATCCGCGCACGGGGGCGCTGTATCTCGTGCGTTTCGTTGCGCCGGAGTTCACGTCGCTGTGTCCGGTGACCGGCCAGCCCGACTTTGCGCATCTGGTCATCGACTATGCCCCGGGCGAACGCATTGTGGAATCAAAGAGCCTCAAGCTGTTCCTCGGCAGTTTTCGCAACCATGCCGGTTTCCACGAGGACGTCACCGTCGGCATCGGCCAGCGCCTGATGGACGAGATGGAACCGCAATGGCTGCGCATCGGCGGATACTGGTACCCGCGCGGCGGCATCCCCATCGACGTATTCTGGCAAAGCGGCGCGGCACCTGAGGGCCTGTGGGTGCCCGAACAGGGCGTGCAGGGCTATCGCGGACGAGGGTAGGGGGTCGTTTTTTCGCACCCCATCCGGGGTGCGGTGTTCGGCCAACGGGCCGACGCGCAGTCGCGCTCTGGCTGCCGCGACCAAGATCAAAGAAGCCAGGCCGGGTCGCGGCAGCCATAGGCCGACCGGCCGCCCGCAGGGGCCCGTAGCGAAGCGCAGGATCAGCCCCGAGGACACGCGCCCGGATGGGTGCGTGCCAGTAAAGACGGTGCCGGCTAGAGGATTCGAACCCCTGGCCCCCTGATTACAAATCAGGTGCTCTACCAACTGAGCTAAGCCGGCCCTGGTGCGTGCGCCTTTGGTTCAAACTGCGCCGAAAGTCCACCCTTCGGTGCGTGCGATGGACGGGGTGAGGCCGGCTGGCGACCACCGCTTCGGTTCGCTGCCCTTTTTGCGCAGCCACGCCGCCGTCAGCAGCGCATCGGAACTGTGGTCGTCGATTAGCACCCGCACCATCGACGGGGGGGCTGTCCAACGCTGCCAATGCCGTGTTCAGTTCGTCGACGGTGCGTATCTTGCTACGGCTCGCAGTGCGCCCAGCCTCGATAGCAGCAAGGCCAGTGTAAATTTCGACGATGACCGAGCCGCTTTCCGGTAGCGGATCGACCGGCCAGACTGGCACGGCGCCGTGCAAGCGATGCAGCACGCGCATGCCGGTCAGGCTGGACTTGCCGACCTGCGCCGCGCCGACGAGGTTGAAATTGCTGTAGGGTTTCAGGCCCATCGCGGCCTGAGCATGTTCGGTGACACGGAAACGCCCCCGTCCGTGCGCCGCGCCATTGCAGCGGAACTGCGCGCCCTCGCGCCCGCCATCGCGGCGGAAAAACGGAGCGAAGTCGGGATGGTCGCAGAACCCACCGGCTTCGAGGTTCGGATCGTCCTCGCAAAGCGCGTCGATGGTGGCCCATAGCTCCACTGCATCGCGCGGCGCATCGGCGACGCCGGGAAAATACGCGCCGCAATCAACAAATGGCAGGCCGATGCCGAGGTCCATGCCGACCAGCATATCGCCTGGCAGGTCGCGCAGCACGGCCAGCACGTCCTCCCGCGACCAGCCACGCCCCCGTTCCACCAGCACCGGTGGGCCACCTTCCGCATCGGCGACAGCCAGCGCGATGCCCTTCTGCCGAGCGCCCTTCGCGCCCGACCAGTCGATGGCGAGAAACTGCGCGAACCGACCCGTCATTCCCGCCCACTCCGCAAGCTGTCCCAATGCGCCAGCCGTTCGCGCAGCTTGCGTTCGAAGCCGCGATCGACCGGCCGGAAATAGGTCTGCGGCTCCATGCCGTCCGGCCAGTAGTTGTCGCCGGAAAAGCCTTCTTCCGCATCGTGGTCGTAACTGTATCCCTTGCCGTAGCCGACGTCCTTCATCAGCTTGGTCGGCGCGTTCAGGATGTTGGCGGGCGGCATCAGGCTGCCGGTTTGCTTCGCGCTGTGCCACGCCGATTTCTGCGCGGCATAGACCGCGTTCGATTTGGGTGCGGTGGCGAGATAAAGGCACGCCTGCGCCAGCGCCAGCTCGCCTTCCGGGCTGCCGAGGAAGCGATAGGCTTCGGTCGCGGCGACGCATTGCGGCAGCGCGTGCGGGTCGGCGAGGCCAATATCCTCCACCGCCATCCGCACCAGTCGTCGCGCCAGGAACAGCGGTTCCTCCCCTGCCGTCAGCATCCGCGCGAGGTAATAGAGCGCTGCTTGCGGGTCGGAGCCGCGCACCGCCTTGTGCAGGGCACTGATGAGGTTGTAGTGTCCGTCGCGGTCCCGGTCGTACACCGCCACGCGGCGTTGCAGAAACCCCGCAAGGCCCGCCGGATCGAGCGGTTCTGCCAGTTCCGCGTTATACAAGGTTTCGGCCTGATTGAGCAGGAAGCGCCCATCGCCGTCCGCGCTCGCCACCAGCGCATGACGTGCCGCGTCCGTCACCGGCAGTGGCCCCGCCAGCGCTTCTGCCCGGTCCAGCAGTTTGCCCAGCGCGTCGGCATCGAGGCGGTGCAGGATCAGCACCTGCGCGCGGCTCAATAGCGCGGCGTTGAGTGCGAAGCTGGGGTTCTCCGTCGTCGCGCCGACCAGCGTCACCGTGCCGCGTTCCACGAAGGGCAGGAATCCGTCCTGCTGCGCGCGGTTGAAACGGTGAATCTCGTCCACGAACAGCAACGTGCGGCGGCCCGATGCTTCCGCCGCTGCAAAGGATTTTTTCAGGTCGGCGACGCCGGTGAACACCGCGCTGATGCTGTCGAACCGCATGTCCACCGCATCGGCCAGCAGGCGCGCAATGCTGGTCTTGCCGGTGCCGGGCGGCCCCCACAGGATCATGCTGGAGAGCCGTCGCGCTGCGACCATGCGACCGATGGTACCTTCTGCGCCAGTCAGGTGGCGTTGCCCGATAACCTCGTCCAGCGCGCGCGGCCGCAACTGGTCGGCCAGCGGCGCATCGGCGGCGGGCGTATCGGGTGTGTCGGGCTGTGCGGGGTCGTCGGCGAACAGGTCTGGCATGTGCGGTTCGGGTAGGCGGGACGCTGGTTACGAACAAGGCTTTCATACCGGGCGTTTTGGCGTATGCAGGGGGCGGGCGGAACGCTGGAGCAACGGGGCAGGATGCAGTATGATGCAGGTTCGACAAACACCGCTCCATCTCTGGTTCGTCGGCGTCATCTCGCTGTTGTGGCATGCAGGCGGCGGGTTCGATTATGTGTCGATCCAGTCCGGCGATGCCGATTACCTGCAAATGACGGCGCAATCGCTTGGTGTGGGGGCAGAGGCAGTGCGCACCTATTTCGACGGCTGGCCGGCCCTGATCCATGCGACATGGGCCATCGGCGTATGGGGCGGGGTGCTCGGCTCGCTGCTGCTCATGCTGCGCAGCCGGTTCGCGTTCCATGCCTTCCTTGCCAGCGTCGCGGGCACGACCGTGACGTTCCTCTATCGCATGATCGACCCGCTGGAAGGGGTGCAGACCTCGCTCGGTGCAGTGTTGATGACGGTGCTGATCTTCGCCGCCAGCGTGTTGCTGATCCGCTATTCCAAGCTGATGACCGCCAGCGGCGTCTTACGCTGACGGCGCTTTTTCGGATGAAACGAGCTGCCGATAGGTATCGACCACCGTCTGGTTGATCGCATCCCAGGCGTAGTCCTTGCTGCGCGTCTCGCCAGCATCGCCATGCGCACCGCGCAGGGCCGCATCGGTGCAGTAAGGCGCGATAGCATCAGCAAAAGCGTTTGTATCGCCTGGCGGAACCAGTTGGCCTGTGACGCCATCCTCGACCAGGCTGGACGCGCCCGTTGCGCCCGCCGCCACTACCGGCAGGCCACATGCCATCGCTTCCAGCGTCACGTTGCCGAATGTTTCGGTGACAGAGGGGTTGAAAAAGATGTCGCCGCTGGCCAGCGCGCGGCCAAGGTCGCTGCCGGTCTGGAACCCGGCAAACACACCGCCGGGCAGGGCCTGCTCGAACCATTTGCGCGCGGGCCCGTCGCCGATCACCAGCACCCGGTGCGGCACCTGCATCCGGCGCAGCGCGACGATGCTGTCGGCAAAAACGTCCAGCCCCTTTTCCATGACCAGTCGGCCGAGGAACACGATCGCCACGTCGTCGTCCGCGATGCCGTGCGCGCGCCGCCAATCGGGATCGCGGCGGTCGGAGGAGAAGATCGTGCGGTCCACGCCGCGCGACCAGATCGAGATATCGTCATGCATCCGCTGTTCGCGCAGCGTATCGACCATGCTTTGCGACGGCGTGACGAGTGCGTCGCATTTGCGGTACAGCCGCCGCAACAGCGCCTCTATGCCGGGCTCGATAAAGCCCAGTTTGTAATAGCGCGGATAGGTTTCGAACCGCGTATGCACCGATGCCAGCACCGGGATGCCTTGCTGGCGCGCCCATCTTACCGCGCCCTGTGCAGCAAAATCCGGGCTGGCAATGTGGACGATGTTTGGCGCGAAAGCGGCAAGATCGCGCTTCACCGCGCCGGTCAGCCCATAGGGAATGCGGTATTCGCCGCGTCCCGGGAACGCAATGCTCGGTACGCTGACAAGATCGCCGGTCGGTGCGAAGGCGGGTTCATCGACCGTGGGCGAATAGACACGCACCTGCGCACCCTGACGCAGCAGATATTCGACCAACCGGTTCAGCGCCTTGTTCGCGCCGTCCAGCGTCATGTTGTAATTGCCGCTGAACAGCGCAATGCGAAGGTCGGTCGTCTGCATTGCCCGCCGACATAGAACGCGCGCGCAGCCTTGGCGAGCCTGTGTTGTCCCCGGCGACCTGCCTTTGCGGCGCAGTTTCGTTTGACTCGATGCTGCACCGCACTATTGCCCGCATCGGGCCACGCGGTCCCAACGCCGCGCGAGCTCTCTGTAAGGAGAGAATACATGACCGATACCGATAGCGAACCGACACTGAAGCCGGATCGCCCCCAGTTTTCGTCCGGACCGACCGTGAAGTTTCCCGGCTGGTCGCTCGATAAACTGCAAACCAAATCGCTGGGCCGTTCGCACCGTTCCGCCGTGGGCAAGGGGCGGCTGAAATATGCCATCGACCTGAGTCGCGAATTGCTGGGCGTGCCCGACGACTATCTCGTCGGCATCATGCCGGCATCCGACACCGGCGCGCTGGAGTGCGCGATGTGGACCATGCTGGGCAGCCGCCCCGCCACCGTCGCCGCGTGGGAAAGTTTCGGCAATGTCTGGATCCAGGATGCGGTCAAGCAACTGAAGCTGCCCGACCTGACCGTGCTGGACGCGGATTATGGCCAAGTCCCCGATCTTGCGTCCATCCCGCAGACGGACGACGTCGTGTTCACCTGGAACGGCACCACATCGGGCGCGAAGATCGCCGACACGGACTGGCTGGCGCCGGACCGCGCGGGGCTTGCCATCAACGATGCGACCAGCGCAGTGTTCGCGCAGGAGATGGACTGGCCCAAGCTGGATGCCACCACCTATAGCTGGCAAAAGGTGATGGGGTCCGAGGCGCAGCACGGGATGCTGATTCTCAGCCCGAAGGCGGTGGAGCGGATCGAAAGCTACGACCCGGCATGGCCGTTGCCCAAGCTGTTTCGCCTGAAGAAAGGCGGCAATATCAACCGCGCGATCTTCGAAGGGGCGACGATCAACACGCCCAGCCTGCTGGCAACCGAAGACTATATCGCCGCGCTGGAATGGGCGAAAGCCATCGGCGGGCGGACGGCCCTGTTCGAACGGGCCGATGCCAATGCGAAGATCGTCACCGACTGGATCGAAGCGACACCGTGGCTGCGCAATATGGTGCCGGACCCGGCGCAGCGCACGAACACTGGCGTGTGCATGGTGTTTCAGGGCGAGTGGTATGACGGGCTGGACGATGACGCCAAGGCCGATGTGCCCAGGCGTATCGTCACAATGCTGGAGGAGCGCGATGTCGGCTACGACTTCAACGGGTATCGCGACGCCCCGCCCAGCTTGCGCATCTGGTGCGGTGGCACGGTGGAAGCCGAAGACCTGCGCCGCCTGCTGCCGTGGATTGAATGGGCGTATGCGCAGGTTCGGGGCAGCTAGCCCCGGTCCGTTCACCTTGACCCTCCCCGTTCGCCCTGAGCTTGTCGAAGGGTTGTCCTTTTCTTTCAGCGCCGTGCCCGAAGTCAGGGCGACCCTTCGACAAGCTCAGGGCGAACGGTGTTTCTGCTTGTAGGTAAATCTCATGACTCAAGAAACCCGGAAACCAAAAGTCCTTATCGCCGACAAGATGGACCCCAACGCCGCGCGTATTTTCGAAGAGCGCGGCTGCGATGTCGATGTCATCACCGGCGAAACACCCGAACAGCTCATCGCCCGCATTGGCGAATATGAAGGGCTGGCAATCCGCTCCTCCACCACCGTCACACCCGGAGTGCTCGACGCCGCCACCAACCTGAAAGTCATCGGGCGCGCGGGCATCGGGGTCGACAATGTCGACGTGCCCTATGCCAGCGGCAAGGGCGTGGTGGTGATGAACACCCCGTTCGGCAATTCCATCACGACGGCGGAACACGCCATCGCGATGGTGATGGCCTTGGCGCGCCAGATCCCCGCCGCCAATGCGCGCACGCAGGCAGGCGAGTGGCCGAAGAAGGACTTCATGGGCGTCGAAGTGACCGGCAAGACGCTGGGCCTGATCGGTGCGGGCAATATCGGCTCCATCGTCGCCACCCGCGCGCTGGGGCTGCGGATGAAGGTCATCGCCTACGATCCCTTCCTGACCGATGAACGTGCCGTGGACATGGGTGTCGAGAAGGTCGATCTGTCGACCTTGCTGGGCCGCGCCGACTTCGTCTCGCTGCATACGCCGCTGACCGACCAGACGCGCAATATCCTCAACCGCGAGCGGCTGGAAAACGCCAAGCCCGGCATCCGCATCGTCAACTGCGCGCGCGGCGGACTGATCGACGAGGCGGCGTTGAAGGACGGCCTGGAAAGCGGCCATATCGCGGGCGCTGCGCTGGATGTCTTTGCCGAGGAACCGGCGACCGACAATCCGCTGTTCGGCGCACCCAATTTCATCTGCACCCCGCATCTGGGTGCCAGCACCACGGAGGCGCAGGTCAATGTCGCCTTGCAAGTGGCCGAGCAGATGTCGGACTATCTCGTCAATGGCGGCGTCACCAACGCGCTGAACATGCCGAGCCTGAGCGCGGAGGAAGCGCCCAGGCTGAAACCCTACATGGCGCTGGCCGAGCGGTTGGGCAGCCTGGTCGGCCAGCTGGCGCATGGCAGCCTGACAAAGATCAGCATCGAGCGCGAAGGCGCGGCGGCGGCGCTGAACGGCAAGCCGATCACGGGCGCGGTGCTGGCAGGGCTGATGAGCCAGTATTCGGACACGGTGAACATGGTCAATGCGCCCTATCTGGCGGGCGAGCGCGGCATGGAAGTGCGCGAAATCCGCACCGAACGCGAAGGTGTGTATCACACGCTGGTGCGCGTGACGGTCGAAACGCAGGCAGGCAAGCGCAGCGTGGCGGGTACGCTGTTCGGGGCAGAAGCGCCGCGTCTGGTCAATATCTTCGGCGTCGGGATCGAGGCCGATTTGAAGGGCCACATGCTCTACATCGTCAATGAAGACGCGCCCGGTTTCATTGGCCGTATCGGCTCGCTGCTGGGCGAGCACGGGATCAATATCGGTAACTTCAATCTGGGGCGCCGCGGTCTCGATAGCAACGGACGAGGACGGCGAAGCGGTGCTTGTTGTTGAGCGTGGACAGCGCAATAACACCCGACGTCGTGGCACAGGCCGAGGCGCTCGAAGGCGTGCGCGTGGTCAAGGCCTTGCGGTTCTGACGGATATGCGCTCATTCGACGACATTCTTCCTGAAGGGTTGGAGGATTACCTCCAGCCAGGTGCCGCCCGCGTCACCCGTGCCATGCGCGCTGCCCTGGATACGCTGGACGGCCACGGCTACGACCGGGTCCGCCCGCCGCTGGTCGAGTTTGAGCAATCGATGGCAACGCGCATGGCGAATGTCAGCGCGCACCGCATGTTCCGCTTCGTCGATCCTGCCAGCCTGCACATGCTGGCGCTGCGCAGCGACATGACCGTGCAGGTCGGGCGCATGGCGGCAACATCGCTCAACGCCGCACCGCGTCCGCTGCGGCTGTGTTATGCAGGCGAAGTCGCCACAATTGTGCCGGAGGGTCTCGATCCCGCACGCCAGAGCCTGCAAATCGGGGCGGAGCTGGTCGGGGGCGACAGTGCCGAAGCCGCTGCCGAAATTGCGACGCTGGCTATCGCGGCGTTACGTGCCGCCGGAGCGGAAAATATCGGTATCGATTTCACTCTGCCCGACCTTGTCGATACGCTTGCCGAAGAGGCCCTGCCTCTGCCAGTTGAAAAGCGCGAGGCAGTTCGGCGCGAGCTGGACATGAAGGATGCCGGCGCGTTGAAGGCCGCGGCCGGGGAGGCGTATCTGCCCTTGCTATACGCTGCCGGACCGTTCGAGCAGGCGCTAGCACATATTGCCGCCATAGACGCGGGCGGCGCATTGGCGAGCCGCATCGCTGGCCTGCGCAAAGTCGCGGAACATATCGGCGATAGCGCGCGCATTACTCTAGACCCGACCGAGCGCCACGGCTTCGAATACCAGAGCTGGTTCGGCTTTACGCTATATGCCGATGGCGTGCGCGGCGCGATGGGGCGCGGCGGCACCTATTCCATTGGCAGCACCGACGAGGTTGCCACCGGTTTCTCGCTCTATCTCGACCCGCTGGTGCGCGTTCTGCGAGACCATCCCTCGCAACGCACCGCTTACCTGCTGCCGGACCATGACAAGGAAGTCGCCGCCGACCTGCGCACCAAGGGCTGGCGCACCGTGAATGCGCTGATCGAGGGCGAAAACCCGGTGGCGCTGGGCTGTACGCACCGGCTCGAAGGCGCGGAGCCGGTTGCGCTCTAGTCTTCGCCGGTAAAGGTCGCAGGGTCTGGGCCAATGCGCCCGCTTGCATCGTCCAGCGCATCGATCCGCGCCATCTGCTGGCTCGACAGTTCGAACGACAGGGCGGCGAAGTTCGCGACCATGTGGTCGCGGCTGCTCGCCTTGGGAATGACGGACAGGCCGTGCTGGATATGCCAGCGCAGGATAATGGCGGCGGCGGGCTGGCCGGTTTCTTCGCCAATGGCCTGGATGGCATCGTGATCCATCGCCTTGCCCCGCCCCAGCGGCGACCAGCTTTGCGTCACGATACCCATATCCTCATGCACGGCGCGCAAGTCGCGCTGCTGGAAGGCGGGATGCAGTTCGATCTGGTTGATGGCGGGGACGATGCCGGTCTCGTCCACGATGCGCTTCAGGTCGTCTTCGCGAAAGTTCGACACGCCGATGGACTTTGCCTTGCCCTGCTCGCGCAATTCGATGAATGCTTTCCAAGTCTCCACGAATAGCCCGTTTTCGGGGCAGGGCCAGTGGATCAGCAACATATCGACATGGTCGCGCCCCAGCCTTTTCAGGCACTTGTCGGCAGCCTTTAATGTGCGGTCGTAACCCTGGCTGCCATTCCAGATTTTCGTCTGGAGAAAGATGTCGCTCCAGTCGCCGATGCCTTTGCCGACGCCTTCCTCGTTGCCGTAGATCGCCGCCGTATCGACCATCCAGTAACCGACATCCAGTGCGGTGGAGACCAGCCCCTCGGCATCGTCCGCAGGGATTTTCCAGGTGCCGAAGCCCAGCTGCGGGATCTGGCGGTCATCGTTGAGATCGAGGGTAGGTTGGTCGGTCATGGTTTGCTCCGTTGTGTCATCGGGCCAACGGGCCGGGCGCAATTTGTGTCCGGGACGCACCGCGAAGACATTTTGCGACATGAATGCAGTCTCGTAAGGTGACGGGTATGATCCTGCTGTCCGCCCTCGCGCTCGCTACCTCCCCGATCGAAGCACCTGCCACGGTGGTGGCGGAGCAGTCCTGCATCCAGGCCGTCGATAGCTATCCAGGCGCAACCAGCCTCGTTCTTGCGAACGCAGTGACGACCTGCCTCGCCCTAGAGCGGGCGGAAGATGCGGCATTCCTGCTGATGCTTACGAAGCTGCGGTTCGCGGCGGATATTGCCCTGTTTCGACCGGTTGATATTACCGGCGAGTTCGACACTGCGCCGTTCGTGGCGGCCTACGCTATGCGCGACGATTTCGTGGACGAGACCCTTGCCCGCGATCCGGAACGGTTCGAAGCCGTCATGGACAGGGTGCGCGCCGCCGAACTGTCCGTACCGTTCGACTACCAACCCGGTTGGACGTTCGTTTCGGACGCCAAGCGCGACCTTTACGATGTTGTCGTGGAGGGCATGCGTACCGATCAGCTGGCACTGGAGTATTACGTTGCCAGGCTGGTGCGCGACGACGCATATTTCATGGCGTATCAAAAACGCCGGCGCATTCTTGCATCGCTGACCGACGAGCGCGCGCTGCCGGACGAGTATGGCACGATGAGTGATGTCATGCGCCGCCGCGTAGCCGTGCTTGGCGACCCGCCCGAAGGCTCGGCGGTACCGTGGAGCCGCGTGTATCGACCCGGACCCGAGGCCGCATTCGACACACTGGCGGTTGGCTTCGACGGACCGGCCAGCGACGGCACCGCAATCTTCGAAAGCGCCGGGGCAGTGGAACAATCGAGGGTTGGCAGGGTGCTCGGCGAGGCACAGCTCGCACAAGTGCTGGCAGAGGTGGACTTTACGCGCGAGGTCGTCGGCGTTTACGCGGTCGGCGAAATGCAGAACGCGACAGGCAATACGATTGCAACGCATTTCGAAGCGGATCGCGAAAAAGGCGGATACGCGTTTTCGGTGGTCGTTGGCGTGGTCGGTGCCGTTTGTGCGAGCGGTCGCACCCGATCCTATCCCTTCGTTGTCGCAACGACGGCGCGCGGAACCGGCACGCAGATAACCGCCTCGTCACGCGCAAACTTCCCCGACCAGTGCCAACCTGTACGCAGCGGCCGACCCATAGCTGTCGGCTATGTCTGGACCCAATCGGGAAACGATTGACGATACCTGCAACGGCGGTTTCCTACACCGCCGCCCCATGCCATACGGGGGTCAGGATCTGGCGCTTTCGCCAGTCCGGTAATTTCTGGCCCTGGACTGTGTAACACCTGTCACATGTCCAACACCGACCACGGATCGAAGGAACCTATCGCTTGGCAAACGTAACCGTGATCGGCGCGCAGTGGGGCGACGAGGGCAAGGGCAAGATCGTGGACTGGCTTGCCAGCCGGGCCGATGCCGTTGTCCGGTTCCAGGGCGGGCACAATGCCGGACACACGCTGGTGATCGACGGGACGGTCTACAAGCTCAGCCTGCTGCCGTCGGGCATTGTCTCGGGCACGCTGTCGGTCATCGGCAACGGCGTGGTGCTGGACCCCTGGGCCTTGCGCGACGAGATCGAGCGGATCGAGGGGCAGGGCGTCGCCATTTCGGACGATAACCTGGCGCTGGCCGACAACTGCCCGCTGATCCTGCCCATCCACCGCGACCTCGACGGCCTGCGCGAGGGTGCGGCGGGCAGTGGCAAAATCGGCACCACCGGACGCGGCATCGGCCCGGCTTACGAAGACAAGGTCGGGCGCCGCGCCATCCGCGTCTGCGATCTGGCGCATCTCGATGCACTGGACCCGCAGCTCGACCGGCTGTGCGCGCATCACGATGCCCTGCGCGCCGGCTTCGACCGGCCACCGGTGGACCGCGCCGCACTGCTCGACGAATTGCGCGAGATCGCACCGTTCGTGCTGCGGTTCGCGCAGCCGGTGTGGAAGCGCCTGAAGAAAGTGCGCAAGGCGGGCGCGCGCATCCTGTTCGAGGGCGCGCAGGGCGTGCTGCTCGATATCGACCACGGCACCTACCCCTTCGTCACCAGCTCCAACACGGTCAGCGGCACGGCGGCGGCAGGCAGCGGGCTGGGGCCGAACGCGACCGGCTTCGTGCTGGGCATCGTCAAGGCCTACACCACCCGCGTCGGCAGCGGTCCCTTTCCGACCGAGCTTGGCCCGGATACTCCCGATGGCGCGGTGGGCCAGCGGCTGGGCGAACGTGGTCATGAATTCGGCACGGTGACCGGGCGGCAACGGCGCTGTGGCTGGTTCGATGCAGTGCTGGTGCGGCAAAGCTGCGCGATTAGCGGCGTGACCGGCATCGCGCTGACCAAGGTGGACGTGCTGGACGGGCTGGAGCGGGTGAAGATCTGCACCGGCTATCGCCTGAACGGCAAGATCATGGACTACTTCCCCAGCCACGCTGCCGACCAGGCGAATGTCGAGCCGATCTACGAGGAAATGGAAGGCTGGAGCGAAACCACGGCGGGCGCGCGCAGCTGGGCCGACTTGCCCGCCAATGCGATCAAATACATCCAGCGTGTGCAGGAACTGATCGAAACACCCGTTGCACTGGTCAGCACCAGCCCCGAGCGCGACGACACCATCCTGGTGCGCGACCCGTTCGAAGATTGAGCGTGCGTATGATGCGGCGGTTTGTCGGCGGAGCTGCCATTCTGGCGCTGTCCGCCTGCGCGCCGGTCACACCGGAACCAGCGCCGACCGAAGCGCCGGTTGCGGTGCAGACGCCCTTCACCGGCACGGCCGACTTCGTGCTGGTCGATAAGTCCGACCGCACGCTGGCGCTGTATTCAGGCGGGCGGCTGGTACGGATCATCGGCGGCATCGCGTTCGGCGATGCGCCCTACGGCCACAAGCGGTTCAAGGGGGACGAGCGGACGCCCGAAGGCCGCTACAATATCGACACCCGCAACCCGAACAGCGCCTATCACCTGAGCTTACGCATCTCCTATCCCAATGCGGCGGACCGCGCCTTTGCCGAACGGCTGGGCCGCGATCCGGGTGGCGATATCTTCATTCATGGGCAGCCCAACATGCTGCCCGCCGCCGATACCGGTGCCCGCCTGCCCGGCGACTGGACCGATGGCTGCATCGCGGTGGGCAATGCGGAGATGGAGGAACTGTGGCGCGCCATTCCGGATGAAACCCCGATTGTCATCCAGCCCTGATCTATCTATCACATTACGTGATTTTACCAATGATATATGAGGGTTGCGGTTACAAAGGGGGAAAACACGTGGCTATCGATGACGACTCGTTCGAAATGCGTTCCGCTACCGACGCACGGTTTACCGAGTACAACCAGGCCGGAATGACAGTCGCCGTCTATGCCGATGATCCTGCGATGCGCGTCAAGATGCGTGACGAGGCAATATCGGCGGGTTATCGCGTCAACCGTATGGGCACGGTCAAGGATTCCATCCTGCTCCGCGATGCAACCAAGACTACTCTCGTATACATACAGCTGGAAGGGATCACCCCTCGCCTGTGCGATGCGTTGCACGCGTTCGACGACCATCGGTGCGAAACGACCGATAACGTCATCATATCGACCGACGAACACACGCTCGACGATGTCTTTGCCTGCTTTCACACGAGCAACCCGCATATCCTGGTAAGCGTGAGCCTGCCCGAGCGGATGCTGGCGCTGTCCCGCGTCGCGTTGCTGCATGCCGACAACCGGGTGCGCGAACTCAGCGCCGAAGAACGTGCGACGCTCGACCAGATGGCGCATCGTGTCGATGAGCTGGTCCGCCGCATCGACGATGCCTTTGCGCAGAACCGGTCCGAATCCGCGTTCCGTTTCGCCTCGCCCACCCCGTCGTATCGCGGGCCGGTGGACCATACTGCCGGGCTTGTGCGGACCAGGCGCCCGCCGCTGCCCGATCCGCGCCTGGTGCGGCAGGTGATTGAGCAACGCCGTCTGCGCGACCAGTTCTTCGACGCCAAGCTGTTCGCCGATCCGGCATGGGATATCTTGCTGGACCTGACCGCCGCGCGTGCGGAAAACCTGCGTGTCTCGGTCAGTTCGCTGTGCATCGCCGCCGCCGTCCCGCCGACAACGGCGCTGCGTTGGGTGCGCGAGATGGAGGCGGCGGGGCTGCTGGACCGCGTGGCCGACGATACCGACAAGCGCCGGGTGTTCATCGCGCTGGCCGATGGTGCGGCAAACGCGATGGCGGCCTATTTCGCGCGGTTGGAGGAGAAGGTCCTGGTGACTTAAGAGCCGGCTCGGGCGCGCGTAAGCACGATGGTCAGCCCGTCCGGTTTACCTTCATGGGGCAGCACGATGCGCGCGGCATCGGCGCGGGCGCGGTCGAGGATCGGGGCGGGGACTGTCACCTCGTACAGCAGCGTGTCCGCCATGCCGAGCAGCCGTGCCTGTCGCAGTGTCAGGTCTTCGGGATCGTCGCTGGCGAGCGAAATCTCGATACGGCCCGTCAGCCGCTCGCCGGGTTCGCCCGCCAGCCAGCCTGCCACACGCCCCGCCGCATCGGCATCGAGCGGATCGAGCAGACCGCCTTCGCCCAGCGCCGCATCAACGGCCTGCCGCCGGTCGGACCCGTCAGGCCAGCGCGTGCGCATCGCCTCGCGCCCCGTTTCCAGCGCCGCCGCCAGCGCACCCAGCGATTGCGGTAGCAGCTTCTCCAGCCGCAGCCGCAGCTGCTTGGCCAGCCCCGCCGAGGCGCCCGAAGTGCCGATGGCGATCAGCACCGGATCGCGGTCGAGAATGCTGGGCGTCGTGAAGTCGCACAGTTCGGGCCGGTCGGCGACATTGACCAGCAAGCCCTTGGCAGACAGCCGCCGCGCAGCCGCTTCCGCCGCGCGATCATCGTCCAGCGCGATGAACGCCAGCGACGCATGATGCGCTTCCGCTTCGCCGCAGGGAATGCCGCCCGCGCGCTTGACCAGCCGCGCTTTGGCATCGCCCATCGCGCCTTCGGCCAACACAACGACGCGTGTGCCCGCGATGCGGTGCAACAGGGGCAGGCACCGGATCACAGCCAGTCCGGCACTCGCTCCGCGTCCATGATCGCGGCGGCGGGAAGGCGATCTGCGACGGTGGCGAAGCGGTGGCCATCGACCAGGACTTCGGCCACGAAGCCACGCGAGTTGTAGCTCGACGCCATCGTCGCCCCATAGGCACCGGCGGTGCGGAATACCGCGAGATCGCCAGCCGCTACGGCATCGCATGTCCGGCCCGTCGCAAAGGTATCGCCTGTCTCGCAGATCGGCCCGACAATATTGGCAGTCATGCCTTCGCCATCGGGCTGCACTGCATCGAAGTCGTGCCATGCACCATAGAGGGCAGGGCGGGCGAGATCGTTCATCGCCGCATCGACCACCACGAAGGGATGCCGCACGCCGGTTTTCACGCGGATCACCCGGGTCAGCAGCACGCCAGCGTTGCCCGCGATGACTCGCCCCGGTTCGAACATCAGCTGGACATTCCAGCCCGCCGTAACACGCGCAATCATCGCGCCGTATTCGGCGGGCGATGGCAACACCTCGCCCTTGCGGTAGGGCACACCCAAACCGCCACCCAGATCGACATGCGTGACGCTCTGCCCTGCCGCGCGAAGCTGCCGCCACCAGCGCGCCGACCTTACCGAATGCAGTTTCCAGCGGCTCCAGCGTATCCAGCTGGCTGCCGATATGCAGCGCGATACCGCGCAGGTTCAGGCTGGGCAGGGCGGACAGGCGGGCATAGATCGCAGGCGCGCGGTCGATCGGCACGCCGAACTTGTTGTCTGCCTTGCCGGTCGAGATCTTGTCGTGCGTGCCCGCATCGACGTCCGGATTGATCCGCAGCGTGCAGGGGGCGACGACGTTCCGTTCCGCCGCGATAGCGGCCAGCTCGCGGCCTTCTTCCTCGCTTTCGATATTGAACTGTCCGATATTCTGCGCCAGCCCCTGCCGTAGCTCGTCCGCCGTTTTTCCGACGCCCGAAAACACGATGTCGGCGGGCGGCATTCCGGCGGCCAGCGCGCGGTCGAGTTCCCCACCCGACACGACGTCCGCACCGTAACCTTCGCGCTGCAACACGCGGAGCACGGCGAGGTTCGGGTTGGCCTTTACCGCAAAAGCCAGATGTGGCGTATCGAGCGCCGACAGTGCCTCGCGGAAAACGCGCGCATGGCGTTCCAGCGTGGCTTGCGAATAGACATAGACCGGCGTGCCGACGTCCTCCGCAATGCGGGTCAGCGGCACGTCCTCGGCATGGAGCACGCCGTTCTTGTAGGAAAAGTGGTCCATTCGTGCGAGCCGCTATTCGGGCGGCGGCAAGTCGAAGGGATCGTCCTCGCGCTCTTCGGAGCGACGTCGCAGTTCCACGCTGCGTTCGGGCGCGGCCTGCGGGTCGAGTTCGAGCAATTCGGGCGCGGTTTCGGAATAGCCGGACCCCAGCGGCGCGACCGGCAACCCTTCGCCCGGCGCAGTTTCCAGCGCGGCGCGCTGGCCACACGCGCCCAGCGTAACAGCAATCACAACAAGTCCGACTACAGCTTTCATGCCTCTTCCTTATGCCGGTTTCGCGCCCACGCAATTTGCGCGCGCACCTGCTCCGGCGCAGTGCCGCCGAACGAATTGCGCGAGGCGACAGAGGCATCGACCGACAGCGCGGCGAACACCCGTTCGTCGATCCGCCTGTCGATCGCCTGCAAATCTGCCAACGGCAATGCGTCCAGGGCCACGCCGCGTTCCTCCGCCAGCTTCACCGCCGCGCCGGTAATGTGGTGCGCCTCGCGGAACGGGATATCCGCCTTGCGCACCAGCCAGTCGGCAAGGTCGGTCGCGGTGGCATAGCCCAGCTCCGCCGCCTGCCGCATCCGGTCGCGGTTGAACGTAATTTCAGCGACCAGCCCGGTCATCGCCGCCAGCGAAAGCGCCAGCAGGCCCGCCGCCTCGAACACCGGCGGCTTGTCGTCCTGCATATCCTTGGAATAGGCGAGCGGCAGGCCTTTCATCGTAACCATCAGCGCCGTCGCGCACCCGACAATCCGCCCCGCATGGCCGCGCACCAGCTCGGCGGCATCGGGATTCTTCTTCTGCGGCATGATCGAGCTACCGGTGCTGAGCGCATCGGGCATCCGCGCGAAACCGAAGGGCTGGCTGGACCAGACGATCATCTCTTCCGCCAGACGCGATAGGTGCAGCGCGCAGGTGCTTGCCGCATTCAGATAGTCGAGAGCGAAATCGCGGTCGGACACGGCATCCATGCTGTTGCGTGCGGGCCCGCCGAAACCCAGCGCGGCGGCGGTGGCCTCGCGATCTATGGGAAAGCCGGTGCCGGCCAACGCGGCGGAACCGAGCGGGCATTCGTCAAGCAACAGGTCCGCCTGGAAGAAACGCGAGCCGTCGCGGTCGAACATTTCCCAATAAGCCATCAGATGATGCCCCAGCGTGATCGGCTGCGCGGTCTGCAAATGGGTGAAGCCGGGCATCACGGCGTCGGCGTGTTCCTCCGCCCGGTCGAGCAGCGCATCCTGCAAATCGTGCAACGCCACCATGGCATCGCGGTTCGCCTCGCGCACCCATAGCTTGAAATCGGTCGCCACCTGATCGTTGCGGCTGCGTGCGGTGTGCAGCCGTCCCGCCGCCGGGCCGATCAGGGCGGCAAGGCGGCTTTCCACCGTCATGTGAATGTCTTCCAGGTCCCAGTCTTCGGGCACGCCATCCGCTTCGTATTCGGCGGCGATGATGTCCAGCCCGCCCAGGATCGCATCGCGATCGGTATCGGTGATGATGCCCTGCGCCGCGAGCATCGTGGCATGGGCGCGCGACCCAGCTATATCCTGCCGCCACAGGGCCTTGTCGAAGGGAATCGAGGCGTTGATTTCGCGCATGATCGCGCTAGGCCCGCCAGCGAACCTGCCGCCCCACATCTGGTTGGAGCCTGCCTTGCCGCTATTTTCGCTGCGCTTGTCCGTCACGCCCGCTATCGCAGTATTGTTGGGTGCTGTTGCATTGGGGGGATGCGATAGGGACAGCCCGGACGACGCGCAACCAGCGGCGGCGCAGCAGCGCGCGATTACCGGAGAGCCGGACCCTTCGCGTGCCGGAGCACTGATGCCTGCCGCGACGCTGCTCGACCCCACAGGCCGCGAGCTGAACCTGGCCGCTATGCAGGGGCAGCCAGTGCTGGTGAACCTGTGGGCGACATGGTGCGCGCCCTGCGTTGTCGAAATGCCGCTGCTCGATACGCTGGCGCTCGATTACGAGGGGCGTATGCGCGTGGTCGCTGTCAGTCAGGACCGGCTGGGCGCGGACACCGTCGAACCGTTCTTCGCCGCGCGCGACTTCAAGGCACTCGAACCGTGGCTCGATCCGGCAGGAACGCTGGGCGATGCGCTGGCAGCGGAGGGTCTGCCGCTCACCGTACTCTACAATGCGGATGGCACGGAAATATGGCGCGTCGCAGGTGATTATGACTGGGGCAGCGCGGAGGCGCGCGAGGTCATCGAGGCGGCATTGGCGGAGCCGGGGGCTTAACGCCGCGTTAGGCATCGCTGCCTAGAACATTCGCTATGACCTATCTTCACGGCAAAGCACTGTTCGGCGGACGCGAGATTACCGAACAGGAAATGGACGATCTGGCGCGCGAGCAGCTTGAAGCTTTGCGCGGCAGTTTCACCAAAGCCAAGGGCGCCGTAACCGACGACACGCTGAGCCAGCGCCTTGCCGAGGAATTGCGACTCGTGAAGCGCATGTTGGAACTGGCGGAAATGGGCGTGCAGAACCCGGTCGCAAAACGCGAGCTGCAACGGTCCGAAGATGCCATCGAGGATCTTGCGGAAGTGGTCGAAGCGGAGGACCGCTGCGATGCGATCGGCAACATAGACGAAGACATCGCCCGCCGCATGACTCGCCGGGCGCTGGATGGCAGCGGCACGCCCTGTGACAATCGCAGGCCGAGCATCCTGCGAAAAACGGACAACTGAAACGTAAAACTGACGGGAAATCCGCTGGTGGGCGATGACAGGCTCGAACTGCCGACCCTCTCGGTGTAAACGAGATGCTCTACCAACTGAGCTAATCGCCCCGCCAGCGGTCCGCAGCACATAGCGGCCCACTAGTTAAAATCAACGCCGTTAAAATCAATTCCCGTTCGACCGAGCAGCGCGCTAAGGCGGCGGCATGTCCAAGCGCCTGACCGTTCTTGCCACCGGCGGCACCATTGCCGGGATCGCCGGGTCCGCCACGGCGGCAGACTATCGCGCCGGGCAGATCGGCATCGGCGATTATCTGGAACGGCTGTCGGCGCTGGGGCTGGATGCCGAACTGACCGGACACCAGGTCGCCAATATCGACAGCGCCGATATGGGGCACGATGTGTGGGCGGCACTGCACGCGGCGGCAATGCGCGCGCTCCACGATCAGGATTGCGACGGCGTGGTGGTTACGCATGGCACCGATACGCTGGAGGAAACCGCCTTCCTGCTCGACCTGACCCTGCCTGCGCACAAGCCGGTGGTGGTGGTCGGCGCGATGCGGCCGGCCGATGCGGTCGGCTATGACGGCTTGCGCAATGTCGCCAACGCGGTGCGCGTCGCTGGCGATGCGGGTGCAAGCGAGCGCGGTGTGCTGGTGGTGATGGGCGACCGCGTGTTCGCCGCGCGCGACGTGCGCAAGGTGCGAACACGCGGTTCCGATGCGTTTCGCGGATTTCCGCGCGAATCGGTGGCGCTGGTTACGCCGTCCTCGCTCGACTGGTTCGGTGCGGCATGGCGACAGGACGGGGCGGCGCAATATGCTTTGCCCGACAATTGGCCGGACGTGCCGGTCGTCTATGTTCATGCTGCGCTGGAGGTCGGTGCGGTGCGTCGCCAGCTGGGTGACCAACCCGCCGGAGTCATCATCGCAGGGGCGGGCGAGGGAAATATGCCCGAACCGGTCCGAGCCGAACTGGTAGAGCTATGCGCGGGCAGGGTGCCGGTGGTACGCGCAAGCCGGGTGGAGCAGGCACTGGTCGATCGCGAACCGCAGGACGATACAAACGGCTTCGTCGCCGCCCGCGCGCTAACCCCCGCCAAGGCGCGGCTGCTGCTGCAGCTGCTGCTTGCGCAAGGCGTGCGGGATGCGGCGACGATCCAGACGGCGTTCGACGGACGCTAGGATCGCCCTTTACGGCGTGACAAGATACTTCTCGCCGGTCTTCATCGCGCGATAATCCAGCGCAGCCTCCTTTTTCAGCATTCCCGCCAGCGTCACCTTTTCCTTGTAGGAACTGGCGAAGGTGGAAGTGATGCCCTTCAGCACCCGTGTCCGCATCCGTACCACGGTTTCCATGCCCGCCTTGGCGAGGAACGGGGTCAGCAGCCAGCCCGATACCGTCCAGTTCAGGCCGTAGCTGGGCGTCAGGATCGTAGGCGACAGGTCGAGGCGGCCGTAATTGTACATCTTCTTGTCCTGGTTCGAACCGTAGCGGCTGAACTCGTTCATCTTGGACGCGGCAACTTGCTCCATCGCCTTCAGGCTATGGTCGATGGAGCTGCCGCCGCCGATGGGGTCGAAGCCGAAATAGGCATCGGTCGCATCGATTGCGCCGCGCAGCTGCTTCATGAAATCATCATCGGATGAATTGACGATATGCTTCGCGCCGAGGCCTCTCAGCAAGTCGACATGCGCGTCCTTGCGCACCACATTGACCAGCGCGATGTCGTCTTCGGCGCAGATCTTAACGAGCATCTGCCCCAGATTGGAGGCGGCGGCGTTGTGCAGGATGGCGGACTGCCCCTCCGCCCTAGCGGTTTCCACGAAGCCCAGCGCGGTCATCGGATTGACGAAAGCGCTGGCCCCGTCCTCGCTCGAAACATCGCCCAGTGGCAGGCACATCGCCGCCTCGGCAATCGCATACTCGCTGAACGCATTGCCCGGCACGCAGGCGACGCGCTGGCCCATCAGCTTTTGCGCCATCTCGCCGTCGCCCGCTGCGACTACCGTCCCCGCGCCTTCATTGCCGACCGGCAGGCGTTGGCCGTGGCGCCCCTTGCTGCCCGCATTGAACGGTTCGGGCATGTTGGCGACGATCTTGCCGTCGCTGTATTCGGCATTTTCTAGATCGGCGGCCCCGAACAGCAGCGCGAGATCGCTGGGGTTGATCGGCGCTGCTTCCATGCGGACCAGCACCTGATTGCCGGTGGGATCGGGGAACTCGGACGTCGCGACCTCGACGGTCAGCGTGCCGTCCTTGGCGAGGGTGGTGAAAATCTGCTGGCCGGTAATCGTCATTGCGTCTTCTCCAGTTCGTCGGAATAGTTGGCGCGCACGAAATACAATCCGTGTGCGGGTGCATTGAGGCCTAGCGCCTGCCGGTCGCGCGCGGCAAGGGCTTGCGCCAATCGTTCGCCCGACCACCGGCCCATGCCGACCAGCGCAAGGCATCCGACCATCGAGCGGACCTGATGGTGCAGGAAACTGCGCGCCGCCGTCTCGATGACGATAGAAGCGCCTTCGCGCCGCACGGTCAACGTGTTGAGCGTGCGTACCGGGCTGTCGGCCTGGCAATGCGCGCTACGGAAAGTGGTGAAGTCGTGCCGTCCGACCAGCGCCTGCGCCGCGCCGTGCATGGCGTCGGCATCGAGCGGTTGCGGCACGCGCCAGGCGCGCATCGCCTCAACCGTCAGCGGCGCGCGGCGATTCGCGATACGGTATTCGTAGGCGCGCCCCGTGCAGGAAAAGCGCGCATGCCAGTCGTCCGGCACCCGTTCACAAGCCAGCACCGCTACGGGATCGGGCCGAAGCCGCGCATTGAGCGCTTCCATCAAGCGGAACGGTTCCAATGTAGTGGCGAGGTCGAGATGGCTGCGCATCCCCAGCGCATGCACACCGCTGTCGGTGCGCCCGGCGCTGTGCAGCGTTGCGTCCTGACCGGTAATAGCCAGCACCGCCGCCTCCACCGCGCCCTGAACGCTTGGCCCGTGCTTCTGGCGTTGCAGCCCCTGAAACGGCGTGCCGTCATATTCCAGTGTGAGCGCGAAGCGGGTCAAGCGAGCGTGGTGCCCGCCGCAATCGGGTTGCCGCGCAGGAAATCGGCGCGCGACATGGCCGGCTTGCCTGCGCGTTGCAGCATGACGGGGCGCAGGGCACCCTTGCCGCAGGCTATGGTGAGGCCGTCGTCCAGCACTTCACCCGGCGCGCCCGACCCGTCCGCGCGTTCGGCACGCAGCACCTTGACCCGCATCCCGTTACTGTCGAACCACGCGCCAGGGAAAGGCGACAGGCCGTGGATATGCCGCACCAGCGCCTCCGCGCTGCGCGACCAGTCGATGGGCGCTTCGGCCTTGTCTATCTTGGGGGCATGAGTCGCTTCCGCATCGTCCTGCGGGACCGGCACGTGGATCGCGAGATCGCGCAGCGTGCCGCTCATCAGTCGCGCGCCCAGATGCGCCAATTCGTCCGTCAATTCGCCCGTAGTCCTGTCGCCAATGGGCGCGCGGGCGGTGGCGAGCATCGGGCCGGTATCCAGCCCCGCTTCCATTTGCATGATGGTTACGCCAGTGCCCGCATCGCCCGCCATGATCGCGCGGTGGATCGGTGCCGCCCCGCGCCAGCGTGGCAGGATGGAGGCGTGAACATTGAGGCAGCCATGTTCGGGTATGTCGAGGATCGCTTGCGGCAAAATCATGCCATAAGCCGCCACCACCGCGATATCGGCCCCGTGTCCGGCGAACTGCTCCTGCGCTTCGGCGCATTTCAGCGACGTCGGTGTGAAGATTGGAAAGCCGAGCCCCTCCGCCGCGCGCTGCACCGGCGAGGGTTGCGGCTTCTTGCCCCGGCCCGCCGGGCGCGGCGGCTGGGTATAGACCGCCACGATGGTGTGCGCGGCGGCCTCCAGCGCGCGCAGCGTCGGCACGGCAAACTCGGGCGTACCCATGAAAATGATTTTCAAATCTGCAACTCCGTTCACCCTGAGCTTGTCGAAGGGTCGCTATTCTCGTTGGTGCGGCGGTAGAAGAAAGAACGGTCCTTCGACAAGCTCCGGACGAATGGAGGGGGAAATGCGCACCCCTTCGACAAGCGGCTCCCGACACCATATGATGACTTATGGCTTCCACCGAAATCGAAACGCTGGCCGCATCGCTGGCGCGCCTGCCCGGGCTTGGCCCGCGTTCGGCGCGGCGCGCGGTGCTGTGGCTGGTAAAACGGCGCGAAACCGCGCTGGGCGAATTGCTCGATGCGCTGGGCGAAGTGCGCGACAGGCTGGTCGAATGCGAGCACGTGCGGCAATGTCGATACGCAGAACCCGTGCGGCATCTGCGCCGACCCCAAGCGCGATACGAAATCACTGTGCGTGGTGGAAGATGTGGCGGACCTGTGGGCGCTGGACCGCGCGCGGCTGTTCGCGGGCACGTATCACGTGCTGGGCGGGCGGCTGTCGGCAATGGACGGCGTGCGGCCCGAAGACCTCAACCTTGCCTCGCTGTTTGCGCGGATCGAAGGGGGCGGGGTCGAAGAGGTTGTGCTGGCCATGAACGCCACGCTGGAGGGGCAGACCACCAGCCACTACATCGCCGAACGGCTGGAAAATGCAGCCGTGCGCATCACGCAACTGGCCCACGGCCTGCCGGTCGGCGGAGAGCTGGATTATCTCGACGAGGGTACTCTGGCGCAGGCGTTGCGCGCGCGGCGTCCGGTGGGGTAGGCACAATACGTTCTCGTGACGTGAAAGGGACTTTAGTACCTTCAGATATTTGCCAGAAGGGATCAACATCAGCTCCGAGTTCTGGAGCGTCCAATAAGCCATCGTGCACCAGCATGACGAACGAGTCTTTTGAACAACTCACAGACAACCGTTCGGTGGAGCGCTAAATCCTAAGTCTTCGCCATGGCTATCCGTGAAATTCTCGAAGTGCCGGACCCCCGGCTCAAGACCGTGTCCGAACCCGTCACCGCGTTCGACGACGACCTGAAAACGCTCGTCGCCGATATGTTCGATACGATGTACGACGCCCCCGGCATCGGGCTGGCCGCGATACAGGTCGGCGTGCCGCAGCGCGTGTTGGTAATCGACCTTCAGGAACCGGACGAGGACGCCGAGCCGGTCGAATGTACCGAACATGGCGGAGAGGCCCACACGCACCAGCCGATCAAGAACGACCCGCGCGTGTTCGTGAACCCAGAGATCCTAGACCCGTCCGAAGAAATCGGCACGTATCAGGAAGGATGCCTGTCGGTGCCTGAAATCTACGCCGATGTAGACCGGCCCGTTACCTGCCGTGTACGGTATCAGGATGTCGAAGGCGCTACCCATGAGGAAGCGCTCGATGGGTTGCTGGCCACCTGTCTGCAACACGAAATGGACCACCTCGAAGGGGTGTTATTCATCGATCACCTAAGTCGTTTGAAACGACAGATGGCCTTGAAAAAGCTGACAAAATTGCGTCGGGCCGCGTAGATTTGTGATCGCTGGGAGCAAGCGGAGGACGAAAGTCCGAAGCGCACCTGATAAAAACGCCTAAACGTTCCTCAATGTCCGCGACCGGGAACGGGGCGTCAGTGCCCCAACCCCTGCACTGCCTTTTTCACATCCTCGATCACTTCGCGGCACATCGTCGCGCAGCGGGTGCAATGCGGATCGTCGTGCTTCTCGCAATGCTCGAGGCATTGTTCGCACGCTATGATTGTGGCCGCACCAACCGCCTTGATCGTGGCGACATTGCCGCCTGTGCGTCGGCTGGCGACACGATAAAACGCGGTGCAGGCATCGCTCGCGTCGAGGCAGCGGCGAATGCATTCGGCACGGTCCTTCGCATCGGGTTCGGCAAGACAGGCATCGGCGCAACTGTTCATGATCGCGGCGCCATACATTGCATGCTTCACCGCTTCGCCGAGCTGCTCGTTGTAGTCGTCACCGACGGCGGGGTGGTCCTGGATCATTTCCTTGATCGACATGGTATTTTCTCCTCTGTTCGCAGCCAAAGCGAGCGGGGCGGGGGATAGGTTCCGAAATGGTGACAACACGGCTTGGCCCGCCATCGGGTTCCGGCTATGTTCCGGCTATGGATATACCCGCATGGATCGTCGGTCTGATCGGCATCGCGCTGGGCCTGTTGCTCGGCTGGTTCGCCGGATCGCGCCCGGTTGCCGACTTGAAGGCACGGTTCGATGCGCGCGATGGCGAGGCGCGGGAGCTGGACGCGAAATATCTACGCGCCTTTGCCGATCTGGAGGCCGCGAGGGAGAAGGCCGCGCGGGTTGACGGGCTGGAGGTGCAACTGCGTGATACCCGCGCCTCGCAAGACGCGGCGCTCGACGGTTTGCGACGCGAAAAGGCCGATCTTGCGTCGCGGCTTGATACGCTGAAAAGCGGGACAGCGGCGCGGGAAAAAGCGATGGACGACCGTTATGCCGAACGGGAAAAGCATTTCGAACGTGAGCTCGCGCGATTGGTCGATGCAGAGGAAAAACTGCAGGCGAAGTTCAACGAGATTGGGGAGAAGATGCTGGCGGGGGCCAATGCGAAATTCCTCGAAGGGGCGGGCGCGCATCTCGCCAACCTCAACAGGGAAAGCTTGGCCGAGTTGGAGAAAAAGGCGGGTCCGATCAGCAAGACCTTGGACGACTATCGCAAACGCGTCGAGGAGTTAGAGAAGGGCCGCAGCGAGGCTTGGCATCAGTTGCAAGGCGTGATCGGCGAAGTGAAGGCAGGCCAGCGCGAGGTTATCGACGGGGCTAACCGTATCACCACCACTTTGCAGGGCGCCACCAAAGCACGCGGTGATTGGGGCGAATTGCAGTTTGAAAACTTACTTGCACGGTGCAATTTGACCGACCACACTGATTTCCGGCGGGAGGTCAATGTAAAAGATGCCGATGGCAACGATCTGCGTCCCGATGCCATTATAAACATTCCCGGCGGCCGAAAATTGGTCGTAGATGTGAAGAACGTTTTCAACACCTACAAGGAAGCGAACGAGGCGGAAACTGAAGAACAGCGCAGTGTGCTGCTAGCGAAACACGCGAGCGAGCTACGCGGTCACGTAAAGGCGCTGTCGGCCCGGCGTTATCAGGACCATGTTGATGGATCAGCGGATTTTGTGGTCCTGTTCGTACCCGGTGAGCATGTGTTGTATGCAGCACTGACACAAAGCGATGATTTGCTCGACTTCGCGTTGCGTCACAATGTCGTCCTGTCATCGCCCCTCAACTTTATGTCGATCGCCATGACCGTAGCAACCGTATGGCGACAGGCGGGGGTCCAAGCGGATGCTGACGAAATTGCGAAACTCGGCAAGGAGCTGTACGACCGGCTTGGTGTAGTGGCGCGACATATGGGCAATCTCCGGCGCGATCTAGGTAAGGCGAACGGCAGCTTCGATGCGCTCGTCGGCTCATTCGACACCAATCTGCGCCGGACCGGTGAGCGGTTCGAGAAACTCAACATCGACACTTCAGCCAAGGAGTTGACCGAGGCTCTGCCGCTCAATTCGCAGCCGCGTAGATTATCGAATTTCGACGAGGGAGACGAACCAGCACCTCAATCCAGCGTCGCCAGCACTTCATAGGCCAGCACACCCGCCGCCATCGCGGCGTTAAGGCTGTCGGCGCGCCCGCGCATCGGCATGGTGACGCGCAGGTCGCACGCGGTTTCGTAGGCTTCGGGCAAGCCTTGCGATTCGTTGCCGACCATGACGAAGCACGGCTCACGATAGGGCGCGCCGCGATAGGGCACCGCGTCGCGCAAGCTCGCGGCGACGAGTTGCCCGTCGCCCGCCCGCAGCCATGCGAGGAAATCGGCCCACCGTGCCTGCGCAAGCGATTGCGTGAAAATCGCGCCCATGCTCGCACGTACAGCCTCGACCCCGAACGGGTCGGTGCAATCGTCGATCAGGATCAGCCCGCCCGCGCCGACTGCGTCCGCCGTGCGCAGCATGGTGCCCAAATTGCCCGGGTCGCGCAGCGCCTGCGCCACCAGCCAGATCGGCGCGGCATTGCGGTCGATCCGGTCCAGCGCAGTGTCGAGTTCGGCAAAGGCCCCGGCGACGACTTGCGGGTTCGCCTTGCCGGTGATCTTCGCAAGAATGTCGGGCGTCGTTTCGATCACCGTTCCGCATGCAACATGCACATCGCGTTCCAGCGCGGCGACCAGGGGATGCGGATCGCGTCCCGCCGCCATTACCAGCATTTGCGGCACATGGCCGCATTCGCGCGCATCGGTTAGCAGGCGCAGCCCCTCGGCCAGAAACAGGCCTTCGCGCCGCCGGTGTTTCTTGTCACGCAGGCTGCGCAGCCGCTTGACCACCGGGTTGGAAAATCCAGTGATGGTGTGCCGCTCACCGGCGAGGTCCGGCACACTCACTCCTCGCCGAACCCGTTCTCGATTAGCGCCGCCAGCTGGTCCATCACCGGCGCGGCATCGTCTCCGCCAACGATCAGCTCGACCACATCGCCCTTCGCCGCGCCCAGCATCATCAGGTCGAGGATCGACCCGCCCGCCGCGCTGTTGCCGCCTTTCGCGACACGCACCGAAACGGTTTGGGGCGATGCGCTGACCGCTTCGACAAACCGCGCGCTGGCCCGCGCATGCAGCCCGCGCTGGTTCACGATTGTGAGTGTTTTGCGCAGTTCGCTCATCGCGTTGCCGCCACCTCGCCGTTCGACGTGCCGTCGCCATCTCCGAGCAGCGCCGACGCCACCGTGATGTAGTTCTTTCCCGCCTCGCAGGCAGCCTTCACCGCATCGGACACGGACATGCTTTTGCGCGCACCTGCCAGCCTGATCAGCATGGGCAGATTGATGCCGGCGACGACCTCTACCCGGCCCGGTTCGAGCAGGGATATGGCAAGGTTGGACGGGGTACCGCCGAACAGGTCGGTCAGAATTACCGCGCCGTCGCCGCTATCAACGATGGCGACAGCACTGGCGATGTCCTCGCGCCGGACTTCCATGTCGTCCTGCGGGCCGATGCAGACTGTCGCCAGTGCCTCCTGCGGGCCGACCACATGCTCCAGCGCGGCGACGAACTCGCCAGCAAGATTGCCATGCGTCACGATGACCGCGCCGATCACCGGTGCAGCCCTTGCTTGTGCGGAAAGGCAGCAAGTGAAATCATGTCTGTAAACCTTCGAGCGCGTCCGCCGCGCGCGAGCCGAGATTGCGGTGGATGACGGTAGGCGCAAAGCCTGCATCGCGCAGCGCCCCCTCCATCTGCGCAGTGGTAAAGACCGACCGGTGTCGCCCGCCGGTACAGCCGAACGCGATGTTGACGTAGCTTTTGCCCTGCGCCCGATAGCGCGGCAGCAGAGTGAGCAGCAGGTCGCGGATCTGGTCGAACACCGTGTCGAATGCGGGGTCGGTACGGATATGCTCGCCCACGGCGCTATCCAGTCCGGTTTGTTCGCGCAGGCCTTCAACCCAGTGCGGATTGTCGAGGAAGCGCATGTCGAAAACAAGGTCGGCGAGTGGTGGCGTGCCGCGTGCGAAGCCGAAGCTCGAGATGATAATTGCCATCTCTTCGGGCGCGTCGTCGGCAAAACCTGCCCGCACGGCGCGTTTCAGGTCGTTGCTGGAATAAGCGGTGGTGTCGATGACCATATCGGCCCAGCGCCGCAGCGGGTCGAGCAGTTCGCGTTCCGCCGTGATGCCCGTACGCACCGGCCGGTCATGCGCCATCGGGTGCCGCCGCCGCGTTTCGTTGTAGCGGCGTTCGAGTTCGCCGCTGGCGCAATCGATGAAGAGCGTTGTCAGCTGGATATCGTCGCGCGCGTCCAGTTCCTTCACATGCGCGATAATCTCGGCGGGCACGAAGCCGCGAGTGCGCGAATCGAAGCCGATGGCGAGCGGGCCGGGCGCGGCATCGGCGGAAGATGGAGTAGTGTCGCTGCCCACCATACGGTCGAGCAGGCGGATCGGAAAATTGTCGATGGCTTCCCAGCCCAGGTCTTCCAGCTCGCGCAGCGCCGTGGTCTTGCCGGCGCCGGACAAGCCGGTCACGAGCAGGATGCGTTGCGGATCGACGGCGCGACTCATCCCTCGGCCCTGCGCGTTCCGGCGCGGTTTGGGAACCCCCCGGACGGGCTTACCATCCCTTCGAAACGCAATCCATGCAGGCGCAACGCCTGCTCGATGCGAACAGGTGCGGCGTGGCCGGACACGTGCATGGAGAGATGCGGTACTGCTATTCCAGCCAGCATTTCGGACGGCACCGTTTCGATATAGCGCGGCGCATCGTAATTGAACCGGACGACAGGTGCTGTCGTGCATTCCATCGGTACAATGCCGACATTGCGAATTTCCAGAAGGCCCCGTGTTTGCGGTGCGGGCGCAGCGACGACCGTATCGCCATCGGCCGTCAGCATTACCCCGTCATCCCCGATCAGCACCGCGCCCCTGTCGATAAGAGCGAGGGTGAGGCTGGACTTGCCGCATCCTGGCGGACCGGACAGCAGCACGCCGCGCCCCGCAATCGCGACTGCCGTGTATTGGTGCAGAGCGGGAACATCGCCGCTCACGGTTGCCATTCCGCATTGGGGAGACGCAGCACGAGGCGTGCGCCCGTCCGTTCGCCCTCGCTGTCCATCGCCAGCAAACGGCCATGATGCGCCTCTGCGATGGTGCGCGCCATGGCCAGCCCCAGCCCGCTATGATTGCCGAAATCCTCTTCTTTCGGGCGGTCCGAGTGAAAACGGCGAAACACCTTTTCGCGGTCTTCTTCGGGAATGCCGGGTCCGTCGTCTTCGATGGCGAGATCGACGCATTCATCGGTCACGACGATTGTTACGTACACGCTGCCACTCGCCGGAGAAAACGACGTCGCGTTGTCGAGCAGGTTTTCGATCACCCGCTCCAGCCGCAGCGGTACGCCCAGGACGGGGGCTTCCGCCATCGGACGGGTAAATTCGATGGCGACATCGCCGTCGCGGCCCCGGCTGGCGCGGCGGTCGAGAATGGCTTGGGTCAGGGCGGCGAGGTCGATGGGTTCGAACCGGGCGCGCGATATCTCCGCATCGACGCGGCTGGCATCGGAAATCTCGGTCACAAGCCGGTCGATCCGCCGCACATCATGCTGCGCGATGCCGAGCAGTTGCGCGCGCAAATCGGCATCGTCCACACGGTCGAGCGATTCCACCGCGCTGCGCAGGCTGGCGAGCGGGTTCTTGATTTCGTGCGCGACATCGGCGGCAAAATGTTCGACCGCATCGATCCGGTCGCGCAGCGTGTCGGTCATGTCCGATACAGCGCGCGCCAGCAGGCCGATCTCGTCGCGCCGGTCCGGCAGGCGCGGCACCTCCACATCGCGGTCGCGGCCCAACCGTACGCGCTGCGCGGCGGTGGAAAGCGTGCGCAGCGGAATGACGATGGTGCGCGCCAGGTACAGCGATAGCAGGATAGAGCCGACCAGAGCGAGGAAGACGCCGATGCCAAGCGTGGTGCGCGCGGCGCGCACGGCTTCGGTGATGTCGAGCGCGTTGCGCGTCGTCAGCAGGGTGACACCATTGGTGCCCACCGGCGCGGCGGCAGTGATAACGGGCGATCCGTCGGACCAGTCGCGCAGTTGTATCTGGCTCAGCCCGGTTTCGCGCGCCCGTGCCAGTTCCGGCCAGCTATTGGCGACGTTGGACTCCGGCTCGATATAGTCCTCCACCGGTTCCGCCGCGACGACGGCATCGAGAACGCGGTCGAGGGTCTGCGCCAGATCATCGGTCCATTCATCGTCGGACGGATCGGCGAAAGTAAAGGCGGGTTCGTCCAGCGCGAAACTGTCGGCCCATAGCCGACCTTCGGCATCGAAGATGCGCATCCGCATCTGCTGCTCCTTGCCGATCTGGACGAGCAACGCCTCCTGCCGCTCCTTGGTGGCACCGGCCAGCGCTTCGGCGGTAATCTGTGCCTCGATCCGCGCCAGCTTGTAGCGTTCGCCCAAGAGCTGGCTGCGGTATCCGTCAAGATAGAATATGCCGCCACCCAACAGGGCCAATGGCAGCAGATTCACTGCCAGAATGCGGGTGGTAAGCGACAACCGCCGCGACCAGCTCAACCGTTCCAGCCCGACATCGACCAGACCGCTGGGCAAACGCTGCGCCAGCTTCCGTCCGCTACTCGCCGCCCTGTTGTCCGCCACCCTGCCCGTCACGTCAGCCATCGGTGAAACTGTAGCCGGCCCCGTACAGCGTTTCGATCGCACCGAATTCCGGATCGACGCTGCGGAACTTGCGGCGCATCCGCTTGATATGGCTATCGACGGTGCGGTCATCGACGAAGATATCGTCGGGATACGCCGCATCCATCAGCAGGTTGCGCGACTTGATGACGCCGGGGCGAACGGCCAGTGCTTCCAGCATGAGGAACTCGGTGACGGTAAGCGGCACTGCCTGGCCGTCCCAGAGGACATCGTGCCGCGACGGGTCCATTGACAGCCTGCCGCGTTCGATAACGCCCTGCCGATCAGCCTGCCCCGCCGCATAGCCGGCGTTCGCAACGTCCGAACGCGCATCGGAACGGCGTAGAATTGCGCGGATGCGGGCAGTAAGCAGGCGCAGGCTGAACGGTTTGGCGATGTAATCGTCCGCGCCCTGTTCCAGCCCAGCTTCCTCGTCTTCCTCCTCATCCTTGCTGGTCAGAAAGATGACGGGAAGGGCCGAGTTTTCGCGCAGGCGGCGCAGCAGTTCCATGCCGTCCATACGTGGCATCTTGATGTCGAACACCGCCAGATCCGGCGGATTTTCAAGCAGCGCCTTCAGCGCCGCTTCGCCATCGGAATACAGCCGCGTGGCATACCCTTCTGCCTGCAAGGCAATGGAAACCGTAGTCAGGATGTTGCGGTCATCATCGACCAGCGCGACCGTTTTCTGTCCGGCCTGCAGGCTCTGCGTGCCCTCATGCGGTGCGGTTTCTGCGGTGGTGCGGGCGACGTCGCTTTGCATAAGGGCAAGCTAGCGGTTTGCATCCGCGCGCACAACGATGCTGCATCGCCACGACGGGACGCCGCGGTTTCCCTGAAACCCGATCGCTTGCGGGCCGTTGTCCGGAATGAAGGGAGCCGCATTCGCCGCGCATCCGTAATTTTCAGGAGGGATAACATGAGCCTGTTCGACAGCATCCTTGGTGCCGCACACGACCATCCTACGGTCAAAAACCTTGCCGACAAGATCGGTGTGGACCCCGCAACCGCCGAAAAGGCAATCGCCGGACTGGCATCCGCACACAGGGAAGAAGGCGACACGGTAGAGCTGGCCGCCGGAAAAACCGGCATCGACGCCGGTATCCTGGGTCAGGTGCGCGAGCACATCGGCGGCGAAGGCTCGCTGGGCAAGTTCATGCAGATTCTCGACGCCGACCATGATGGCAATCCGCTGAACGATATTGCCGCAAAAGCCGGCAGCCTGTTCGGGAAGAAATAGCATGAACCTGGGTCAGCTATTGCAGCAAAGCGGCGCGATCACCTCGATGGCACGCGAACTGAACATTGACGAGAGAACGGCACAGACGGGCGCGGGCGCGTTGCTGCCCGCAATCGTCGCGGGGATGGGTCGCAGCGCTACCGGGGGCGGCGGCGGTGTCGGGAACGGTCTTGGCGGGCTGGCCGGGGCGATCCTAGGCGGCGGCGGCGGCGGTCTGCTTGAATCCGTGCTCGCGCCGAAACAAACGCCGGTCAATCAGGGCAACGATATCCTCGGCAGCATTTTCGGGACCAAGGATGTCAGCCGTTCGGTCGCCAGCGAAGTTTCGGGTGTGACCGGTATTGACGAAAGCCTATTGAAGAAGATGCTGCCCATTCTCGCGATGGCGGTTGCCGGGTATCTTGCGAAAGGTGGCGGACAATCGAGCGGGCAATCGAGCGGGCAGCAGGGCGGCGGCGGTGCGCTCGGCGGCATTCTAGGCTCAATCGTCGGCGGACTGGCGGCGCGATAAGTGCAAACGGGGAGGCAGACGCCTCCCCTTATTTTTGCCGCACGTTGTCGATCAGCTTCGAGTCCAGACTGTCTCCGTGCAAGACCGACACGTCGCCGGTGGTTTCGAGCACGACGGCGCGCACCTCGGACATCTTCATGACATTCGCCTCGCGCAGCTTGGCAATCAGGTCCGATTTCGCGACGCGGGAGGATTGCATCGCCTCTTCGCAAAACGCCCCGTCGCGCATCAGCAGTATGGGTTCATTCTGCATGATCGCCTCCACGGTATCCGAAGACTTGCGCAGCACGGCCGCAACGAACTGGACGAGGAACAGCGCGACCATGCCGGCGATGACCTGTCCATAGCCGGACCATTGCGTAGCCTGCGCGCCGCCCGCAACCAGCGAGCCGAGCGCAACAGTCATGATGAAGTCGAAATTCGTCATCTTGGACAGCGAGCGCAGGCCGACGATGCGGACCAGCACGACGACCATGCACAGTGCAATGGCCCCGAGTATACTGCCGCGCAGGATGACATCGAGCCAGGCGATATCAGGCGTGAACATCAGCCGCCTTTCGCCTGTGCGATGTAGCGCGCCACATTGGTTGCCAGCACATCCAGCGGTGCATTTCCACCCAGAATGACCGCGTCGTTGAACGCCTTCATATCGTAAGCCTGACCCAGCGCCGCTTCGGCCAGGGCCCGCTGCCGCACGATCTCACTGTGGCCGACCTTGTAGCCGCAGGCTTGCCCGGGCCAGGTGCAATAGCGGTCCACTTCGCTGGCGACCTCCTCGGGCTTGCTGCCATTGCGTTCGACGAAGAACGCGACCGCGCGTTCGCGGCTCCAGCCTTTGTGGTGCAGGCCGGTATCGACCACGAGGCGACAGGCGCGGAAGGCAAGGGCCTGCAGATAGCCCAGCTGGCCAACGGTGAAGTCGTCATACGCACCCAGCTCGTCCGCCAGCTGTTCGCCGTACAGCGCCCAGCCTTCGCTGAACGAATTGAAGGCAAGAATGCTGCGTATCAGCGGCAGGCGGTTGGAGTATTCGCCTTCCCAGACATGACCGGGAATGGTTTCGTGATAGGTCAGGTCGGCAAGGTCGTATTTGCGGTGCAGGTCCGTGGTGCGCAGGTTGATCCACATGCGGCCCGGAATGCTGCCATCCTTGCTGCCCGCGCCACCATAGGCTGCGGGCGCGCCCAGTTCCTCGTTCGGCGGAATGCGGCGGATTTCGACCGGCGGGTCGACCAGCGTGTTGAAGGCACGCGGCATCTGCGCGGTAATCCAGTCGATCCGGTCGCGGATAAACGCCAGGATTTCGGCACGGCCTGGATCACCATCGGCAAACTTGTAACGCGGATCCTTGCCCAATCCCTGCATCCGTTCGCCGACGGTGCCCTTGGTGTAGCCGATGTCGCGCAGGATCGGGTCCATCCGGGCATGCAGCGCGGCCAGTTCCTCCAGCCCGCGCTCGTGCACCTCGTCGGGCGTAAGCGTGGTGGTGGTGCTGGCGCGCAGGCCCCAGGTATACCATTCATCGCCGCGCGGGCGGGTGGAGAGGCCGGGGGCGGAGGTCGCCACGGCGCGCTGCGCTTCGAGTTCGACGAGCTGCGCCTCGAGCGCCGTCTTCACGTTGCCGGTGACGATGGGCGTGGCGCGCGCGCCATAGGTCGCATCGTATGCGCGCAGCGGCGTGACCAGCAAACCGCCGTCGTCCCCCGCATCGGCGATGGTCGAGCGCATCTGTGCGATGGCCTTGTCCAGCACGAAGTCGGGCGGCACCAAGCCCATCTCGCGCGCGGTGCGGATGCGGTCCCGCTCGCCGTCGAGCACGCTTGGCATCGCTTCCAGCCGCGAGACATAGGCTTCCGCATCGGCATCGGTTTTCAAAGGATGACTGGCGCTGAGGAAGCGCGGCATGTCGATATAACTGCCGACGTTTTGGCAAACGACATACGGGCTGTTGCGCCAGCTGCCGACGGCGACATCGCCATAGGGCAGGGCAAAACCATCGAGCGCGATGGCATAGGCGCTTTCGACCACTTCGAAACTGGTGCGGGTGTCGGCATCGAGCGCGTTTGTGTCGATCGCCTGTGCGACCGAAAGGTCAATGCGAAGACGGTCGGCATAGCGACGCTGTCCGCCAGCCGATTGATCTTCCAAACGCGCTCTCAGGTTCGTGCGCTGTCCGGTATCGACACCAAGGCCGGTGGCGCGTTCAGGCTCATGCTGCAGCAGATTATAGGCAATCGTTTCAAGCTGTGCCGCGGGGGATTGGTCAGCCATGATATTGCGATAGGCGCGATTGCTCGGCTGGCACCCGCTCAGAGCCAACAGCGAAACACCCGCCCCCAGTCCGGAAATGGCCTGGCGACGGGTGATCGGTTTTTCGTCGATTTTCATAGGGAGGCGGTCTGCACCGCCGCCCCGATGGTGTCAAAACAACAAAGGCTGGTTCGCCCTTGCTACAGTAATGTCAGTCGAGAAATTCTGCAGGCACGGTGCCGCCGGTCTTCTGCAATTCCTGCATGGTCATTCGGTGCAGCCAGATATTGTCGTCCGCGCTGCCTTCGTAATTGGTCCGGCCCAGCTCTGCCGCCAGTTCCTTGCGATTGGCGTAGCTTGCATCGACGCCGATCAGCTTCATCAGATCGACGATGGACGTGCGCCAGTTCAGCTTGTCCGAACCCGGCATCGCGTCCAGCCGCTTTGCAACATCGACCTGCGAAATCGGCGCGGGCTTGGTACCGGCTGTCGAAGTCTTGGTTGCGACTTTGGGCGTCGCTTTTGGGACGGCGTTTTTTTCATCCTTGCCGAAAATCGCGTCCTTGATGCTGCTGAAAATACCCATGTCGTTCCACTCCTGTTGGTTGCTCTCGGTTCTCTCAACGGGGCGCACGGCGGATAGTTTCGTGCAACCACCACTCTTTTCCCGGGCGACGGTTCAAGCTATTGCCAAGGCATGGATTTTGTTCTCTCGCTGCTCGTCCTTGCTGCCTTTGCCCTTGCCGTTGCGGCGATATTCGTGTGGCGGCGCGGCGGGAAGACGCAGGCGCTGCTTATGCTGCTGCTGGCAGTCATCGGGCTGGGCAATGTGCTGATCTGGACAGTGCCCGATGCTGGCGGCATCGCCCCGGCAGACCGTCTTTCCGCCGAGGCGACGCCGTAATGGCGGGCTGCTATTCCGGCACCCGCCAGACCACCGAATTGCGGTAGTCGCCCGCCACTTTCGCACCCGAACTGTCACGCGCGGCTGTGAAGCGGGCGCGCTGCCGTATCAGGCGACATGTCGCTTCATCCATCTGCGCGTGGCCGCTGCTGGTGGTGACACGGCAATCGCGCACCTTGCCGTTCGCATCCAGCGACAGCGCGAAGCCGACACGGCCCGCCCAGTCGCGCCGCACCCAGCTCGGCCGGTAATCCGCCGTGCTGATCCAGCTGCCCGGATCGTTTGCGACCCTGACCGGGATCGGATCGAAGGTCGGCGTGGGTGTGGGTATTGCCCGCAAGGACGGTAGCGGCACCGGTGACGGCAGCACCACGACCGGGCCACGCGGCAAGGGTTCATATACCAGCGTATCGGTGGGGGCCGGGCGGTCCGCCGTGGTTACGTCTGGCGTATCGGTGCGCAGGTCGAGGCGCGGCATCGGCACAAAGATATCGGGCGCTTGCGGGGTGCGTGCATCCGTCCTGGGTTCGGGAGGTGTCGGCGGCGGGGGTGGCAGCTTCACCTCGACATTGTTTGCCGTAAAGGGCGGATCGGGTTCGGCAATAACACCCGTCACCGTCAACCCGGCGACCAGCAATCCGCCCATTGCGGCGTGAACCGGGACGACACCCGCAATTCCCGCCGCCCGATCCTTCGGTGTCTGCGTATCTACATAGGCCATTTGGCTCTCCTCTCTGTTAAGAAAGGAGAATGTTGCACCGCCAGGCCTGTCGGGCAAAGACTATCGCGTGGCATAATGTCACTGAAAGCCCTGGAATCCGTAGCGTCAGACGCGGTTCATCGAACCGCCGTCATGATCGATCACTTGATCGGACTTCACTTGATTGGACAGGCCGGGTCCAGCCGGAAGTCGAGGTAATTGTCCACAGAACACATCAGATCGTCCATCTCGTTTTCGAAGAAATGGTTGGCGCGCGGGATTTCCTCGTGATGGATGGTGATGTGCTTTTGCGTGCGAAGCTTGTCGACCAGCTTCTGCACGGCAACCGGCTGTACCACCGTATCGGCTACGCCCTGGATGAAGATACCCGACGCGGGGCAAGGCGCCAGAAAGCTGAAATCATACATGTTCGCCGGCGGCGCGATGGAGATGAAGCCGCGAATTTCCGGGCGGCGCATCAGCAGCTGCATTCCGATCAGCGCGCCGAAACTGACACCGGCGACCCATGTGACTTGCGCCTCTTGATGCATGGACTGCACCCAGTCGAGTGCAGCAGCCGCATCGGATAATTCACCCACGCCACTGTCGAAACTGCCCTGGCTGCGACCGACACCGCGAAAGTTGAAGCGCAGCGTGGCGAATCCGCGATCCACGAAGGTCTGATAAAGCCTCTGCGTGATACGCTCGTTCATCGTGCCGCCGCCCTGCGGGTGCGGGTGCAGGATCATGGCGACCGGGGCGCGCGGGCGGGGCGGAGGCGAGTAGCGGCCTTCGAGGCGACCCTCTGGGCCGGGGAAAATGACGGTTGGCATGATATGGGGGGGCACCTGTCTAGCGTGAATGCTGCGCTGCGCTGGCGCGCGCGAAGAGGGTGGCTATATAGGGTTTCGCCCCGCAATCGCAATCATCGGCTGAAAACCCATCGCGCAGTCCATGGCCAATCGCATCTATCTAGACCATGCCGCCACCACGCCGCTGCGTCCGCAAGCGTTGGCGGCGGTGCAGGACGGGTTCGCGCGCTGGGCCAATCCGAGCAGCCCGCATGGTGAAGGCCGCGCGGCCAAGATTGCGCTGGAGGGCGCGCGCGACCGGGTGAAGGCAGCGCTGTGCTGGACCGGCGAAGTCATCTTCACGGGCGGTGCGAGCGAGGCGCTTGCCGTCGGGCTGGGGCGTGCGAAAGTAGACCGGCAGATCGCCAGCGCAGTGGAGCACGACGCGGTGTTTCGTGCCGCGCCGGATGCGACGGTTGTGCCATTGGAGCCGACAGCGCTTGCCAGCGAACTGGCAAACCCGGGCAAGGCCGTCGTCGCCGTACAAGCGGTGAACTCGGAAACCGGCACGGATTTGCGCGATAGCGTGGGTGCATCGGTCACCGGGGAATCGGGCGCAATATGGCTCGCCGACTGCTCGCAATCGGCGGGCAAGCTGCCATTGCCCGATTGCGAGATGGCGGTGGTGTCCGCGCACAAACTGGGCGGGCCGGTAGGCATCGGTGCGCTACTGGTGCGCGATTTCGCGCTGCTGGAACCGGTGGGCGGGCACGAGCGTGGCTATCGCGCCGGAACCGAGAACTTGCCCGCCGCGCTCGGATTTGCTGCCGCGCTGGAAGCGGGCGGGCTAGAAAGCTGGGAAACAACAGCGCAGGATCGCGCCGCCTTTCATTCGGCCATGCAGGAGATGGCGCAGGTTCAGGCTTTTGGCGCGCAATGCGATTATCTGTTCAGCATTGCCCACCCGACCATGAGCGCACAGGCATTGCTGATCCGGCTCGATGCGATGGGGTTTGCCGTATCGGCGGGCAGCGCGTGTTCGTCCGGCACGCTGAAAAAAAGCCGGGTGCTGGAAGCGTTCGGCGTGGCGGACGATGTCGCGGCGCGGACCGTGCGGGTGAGTATGGGCTGGAACACGACGCCGGGCGAGCTGGCGACTTTCGTCGGGGCTTGGCGTGATCTTTGATCCTGTCGTTACCCCACCTGACAAACAGGAAGCCCTTTCCTACTTCGGCAGGAATGTTCTATTGTAGTGGGACCTTCGATTATAGGCGTGCGCAGCAAGAAGGCCCCTCGGGTCCCTGTCCGTCCGGCCTTGCATAGCGTGAGATAGTATAGCAAAATCAGAACTCTAGACGGAAAAACCGAAAGTGACACGGTGTCACCTTTGTCACCTTTGAACCATCGCTGGCAGGGATTGCGCCCCACGAACCCGTTCGTGCCTGGCTTGTCGAAGCATCGTCCTTTTCACTAACGGTCAAGAACCCCCCTTCGGCTAGTTGCCCGTAGCAGTTCCACAGGGCAGACTTCGACTGGCGCTGGGTAGGCCGATAGAGAAAGCATTCCTATGATTTACCTCGATTATCAGGCTACGACCCCGCTTGCCCCCGAAGCGCGCGATGCCATGCTGCGCTGGCTCGACGGGCCGGACGGCAGCGGGTTCGGCAATCCGCATGCGCCGCACCGGATGGGCCGCGATGCGGCGGCGTCGGTAGAGCTGGCGCGCGACCGGGTGTCGGCGCTGTTCCCGGCGGGCGGCACGGTCATCTTCACCAGCGGCGCGACCGAAGCGGTGAACCTTGCCATTCGCGGCACGAAGCCGGCGGACGGTCCGCAAGGAAGCGTTTCGGTATCCGCCATCGAACATGCCGCCGTGCTCGATACGGCGCGCAGTGCGGGGCCGTGCCATGTGCTGAATGTGGCGAAGGACGGGCAGTGCAATATCGCGCAGGATGTGCCCAACGACACGCGTCTGATCTGCGTGATGCAGGTCAATAACGAGATCGGCGTGATCCAGCCCACGCTCGACTGGCACCGCACGGCAAAATCCATGAATGCGCTGTATCTGTGCGACGCGGTGCAATCCTACGGCAAGATGGAAGTCACCAGCGCCGACATGATCGCGATCAGCGCGCACAAGCTGCACGGGCCAAAGGGTATCGGCGCGCTGTGGGTGCGCAACGGCGTGACGCTGAACGAAGTGCAGACCGGCGGCGGGCAAGAGACGCTGGACGATGCGCCAATCCGGTCGGGCACGCTCAGCCCGGCCCTGTGCGCCGGATTTGGTGCGGCGGCGATGGTCGCGGCGGACCGAATGGGTCAGGACGCGGAACATATCGGCGAATTGTGGCACCGGGCGCGCGAACGCTTCGCCGACTGGACGCTGAACGGCAGCGAGACGGCGCGGTGGCAAGGCAACCTCAACCTGCGGCGCAAGGGGCTGGACGTGAACCGGCTGATGAGCGATTGCCGCAATGTGATGTTCTCGGCCGGCAGTGCATGCGGCAGCGGATCGGGCCGCACCAGCCATGTGCTGGACGCCATCGGGCTGTCGAAGAAGCAGGCGAAAAGTTCGATCCGGCTGGGCTTTGGCCGGTACACCACGATGGCCGATATCGACGCCGCCGCCGATGCGATCGCGAAAGGTGTCGAGGCGCAGGGCCTGTGAGTGTTGGGGCTATGAGCGTGGCGCTGACCTTTATCGCGCCCGACGGCAGCGTCGTCGAAGCTGATGGCGACGATGGCGCTTCGCTGCTCGACGCAGCACAGGCGGCTGGCCTGCCGCTGGAAGGGACGTGCGAGGGGCAGATGGCGTGCTCCACCTGCCACGTGGTTGTCGCGGCGGAATGGTTCGCCAAACTCGCACCCGCCAGCGAGGACGAGGAGGACATGCTCGACCTCGCTTACGGCGTGCAACCGACCAGCCGCCTCGCGTGCCAGATCGTGCTGACGCCGGATCTGGACGGCCTTGCCGCTGCGGTGCCAGGCGAGGCACGCGATATTCGTGGGTTTTAGTCGGTTGCTTCCGGCTCTGTGGTCGAAGGCAGGTTCCGGCTGGCCGCGCCGCGCCTGAAGTCGATCCGGCGTGCGCCCCATACCAGCAACCAGACCAGCAGGCCGAGCGGCACCAGCACCGTGGCCGCCATGATAAGGAATGCGACGATGGTGCCCAGGATGCTGCCGACCGATCCCAGCGCGCCGCGGATGGGCTCGGCAAAGCCGCCCGCACTGGGCGATCCCGATGCGTAGCTGACCGCCATCGTGCTGAACGCGACCCGCCAGCGCATTTCCGCCAGCCAGCTTTTCGCCTGGTCGATCTCCTCGTTCACTGCCGCCACGCCGCGTTCCGCCTCGACCAGTTCGGCCACGGTTCCCTTACGGCTTCGCAGCACCTCCATCAGCCGGTCGCGCAGCAGAGTGCGGGCGCGCAGCTGCGCCTCGGTGTCGACGATTTTCTTGGATAGGTCTTCCCCATCGATGGAGGAGCTGACCAGTTCGCCATCGGCCCGGCCCGATGCCTCGGCCAGCTGTTTGCCGAATGCGCGCGCCTCGCCCGCTGCGACTGCCAGCGACAGCGACCCGTAAGCGTAGTCGCCGTCGTTCTCCGCCTGTTGCATGGAGACGATACGGCACACCGACGGCCCGCGCGCCTCGCACATATCGGCGTGCTGCTGTTGCAACGGCGTGATGGCGGCGGCGGGCAGGCGGAACCCGTAGGCATAGCTGTAAGCGATTTGCGGCACGGCAACGGGGGTCGCGGGCGTTGAGTCGTCTGGCGCATTCGCATCGACCGCGATTGGCGATGACGTCGCAGTCCCCGGCGCTTCGGCGGCATCCACCGTCGTAACAGCTTCGGTCTCGGAATAGCCGTCATCGCTGCACGCAGCCAGCGGCAGGAGGAGCGCTGTAGATAGAAGAATCGTTTTGCGAGGCGACATGATATTCTCCGAACAAGGCCGAATAGGGCATCACCATGATTACTGCCTTATTCTTGCCACATTTAACCATGTGACGCAAGCTTGTTGCTATTCCGGCACCTGCGCAATAGCGCGCGGCGGACAGCAAACTGCTCCCGCCGCCTCCTATCCGGAACGCCTTTATGACCCTACGCAAACGCGCCCGACAGCTCGTGGAATCGCGCCGGTTCGAAGCGTTCATTACCGGCGTCATCGTCGTCAATGCGATCGGGCTGGGGCTGGAGACGTCGGACGGTGTCATGCGTCAGGTCGGCGGTCTCGTGGAGGTGCTGGACACCATTGCGCTGTCGATTTTCGTTGTCGAGCTGAGCATCAAGTTCTTCGCTTACCGGCTCGCGTTCTTCCGCAATGGCTGGAACGTCTTCGACCTGGCCATCGTATCGGTGGCGCTCGTGCCGGCGGCGCAACAGTTCTCGGTATTGCGGGCATTGCGCATCCTGCGCGCGTTGCGCCTCATTTCGGTGGTGCCGAGCATGCGCCGCGTCATCGTCGGACTGTTCAAGGCAATTCCCAGCATCGGCACGGTTATCGTGATGCTGCTGATGCTGTTCTACATCAGCGCCGTCATGGCGACCAAACTGTTCGGAGAACGGTTTCCCGAATGGTTCGGGTCATTGGGCGCGTCGCTCTATTCGCTGTTCCAGATCATGACGCTGGAAAGCTGGTCGATGGGTATCGTGCGCCCGGTCATGGTCGAATACCCTTATGCTTGGGCGTTTTTCGTGCCGTTTATCCTGCTGACCAGCTTCATCGTGCTGAACCTGTTCATAGGTGTTATCGTGAACGCGATGGCCGAAGCAACTGACGAAGTTGCGCATTCGGATCGTGAGCAAATCCTTGCCCAGCTAAAGGTGCTTCGCGACGATGTGGCGGCGCTACGCCAGCAGGAGAAGTAGCGCCGCGCTATCGTCAGTCGTCGCTGTCCAGCGCCGCGATCAGCGCCTTGGAGAATGCCGGAATATCGTCCGGATTGCGGCTGGTGATGAGGTTTCCATCCTCGGCCACTTCCTCGTCCACGACTTCCGCGCCTGCATTGGTCAGGTCGGTTCGGATCGACGGCCAGCTGGTCACGGTCTTGCCATCGACGATGTCCGCTTCGGCCAGCAGCCAGGGCGCGTGGCAGATTGCGGCGATAGGTTTGTCCGCCGCGTCGAAATCCCGGATGAGGGCGATGGCGGTGTCTTCCATGCGCAGCACGTCGGGGTTCATCTGTCCGCCGGGCAGCAACAGACCGTCGTAATCGGCGGCATTCACTTCCTCCAGCGTAAGGTCGACTGACACGCTTTCACCCCAGTCGCCATCGTCCCAGCCTTTGATTTCACCCTCTTCGATGCTGGCAAGCGTGGTTTCGATACCGGCATCGTGCAGCGCCTGGCGCGGGTCCAGCAGTTCGGACTGTTCGAAGCCGTCGGTGGCCATGATGAGTACGCGGGTCATGTCGGTGTTCCTTGTGGTTGGTGTCTGGCGTGTCGAACGCATGGGGAAAGCGTCGGTTTCCACTCTTCTAGCGAGGCGCACACGGTGTTAGGGGCGCGTCATGGTCGCGAAGGATGAGCGCAAGGGGGCGGACCCGTCCAGGGATCTGGTGGTGGATGCGCCGTTCGATGCGGCGTTGTCCGAACGCTATCTGGTCTATGCGCTGTCCACTATTACGGCACGCAGCCTGCCCGACCTGCGTGACGGGCTGAAGCCGGTCCATCGCCGCCTGTTGTGGACGATGCGGCAGCTGCGGCTGGACCCGACCAACGCCTTCAAGAAAAGCGCCCGCGTGGTGGGCGAGGTGATCGGCAAATACCATCCGCATGGCGATACCGCCGCCTACGATGCGATGGTGCGGTTGGCGCAGGATTTCGCGCTGCGTTATCCGCTAGTGGAGGGGCAGGGGAATTTCGGCAATATCGATGGCGATAACGCCGCCGCCTACCGCTATACCGAAGCGCGCCTGACCAGGACCGCCATGCGCCTGATGGACGGACTGGACGCGGGCACGGTCGATTTCATCCCGACCTACAATGGGGAGGAGGAGGAGCCGGCGTTATTTCCCGGCCTGTTCCCCAACCTGCTGGCCAACGGTGCCAGCGGCATCGCGGTGGGGATGGCGACCAATATTCCCAGTCACAATGTTGCCGAGATCGTCGACGCAACGCTGGCGCTGATCGACGATCCGCAGGTTGAGCATGCGCGTCTGATGGAGCTGTTCCACGGACCCGACCTGCCGACCGGCGGCCTCATCGTGGACAGCGCCGAGAGTATTTCGAAGGCTTATGAGACAGGGCGCGGCGCGTTCCGGATGCGGGCGCGCTTTGCGTCGAACGAGGCCAAGGCTCGGGCCGACCGAGAGGCCGGTATCGAGCGGCTGGGCGGCGGGCAGTGGCAGCTGGTCGTGTCCGAGATGCCCTATCAGGTCAGCAAGGGGCGGCTGATCGAACAGATCGCCGCGCTTATCGGCGACCGCAAGCTGCCCATTCTGGACGACGTGCGCGACGAAAGCGACGAGGCGATCCGCATCGTTCTCGTCCCGCGCAGCCGCAATGTCGATCCGGAACTGCTCAAGGAATCGCTTTACAAGCTGACCGATCTGGAAACCCGGTTCAGCCTTAACCTCAACGTGCTGGACGCCACGCGCACGCCGATGGTGATGGGCCTGAAGGAAGTGCTGGCGAACTGGGTCGCGGCGCAGATCGACATCCTGCAACGTCGCAGCCAACACCGGCTGGAAAAGATCGCGGCACGGCTGGAACTGGTCGAAGGCTATATCGCCGCTTTCCTCAACCTCGACCGCGTGATCGAGATTATCCGCACTACGGACGAACCCAAACCGCTGCTGACGGCCGAGTTCGATTTGACCGACCGGCAGGCCGAAGCGATCCTGAACATGCGGCTGCGGTCCCTGCGCAAGCTGGAGGAGATGGAGCTACGCGCCGAGAAGGACGCGCTGCTGAAGGAACAGGCCGCGCTGGAATTGCTGCTGTCCTCGCCCGCCCGCCAGCGTACCAGGCTGAAGCGCGACCTGGTCGCCCTGCGCAAGGAATATGCCGAGGATACCGCACTGGGTGCGCGGCGCACCACGATCGCCGAAGCGACGCCGACCGTCGAATTCAGTATGGATGCCATGATCGAGAAGGAGCCGGTCACGATCGTCCTGTCGCAAAAAGGCTGGATCCGTGCGGCGAAAGGGCATGTCGAGCTGGACGCCACACAGGACGGGCGCGGCGATTTCAAATACAAGGAGGGCGATGCGCCCGCCTTCGCGCTGCACGCGCATACCACGGACAAGCTGCTGGTCGCAGCGGCGAACGGGCGGTTTTATACGCTGGGCGCGGACGGATTGCCTGGCGCGCGCGGGTTCGGTGAACCGGTCCGCACAATGGTCGATATCCCGTCCGACGCAGGTGTCGAAGCGATGCTGCTGCACCGCCCCGGCACGCGCATCCTGCTCGCGGCAAGCACCGGCAAGGGCTTCCTTGCGCTGTCGGACGCTCTGATCGCAGAAACGCGAAAGGGGCGGCAGGTCGTGAACCTGAAAGGTGGCGCAACGCTGCGCGCGGTTCGCCCGGTCGAGAACGCACACGACCACATCGCGGCGGTGGGCGACAACCGCAAGCTGGTGGTGTTCCACATCGACGAATTGCCCGAAATGGGCCGCGGACAGGGCGTCGTGCTGCAACGCTACAAGGGCGGTGCGTTGTCCGACGCGATGCCATTTACGCTGACCGACGGGCTGAGCTGGACGATGGGCGGCAAGGGCAAGCGAACGCGCACCGAGACCGATATCTGGCAATGGAAGGCGGCGCGCGGGGCCGCCGGCCGGTTGCCTCCGCAGGGCTTCCCGCGCGACAACCGGTTCTCGTGACTTACGCTAAAGGCGCTTTGCTTCGCAGATCGTGATCGGGGATTTCTTCGTGTTGGTCGCGCCCGCTTCCAGAAACAGTGCGAACACGTTCGCCAGATTTTCGGGCGGCAGCGGAGCGAGCTGTTCCAGCAGACGGTCCACCATCGTACAGGCATCAGCATCCATCTCGCGAGTCACGCCATCGGCGATGGCAGCGCGGCCCAGGCGCAGGATCAGTTCGTTGCCGGGCAGTTTGGTGCCGGACTGTTTCTCCAGCGCGCGCATCGCGGCGGGCGCATTGCGGCGCGACAGCGGGGTCATCCGTTCGGCAAGGCGCGTGCCGTTGGCCACAAGGTAGGCGGCATTGCCGGACGGCCCGCATCGCGTTGTGGCGCTGGCGACAAGATCGGGCATCAGATGTGCGACCACCGCACGGCTTTCGGCACGCGACATGCACTTCTGCTGCGCCAGTGCGGTTGCGGGCATGGCGGCGGTGGCAAGCAGGGCGAGGGCCGGGGCGGCCCAACGGTTCATGTTCATAGGGTTTTCGGACTTCTTACAGGTGGTTGGCCTGTCGAATAGGCGGCGGTGCGTTGCGATGCCCTGAACCGGACCAGCGCCCCGCCGTTCAGCTTTCGCGCGCCACCTCGTCCAGCAAGGCCAGCACGCGCGCTCGGTCCGGAAAGCCTTCCGCAATCCAGCGCGCCTCCACCATCTGCAACAACCGCGCCACGCCCGCGCCGGTGGCCAGCCCGCGCTCCACGATCTCGCCGCCTTTCAGGGGCAGTTGCGGTGTATCCCAGTTCGTGAGTGCGTTCAGCGAACCATTTGCAAGCAACAGCCGGTCCACCGCCGCCTCGCGCCCTTCGCGATACGCGAGCGCGCGCGGAGCTTCGGTGTCGTGCGGATTGCGTTCGGCGGCTGTGACTAGGCGCTGGCGCTGCGCCCGCGACAGACGCAGACGCGCGGCGATGGCTTGGGCAACGGGCGGCAAAGGTGGCAACAGCGCCGCCAGCCTGCGCACCGGATCGCCCGCCACGCGCTCGCGTCGTTCGGCGGCAACGAGCATCGTAAGGACGCCGCTCTCATTCATCGTGCTTTCGGGCAGGATAACGCGAAGCACGCCCAGTTCTGCCATGCGCTTGATGACAGGTGCTGGGTCGGGCAGGCCGAGGATCGCGAGCAGCTCCATCGCCACCCGTTCACGACTGAGACCCTTCAGCGTTTCAGCCAGGTCGGAACAGGCCGTTTCCGCTTCTTCGTCGATCTCCGCCCCGAACCGCGCCTGGAAACGAAAATAGCGCAGGATGCGCAAATGGTCTTCGCGGATGCGCTGTGCCGCATCGCCGATGAAGCGGACCCTGCGCGCGACAAGATCGTCCAGCCCACCGAAGAAGTCGTCCAACTCGCCCGTTTCCGGGTGCACATACAGCGCGTTGATGGTGAAGTCGCGCCGTGCCGCGTCGTCGCGCCAGTCCTGTGCGAATGCTATGGTTGCACGCCGGCCATCGGTGGCGACATCCTTGCGCAAGGTGGTGACTTCGACAGGACCGTCCGGCAGCACTGCGGTCACCGTGCCGTGCGCGATCCCGGTGGGCACCGTGCGGATCCCGGCGGCGGTGCACTTCTCGATGACGGTTTCAGGCAAATGCAGCGTCGCCGCGTCCACATCCTTTACCGGCAGGCGCAGCAACGTGTCGCGCACCGCCCCGCCGACCCAGCGCACGGCGTCCGGTCCCAAAGCAGCAGCCAGCGCCCGGTTGCCGGGCGCATCGAACCAGTCGGCAGGAGGCAGGATGGTCATGCCGCCCGCTTAAACGGACCCGTCAGCCGCGCCAAGCCACCCGCCGTGCAAGGTTGGATATGATCGCTGCGGTGACACCCCAGATGCGAAATTCGCCGTACTGGAATTCGAGATATTGCCGCATGTCGCCGCGCCAGAATGCCTCGCGTTGCGTCCAGATATCGCATGCGAACAGCGTGGCCAGCGGCACTTCGAACCATGCTTCGACCTCGCCCGGATTGGCGACCAGTGGCAAGTCGGCAGGGATGACTGCCAGCACCGGCGTGACCACAAAACCGCTACCGGTCTGGTAGCGGTCGCTCGCGCCAATAATATCGGGCACATCTCGCGGCAGCGACAGCTCTTCCTCCGCCTCTCGCAAGGCGGCGGCGACAGCATTCTCGCCCGCGTCCAGCTTGCCGCCGGGAAAGGCAACCTGCCCGGGATGGTCGCGCATGTTTTTGCGCCGCTGCGTCAGGATGACGCCGGGTTCGGGGCGGTCGGTAACGGCGATCAGGACGGCGGCTTCGGTGGAGCGACCCGGCAGCGCGAAGCGGTCGTCGGTCAGCAGGTCGTCTATCGCCGCTCGGTGCCCTTCCTCGAACAGGGCGGAGAGCCGGTCGAACAGGCTGTCCATTGCGCGCGCTACGGGCGCAGCGAAAAGGTCTGGCCGCTGCTTGCGACTGTCCAGCCGTCGCTGTCCGCAGCCAGCGCGATATCGGCCAGCTGCGCATAGGTGCTGCGGTTCAGGCGCGCGCGACAGCCGTGGCGCACCGCGAGATACAGCGCGGGCGTATCGGCATCGCCCGTCGCGGTCAGCGGGTGGTCGGCATCGGCGATGACGAGTTCGTCGGTGTTCAGCCGAAAGGCCAACGCATCGCCTTCGCGTTTCACGTCGACCGCCATGAACGCAGCATCCTCGACGTCGATGGACAGCTTCTCGAACGGTGTCATCAGCCAGTGCGCGCCATTGTCGTCGCATGTCAGCAAGCTCGAAAAGGCGCGCACCATGCCGGGTCGTGCGATGCGACTGTCGTCGTGGAACCATGTTCCGTCGGCGGCGATACGCATCCGGCTGTCGCCGGTGCGCTCCGGTTTCCAGCCGTCGATGGCGGGCAGCTTGCGATCGGCGACTTGCTGCGCGATTTCGGACAGGCTCAATGCGGCGAGTTCGGGGGGCGGTTCGTAGGGCATAGTACGCGCGTTGGCAGATCGCGGTCAGCGCGCCAAGGCTTCCTTGTCTATGCTTGCTTTGCTGTTGCCTACCCACGGGCCGAGCATCCCGGTCGGCGGCAGGATGGCAGGGTTCGCGGCACGCACCAGCAGGCGCTCGCGTTCGAACGGGCCGGGGCAATGCCAATCCGATGCCGGCGCGCCGGAAAAGCCGAAGAAGCGCCCGTAATAATCGGGATCGCCGATGAGGATTTGCGGCAGGGCAGGGCGCTGTTCGGTCGCACTGTCGGCAATCGCGGCCAGCGCCGCCAGCATCAGCGCCTTGCCGAACCCTTCGCCCTGCCGTTCGGGCAGCACCGCAACGGGGCCGACCATCAGCAACGGATGCGCTCGGCCTTCGGGATCGATCAGGCCGACGGGCCAGAGCTGGATGGTAGCAACCAGATATTCGTCATCGTCCAGCGCGGCGAAGCTGAGCGAGGGCAGCCATGCCATTCCGGCACGGATGCGATAGGCGGTGCGGGCGTGGCGTTGCGGGCCGAAGGCACGATCGAGCAATGCTTCGACCATGTCGGGGGCGATGGCTTCGAGGGGGACGACAGTTGCCAAAGTGGTAGCTGGCCGGGTGCGTTCGATCAGGTTTTCGGCACCAGCCGCAACAGCTTCCCGCCATCGCCGTCTTCCAGAACATACAACGCGCCGTCGGGTCCGGTCAGCACTTCACGCAAACGCTCGCCAAAATCGTAGCGGGCCACTTCGCGCGGGACCGTGCCATCCATATCGAGATGGATGAGCGCCTTTGTTTTCAAGCCGGTGATGATTGCGTCGCCGCGCCAGTCCGCAAACAGGTCGCCATCGTAGAATGTGAAGTCACCCGGTGCGATCACCGGAGTCCAGCCGATGGCAGGTGCCTTGAATTCGGGGCGTGTTGCATTGTCGGGAATGTTCTCGCCGTCGTAGTGGATCCCGTCGGACACCACCGGCCAACCATAATTGGCCGACACCTCCACGCGGTTCAGCTCGTCGCCACCCTTGGGCCCATGCTCCAGATCCCACAACGCGCCATCGGCGTCGAATTGCAGGCCAAGGATATTGCGGTGGCCCCACGACCAGATTTCATCGGCTGGCGCCCCCTGGGCGGCAAGTGGGTTGCCTGCCGCTGCCGATCCGTCCAGGTTCAGGCGGACGACGGTACCAAGCGTGTTGCCGGTGTCCTGCGCAGGTTCCATCTTCTGCCGGTCGCCGCTGGCCACGAACAGGTACTGGCCGTCGGGCGAAAAGGCGAGGCGGTGCGAATAATGGCCGCGCCCCGTTACCTTGGGCGCCTGCTTCCAGATTGTCGCAAGATTCTCGATGGCGCAGGCATCGGCTTCGGCGCAGACCAGGGTGCCCCTGCCGACAACCGCGCCGCGCGTGTCGCCCGATCCGGCTTCGACCCAGCTCAGATAGATCGTGCGTCGGTCCAGCGTTGCGCTTGTCTCGGAAGCGAGGAAGGCCACATCGCCGAGGCCGCCCTGACCGCCATAGTCGACGTCGGGCAAGCCGCTGACCGTGCCCGTACGGTCCGTTGCGACATCGACGAATTTCATCGTGCCGGGCTTTTCGGTGATAAATAGCGTTTGCGTGCCGGGCGCGAAGGCGGCGGCCCAGGGTTCGTCGAACGAACCGTGTTCGGTCACTGCGAACGGGCCAACGGTCCGCGTGTTGGCGGTGCCGGGCGGGGTAGGGGTCGAGACCGCATCGGCGGAACTGTCCCCGTATGCACCCGACCCGCAGCTTGCCAGCAGGGCAGCAGCGGTGGAAAGCGCGGTGAGGGAAGCAAGCGGGCGGGTGCGTGAAATGTCCATGAGTGTAAAAATACCCGAAAGTGGGTTTTGTGCCAAGCGGCGTGGCACACTGGTCATCGGTGTGGACGAAGCGGGGCGCGGTCCGTTGGCCGGGCCAGTGGTGGCGGGCGCGGTAATCCTGTGTACCACGCCACCCGAAGGGCTCGACGATTCCAAGCGATTGACGGCGAAACGGCGCGCCGCACTGGATAGTGCCATCCGCGATAGCTGCGCCTGGTCGGTCGGCATTGCCGATGTTGCGGAGATCGACCGCGTGAACATCCTCGTCGCCACGCTGACTGCGATGACTCGTGCAGTTGCCGGACTTATGTCGCACCTTCCGGAACGGCAATTCGACATCCTGATAGACGGCACCATGACGCCGCATTCCCGCGTGCCGGAATGGACATGGCCCGCCGCCGCTATCGTCGGTGGCGATAGCAGCCAGCCTGCCATTTCCGCTGCCAGCATCGTGGCCAAGGAATGGCGCGACCGGTTGATGCGGGAGGCAGCACTGGCGCACCCGCATTACGGCTGGGCACGCAACAAGGGCTATGGCACCGCCGAACATCGCGCCGCGTTGGCGGAGCATGGCCCGACCCCACTGCATCGGCGCAGCTTCGCGCCCCTGTCGCAGATGCGCCTGCTGTAATCCTCGCAAATCACTTTGCCGTAAACGTGCCGCTTCCATTCATCGCGCGATAGTCTAGGGCGCGCGGCGAAGGATAAAGACCATGACGGAAGCAATAATCTTCGTGCTGATCGGCCTTGTCGGCCTAAGCGTAGGTGGCGAGTGGCTGGTGACAGGCGCGGTGGGCATCGCCCAGCGGCTCGGCATATCCAGCCTCGTGACCGGCCTCGTCATTGTCGGGGCGGCCACATCCATGCCTGAAATGGTTGCCAGCGTTCAGGCAGTGATCGCCGGCTCGCCGGAGATCGCGTGGGGCAACATCGCCGGGTCCAACATCGCCAACTCGCTATTGATCCTGGGCGCGACGGCGGTGGTTGCGCCGATTATCCTGACCGGGCTGGGGCGGCGCGATGCGGTCGTGGCGCTGATCGTCAGCGTGCTGGTCTTCGCCATCGCGGCGGCGCAGCTGGCGTCGCCTTTCATCGGTTTTGCGCTGCTGGTGCTGCTGGTCGTCTACATCGTGTGGCGGATGCAGAACCCGCGCCCTGACGATGAGGAGGACCTGGACGAACAGCCGCCGCTGTGGCGCACGCTGCTGTTCTTCGTCATGGGCCTTGCCGCACTGGTGCTGGGCGGCAAGCTGCTGGTCGATGGTGCAATCGAAATCGCAACCTTCGCCGGTATTTCGGAAACGGTCATCGGCCTGACCATCGTTGCGATCGGCACCTCGTTGCCCGAACTGGCGGCCAGCATCGCGGCGGCGCTGAAGGGCAAGGCCGGGCTGGCAGTCGGCAATGTGGTCGGCTCCAACATCTACAACCTGTTGCTGATCGGCGGCGTGACGATGAGCATCGCGCCGTTCCCTGTCCCGCGCGAACTGGTCGATATGGAATTGCCGCTGGTGGCGGGCACAGCGTTGCTGATCCTGCTGCTGTGTTTCTTCGCGCCGCGCATCTCGCGCTGGATGGGCGCAGTGCTGCTGGCGGGGTTCGCCGCGTTCAATATCGTGCTGTTCGTCCAATAAGCGCCAGGGCTGAGTCTTCGGTGCAACACCGCATGATATAGCGGTTGCGACGAAGGCGGGACTCCACATGTCGTGCCGGACCGCCTTTGTTCCGGTGCGTCCTGTCGGGCCGATTGGCGAGCGTACGGACCTGCGCCCTTGACGCGGAGCCCCTATGGACTCACCCCTGTGGATAACGTGCAGGGGGAAGCGGCAGATGGGCCATATCGACACGAAGTTGCGCGCGCGTTCCGCGCCCGCGCCCGCGCCGGACGCTGCATCGAAGCTACCCGTCGGCCAGATCCTGTCCGGCGACTGCATCGCCGCCATGCGTGCCATGCCCGCCGCCAGCGTCGATCTGGTTTTTGCCGATCCGCCCTACAACCTGCAACTTGGCGGCGATCTCAACCGTCCGGATGGCAGCATGGTGGACGCGGTGACGGACGACTGGGACCGGTTCGACAGCTTTGCCGCCTATGACCACTTCACTCGTGACTGGCTGACCGAGGCAAAGCGCGTGCTGAAACCCGATGGCGCGCTGTGGGTAATCGGCAGCTATCACAACATCTATCGCGTCGGCGCCATATTGCAGGATCTGGGATATTGGGTGCTGAACGATATCGTTTGGCGCAAGTCCAACCCCATGCCCAATTTTCGCGGCACCCGCTTCACCAATGCGCACGAGACGCTGTTGTGGTGTAGCCAGGGCGAGAAGGCGAAATACCACTTCAACTATCGCGCGATGAAGACGCTGAACGACGAGCTGCAGATGCGCAGCGACTGGGTGTTGCCGATCTGCGCGGGCGGCGAGCGGTTGAAGGAGGGCGGCACCAAGGTTCACCCGACGCAAAAGCCCGAAGCGCTGCTGTACCGTGTGCTGCTGGCGACGACCGAGAAAGGCGACGTGGTGCTCGACCCGTTCTTCGGCACCGGCACCACCGGCGCGGTGGCAAAACGGCTGGGGCGGCAGTGGATCGGCTGCGAGCGCGAAAGCGTCTATCGCGAAGCCGCCCGAAAACGCATCGCCAGGGAACTGCCGCTGGACGAAAGCGCGCTGGAAACGATGCAAGCCAAACGCAACGCCCCGCGCGTGGCCTTCGGCGCGTTGGTGGAAAACGGCTATATCGTGCCCGGCACGATGCTGTTCGATACGAAGCGACGCTGGCAGGCAACAGTGCGCGCGGACGGCTCGCTGGTAGTGTGGGAAGCAGGTCGGCAGCATTCACGGCCTCGGCAAGGAATTGCAGGGCGCGCCAAGCTGCAATGGCTGGACCTTCTGGCATTACGAAGAGGGCAACTCGGTGCAGCCCATCGACGTGGTAAGGCAGCGATACCTATTGGCGTTGGAGGACTGAGGGCTGCGTAAGCGCTCTGTCCTACTGCGGCTGCAATCGCTATTGGCTATTGAATGACCGAACGTTGCCAGCCTGTTTTCGACCTGTTTAACGGCAATCGGAAAAGTTCGCCCTTGAACAATGTGACACCCGGTGCATATCTCTTATTCCCGGCCAAGGGAGCTGACCGTTGAGCGCGTCCGTTTACATCCTGCCAATCGGCACGACGCCATCACCGCAAGCCGAACAGGGCGAAGCGGTGCGGCTGGCGGGCGGCATGGTCTATGCCCATCGCTTCATGGCAGTGTTGCGCGAAGAGGGCAAAGTCACACAAAACTGGCGGTTCACCCCGGATACCGTGCAGCATGTGTTTGGCGAACTTCCGGACGAGGTGACGACCGATGCGGAAGCGCAGTGGCGCAGCCTCGCCAGAACGCACCCACCGCTGGAACTGGGGCAACGGACTGTCCGCCTCGACCAGCCGCAGGTTGTCGGCATCCTGAATGTGACGCCCGACAGCTTCTCCGACGGCGGCGAATTCCTCGACGATCCCGAAGCAGGTCGCGCCCATGCCGCTGCCATGCTTGAAGCGGGCGCGGCGATGATCGATATCGGCGGCGAGAGCACGCGGCCCGGCGCGGCGGCGACGTGGGAAGGGGACGAGATCGAGCGCATCATTCCTGCGGTCGAATACTGCTCCGCCATGGGTGCCGCGATCAGCATCGATACCCGCCGCCCCGCTACGATGGAGGCGGCGCTGGTGGCGGGCGCGCACGTCGTGAACGATGTGTCGGCGCTGCAATACGATCCGCGCAGCCGCGAATTCGCAAGCCGGGCCGGATGTCCGGTCATCCTGATGCATGCGCCCGGCACAGGTGACGACCCCCATGCCGATGGCGGTTATGTCGATGTGGTGCTGGATGTGTTCGATGGCTTGCGCGAACGGCGCGATGCGGCGCAGGCGGCAGGCGTGGCGAAGGACCGCATCGTGCTCGATCCCGGCATCGGGTTCGGCAAGACGCTGGCGCAGAACCTTGCGTTGATGAACGCGCTGCCGCTGTTCCATGCGCTGGGCTGTCCGCTGATGGTGGGGGCCAGCCGCAAGCGGATGATAGGCGCGCTCAGCAACGAAGCAGGCGTGGGCGAGCGATTGGGCGGCAGCCTGGCGCTGGCGCTGGCGGCGATGGGTGCAGGCGTACAGTTGCTGCGCGTCCACGATGTTGCCGATACGGTGCAGGCCCGCAATGTATGGCGCGGCCTGCGCGATGCGGCGCTGACCGACTTTGCCCATTTGCCCGGCACCTGAATATACACGCGCCGTCACCGAACTGACACGCTGCCACGGCACTGACCGAGCCTTAAACAAACGAAAGAAAACCATGCGCGCTATCCTCTCCGCTTCCGCCCTTCTTGCCGCCTTTGCTGGTACGCCCGGTATCGCGCAGACGCCGGTCTCGCTGACGCCGGACCAGCTGCTCGAGCCGTATTACGAGGCGCTGCGCCAAACCGTCACGCTGCCGCAGGCCGGGCCGAATGCCAGCCTGCCTGCCGATACCGTGCTGACCCGCTTTGCCTTCGGCAGCTGCAATCACCAGTCGCGCAGCCAGCATATGTGGGCGCAAATCGCGGCGAAGGAGCCGCAGATGTTCATGCTGATCGGGGACAATGTCTATGGTGACACCGCGTGGGGCGGCGATGCCGGGCTGCTGTCCCTGCGAGAAGCCTATGCAGAGCAGGCAAGCCGCCCGGAATTCGCGCAGTTCCGCGCCGCGACGCCGATGCTGACGACATGGGACGACCACGATTACGGGCTGAACGACAGCGGCGGCGTGTTCCCGTTCAAGGGCTGGGCCGAGGATATTTACGAAGAATTCTGGGACTCGCCTGCCGACGTGCGCGCGCGCCCCGGTATCTATGAAAGCCGCATCTATGGCGTTGATGGGCAGCGTGTGCAGGTGCTGCTGCTCGATACCCGTTACTTCCGCTCGCCGTTGACCCGCATGGAATATACGCCCGAACGCCCGCCGCTGGGCGTCTATGTCCCGCACGATGTCGAGGGTGCGACCATTCTGGGCGGGGCGCAGTGGGACTGGCTAGAGGCCGAACTGGCCAAGCCTGCCGACCTGCGGGTCGTAGTGTCTAGCATTCAGATCCTGACCGAAGCGCATAATTACGAAAGCTGGGAAAACTTCCCGAACGAGCGCGAGAAGCTGCTCGACATGCTGGGCGCGCGCGAAGGGAGCGGCTTGCTGCTGCTTAGCGGAGATCGCCATGCGGGTGGTATTTATACCGAGGAACGCGGTGGCGAAACGCTGTGGGAACTGACCTCGTCCTCGCTGAACCTCGCGTTCGGCAACACGCCCGACAACACCGCGCGCGAGCCCGATCCGCGCCGGGTGACGGACTTCATCGCGGAAGAGAACTTCGGCGTTGTCGATATTGACTGGGCTGCCAGCGCCCTGACGCTGTCGCTGCATGGCAGCAAGGGCGAGATCCGCGCGACACGGACTGTCGCCTGGCAATAGCTAGAGTGTAAAGCCGCCATCGCCGACGAGCACATGGCCGGTGATGTTGGCGGCATCGTCGCTTAGCAGGAAGCCGATCTCGCCTGCGATCAGGTCGGGCGTGGCGAAGGTGCCCAGCGGGGTGCTGGCCGCCATCGCTTTCAACGCGGTTTGGCGGCCCTGTGCTGCAACGGCAGCACGAAACTCGGGCGAGCCGTCCCAGATGGCGGTATCCACGCCGCCCGGTGCGACGGCATTGACGCGAATGTTCGCGCCTGCATTCTCGGCTGCCGCGATGCGCGCCATGTGAGCTACGCCGGCCTTGGCGACGCCATAGGGTCCGATGCCGGGGATGGGCTTGATACCGGTGGAGGACGCGACGACGACAGCACTGCCGCCGCCTCTCTTGCCGAAACCGCGCAGGGCGGTGGCCAGGGTCAGGAACGCGCCGTCAAGATTGACGTCCATCACCCGCCGCCACGCCTGAAAGGAGAGTTCCGACATCAATCCGCTGCCGCCGATGCCGGCGTTGACGACGGCGTGGTCCACCCCGGCCCAATCCGCTTCCAATGCTTCCCAAACGGCAGGGTCCGCAACGCTGCCGACGATGGAGCGCACGGTGCAGACGAGGTCGAGCGCGTCGAGACCGTCGGCGTCGGTATCGACCAGGATCAGCTCCGCCACCCCGCGCGCATCCAGCCAGCGCGCGCAGGCGGCACCGATACCCGATGCGGCTCCGGTGACGAGGGCAGTGCGGCCGGTGAAGGGTTCGGCAGCGAAAGGTTTGGGGTCTGTCATGGCCGCGTGGGCTAGAGTGCGCGGCGCGGCTTGTCGATAACTCAGGCGGCGTTGTCGATACCGAGGTCGCCCAGCTTGCGATACAGCGTGGACCGTCCGATACCCAGCCGCCGTGCAACCTCGGTCATGCGCCCGCGATAATGGCCGATGGCGAGGCGGATGACATCGGCCTCGATCTCGTCCAGCGGGCGCAGGTTGCCGTCGGGTGCATAGAGCATGACGCCGACCCCTTCCTGCATGGCGTTGCGCGGTTCCTCCGCTACGTCGCCGAGCAGTTCGGATAGCTGAGGAAAGCTCTCCGGGCCGAGCGTTTCGCCGTCGCAATAGACGACGGCGCGGAACAACACGGCCTGCAACTGGCGCACATTGCCGGGCCAGTCGAATGCCGCGAGCAGGGCCAGCGCGCCGTCGCTGATAGACAGGTGGCGCAGGCCCGGCTGGTCGCCGATCTGGGTGAGAAACGCGCGGGCAAGTGCAGGAATGTCGCCGGTGCGCTCGCGCAATGGTGGCATGGTAATGCGGGTTGCGGTGAGAACGTCGAGCAGTTCTGGTTGGAAATAGCCCTGCTTGCCGAGATCGTCGAGCGGCAGGTTGCTGGCACTGAGCACGCGCACATCGACGCGGAACCCGTGGCTCGCGCCGACGGGGCGCACGATGCCGGTCGCCAGCGCTTCGGCCAGCTTGGTTTGCAACGCACTGTCCAGCCGGTCGATCTCGTCCAGCGCCAGCGTTCCGCCGTCGCATTGCTGCAAGGCGCCGGTCTGGCGGTCGAAAGCGCCAGGGAAGGCGTTGGGTTCATGGCCGAACAGGGCGGACTCGATAGTATTGGCAGGAACGCCGCGTACATTGATCATGCGGAACGGTCCCTTGGAACGCGGGCTGGCGGCATGCATCGCGCGCAGCAGCATCTCCTTGCCGGAACCACTTTCACCCTCGATCAGAACATTGCCGTGTCCGCGCGCAGCCTTCGCGGCAACGGCGAGCGCGGCGCGGAAATTGGAGGCGGTGCCGATCATCGAATCGAAATCGAGAACGGGCGCGAGTTTTTCCGTCAGCGGCTGCAGTTCGTCGCGCGGCGGTTCCTGCTTGGTGGCGCTGCGCAACGCCTGCATCATCCGGTCCGGCGCGACCGGCTTGATAAGATAGTCGGTCGCCCCGGCGCGCATGGCATGGACGGCCAGCAATGGGGACGCACTGGCGGTCAGGACCAGGATAGGCAGGCCCGGACGGCGCTCTTTCAACGCTTCGATCAGCGCGCAGGCTTCGTCGCCCGGCACGAACTGGTCCAGCACGATGGCTGCCAGCTGCATTCCCTGCCGCGTACCAAGCGTGGCGATCGCCGTTTCCCCGTCGGCGACGACCAGCGTGCGCCAGCCCTCGCGCGCGGCGAGCGCGGTGATGAGGCGGCTTTGCGCCGGTTCATCGTCGATCAACATCAACAGGCGGGTGTCTGGTTCGGTCATGCAGTTCCGCTGGCAGTGAGTGTGCGTCAGGGACCGCTGGAATTCGAAAATGCGAAAACAGCGGCGCGAACCAGTGTGCATAGAGGTGAGGGGTAAAGGTGAAATTAAGCCTGCGACCGCCGCTGCATCTTGAAGCGGGGCGGGGTGCGCGATAAAGCTGTGCCAGAAACAACCGAAGCTGGAGCGCCTCCGATGCCGACCGATGACATCAAGCATGCCGAAAACATGGAAGACGCCCGCCGGACCTATGGCAGTTTCATGGGCACACTGAAATGGTCGGTGCCGCTAATTGCCGCTATTGCCGCATTTGTCGTAATCCTGATCGCCAGCTGACGGTATCGCAGGCTTGCGCATAGCAGTCCTGAAAGAGCGCGCTGCCGGAGAGGCGCGCGTTGCCATGACGCCGGAAACGGTGCGCAAATTTGCCGCATTGGGCTATACCGTTGCGATCGAAAAGGGGGCAGGGCGACAGGCTTCCTTCCCCGATGCATTGTACAGCGAAGCAGGGGCCGAGATCTTCGCGGCAGCGGGCGCGGTGCGCGGCGCGGATATCGTGCTGGCCGTACAGGCCCCGGAAGCGGAGCTGCTGAAAGGCGCAGCGGACGGTGCGATGGTGGTCGCTATGTTCGACCCGCACAATAGTGCCGATCTGGTCGCGGCACATGCTGAAGCCGGGCTGGAAGCTGTGGCGATGGAACTGATGCCGCGCATCACGCGGGCGCAAAGCATGGATGTTCTGTCCAGCCAATCCAATCTTGCCGGATACAAGGCGGTGTTGACCGCTGCGAACCACTACGGCCGCGCCTTTCCGATGATGATGACTGCCGCCGGTACCGTGCAAGCGGCCCGGGTGTTCGTGATGGGTGTGGGTGTCGCCGGACTGCAGGCCATCGCCACCGCACGACGGCTGGGCGCGCAGGTTTCCGCTACCGATGTACGCTCCGCTACGCGCGAACAGATCGAAAGCCTTGGCGCAAAGCCGGTATTCGTGGAAAATGTCGAAGGCATCGCGGGCGAGGGTAGTGGCGGCTATGCCGGTGAAACCAGCGAAGAATACCGCATCGCGCAGGCCGAATTGGTGTCCAGCCATATCGCGAAGCAGGACATTCGTCATTACCACCGCGCTGATCCCAGGACGGGCCGCGCCACGTCTGGTCTCGGACGCGCAGATCGCCACCATGAAGGCTGGCAGCGTCATCTACGATCTCGCCGTTGCGCACGGCGGCAATGTCGAGGGTAGCGAGGCCGACATACTGGTGGACCGGCACGGTGTCACGGTCATAGGCTATCGCAATACCCCTGCCACCATGCCGACCGACGCCTCCGCCCTTTACGCTCGCAACCTGTATAACTTCATTGCCGCCTTCCGCGATGCGGACAGCAAAAACGTAGTGCTGGACGAGGAAATCGGGAATGCCGTGCGGCTGACGCGGGGCGGGGCCGTGGTGCATCCCGATTTCGGAATGGAACCAGCAAAGGCGAACCGCTGACATGAGCTTTATCGCTATCCTGTCGATCTTCGTGATGGCTTGTTTCGTTGGCTATTACGTCGTGTGGTCGGTCACGCCTGCGCTGCACACGCCACTGATGGCGGTGACGAATGCAATTTCCAGCGTCATCATCGTGGGCGCACTGATTGCTTCGGCGGAGGCCGGGTCGGATGTGGCGAAGTGGCTGGGGCTGTTCGCGGTGGTGCTGGCAAGCATCAACATCTTCGGCGGCTTTGCGGTGACCGAGCGGATGCTGGCAATGTATCGTAAGAAGGAGAAATAGGGCGTGTGTACCCCGGTCTCTCCCGAATCGACTGGTTGCGATGTCTACAATGCGGCTTATCAAATTGCCCCGGACCAAAGCGGGATCGTCGCTGCCGACGCTATTGCACACGGTGGGGTGAACCCGTGGGCTGCCATGGCATATCTCGTCGCAGGCGTGTTCTTCATCCTGGCCTTGCGCGGACTGTCATCGCCTTCGACCAGCCGCAGGGGCAACCGGCTCGGCATGGCCGGAATGCTAATTGCGGTCGTGACGACGCTGGTCACGCACGATCTGGCCAACATCGTGGAGATCGCACTTGCCATCGCCATTGGTGGCACCATCGGTTTTGTCGTTGCGCGCCGCATCGCAATGACGGCGATGCCCGAATTGGTCGCCGCGTTTCATTCGCTGGTCGGTCTTGCCGCCGTGCTGGTGGCCGCAGCCGCTTACGCCAATCCCGCCGCGTTCGATTTGCTGGTGCCGCGCGGCGACGGTGTTCCCGGCCTTGCGGAACGCTTCATGCTCGATCCGGTGGCGCGCATCGAGATGGCACTAGGCGCTGCCATCGGTGCCGTCACGTTCTCCGGCTCCGTCATCGCTTTTGCGAAGCTGTCGGGGCGGATGAGCGGTTCGCCGATTCTGTTGCCGGGCCGGCATATCGTGAACTTGGCCATACTTGCCGCCATCGTCGGGCTGACCGCGCTGTTCGCTATGACCACGCCTATTCCCGGCTGGGTCTTTCCGCTAATCGTGGTGCTGGCCTTTGCCGTCGGTTTCCTGCTCATCATCCCCATCGGCGGGGCCGACATGCCGGTCGTGGTGTCGATGCTCAACAGCTATTCGGGCTGGGCAGCGGCGGCGATGGGCTTCACGCTCGGCAATACGGCGATGATCATCACCGGCGCGCTGGTCGGCGCGAGCGGGGCAATCCTGAGTTACATCATGTGCCGCGCCATGAACCGCAGCTTCCTGTCCGTCATCGCAGGCGGGTTCGGCGCCACGGCGGCGTCGGGTGCGGCGGGCGGTGGCGAGCAACGGCCCTACAAGACCGGCAGCGCAGAAGATGCCGCCTTCATGCTATCACAGGCGGAGAAAGTCATCGTCATCCCCGGCTACGGTATGGCGGTGGCACAGGCCCAGCATGCCCTACGCGAAATGACCGACATGCTGGAGGACAAGGGTGTCGACGTAAAGTTCGCCATCCACCCCGTCGCGGGCCGCATGCCGGGGCATATGAACGTGCTGCTGGCCGAGGCGAACGTGTCGTATGACAAGGTGTTCGAGCTGGAGGATATCAACAGCGAGTTCGCACAGACCGACATTGCATTTATCATTGGGGCGAACGATGTGGTGAACCCGGCGGCGAAGACCGACAAGGCCAGCCCGATCTACGGTATGCCGGTGTTCGATGTGGACAGGGCGAAACAGGTGTTGTTCATCAAGCGCAGCATGGGCGGGGTGGGTTATGCCGGGGTCGACAACGATGTGTTTTACATGGACCAGACGGTGATGTTATTGTCCGATGCCAAGAAGATGGTCGAGGAGATCGTCAAATCCATAGACTGACGCTCCACATAATGGCTGTCTGCGCCCTTGCCTTAAGCACCACGGGGTGCGTCGAGGCGATTGCGCAGGATCGCGTGGAAACCGCCCTGCGCGATGCCGGGCTTTCGCAACGCAACGCGGAATGCATGGCCGGCCGGATGGTCGACCGGCTGAGCATCGCGCAACTGCGAAAGCTGGAAGGGCTGAAAGCACAGGACGGCGAAACAGCTCGGCCAGCCTCGCTGGATGAATTCGTGCGGCGGGTAGACCGTGTCGGCGATGCCAAGGTCGTTACCGTAACCGCCAGTTCCGCCGCGCTGTGCGCTATCGGGCTAGGCTAGTCACGGAAAACGATTTTTCGGAATCAGGCTTTCGTGAAATTCACCGTGCGGCAGAACACCGCAACGCAGCCTTTGACCTTCAGCGTATTGCCCGAACGCCAGACCTCCGCGTTGAAGTAGCGCCCGTCCTCGGGACTGTAACCCTTGCCATCGTAACGATTGCCGTCCGGTGTCAGGCTATTGAAAATACGCAGGCCTAGCAGCTTGCGATTGCGCAGCTTCTTGTTCGGATTTTCCGTATCGCGCGCACCGCCTTCGGGTTCGGCCACGAGAAATCTCGAAATCTTGCCGCACATCCCATTGCCGCATTTGTAGAACGAAATGATCGAACGGCCGTCGTCGGTTTTCCAGTCACCGGCGATAGAAGCAGGAGCCGCCTGTACAGGCGCAGCGAAAGCTGTCGCGGCGGCGGCGAGTACGAAAAATGGCTTGATCATGTAGTGAATCCCTGTCTGCGACGTTATGCGTTTCGGGGTAGCCGACCCAAGGTGAACGTGCGCTGTGTGCGTGCAGGCAAGAAGGATGTGACGTATTGAAAAAGTTGGCGAAAGCCGTGGGTGCAATCGTCCTGCTTGTGGCGGTGCTGGTGCTGGTCTTCCGCACGCCCGACACCGACCCCGTCAAAATGCGCGCGAAATATGGTGCGGCGCCGTCGCAATTCGTGGAAATCGATGGGCAGACAGTGCATTTGCGCGATGAGGGACCACGCAATGCGCCGGTTATCGTGCTGCTGCATGGTTCGAACGCCGACCTCCACACATGGCAGCCGTGGGTCGACCGGCTGAAGACGCAATATCGCGTAATCCGGTTCGACCAGATCGGTCACGGGTTGACGGGTCCGGCGGGCGATGGCGACTATTCGCGCGGTGCGTTCGCTGCCGATGTCGAGGCGGTCGCCGCGCATTTCGGGCTATCGCGCTTCGTATTGGCGGGCAATTCGCTGGGTGGCGGGATCGCGCTGGAGTATGCGCAGGTCTATCCTAGCAGGCTTTCCGGCCTCGTTTTGGTCGACCCGTCCGGTGCGCCGAACAAGGAAATGGCCCAGGGCAACCTAGCCTTCACCCTCGCCGGACTGCCGGTTGTGAACCAGCTTTTCACACAGATCACCCCGCGTTCGATTGTTGAAGACAGCTTACGCAGCTCGGTGTCGAACCAGGCCATCGTTACACCAGCTGCTATCGACCGGTATTGGGAACTCGCGCGCATACCTGGCAACCGCGCCGCCATGCTTACGCGCTTTGCCGAACCCCGAGCTCCGCTCGAGAAAGCGGAGGTCGCAACGATACGCGTGCCGACTCTAGTAATGTGGGGTGAGGAGGACAGCCTTATCCCGTTCTCGTCCGCCGGATGGTTCGTGAATGCGATACCCGATGCAGAGCTCGTGTCCTATTCCGGCATCGGGCACTTGCCGATGGAGGAAGCACCCGACGCGACTGCTGCCGACCTGAAAGACTGGATGGTAAACAGTGCCTTGACCAACGAATGACGCGCTTATGAAGGGGTTGCGTGCTCCACTGGACGCGGCATGCCGAACTGCCTAAGCGCAATGGCAGAAGATCGTGTTACGCAAGGGTAGATGCGGGGCATACGAGAAGGGGTCCGACAATGCGCACTTTGGGACTTATCGGCGGGATGAGCTGGGTCTCGACGCGCAGCTATCTGGAACAGATCAATCGTCTGACACAGCGGCGCACCTCGCCCCGCACCACGGCCCCGATCCTCGCCGAATGCCAGAATTTCGGATCGCTGCATGACGATGGGGCGGACGCCGATTGGGACAAGATCGCGAACCGTCTGGCCAGTTCCGCCAAGCGGCTGGAGCAGGCCGGCGCGGGCGCCCTGGTTATCTGTGCCAACGCAATGCACCGGCATTACGATCGGATTGCCGATGCGGTCGATGTGCCGGTGATTCATGCGGCGGACGCGATCGGGAAAGCCGTTGCCGCGGCCAACCAGGCCAAGTTGGCGCTTATCGGGCGGCGTACTGTGATGACGGAAACCTTCTTCCGCGAACGCATCGTGGCGCACGGGATAGATTTGATGGCGCCCGACATGTCGAATGTAAGCGAGATCGAGCAGATCATCGACAACGAACTGATGGTCGGCAAGGCGAGCCGCGATGCGGAGCGAAAGCTGAAATCCATAATCACCAATAAACAGCAGGCGGGCGCCACCGGCATCGTGCTGGCATGCACGGAGCTGGAACTGGTGGTGGATATCGATGCCAACGTGCTGCCCATATTCGACAGCACCCGTATCCATTGCCAGGCGGCTGTCGAATGGATGTTCGAAGACGCGTAAGCCCGGCCATCAGCGCGCCACGTCTCGTCGTTTCCGAACTGGCCCCAGCGCGTGCAAAGTCCTAGCGCACACCACATGAGCCAACGCGCATCCTACGCCGCCGATCCGGCACGAAGCCGTGGCCGGGAATTCGACGAGATGCGCGACGGGACACGCGGCCCGCGCAGCGCGTTCCAGCGCGACCGCGACCGCATCATCCATTCGATCGCGTTCCGCCGTCTGCGTTCCAAGACGCAGGTCTTCATCGCACCCGACGGCGACCATTACCGCACCAGGCTGACACACAGCCTCGAAGTGGCACAAATCGGGCGGGTGATTGCGCGCGCATTGGGGCTGGACGAAGACCTGACCGAAGCATTGTGCCTTGCCCACGATATCGGCCATCCGCCATTCGGCCATGCAGGCGAGGCGGCGCTATCGGCGGCAACCGCACGCCACGGCGGGTTCGATCACAACGCGCAGTCGCTGCGTACGCTGATGCGGCTGGAAAGCCCCTATATCGGCTATCCCGGCCTCAACCTGAGCTGGGAAGTACTGGAAGGTCTGGCCAAACACAACGGCCCGGCCCCGGCGTCGAACTGGGCGCTGGAGGAGTTGAATGCGGCGTTCGACCTGCGACTCGACGAATGGCCCGGCCTCGAAGCGCAAGTTGCGGCGGTGGCGGACGATATCGCTTACGACAACCACGATATCGATGACGGCTTGCGCGCCGGCTTCCTCGACATCGACCAACTGGTGGAGATTGATTTCGTGGCCGAGCAATGGGAGGCGGTGGACCGGCGCTATCCCGACGCCCCACACGACCGGAAACTGCGCGAACTGGTGCGCGGGCAAATCGGCCTGATGGTGAACGATGTCATCGATCACACCCGCTCCCGGTTGTCGGGCATCGACAGCGAAGCGGACGTGCGCGCTGCGGCTCGTTCGCTCGCCGGCTTCTCGCCCGCGATGGCGGCGCAGGAACGCATCCTGAAACGGTTCATGTACGACAATCTTTACCTGCATGCCGACCAGCGCGCGACGGCGAAAAAAGCCAATGGCGTCGTGGCGCGGCTGTTCGTGGCATACGAGCAGGATCCGTCGCTGATCCAGTCGCGCTGGTTCGACGATTTGCCGCGTGAGGAACCGGCCCGCACCAGGCACCTTACAGACTACATCGCGGGCATGACGGACCGGTTCGCCATCGACACCTATACCCGCATTTACGGCAGGCGACCGGAAGGATTGAGCAGTGTCTGACCCACTGCAAATCGCGCTGGTCGGTGCAACGGGGTTGGTGGGGCGCTCTGTCATGGAGGTTGCCGTCGGACGCAGCGACATCCGGCTGCTGGCACTCGCGCGTCGCGCTGTCGAACTGCCGCAGGGCGCCAAGATGGACATGATCGTCGCGCCGACAAAATGCTGGTCGGACGTCCTCAACAGGCAGGCGCCCGATGTGCTGATATGTGCGCTGGGCACGACCATCGGCAAACAGAAGGGCGACCGTGACGCTTTCCGCACGGTCGATTACGGCCTGATCGTCGATACCGCCCGTGCAGCCCATGCGGCGGGAGTGAAGCGTTGCTTGGTCGTCAGCACGGTCAACGCCGATAGCGGATCGCGGTTGTTTTACGCCAAGGTGAAAGGCGAAACGGAGGACGCCTTGCGCAAGATCGGCTTCGACCGGCTCGACCTGATCCGTCCCGGCCTGCTGCGCGGCAAACGTCAGGACGACCCGCGAGCGTTCGAGAAGTTGGCAATGCTGGTCAGCCCGTTCTTCGATCCGTTTCTGCAAGGTGCTTACAGCGCCTATCGCTCGATTGTCGCAACGACGATTGCGGAAGCAGCGCTGGGTCTCGCATTGCGCAAGGCGGCAGGCACCTTCGTCCATGAAAACAAGGCCATCCACCGCGAAGCGAATTACTTCTGCAGCGGCGGGGAAGGGCGGCGGTGAAGAGATACGCACCAGCGACGCAACGCAATAGCGGCCCGATAGCCGATATCTTGGCGACCGAACTGGCACATGATGCCAGCGTCCTGGAAATCGCCAGCGGCACCGGCGAACATGCCGTCTTCATGGCGGCGCGCTTTCCGGACATGACATGGCAACCAAGCGATCCGGACGCGGAAGCGGTCCACTCTATCGCTGCTTGGCGCGAAGAAGCCGCAAGCGAAGCCATCTTGCAGCCAATCCGGCTCGATGCGCGTATTGCGCCATGGCCGGTCGGCACATTCGATGCGATTTTCTGTGCAAACATGATCCATATCGCACCGTGGGATGCGACTGTCGGATTGTTTGAAAGCGCACGCAGCCACCTGGAACCCGACGGCGCATTGCTGCTTTATGGGCCGTTCATGGAAGCCGACACGACCACAGCGGCGTCGAACATCGCATTCGATGCCAGCCTGCGCGAGCGCGATGCGGAATGGGGTATTCGCGAACTGGCGGCGTGCAATGACCTGGCCCGCACGAACGGGTTGCAACTGACAGCACGCCACACGCTACCGGCAAACAACCTGATCGTCGTTTACCGGCAGGCGCAGGCCGGTCAGGTAGCCTGATCTACGTCGTCTGCAACGCTTTCGATGTCCTGACCTACGCCGCGCACGGTCGCGCAGGCGGCCAGCGAAATGGAAACGGTTGCCAATGTAGCGGCAATGAAAAACTTGCGTACCATGATGCGTATCTTCCTGTGGTGATGTGCAAAGCTACTGCAGAGGATGTCGCGCGACAAGCGAAAGCGGTGCGATGCCTTTCTTGCAGGGTATGACACGATCCACCATTTCGGCGCTATGAATAGCCTAGACACCCTGACATTCGCCAGCGAGGCGGAGCTTGCCGGACTATTGGGTTTGGCGTTTCTGGTGCTAGCGATCGCCGCGGCACTGGCCGAGCGTCGCCGCGCAAAACGCCGGTCCATCGATCATGTAGGGTGGGTGCCGTGGTTCGCCATATCCTTCGCCAGCATGATCTGCGGGGCGGGGCTGGTGACGCTGGCGTTCAAGGGCATCGCTGCGGGTTAGGCCCTTACAGGCACGCTTCCAGATAAGCCTGGTCGAACCCGAACTGGCGCGCCTTCTCCAGCGTGTAGGGACGCAGGCCCGCCGCGCGGAATTCGCCAAGAATTTTGCCGTCGTCCGTCTCGTCCAGATATTCGAACTTGAACAGCTCCTGCGTCACGATGACATCGCCTTCCATGCCAATGACCTCGGTAATGCCGGTGGTGCGGCGCGAACCGTCGCGCAGGCGCTTGACCTGCACGATGAGGTCGACGGATTCCGCAATCTGGCGGCTGATGGCTTCCTTGGGGATCTTGATGTCACCCATCAGAATCATGTTTTCCATGCGGCCCAGGCATTCGCGCGCGGAGTTGGCGTGAAGCGTACACATGGAACCGTCATGGCCGGTGTTCATGGCGGCCAGCAGATCGAAACATTCCGCGCCGCGAATCTCGCCCAGGATGATGCGGTCGGGCCGCATGCGCAGCGCGTTCTTGACCAGGTCGCCGATGGAGATCGCGCCCTGACCTTCCAGGTTCGGTGGGCGCGTTTCCAACGGCAGCCAATGCGGCTGCTGCAGGCGAAGTTCGGCGGCATCCTCGATCGTCAGCACGCGCTCGCCTGGATCGATCATCTTCGACAGGGCGTTGAGCATCGTCGTCTTGCCCGAACCCGTACCCCCTGAAATGACGATGTTCATCCGGCACGCCCCCGCAATTTTCAGCGCCGTGCACATCTTGTCGCTCATCGACCCGAAGCCCATCAGCATGTCGAGCGTGATCGGCTTTTCGGAAAACTTGCGAATGGAGATCGCCGTGCCGCGCAACGAAAGCGGCGGTACGATGACGTTTACGCGGCTGCCGTCTTTCAGGCGGGCATCGGCCAGCGGCGTGGTCTGGTCGACGCGGCGGCCGACCTGGTTCACGATGCGCTGCGCGATCTGGAACAGATGCTGTTCGTCGCGGAAACGGATCGGCGCGATAACTAGCTTGCCGCCTTTTTCGATGTACGTCTGGTCGGGGCCGTTGACCATGATGTCCGAAATGTCCGGATCGTTCAGCAGTTCTTCCAGCGGGCCGAAGCCCAGCAATTCGTCGATCAGCACCTTTTCCAGCGCGAACTGTTCGCGGCGGTTCAGCGTGATCTTGAGCTCGGCCAGCACTTCCATGATGATCGGCCGGAATTCCTCCGCCAGCTCTTCTTTCGAAAGCGTGGCGGCCGCTTCGGGATCGACCCGTTCCAGCAGGCGGGGCAGCACCTGTTCCTTGATCTTGTGGACGCTCTGCTCGAACCCGCCGCCCGCATGTTCGCCCGAATGGACCTGGTTCATTCGGTCCGACAATCGTGTCATCGCATCCGCTTTTTGCGGCTTGGCGGCGGCGTCCGGCGTGGCGGTGGCATCTTCGCCGGGCAGGGGTGGAAACTGTTCGCCCCCGTCGGACGGCGGCGGTGCGGACGACTTGCCGTCGCCACCCTGCATGGGCCGTGCGACCCCGAATGACGGCTTGGCACCCGGGCGCATGCCCGCCGGTCCGTTTTTCCGTCCAAATGCGCTCATCATTGCCCCCAATTAAGGTCAGGTTTGGTCAGTGGCCGTCATGCCTGGACATGGCGAAGCCCTGCTTTCTGGGAATGGTTACTAAGGCGGAAACCTTAGTATTGTCCTAAGGCACGCAAGCTGCTGTGCGTGGCCACGATTGCAACGGCGCAACGATAGGCTAGAGCGTGCGCGAAACCCACGACCGCGGCGCCCGGGGGATATGGCGCACGTACCAAAGCGAAACGGAACCGGCCATGTGCGGAATAATCGGAATTGTCGGCAGGAACGATGTGGCAGGGCAGCTGGTGGAGGCGCTGCGCCGGATGGAATATCGCGGGTATGACAGCGCGGGCATTTGCACGATTTCCGGCGATGAACTTGTGCGCCGGCGTGCGCCCGGCAAGCTGCTCAATCTGGAAAAGGTGCTGGACGGCGATCCGGCGCCGGGCAATATCGGCATTGCCCATACCCGCTGGGCCACGCACGGCGCACCGACCAGCGAGAACGCGCATCCGCATGCGACCGCAGAGGTTGCGCTGGTCCACAACGGGATTATCGAGAACTACAAGCCGCTGCGGGATGAGCTGCTCGCGGGCGGGCGCACGCTGGAAAGCGAAACCGACAGCGAAGTAGTCGCGCATCTGGTCTCGCGCGAAATCGAAAGCGGTGCGAAGCCGCGCGATGCTGTCGCCAGCGTGCTACCCCGTCTGCGCGGCGCATTTGCGCTGGCGATAGCCTTCCGCCGCCATCCCGACATGCTGATCGGCGCGCGACGCGGGTCGCCGCTGGTGGTCGGCTATGGCGAGGAGGAAACCGATGGCGAGATGTATCTGGGGTCCGACGCGCTCGCGCTGGCCCCCCTGACGCAGCGCATTACCTATCTGGAAGAAGGCGACATGGTCGTCATCTCGCGCGACGGGGCGGAGATTGTGGACGAGACGGGCGTGGCGGCGGACCGGCCCGTGGTGCGTTCCGGCGCAACGGCGGCGGCGGTTGAGAAGGGCGAATACCGCCATTACATGCAGAAGGAGATATTCGAGCAGCCCACTGTGGTCGCGCAGACCCTGGGCAGCTATGTGCGCCAGTCGGACGAGACGGTGGCCCTGCCGCAAATCGATTTCGACCTCAGCCAGATCAACCGCATCACCATTGTCGCCTGCGGCACGTCCTATTATGCCGGGATGGTCGCAAAATACTGGTTCGAGCAATTCGCGCGCGTACCCGTGGATATCGATGTCGCCAGCGAGTTCCGCTATCGCGAGCCGGTGCTGGAGGATGGCGGGCTGTCGCTGTTTATTTCGCAAAGCGGGGAGACGGCCGACACGCTGGCCGCGCTGCGCCATTGCAAGGCCCAAGGGCAGACCATCGGCGTGGTGGTCAATGTGCCGACCAGTTCGATGGCGCGCGAGGCGGACCTGCTGCTGCCGACCCATGCCGGCCCGGAAATCGGAGTCGCCTCGACCAAGGCATTTACCTGCCAGCTGGCGGTGCTTGCCGCGCTGGCCGCGCATATGGCTGTGCGCAAGGGTCTGATGGATCGCAAGGAAGAGCAATATGTGGTCAAGCACTTGCTCGAGGCACCCGCCGCGCTGAACGCCGCGCTGGACCATAATGACGATATCGCGGCGATAGCCCCGCTGATCGCTCCGGCGCGCGACGTGCTGTATCTGGGCCGTGGACCGGATTACCCGCTGGCGCTGGAAGGGGCGCTGAAGCTGAAGGAAATCAGCTACATCCATGCAGAAGGCTATGCATCGGGCGAGATGAAGCACGGCCCCATCGCGCTGATCGACGAACATGTGCCGGTAATTGTGCTGGCCCCGTCCGGGCCGCTGTTCGAAAAGACGGTGTCTAATATGCAGGAAGTGCGCGCGCGCGGTGGCCAGATCGTGCTGGTGTCGGATGCCGCCGGGCTGGCCGAGGCGGGCGAGGGGTGCCTCGCCACCATCGAAATGCCCAAGGTTCACCCGCTTATCGCGCCGCTCGTTTATGCCGTGCCGGTGCAACTGCTGGCCTATCATGTCGCCTGCGTGAAAGGCACCGATGTGGACCAGCCGCGCAATCTGGCAAAGTCGGTGACGGTCGAATAGGAACGCTCTTTGCGCTGAAGCCG
>CAWISG010000003.1:0-662464 GCA_963838735.1 uncultured Alphaproteobacteria bacterium
GTGACCAAAGCGCAATCCATGCCCGAAGCCGAACCTGCGGCGCAGCCCGCAGCTTCGTCCGCCGATATGCCCGCGCTTGCGGTGTTGGGTTTCTCCAACAGGGGCAGCGACGACTGGGCCCGCCTGCGCGCGCTCCAGTTTACCGCATCGTCCAACAATTCTTCGGTCAGGCTGGCCGGACATTTTGCCGGTTCGGTTCTGCTGTGCGTCATTGCCCTGCCTGCCGTCGGCATGGTGGTGGTCGGCATGTGGTTCACGCTTTTCATGTGCGCGATGCTGTGGTCGCGCAAGAAGCTGACGGCCCTGTGCGAGCATGCGGGCCGACCGACGCCGTCCGAAGTGTCGGGATACATCATCTCGGGCAGCATCGTCTGCGCGCTTTATGCATTCGTGCCGATGGCAATCGGCTGGTACGGTACGGCGAGCCAGCTGATGCTGGTTTGGGCCGTGCTGGGCGCGCTGATTGCCGGCTCGGCGCTGTTCCTGGCTGCGGTCCCTGTCACCACGGCAATCCTGACATTCCTCGCCAGTATTTCCACGATCGCAGCAGCCATCCGACTTGGGCGAACCGTTGCTGGCCGGTGCCGTCGCGATGTTCGCCTGTCTGATCCTGGTCGGATCGATGGCCGTGGCTCGCACATTCCTGTTGGCGCAGATCGCGCAGGACGGCTCAACCGAGAAAGACGAAGTCGTCAACCTGCTGCTGGGCCAGTTCGACGACAATCAGGGCGACTGGTTGTGGCAGATCGATACGCAGAAGCGCATCCGTGCGGCATCCTCCCGCTTTTCGATGGCGTTGGGCAAGACGCCCGAAGACATCAATGGCAAGCCGTTCCTGGAGCTGCTTGCGGGCGACGCCTGGGAAACCGGGCAATTCTCGCCCAGCCTGCATGATCTCGCTGAAAAGCTGAAACAACGCGAGAACTTCGCCGACCTTGTCATCAAGGTCGACATCAACGGCAAGCCAAGCTGGTGGGAATTGTCCGGCGCACCGATATTCGATGACGAGGGCACGTTCAGCGGCTTTCGCGGTGTTGGCTCCGATGTGACCGAACAGCGCGAATCCAACGAAAAGATCGCCTATCTCGCGCGCTACGACACGCTGACAGGCCTGCCCAACCGCCTGATGCTGAACGAGGCGTTGCGCGATGCGCTGAAATTTGCCGACCAGTGGCGCACGCGCTGCGCCTTCATGATGCTCGATCTCGACCGGTTCAAGGCGGTGAATGATTCGCTCGGCCATATGGTCGGCGACCGTCTGCTGGCCGAAGTATCCTCCCGCCTGCGCGACCTGATGGATGAAAGCGCCATTTGCGGGCGGCTGGGCGGCGACGAGTTCGCCATCGTCATCCGCGACGCGTCCGACAAGGGCTGCGTCGACCGCATGGCGAAACGCATCATCGCACGCCTTTCGCAGCCTTACGAGCTGGACAACCATACACTCTATGTCGGTGCCAGCGTCGGCAGCGCAATCGGTCCACGTGACGGGCACACGGTCGAGGAATTGATGCGTAACGCCGATCTTGCGCTGTATCGCGCAAAAGACGAGGGCGGCGGCGAACATTTCGCTTACGAACCAAGCCTGCACCAGCATGCGGAGGAACGGCGCAAGCTGGAATTCTCGCTGCGCACCGCCATCGAGAACGGCGAATTGTCGGTCCATTACCAGCCGGTGGTGAACGCCAATTCGGAACAGTTGATGAGCTTCGAAGCGCTGGTCCGCTGGAATAGCAAGGATCACGGTTTCGTCGGCCCGGATAAATTCATTCCCGTTGCCGAGGACACCCGCCTGATCGTGCCCATAGGCATCTGGGTGCTGGAACAGGCCTGCGCCGAGGCGATGACCTGGCCGGGCGAGATTCGCGTGGCGGTGAATGTGTCGGGCGAACAGCTAGTCGAACCCGGTTTTGCCAACACGGTTGTCCGCGCGCTGACGCAGACCGGCCTGCCGCCCGCGCGGCTGGAGCTGGAAGTGACCGAGAGTATTTTCCTGCGCGATCCGGAACTGGCCCGCACCGCGTTGGAACAGTGCATCGCCATCGGCTGTACCGTTGCGCTGGACGATTTCGGAACGGGATATTCCTCGCTCGGCTATCTTAACAAAATAAGGTTCTCGACCATCAAGATCGACCGGTCCTTCGTGCAGGGCGCGGCGAAAGGCGAGGTGGAAAGCCTGGCCATTATCCGCGCCGTGGTGGCGATGGCGGACAGTCTGGAAATGTGGACCACGGCGGAAGGCGTCGAAAACGACGAGGAAGCGGAGATGATCCGCAAGCTGGGCTGCACCAAGATCCAGGGCTATCATTTCGGTCGGCCCATGCCGACATCCGATGTCGCGCAGCTGTTCCAGCGACAGGCGGCCCTTTCCGCCTGATAGTGTGGTTGTGCGATTGGGCGGTTATGCGCCGACAAGCGCACCGATTGCGCCTTCGAACAGGCGTAGCCCGTCCGTCCCGCCATGCGCCGCATCGACCGCGCGTTCGGGATGCGGCATCATGCCGAGCACATTGCCTGCCCCATTGACGATACCCGCAATGTCGCGCTGCGACCCGTTCACCGGATCGAGATAGCGGAATGCCACGCGGCCTTCGCCTTCGAGCATATCGAGTGTTCTGGCATCGGCGAAATAATTGCCGTCGTGGTGCGCGACAGGAACGGCAATTTCTTCGCCGGGTTCGTATCCCTTGATGAAATCGCTCGCGGTGTTTTCGACCCGCAGGCGCGCGGTGCGGCAGATGAACCGCTGGCCTGCATTGCGCATCATGGCACCCGGCAATAGCCCGGTTTCGGTCAGCACCTGAAACCCGTTGCAGATGCCCAGCACGCGAACCCCGCGCGTGGCGGCCTTGACGATTTCCGGCATGACCGCACTGCGCGCTGCCATCGCGCCGCTGCGCAAGTAATCGCCGTAGGAAAAGCCGCCGGGCAGGGCGATCAGGTCCAGCCCCTGCGGCAGTTCGGTATCGCCATGCCACAGGCGCAGCGGCGCGCTGCCGCTGGCTCGCTCCAGCGCAACTGCCATATCGCGGTCGCAATTCGATCCCGGAAAGGTAACGACGGCACAGCGGGCGCTCATGGCGCCAGCTTTTCGATACGGTAATCCTCGATCACCAGATTGGCGAGCAGGGTGCGGCACATCGCGTCGATATCGGCGTCGCTGGTATCGTCCGCCACGTCCAGCGTCAGCGCGCGCCCGACCCGCACATCATCGACTCCATCGAAGCCCAGCCCCTGCAACGCGCGGTGGACGGCCCGACCCTGCGGATCGAGCACGCCGGGTTTCAGGGACACGTGGACCAGCACCTTCATCGCAAACTCCCGTATCGCACGCCGTGTCGATGGCGGCATAGCCTTCGCGCCGCCTATACCGCGCCTGTTGCCTGACGCAATCGGCGCGCTGCACGGCGTGGTGGACGCCTACTCGCTTTTGGCGGGGCGCGGAACAACCTGCACCTCCAGCGCGCCTTCCCCAGTCAGATATTGTTGCGCAACTGACTGCACGGCATCCGGCGTCAATTCTGTGAGAATATCGCGAGCCGCCTGGAAGCGGGCGATATCTTCCGGCTTACTCTGCGCTCGATCGACCAGCGTCATCCACCCGCCATTGGTCTTCAGCGCATTGTCATAGGCTTCGATACTGGGGCGGCGCGCGCGTTCGAAACGGTCCAATGGGACCGGTTCGGAGCGCAACCGTTCGACAACCGCCATGATCGCCGCGCGCGCATCGGCAAGCGTTTCCAGATCGACCGCGGATCCAAGCGTGAATGTGCCGTAATCGGGATACGTTCGGGATGCGGAATGGTCGGCACCCGGCGAATAGGCCTGACCCAGCCGTTCGCGCAATTCGTCGAGCAATTCGATGCGGGCTACCCGCGCTAGCAACTGCAGGGTGACGAGCCGTTCCAGGTCGCTGTCGTCGGTCGTAGGCCAGATGAACCACACCGCCGCTTGGTCAGCCTCCCCGTCGTGATAAACGGTGCGGGTCGTGCGGTCGGTGGTGAAGGTGCGGTCGCGGTTCGCCTCGCGGCGTTGAAAGGCTGGTTCGCGCGCAGGCAGGGCGCCCAGCGTCTTCGCCACCAGTTCGATAGCGGCGTCCTCGTCCATGTCGCCGACCAGTGCCAGTTCGATCGCACCGGTCGCCAGCCGGTCGTCCAGCACGGTGCGCAGGGTTTCGTAGCTTTGCGCGGCGGCAACCGGTTCGGGTGTCAATGAAAAGCGGGGATCGTCGTCCGACAGAATCGCACCGATGGCGTTGCGATAGGCCGCGCCCGGCGTTGCCGCGAGCGATTGGTAGAAGTTCTCGACTTGCCGCCGATACAGCGTCTCGCCTTCCGCGCGATAGCCCGGGTCGGTCAGCGCCGCGGCCAGAAGTTGCAGTTGCAGTTCGAGGTCGCGCGGCGTGGTGGTCCCTGATGCGATGAACGTCTCGTTTGCGGGGCGTATATCGAAGCCGACGCTGCGCCCGGCAAGAATGGTCGCGAGTTCATCCTGCGAATGTTCGCCCAGCCCGCCGCGCGCGACGAACCGCGTCGGTGCCAGCACGTCCGGATTGTCGCGCGTCGCCAGCAGCCTGCCACCGTCCAGGTTCATGCGATAGCTGATGCGATCAGCGCTCAGATCGGTGCGCTTGAGGTTCAGCCGCACGCCATTGTCGAACACCAGCGTGCGGATATCGAGCCGGTTGTCCACGGTATCGCTGACCACCACGCCCGGCGCGCCGAAATCGGTATAGGCGAATGCAGCGACCTCGCGCTGTTCCGCCGCTTGTACAGGCGTCGCCGCGATAGCGTTCCATTTTTGGCGCAGTGCCGCTTCGCCACCATCGGGCAAAGTCCGTCCCACAAAGCGGACCAGCGGATCGTCGAGCGGAGCGATGTCGGCCTGCACGGCGGCGAGCACGCTTTCCAATGTAATCTCGGAAACCTGTTCTTCGAAATGCGCGAGCCGATCGGCGGGTGCGGTCGGGATGGTTTCGTTCTGCACCAGCGCCAGCGCCGCCCCGGTCAGTGCGGCATTGGTGCGTGTATCCGCGGCGGCGACGGCGTTCTCCAGGGCGGTCCGCGTGCGCGCGAGTTGCTCGTTCAACTCCCCGTCCGAAAACCCGAACGCCAGCGCCGTGCGCACCGTTTGCGCAGCGGCTTCCATCCCCGTGTCCCAGCCGCCGTCCGCAGTGTTGACGGTCAGCGAGGTGGTCCGCGCATCCTCGAACAGATCGTTACTGCCGAAACCGGCGGCTAGAAACGGTGCGTCCTCCTGTCTGGCAAGGCGCGCCAGACGACGATTGACGATGGCATAGCCGATGGAGCGCAACAGGCTTTCGCGCCGCGTTGCCTGTGTATCTGGCCGGTCTTCCCACCTGCGGAACCGGGTGATGCTGACTTGCTCGTTGAGCGAGGGATCGAGATAGATGTCGGTCTCTCCCGCACGATCCAGCGCGACCGGGCCGGTCACCGGCTCCGCCGGATCGGCTGCGCCCTGCCAGCTTGCGAAATGCTTCTCGACGGCAGCCTGCATCACATCCGGCGCGAAATCGCCAACGATCACCAGCGTGGTATTGGCGGGCACGTATTCGCGTTCGTAGAACGCGCGGAACGTGGCGGCATCGGCGTTGCGCAGCACCTCTTCCACGCCGATGGGCAGGCGGTTGCCATAGCGCGCGTCGGGCGTCTGGAAAGCAATGGAATCAATGACGTTTTTCAGGCCGAAGGTGTTGCGGTCGCGCCGTTCGGACAGGACGACGCCGCGCTCGCGGTCGATGGCTTCGGGGTCCAGCGTCAACTCGCTCGCCGTTTCGCGCATGATCATCAGCGCGGTGTCAAGCAAATCGGCATCGGCGCGCGGCAGATCGAGCTTGTAGGTCGTCGCCTCGAACCCGGTGGTCGCATTGGTGTCCGCGCCGAACGCAAGCCCCTCGCGCTCCAGCAGCTTGATCATCTCGCCTTCGGGGATACGGCGCGATCCGTTGAAGGCCATGTGTTCGAGAAAATGGGCCAGCCCGCGCTCGTTCTCGTTTTCGGACAGGCTGCCCGATCCGACATGCAGGCGCACCAGCGCGGTGCCCTCGGGCCGGTCGTTCTGGCGCACGATATAGCGCATGCCATTGGCGAGCCGCCCGAAGACGAAGGCGGGATCGGGCGCGATGTCACTGGTCTCGAACGCCCACACCGGTTCGCTACCGGGCGTATCCTGCGCGGTCAGCGGGGCGGCGGTGGCGAGCAGCAAGGCGGCGACACTGATTTTTTTCATGCGCCCTTAGTGCGTTGCGTATTGCACGCTGGCAAGGCCCCGGCGCGGCCAACCGGTTATTTGGAAGGGGGCGCCTTCTTCGGCTTGCCACGCATCCGCCCGCGATGGGCGTTGAGGTCGAACACTTCGCCCGGGCCGCTGTTCTCGCCATCCAGCAGGCCCAGCCTGCGCGCGACTTCCTGATAGGCCTCCTGCTCCCCGCCCAGATCGCGGCGGAAGCGGTCCTTGTCCAGCTTCTCGTTCGTCTTCTGGTCCCACAACCGGCACCCGTCCGGGCTGATCTCGTCGGCCAGGATGATGCGGCTGTATTCGTTTTCGAACAGGCGGCCGAATTCCAGCTTGAAGTCGATCAGGCGGATATCGACGGCGGCGAACATACCGCACAGGAAATCGTTGATGCGGATGGCCATGCTGGCGATATCCTGCATTTCTTCGGGGCCGGCCCAGTTGAAGCAGGCGATGTGCTCTTCCGATATCAGCGGATCGCCCAGCGCATCGTCCTTGTAGCAATATTCGATCAGGGTGTGCGGCAGCTGCTCGCCCTCTTCCAGCCCCAGCCGCTTGCAGATGGAGCCTGCCGCGACATTGCGCACGATGACTTCGATAGGCACGATTTCAACCTGCCGGATCAGCTGTTCGCGCATGTTCAGACGCCGGATGAAGTGGGTTGGGATGCCGATATGCGACAGCCGCGTGAACACGAACTCGCTGATGCGGTTGTTGATAACGCCCTTGCCGTTGATCGTGCCGCGCTTTTCCGCGTTGAAGGCGGTTGCGTCGTCCTTGAAATACTGGATGATGGTGCCCGGTTCGGGGCCCTCATACAGGATCTTGGCCTTGCCTTCGTAAATCTGTCGGCGGCGGGACATGGGCACTTCCCCGAATGAGCAGGACCGGCGGGCGGGGAATGGTGCCTCGAGGTGGATTCGAACCACCGACACCACGATTTTCAATCGTGTGCTCTACCAACTGAGCTATCGAGGCAGACACCCGGCAAAGCGAACGAACGGGTCGTCCGGCGAGCGGTTGGAAGCCGCGCGTATGGCGAAGCCCCGCACGCTTGGCAAGCCGTTTTCAATCGTCGGGCAGTGTGGACTCGCCCGCCATTTCTTCCGGCGAGGCATGGCGTCCGGGCACGGCGTAGCCATCGCCGAACCACTGCGCCAGATCGCGGTCGCGGCATCGTTGCGAACAGAACGGCGCATGGTCCGCCTCGCGCGGTTTCTTGCAGATGGGGCAGGGGCGCAATGTACTCATGGTGAGACAGACTGCGCGAAGCCGCCTTCCATCGCAAGCCCCGGATCGAAAGCGAGGGTTGCGGTGCGGCCCGTGCGCCGTGCCAGCAGCGCGAGCCGTGCGTCGGTGAATTTCGGTTTCAAGGCGGGATGGGCGGTTATCAGCAATTGGCCTGCACCATCCACCCGCTCCGCCGCACGCAGCAGAAACCGTGCCGTTGCGCCGACCCGCGCATTGGCGATACGGCGAGTCAGGGGCACGCGGTCCAGCCGCGCCACAATCTGGACGAAACCGAAGCCGTTCATCGCGGTGCGTTCGTGTGGCCAGCCGGCAAGTGCATCGTCCAGCGCCGCATCGACCGTCTTGCGGTCGGCGCGCGCAGCCAGCGTGGGGAAGTCGATGCCAATGGACCCCGCCATATCGAACCGCCGCAACGCAGCGGCCAAAGGCGCGACCGCCTTGTGGGCAAGCGCCACCGGATCGTCATCCCCGTCGATATCGATCAGCGTCATGGCGGGCGTGTCGTGAAAGGTCAGCGCGCCCGACGCAAAGTCCACGCGGCCCGACCATGCCTCGTGCCAGACATCCTCCCACATGCCTTCTGGAAAACGCGGCACCAAGCGGACGGGTGCATCGGTAAGGGTGTCTTCCAGAGCGGGGGCTGGGCGCGGGTTCGCATCTGTCCAGCGAGCCTGTGCCAACTTTGTACGTCCCCGTTCGCGCAAGGCGGGGCGCAGTATCTCGACGCGAAGGGATGCACCTTCGCTTGCGCTTTTGGGCAGACGGTCGACCAGCGCCTCTCGGTTTGCAATACGCACCGTGCCACGCGCGGAACCCGCCTGCCGCGACGCGAGTACGGCATCCGCAATCATTCCTGTTTTCAGCCCGGCCGGCCAATCGAGCCGCGCGGCAACGACCGCGCCTCCCTTGAGCAGCACCGCGCGGTTCTCGTCGATGCCGTGCTCGACCAGCCAGCCATCCGCAATTTCAGGCAAGAGCGAACCCGGCGTTCTTAAGCAGCAGTCGCGTCTCGTAAAGCGGCAGGCCGACGATGCCCGAATGGCTGCCCTGTATCCATTCCACCAGCGCCTCTGCGGCACCCTGTATGGCATAGCCGCCCGCCTTGCCGCGCCATTCGTCCGACGCGATATAGGCGTCCAGTTCCTCGGCAGAGAAGCGCTTGAAACGCACCACGCTTTCGCTCAGCTTCTCGCGCACCGAGCCATCGATTGCGCGCAATGCGACGGCGGACAGCACGCGGTGGCGGCGGCCCGACACCAGCGCGAGACAGCGCCGCGCAGTTGCTTCGTCTTCCGCTTTGGGCAGGATGCGCCGCCCCACGGCGACTACGGTGTCACCGGCAAGGATATGGCTGCTACCGTTTGAAACCGCCGCCGCCTTTTCGCGCGCCATGCGGCGCACATAGTCGCGCGGAAGTTCTGCCGGTGCGGGCGTTTCATCGATATCGGCAGGTAACACCGCATCGGGCACGACACCGATCCGCGCCAGCAGATCGAGGCGGCGCGGGCTTGCCGAGGCAAGCACCAGCGTCGGCGATAACGTATCAGGGGAAGCCATTACGACCTCCAGCGGGGTCAGGCCGGTCCCGGACCCTGGCCCGGTCCGCCGCGCCCCGGCATGAAGCGATAGGTGATGCGCGCCTTGGTGAGGTCATATGGCGTCAGTTCGCACAATACCTCGTCCCCTACCAGCACACGGATGCGGTTCTTGCGCATCTTGCCCGCCGTATGGCCGAGCACCTCGTGCCCGTTTTCAAGCTCTACCCGGAACATCGCATTGGGCAGCAGTTCCACCACCTTGCCGCGCATTTCGAGGAGTTCTTCTTTTGCCATAAGCGTTGTCGCGTCTTTCCGTGTCGTTCGTCGATGAATGATGCGCGCCCATAGCGGGGGGCGCGATAAAAGGGAAGCATGGCGCGTAGGGGCCGGTTTTCAGTCGGCCGACACGTCTGCGACAAGCCGTTACCTGAAATCGTCTTGCCGGAAATTGTGCAGTGCGGCAAGCTTGCGCTTCATTCATGGCCGGTAAGGCTGAACCTGACAGGACATGCCCCGTGTCGATCCGTTCCACATCCCTAATAGCCGTTGCCACTGTGCTGCTGGCGACGCCAGCTTTCGCACAGGACAGGGCTCCGGCGCCGGACAGCGAGCAGATCGTCATCACCGCCGAGCGTATTCGCGGACAGGTAGCGACGGACCTGCCGCCGGTGCTGGAGCTGGACGAAGCGGAAATTGCCGCTTTCGGCGCGGACAGCATCGCCGATCTGGTCGCCCAGCTTGCACCGCAAGTTTCGTCGGGCAGCGGGCGCGGTAGCGGACGGCCGGTGTTCCTGGTCAATGGCCAGCGCGTGTCCGGCTTCCGCGAGTTCCGCCGCTATCCGCCCGAAGCGATCCGCAAGGTCGAGGTGCTGCCCGAAGAAGTGGCGCTGCAATTCGGCTTCCCCGCCACCCAGCGGGTCATCAACTTCATCCTGAAGGACAATTTCGCCAGCCACGAGCTGGAGGCGGAATATGGCGGGCCAACGCGGGGCGGCTATGCTTTCGGCGAGCTGGAAGCATCGCTGCTAACAATCAATGGTCCGCGCCGCTTCCAGATCGGCGGGGAATTCAACACCAACAACCTGCTGACCGAAGACGAGCGCAACATCATCCAGACACCGGGCAGCGTGCCGGGCGTAATGCGTGACCCCGACCCAGCCCGTTTCCGCAGCCTGCGCGCCGACATCGAAACGCTGGAAGTGGAAAGCACCTACAATATCGGACTGGGCGAGGGGCCTGCGGGCGGCACGCTGTCGTTCAACGCCAATCTTGATCGGGAGTTCTCGCGCGCCTTGTCCGGCCTCGATGCCGTGGTGCTAACCGATGCAGGCCAGTCGCTGCTGCGCGTGCTGGATGCTGATCCGCTGGAACGGCTAGGTCGGACGACAACGCTGGAGCTGGGCAGTTCGCTGACGAAACCGATGGGCGACTGGCAACTCACCGCCACCGCCAACGGCACCCGCGTGTGGGACGATACCGATATCGAACGGCGGCGCGACGGCTCCGGTTTGCAGGCGCTGGTCGATGCAGGCACGCTTGCCGTCGATGCGGCCCTGCCCGAGGTGGCGCGGGCGGGGTTCGACCGGGCCAGCAGCGAAGTGACCACCGCCACCACCCTCGCCACGCTGAACGGTACGCCGGTTCTGCTGCCATCGGGCGAGGTGACGGTGACGTTCGATACCGGCTACGCCTACACCCGCATCGAAAGCGAAGACAGCCGCACCGGTACCGGCCTGACCGCGCTCGACCGCAGCGACCTGTCGGCGGGCGTGAATGTCAGCGTCCCGCTCACCAGCAAGCGCGAGGGGTTCCTCGATGCCTTGGGCGACGTCAGTCTAAACTTGGGCGCGGGCGTCAACGATTTTTCCGATTTCGGTACGTTAGGCGATTACACTGCCGGACTGCGCTGGAGTCCGCTCGACCGCCTGACGCTGTCCGCGACCTATACTGCGGCGGAACAGGCACCTGAGCTGAATGCTTTGGGCGCGCCGGAAATCCAGACGTTCAACGTGCCGGTCTTCGATTTCACCACCGGCGACACTGTGCTTGCCACCGTCACCACCGGCGGCAATCCCAATCTGCTGGCCGAGGAACAGCGCGACTGGAAACTGAGCGCCTCCTACGACCTCGATCTATTCCAGCGCGCCAACCTGCTGTTCGAGTATTTCGATACCAGGTCCGACAATGTCACCGCCGGTTTCCCCGTGGCGACCCCCGCCATCGAAGCGGCATTTCCGGGGCGGATTACCCGCGATGGCGACGGTGCGTTGGTCGCGATAGATCGACGCGCTGTGACCTTTGCCGAGCGCAACAGCAGCCGCATCCGCTACGGCTTCAACCTGTTCGGGCGAGTCGGCACCGAGGAACCGCGCGGCGAACAGGGCGGGCAAGAACGCGGGCGTGGGCAGGCGCGCGCCGGACCGTCCGCAGCACAGCGCCCCGAAGGCCGCCCCGACCCCGCGCAATTCGCCGCCCTGCGCGAACGGTTCTGCGCGGCGGAAGACCTGTCGCGATTCGATTTCTCCGTCCTGCCCGAACGCATGCTTTCGCGTCTACGCAAGGAGGACGGCACAATCGACATCGAGCGCGTTGCCACCCTGCGCGAACGGTTCTGTTCGGGCGAGGGCGACGCGGGCTTCGGGGTAGACGAGGAACAACGCGCCGCGCTCCGCACCCAGCTTTGCATCAAGCCAGCCAGCGACACCCCGCTCGATCTTGCCGCCCTGCCACCCGCCATCGCCGAACGGCTGCGCGCGGAGGACGGCTCGGTCGATCCCGAACGGCTAGCCCGGTTCCGCGCCCGCCTGTGCGCCGATGCGGACGCTGCCCGACCGACCGAACAACGAAGCGGCGGACGACGCGGCGGCGGCTCGCCCTTCAATCGCGGCGACGGGCGCGGGCGCTGGTTCGCCTCGCTGTACCACACCGTCGAACTGACCAGCGATGTGCTGATAGCCCCGGGCATCCCCCGCCTCGACCTGCTCGATGGCGATGCGCTGTCCGATACCGGCCTGTCGCGCCATCGCGTCCAGCTGGAAGGCGGTATCTTCCACAAGGGGCTGGGCCTGCGCCTGTCCGGCAATTACCTCGGTTCGGCGCGGATCGATGACAGCACGAACCTGCGCTTCGGCGACCTCGCCACCATCGATCTGCGCGCTTTCGTCAATCTGGAGCAGCAGCAATGGCTGGCGGGCGACGATCCCGGCTTCCTCAAGGGGATGCGCATGGCGTTTCGCGTAAACAATGTGTTCGACGCGCAGCGCCGCGTGGTGGACGGCGACGGGGTGGTGCCGCTCGCGTTCCAGCCCGGACTGCTCGACCCGGTCGGGCGCACGGTGGAAATAGAGTTCCGCAAGATTTTCTAAACCGACCTTTCGCCATCGACGGACGCGCTCTATCCCTGCCACCAGTATGAGCCATACGTCCTCTTCCATACCCGCAGGCAGCCCGCCTAACCCGCGCGGCGCGGAACGGTTCAACGAAGAGCAGGCGGCCTACACCGTTGCCAGTGCCAAGCCGGACCTGGAAGCCGGTGTGAAGGCGATCCGCGACACGGTGAAGGTGTTGAAACCCGTGCCCGGCGTCTACCGTATGCTCGATACCAGGGGCGAGGTGCTCTATGTCGGCAAGGCGCGCAGCCTGAAGGCCCGCGTCGCCAACTATACGCAGGTGAAACAGCTCACCAACCGGCTGCAACGCATGGTCAGCCAGTGCCGCGCGATGGAGATCGTCACCACCAATTCCGAAGCTGAGGCGCTGCTGATGGAGGCGCAATTCGTCAAACGCTTTCGCCCGCCGTTCAATGTGCTGCTGCGCGACGACAAAAGCTTCCCGTTCATCCTGCTGCGCACCGAAAGCGATTTTCCCCGCATCACCAAGCATCGCGGCGCGCGGCGGGCGAAGGGCAATTATTACGGCCCCTTCGCCAGCGCGGGATCGGTCAACACGACCATCAATGCGCTGCAGAAACTGTTCCTGCTGCGCAGTTGTACCGACAGCTTCTTCAGCCGTCGCGACCGGCCCTGCCTCCTTTACCAGATCAAGCGGTGCAGCGCGCCTTGCGTCGGGCGGATCGACAAGGAAGGCTATGCCGCGCTGGTAAAACAGGCGACCGATTTTCTCGGCGGCAAGTCGGGCGCGGTGCAGGCCGATCTGGAGACGCAGATGGCCAAGGCCGCCGCCGATCTCGATTTCGAAACCGCCGCCATCCTGCGCGACCGGCTGCGTGCAGCGACGTTTATCCAGGGGTCGCAGGCGGTGAATGCCAGCGGCGTTGGTGATGCGGACGTGTTCGCGCTGGCGGCGAAGGGCGGGCAAGTCGGCATCCAGGCCTTTTTTATTCGCGGCGGCCAGAACTGGGGCCACCGCGCCTTCTTCCCCGCCCGCACGCAAGGCATCGACGATGCGCAGGTGCTGTCCGACGTGCTCGCGCAATTCTATGAGGAAGTCCCGCCGCCGCGCACCGTGCTGGTCGATCGCGAATTGCCGGAACAGGACTTGCTTGCCGAAGCACTGGGCGCGCTGGCGGAACGGCGGGTGGATATTAGCATTCCGCAGCGCGGCGACCGGCGCAAGCTGATGGAGCAGGCGCAGCGCAATGCGCATGAATTGCTCGACCGCCGTCTCGCCGAAACCGGCACGCGCGCTAAGGTGATGCGCGAAATGGCCGAATTCCTCGAACTGCCCGACGTGCCGCAGCGGATCGAGGTGTACGACAACAGCCACATCCAGGGCGCGAAGGCCGTGGGCGGCATGGTGGTCGCCGGAACGGACGGCTTCGTGAAGGCGCAATACCGCAAATTCAACATCAAGACGGCGCAGACCAATGACGATTTCGGCATGATGCGCGAGGTCATGTCACGTCGGTTCCGTGCGCTGGCGGAAGAGGGCGGTCCACCAGACGAAGACGCGAAGGTGCCAAAAGCCAACACGCACGAGACGCTGTGGCCCGACCTGGTACTGATCGACGGGGGCAAGGGGCAGATGTCCTCAGTGCGCGATACGCTGGCGGAAATGGGCATCGAGGATGTGCCGCTGATTGCGATTGCGAAGGGGCCGGACCACGGGCGCGAGGGGCGCGAAGTCTTCCATTTTCCGGACGGGCGCGAAAAGACGCTGCCGGTCAATTCGCCGGTATTGTTCTACCTGCAAACGCTGCGCGACGAGGTGCATCGCTACGTCATCGGCGCGCACCGGGCGAAGCGCAGCCGTGCCATCACCGCATCTCCGCTAGACGAGATCCCCGGCATCGGTCCGTCGCGCAAGCGCGCGTTGCTGCTGCATTTCGGCACGGCGGGCAAGGTCCGCGCCGCAGCGCTGGAAGACCTGCAACGCGCCCCCGGCGTCAGCGCCACTGTCGCCCGCACGATCTATGATTTCTACCACGCCAGCGGATAGGCACGGGACCGGTAGGCAAAAGCGCGCACACGATGCTTAATGGCCCGGTAACCCTATCCGGTTAGGTCCATTTCCGATGAGGTATCCCGCGTTGCCATCGGGGCTGCGAAAGCTGCTCGCATCGGACCGGCTCCGACACGTCGCCATCGCCGCCGTCATTGCGGTGGTGGTCGCGATGAGCACCGTCCTGCGCCCGCTGGACATCACAATCTGGTCGCTGCAATCCAAGATGTTCGACGTCCAACCCAGTGGCGATATCGTGCTGGTGGAGGTGGAGCAGGGCGGCAAATCGAACAGGATCGCGGAGGACAATGCTCGCATGATCAGCGCGCTACAGAGCCTCGATGCAGCAGGCGCGGCGCGAATATTCGTTGATATACCATTACTGCGGAGCAGATCACCTGAAACTGATGCAGCCTTGCGTGGCAAGTTAGTTAAGCTGCGCGAAAAGGTCGTGCTGACGAGGACGTTCAATGATTATTGGATCGAACCGGCGGTACGAGGAAGCGATCCAATGTTCGAGCAGGGCATGCTGGTCGCAAGTAACGACCTTAAGCCGGATTTTTTGGGTTACGTATGGGAACTCTCGCCGACAGCTAATGATCGAGCTAGCACAGCAGCTTTATGGACATATTTATCAGGCACTGGTGCTTCAAACTCAGTCTTCCCTGATTACAGCATCAGATACCAAGACCCGATAAAGTTCAGCCAATCGGATTACGAAGAAGAACGTGGCAGCTTCTATCGACGCGTAGCCGGATCCGATGTGCTGGTGGTCTCTAACGCAAATACCATTCGGATCCCGGATAAGGGCCTTACCTCACCTACGCTCGCGCATCTAGTTGCTTCTGAGACATCCAAAAAGGGTAGGGGCACCGGCCTGGGGTGGCCGTTGCTGCTTGCACTGCTGGTTTGTCTAGCTATCAGTGCAGCACTACATGAGCATAACAAGCTAATACAACGATTGAGTAGTACAACCACCGTTCTCATTATCTCAGCTTCTCTATTTGTTGCTCCTTATTTTGGGGTAAGAGTAGTAACATCATGTGCATTGTTATTCTTAGCGATTATTGTATCGTTTCGAGTCTTATCGCTGTTCAAGCGGCGTCATCTTCATCTTGAGGCTCGGAGCAGACTTCCGAACTTCGCCGCTTTCCATCGTGACTTTAACGACATCATTAAAGCGCAGGACACAATTATAGTAGTAGTCAAGGTCGCACGGATGGACGCGGTGTTTTCCATGTTAAACCTTGTCGAACAAGCACGCTTTCTCCGGCAGCTTGGAATTCGTCTGGCTCTAGGAGATAAAAAAAAGGTAATATACTACGATGGTGGAAAATACTTTGCATTTGGTCTTTCAAGGAAGATGTATAAAAACCCTTCAGAACATTTGGAGGGGCTGCGTGCTATTGTTTCGCAAACTATCGCAGTCGGCGATCGGAACTACGATGTCTCGATCACTGTCGGGGCGGATACCAGCTACAGCAATGAAACGCCTAACCGGCTAAATTCGGCAGTCGCGGCTGCCGACCAGGCGAGAGAGGCCTATCGACCGGTTTTCATCATTTCCGATTTTGCCGCAGATAGCGAAGAGTGGGATTATTCGCTTCAGTCGCGTCTCGAAACCGCGCTTTCTGAAGATCGCATCTCGATTAAACTGCAACCTCAAATTGATTTACAGTCTGGCAGCATTGTTGGCGCTGAATCGCTCGCGCGATGGGTCGATGAAAAGCACGGGGAGATTTCACCTGCGCGTTTCATTTTACAATGCGAGCGGGTCGGTCGGCTGGACGATCTCACCAAGCGGGTTTTCTTCAAAACCTTGAAAGCGGCCGAGCAGCTTAAACGGCATGACATGGCGCCGAGAATTTCGCTCAATGTCTCGGCCGTGCAGTTCGTCGATAGTCGGATCGCCGATTTGATAGCTGCCCAAATTGAACAAAGTGGTGCCGACCCGACTCTTCTCACAATCGAGGTTACAGAGACCGCCCGAATCGATAATTTCTCCATTGCGCGTGATGTTATCGAGCAAATAAAACGCAGTGGTGCGCAATTCTCGCTGGACGATTTTGGCATCGCCAGTGCGAATTACGATGCGCTGTTCGAACTCCCTTTTGATGAGGTAAAGATCGACCGGCTGTTCGTGAAACATGCGCGCGGATCTATGCGCGCCCGGGCTGTTGTGGGCAGCATAGTAAAAATGGCCAGGGATGCCGGTATCGTTTCCGTGGCAGAGGGCATTGAAGACCTAAAAACCCTCGAAACAATGCGCGATATGGACTGCCAACTTGCTCAAGGCTATTTTATCGCCGAACCTCTTTCGGTGCCGGATTTCGAAAGAACACTTATATTACAAAGGGTTAACGACCGAAAAGCTATCAGTGAGAAATAGGGGTTTACAACTTGTTAAGGTTAATATAGTCTTTACTCCAAGTGCAGCAAACTTGGAGAAAAACTATGACAGGTTCCATCTGGGACTGGATCTTCCGGTAATCGGAATACCAGCATAAGAATTTCGAAGGGCTCCCTAGCGGGGGCCCTTCGTCGTTCTGGCGAATGGTTGTCACGTTTGCGCGCGGACCGCCGCATGCATTTCGTTAACTTCCCGAGCGTTTGCGGCGCAGGACACCTTCCTGCGCGACGCTGGCGACAAGCGTGCCGTCGGCGGTAAAAATCTGGCCGCGGTTGAAGCCACGACCTGCGCCTGACCAGGGCGATTTGGTGGAATAGAGCAACCAGTCGTCGCAACGGACGGAGTCGTGGAACCACAAAGCATGGTCCAGGCTCGCACCCGACACCTCGCCCCGCATCCAGCTGAGGCCGTGGGGGATCGCCGCAGTGCCCAGTAGGGTATAATCGCTCGCATAGGCCAGCACCGCCCGATGCAGCGCCGGATCGTCGGGCAGGGCGGCGGCGGTGCGCAGCCAGTTATGCTGTATCGGCGATGCCAGCTCGCCCGATCCGGGGCTCGCCATCCAGTGCGGTGGTTCGGCGGGACGCATTTCGATGGCCCGGGGGCGGAGCATGAAGGTTTTGTGCGCGTCGCTTGGCGGGGTTTCCTGCTCTGCAATCCAGCGTTCGCGCAGCGTCCGGTCGCTGGGCAGTGTGTCTGGCGCGGGCACGTCGGGCATGGGCGCATCCTGATGCGACAGTCCGGTTTCGGGCAACTGGAAACTGAGCGTGCAATTCAGGATGGGGGTGCCCTCCTGACTGGCCAGCACGCGGCGATTGGCGAAGCTGCGCCCTTCGAAATCGGTGGTGACGGTGTAGTCTATCGGTACGCCCTCGCGCCCGCCGCGCAGGAAATAGACGTGCAGCGAATGCGCAATTTTCCCGTCCGACGCGCTGGCCTGCGCCGCCTGCAACGCCTGCGCCACGACCTGTCCGCCGAAGACGCGGCCGATGCCGTCGGGCTGCGGGCGACCGGTATAGGTGGCAGGGCCGGTCGGCTCGACCGTGAGGAGCGAGACCAGTTCGGTGACGAGCTGTTGCGGCGAGGGAGTTTGCGCGGGATCGGACATCGCGCCCCTGTGCGCAGGCGCGCGGCTCAGGTCAACGCACGAGACGCGCCTTGCGCAAGGAACGATAGGCGAGTGCCTTGGCCCGATTGCCATGCGGCCATCGGCGCGGTGCGGCGGGTGTGAAGCCTGCCTTGCGCAGCAGCTTGTTAAAGCCGCGCGCGTCGGCCTCGGCATAGCTCCAGTCGCTGCGCCAGGTAATGGAGAGCGAAGTGGAGCTGGCCGGGCCGTTGCGTACGTAATGCGGGGCCATAACGGGCACATAGACCGCCTGACCCGGAGCAAGCGCATGCGCGGTGCCACCGGCGAGCATGGCATCGTCCCAGCGCAATTCTCGCGGGCCGCCGGTCTGGTAGGTTTCGTGGACCTCGTCAGGTGCGAACGCGGGATCGCCGGCGGGGAATTGCATCATGGTCTTGTGCCCGGTCAGCTGGAGCAGCAGGTTGTGTTCCGGGTCGAAATGATAAGGCGTCACGGCATCGGGGCTGGAGATGAAGAGGAAGCCCTGCATATGCAGCATCGCACCCGTCGCGGCGCGCACTTCCTCGCGCAGTTCGGCGAGGCAATCGTGCACCAGCGCGCGATAGGCAGGCACCTGCTCGATGTTTTTGAGCACCGCCCAGCTGTCGTTGGCGGCGATGGAGCGAATGGTTGCGCCTATGCTCAGGCCGTTGGTGGCCGGCTTGCCGTCCACGCCGATGGGCAGGTCGCCGCGATTATATTCAACGCTGCTGGCGGGCAGCTGTTCGGCCAGGTCGGCAATTGCGTCGAGTGTCAGCAGGGGGTGTGCGTGAAGGCCGTGTTCGAGTGTATGCGGCTGTTCGGGATAGCCGCGCGCGAAACGGGCGCGCGCCGATGCATCGAATACGGGGACTTTGCCAACGGTCATGCGTCGACACGCTCGCGGGTTTCGTGCGCCAGCAACCGGCTGAACAATGCGCGCCGCGTAGTGCCGCCGATGGCGATCGACATACGAACCATGCGCCGCCGTTCACGCCAGATATGGTCGATCATCGGATGGTCCGCCGCCGCGCAGCTATCGCACCAGTCGATCTCCGCACGGTCGAGCAGCGCGAGATTATGGCGCTGGAGCAGGACACCGGGTGAATATCTAGCGAAGTCCTCCGAAAAAGCGGTTTTGAAGGCAAAGGCGCCAGGCGGGGTCAGGAAATTAGCCAGCATCGCGATGGGCTTGCCATCGAGCGTGAGGGACAGCCGTTCGAGCACACCGGCCTGCGCTGCGTGGTGCAGTGTGTCACTGAACAACAACGCGGTCGCCTCTGCATTGGCAAGAGCGGACCCCGCGCGGCCCTTCCAGCCCGACCGCTCTAGCGCGAGGAAGTCGGTTGTCCAGGCGTCGAGGTATTCGTTGCCGGTATCCCGTTTGCATTCCAGCGTTCCCGCTTCGCCGAGCCGCCGCTCCTGCCTGCGAAGTTCCTTGCGTTTCTTGCCGCTCAGGGCAGCATTGAAATAGGCGGTGGAGGATCGGTCGCTGTGCAGGAACGCGCGTTCTTCTTCATGCACCACGGCGTGGTCGCGCGAGGGGCTTTGCAGCACGTCGCCAAGCGCGCGAGCAAGCGTGCCGTCGGCATCCAGGTGCGACAGGTGCAGGAACAGCTTGCTGCCTGCGGTCCCGTCCATCCAGCCGAGCACGTCCGTCCAGAAATCATGCGCCACGCCCGGTGCGACCAACGGGGCGCCGAGGAAGGCATGGTCATGCACCCAGTTGCGGTAATGCGGGACCGGATAGCCGTAATAGGCAAGTGGTGTGCTTACTGGCATGAGCCCGGTCAGACGGTTGCCATGCTCGATCAGCAACACCACGCATCGCCCCGCCGCATCATAAGCGCGCAGAGCGGGCAGCAGCGCCCATGGTGCGTAAAAGGGGTTCGGTTCGACAGTCTCGCGGGCGAGACGTGTCCACTGCGCCATGACCGCCGGATCGTTAGCCACATCCTGCCACGCAACCACGCGCAGCCGGCCTCTAGCGGCAGGGCTATCGTCGGCAATGGGCAGTCGGGCAGGGCGGCCCATGTTCGACCCCTCATCTGCGGCGACCCGGATGTCGCGGCAAATGCGTGGCAGCAATAGGCTTAAGAAGCGTTAACGATCACCGGATCGCCATCGACCACGGGTCAGGCCGCCAGCGCCGCGAGCAGCAGCAGCGCGACGATGTTGGTGATCTTGATCATCGGGTTCACGGCAGGACCGGCAGTATCCTTGTAAGGATCGCCCACGGTGTCCCCGGTCACGGCCGCCTTGTGCGCTTCCGATCCCTTGCCGCCGTGATTGCCGTCTTCGATATACTTCTTCGCATTGTCCCACGCACCGCCGCCCGCGGTCATCGACAGCGCGACGAACAGGCCGCCGACGATCACGCCGAGCAACAGTGCGCCCAGCGCGGCAAACCCGTTCACCTGCCCGGCAATCGCGGTGATGACGAAATAGACCACGATGGGGGCAAGCACGGGCAGCATGGAAGGCACGATCATTTCCTTGATCGCGGCTTTGGTGACGAGGTCGACGGTGCGCGCATAATCGGGTTTCTCGGAATAATCCATGATACCCGGCTTTTCCTTGAACTGCGCGCGCACGTCCTTGACCACGTCGCCAGCGGCACGGCCCACGGCGGTCATGCCCATTGCGCCGAACAGATAAGGCAGCAAGGCCCCCAGCAGCAGGCCGACAATGACGTAAGGGTTTTCGAGGCTGAAATCGACATCGGCCGTCGGGAAGTATTCCGCGAGGTCTGCGGTGTAGGCAGCGAACAGTACCAGCGCGGCGAGACCCGCAGAACCGATGGCATAGCCCTTCGTCACTGCCTTGGTCGTGTTGCCAACCGCATCGAGTGCGTCGGTCTTGGCCCGGACTTCCTCGTCCAGCCCTGCCATTTCGGCGATGCCGCCCGCATTGTCCGTCACCGGACCGTACGCGTCCAGCGCAACGACCATGCCTGCCAGCGCCAGCATCGAGGTGGCGGCGTAGGCAATGCCCATCAGCCCTGCGAACTGGTAGGACAGGATAATACCCGCCACGATGGCCAGCGTCGGCAGGGCAGTCGACTCAAGGCTGATCGCCAGACCCTGGATGACGTTGGTGCCATGGCCCGTTTCCGATGCCTTGGCGATGGAGCGCACGGGGCGGAACTGCGTGCCCGTGTAATATTCGGTGATCCAGATGATGACGCCCGTCAGCACCAGCCCGACCAGCGAGGAATAGAACAGGTCCCAGCCGGTGAACGGTTCGAGCGCGGACGTGCCTTCCTCGGCAATCTGGCCCGCATCGACATTGGCGAGGTTGGTGCCGCCGCCGATCTGCGCGGACATATCGCCCAGCGCATATTGCATGACGAACCAGATGAGCGGCACCGACAGGACGGCCGTAACGAGGAAGCCTTTGTACATCGCGCCCATCACATTGGTTCCGCCGCCCAGACGGACAAAATACGTGCCGATTATGGAGGTGACGATACACGCCCCGCCGATCAGCAGCGGCAGCGCCATCAGCGGCAGCAGCAGCGGGCCAGTGGCGGCGAGCAACAGCGCGGTCAGCACCATCGTGGCACCCACGGTCACGACGTATGTTTCAAACAGGTCGGCGGCCATGCCCGCGCAATCGCCGACATTGTCGCCCACGTTGTCGGCAATAACGGCGGGGTTGCGGGGATCGTCTTCGGGAATGCCCGCTTCCACCTTGCCGACCAGGTCGGCCCCGACATCGGCGGCCTTGGTGAAGATACCGCCACCCAGACGGGCGAAGATCGAGATGAGCGAAGCACCAAAGGCCAGCGCCACCAGCGCATCGATCACGATGCGGTCATTGGGGGCAAGGCCCATCGGTCCGATAAGTACGTAGAAGAACACCGCGATAGCCAGTAGGGCGAGGCCCGCGACCAGCATACCGGTAATGGCGCCCGCGCGGAACGCCAGCGTCAGCCCCTGTTGCAGCCCACTCATCGCGGCGGCTGCGGTGCGCACGTTCGCGCGGACCGAGATGTTCATGCCGATGAACCCGGCGACGCCTGACAGGATCGCGCCGATCAGGAACCCGGCGGTGGAAATCGGTGCGCCGCCTTTGGGCATGTCGAGGAACAGGAACACCAGCACGGCGACCACGACACCGACAACACTGATCGCGGTATATTGGCGTTTGAGATAGGCTTGCGCGCCTTCCTGGATGGCAGCGGCGATTTCCGCCATCTTCTGGTTGCCCGCTGCCGCGCCCAGCACCTGGCGGCTGGTGATGAAGCCATAGAGAATGGCAAGCAGGCCAAGACCGATCGCGATGATTACGAGTTCCAACACACATCCCCTGTTATGCTGCCCCCGCCCTTGTGCCGGGCAGGTGACGCTGTCGTTATTGTGCGGAGTGCGATGACACCTCCGCAATGTTGCGCCATGCGCTATAGGAACGCGGCGGCTGGCGGCAACCCCTTTTCATGCATAGGTATGTTCAGTGATGTTGATAACCCAGCACGGGGTCGCCGGATGGCGCGGTGCCGTCGAGATGCAGGGCGTGCTCGGCCCTAGGCAGGACAGTCCCGATACGGGACACGCCGCCGACTTTCTCTGTCGCTTCGGCCGCGTCGGGACTGGCGGTGAACAGTAGCGCGTAATCATCGCCCCAGCGCAGGGCATCGTCCTGCGGAGCAGCGCGACGGGACGCGGGCAGGTCTGCGCAAAACGGTACCGCACCGGTTTCGATATCGATCGTTACGCTGCTGGCCCCCGCCATCCGCGATGCGTCGAGCAGCAGCCCGTCGGATACATCCATCATTGCTGTGACATGCGGTGCGAGGGTAATGCCCTGTTCGACCAGGGCATGCGGGCGGCGATAGGCGGCGGTAAGCGCGGCGGGCGCGGATGCATCGGCGTCGGTCAGCAGGTCTAGCCCGTGCATCGCCGCGCCGATGATGCCGCACAGGTATACACCGTCCCCGGCCGAAGCGCCGCCACGCGACGGGACCGGCGTGTGCGTCGCGCGACCAATCGCGGTCATGCCGTAAGCGCACGCGCCCTCGTGTGCGCCAACGGTATCGCCGCCCAATAGCGGCACTCCGTATTCTGCCAGAACCCCGGCCAATCCCGCCAGGAACCGGTCTTCCGCACCGGACAGCATGTATCCTAGCATCACGCCGACGGGTGCAGCGCCCTTCGCGGCCAAATCGGACAGGTTCGTCGCCACCAGTTTCCATGCCACATCCGCCGCATCGGTGCGTGGATCCTCGAGCGGCAGAAAATGCACGCCCTCCACCAACGTATCATGCGTGATGACCAGCGTTTCCGCGCCGAACTTCAGCACCGCGCAATCGTCCGCCAGACCGCGCGCCGCGCTGTGCAGGGGCAAGGCGCGCAGGGCTGCGATGAACGCCGCCTCGCCCGCCATGCCGGTCGTGCGGGCTATTGCCTCACCTCTTTGGCCAGCGCGTCGAGGATGCCGTTCACGAATTTCGCCTCGCGGTCGTCGAAGAACGCCTTTGCCACATCCAGATATTCGCCAATCACCGTGCCAACGGCAACGTCGGGCCGGGCCAGCAGCTCGTAGGTTCCGGCGCGCAGGATCTGCAGCATGGTCTTGTCCATCCGCGCGATGGTCCAGCCCGATGCCAGCCGTGCGGCGATCTTTCCGTCTATTTCCTCGCGCCGCGCCGCTACGCCGCCGACCACATCGTCGAAGAAATCGGCATCGGCATCGGCATATTGATCGTCCTCGATCTCGCGCCCCAGCCGGTGCTGGTGGAATTCATCGAGCAGCTTGGCCAGCGCGGTGCCTTCCATCTGCTGCTGATACAAGGCCTGCACTGCTGCCAGCCGCGCGGCGGAGCGCGCCTTTCGGGTGTTCTTGCTCATGTGTTCAATCTCAGCGAAATCGACTTTGCATGGGCTGGCAAGCCTTCCGCCTCGGCCAGCGCCACCCCGGCCGGGCCGATGGCGGCAAGCGCGCCTTCGCTGGCCGACAGGAAACTGGTCCGCTTCATGAAGTCCAGCACCGACAGCCCGCTGGAAAAGCGCGCGCGTCGTCCGGTGGGCAGGACGTGGTTCGGGCCTGCGACATAATCGCCGATGGCTTCGGGCGACTGACGGCCCAGAAACACGCTGCCCGCATGACGCAGCTTGGCAAACAGCGGTTCGGGGTCCGCCACGGCCAGCTCGACATGCTCGGCGGCAAGACGGTTCGCCAGCGCGACCGCTTCGTCCAGATCGGGCACCACGACGATGACGCCGTGATCGCGCCAGCTCGCCTGCGCAACCGTCGCGGTGGGCAGCATGGCGGCTTCGATGTCGATGCGGTCCGCGACTTGCGCGGCAAAGCCTGCATCGTCGGTGAGGAGGATGGATTGCGCGGAGGGGTCGTGCTCGGCCTGGCTGAGCAGATCGGCAACGATCCATTCGACGGTGTTCTGCCCGTCCGCGATGACCAGGATTTCGCTCGGCCCGGCGACCATGTCAATGCCGACCACACCGTAAAGCTGGCGCTTGGCCTCCGCGACCCAGGCATTGCCGGGGCCGGTTACGACATCGACCGCCGCGATGGTTTGGGTGCCGTAGGCAAGCGCCGCAACCGCCTGCGCTCCACCGACTTTCCACAGCGTATCGAGGCCCGCAACATGCGCTGCCGCCAGCACCAGCGGATTGACCGCACCCTGTGGCGCAGGCGACACCGCGACGATGCGCGGCACGCCTGCGACCTTGGCAGGAATTGCGTTCATCAGCAGCGAGCTGGGATAGGCGGCGCGTCCGCCGGGCACATAGATACCCGCCGCGTCGACCGCCCGCCAGCGCGCACCCAGCCGCATTCCGACGGAATCGGTCGTGTCGGTATCGGTCGGCACCTGACCGCGATGATAGGTCTCGATCCGCTCCGCCGCGAGCGTCAGGGCATCCTGCAACGTCGCGTCCAGCCCTTCGAACGCCGCCGCGAAGTCGGCTGTGCCGAGACGCCATTTTTCGGGCTTCGCCAAGCGCGTGGCCGTCGAACCGCTGCGTGTATTTCACCACCGCCGCATCGCCAGCGTTCCTGACGTCGGCGAGGATCGCCCGCACGTCGGACGAGACGTCGGCATCGCTCTCGCGCCGGTCCGCGACGATACGGGCAAAGGCCTGTTCGAAACCGGGATCGCTGCTGTCGAGCCGTTGCATCAGGCCGCGTCCTGTCCCGTGTTCCGGGCCGCATTGTGGCGGAAGGCATCGACCAGCGCGGCGATGCGCGCATCGGTTTTCAGCGCGGTGCGGTTCACGATCAGCCGCGCCGAAATGTCCATGATGCGCGCGGTTTCGACAAGGCCGTTCTGCGCCAGCGTGCGTCCGGTGGAGACCAGATCGACGATGCGGTTGCACATGCCCAGGCTGGGCGCGATTTCCATTGCCCCGTTCAACTTGATGCATTCCGCCTGCATTCCGTGTGCCGCGAAATGGCGGCGAGTCAGGCCGGGATATTTGGTGGCGACCCGCACATGGCTGGCTCCGTCGATGGAGGCGGGGCCATGCTCCGGCCTGGCGACCGACAAGCGGCAGTGCCCGATATCCAGATCGACCGGTGCATAAAGGTCAGCATAGTCGAATTCCTCGATCACGTCGGAACCAACGATGCCGAGCTGCGCCGCGCCTTGTGCCACGAAAGTCGCCACGTCGAAGGCGCGCACGCGGATCAGCCTGAGATCGTCGCGCGTCGTGCCGAAAATCAGGCTGCGGTTCGCCTTGTCGTGAAAGGCGGCTTCGGGCACTACCCCGGCATCCGCCATTACCGGCAGCGCTTCTTCGAGGATGCGGCCCTTCGGAATGGCAAAAATCAGCGGGTTCGACATGTCGGCGCCGCTGATAGGCAAGGCGCTGCGAAAGGGCAATCGGCATGGGTGATGGCGGCACTGAAATCGGCAGTGATTATGGCGCGGCGATGGATATCGCTGACATTCCCGAAGCTATCGAATGGCAGGCCGAACACGCGCACCGGGCGGGCGCGCCGGGTACCGCCGCCGTGGTGCGTGCGATGCTGGCGGTGGTGCGCGGCAATACGGCAGTCGGGCGGCGGATGGCGGCATGGCAGGGGCTGACCTTGCAGGACGCGATGCCGCTGCGCCTACATGGGGGCTTGCACCATCTGCTGCTGTCGGGCGCGGACCGGCGGCTGTCGGCGGTCTATTCGGGCGAGATGACGGAGCAGCCTGCGGTGGATGCGCTGGTTTGCGAACTGGTCGAAACCTACGATGCGCGGTTACTGCCGTGGCTGGACGGGCCGCCACAGACGAACGAGGCGGGACGCTCGGCCAGCATCATGGCGGGGCTGCTGTGGCTGGCGCAGCATGTACCGCCGCGCTTCCGTTTGTTCGAGATCGGCAGCAGCGCGGGCGTCAACACGATGCTGGATCGCTACCGCTTCGAGCTGGGCAGGGTATCGGCTGGCCCGGCAGATTCGCCGATGGTCATCGCGCCCGACTGGCGCGGCCCGCCGCCGCCCGCAGGTATGACCGACATCGTCGGCATCGAAGGATGCGACATCGCGCCTATCGACCTGACCGACGCGGAGGCCGCGCTACGCCTGAAAGGCTATGTCTGGCCCGAGGCGGCCGAGCGCATGGGCCGCATCGACGCCGCCATCGTCCTGGCCCGGGTCGCGCCGCCATCGGTCGTGAAAAGCGATGCGGCGGATTTCGTCGAAGCGGTTTTGGAACGCCCGCCCGAAAGTGGCGTAACCCGCGCCCTGTTTCACTCGATCGTCTGGCAATATATTCCCGAAGACCGGCAGCAACGGATCACCGCCGCAATGGAACGTGCTGGGGCCGCCGCCGATACCGACACGCCGCTGGCCCGGATCGCGCTGGAAACCAACCGCGAAACCTTCGCGCACGAACTCACCGTGCGATACTGGCCGGGGCCAGCGGAACAGGTAGTGCTAGCCACGGCACATCCGCATGGCGCATGGATCGAATGGCGCGGCTCGATCGGGAACGGGTCGGAGGCCTAGCGTGTCCAGCGGAACTGGAACTCCAACTCCTCCTCATTGCCTTCGCGTTCGTGCTCGATCGAAAACACCGCATCGGCCGGTACTTTGATCTTTTCGTTATCGACCTGAATTTCGAAACTCTTGCCGTCGCGTAAAGCCGCGATCAGACGCTCGAGCTTCTGGATGTTCTGGTTGGTCGAGTAGGATTTTTCGATGTCGCGATCTTCCGTCATATTGGTTCCTCCAAATTTGTCCGGACAACTTCTGCCCGGTCCTATTATGCGTGAAATTGTCCAGACAAGCTGACGCAGGATTGCTGCACTTTCCGGTCAACCGGAATTGTGCAGGAAATTTTCCATCGCCGAATTGAACCGGTCGGGCGCTTCCCACGGCACGAAATGCCCGCATCCCTCGACCCTTTCGATGTGCAAGTTGTCCACAAAGGCGTCCAACCCCTCCAGGTTTGACGGAGGCAGTGCCAGATCGTCCATCGCCCAAATGACCAGCGTCGGGATCGCCAGATTGGGCAAAACCGGCGGTTTCCAGCCATCGGGCAGGGCAAACGGCTCGTCCATTTCAGGCACTACCAAAGGGCTGGCGCGGTAATAGTTGAGCATTCCAAACGCCGCATCCCGGTCCTCCCAGTCCCGCAACAGGGCCGCGCGCTCTTCCGCTTCCATCGCAGCTGACTTGTCCCAGCGCACCACCTTTTGCAGTAGCGCGGTCAGCCCCTCCTGGCGTATCAGGGTATCGTTCGCAGGGTCGCGAAAGGCGCGGATGTACTGGCTTGCCGCGCGCTGTTCACGGTTTGTATAAAGAAGTTTCGAAAAAACGACGGGATGCGGCGCATTGGCGATCACGGCGCGCTCGACGCGGCCCCCGATCTGCCCGCCCAACGCAACGCCCCATGCAATCGCTCCGCCCCAGTCGTGTCCGACAATCGTGAACCGTTCGACCCCCAGCGCATCGGCGAGGAGAAACACATCGCCAATAAGTTTGTCCGGCGTATATTCGGCGGTTTCCTGCGGCTTCGACGACCCGCGATAGCCGCGCTGGTCGGGCGCGATGCAGCGGAAGCGGGGCGCGAAATGCGGGATCTGGTGCCGCCAGGTGCGGTGGCTTTCGGGAAAACCGTGCAGAAAAATCAGCACCGGCGCATCGGGCGAACCCGGTGGCGGCCCGGTATCCATGACGTTCAGCGCAATGCCGTTGGCAAGTTCGACGCGGGTTTGTTCCGGGAAGGAGAAAGTCATGGATAACTCACGGTTTTCGGTATTTCCGGCAAGGGTATATACTCCTCACTGTCACCCGGGACGATGCCGAAACGCCCTTCGCTCCAGTCCGCTTTGGCCTGTTCGATGCGGTCCGGGTCGGAGCTGACAAAGTTCCACCAGACATGGCGCTCGGTCGCGAATACTTCGCCGCCCAGCAGCATGACGCGCCCGCCTTCGGTGCTGCTCAGCACCGGTTCCGCATCGGGTGCCAGCACGACAAGTTCGTACAGCTCCAGCGATTGACCGCCGACTTTTGCCGCCCCGCCCACCAGCATCACGGCGCGCTCATCGGCGCTCTTATCCAATGGAATTCTGCCGTCGGGTCCGAGCACAATCTCGGCATAGATCGTGTGCGCATGGGTGGTGGTGGTGGCGCGTTCGCCCCATAATTCGCCCATGATTACCGTGGCTTGTGCGCCGTTCTGCGCGACCCGTGGCAAATCCTTCACCGCCTCGAATTCAGGCGCAATCTCTTCGCCGCCATCGGGCAAAGCGAGCCAAGTCTGCATCCCGTATAGCGATGGTCCTCCGGCACGCTCAGCCTCGGGGCTGCGCTCCGAATGCACGATACCGCGCCCTGCCGTCATCAGGTTCACCTGCCCCGGACGGATGGTGGAAATGGTGCCCAGGCTGTCGCGATGTTCGATTACGCCTTCAAACAGCCATGTTACGGTTGCCAGGTTTATATGCGGATGCGGGCGCACATCCATTCCGCTGCCGATATCGAGCTGCGCCGGGCCGAACTGGTCCACGAAGATGAATGGCCCGACCATTGTGCGCGTCCTGGCAGGCAAGGCGCGCCGCACGGTGAACTGGCCAAGGTCGTGCGAAACCGGCGTAATTGTCTGTGCAATCATGGGGTTGGCGCGCTGGCTTGTATGGCAACCGCGTGGACGCGTTGGCCGACGATATCGCCCAAAGCCGCGATGACTGCGCGCTGGCGCTGGAGCCGGGTTTGTTTTGCGAAACCAGGCGCTTCGATGACGATCGTGAAATGGGATTCCCCGCTGCCATCGTCGCCGGAATGGCCGCTATGGCTGGCGCTGTCATTGATAATTTGCAAGCGTGTAGGCGCAAACGCATCGGTCAGCAGCCTTTCCATTTCCTCCGTCACGTTCGGCATCCACAACTCCCTTTCGAAATCGAGGTTTTACCTGTCGTACAGGGCTTGTCCATGCCCCATCCGCTGCCCATTAAAAGATGCTGTGAAACGATCCCGATTCCACGGCCGGCACGACACGACGCGCATATGCGAGGCCCCGCATTGCGCGGAAACAGGCGAGTTCCGTGCACCGGGCAATGCGGGCAGCACCTTCGACGGACCGGGCGAATGGCGCTGGTTCTGTCTGGAACATGTCCGCGAATTCAACGCCGGCTATGACTGGTTCGAGGGGATGAGCGCCGAGGAGATTTTCGATGCACAGGCACCAGGCGCAGGGTGGCGCACCGAAAGCCCGACCTTTCGCGCGGCAGGTGGCGTCGATCCGGCGCCGCGCTGGGCCGACTTCGCCGACCCGCTGGATGCGATCTCTGCGCGCGCAGGCGGCATTCGTAATCGCGCAGGGCGCAAGCGGGCGATGCCACCCGAAGCGCAATTTGGCAAAGACGAGCGGGCCGCGTTGCAGGCACTGGGACTTGGCCCCGATGCGGATCGCGCGCATGTACGGCGGCGCTATTCCGAACTGGTGCGGCGTTACCATCCCGACCGCAATGGCGGCGACCGTAAGTTCGAGCATCGGCTGGGCGCTGTGGTCGAAGCGTATCAGCTGCTGCGCAAGAGCACGGCCTTGCGCTGATTGTTAAGGCGTATTGGCGGCTGGACACAGGCGACACCTCGCGCTAGCCGGTTTCCATGTCGTTACCGAAAGAAACTGCGAAGCGTGCGCGCTGGTATGACGATGCAAGCGGACTGGCAGCGGCGATGGAAGTGTTCGGCGAACGCTGGGCCGCTGCGATCATGCGCGAGCTGTTGTTGGGCCCGATGCGGTTCTCCGAATTGCGCGACGCGTTGCCGGATCTCAGTGCGAAAGTGCTGACCGAGCGGCTGGTTTCGCTCGCCCAGTTCGAAGTCGTCGAGCGGCAGGAGGACGCGACCGCATCGCGCCACACGCGCGGTTATGTTCTGACGTCACGGGGCCATGACGCAGCACAACCGCTGCTGTCGCTAGAGCGATGGGGTATGGCGGCAAAGCGTCCTGCCAGACTGCCGCTGTCCGCTACCGCCTTCCTGTTCGGCATGAAGGCATCGCTTGACGTCATGGCGACGCGCGCATTCGGTACGGCCAGCATCGGGTTCCTTATTGGCGGCAACAGCTTCGCGGCGGAACTGCGCGACGGCGAACTGACGCTCCGGCGCGGGTTGCCCAATGACGTCATGGCGGTATTCGAAGCGCCCGATGCACGCGCGCTGCAGAGGATGATGCGCGAGGCGAAGCAGATTTCGGCCCTGCCGCGATCCGGGCCTGTCACGTTAACCGGCCAGAAGCTATTAGCGCTACGTTTTGTCGCGTTAACCGACGTTTAGAGCGAATATCTAAGCTACTGTCTGAAGGCCCAGCGGAGGGTGCGTCCTGCGGAACGCAGGGCAATCTGCGTCGGGGCCGCCGCAAGGCCCGGGGCCCGCAGTCCCAACATGGTGCGCGCATAGGGTGGCAGCAGATCGGTCGCCGCCATGCCCACCAGTGCCTGTGCCGCCGGGGGCGCGCCTTCGGGTTTCTGACGCAGGACGAGGTCGGCCACCTCCTTCGCTTCCGGCGACGAACGTAACTGCGAACGCATATCGCGCATGAGAGTCTCCGCATCGCGGCGATTTTCGGGAACCGGATCGGCGTTCAGCTTGCGTGCAACGACGGCAAACTGGTTGAAATACTCGTCCTGCTCGTCACGCGGCATTCCGGGTCGTACGTACTTTAGGTAACTTTCCAGGAAGCTCGTTGCACCCGCAACATGGACCCAGGCAAGGGTCGCCGGGTCCGTCGCGGAATAGGGCGAACCATCGGGCAACACGCCCTTCACGTGTCGGTGTATCCGGTTCACCTGATTGATCGCCGCGTCCGCTGCATCGCGGTGGCCGAAGGTCGTTACCGCCATAAACCGCGCGGTCCGCCGCAGCCGCCCGTGCATGTCGGCACGGAAGTTGGAATGGTCCAGTACGCCTTGCAACGCATGCGGGTGCAGCATCTGCAAAAGCAGGCTGCGCACGCCACCGACCATCATCGACACGACATCGGCATGCACCATCCGGATCGGCGAATCACGCTCGAACAGTGCATCGCTATCCGCCACCGGCACCGGCTCTTCGCCTTTGTCGCTGTCGTTGAAGACGGCGCGGACGCCCGCGACAAGCCGGGCACGGACAAATTCGGAAGGGTCGGGGAACGCCATGCCATTGCAACGTAGCGCGCCCGAATTCAAATGTAAGGACAAGATATGAGGTTTAGCGCGCGTGCTGGCTTGCGAGCAGCGGGCCGCCCCGCTACGCCGCGCGCAATGACCGACCAAGCAACAGCTGCCGCCGCTTCCTCCGACACCACCGTCCTCGCCGCCCCTGACATGGAAGTTAGCGTCCGCGAGGTATTCGGCATAGATACCGACTGGGTGGTGCCCGCCTTCTCCAAGGCGGACGAGCGCGTGCCCGATCTCGACGATGGCTATGTGTTCGACAAGGACACGACGCTGGCGATCCTGGCGGGCTTTGCCCACAATCGGCGCGTGATGATCCAGGGCTATCACGGCACTGGTAAATCGACCCATATCGAACAGGTCGCCGCGCGGCTTAACTGGCCCTGCATCCGCATCAATCTGGACGCGCATATCAGCCGGATCGATATGGTGGGCCGCGACGCTATCGTTCTGCGCGACGGGTTGCAGGTAACCGAGTTCCGCGAAGGACTGCTGCCGTGGGCATTGCAGCACCCCGTGGCGCTGGTGTTCGACGAATACGATGCCGGACGGCCTGATGTTATGTTCGTGATCCAGCGCGTGCTGGAACAGCAGGGTAAGCTGACGCTGCTCGACCAGAACCGCGTCATTCGGCCCGATGCCAATTTCCGCCTGTTCGCCACCGCCAACACGGTCGGGCTGGGCGATACCAGCGGGCTATATCACGGCACGCAGGCGATAAATCAGGGGCAGATGGACCGCTGGAACATCGTGGTCGGGCTGAATTATCTGCCCGCCGACACCGAAACCGCCATCGTCAAGGCGAAGAACCCGAAAATGGGCGATGCTGAAATCAGCAAGATGGTGAAGGTGGCAGATTTGACGCGGCAAGGCTTCATCAATGGCGATATCTCCACGGTGATGAGCCCGCGCACGGTTATCACCTGGGCGCAGAACGCCGCCATTTTCGACGATGTGGCCTTCGCCTTCCGCCTCAGCTTCCTGAACAAGTGCGACGAGGCGGAGCGCACGCTGGTGGCCGAATATTACCAGCGGGTTTACGGCGTCGAATTGCCCGAAAGCGTGGTCCGAAAGGCCTAGCCTTCGTCGTATCCGTCATCGGCAAGCGGGTAGCGCGCGCGGATGGCTTTCCAGACGGGTTCGGGCCGGTCGTTCTTGACCAGAACCGCCTCCACTTCGGCAAATTCCTCGATGCTGATCGCTTCGGCGACGCTGATCGGGAAATAGACGCTTTCGTCGCTGTCGCAGCGGATGCCGTAAGCGCCCTGGTTTTCGTTGCTGGTAGTGACGATGCACAAAGCCTTGGCGGCCATAACTAGAGTGTCCTAATTGAATTACAGGTAGCGGTAACGGCAGTGCAATTGCCGATGTCAGTGCTGCGCAAACCTGTCAATCGCGGAGGCAACGCGCCCGCTTGAACCAGTGTGGTAAGCTGGTAATACAGCGCGCAGTGCTACGTTCCGGTTTCCTGTCCCGCCTGCTCGGCCGCGAAGTGCCGCCGCTGCCACATCGCGGCTATTACGCGACGGCCGAGCCATATGGCGACGGCCCGCCACCGGACGACGACCCGAATGATAACGATGTGACCTACCGCTCCGGCACACGCAATCCCGACTATGCCGAATGGGACCGCCGCCTTGCGCAAGTCGATGATGCAACGACTAATCAACGACCCCACCAGTGCTGGTTCCAGCCTTCTTACTGGCGCGCGAGACGCAAGCGGTGGTGGGTGGTGCGAGTGGTCGCGGCGATGCTGGCGCTATTCTTCATTCTCTTCGCCTGGCTGGCGATTACTGCACCGCTGTCGAAATCGCTGGAGCCGATTGCCGCGCCGCAGATCACGCTGCTGGCGGCGGACGGCACGCCGATTGCCCGCAATGGCGCCATCGTCGGCGAGCCGGTCGATGTCGGCACGCTGCCGCCGCATGTCATCGACGCTTTCCTGTCGATCGAGGACCGGCGGTTCTACGAGCACTGGGGTGTCGATCCGCGCGGGCTGGGGCGGGCGGTCTGGTCCAACGTGTCGGGCGGCGCGGTGCAGGGCGGGTCCACCATCACACAGCAGCTGGCGAAGTTCACGTTCCTGACCCCGGAGCGCAGCATGACCCGCAAGGCGCGCGAAATGCTGATCGCGTTCTGGCTGGAAGGTTGGCTGACCAAGGACGAAATTCTCGAACGCTACCTCTCCAACGCCTATTTCGGCGACAATGTGTACGGGTTGCGCGCTGCGTCGCTGCATTACTTCTATCGACGTCCGGAAAACCTGACGACGGAACAGGCGGCGATGCTGGCCGGGCTGGTGCAGGCTCCGTCGCGGCTGAATCCGGCGAAGCACTATGCGCGGGCCGAGGCACGGATGCGCGTGGTGGCAGGCGCGATGGCGGCGAATGGAAAGCTGACCGCTACCGACGCAGATGCGCTCGCGGCGCCCGCGCTCGATATGCGGCGTGACACCAGCGTGCCGACAGGCACCTATTTCGCCGACTGGGCGCTGCCCGCCGCGCGTGAACTGGCCGAAGCAGGCTACGCCAAACGCACGCTTACGACCACCTTGGATACGCGATTGCAGGGCGCGGCGCGTGCCGCCATCGGGCGGGCGCGTATCGGCGATGCGCAGGTTGCACTGGTCGCCATGCGGCAAAACGGCGAGGTGGTGGCGATGGTCGGTGGGCGGGACTACGCCACGTCCGCCTATAATCGCGCCACGATGGCTCGCCGCCAGCCCGGATCGACGTTCAAGCTGTTCGTCTACCTCGCTGCATTGGAGGCGGGTATGAAGCCGACCGACCGCATCGAAAACAGCGCGTTCGAAAACGGCAGCTACCGACCGCGCAATGCCAAGGACAGCTATTCGGACAGTCTCTCGCTGGAGGAAGCCTTTGCAAAATCCAGCAATGTCGCGGCGGTGCGGCTTTTCACCCGGTTGGGCGATGACGCGGTGATCGCGCAGGCGCGGCGGCTGGGCATCCGCTCACCGCTGGGCGAGGGCGATCCCAGTCTGGCGCTGGGCACATCGGGCGTAACCCTGCTGGAACTGACCAGCGCCTATGCAGGCATCGCAGCCAACCGCTTCCCGGTGGTCCCGCATGCCTTTCCGACCGACGAGCCGGGCTGGTTCGACTGGATATGGGACGGCGCGGAAAGCCTGTCCTATTCCAAACACAGCGAGATGGAACAGTTGCTGCGCGCGGCGATCAACGCTGGCACCGGACGCGCTGCCATGCTGCGCACTGCCAATTTCGGCAAGACCGGCACGACGCAGGACAATCGCGACGCGCTGTTCATCGGCTATGCCGGCGATCTGGTCGTAGGTGTCTGGATCGGCAACGACGATAACAGCCCGCTCGAAGGCATCAGCGGTGGCGGTGCTCCGGCACGCATCTGGCGCGATTTTATGCAGCAGGCGCGGGGCGAACGCATCGCACCGCAACGCCCCCGGGCTACGCCGACCGTTGCCCCTGAAATCGACGAAGCCGATATCGACGCCATTGTGCTGGACGAGAATGGCAATGCGATCGGCTTCGACGATGACGGGGTGGTCGTCACCACGCGCATCGACGGTGTTCCGGTCGATGTGCGAATTGGGGAAGACATTACTGTCGAGCCGCGCGACGAAGGCGGCCCGTGACAGACGCGATCAGCCGGTTCGGGCAATCAAGATGTTCATGATCGCCGTCGCGACCAATCGCTCGCGATCGTCCTGCCAGGCTTCGATGGCAATATTGGCGGTGCGACGGCCCAGCTTCGTCACGCGCGCCATTGCAAAGCCGGGCTGCGCCGTGGCGGCGCTGAGATACTGCACCGTCATGTTGATCGGTTTGAGTTCCGCGTCCGCTGCATTGTCTCGAAGCGCGCGGCGCAGTGCGACGTAGCCCGCCGCTTCCAGCAACCCCGCCATCGCCCCGCCGTGGAAGACGCCGGGGCGACCTACCGTTTCCCGTCCGTAAGCGACCGATACTATCGCATCCCCGGCACCGCCTTCATCGCACAAGGCGATACCCAACGATCGGGCATAGGGCGAAAGCAGCGGAGGGCTGGCGTCAGGCACGGGAATAGCGCTTGGCAATCGGCATGAAAACGCCGGCGATATGTGCGACCGGATCGGCGATGTTGCCGTCATGCGCAACGCCGCGCACGAAGGCGGCGGAGCGCGTGAGGCGATAGCATTCGGCACGCCCGATGACGGCGCTGCGGTCCCGCGCCGGGCGCTGGTAATCCACGCGAAGGTCCAGCGTGGCGATGGCCTGAAATTCTTTCATCGCGGTCCAGATCGCAAGGCCGGATGCCATGTCCATCAGGCTGAAGATCGGGCCGGATGCGAGCACTGGCTGCCCCGTTTCGCCGAGCAGGTCTTCGCGCCATGGCAGCTCCAGCGCGGCCCAGTCGTCGCCCGCATCATGAAACCGCAGGCCAAGCCAACCGACATGGCCATGCGACAGCAGCATGGGCGCGGCACGGGCGGGATCGAAAGTGGAACGGTCGAAGGCGGCGGGGTCCGGCATGGTCGCGCCATGCTGTGCGCGCGAACCGTGTGCAATCATTTAATACACCGGGATGGCTCCGCCGGTCATAGAACGCCGCCCGCCAGCGCGTCGATCGCGCCTTGCAGGATGATAGCGGCGGCATGGCTGTCGATCCGTACGGCGCGTTTGCGACGGCTCAAGTCCTGCCCCACCATGTCGCGCTCGGCACTGGTGGTGGACCAGCGTTCATCCCACAACAGGACCGGCAGCCCGGTGGCCGTTTGCAGATTGCTCGCAAAGGCACGGCTGGATTGCGCGCGTGGCCCTTCGCCGCCGTCCATATTGCGCGGCAGGCCGATCACGATACCGCAAATTCCGCGCTCGGCGATAATCGTTGCAAGCACCGCAAAGTCGGCGGCGAATTTGCGTTTGGGCAGCGTCTTGCTCGCCGTCGCGAAGGACCAGCCCGCGTCGCAGGTGGCAATGCCGATGGTTTTGGTGCCCAGGTCCAGACCGAGCAGGCCACCGCCATCGGGCAAGGCCGCGCGGAATTCGGCAACGCCCAGCGTAATCAGCGCGCCTGCTCCCACGCCGATACCCGCGCGACGACATCGTCCTGCACGTTTTTCCAGAACAGCGGGATGTCGTACACATGGTAATTATTGCCCGGCAGGACCGCACTGCCCAGCTCCGGCGGATCGCCGATCAGCAGCAGACCCCGCGGATCGCATCGTGCCGGAACCGCGCTTGGCACCAGTTCGCCGATGCTGTAATCCGCTTCGGGCACCAGCGTGCCGCGATTGGCTTCGCGCGGCGCGGCGCCGCCGGTCATGCCGGTCAGCGGGTTGGTGCACAGGATCGGGCTGTCGCCACGCAAGGTTCCGTCGAAACCCTCGGACTCGCGATAGGTCTCCAGCAGGGCGCTCGGGTCCGCAGGTTCGGCAAAGCTGGACCAGCTTAGGATGCATCCCGGCTGGTTGGCCGTGGCGCAGGCGGGCAGGCCGAGCGCGGGCAAATCGTGCGCCACGGAAATCGGCCAGCCGACGATATAGGCGGCGGCCAACCGATTGCGCGCCGCATCCCCGGCCAGCTCTTCGCGCAACAGGCGCAACTGATGCAGCGACCCCTGGCTATGGCCGACCAACACCACCGGCGTGTCGGCATCGACGCTGGACATGAAGAACCGGAACGCCTCGCGCACATCGGCATAGGCGGCATCGATGGCGCGTTGTGCAGCGGGTTCGCGCGTAAGGAAGCTGCCGACAGTCGCCTGACGATAGCGCGGTGCCCAGATTTCGGTCGCACGGTTGAACGGGCTGGCAAGGCCGCGAACATAGATACGGGCAACATTTTGCGATTCCGTATCGTCGAGCGGAGCATTCCAGCTGTTGCGGCTCAGATAGCTGGTCGGATGGACGAAGAAGACGGCGAAGGGCGGCGCGGGTGCGGTCGATACCGTATCTTCTGGGGCAGACGAATCCGTCGCCTGCATCGCGGGTTGCCAGCGCGCCGGGTCGTCCAGGCCCATCCCGGGTCGCGAGAGCCACATGGTGGGATCGGAATAGGCGTTTTCGCCGAGCGGCTGCTGTTCCTCGAATTCAGCGGTCGGCACGAAGGCCAGTTCGGTCAGCTCTTTCGACCAGATGTTCAACGCGAATGCCGCGAGGATCACTACGATCACGATGCAGACGACGAAGTAGAGAAACTTGCGCGCCACCGGTTACGCTCCCTCTTGCTGGAGTTTCAAATCCTCGTGCCGTTCCGCGCGTCGTTCCAGCAGCACCTTGATCATCGCCAGCAGTGGATCGGCCAGGAACAGACCGAGGATGCCGAACAGGATCCCCATTATCAACTGCCCGGTCAGCACCAGTGCCGGGGCAAGGTCGACCGTTTTCTTTGCGATTAACGGTATCAGCACGTAACCATCGAAACATTGGACGAACACGTAGATGCACAAGACGTAGATCCCCATCTCCGTGCCTCCGGCGAAGCCGACCAGCACCATCAGGATGCCCGCCACCAGCGCGCCCAGATTGGGCACGAATGCCAGCAGCCCGGTCAGGATACCCAGCAATGCGGCCATCGGCACACCGTACAGGGCCAGCGCGACCCAGGTGAACAGACCTTCCGCCAGCATGCCAAGCAGCCGCCCTGCCATCAGGCGGCGCATGGTCGCGCCCATGCGGGCTGCCGTATGGTAAAATGCCTCGCGGCTTTCGCGCGGCAGCATCCAGGCAACGCCGCGTTCATACAGTTTCGGCTCCATCGCGATGTAGATACCGATGATGACGATGAGGACGATCGTGCCAAACCCGCCGAACACTGTCCCGATTGCGCGCGTGACCATCCCGACATTGGACAACATTGTGCTCATCGTTCCCTGCAACGCGAGGCTTGGGACTGTGTAGCCGCGCGCCTCCAGCCATTCCAAACCTCGCTGTATCTGCGCCTCCAGCACTACGGTAAGAGTGGAGGCTTCCTGCGAAATCTGCGAACCGGCAAACGTGAAAAGCCAGTAGCCAAAACCGACGATCCCGATCAGAACCAGCAGTACCCGAAACACGCGCTTGATCGGCAAGACACGGCCCAACAGGCGCGCGCCGCCATCCAGCATCGCGGCCAGCACCAATGCGCCGAACACCACCAGCAGCGTTTGCGACAGGTAAATCGCCAGACAGGCGAGGCCGATAACGCTCACCCAGACAAGCGCCCGTTGCGCCTCGAACCTGAGGCGCGGGCTGGCGATACGCGACGGGCTGGTGCCGATCGTGTCGCTTTTGGCTTCGGTCATTCCGCTACATCCTGCGCATCGAGCCGGGGCTGCAATGTCGTCCACGCGCGATCCCCGCGCAGCGCGCCAAACCAGGTCAGCGGGTTCCAGCTGGCCTTGCCGTCGAGCGAAAAGGTGATGAATTCCGCCCGGCCGCCGACATTGGCCAGTGGCACCGGACCGTCCAGCCCGCCGCCTGCCGTGCCTTCGCGACTGTCAGCGGAGTGATCTCGATTGTCGCCCATCATGAAGATGTGATCTTCGGGGATGGTGATTTCCGCGAAATTGTCGCTGGCCTTGCCGATATAGTCAATGACGAGATAGCTTGCACCATTAGGCAGCGTTTCGCGTAGGACCGGCACCTCGTACACCTCGCGCCCGTCATCCAGCGTGGTGCGGAACGGCGCGAAATAACCAAGGCAGGATGCGCTACCGCAAAGCTGGTTGTCGTCGACTGCCAGCCGAAGTGCCGGCTCGGCCTCCTGCGGCACGGGCGTTCCGTTCAGGATGATCTGGCCGTTGCGGACTTCGATCCGGTCGCCAGGCAGGCCAACGGTGCGCTTGATATAATCCTCGTTGCGGTTGGGCGGCACAGCAATGACGATATCCCCATATTCGGGAGTTTCGGGCCAGATCCGCCAGTCGCCGCGCGGCAGCACGTGGAACGAGGCGGATACCCAGCTCCAGCCATAGGGATATTTGCTGACCACCAGCCGGTCGCCGACCAGCATGTTGGGCACCATTGATGTGCTGGGTATGTAGAACGGCTTGGCGATAAGGCTGTGGAAGCCGAGCACCGCCAGCAGCATCAGCGCAAGACCGCGCAGTTCGGCCAACCAGTCCATCGGCTGCGTGTCGTCGGTATCTTCGGTCACGGGTGCGGTGCCGCTTTCGGGTTGGCTTCGAGGATCACGAATGCCTGCGCCCATGGGTGATCGTCGGTTAGGGTCAGGTGAATGGCGATATCATGTCCGGCGGGTGTCAATTCGGCAAGCCGCGCCGCCGCGCCACCGGTCAGCGCCAATGTCGGCGCCCCAGACATAGCGTTGATAACACCGATATCGCGCATGAAAACGCCGCGCCTGAACCCGGTCCCCACCGCCTTGGAAAAGGCTTCCTTGGCGGCAAAGCGTTTGGCGTAGGTTCCGGCAATGGTGAAGGGCCGTCGCTGCGCCTTGGCACGTTCGACCTCTGTGAAAACCCGGTTCTCGAACCGCGCGCCGAACCGGTCCAGCGAGTTGGCGATACGTTCGATATTGCACAGGTCGGAGCCAAGGCCGATGATCATGGCACCTGACTCATCGGGCATCGTCCATCAGACTGCGCATCCGGCGGACGGCGGCGTCAAGGCCGACGAACACCGCTTCGCCCACGAGGTAATGCCCGATATTCAGCTCGGCGAGCTGCGGGATGGCTGCGACCGGCTGGACGTTTTCGTAGGTCAGTCCGTGTCCGGCATGCGGTTCGATCCCGTTCTTCACCGCAAGGGCGGCCATATCGGCGATGCGGTTCAATTCCGTCACCGCCGCGGCGCCGTTTGCATGTGCGTATTCGCCGGTGTGGAACTCCACGATATCCGCGCCCAGACGCATTGCTGCCTCCAGCTGCCGCGCTTCGGCTTCTATGAACAGGCTGACGCGGATGCCGGCATCGCGCAGTTGGGTCACGATGGGTTGCAGGCGATTGTGTTGTCCTGCCGCATCAAGCCCGCCCTCGGTGGTACGCTCCTCGCGTTTTTCGGGCACGATGCACGCGGCATTAGGGGTGTGGCGGAGCGCGATCTCAACCATTTCGTCGGTCGCCGCCATTTCCAGATTAAGCGGCAGGTCGGTTGCATCCTGTATGCGTTGCAGGTCGGCATCGCGGATATGGCGACGGTCTTCGCGCAAATGGGCGGTAATGCCGTCACCGCCCACCTCGGCAACGATCTGCGCCGCGCGCACGGGATCGGGGTGCTCGCCGCCGCGCGCGTTGCGGATGGTGGCGACATGGTCGATATTCACGCCCAGTCGCAGGCGGCAAGTCGTGGAGGAGGGGTTTTGCGCCATTCAGCTACGGCTGCCTGGTCTGGTTACCGGAACGCGCGCCAGTTCCTCCGGCACGTCTCCGTCGGCATAGGTCGGGAAGGTAAGTTCGATGAGCGGGAAAAACGGCACACCAAGATCCGCCTCGTCGCCGGACCGGTCCACTATCGCGGTTTCGGCAATCACTTCGCCACCTTCTTGCGCGACGGCGGCGATCGCCTCGCGGCTGGACAGGCCGGTGGTGACGACATCCTCGACCATCAATACCCGCGCCCCTTTTGGCAGGGCGAAGCCGCGCCGCAGCTGAAACGTCCCATCGGGCCGCTCGAGAAACACTGCGTCTTTCTCAAGTGCGCGGCCCATTTCGTGGCCGATTACGACCCCTCCCATCGCCGGGGATACCACAATATCGATTTCGGCCCGCAGCGCATGCGGTAATTTCGCAGCCATCGCGCGGGCAATCTGTCCGGCGCGCGCCGCATCCATCAGAACACGCGCGCATTGTAGGTAATGCGCGCTGTGGCGTCCTGACGAAAGGCGGAAATGCCCTTCCAGCAACGCGCCGCAATCGCGAAACAGCGTAAGAACGTCCGCATCCTTCATCGGAACGCATCCTGTAATACGGTGTTGCGCGGGATAGCCTGCATCGAACCAAAAACTCCGGAAGCGGGGAATGACTGCGGCGTTTAAAACCGCCAGCCTGAAACGGCCATTGCCTGGTGGGCAATCGGCATTGCGGAAAATTCTCCTAAGGCTGGTTGAGGCGCGTCGCAAGCGTGCGTATAGCACAATCGGAACAGCGCCTGCGTTTCAGGCGATAGTGCCTGTGACAGGGCCGGATTATTGTAGCCGGGAAGCGACGCCTTGATGAACTCCGATATGATGGCATCCATGCTGAAACGCGCCGCGCTTGCGATGGCGGCCATGGGGCTGGCAGGTGCCACGCCCGCATTTGCACAGGCCGAACCTGTTGCGCCCGTGACGGTCGAAACCACGGCATCCGATGCAACTGCTGCGGTGGACGATGCCGCCGCACCGGCAGAGGGCGAAGCTGCGACGACGGCGGGCAGCTACACGCCGATGGGCCAGAATATGTTCAAGGGCCTGCCGACTGCCGATGGCTGGAATGTTCAGCCGCAATATTCGGATGTCGGACGCACGGCCAACCGGCTCCATGTCGGCCTGATCTGGATGATGATCGCGATCAGCGCCTTCGTTCTCGGCCTGCTTGCCTATGTCGTGATCCGGTTCAACAAGCGCGCGCATCCCGTGCCGTCCAAGACGACGCACAACACCACCATCGAAGTTATCTGGACGGTAGTGCCAGTACTGATTTTGCTGGTTATCGCCGTGCCTTCGATCAGCCTGCTGGCAAAACAGTACGAAACCGCGCCCGAAGAAGCGGTTACGATCAAGGCGATCGGCTACCAGTGGTACTGGGGCTATGAATATCCGGACAATGGCGGGTTCGAAGTCGTTTCCAACATGCTGGAAGAGCGCGGCACGGTCGAGCCGGGCAAGCGTTTCCGCACCGACGACGATGGCCCCGGCCTGCTCGCCGTGGACAACCGCATGGTCGTGCCCGCCGGTGTGCCGCTGCGCATCCAGACCACGGGTGCGGATGTCATACACTCGTTTGCCGTCCCGTCGCTATGGTTCAAGCTCGACGCCATACCGGGCCGTATCAATGAAAAGATGCTGATCATCGACGAGCCGGGTGTCTATTTTGGCCAGTGTTCAGAGCTGTGCGGGATCAAGCACGCCTATATGCCTATCGCGATCGAGGCGCTGCCGCGCGCGCAATGGGAAGAATGGGTCCGCACCCAACCAGGTGGCGTTGTCGATGGAGACGAAGTTGCACTGGAAGAGACCGAACTCGAAGATGCCGCCAACGCTCCCGGCGTCGAGCCGACTGCCGCGCCGACGATTGCACCGACTTTCGCACCCACTAGCTGACAGCCGAACCCGAACAGGACGATAGAGACAGATCATGGCTACTACTGCTGATAGCTTCGACGCCCACACCGACACCACGGCCCGCACCGCGCATGGTGGCGGCGGTCACGATGCCGATCACAAGCCCGCATTCTTCGCGCGCTGGTTCATGTCCACCAACCACAAGGATATCGGCACGATGTACCTTATCTTCGCGGCGTTCGCGGGGATCATCGGCGGTGCCATTTCAGGCCTGATGCGCGCGGAGCTGGCGCAGCCCGGCATCCAGGTGCTAGGCTGGTATGTCGAACTGATGGGCGGCGCGGCCAGTTTCGAGGCGAACCTGCATGCATGGAACGTGCTGATTACCGCGCATGGCCTTATCATGGTGTTCTTCATGGTCATGCCCGCCATGATCGGCGGTTTCGGAAACTGGTTCGTCCCGCTGATGATCGGCGCGCCGGACATGGCGTTCCCGCGCATGAACAACGTTTCGTTCTGGCTTACGGTTGCCGGTTTCCTCAGCCTTGTCTTCTCGCTGTTCGTTCCCGGCGGAGCTGGTGGCATGGGTGCGGGTATCGGCTGGACAGCCTATGCACCGCTATCGACCAGTGGATCGGTCGGTCCGGCGGTCGATTTCGCGATCTTTGCGCTGCACCTTGCCGGTGCAGGTTCCATCCTTGGCGCGACCAATTTCATCACCACCATCTTCAACATGCGCGCACCGGGCATGACGCTGCACAAGATGCCGCTGTTCGTTTGGTCGGTCCTCGTGACGGCATTCCTGCTGCTGCTCGCGCTGCCGGTGCTGGCTGCTGCCATCACCATGCTGATTACGGACCGCAACTTTGGAACGACCTTCTTCGACCAGGCGGGTGGTGGCGATCCGGTGTTGTACCAGCACCTGTTCTGGTTCTTCGGCCACCCTGAAGTCTACATCATGATCCTGCCCGGTTTCGGCATGATCTCGCAGATTGTCGCCACGTTCAGCCGTAAGCCGGTGTTCGGTTATCTCGGCATGGCCTATGCGATGGTCGCTATCGGCGTGGTCGGCTTCGTCGTGTGGGCGCACCACATGTATACCGTGGGTCTCGACGTAAATACGAAGATGTATTTCACGGCGGCCACAATGGTCATCGCGGTGCCGACCGGTGTGAAGATATTCAGCTGGATTGCCACGATGTGGGGCGGCTCCATTGAGTTCAAATCACCAATGGTCTGGGCGTTCGGCTTCATCTTTCTGTTCACCGTTGGCGGTGTGACGGGCGTCTATCTCGCCAATGGCGGCGTGGACGATGTGGTGCACGACACCTATTTCGTTGTCGCGCACTTCCACTATGTGCTGTCGATGGGTGCGGTGTTCTCCATCTTCGCGGGCTTTTATTACTGGTTCCCGAAGATGAGTGGTCGCTGGCATAGCGAGGCGTTGGCGCACCTGCATTTCTGGCTATTCTTCATTGGCGTGAACGTGGTGTTCTTCCCGCAGCACTTCCTTGGCTGGCAGGGCATGCCGCGCCGCTACCCCGATTATCCGGATGCCTATGCGTTCTGGAACGAGGTCAGCTCGTTCGGCTACGCTATTATCCTAGCCTCCACGGCGGTGTGGCTGGCAAACATGGTCTATGCCTTCACAGTCGGTAGGAAAGCGGAGGCGAATTACTGGGGTCCGGGGGCAACGACGCTGGAATGGACGCTGTCCAGCCCGCCGCCGTATCACCAGTTCGAGACACTGCCGGTGATCGAGGAACATCACGATTATCATAACCATCTTCCCGCCACGCCGGCGACGAAGACGGCAGGATAGGCGTCAGGGCGCGCGGGTGCTGTCGTTTATCGTCAAATCCGCGTGCCGTCCGCTGCGATATTCATGACTGTTGCGACCACCACATCTGTCTCGGCACCTGCCTACCCGGCGGACTGGCGCGATTTCTATGCGCTGACCAAGCCGCGCGTAATGTCCTTGGTGATCTTTACCGGGCTATGTGGCTTGCTCGCAGCACCGGGCACCTTGCATCCCGTACTGGCATTCACCGCTATCCTGTGCATCGCTTGTGGCGCGGGCGGCGCGGCCGCGCTGAACATGTGGTGGGAGGCGGGCCTCGACGCCAAGATGAAGCGTACGGCGGCGCGGCCCATTCCCGACGGAAGGCTGGCGGCTACTGATGCGCGCGATTTCGGCGTATTTCTGTGCGGTGCATCGGTTGTCTTGATGGGCGTTGCCATCGGCTGGCTCCCCGCTGCAATTCTCGCCGTTTCGATCGTCTATTACGCGGTCGTCTACACCATGTGGCTCAAGCCGCGCACGCCGCAGAATATCGTCATTGGCGGCGGCGCGGGTGCGTTTCCGCCCCTGATCGGCTGGGTTGCAGTGACGGGCGAAATTACCGTCATGCCTATCCTGCTGTTTGCCATTATTTTCGTATGGACCCCGCCGCATTTCTGGGCGCTCGCCTTGTTTGTGAAGAGCGATTATGCCAAGGCAGGCATCCCCATGATGCCGGTGGTGAAGGGCGAACGGTCCACGCGGCGGCAAATACTGGCTTATACCGCGTTGCTCTTGCCGGTCGCCGTTGCGCCATGGGCGGTTGGCGGCACCGGTATGGTTTATGGCGCTGCCGCCTTGGCATTGTCGCTTGCATTCCTGTCGCTTAGCGTGCCCGTCGCCACGCGAAGCACGCAGGATGCCGACACGATGCGGCCCGAGAAGCGCCTGTTCGCTTTCAGTATCGGCTATCTGTTCGCGCTGTTCGCCGCTCTGGTTGTCGACCGGATGCTGGCTTATGCCGGAGTGCTCGCATGACGCCCGAAGACGAAGCCGAAATCCGCCGCCGCCAGAAAAGTCGCAACCTTGTGGTCGGTGGCGCGCTGTTGTTCCTTGTGATACTAATTTACTACATCACGATTGCGCGGATGGACTAGGACGATGGCGACGCTTGCCCTTCAGGACCGCAACCTGCGTACCGGCGCACTGGCCTTTCTCGGTGCGGTGGCGATGCTGGGGCTGGGGTATGCCGCCGTACCGCTGTACGAAGCGTTTTGCCGAGCCACGGGCTTTGGCGGCACGACACAGCGCGCGACTGAAAGCGAGGCCGACATTGCGGCGCGGCTGGCCTCCAGTGCTGGCGGACGCACTGTGTCGGTGCGTTTCGATGCCAGCACCGCGCGCGACCTGCCTTGGGATTTCAAGCCTGCGCAGGTCAAGCAGACAGTGCAGATCGGACAGCGCGACCTGGCGTTCTACACCGCACGCAACAACAGCAATGTCCCCATCACCGGCACCGCGACATTCAATGTCACGCCTGCGCAGACCGGCGCCTATTTCAACAAGATCCAGTGCTTCTGCTTTACCGAGCAAACCCTGCAACCCGGCGAGGAAATGCGGATGCCGGTGCTGTTCTATGTCGACCCAGCTATCCTGGATGACGAGAACGCGGTCGACGTCGAACAGATTACGCTGAGCTACACCTTCCACGACGCCACCGACAAAACGGCTGCGCAGGGCAGCTAACACGGGCTGGACCGCACAGGCACGGACGCCTACGGTTCGGACACGATACGAAAGACAGGACGAGACGCGAACATGGCCGGTACCGTAAACCACGACTATCATATCCTGCCGCCGGACATCTGGCCGCTGGTCGGTTCGCTTTCGGCGCTGACCTTCACCACCGGTCTGGTGTTCTTCATGCATGACATGGCGAATGCATGGCTGGTGCTGGGGCTCGGTATTGCAGGTCTGATTGCCACCTTCTTCAGCTGGTTCGGCAATATCGTGAAGGAAGCGGAAAGTGGCGACCACACGCCCGTGGTGCAGCTGCACATGCGCTACGGCATGATCCTGTTCATCGCATCCGAAGTCATGTTCTTCGTCGGCTGGTTCTGGGCGTTTTTCGATTTCGCCCTGTTCCCCAGCGAGCTTTCCGAAGTTGTCGGCGGGCAATTCCCGCCTGTGGCAATCGAAGAGGTGCTGGACCCGTTCAAGCTGCCGATGCTGAACACGCTGATCCTGCTATGTTCGGGGACCACCGTAACCTGGGCGCACCACTCGCTTATCCATGGCGACCGCGAAGGGCTCAAGAAGGGCCTGTGGGCGACCATCGCGCTGGGCGTCGTGTTCAGCATTATCCAGGCGTATGAGTACAGCGTCGCCCCGTTCGCGTTCGGCGGCGATACCTACAGCTCGTCCTTCTACATGGCGACCGGATTCCACGGCTTCCATGTTCTTATCGGTACAATCTTCCTCGCCGTCTGCCTGGCGCGTACCTATCAGGGACACTTCACGCCGCGCCAGCATTTCGGGTTCGAAGCGGCGGCGTGGTACTGGCACTTCGTCGACGTGGTATGGCTGTTCCTGTTCATCGCAGTGTACATCTGGGGCGGCTGGGGTGCCGAAGTCCATTGAGCCGTCGCTGCTCGACGCGGCATGGCGCGGGCGCTGCCCGAAATGCGCCGCGCCGACATTGTTCGACGGTATCGCCCTGTTTGCCGATCGCTGTCCGTCATGCGGTCTGAACTATCGCAGTTTCAATGTCGGTGACGGGCCCGCGGCCTTTCTGACACTGATCATCGGGGCGATCGTTGTCGGGTTGGCGATGTGGCTGGAGCTTAGCCTTGCGCCGCCGTTCTGGCTCCATGCCATTCTATGGGTGCCGCTGGTAACAGGAGCGGTATTTGCTGGCCTTCGTTTCACCAAGACCCTGCTGATCTACGCCGAGTTTGCACGCGATGCGGGCGAAGCCAGCATCCACGCTTCGGGCGACAGGAATACCGGAAAATGAGCTGGCGCGATGTGCCTCTGATATCGACGTTGATCGTGCTGGCGGCCGTCGTCACCATGATCGGGCTTGGCTTCTGGCAGCTCGACCGGATGGAAGAAAAGGATGCCCTTCTCGCCAGTTACGGCTCCGTCCCGTTCGGTCTCGCGCCAACGCAATATCCCGTGGGCGAAGAGGCCATAGAACGCACGCTGTATCGCCCGGTACGCGCCGAATGCGTCGGTGTGGCCGAGATCGGCGCCACCGCCGGAACCAGCGCCACCGGCACAAAAGGTTGGGCCGCGATAGCGCAGTGCCTGCTGGCCGATGGACAAAGTGCACCGGTCGCCTTGGGCTGGTCCGCCAAACCAGATCTGCCCGCCTTCGATGGCGGCGCGGTCACGGGCATACTTGCTCCCGGGGGGCGCATCGTCGCCGATCCTGCGCTGGCTGGTTTGGAGCCGCTGGCCAAACCCGATCCCGCCGACTTGCCCAACAACCACCTCGCCTATGCCGGGCAGTGGTTCTTCTTCGCCCTGACGGCACTGGCCATCTACGCCATCGCCCTGCGCGCCCGTATCCGGAGCCGCGCAGAGCACGAATGAGCGGGCCGCCCGCCTTGCCCCAGGCGGGCAGGGCAGCTACCCGCGCGCCATTATGGAATACATCTCCACCCGCGGCGCGGCCCCCGTGCTGGATTTCGAAGGCGCGACACTGGCGGGCCTTGCTAGCGATGGCGGGCTGTACCTTCCGTCCAAATGGCCCACGTTTTCCGCCGCCGAAATCACCGCCCTGCGCGGCCTGCCCTATGCCGAACTGGCAGCGCGCGTCATGCGCCCCTTCGTGGGCGATTGCCTGTCCGAAGAGCGCCTGCGCGCCCTGTGCGAAGAGGCGTATGGCGCATTTTCGCACGACGCTGTGACGCCGCTGGCGCAGCTCGATGCGCAGCACTGGTTGCTGGAACTGTTCCATGGGCCAACGCTGGCGTTCAAGGATGTCGCCCTGCAACTGCTCGGCCTGCTGTTCGAGGAATTTCTTGCCCGCGGCGACAATCACCTGACCATCGTGGGCGCGACCAGCGGCGATACCGGTTCCGCCGCAATCGACGCGGTTGCCAATCGCGACCGGATCGATATCTTCATGCTGCATCCCGAAGGCCGGATCAGCGATGTGCAGCGCCGCCAGATGACTACGGTGCGCGCACCCAATGTCCACAATATCGCCATCGACGGCAGCTTCGACGACGCGCAGGCCAGCGTGAAGCGTATGTTCAACGATCCCGCGATGACCGGGCGGTTCCATATCGGCGCGGTCAATTCGATAAACTGGGCGCGGCTGATGGCGCAGGTGGTGTATTATTTCGCCGCCGCGCTGCAACTTGGCGCACCCGAACGGCGAGTCGCGTTCAGCGTGCCGACCGGCAATTTCGGCGATGTGTTCGCAGGCTATGTCGCTGCGCAGATGGGGTTGCCGGTGGAGCGGCTGATCGTGGCTACCAATGTCAACGACATCCTGCATCGCGCGCTGTCCGAAGGCGATTACTCCGCCGGGGACGGTCACGCCCACCACGGCGCCAAGTATGGATATCCAGGTTAGCTCCAATTTCGAGCGTCTGCTGTTCGACATGAGCGCACGGGACGGCGCGGCGATGCAGGCGCAGATGGCCGGTTTTGAAACCTTGCGCGCCATGCGCCTTACCGATAGCCAGCACAGGGGCGCGGCAAAGCTTTTTACCAGCGTCCGCGCCGATGCCGAGCATACCATGCAGGCGATGCGCTGGGCACGGGAGGCGTGCGGCGAGAGCATCGATCCGCACACTGCTATAGGCCTGCATGCCGCGCGCGCGACAGCGCTGCCCTCCGATGTGCCGGTCGTCACGCTCGCCACGGCGCATCCGGCGAAGTTTCCCAATGCGGTGGAGCAGGCGACCGGGGTGCGGCCCGGACTGCCTGCGCGTGTCGGCGATCTGTTTGCGCGCGAGGAACGATTCGATACGCTGCCGGGCGATTACGATGCGCTGACCGACTATATCTCGAAACGGGCCACGCTTTCGCCGGAGCCGCGCGCTGATGGTGCAGCTGTCGCCGCAGCCGGTGTTGATGGAAGGCACGGCGTGGCCGGATTACGGCCTTGTCGACAGCGGGGCGGGGCGCAAGCTGGAACGCTACGGCCCCTATCGCTTCGTGCGCCCTGAGGCGCAGGCGCTGTGGCAACCGCGCTCACACGATTGGCAGGCCGATGCGGAGTTCGTGCCCGGTTCGGACGAGGACGGGGGCGGGCGCTGGCATTATGACAACCCGGTGCCGGAGGATGGCTGGCCGATGGTGCGTGGCGATGTGCGTTTCACCGCGCAATGCACGCCGTTCCGTCATCTGGGTTTCTTCCCCGACATGGCGCCTGTCTGGGACTGGATGGGCGGCGTGTTGGCAGGCAAACCCGATGTGCAGACATTGAACCTGTTCGGTTATACTGGCGTCGGCTCGCTGGCGCTTAGTGAATACGGCCCGGTCACCCATGTCGATGCAAGCAAAAAATCGGTGGCGCAGGCGCGCGAGAATGCGGCACTGGCGGGGATGGAGGATCGCCCGATCCGATGGCTGGTTGACGATGCCGCCAAGTTTGCCGCGCGCGAGGTGCGGCGCGGGCGGCGCTATGACGGGATCATCCTCGACCCGCCGAAATTCGGGCGCGGACCGAAGAACGAAACGTGGCGGCTGGAAGACGACTTGCCCGCGTTGGTGCGCGATTGCCACGCGCTGCTGGACGCCGACAGTCGTTTCCTGTTCCTGACCGTCTATGCCGTCCGCATGTCCAGCGTGGCGTTGGGCGGATTGCTGGACGAGGTGTTCGACGGTCTGCCGGGCGTGATCGAACACGGCGACCTCGCCATGCGGGAGGAGGGGGAAGACGGACGACTGCTGCCCACGGCGATTTTTGCGCGGTGGAGTAACCCGGGCGTCGAGACCGACGGATGACCGGCGCGGCGGTATCCGCTAATCAGGCTGCGCAATGACAACCGTTCCCTCCGATTCGCTCGTTCTCGAAGTTGCCGATCTGGAGCATGATGTCCTGACGGGCATTTATTCGGAGGAAACGGGCAAGCCGCAGCCGCTGCGCATTACCATTCAAGCGACACTCGACGTGGCGGACCGCTACACGCCCGATACGCCGCTGGACGTAAGCAAGAATTACATGGACCTGAAAGCCGCCGCCAGCACGGCGCTGCCGCCCGGTGTGCATTTCAAGCTGATCGAGGCGGTGGCCGACCATATCTGCGCGACCCTGTTCGAACAGGATGCGCGAGTGCAGGCCGTCAGCGTGGCCATCATCAAGCTGGCGATTGCCGAAAGTGGTGAGAAGATCGGCATCACCCTGACGCGGCACCGTCGATAGGCGCGGCTCTGGGTATGGAAACTGTCCGCTGTAGCGATCTTGGCGACGATGCTGTGGCAGCCGCAGAACGGTTCCGCACGAGTTATGTACCGCAAGTCATCGCTCGATTGAAACGGGGCGAGGACATTGCCGTCGTTCTCCTTCATGCAAGCCCGGATCATGCCGACTGGCGACGTGCGACCGTGCGCGACCTGGCGCGTGCTTATGCGCCTGCGCGTGTGAACTTCACCACGGCAAGCGATGTCGCACGCGAGGACCGGATGCTTGCCTATCTTGCGGCGGCGGCGGGCGTGACCGGGCAATATCTCCCGCTGCACCATGACTGACGCACCGCTAATCGACACGTTTGCCAGGCGGATCGACTATGTGCGGCTGTCGGTCACGGACCGCTGCGATTTGCGGTGCACCTATTGCATGCCGGAACGCATGGTTTTCCGACCGCGGGAGGAACTGCTGTCGATTGCCGAGCTGGAACAGCTGGCATCCGCTTTCGTCGCGCGCGGCATACGGCGCATCCGGCTGACCGGCGGCGAACCGCTCGTCCGGCGGGGGGTCATGCAGTTGGTGGAGACGCTGGGGGTAATGGTTGGCGGCGGTTTGGACGAGCTGACACTGACGACCAATGGCATGCAGTTGGTACGCCATGCGAAGGGTCTTTACGCGGCAGGCGTACGGCGGGTGAATGTCTCGCTCGATACGATAGATGCTGCAATATTCGCGCAGATCGCGCGGCGCGACGGGCTGGCGCAGGTGTTGGGGGGCATCGATGCGGCGCAGGCGGCGGGCTTGCGCGTGAAGATCAATGTCGTGGCGCAGCGCGACGTGAATACGGCGCAGCTTCCCGGCCTGATTGCCTGGGCGCATGGGCGCGGGTGCGACGTGACATTGATCGAAGCGATGCCGATGGGAACGGTGGATCATGCGCGCGCCGAACGGTTTGTCGGACTGGCGGAGCTTCGCGACACCGTGCTTTCGCACCTCACGCTTGAGCCGATTGCGTACCGCACTTCCGGCCCGGCGCGGTATTTTCGCGTAGCCGAAACAGGCGGACGGCTGGGCATGATCACGCCGCTAAGCGATAATTTCTGCGCGGGCTGCAATCGCATCCGCGTTTCGGCGACAGGGCAGCTGTACCCGTGCCTTGGTGGCATCCGCGCCGTCGATTTGAGAGCTGCCTTGCGCGGAGACGATCCGGAAAAGCAGCTTGCCTGCGGTATCGATCAGGCAATGGCTACGAAACCGGAACGGCACGATTTCTTCATCGGGGCCGAAGCGGAGCGCGGTCCGGCGCGGCATATGTCGGTGACCGGTGGCTGAGGCGCTTGCCACCATCGTTTTTCTTGGACGGCTTGGCGAGTTGGCCGGTCGTGAAACATTGACTGTGGCTACACCGCTCGATTGGGACGGCTTGCTCGCTGCGGTCGGCGAACCGGTCGCCACCGCGCTCTGTGGACCCGGAATGCATGTCGCACTGGATGGCGAAGTGCTGCGCGACCCGCCATCGCTTGAGCTGGACAAGGCGGGCGAGATCGCGCTGCTGCCGCCGGTAAGCGGCGGATGACCTTGCGTGGTGTAGTTCTGGCGAACGCGCCGTTCGACGGTGCGGAGCACCTCGAGCGATTTTTGGCAGACAACAGGGATGCCGGCGCAGTCACGTCCTTCACGGGGTCCGTCCGCAATGACGGCGGCACGCTGGCGTTGGAACTGTCGCATTACGCGCCGCTTACGCTGCCGGGGATGGAGGGATTGGCGCAGGCGACAGCCATGCGATTTTCCCTGCGCGACCTGCTGATCGTCCACCGCACCGGTACCATGCGACCGGGCGAACCAATTGTCCTGGTCGCGGCGGCAGCGCCGCATCGGCGGGCGGCATTCGATGCGGTGGACTATGCGATGGATCACCTGAAAAGCCGCGCCTGGTTCTGGAAGCGCGAGCAGCACGTCGATGGCTGGCACTGGATCGAGCCGCGCGGACAGGATCATGCCGACCTGGCCCGGTGGAAATAAATTCATACCGGTTTGATCGAGATCAAGGCGGACCGGTCCGCCCGGTGCAACAAGGCTCCTGCAACAAAGGAGACCGATCATGTCCAACCGCCTGTTACGCGAAGCTCTCGAACACAAGGCCATCGTCCGCGACGAACTGGTCACCCAGCCGCCCGTCGATCGCAGCTTCGAAATGCCCACCGGGTTGTATGCGGCGACAGCGGGGCTTTATCTCGCTTTCGTCACCATCATGTGCGTGGGCTTATCCTCCCCCGGTCTGATCCTGCCATTCGCCATCTTCGCGATTTTCATTACCGGCATGTTCGGCGTGCCTGCGATCTGGACTCGCCTGACGCCGGATACGCAGGCGAAACCACTTACACACGCGGCGCTGATGCAGGGCGGTATCGCCACGCATACGGGTCGTCTGCCCGGACGCGATGCGGCGGTACAGATGTTGATCTTGCCAGTGCTGATCGTGGCATGGGGCATCGCGATCGTGACCATCGCGGCGCTGGTCGGCGTCTAACCGGTATGCGCCAGCAGGGTGAGGCGCGCGGGATCGTCGATGGCGATCCCGCGCTTCCCCGTGCGCGTCAGAATGCCGACTTTCTCCAATGCACCGATCTGGCGACTGACGGTTTCGATCGTCAGGCCGAGCAGGTCTCCGATCTCCCCTCGCGACAGCGGCAGATCAAACCGGAACGCTGGTTCGCATGGCGAATGGCTTGCCGAATCGGCAAAAGCCAGCATCAGTCCGGCGATTTTACGCTGCGCGGTGTGCCCGCCGGTCAGCGACAGCAAGTCGCGACTGGCAAGAACATCGGCCTGCGCGCGCCTAAGCAAGGCGCGTGCAAGGGCCGGAAACCGTTCGATAGCCCGTTCCATATCGGCACCGCCGAACACGCATAGCTGCGATACGGTAAGCGCGACGACATCGTGCCGCGCATAGGGCTGGAAAAATTCCCCGACGAACCCTGCAGGATGGATCAATCCGACGATATGCTCGTCTCCCCCGACCGTGCGATCGACAATTTTGAGCGCACCATCCACCAATGTGGCACAGGCGGGCGCTTCGTCCCCTGCGGCGAACAGGGTCTGGCCTGGTGCGAGCGTCCGCATGCGCCCGATATCGCCGAGTGTGTTGCGCTCTTCCTCGCTCAGGACCGAGCATGCCGCGCGCTCGCGCACAGGGCAGTCCGCGCAGCGATGGCTCATCGCAGCGCACCGCGCAATTCGGCCAGCACGGCGTCCTGTTCGCGCACGCGCTGTAGCGCCTTCTCGCGGACCTGCGCCACGCGGATGCGCTGTTCGAACGCCAGCGTGGTGTCGACATAGATCAGGTCGAGATCGGCCAGCACGACGGCGGCCTGGCTTCGCTGCGAATCGAGCGATGCCAGCGCCACCAGTGCCGCGCTGCGCCGGTCGCTGGTGATGGCGGAACCCGCACCGCTGCGCACGACACGCCGCGCACCCGGCACTTCGGAGGCAAACGCCGCGCTGGCCTGCGCCATGCGGGCGTCCAGTGCGTCGATGGCTGCGGCAGTATCGGCGGGCAGGGCGGCGGGCACCAGATCGGGCAGTCCGGCGACGGCATCGAATTGCGCACCGCTTCGTTCGAAATCGCGCAGGGCGAGCGAGGGGTAGTCGGTTGTGCTCGCCGCACAGCCCGAAAGGCACGACAGCATCAGCACGGCGGGAAGGAGTCTGGCCATACGGGCGTTCCTATCATATCGCGGGCGTTCCGCCACCATCGCGATGTCGGTGTGCAGGCGACATTATGCGCCCGCACTGCGTTGACTTGGCGCGCAGTCTGGCATATTGGCCCGCCTTCACGACTGACCCCGTCCTCACGGGGCGGGTCATTGTCGCGCCGGATTCGTATGGATGTTCCGTATGGGTTTGGCATCACAATTTAACTGGAAAGACGACCATCATGTTCGCAATCGTGCGCACAGGCGGCAAGCAATACCGGGTTGCCGCCGGAGACAAGATCGCGGTTGAAAAGCTCGCCGGCGACGCTGGCGATACCATCACGCTGGGCGACATCCTGCTCGCTGGAGAAGGCGATGCGATGGAAGACGTTGGCAAGGTAACGGTATCCGCCGAAATCATCGCGCAGGCGAAAAGCGAAAAGGTCGTTGTCTTCAAGAAGAAGCGCCGTCACAACTATCGCCGCAAGAACGGCCATCGCCAGCAGATGACGTTGCTGCGGATTACCGATGTCGGCTCCGGTGGCGCGAAGAAGTCCGCCGCCAAGAAGGCACCGATCGAGAAAGCCGACGCTCCCGCCAAGGATGCGCCCGAAAAGGCTGCACCGAAGGCCGAAAAGGCCGCTGGCGAGACCGCTGCCGTGAAGAAGGCTCCGGCGCAAAAAGCACCCGCCAAGAAGGCTGCCACCAAGGCGCCTGCGGCGAAGAAAGACTAAAGAGGTAACTCGGCATGGCACATAAGAAAGCAGGCGGTTCATCCCGCAACGGTCGCGATTCCGCAGGGCGTCGCCTCGGCGTGAAAAAGTTCGGCAGCGAAGCCGTGGTCGCGGGCAACATCATCGTGCGCCAGCGCGGCACCAAGTATTATCCCGGCGAGCATGTCGGCATGGGCAAGGACCATACGCTGTTCGCGCTCAACGACGGCAAGGTCCGATTTCACAAGGGCAAGCTGAGCCGCACCTTTGTGTCGGTCGACCTGTTGGCGGAAGCTGCCGAATAAACCGGACGGTTCGATAACGGGGCCATCCATCGCGGATCGGCCTGCCAGCGACGATTAATTTCGATTGAGGGGAGACGGGCCAAGCCCGCCTCCCCTTTTTCATGCGCATTCTCCCCTTTGGCCGTTCCGGCATTTTCGGGAGAAAACGAATGTTCCATCGCAGCGAAAGGCTGCTGCTGCGCCCCGCATGGGCGGAGGACTGGCGCGCTGTCTTCGATGGCGTGGCGGACGAAGCGATTGTCCGCAATCTGACCAGCGCGCCGTGGCCCTATGCCGAACTGGATGCGAAAGCATTTGTCGCGTTACAGGATGATCCGCGATACCCGCGCTTCATCATCGCCCGCGCCGACGATGCCGCCTTTATCGGGACAGCCGCCCTCATCGCGACCGGTCCAGACGTCGAACTGGGTTACTGGATCGCACGCGACCGCTGGGGGCGGGGATATGCCACTGAGGCGGGTCATGCGGTAGTCGCCATTGCGCAGATGCTGGGGCACCGCACGATCACTGCGGACCATTTCGCGGACAATCCCGCATCAGGTCGCGTGTTGCGCAAACTCGGTTTTGTCGCCACCGGCAACGTGCACGACCGCGACCAGCCGGGCCCGCGGCAAAGCGGTGCCCGCCGTCGAATATTGTTTGCACCTTGTACCTTAGCGTAGTTTTTTGCCGCACCGGCTCGTCAACCCGACAGACGTTGCGGTCATCCAACCGCTGCTATAGCACCCTACCGATGTCGCAACGCAAACGCCTGACACCCGAAGAATCCCGCAATGCTGCACTTGCTGCCGCGCGCAGCCTCCTCCTGGAATCCGGACCGCAGGCAGTGACACTGAAGGCCGTGGCCCAGCGGGTAGGCCGCACCCATGCCAACCTGCTCCACCATTTCGGATCGGCATCGGGCCTTCAAAAGGCGCTGGCAGCGCATCTGGCGCGCACTGTCTGCGAAACGATCAAGGATGCGGTGGAGGCCGAGCGGGCCGGGCTGGGCAGCCCGCGCGAGGTCGTGGACCTGGCGTTCGACGCCTTCGATGCGGAAGGTGCAGGGGCACTGGCGGGCTGGATGCTGCTGACCGGAAACGAGGATGCGCTCGACCCGATCATCGAGGCCATTCACCAGCTGGTCGACGAAATCGCGCCGCAAGAAAATCCCTGTTGCGACGCGACCAGCGAGGTCGGACGGATACACGAGGAAACGCTGAGCCTCGTGCTGCTGGCGCTGGGCGACGCTTTGATGGGCGCGCCGATGGCGAAGGCGCTGGGCTTGCCACGCGATACGGCGCGACGCCGGGCAGAAACGATGCTGATTTCGTCGCTCGCGGAGATTGAGGCGACAGCTTAACCGCGTTGCCACTCCGGCAGGCTGGCAGCATCGATATCGGCCATGCGCAGGTGATCTACGGCAAGGCCGAGCGCGGGATAGGCCGCCTTGCGCCGCTTCTCTTCCGACAGTTCAAGCGGCACGACCACCAGCCGCCGGTTGACTTTCTGCCGCCAGTTCATGCGCGCGGTGTTTTCCTGTCCGATATAACAGCCTTTCTCGAACGATACGCCGTTCAACTCCACCGCATTTGTTTCCAGCCACAGTATATCGCCCAGCTCGGCCTGACCTTCGGGCACGCCCAAGGACAGGCGATGGGCCCGCCACACATCGTCCGAACCGGCCTCGACTGTCCCGGGCTCGCACGGCGCAATCCAGCGGTCGCCCAGCGCAGTTAGCCGCGGATCATTTGCGGCACCGTCGCCTGGTTCGTCACCCCCATCTCCGCGCCAGTGCACGCCAAGCACCGGGTCCACTGCAATGTCGATGGCCCGCCGCAAGCGATACAGCGACAGCCGCTTGACCAGCGCCTCCGCCTGCGCCGCCTCGCAATCGAGCAGCAATGCGTCTGCACCCGACGGCCAGACAATGAAGTCGAACATCGTCTTGCCCTGCGCACTCAGCAAGGCAGCGTAACAGGGCAGCGGGCCCTTCACGTCGTTCGTCACCAAGCCCTGGAGAAATTCAGCCACCGATTCGGTGTCGTCTTTCGGCGAGACGCGGATAACCGCACGGTCGTTAAGACGGGTCGTTGCGGGTGCAGGCCGGGTCATCCCAGCAACATCGGCATCGGCGGCGGCGATGCAAGTGGTGTCCTACAGGCGCAGGGTGTGACAAGATGGACGCGTAATCGAATCCTCGTGTGCACGCAGCGCGCCCTTTTTGCTAAAAACGCTTTGTAGCAATGACTTAGGTGAAAGTCGAAATCCCCTTTAATACCGCCCGCCGAATGTAAATCGTGAACGTACCCGAAGAATGAGCTGCCCCATGAACGAATTGACCATCCGCCGTCCCGATGACTGGCACCTGCATTTCCGCGACGATGCGATGATGCGCGCCGTCGTGCCGTTTACCGCCCGCCAGTTTGCGCGGGCCATCGTGATGCCGAACCTGTCACCGCCCGTGACCACCGCCGCCTTGGCCGGCGCGTATCGTGACAGGATCATCGCGGCGGTGCCCGAAGGCGTCGATTTCACGCCGCTGATGACCTGCTATCTGACCGACGATACCGATGCGGACGATCTTGCGGCGGGCTTTGCCGACGGCATCTTTACCGCCGCCAAGCTCTATCCCGCCCACGCCACCACCAACTCCGCGCATGGCGTTAGCGATGTGGCCAACATTCGCGGCGTGCTGGAGCGGATGGCGCAAATCGGCATGCCGCTATGTGTACATGGCGAGGTGACAGCGGACGAGATCGACGTGTTCGACCGCGAGGCGGTGTTCATCGAGCAGGTGATGATACCGCTGGTTGCCGAATTGCCCGAACTGCGCGTGGTGTTCGAACATATCACCACCGCCGATGCCGTCGATTTCGTCGAAACGACGGGCGAGAACATCGCGGCGACGATCACGCCGCAGCATTTGCACATCAATCGCAACGCCATGCTGGTGGGCGGGATGCGACCGCATGCCTATTGCCTGCCGGTGGCGAAGCGGGAGCGGCACCGGCTGATGCTGCGCGCAGCGGCGACGGGCGGTTCGGCGGCCTTTTTTCTCGGCACCGACAGCGCGCCGCATACGCGCGACGCAAAGGAAAGCGCGTGTGGATGCGCGGGTATCTTCAATGCACCGTTTGCACTGGAAAGCTATGTGCAGGTTTTCGACGAGGAGGGCGCGCTGGACCGGTTCGAAGCGTTTTCCGGCGAGAACGGGCCGCGTTTCTATCGACTGCCGCTGAATGAAACCCGCATCACCCTGCGCCGCCGTCCGGTCACCGTGCCGGAAACGTTGCCGGCCGGGGGTAGCGATGTGGTGCCGTTTCATGCCGGCCAGACGCTGGACTGGTCACTGGACTAGCGGGCTAAGGTCGCTGGCGCTGCGGCGCGGCTCTTCGCCCACATATCGAAGACGAACACCGCCAGCGCCGCCCAGATCAGGATGAAGCACCAAAGCTGGGCCGGTTTCAGCGGCTCGCCGAATACGGTCAGCCCGAGAACGAAAACGATAGAGGGGGCAAGGAACTGAATGAAACCAAGCGTAGAATAGGCCATGCGCCGTGCGGCGATTGCGAACAGCAGCAGCGGCACGGCCGTCAGCACGCCACCGAGCAGAATCAGCAGATCCATCCGTAGCGTGACACCGAATGCCGAGCCTTGCGGCAGCCCTGCATAATACAGGGCAATCGCAGTGGCGGGCAGGAACAGAATGGCCGATTCGATGGTGAGGCCGGGCAGGGCACCCACCGCGACCTTCTTGCGCACCAGACCGTAGCTGGCGAAGCTGACGGCCAGGGTCAGGCTTATCCACAATGTCGTCAGCGCGCCGCCAAGCAGGAAGGCGATGCCTGCCGCTGCCAGCGCCACGGCAGTCCACTGGCGGGCATTCAGCCGCTCGCCGAGGAAGACGGTGCCGAGCATCACATTGAGGAGAGGATTGATGTAATACCCCAGGCTGGCGGCATAGACGAAGTTCTGCTGGATCGCCCAGATATAGACCAGCCAGTTGAGGCCGATCAGGAACGCGCTGAGGCCCAGCATCGCCATCGTGCGCGGTTCGCGCAGAGCGGCGCGGACTTCGGGCCACTGCCGCCGCGCCAGCACGATCAGCATGCACAGCGGCACCGTCCAGATAATCCGCCAGCCGACGAATTCGAATGCCGGAACGCTGCGCACGAAAATGAGATAGACGGGCAGGAAGCCCCACAGCAGATAGGCGCCGAGCGCGGCGGGCAGGCCCGAAGGCGCGGATTTCGGCGAAGTCATCGCTTCGCGCTTAGGCTTGCGCGGCCGTGACAACAAGGACGCGGGCGGCAAGATTGCGGGCAAGAAGGAGGGTTAACCAATGCGTGCTAACACCCGGGCCATGTTGGTAATGCTCCGCCTTGTTTCCTGTGTGCTTGCAGCTGTCGCAATCAGCGGATGCAATGATGCTGCACCTGCGCCTGAAACGACCGATGCGGACCCGGTGGTGCAGCGGGCATTGAACGATCCGCTGATGATCGACCCGGACCTATCGTCGCAGAACCTCGCCAACGCGGCGCTATCTTTCGAGATCGGACATCCGGTTCCACCCGAAAACGCCGATGCTTCGGCTGCACTGGCAGCGCGAGAGGCGGCGCTGAAATTGCTGAAAGGCGCGACGCCGGATCTGCAACCGGTTGCGGATAACGCAGCCGCCCCGGGCGATGCCGAGGCGCTCAATGTGCTGGGACGTTTGAAGCGGCTGGGTATCGCGGAGAAATGCCTTGCTGGTGCGCGCTTTTCCGCGCTGTGGGTGACGCGCTTGCCGGACGGGCTGGAGCCTTATCCGCGCGCCAGCGTAAAGGAAGCGGCGGGCACCGATGCGGGGGGCTGCGAAGTGCGCAGCGTCATCTATCTCAGCCCGGTAAGTATCGAGGATATCATCGCCTTCCACGCCGCCCGCGCCAGCGATGCGGGATTTGCCACAGAATATCGCACAGGGGAGGGGTGGCATCTTCTGTCCGCCGAGGCGGAACGCGCGCGGTTCGAGATTGCCGGAAGAACGCTGGCGGGTGGCCTGTCCGAAGTATCGATTGCCAGCGCGGCGAACAACAGGCCCTGACACGCTCAGCCGTTGGAAAGGCCGACGCCGATAGTGGCACGCGGTTGCTCCATCTCGGTGCTTGCGACCGGATACGCACAATAGTCGGCGGCGTAGAATGCGGCGGGACGGTGGTTGCCCGACAGGCCCAGCCCGCCGAACGGTGCCGCCGAGGATGCGCCGCTGGTCGGACGGTTCCAGTTGATGATGCCCGCGCGGATATTGGCCCAGAACTTGTTGTAGTCCTGCGGGTTGCCGCCGATCAGCGACGCGGACAGGCCGAAGCGGGTGCGGTTTGCCTCGGCGATACCGGCCTCGAAGTCCTTGACGCGAATGACTTGCAGCAACGGGCCGAACAGCTCGACATCCGGGCGGTCGGACATCGCGGTGGTGTCGATGATGCCGGGCGACAGGAACGGCAGATTGTCGTCCGGTCGCGTCATGTGCCGGATCGCCTTGCCGCCATTGGACAGGAAATAAAGGAAGCTCTCGACCAGCTGGTCCGCCGTGGCATTGTCGATCACTGGTCCCATGAAAGGTGCAGGCTCGGCAAAGGGTTCGCCCACGATCAGGCGCGAGGTCAGCGTCTTCAGCTCGTCGATCAGCGGGGCGTACATGCTGTCCTTCACGATCAACCGCCGCGCCGCGGTGCAACGTTGTCCGGCAGTGGTGAAGGCGCTCTGGATAACGAGCGTGGCGGCGTCGGTAATCTTGGGCGTGTCGATCACCACGATGGGGTTGTTGCCGCCCATTTCGAGCGCCACGATCTTGCCCGGATTGTTGGCCAGCCGCTTGTTGATGGCGATGCCGACCTGCGCGGAGCCGGTAAATAGCACGCCATCCACGCCGCGATGCGCGACCAACGCCTTGCCTTCCTCCGGCCCGCCTACGCAGAATTGCGCCACGGCAGCAGAGATGCCCGCGCGGTTGAAGCACTGCATCAGCAGCTCGCCAGTAGCAGGCGTCTTTTCGCTGGGTTTGAATATCACGACATTGCCGGCGATCAGCGCAGGCACGATGTGGCCGTTCGGCAGGTGGGCGGGGAAATTGTACGGGCCGAGGACCAGCATCACGCCATGCGGCTTGTGCCGGACCGCAGAGGTGCCTTTCATCGCGCTGTCGAGCTTCTTCTGCCCGGTGCGTTCGGCATAGGCACTGACCGAAATGTCCACCTTGGCCATTACCGCATCGACTTCGGTGCGCGCTTCCCACATTGGCTTGCCGGTTTCACGCGCGATGGTGGTGGCGAGCAGGTCGGCTTCCTTGCGGACCTCGTTCACGAAACGGCGGCACAGTTCGATGCGCGTGGCAAGCGGCTGCGCGGCCCAGGCGGGCCAGGCACGGCGGGCACGATCAACCACGGCGTCTATATCGTCGACCTTGCCACGCCAGACCTCCGCACCTGTGGCGGGTTCGACGGATACGATTTCACTGTCAGACACGTGATTGCTTTTCCAAACCTTGTTCCGGATACGCGCTAGCATAAAACCAGGTAAAGCAAAGCCGGCCCTCCGGGCCCGCCTCAGATTTTGGTCGAACGGCTCGAGTCTGTAGCGCTGACAGGTCAGCCGCGTGCTTAACAGTGTGTTGCAAATAGGCAATATTCCTGCCATCGCGCATCCTCGATAGCGTTCCGAGACTACTAGTGAGTTTCGAAACGACATTCTCCTGAGCATATTCCATGCATGTGGATTGCATGGTTCCCGCACACCGTTTTGCATCTGCCGATGCGAGACCAACCTGAAGAGTTCACCACAATGCAGAAGAATTACGGAAAATTCCTGAGCCTTGCCGCTTCCTCTTCATTGATCGCAGTCGCAGGTATGACGCTGGCAGCTGCCCCGGCTTCGGCGGAAGAATGCTTGCTCGATACCGATGATAGCAGCACCGCAACGGCGGCCGATACAACAGATGGTGCCACGTCGGACGACGATACGGCACTTGCATGCGGCCAATCTGCATCCGCATCCGGAGTGGATGCACTTGCTCTTGGTACCGAGGCGACAGCGACAGGAAATTCCACTACAGCTCTCGGTGGCGAAAGTCAGGCGACTACTCCTGGATCGACAGCGCTCGGCTGGCAGGCGAACGCCAGCGGAGCTATGGGCACGGCTGTCGGTCACCAAACGACAGCCTCGGGCGATCAGAGTTTCGCGGGCGGCGAAGATGCCGTTGCCTCTGGCGATAACGCCATCGCTATCGGCAACACGGCGCTGGCAAGCGGCGGCGATGCCATTGCGATCGGCGGCAATCGCGATGACGCGACCGGGCGCGCGACACAGGCCACCGGCGCCTCCACCACTGCAGTTGGCGGCCAGGCGCTCGCCACTGCTACAGCCGCCACTGCGTTCGGCTGGCGTTCCGAAGCAACCGGTGAACGTTCGACCGCTCTTGGCCACCTTGCAACGGCACAGGGTCTGCGATCCATCGCCGTAGGTGAAAACGCAGACGCGCAGAGCGACAATGCCACTGCGATTGGCAATGAGTCGATAGCCGACGGAATCGACGCACTGGCCGTTGGCGACACGGCGGTTGCTACCGGCAATTCGACCACGGCGGTCGGCGGGGAAAGCGTCGCCACCGGGCCGGGCGCAACGGCGTTCGGCTGGCGTGCGGCGGCCGGTGCGGAGCGGGCAACAGCGCTGGGTCACCTGGCCACTGCGCAGGGTGTACGTTCGGTGGCAATCGGCGAGAATGCCGACGCCCAAACCGATTTTGCAACGGCTATTGGCAACGAGGCAATCGCTAACGGCATAGATGCGCTGGCGCTGGGCGATACGGCCATTGCGACCGGTAATTCGACGACCGCGCTTGGCGGCGAATCGATTGCGAGCACGCCGGGTGCCACCGCGCTGGGTTGGCAGGCCGTCGCATCGGGTGCGATGGGCACGGCCGTCGGTCATCAGACCACGGCTTCGGGCGACCAGAGCTTCGCCGGTGCCGAGGATGCAGTTGCATCGGGCAGCAACTCGGTTGCGATCGGCAATACAGCACAGGCGACCGGGGGCGACTCGATCGCAATCGGCGGTAACCGCGACGGTGCGACGGGGCGGGCAACCGTCGCCAGCGGACCCTCGACGACGGTGGTCGGCGGACAGGCGCTGGCGAATGGTCCCGGTGCAACGGCCTATGGCTGGCGTTCCGAAGCGACCGCCGAACGCGCGACGGCACTCGGCCACCTGGCCGTTGCCACCGGCGTTCGTTCTGTGTCGGTCGGCGAAGCTGCTGCGGCAACAGGAGACGGTGCGATTTCCATCGGCAACGAGTCCGTTGCGAGCGGCGTGAACGCCATCGCCATCGGTAATGGTGCAACGGCAACGAATGACGGGCAGGTCGTCTTGTCCGGCCTCGATACCAGCATCACGAGCCAGACCGGTACGCTGTTCGCCGTTACAACGGATGCATCCGGCACGCTCGGTCGGACAGCGATGGCATCCTCGGTCGGACAGGCCAACAACGCGGCGGCCATCGGCGTGAACTCCGGCAATATTGCTGCCAATGCTGCAGCCATCGGCACGCTGGGCACCAACGTGACTGCGCTGCAGGCGCTGACCTCGGCCCAGACGGGCCAGATCAACACTTTGTTCGCCGCTTCGGAAGACAACCGCGCGGCGATCGACCGGTCCAACGAAGGTGTCGCGATGGCGCTGGCCATGGAATCGCCCGGTCTTCCGGCCGGTACCAGCTTCGCCCTGTCGGGTGGCGTCGGTTACTTCGAAAGCCAGGGTGCCGGTACCGTTGCCCTGTCGGCTCGGATTGGCGAAAACGCTGCGTTCTCTGCGGGTGTCGGTGTCGGTTTCGACAGCGGCGAAGTCGGCGCGCGTGGTGGCTTCCAAGTCGCCTGGTAAGCGGTTACAAAACCGGTCATGAGTATGACCGAACCAAAATCGAAGATGCCGGGGCCTCGTGCTCCGGCATTTTTCGTTGCAGCTGCCCTGATCGTTTCCGTAGCGCCCGCACTGGCGCAGCAACAGCCGCTCGCGCCGGGGCAATCCGTAGCACAACCGCAAATTCAGCCGCCGCCCTCGATCCGCCCGACACCCAGCCAGCTCGAATTGTCCAAGATGATCTGGTCGATCATGGCAGCAGTCGATCATGCGAACCTGTCCGGCAATTATTCGGTACTACGCGATATTTCCGCGCAGGGGTTCCAGATCCAGAACAACGCAGCGCGCCTGACCGAGATTTTCGCGACGATCCGCAATTCGCGTACCGACCTGTCCAATACGCTGCTTGTCCCGCCGACTTATACCCAGGCACCTCAGATGGTGCGCGAAGACATCTTTCGTGTGCAGGGCTTGTTCCAGACACGACCGAGCAGTCTGGCTTTCGACCTGTATTTTCAGTGGGAGCAGGGCCGATGGAAGCTGGTCGGTATCGATTTGCAGCCGCTGGAAATGATTCCCGGAGCGGCGGGTTAGGCGCGCGTTCAGGAGTGTCCGGCTGCAACCGGAGGCGGGCCAAGCGCGTGCCCCATTGCCCGTACCGCATCGATCTTGCGATATAGCGGGTCCCAGTCGTCGTCGCGGTCGATGGCGTCCCAAATGGCTTCGACGTCGTCGACAAGCATCGTTTCCGGCTCGCCATCCCAATAGGGTTCGTCGCTCTCGACAGGTGTCAGGTCGTCAAGCGCCTCGCGCAGCGCGCCATCTGCATTCCGTCCACTGCGATGGGCGTGGAAAAACCGGTCGGGCGACACGCCGCTGGCGCGCATCTGCGCTTCGCTGGCGGCAACGATCCGTCCGTTCGTTTTCGCATCGCCTGGCTCCATTCCCAGCCGCCAGCACCAGCGTTGCCCGATGGCCTCCATGTAGAGCGGGCCGAACCTGTCCAGCGCCGCAATCAGGGGCGGCGCCTCGGCCAGCGTTCGCAGGGCAACCGCCAGTTGCCCGCAATTCCAATGCACCGCTTCGGGCTGGCGGCCGAACGCATAAAGCCCCTGGTGATCGAAATAGGCGGCAGTGAACGCGGCGTCCCAGCGCGGTAGCCAGCGCCAGGGCCCGTAATCGAAGCTTTCGCCGGAGATGTTCATGTTGTCTGTATTCAGCACACCGTGGACGAACCCCGCGACCATCCAGCTTGCCGCCAGATCGGCCGCGCGTTCCACCACGTGATGCAGCAACCGCACTGCCGGTACATCGCCACCAGCGGTATCTTCAGGCGGGGGTGGTCCTGGAAAGTGCGTCAGGCAATAGTCCACCAGTTGTGCCATGTTGTCCGGCTGCTCCAGCGCCAGCAGCCGCTGGAACGTGCCGAAGCGAATGTGGCCGTGGCTTAGCCGGGTCATCACGGCGGAGCGGGTGGGCGAAGGTTCGTCGCCACGTTGTAGGGCCTCGCCGGTTTCAAGAACGGCGAGCGTCTTCGAGGTGTTAACGCCCAAAGCCTCCAGCGTCTCGGTGGCTAGTATCTCACGCACCGCGCCTTTCAGGGTCAGACGTCCGTCGCCCGACCGGCTATGCGGTGTTCGGCCCGACCCCTTCGTGCCGCAATCGAGCAATCGTCCCGCATCGTCGCGCATCTGGGCAAACAGGAAGCCGCGCCCGTCGCCTATCTCAGGATTGTAATTGCGGAACTGGTGACCGTGATAGCGCAGCGCCAGCGGTTGCGGCAGATTATCCGGCAACGCCGCGAAACGCCCGAAATGCGCGACTTTCTCCGGGTCCGACAGAGTGTCCAGCCCGATACTGGCGGCAGCACGCTCATTCCAATACCGCAGACGCGCCTGCGGAAACTGCGCTGCTTCGACCGGGTCCGCCAGCCAGTCAACAAGGGAGACGATGGGTGTTTCGGGACGATAGGATGCGCCGGTCATGCCAAGCGTGTGGCGCGTCGCACTGAAAGCTGCAATGGGAAAGCGGACAGACAACGGATGTGAACGGCATGACGACGCAGCGCGATAACGATCGGAATTATAGCGACGGGACGTGGCCCAGCGCCGATGGGCTGGCGCTGCATTATCGTGACTATCCGGCAGCGGGCCCAGCCAAGGATACGCCGGTCATCTGCCTGCACGGCCTGACCCGTAACGGGCGCGATTTTGCCGATCTGGCCAGCCGGCTTGCGTCAACGCGACGCGTGATCGTTCCCGATATGCGTGGACGCGGCAAAAGCGAATATGCTGCGGACCCCGCGACCTACACCCCGCAGACTTATGTCGCCGACGTGCTGGCACTGCTCGACCGGGAAGGCATTTCACGCGCAGTGTTTATCGGCACGTCGCTGGGCGGGTTGATGACCATGCTGCTGTCGGCGTACCAGCCGGACCGGATCGCGGCGGCGGTGCTGAACGATATCGGCCCCGAAATCGATGCAGCCGGGCTGGAACATATTCGAGGGTATGTGGGGCAGGGGCGCAGCTATCCGACGTGGATCCACGCCGCGCGTGCATTGGAAGACCTCCATGCGGGCGCGCATCCTGCGTTCGAACTGGAAGACTGGCTGGCAATGGCCAAGCGCGGGATGGACGTGCAGCAGAGCGGGCGCATCGGATATGATTACGACATGAAGATTGCCGAGCCTTTCGCACAAGACGATGGCGCAGCGCCACCCGACCTGTGGCCCGCATTCAAAAGCCTGAATGGCAAACCGGTGCTGCTGGTGCGCGGGGCATTGTCGAACCTGCTCTCGGCCGAAACCTACGCCAGGATGCAGGCGCAATTGCCCGGTGCAGCGGCGGTTACGGTGCCCGACATCGGCCATGCCCCTTTGCTGACGGAGCCATCTGCGCTCGCTGCCATCGAAGCCTTGCTGGTCGATATCGCATGAGCGCGAAAGGGGAAAAGCCTGCGCGCATCCTGCACGTGCATTCTACATTCGCTTCAGGCGGAAAGGAACTGCGCTCGGTCCGGATAATGAATGCTTTGGGCAAGCAGGCGCAGCATACGATCGTGTCCGCCGACCCTTCGCAACTCGCAGCCAAGGCGCACATCGCACGAGGCGTGAAGGCAAGTTTCCTCGCCGACTTTCCGTCGCTGCGCGGTCGGCCCACGCCAGGACGGCTGAACCGTATCGCCCGCACGATGAAGCCGTTCGACCTGGTGCTGACGTATAACTGGGGCGCGATGGATGCGGTGATGGCGCATACGCTGTTCCGCGATCACCTCGGCTTGCCATCGCTGGTGCATCACGAAGATGGGTTCAACGAGGACGAGCGCGACGGGTTGAAGACGACGCGCAACTGGTACCGGCGTATTGCGCTGGGCAAGGCATCGGGACTCGTCGTGCCGTCCGAAACGCTGGAAGAAATCGCGCTGGAAACCTGGCAGCAGCCGCTGGGTCGGGTGAAGCGCATTGCCAACGGGATCGACACCCGCGCCTTTGCCAAAAAGCCGAAGCCCGATGCGCTGCGCGGGGTTATCAAGCGGCGCGAGGAACGCTGGGTCGGCACCCTGGCCGGGCTGCGGCGGGTAAAGAACCTGCCTGCGCTGGTGCGCGCGTTCCGAACGCTGCCCGAACCGTGGCAGCTGGTGATCGTGGGCGAGGGTCCGGAAGAAGCCGTCATCCGCGACGAGGCAAACCGCCTGAATATCGGACACCGCGTCCACCTTCCCGGCTTCGTGCCTGACCCGGCCCGCTTCGTCGGGCTGTTCGACATCTTCGCGCTGTCGTCCGACACCGAGCAGTTCCCGATCTCCGTCGTGGAGGCGATGGCGGCAGGTCTTCCGGTGGTCGCGCCCGATGTTGGCGATGTGGCGGAAATGGTCGCGCCCGCCAATACGCCCTTCGTCATTCCCGCCGGCGATGACAGCGCGATTGCATCCGCGCTCGAAAGGCTCGCCGCCGACGATGCCTTGCGAAAAGCGGTGGGTGAGGAAAACCGCCAGCGTGCAGTCGCGGAATATGACGAGCGGCGGATGCTCGACACATATCGCCGGCTTTACGGCTCAGCGATGGGTCGCACGCTGACCTAATGGCTTCAGTCCGCATTCACGCGCAACGCGCGAAGAATTGCATCCTTGCCATCATCGGTTAAAGACGCGCGCACAGTATTTTTCCGCCAACTTTGCAGACAGGAAGCGCCCCCGCGTGGCCCTACCCCCGACCACTACTCCCGATACGCCGAAACCGCGCGATGGTGATCGGGCCGAAAATCGCGCCGACGATCGTAAGGCAAAGCGCAAAGCCGCGGAAGACGAAGTGCTGCTGCGCGAGATAGACGATGCCGTGCGGCAGGATCGCTATACGGACTTTGCGAAAAATTACGGGCGGATCGTCATTGCTGTGCTGGTCGTCGGCCTGCTCGCGTTTGCCGCCTATCTGTATTGGGATAGCCAGCGCGAAGCCGCGATGGAAGCCGATAGCGAAGCCTTGGTTGGTGCGCTCGATCAGCTGGAGGCAGGCAACCTGCAAACGGCGGACGACCAGCTCGATACGCTGATTGCCGATGGCGAGGGATTGGCGGCGATCAATGCGCAGATGCTGAAAGCGGGAATTGCGCAACAGGACGGTCGCAGCGCCGATGCGGCGAAGCTCTATGCGGCGGTCGCGGCCAATGGCGAAGCACCCGAGGCATTACGCGAACTGGCGACGGTGCGCGATGTGGCGGCCCGCTTCGATACGATGAAGCCCGCCGATATCGTTGCGACGCTGGAGCCGCTGGCTAAGCCGGATCGGCCGTTCTTCGGGAGCGCGGGCGAGATGCTGGCCATGGCGTATCTCGACCAGGACAAGGATGCCCAGGCCGGCGCGCTGTTTGCCTCAATTGCGAAGGCGGAGGACGTGCCGGAGAGTTTGCGGTCGCGGGCGCGCCAGATGGCGGGATTGCTGGGCGTCGATGCAATCGTCGATGTCGACGAGATCATGGAAGAGCTGGTCGTACCAGCGGACGAACAGAGCAATGCTCCTGCCACCGCACAATAAGGCCGCCGCCGCGCCGATGCGCGCGTTGGGCCGATAGAGGATTTTGGATATGCGTTTCTACCAAAGCTGTCTCGCGCGGTCTGTAACCTCGCTAGGCGCTGCTCTGGCCCTGACGGGTTGCGGCATCATCGGCGGCAATAACGAGCCAAAAACTACGCCGACGACCGGCGACCGCGTCCCGGTGCTCTCGCGCATCCAGACCGGCGCGCAGATCGACCAGGCACTGCAATCCGTTGCAGTTGTGCTGCCGCCCGCGCGCGCGAATGCCGAGTGGGCGCAGAATGGCGGGAATGCGGGCAAGTCCAACGGACATCTCGCAATTTCCGATAACCCATCGCCCGCATGGACCGCGCAGATCGCCGGATCGAGCAATCGCAGGCGGCTTGCGGCGGCACCGGTCATCGGTGGGGGCGGGCTGTACGCGGTGGGCACCGATGGGGTGGTCAGTGCCTTCGATGCGCAAAGCGGCGCGCGACGCTGGACGTATCGCTTGCCGGTGGCCGAGGGCCTGTCCGCGGCGGTTTTCGGGGGCGGGGCGAGTTATGCAAATGGCCGGGTCTATGCGACGAGCGGTACCGGACGGGTCGTGGCGCTGGATGCGACAAACGGATCGGAAATCTGGTCGGTGACACCCGCCGGGCCGCTACGCGGATCGCCGACGATTGCGTTCAATTCGGTATTCGTGATGACGCAGGACAACCAGATCCACGCGCTTGATGTCACCGACGGCAAAACGCTGTGGCGCGAATCGGGGTCTACGGCGCAGGCGGGTGTGTTTGGCGTCGCTGCGCCTGCCGCAGGACAGGGTACAGTCGTCGCCGGCTACAGCTCGGGCGAACTGGTCGCTTACCGCTATGAAAACGGTCGGACGCTGTGGTCCGATGCGCTGGCGCTGACCTCTATCTCGACATCTGTTGGCTCGCTCTATGATATCGATGCCGATCCTATCATCGACCAGGGGCGCGTTTACGCGCTGGGGCAGGGCGGTCGCATGGCGGCGTACGAACTTGTCACCGGGCAACGCGCATGGGAGCTGAACGTCGCGGGTATTTCGACCCCGGCGATAGCGGGCGAGTGGATTTTCGCGTTGACCGACGATTCGCGCCTGCTCGCCATCGCGCGCACAACGGGCAAGGTGCGCTGGATCAGCCAGCTGCAACGCTTCCGCAACGAGAAGAAGAAAAAGAACCCGATCTTCTGGACCGGTCCGGTGCTTGCGGGCAATTCGCTATGGGTGGCCAGCACCGAAGGCGAACTGCACAAGGTGAGCGTGGGCGAGGGGTCGTCCGCCCTCTATCGCGATCTGGGCGCGGCGGTGTCGCTGCCGCCAGTGGTCGCCAACAACACGCTGTACGTGCTGGACGATAATGGGCGCATTCACGCCTTCCGTTAAGGGGTGAGCGACAGCCCGTCCCGCTGCGGGATGCGGCCATCGTCGTTACCGACACTTTAACCTCTCGCGCGCTACGGCTGCCCGCCATGACCGCGCACGATCATTCGCAATTCAGCACGGCGTCGTCCGACCGACCGCCGGCCAGCGATGTCTCGCCCTGGGTCGGATTGGTAGGCCTGGCGGGGCTGTTTGCGCTGGATCGCGTTCTGCCGCAACTATCCCGCTATCGCCACGGCGCTGGACTTGCCCGGACCACGCGAGGTCATGTCCGGCCCGTATGCCTCGTTGGTGGCGTTGCTGTGTGCCGCGCTTCCGATGGTGGCGTGGTCGGTGATGGTGGACAAGGTCCATCGCAACCCGTCCACCGGCATCGTCTGGGGCGAGGGGCGGAAATGGGGTGCGGACTGGCGCACCTCCGTCACCAAGATCATCGGGCTGTGGGCGACTTTCGCGGTGATCGCAGCGCTCTACTGCTTAGCCCGCTGGTACTGGGGCGGAGCGTATCTGTTCGCCATGAAGATCCTCGGCGCGGCCATCATTCCCATTGCCATCGCCACGGTCCCCTATGTCCTGTGGATCGACCGCTACATGAAGCAACCGCGCGACGCGGCATGGCACTTCGGCGCCCTGCTGACGCGGCAGGCGGGGTGGGATCGCGACACCCTTGCGAAGCACTGGCGTGCGTGGATCATCAAGGGCTTCTTCACTGCCTTCATGCTGTCGATCGTGCCGGGCGGTTTCGCTTTCATCGTCGAGCATGACCTTTCCGATATTGCTTCCAACCCGGTGGTGCTGGCGACATTGTGTATCGAGCTGCTGTTCGTCATCGATGTGCAGATCGGCACGGTCGGCTATCTGCTAACCATGCGACCGCTCGATGCCCATATCCGCAGCGGCAATCCGTTCCTGGCCGGCTGGATCGCGGCGCTGGCGTGTTACCCGCCGCTGGCATGGGGGGTCATGGGCGACAATGGCATTTTCAATTACCAAGTGAACACGCGCGGCTGGGACGTCTGGCTGGCGGACAGCACGATTGCACTGACGCTGTGGGGCGCGATTCTGGTTGCGCTGACGGCAATATATGCCTGGGCGACGGTGGCGTTCGGCATCCGCTTTTCGAACCTGACCTATCGCGGCGTCATCACAAACGGACCGTATCGGTTCACACGCCATCCGGCCTATCTGAGCAAAAACCTGTTCTGGTGGTGCGCGACGATGCCGTTCTTCGTGGTCGGCGCATCGCCGGTGGATGCGATCCGCAACACCGCGTTCCTCGCCTGTATCAGCGCGCTCTATTACTGGCGTGCGCGGACCGAAGAGGCGCATCTGCTCGCCGAGGATCCGAAATACCGCGCGTATTACGACTGGATGGCGGAGCATGGCGTCATCACATCGCGAATGGAGCGGGTGGTGCGGAAGTTTAGGCCCAAACCGGTTGCTGCCTAAACTTCCGCAACGCCAAATTAGAAACTATATTTATAAACTCGATTAATGTCACCGCCCCATTCGCCGTGATATTTATCCAGCAACCGCTGGGCCGGGACCTTGCCGCTGGCCACGATCTCGTCGAGCGTTTCCAGGAAGCCCGTCTCGTTGTCGCCACTGGCGTTCAGGCGCGCGCGTGACACCAACCCCGCACGCGCGATAAACAACACTTCGCGCGCCAGCTCCTGCAAGCGCCGCCCGCCCGGTATCCTCGCATCCAGCCCCTCAGCAGGGACGGCGTTGCGCAGCGCCTCGCGCTCTTCCATCGTCCAGTCCTTGACCAGATCCCACGCTGCATCGAGCGCGTCCTGATCGTAGAGCAGGCCGACCCATAAGGCGGGCAGCGCGCAGATACGGCTCCATGGCCCGCCATCGGCCCCGCGCATTTCCAGAAAGCTCTTGAGGCGCACTTCGGGGAAGGCGGTGGACAGGTGATCCCACCAGTCACCCTCTCGCGGCCTCTCGCCCGGCAGCACCGCCAGTTCGCCCTTCAGGAAATCGCGAAAGCTGTGCCCGGCAGCGTCGATATACTTGCCGTCGCGGAACACGAAATACATCGGCACGTCGAGCATGTAATCGACCCAGCGTTCATAGCCGAAGCCGTCTTCGAACACGAAGGGCAGCATCCCGGTGCGGTGCGGGTCGGTGTCTGACCAGATATGGCTTCGATACGAAAGGTAACCGTTTGGCTTGCCTTCGGTAAAGGGTGAGTTAGCGAACAGGGCCGTGGCCAGCGGCTGCAGGGCAAGGCCCGTGCGGAACTTCTTCACCATGTCCGCTTCGCTGGAATAATCGAGGTTCACCTGAATGGTGCAGGTCCGCAACATCATGTCCAGGCCAAGCGAACCGACACGCGGCATGTGCGACAGCATGACGTCATAGCGTCCCTTCGGCATGATGGGCAGTTCCGCGCGGGTCTTGTCGGGCCACATGCCGAGGCCGAGAAAACCGACGCCGTGTTCGTCGCCAACGGCCTTGACCTGGGCGAGGTGACGCCCGGTCTCGGCGCAGGTTTCGTGCAGGTTTTCAAGCGGCGCACCGCTCAATTCGAGCTGACCGGCAGGTTCCAACGACACTGTGCCATCATCGCCCGCCATAGCGATGACCTTGCCGCTTTCTTCCACCGGATGCCAGTCGAACTTTTGCAGATTCAACAGGATATCACGGATACCTGAGGGTTCGTCATAAGATGGCGCCGCGAAGTCACGACGTCGGTAAACAAGCTTTTCATGTTCGGTGCCGATACGCCATGACGTCACCGGCTTCTCGCCGCCTTGCAGCGGTGCAATCAGCTGGCTGCGATCTTCGATGACTGGCTCATCGGCCGCGGAGGCGTTGCGTGTGCTCATGACGGAAACGGTAAACACCCCGTTACCGTGTGGGAAGCATCTTTACCTGCTATCAACCCAATCGCCGCTTGCCACCATCCACAGCGCAATTGACGCCATGACAGCGGTCTCGGCCCGCAATATACGCGGGCCGAGCGATACAGGGTGTGCGGCCGGGTGGTTTTCAAGCGCCTCCCGCTCGACGGGGTCAAAGCCGCCTTCGGGTCCGGTAATGATTGCGGCGGGGCCAGCATGGTTACCAAAGGTTTCCATTGCATCTGCGCCGCCGTTCTCGTCCGCATAGAAGATCGAACGTCCATCGGGCCAATCGCGCAGGCTTTCGGCCAGCGTCGCCGGGGTTTGCAGAACGGGCAAGGCAGTGCGCGCGCATTGTTCCGCCGCTTCGGTGACAAGCTGGCGCGCGCGCGCCGCGTTCAGGCGGGTGGCGACGCAACGCCGCATGACAAGCGGATGGATGTGCGCGACGCCGAGTTCGGTGGCTTTTTCCAGCACGAGGTCGAAGCGGTCTTTCTTCAGCAACGCAGGACACAGCCAAAGGTCGGGTGGCGTTTCGCGCGGGCGCAGGCATTTGGCAGGGGCCACCGTGAGGCGACGTTTTTCCGTCAAGTGACGGTCGCTGCCCATTCACCTGTGATGTCGTCACATAGGATAACGGTGTCGCCCACCTTCACCCGCATGACACGCAGCAGATAATGTGCGTGTGGCCCTTCGAGGGTAATGTTGCTTCCCTGCGCTATGCAATCAGGGATGAACAGGCGCGGGGCACTGCGCGGGGGCCAGGCAGGTGTGGCGGGCATGCGTTGCGTATACGTATGGTCCGTGCAGACGTCATCCTTTGTTGTATTGAGTCGGCGTGCCCAAGCAGGTTGAGCGCGATGCTGGGGGTTCTGGACGATGGCCGGAATGTGTTAGACCCAAAGGTATGACTTCTCCCTCCAACCAACCGGACATCGTGCCCGACAGCGAGCATCGCGGCCTTGTTGCGCGTTTGCCGCAGCCTGCGCGCGATCTGGCGCTGCTGGCGCGGTTCGACCGGCCTATCGGCTGGTGGCTGCTGTTCTGGCCTTGCGTGTGGGCGCTGTGGCTGGCGGGGCGAGGATTTCAGTGGGAGCTGGTCGCGTGGCTGCTGCTGGGCAGTATCGCCATGCGCGGGGCGGGGTGCGTCTATAACGACATCGTCGATGCCGATCTGGACCGACAGGTGGCCCGCACCGCCAGTCGGCCCGTCGCCAGCGGTCGCATTGCCAAGCGCGCCGCGTGGCTGTGGCTCGGTGCCCTGTGCCTGATCGGCCTCGTCGTGCTGGTGCAGCTGCGGTGGGAGGCGCAGCTCGTCGCATTGGGCAGCCTGCTGCTGGTCGCCGCCTATCCCTTCATGAAGCGCATAACGTGGTGGCCGCAGCTGTGGCTGGGGCTGGTGTTCGGCTGGGGCGTGCCGGTGGCATGGCTGGCAATGCGGGGCGACCGGTTCGAAGTGATGGCGGCGCTCTATGCGGGCACGGTAGCGTGGATCGTGGGCTATGACACGATCTATGCCTTGCAGGACCGCGAGGACGATGCACTGGTCGGCATCCGCTCCAGCGCGCTGCGGATGGGGCGGCACGTGCAGGGCGGCGTGGCGGTGTGCTACGCACTGGCGCTGGCGGGCTGGACGGGTGCGTTCTGGCTGTGGCGCGGGGACTGGGTGGCGTTGCTGGCGCTGCTGCCGGTGGCGCTCCACCTGGCGTGGCAGGTGGTGACGCTCGATCCCGCCGACGCGGCCAATCCCCTCGACCGGTTTCGTACCAATCGCTGGGCAGGCGCGTTGATGGCAGCGGCGTGTTTCGTAGTCGGCAATGCCGGGATGTGATGGAGGAAATAGGACAATGTGCAACCTCTACCGTATGACCAAGAGCGCCGCCGAGGTCGCGCGGTTGTTCAATGCGAAAGACGCGCTGACGGGCGCGAACATGGGCAGCGAGATTTATCCCGGCCATCCCGGCCCGGTGATTGCCGAGGGAACGTTGCAGGCGATGATCTGGGGCTTGCCACTGCAGATGAAGTCGAAAACCGGCAAGCTCTTAAAGCCCAAACCGGTCAACAATGCGCGCACGGACAAGCTCAACAGCTTCTTCTGGCGCAGGAGCTTCGAAACACGGCGCTGCCTTATACCACTGACCGGCTGGGCCGAGGCGGAGGGCGCGAAGGGTGCGATGACGCGGAGCTGGATGCGGGCAGGGGAAGAGGAATTGTTCGCCTGCGCAGGCGTGTGGCGCGACAGCGAGGAATGGGGGCGCAGCTATGCGATGGTGATGACCGATGCGGTGGGTGCTGCGGCCGATGTCCATGCGCGGATGCCGGTAATACTCGAAGGCGATGCACGCGACGCATGGGTTGCTGCCAAACCGGCCGAGGCCATCGAACTGTGCGTCGGCTATGACGGTCCCGTCGCTATCGACCGGACGGACCAGCCGTGGTCCGGCCGCAAGGCGCAACAGCAATTGCTGTAGTATGGCTAATGCGCGTTAACCGCGTCTCTTAAACACATGGCGTCACCGGTCCGCTATCCATGCAAGGATGAACTATCGCCGCCTCCTGACCTGCGCCGCATCCGTCGCGGCTTTTGCCACGGGCGGCACGGCAATGGCGCAGCCGGGCGATACATTCACGAGTAGCGGGACCGCAACGGCACGGATTACTTCGCCTGTTGCTGTCGCGAAGACAGCGGACCTCGAATTCGGCACGATGATCGCGCCTGCAACCGGCTGGGCACGCGTGACGATCCATGCACGCAACGGCAGCCGCAACGGCAACGGAAACACCGTCTTCGTTGCGAACAACGGTTTTGCACGCGGCGCTTTTGCGGTGACCGGCCCGGCGAATACCGATATCCTGATTACCACGCCTGCGCCGACGTTCGAACTGACCGGACCCGGTGCACCGATGACCGTGGACCGCCTGCGCATCAGCTTCGACGATAGTGCACAGCGCTCCCTACCGCGCAGTGTTACGATACCGGCGACTGGCGCGGCGGACATGCATGTCGGTGGTCGATTGCGGTTCCGCGCGGGTCAGGCGCCGGGTCAGTATAGCGGAACGTTCCTGATCGTCGTGACCCACCAGTAAGGCCTTATCCTTCCGGCCCAAGCTCCGGGTCGAGGTCGCGCGGACGGGTGAAATGCACCAGCGTGCCGCACCCCTTTTCCAGCGCGCTCCAGCGGTCGATGTCCAGCTCGAACAGTGCGAACGTCGCGGTCGGATATTTCTGCGCCGCCGCATCGAAATCCGCATTTTCGCCAGCAGGCGGGACCAGTGCGAAAAGCATTTCCTGCATGCCCGGATTGTGGCCCGCCATCAGCACGGCACCGGTCGCGTCGTCGCATTGCTGCAGCTGGTCGAACAAGGTCGCGGTATCGGCGAGGTAGAGCGGTTCGATCCAGTCCGGTGTATGTTTCGGAAGCGCTTCCGCCAGCGTCTGGCGCACCCGCTGCGCCGGGCTGGCCAACACCCGGTCCCAGCCTTGCGACCGCTCCGCCATCGTTTGCGCGATATGCGCGCCAATCAGCGCCGCACCGCGTCGCCCGCGCGCGTTCAGACCGCGGTCGAAATCGCGCGTACCCATATCGTCCCATTCGGACTTGGCATGGCGCAGGAGGCCCAGGGTCTTTGTCATGGATGCGGTTTGCTCACGTCAGCGCGGTTTCCTGTGAAGTGGTGTCCGACATCGTTCCAACACCCGCCGCGACCCGTTGTAAAGCCTCCTCCAGCGTCAGGCGTATGACAGGCGTGCCTTCGGGAAAGGCGGTCAGCAGGCGGCTGGGGAAAGCGGCGGACAGCACCACGAAATGCCCGCTATCGTCGCGCGTGCGGATCAGCCGCCCGAACCCTTGCGCCAGCCGCGCGCGAATGATGCGATCGTCATAGCCCTTGGCACCGCCCGGTTCGGTCGCTGCGGCAGCGCGGCGGGCGCGGTGCAGGATCCCCGGCTTGGGCCACGGCACCCCCTCCAGCACGATGCAGCGCAACGATTCGCCCGGCACATCGACCCCGTCGCGCAAGGCATCGGTGCCGAGCAGGCTGGCCTTCAGATCGTCGCGGAAGATATCGACCAGCGTGCCCGTGTCGATGGGATCGACATGCTGGGCGTAAAGCGGCAGGCCCGCGCGCGCCAGCCGGTCGGCAATGCGGCCATGCACGATGCGCAGCCGCCGGATCGCGGTAAACAGGCCCAGCACCCCGCCGCCCGCGGCCTCGATGAAACGGGCATAGGCCCCCGCCAATGCAGGCAGGTCGCCGCGCGCGATATCGGTCACGATCAGCACTTCGGCGCGGGCAGCGTAGTCGAACGGGCTGTCCGCCGTGCTGGTCGCCGGGGCCAGCGGAACATGCGGCGCCCCGCTCGCGGCGATGGCGGTTTCCCAGTCGGCACCCTCCGGCGCGCGGTCCGTAAGCGTGGCGCTGGTCAACATGACGCCATGCGCGGGTTCCAGCACCACTTTGGCAAAGGGTTTCATCGGATCGAGCCAGCGGCGGTGGATGCCCACATCGAATTCGCGCGCCTCGTACCGCTCCACCGAGAACCAGTCGACGAAATCGGGATCGACGGGCCCGCCCAGCCTTCCGAGCAGAGCGATCCATGCCGCCAGCAGATCGGTGCGCCAGCCAAGCGAATGCCGCGCGCCTTCGATGCGCGCGCGGCCCGTCGCGTCGAGCCAGTCGGGCGCATCCTCCACCACCGCTTCCAGCCGGACGCCGAGGCGGATTAGCGGCGCGCGAACCGCTTCCAGCGCTTCCGCCGCGAGTTGTCCCTGTTCGATCAGCGGCCCCGGCAACTGCGCAATTTCGGTCTCGATGCCATAGCCGCCGTCGCGCCCGCTTTCGTCGCGCGCGAAGGTCAGGTCGCGCACGCCCGCCAGCAACGCCTCGACCGGGCCGAACGGGTCGCCATCGTGCAGGCGCTGCAGCCAGCCGTCGGACGGCAGCACGATGCTTGCGTCCAGCGCCTCGGCAATGGCCCGCCCGCCCGCCTCGTCATAGCTGGCGACATCGGCCAGCCGCGCGGCCAGCCCGCGCCGTCGCCCCTTGCTTCCGCGCTCCGGCCCCAGCAACCAACGCCGCAGCTCGATCGCTTCCTGCCCGCTCAGCGCGGCGGCGAAGGTGGCATCGGCGGCGTGGGCGACGTGATGGCCCTCGTCGAAGATGATGCGTGTCGGGCGGTGGCCCATATCGCGCGAGCGGGCGGCGTTTATCATCACCAGCGCGTGATTTGCGATGACCAGGTCGGCCTGCGCGCTGGCGCGGGCGGCGCGTTCGATGAAGCATTTGCGGTAATGCGGGCACCCGGCGTAGATGCACTCGCCGCGCTGGTCGGTCAGCGAGGCGATGGCGCGGCGGCGGAACAGCGTGCCGAGCCAGCCGGGCAGATCGCCGCCGATCATGTCGCCGTCGCTGCGAATAGGCGGCCCAGCGCGCGACCAGTTGCGCCAGGATGGCGGGCCGCCCGCCGAAGCCGCCCTGCAAGGCATCTTCCAGATTCAGCAGGCACAGATAGTTCTCGCGCCCCTTGCGCACCACCACGGGCCGCGTGCCGTCCTTGCGCCGGTCCGGCCAGGCTCGTGCCGCTTCGCTGCGCAGCTGTCGTTGCAGATTTTTGGTAAAGGTGCTGACCCAGACCGTACCGCGCGCTGCGCTTGCCCACAGCGATGCGGGGGCAAGATAGCCCAGCGTCTTGCCGATGCCGGTGCCCGCCTGCGCCAGCAGCATGTGCGGCGTGTCGGTGCGGGTGCGGGGCGCGAAAATCCCGCCGACATCGCGGGCATAGCTGCGCTGCCCCTCGCGCCGTTCGGCATGTTCGCCGGTGAGGTAGTCGAGCTGTTCGTCTATTTCGGCGGGCTTAATCGTGACTTGCGCAGGCTGCTGGCGTTCGGGATGTTCCTCCCATTCGGGCAATTTGCTGAATAGCCAGCGTTCCGCGCGCTTCGGTTTGGCGACATGCGGCGCGCATACCCCCGCCCACGGCCAACGCAGGCGACTCAGCGATTGCAGCGCCGACCACGCGCCATCGCGCTCCGCCCAGTCCTCCGCCTCGCACCGTTCCAGCAACACCGCCGCCGCCTGTTGCAGCAGCAGCGGCACGCCATCGTCGGTGCCGGGATCGGGTAGGCCGCACGCCGCCGCCAGCCCCTTGGGTGTCGGTACGCAGAACCGGGCGGGATGCACGAAGGCGAACAGTTCCAGCAGGTCCAGCCCCGACAGATCGGGATAGCCCAGCCGCGATGCCACCAGCGGCGCGTTCAGCAGCAGCACCGGCGTTTCGGAGGCGGCGGTGACGGCATTACCCTTGGACGCGCTCTGCGTTTCCGCATTGGGTGCACGCAGCCAGACACCGGCATGGCTGGCGTGAAGCGCGGGGAGGGGAAGGGCGGCGGGCACGAATGCGTGGTATGCGAAGCGCGGAACGGAAAGTAAACATCGCAGGCGCCGTGCTGGCCGGTGTCCTACACGCCGGGCGCGTGATAGCCTGCGCCCGCCTCGATATCCTACTTCACCGAACGTCGGCGAGAACAAATGCATGCCAAGCCCCCAAACGCGAAAGTTACACGGCAGGCGTGTGGAACAGCCATTATGACCGCGGACCGAGCGGCTTTCGCAAGACCGGGTGGGGTGCGTAATACAGGGCCAAAGTGTTCCACGCGGGCGTGCGCGACGGTTGCGCCCAAGCGCCCTATCGGCAAAGGGTCGCGTCCATGAGCATAACAGAACTTGCCGCCGCCGCGCGTGTTTCCAAGACCTGGCCTTTTGTCGAGGCGCAGCGTCTGGTGAAACGCTATCCCGACGGCAAGACCGCCACGGACGGAAGCGCTGCGCCAGTGCTGTTCGAAACCGGCTACGGCCCGTCCGGCCTGCCGCATATCGGCACGTTTCAAGAAGTGCTGCGCACCACGCTGGTCCGTCGCGCCTACGAGGCGATCATCGGCGCGAAGCCCGAAGACGGCAAAACGCGGCTGGTGGCGTTCTCCGACGATATGGACGGCCTGCGCAAAGTGCCTGACAACATTGCAGGCGCGGAAGTTCTGAGGAACAACCTGCACAAGCCGCTATGTCGTGTTCCGGACCCGACGGGCGAATATGAAAGCTTCGCGCATCGCAATAACGCCATGCTGCGGGCCTTCCTCGACCGGTTCGGCTTCGAATACGAGTTCGTCGCATCGAGCGACCGATACCTGTCGGGTGCGTTCGACGATGCGCTACGCAATGTGCTCCGCCATAACCAGGGCATTCTCGACATCATGCTACCGACGCTGCGCGAGGAACGGCGGCGGACCTATTCGCCGATCCTGCCGGTCAGCCCGACCAGCGGCCATGTGCTGCAGGTTCCGGTTGAGGTGGTCGACGCGGAGGCGGGCACCATCCGCTTCACCGACGCGGATGGCAGCGTCGTCAAACAGAGCGCACTGGGCGGGCAGGCCAAGCTGCAATGGAAGGTCGATTGGGCGATGCGCTGGTTCGCGCTGGGCGTCGATTACGAGATGTATGGAAAAGACTTGACCGATAGCGGCGTGCAGTCGGGCCGGATCGTCAAGCTGCTGGGCGGGCGCAAGCCTGAGGGGCTGATCTACGAGCTGTTCCTCGACGCCAATGGCGAGAAGATTTCGAAGTCCAAGGGCAACGGGCTGACCATCGAGCAATGGCTGGAATACGGAACGCAGGAATTGCTTGGCTTCTATATCTTCCCCAATCCCAAAAGCGCCAAGCAACTACACGCCGGCGTTATCCCACGTGCGGTTGACGATTACTGGCAGTTCCGCGAACGGCTGGCGGAACAGGCGCTGGACAAGCAGCTCGGCAATCCGGTGTGGCACCTGTCGCGCGCCAATGGTGGCTTCGACGGAGCGGAGGCACCGGGGGCAGGGGACAGCCTGCCGGTCGGGTTCGGCCTGCTGCTGAACCTCGCCAGTGTGCTGGGGGCGGAAGCGACTGAAGCGAATGTGGCGGACTATCTCGACCGGTTCTACGGCGAGAGCGCGCGCATACCCGACGTGGCCGACCTGATCCGCGCGGCGGTGAACTACACCCGTGATTACATCGTGCCGACACTGGAAAAGCGCGCGCCGACCGACGGGGAAGCAGCGGCGTTGCAGGCGCTTGACGCCTATCTCGCCGCTGCGCCTGCTTATGCGACGGCGGAGGAATTGCAGACGCAAGTGTATGAGATCGGCAAGGATGAGGCGTTCGGGTTCGAGTCCCTGCGCGACTGGTTCCGCGCGCTGTATCAGACGCTGCTCGGCAGCGACCAGGGTCCGCGCATGGGCAGCTTCATCGCGCTGTACGGTATCGACAATTCGCGCCGCCTGATTGCGGAGGCGCTTGCGCGCGGGGATGGTTAGCGGTTCAGCCCCATTTGCGGGTGCGATACCACTTCGTGATGATGTACTTCTTGCCCGCCAGCACGGGCGTTCCGGCGTGGATCGTATCCTCGTTGCAGATACCCGACGGGTCCGCATTGTTCCACGCCAGCAGCGCGCCGGGCTGTGGCGCGATGGCGAGACCCGCATTGGTGAAATGCGTGTCGCCGCCTTCTTCCACCGCATTCAGAAAAGCCATCGCGGTCCAGCTGCGTTGCCCGCCGCGTTTGCGCTCGACTTTCCAGTATTCCTCTTCGGGATAGAACCAGTCGTTATGCGGCTTGAATTCCTGCCCCGGTAAATAGCGCTGCCCCTGCACCGCCTCGCCCGTCTCCGCTTTCAGGCCCAGCAAATCGTCGATACGCCGCGAGATGCCTTTGACCAGTGGTTCGTGCGGGTCGAGATCGCTGGAAAACGATGTGCGGAACCCGCTACCGTAATCAACCTTGAATAGTGCGCTCGGCTTCGCAATCGCGTCGATCATCGCCACCAGCCGCGCGCATTCGTCAGCGGTCAGGAAATCGCCGAACCCGTACAACTCCAGCTTGTCGGTCGGCACCCGATAGGCGCGCGGGTCGTTGGCAAGGCGGTTGCGGACGGCGGTACCGGTGCGTTTTAACGCATCGCGGTCGGGGGCGGTCTTCGTCTTCGGCATGATGACCCAAACGCTAAACCCCCGCTTGCGGGTTCGCAAGCGGGGGCTAGGCGGATCGTGTCGGCTTACCAGAAGAAGTCGTAGATCACATCGACCACGCGACCGTCATACGTGTTCACCAATACGACGTCGTCATAATAGCGGATCCAGCGATAGTCGCCATAGACCGCAGGCAGGCGATAGCGCCACGGGTCGTTGATCCAGTACCGGCTGCCGAAGAACAGGTTGCCGAGCTGGAAGCCGACATTGAACCGGCGGTAATTGTAACCGCGATAGGGTGCATAATACCGCCCGACGCTGAAGATATTCCGGTTGTACCGGCGGTGATTGCGCCAGTTGTACCGCGCGTTATTGCGCCAGGCGTTACGGTTCCATGCGCGATACTGACGCCTTTCGAACCGGCGGTCTGCCCTGCGGTCCGCCCGTCGTTCCGCACGCCGTTCAGCCCGGCGGAAATCCTGGCGACGCTCCACACGCCTGTCGAACCGGCGGTCGGCGCGACGGTCCGCTGCGGTGTAGCTGCGGTTGCGACGCTGATCGACATATGTATTGTTGCGCTGCCGGTTTTCGAAACGGCGATCCTGGCGGCGTTCGGCGCGGCGATCCTGACGGTTCTCGAAGCGGCGATCCTGGCGGCGTTCGGCGCGACGATCCTGACGGTTCTCGAACCGGGCGTCCTGCCGACGTTCGGCACGGCGATCCTGACGCGCTTCGCCACGATCATTCCGGAAACGGGCCGGGGCCTGTACATCGCGCGGTTGTTGGGCCCGCTGCGGCGCAACGGCCGCACGGTCCGAGCGGCGGTTCTGGCGAGCCTGCTGACGCGCGGCGCGCCTCGCCTCACGCGTTTGATTGTCCCCGCGATCGGCGCGCTGCTGCTCGGCAACTGCGGCTGTCGCGGCGGCCTCGGCCTGCGCGGGAACGGCGACAAACGCCATCGCCATCGCGAGCGCCGAGGCGCTGCCTGCGGTAAGTAAGTCCTTGAAAGTCATGTTCATCTCCGCTGGTTTGCGCCGCGTCTCACCGCGCCTTTCTCGTCTTGGTAAAGACCGTGTTAGGGATGCTGCACTGACCGGATACTGAACCGGTCGTTTCGGTTTCTGTTAATGTTGATATAGCGAAACCTGAATGAACTGACGATTGACAGGGCGTGGTCATGCTTCGATGGCACGACCATGCTGGATACTCTCGACGACATCCGTGCCGATATCGACACCCGCCTTGCCGCTGCCGCTATCAACCGCCGTAGCCCGTTTCACACCCCGGTTGTCGGTACCGCCGATGCCGACCTGCGCATCATGGTGCTGCGCCATTACGACGCCGCGACGCGCACCCTGCGCTTCCATACCGACAGCCGCGCACCGAAGGCGGGGCTGATCGGCAATGCTGCACCTGTTGGCGTCCTGTTCTACGACAAGGAAGAAAAGCTGCAAATCCGTTGCGGGGGCAAGGGGCGCATCGTGCGAACCGGCGACATGGTGGATGCCGCATGGCATGCCAGCAGCAATTTCGCGCGCCGCTGCTACCTAGGCGAAGGGCCAGGTGCGGAGTCCGACGAACCAACATCGGGCCTCCCCCCGCAATTCGAAGGCAGCGAACCGAGCGACACGGAACTGCTCCCGGCGCGCCAGAACTTCGCGCTGCTGTTGGTCGAAGTCGGCAGCTTCGATTGGTTCAGCCTCGCGCATACCGGCCACCGCCGAGCGGTGCTGGATGCGGACGGGCCGCGGTGGGTATCTCCTTAACTGGTTAATGAAGTACATTCGGGATGGTTGGTTCAAAGAACGCGAACTTGCAGACTTCGAATAACATACTTCGAGTGGCGAAAAGCGTGCCAGTCAAGATTAGCACCTTATCTGCGTGTAGGAAAATAAAAAGGCGCGGTTTTTTTAAATAAAGGTCAACACGAGCAACGCCTACTACCGTCATCCCGAATTTATGTAGGCGCGAGCGCAGCACCACAAGAAGCTGGGCCCCGGATCAAGTCCGGGGAAACGACGGAAGTTTCCGACTTCAAACTTTAAGTCCCTATATAACCACTCCGTGTAATGTGCGTAGTTTCAGCAGTTTTTCCCGATAATCAAAAGCTGTTGAGCGTAAAATAGCTCTAGCTTCCTTCTGAACCTTTCTGTCGGCGCGATTAGCGTAAGCCGTACCGGGGACAAGGTGGGCAGGGTTACAACAATCTTTGAAGTGACATAGATGTCGCAGATGCGCCTTTGCTGGAATCTCAGCTACCAAGCGCTGATAATGTAGACGATGCGCCCGTTCTTTTGATTTTGGAACAATCCCATAGCCGTTTGTATCTTTCTTATTCTTCCAACGCCAACATCCAGTATTTGAGCGTCTAATAAAATGAGATAAATCGTCCGGCGGTGTTAGTTTAGCTAACGACTCCACCGAAGGAAGGCGAGCTTGATATTGTGGGTCTTTCTTGCGCGACTGAATATTTCTTGCAGTTTGCGCTTCTTCTCTCGTCGGTATCTCAATGCGTTTCTGCTTAGACAAAGGTATAATATAAGCATAATGAAAAGTATCGTTTGGATCGTTATCAAATGTCTCACCAGCGTAGCACTCTCTACGTTCTAAGCAAAAATCGATCACTCGAACATCATCGTTGTTTAAGATGGCATAAAGTCCACAACACCAAGCGTCAAAATCGTCAACAGATGAGCCCTCTAAACGCTTCAGGGCGTCATATGACCCGGCTGCCTTAATTAAATACCCAGCTGAGGGACGGTCATACATCGCATCTGGTTTTTTTCTGCCGTATCCTGTTATAAAACCAATCTGCCAAAGGTTTATGGGTGACCTTAGCTTTTTCAATCGATCAGGATCGCTCACAACGAACATCGTAAACTAAATAGCTCCCATAGGTTATTACTATGTTACCTAGTCAGCTTCTTATACGCCAACCGCGTAGGCCGATCCGCGGCATCGCCGAGCCTGTGCCGTTTGTCTTCCTCATATGCCTCGAAGTTGCCCTCGAACCATTCCACATGGCTGTTGCCTTCGAACGCGAGGATATGCGTGGCCAGCCGGTCAAGGAAGAAGCGGTCATGCGAGATGACCACGGCGCAACCGGCGAAGTTCTCGATGGCGTCTTCCAGCGCGCGCAGGGTTTCCACGTCTAGGTCGTTGGTCGGTTCGTCGAGCAGCAGGACGTTGCCGCCCTCCTTCAGCATCTTGGCCATGTGCACGCGGTTGCGCTCGCCGCCCGACAACTTGCCGACGTTTTTTTGCTGGTCCTGGCCCTTGAAGTTGAACGCGCCGACATAGGCGCGGGTGCTCATGTCGTGGCCGTTGACCTTCATGTAATCGAGGCCGTCGCTGACTTCCTCCCACACATTGTTGCTGGCGGTCAGGTCGCCGCGGCTCTGGTCGACATAGCCCAGATGCACCGTGTCGCCGATCTTGATGCTGCCTTCGTCGGGCTGTTCCTGCCCGGTGATGATGCGGAACAGGGTGGATTTGCCCGCACCGTTGGGGCCGATAATGCCGACGATGCCGCCCGGCGGCATGGTGAAGCTGAGGTTTTCGAACAATAGCTTGTCGCCATATGACTTGGTGATGCCGTGTGCTTCGATCACCTGGCTGCCAAGGCGCTCGGGCACCTGGATAACGATCTGCGCCTTGCCCGGCTTGCGGTCGTTCTGTGCGTCCTGCAGCGCCTCGAATTTCTTCAGACGCGCCTTGGATTTCGTCTGGCGACCCTTCGGATTTTGCCGGATCCAGTCCAGTTCCTCGTTCAGCGCCTTCTGACGGCCGGAATCCTCGCGATCCTCCTGCGCCAGCCGCTTCGCCTTCTTTTCCAGATAGGTCGAGTAGTTGCCTTCATAGGGGTAGTAGGAACCGCGATCGAGCTCGAGGATCCACTCCACGACGTTGTCGAGGAAATAGCGGTCATGGGTGATCATCAGCACCGCGCCCGCATATTCCTTCAGGTGGTTTTCGAGCCATTCGACACTTTCCGCATCGAGATGGTTGGTCGGTTCGTCGAGCAGCAGGATGCCCGGTTTCTGGATCAGCAGGCGGGTGAGGGCGACACGGCGCTTTTCCCCGCCCGACAGGTTGGTGACGGCGGCATCGGAGGGCGGGCAACGCAACGCCTCCATGGCGATCTCGAGCTGGTTGTCGAGCGTCCAGCCGTCCACCGCGTCGATCTTCTCCTGCAACTCCGCCATTTCAGTACCAAGCGCATCGAAGTCCGCGTCGGGTTCGGCCATCTGCGCGCTGACGGCGTTGAAGCGTTCGACCAGCGCAGCGGTCTCGCCCGCGCCTTCGCGCACGTTTTCCAGCACGGTCTTCGTTTCGTCCAGCTCCGGCTCCTGCTCCAGATAGCCGACGGTGATGTTCTCGCCTGCCCAGGCTTCGCCCTGGAACTCGGTGTCGATGCCCGCCATGATCTTAATCAGCGTCGATTTGCCCGCGCCGTTGGGGCCAACGATGCCGATCTTCGCGCCTTGGTAGAATTGGAGGTTAATGTTCTCCAGCACGGGCTTCTTCGCAGCCGGGAAAGTCTTGGTCATGTTCTTCATGACATAGGCATATTGGGCGGCCATCGGCTGGTTCCTTCGGGGTATCTGTATGGGCTTGAAACTGTTGGCCGGACAGATAGGCCGCGGCGGCGCGGCGGGCAAGCTTGCGTGCCCGGTCGCTCGTCCGCATAGCCGCGCGCATGGATGTTGTCGTCATCGGGGCCGGAATGGCCGGGCTTTGCTGTGCGGAGCTGCTTACCGCGCAAGGCCACGCCGTGCGCGTGTTCGACAAGGGGCGCGGACCGGGCGGGCGCATGGCGACGCGGCGCATGGAGGTGGACGGGCAGACGCTGCAATTCGATCACGGCACGCCGTTTTTCGATGTGCGCGATGCAGGCTTTGCCGCGCGAGTGGCGGAATGGGAGGCGGCGGGCGTAGTGGCACGCTGGCCGGCGGCTGGCGCGGATGCCTGGGTCGGTACGCCGGCGATGAACGCACCGGTGCGCGCGATGGCGGATCGGTGCGGTGCGGTGTTCGGCGCGCGGGCGGAGCGGCTGGAGCGGGATGGTTCCGGCTGTCAGATCGCATTCGAGGATGGCGCGACTGTTACGTGCGAGGCTGCGATCGTCGCATTCCCGGCGGAGCAGGCGGGTGTCCTGCTGGCCGATACCGCCCCCGATTTCGCGGCGCGGGCGCGGGGCGTGGTGTCCGATCCGTGCTGGACGCTGATGGCGCATTTCGCGGAACGCGTGCCGGTCGAGGCGGACTTGCTGGCGACGGATGCGGCGCTGAACTGGGCGATACGTAACGGCGCCAAACCGGGGCGCGACACGGCGCAGGAATGCTGGGTAATACAGGCGGGGGCGGACTGGTCGCGGCGTCATCTGGAGGACCCGCGGGAGGAAGTGGCGGACCGGCTGCTCGCGGCGTTCGCGGAACGGGCGGGCTGCGCACTGCCGACGCCCATTGCGGTGCAGGCGCATCGCTGGCGCTATTCGCAGGTTCGGGACGCAGGGAAAGGTCCGCTATGGGATGCGAAGGCGCGCATCGGCGCGTGCGGTGACTGGTTGACCGGAGGCGACGTGGAAGGTGCGTTCCTGTCGGGAAGCGAATTGGCAAAGCGGATTGGCAGCGCCTGAAAAGCGCGATAGCTAGGCGGGCATGTTCAAGCCACTCTTCGCACTCGCCGCCCTGACGCTTCCTCTTGCCGCGCATGCGTCGCTGGTTCCACCACCCGCGACGTTGGAAGCCGCCGCGGACCGGGCGTTGACCGACGACACGCTGGCTTACGATTTCGTCGAAGGCATTACCACCGAAGTCGGACCGCGACAGGCCGGGACCGAGGCCGAGGCGCGCGGGCGGACATGGGCGATGGCGTGGCTGAACCGGCATGGCTTCGCAAACGTCGCCAACGAACCGTTCGAGATGCAGACATGGGTGCCGGGCGACATGCACCGTGCCGAAATCGTCAGCCCGTTCCCGCAACCGCTCGTGATCCAGCCGCTCGGCAACAGCGCCTCCACCGGCGCGGATGGTATCACCGCCGAAGTGGTGATGTTCGAGAACGTCGCGGCGCTGTCGGCGGCGCCGGCGGGCAGCCTTGCGGGCAAGATCGCCTATATCTCGCACAGCATGACAGTGACGCAGGACGGTTCGCAATACGGCTTTGCCGGCCCTGCACGCTGGGTCGGTGCGGGCATTGCGGCGCAGAAGGGGGCGCTTGCCACCGTCATCAAGTCGGTCGGCACCGACTATCACCGCAACCCGCATACCGGTGGCACCGGCTTCCCCGAAGGCGTGACGCGGACGCCTGCTGGCGCGCTGCCATTGCCCGATGCGGAGAACCTGGAGCGCATGTTTGCGCGCGCCGGTGACCGGCCGATCACCATGAAGCTGACTCTCACGCCGCAGGACCTGGGCACCACGATGAGCGGCAATGTCGTCGGTGAAATCGTCGGGCGTGACCCGTTGCTGCCGCCAGTGCTCATCGCCTGCCATCTCGACAGCTGGTGGAATGCGCCCGGCGCCTTCGACGACGGCGCGGGGTGCGGTATCGTCGCGGCGGCAGCGAAGCATGTCGAAAGCTATGGCCAGCCGCTCCGCACTATCCGCGTGCTGTTCGCAGGCGCAGAGGAAACCGGCCTGTGGGGCAGCAAGGCCTATTCCGCCGCGCATATCGACGAACCGATTGCCGTCGGGATCGAGAGCGACTTCGGTGCGGACCGCATCTGGCAGTTCCAGAGCAATTTCGGCACCACCAATCCCGATCTCTACAAACGGATCGCCCGCGCGGTGGCGCGGTTCGGCGTGTCGCCCACGACTATCGTGGCGAGTGGCGGGGCGGACCTGAATATCGTGCGCGACCAGGGCGGGGCACTCATTGACCTGCAGCAGGACGGCACCCGCTATTTCGACCTGCACCACACACCCGACGATACGCTGGACAAGATCGACCCCGTGCAGCTGCGCCAGAACGTCGCGGTGTACACGCAGGTGGTGGGCATCCTTGCCAATTATCCCGAGCCGATCACGGCGGACTGAACCCGGTTTTCAGCAAGCGCGGCAGCAGCAGCGCCTGCGCCACCGCACGCGCGACGAGGAACGCGGTAAAGCTGAGCCACAGCCCGGTATTGCCCATCGGCCAGGTCAGCCACAGCGCGGCGGCGTAAACGACCACCGCCGCCAGCATCGTGCCGAGCAGCGCGCGCGTCCAGCTTGACCCGACGAACACCCCGTCGAACACAAAGCCCGCGACTCCTGCGAACGGAATAACCACGAGCCAACCCCCTTGTGCCTGTGCAGCGGCAGCCACCGCGTCGGTCGCGGCAAAACTCGCCAGTAGCGGATCGGCGAACAGCGCGAAGCCCAAAGCCACGACGCACGCCGCCGCAAACCCGCGCCACAGCGTCGCACGGATAACCGCGACGAAGCCCGCCCGGTCGCGCGCGCCGAAACGTTCGCCGTTCAGCACCTGTGCCGCGTTCTCGAACCCGTCGAGCAGCAACGCGGTCAGCACGAACATCTGGTACAGAATGCCATTCGCCGCCAGCACGACCGCGCCTTGCTCCGCCGAAAGACGAGTCAAGGCGGCCAGCGCCAGCATCAGTACCACCGTGCGCAGGAACAGGTCGCGATTGACGGAAAGAAACGGGCGCAGCGCCGCCCATCCGATACCGGTTCGCTGCCGCACCGCCGTCCACACCGCCGCGCCAACCGCACCGCGAAACACGAATGCCGCAACAAGCGCGAGCTTGCCATATTCCGCGATGAAGCTGGACCAGCCGATGCCCGCGATGCCGAAATCCAACGCCAGCACGAACCACAGGCCCAGCGCGATATTGGCGAGGTTGTAGAGGATTTCGAACACCAGCACCGCCGTCATTCGCCGCTGCCCGACGAGGAAACCGATCAGCGCCAGGTTCGCCATCACGGCGGGCGCGGTCCAGTAACGGATTTCGGCATAGGTCTGTGCGGCGCGCAACACTTCGCCCTCGGCGCCCAGGGCCGCGAGCATGACGGGCAGCAGCACGGGTTGTGTCGCCAGCAGGAGCGCCGCGATGGCAAGGCCGACGAACAGACCGCGCACCAGCACCTCCGCCTGTGCTGTCACAGCTCCACCGGGTCCGGCACGGGTGCCCGCTTGCGCGACCAGCCCGGTGGTACCGGTCTTCAGGAAGTTCATGACGGTAAACAGCACTGCGAAAAGGCGCGCGCCGATATCGACCGCGCCCTGTACGGCGGCATCGTTCAGCCGCGCAACCACCCACATGTCGCCAAGACCGATAAGTGCGGTAGCGACATTGGTTACCATTGCCGGGATCGCGATGGCCCAGATGATGCGGGGATCGATGCGCGCAGGCCCCGCAGTGTCTGTAGAAGGCGGCAAGTCTCGAGAGGAGGGCAGGGGCATCACCTTCCGCTACGCCGCTTCGCCGGCGGCCGATTTCACAGTTGGTCGGGAAGAGAGGATTCGAACCTCCGACCCCCTGTACCCAAAACAGGTGCGCTACCAGGCTGCGCCACTTCCCGACCCTGTGATGCGCTGATGCTGCGTCCCGGCCGGTTGGCGTCACCGGATTGGCATCCGGTGGGCCCGGAGGGACTCGAACCCCCGACCTAGCCGTTATGAGCGGCCAGCTCTAACCAACTGAGCTACAGGCCCCCGAAGTGCCTTGCCCGGAATTACCGGACCGACCATGCGGAGCAGCGCGAGGGGCGCGTTAGCTGGACCGATGCGACAGGGCAAGCGTTGTGCGCGTGTCACCTAACGATTGCGTCGCCAATACTGGCGATGGATGTCGGCGCCACCTCGCGCATGGCGAGATAGGCATACACGCGCCGCCACCAGTCATACAACGCCTCGACATCGGCCTTGCTGCGCACATAGGGCGTATTGCCGGGCGCGAGCGAAGGGCTGTGGAAGCTGAACACCAACAGCGGCAGCCCGTCGTCCAGCGCCATATCAATGCCGCGAATGGCCTCCTCCACACCGACCCCTTCGGGTGTCAGCGGAATGCGTTCAAGCAAACCAGTGCGCGCGAGCAGGCCGAGGAGGCGCGGCACCCGTGCGGCAAAGCGGCTTAAATACGCACCCTGTCGCCGCAACATTCCCCAATATGTCGTGGTGACCGGCAGTTCCAGCAGGCGCTGTCCGGCGTCGATCCAGTATGGATGCAGCGGATGGCGGGTGTAATCGGGGCCGCCCGCCGCTGTGTAATCGAAATGCGTGCGGACCGATGTGTCCATCGCGATGCCGCCATCGATCAGCATTTGCGCGCTATCGTCGCCCAAGCCGTAGCGGCCCGCGCGATAGCTGACCGGAACGACGCCGAACCCCTCGGCTATCGCATCGCGCAGCCGGTTGAACTTGTCACGCTCCAGCGCGGGCGGCAGGTTTCCGGCAAAACTGTTTGCCTCGTTTACGGTTTCCTCGTGAGGCGGGTTGACCCAAGGATGCAATTGCACGCCGATTTCCGCGCGCCCGGCGGCAATTGCGGGGCCAAGGACTTCGTGCGCTACTTGCGACGTGGCGACCGGCCAGTCCACAAGGTAGAGCGGCACCACGCCCAATTCTTCGCAAAACGCCTGAAACCGGACGAGTTCGGGCAAGTGGGTCAGGCTGTGATTGTCGCTGTCGAAGGGTTGCGACCAATCGAATTCTTCTTCGGTATCAACAGTTAGCAGGGCGCGCTGCCCGAAGCCGGGTGCGAAAGCGGCGCGGGCTTCTGGTGGTGGCGGCTCGCGCATCGAACGCATCGTTTGCACCGCCCCATCCAATCGTCCGTCACGCCTGCGAGCTGCCGGTCATACGGTTGCTCAGAGCATTACCTGGCTAGTTTCGCGTGCAGTTTCGGTCAAGCGCGGTAAGCTCAATGTCAGCGTGCTGCCATTGTCGGTCAGGTCGCCCCCGGCGGCGCGCGCTTCGGCACGGGCCAGCCGCAGCGAAAATCCCGCCGCGAACATGCCCGCGCGCAGTGGCCCGGAATTGCTGCGCATGGTGGCGGCATAGATATCGTCCTGCGCTGCCAACGCGCGGGGCAGGGCGCATTTCAGACGCATGATATTGCCTTTCTCCTTCAACCGCAGCCGAATGTGTTCTCCCGGCTCGAGCAGCCCGGCTAGCGTCGCCAGCAACCGCCAGCACAATGTCTCGGCTTCGTTCCCCGCAAGGGCGACCGGCGCGGCGTGCGGTGTCGCCTTGAGCGTCATACCTGCCTCGCGCCCGTCAAGAACCGGCGCGATCTGTTCGACTAGGCGGGCAACGATAGCGCCGAAGTCGCTTTCCCCGCCCGCGAGCGCCATCGCGCCGCTTTCCAGCTGCGCCAACCGGTCCAGTTCCTCGAACCCCGCCAGCACGCGCGCGCCATCGCCCGCTATCGCCGCAGCCAGCGCCCGGTATTCGTGCGGGGCAGGGCCGAGCTGCTGCTGTTGAATCATCTCGGCAAAGCCCTGCATCGCGCCGGCCGGTGTGCGCAGTTCGTGCAGCAATTGCCGCAGCCGGTCCGCCTCCTGCGCAGCAGCCGGGTCGGGACGCGCCGTCGCGACAGGCGGACGGCGGAACATGCCGGCATAGCCGCCGAATTGCCCGGTCAGCGGATCGAAGCGTGGCATGGCATCGATGATCCAGTCGCCCGCAACCATGGCCGCACCGCCCAGCGTGGTGGCGATATTGGCCAGCGGCTGGCGCCGCGCGATCAGTGTGCGGACGTTTTCGGCCATGGCTTCGTTCGCCCCGCTGCCGGGGAGCCGCAGCCGATACACCATCGGGGCAACCGCACGGTCGGACCATGCGATACGCCCCAGCGTGTCGGTGGTGAAGCGGAACAGGGGCAGGGGGGGCGCGGTTTTGGCTGTCTTCTCGCCCAGCGGCAGGCGCGGAGCCTGTCTGCTGTCACGGGCATCGTTGCCTTCCGATGCGATGCTGGCAGGGCGCTTCTGCTGGTAAGTCTGGATACGCTCTACCAGCGCGCCGATTTCACTTTGCATGACAGGCGACGCGGGCGGCGGGGCCGGCGGCAGGGGTGGGGGCAACGGCGCATCGGGTTCCTGCACCGGCAGTTCGCCATCGGGTGCGGGCAGGCCTTGATCCTGTATGCCGAGCTGTTCGAGCGCATCGCGCACGCGCGGCGGCAGGTTGCGCTGCAACCGCAGGAAGCCGCGCGCGCGCAGCGGCAGGCGGGGAATCAGCGCAAGCCAGTCCTCCTCGCCCAACTGCGCCGACTGCAGCGCCGCGGCCGCCACTTCGGGCTCGTCTTCGGCAAGATGATATGCCAGTTCCGGATTGCGGAACCGTGCCGCCGCTTCGCCAACCATCGCGGCCCGCTCGTCAGCCGGGATCATCTCGCCAAGCGCCGCCAGCCGCAGCCACGCCGCCGCCAGCAGGCTGCGGTCCGTGCCGTTCGCGCGACTGCCGAGCAAATCCAGCAATTGCCGAAATTGCGTGCGCGCAGCCCGCTCGCCCGCCGCACGATGGCGCAGCACCGTGGCCAGACGGTCATCGAAGAGCATGGGTTTCAGAAGGCTTGGGCGGCAGCATGAAAAGCGGGCGAACCTGTGATGGGCGCAAGGACGAAGCGGCGATACCGGGACTGCCGGGCCCAACACACTGAGCGGGCGTCGAACTGGCAAGTCCGGTGCTTCCGTCTAGCTGTCGCAGCAGCGACATGAACCACCGACTATCCACCGTTGCAAAGCGGGACAGCTGCTGCCACAAACAATAATATTAGCCTGTCGCGATATTTTACGCAGGCTTTGTTCCAGCGTAAGGGACGTTACCGCCGTGGCAAATTGCCATTGTGTGAAATCGACTACGCCGGAATATCAGTTGCAGGGGGTGACATCATTACCAGTCTGGACAGTATCGACCGCAAGCTGCTCGCTGAACTCCAAAGCGAGGGGCGCATCACCAATGTCGAGCTGGCGCAGCGAGTCGGCCTGACCGCGCCACCCTGCCTGCGCCGGGTCCGCGCGCTGGAGGAAAGCGGAGTCATAAACGGCTATCACGCCGATCTTGACGCGGCTGAGCTGGGGTTCGGCATCACCGTATTCGCGATGGTCAGTCTGAAAAGCCAGGCCGAAGACGCGCTGCGCGAGTTCGAGGAACACATGAATGCGTTACCCGAAGTGCGCGAGGTTCACATGCTGAACGGCGAGATCGATTTTATCCTGAAAATCGTCAGCCGCGATTTGCAAAGTTTCCAGGAATTTCTGACCGGCAAGTTGACGCCCGCACCCAATGTCGAAAGCGTCAAGACCAGCCTGACGATCCGCACCAGCAAGCATGAGCCGGGCGTGCCGATCTAAGCCGTGGCACCGTGTTAAATACGCCGCTGTGCGAATGGTTCCGATAACCTAGTTTGCTACGCGTTTCGGAACGGATTGCCGCGTCACTCGCTCCTTTGACAACATCAATCAAAGGAACGAACCCATGACAACGCACGCACTTTTCGACCATCGCACTGAAGCCACCAAGGCCGTCGCGGATCTTCGCGCATTGGGTGTGAAGGATGATAACATCTCCATCCTTGCCCATCACGGCGATGAAGTGAAGGAAGTCGACGCGGACGGCAACGTCACAGACGACGATAACGGTAGCCTAGCACGCGGCATTCTTGGCGGTGGTGCATTGGGTGCCGGACTTGGCGTGGCGGCACTGGCCATTCCGGGCGTTGGTCCATTCGCAGCCATTGGCGCAATTGCAGCGGCAGCAGCGCCTGCCGCGATGGCGACCGGCGCCGCCGCTGGTGCCGCGCTTGGTTCAATCAAGGAAATCCTGCAGGGCAGCGATTACGACGAAGCCGATGCGGAATATTACGACCAGCATCTTCGCGATGGCCGCGTGCTGGTCGCGGTGGACGATGCGGCAGGGCTGAATGAAGCCGATGTCAGCCGGGTGCTATACGCAGCAGGCGGCCATAATGCCGCTCGTGCCCGCACGTAAACGTATTTGGAATGACGCTAAGAGGGCGGTGCGTTTTCAGCGCGCCGCCCTTTTTCTGTGCAGCGTTAGTCCAGCGTATCGAGATCTTTTTTCATCAGGTTATAGACCAGCATTTCTTTCACCGGCAGTTGCATCATTTGCTCTGCCTACGTCATTTGCGCAAATGGCGTAGCTCTGTTTGCCGTCACATCCACGCCATAGGTACCATGTTCTTGGCACCCGTCATGGCCTCGACGGTCCGGCGTGCCTCAACCCCATCGCGATACGAAGTTTCGATGGATTTGGCGGCGGCGGGCGCAGCAAGCTTCATGGCGAAAACGCAGGCCAGTATGGCAAGGGTTCGCATCACAACGGCTCTTTCGGTCATGGAAAGAGCAGGCTATGCCTTTAGTTAGTGTTTTACCCGTCTTCGCGCGTCGCTAGCCAGTCTTCCAGCCATTTGATCGAGTAGTCGCCCGACTGAATATCAGGCTGCTGCACCAGCGCCTGGTGCAGCGGGATCGACGTTTCGACGCCTTCCACCACCATCTCTTCCAGCGCGCGCCGCAATCGCATCAGGCACTTTTCGCGCGTGCGACCGAACACGATCAGTTTCGCGATCATGCTGTCGTAATAGGGCGGGATGGAATAGCCCGCATACAGGCCGCTATCGACGCGCACATGCATTCCTCCCGCGGCGTGATAATGGGTCACGGTGCCGGGAGAGGGTGCGAAGGTGAAGGGGTGTTCAGCGTTGATTCGGCATTCGATAGCGTGGCCATGCAGCGCGATCTCGTCCTGCGTGAACGATAACGAGCGACCGCTGGCAACCTTGATCTGTTCGCGCACAAGATCGACGCCAGTGACCATCTCGGTAACGGGATGTTCGACCTGGAGCCGGGTGTTCATCTCGATGAAGTAGAATGCACCGTCTTCCCACAGGAATTCGATAGTGCCCGCCCCGCGATAGCCCATATCGGCCATCGCAGTGGCGCAGATTTCCCCCATGCGCGCGCGTTCGGCATCGGAGAGAATGGGGGAGGGCGCTTCTTCAAGCACCTTTTGATGGCGGCGTTGCAGCGAACAGTCGCGCTCGCCCATATGAATTGCATTGCCCTTGCCGTCGCCGAACACCTGGAATTCGATATGACGCGGATTGCCAAGGTATTTCTCGAGATAGACGGTGGCATCGCCGAACGCGGATTTCGCTTCGTTGCCAGCAGCCTGCATCAGCGACGCGAGCGTTTCCGGCCCTTCACAAACCTTCATCCCGCGCCCGCCGCCGCCCGATGCGGCCTTGATGATGACCGGATAGCCAATTTCTTCAGCAATGCGCGCGGCTTCTTCGGGATCGGAGACCGCCCCGTCGCTGCCCGGCACAAGTGGCAGGCCGAGTGCGCCCGCCGTGCGCTTTGCCATCACCTTGTCGCCCATCGTGCGGATGTGTTCGGGCTTCGGCCCGATCCACACGATATCGTGTGCTTCCACGATTTCGGCGAACTTCTCGTTCTCGGACAGGAAGCCATAACCCGGATGAATCGCGTCGCATTGCGCGATTTCGGCGGCGGAGATGATGGCGGCGGTGTTGAGGTAGCTTTCGGCGGCGGGTGGCGGGCCGATACAGATGGCGTGGTCGGCCAGCCGCACATGCATGGCGTCGGCGTCGGCGGTGGAATGTACGGCCACCGTCTCGATGCCCATTTCGTGCGCAGCACGATGGATACGCAACGCAATTTCGCTGCGATTGGCAATCAGGATTCGGGTGATGGGCTTCGTCATAAGGTCAGCCGATGACGATCAGCGGCTGGCCGAATTCGATGGGCTGCGCGTTTTCAACCAGTATTGCCTTGATGATGCCGGGGCCGTCGGCGGCGATCGGGTTCATCACCTTCATCGCTTCGACTATCAGGACGGTCTGCCCTTCCTTCACCTGGTCGCCGACCTTGACGAAATCCGCTGCATCCGGTTCCGGCGCCAAATAGACGGTCCCGACCATCGGAGAGGTGAGGGCATTGGCTGTGTCGGGTTCTTCCGAGGTGGTTGCTGCTGCTGGTACCGTCGTTGTCATGGGCGGGGCGGCGGGCGCAGCCGCGACAGAAGCCGCCCCGGCTGCAGCGATCGTTCCGCGCGAAACACGTACTTTGCGCGTCCCGTCCTGCACCGCGATTTCGGTAAGGCCAGTTGCGTCGAGCATCTCGGCCAGCTCCCGGACCAGCGCGGTATCAACATTCATGCCGCCTGCATCGGATTTATCCGCAGTGTTGCCGTCCGGGTCAGCCGTGCCCCTGTTTGTGTCGGTCGCCATTCGGTGTCTTCGCTTGTGTGACTACTAAGATGCCACGCTGCCTATGCGCTTGCCACCGATGCTGGCAAGCGTTGCGCGCATTCTTCCGGGCTAAAGCGCCGCCGCCGCGTCCAGTGCGATAGGGTAACTGCGCGGCCCGTGACCCTGCACTGTCTGCACCGCTGCCATGCCGACATAGGAGGTATGGCGGAACGGTTCGCGGGTGGACGGATCGGACAGATGCACTTCGATCACCGGCACGGTGATGGCGCGGATCGCATCGAGCAGCGCGATGGAGGTGTGGGTGTAAGCGCCCGCATTGAGCAGCACCGCTTTTGCGCCGATATCCTGCGCCTCGTGCAGCCAGTCGACTAGCTGCCCCTCATGATTGGTTTGTCGCATGTCGATGGCAAGGCCCAGCGCCTTACCCCGCTCAACCAGTGCTGCACCGATATCGGCAAGCGTCTCCGAGCCGTAAATCTCCGGCTCCCGCGCGCCGAGCAGGTTCAGATTGGGGCCGTTGAGCACGAGGACGGTGGCGGTCATGCGCGCGCCATACGCAAAGCTTTCAGGGAATACAGCTATAAAGGATGTCCGTATTTATCCCTCGACACCCTTTACCTTGCCCCATTGCCGGGCGGCGGTGTAGCCGAGATAGCCGGTGCCAAAAAGGGCGTAGAGCGGTTCGGGCAGGCCGCCGAGATAGGAATTCATGCCGCGCGCTATATCCTGCGCGGTCTGCGGATTGAATGCGGCCAGCACGCCCATCGGGATGGCGAACAGCAGCAGCGTGTACATGACATAAAGGAAGCTGGGGCGCGCGCGGCTGGTCCACGGATCGCCGGACTGCGCTTCGGCGACGATGGCGGCCAGACGCGCCTCGATGGCCTGCAATTCCTGGCTGCCCTGCAGCTGAATCAGTTCCAACTTGGCCTGCGCACGCGCTGCCTTGTCGGGAATGATCTTGTCGATGATCGAGGCAATAGGGCCGATGAGCGAATCGATAAGGGCCATGCGGGTGCTCCTGCACAAAAGGGAAGCACACCCACTAACCACATAGGTTCGTGTAGGAAAATGGTTTATTGCATCGTGGTGAAATGCCACTGGTCGGGACGATAGGATTCGAACCTACGACCCCCACACCCCCAGTGTGATGCGCTACCAGACTGCGCTACGTCCCGATCAGTGGCTGGCCGCGCCTATAGGTTGCCAGTCCGGTGGTGACAACCCGAAGCTGCCGGACGATATGGTGAATTGCAGGCGCCCAGCATCGGTGCTAGGCGCGCGCTCCTAATCACGGGTGGGCATCGCTCCGCCGCGTTTTGCCACAGGATTGACCGATACCCATGCTCGACATGCTTTCCGCCGCCGCCGGTTCGGGCGCGTCCGAACAGCCGTTCTGGCTGATGATCGTGCCGTGGATCGGGATCTTCGCGATTTTCTGGTTCCTGCTGATCCGCCCGCAAATGCGCCAGCAGAAGCAGCATCGCGAAAAGATCGCCAGTATCAAGAAGGGCGACAAGATCGTTACCGCAGGCGGGCTGGTCGGCAAGGTTGTGAAGGTGGATGACGAATTCGCCGATATCGAAATCGCCAACGGCGTCCGCGTGAAGGCGGTCAAGGGCACTATCGGCGACATCATCCCGCCCGCCGGCACTGCGGCAAACGACTAGGCGCACCCGCAATGCTGGACTTTCCGACCTGGAAAAAGGTGTGGCTGTGGGGCCTCACGCTGGCCGTGGCGGTTGCCGCGTTGCCCAGCGCGTTCAGCGCGCTCGACCTGCGCTGGCCCGATGCGCTGCCCGACCCCACTGTCAATCTCGGCCTCGACCTCGCCGGGGGCAGCCATGTGCTACTGGAAGCCGATGCGAGCGAAGTGCGCGCGCAACGGCTGGAAAATTTCGAGGACCAGGTCGACAACGCCTTTCGCAATGCCGAGCCGCGCATCCGAACCGGCGATGTGTCGACCCGCGACGGACGGCTCAGCTTCATGGTCGAAAGCGCCGCCGATGTGGACCGGGCGCGCGAAGAAATCCTGCCGCTGATGAACGGCACCGGCATGGTGCGCGAATGGAACCTGCAGGTCGTCGACGAGACGCGCTTCATCCTCTCGCAGACCGATGACGGCATCGAGACGGCGCTAAATAACGCGATGGACTCGGCCACCGACATCATCCGCGACCGCATTAACAGCCTCGGCACGCGCGAGCCGACGATCATCCGGCAGGGCGATACGCGCATCGTGGTGCAGGTGCCGGGCCTTGACGATCCCGCGCAGCTGAAAGCGCAGCTGGAAAAGCAGGCCGTGCTCGAATTCAAGCTGGTCGACCCCGAGTTCCAGAACGCCATTCCATTGGAAGCCAGCCGTGAAGTCACCAAGATTGGCACCCAGATTATTCCGTATGCTGAAGGTACCGGACAGGAAGGCGCGGGCATGGTCGTGCGCCGTCTTGGTGGTATCCAGGGTGACTCTCTGGTCGATGCGCAACCTGGCAACGACTTCGAGACCAACGCCCCTGTCGTGAACATTACGTTCGACGCGGCAGGCGGGCGGCGTTTCGCCACGCTGAGTTCGGAGAACATCGGTCAGAGGTTTGCGATCATTCTTGACGGTGAAGTGATTTCCGCGCCCGTTTTCCAGTCCGCCATCCTTGCCGGACAAGCGCAGATTTCCGGTAATTTCACGACGCAATCCGCCATCGACCTTGCCATCTCGCTGCAATCGGGCGCGCTGCCGGTGAAGACCACCATCGTCGAGGAACGCACCGTTGGGCCTGACCTCGGCGCGGACTCGATCCGCAAGGGCATGATCGCCATAATGATCGGCATTGCCGCCGTCATTGCGCTGATGGTCGCTGTCTATGGCCGGTTCGGCGTCTACGCGACCTATGCGCTGGTCCTCAACATCGCCATGCTGCTGGGCATCATGGCCATCGCCAACACCACGCTGACGCTGCCCGGTATCGCCGGGTTCGTCATAACCATCGGCGCCGCGGTGGATGCCAACGTCCTCATCAACGAACGGATTTCCGAAGAGCGCAAGCGCGGTCGCCGGGTCGTTGCGGCGGTGGAGAACGGGTATAAGGAGGCAAGCCGCGCCATTTATGACGCGAACATCACCAACTTCATTGCAGGCGTGCTGCTGTTCATGTTCGGCTCCGGCCCGGTGCGCGGCTTCGCCGTGGTGCTGATCGTGGGGCTTTTCACCAGCGTTTTCACCGCCGTGTTCCTGACCCGTATGTGGGTCGCGGGATGGTTGAAGCGCACACGCCCGACCGAATTGTCGATCTAGAGGATAGTCGATGCGCCTCCTGAAACTTGTCCCCGACAACACCAATATCCGCTTCCTGAAGCTGCGGGTGCCGTTCTACGTCGTCAGTATGGCGCTCATCATCGCAAGCTGGGCGCTGGTGGCGGTCAACGGCCTCAATCTGGGCGTGGATTTCGCAGGCGGGCTGGAAGTGCGCGCAACCTTTGAAGAAAGTGAAACCGCACCGGTGGCGGAACTGCGCGAGCAGGTCGCCGCGCTCGGCTACGGCGCGCCGGTGGTGCAGACATTCGGCGCGGACAACCAGGTGTCGATCCGCGTCCGCCTGCCCGCCGAAGCGGAAGGCGACAACGCCGCCGCACAGCGCATCGCCAATGAAATCGTCGGCGAAATCCGCAGCAACCATGCCGATTTCCGGCTTGACGGGAACGACAACGTATCGGGCAAGGTGTCCGGCGAATTCCAGAACACCGCTTTGTTGGCCCTCAGCCTCGCGATGGTCGCGATTTCTCTCTACATCTGGATCCGCTTCGAATGGCAGTTCGGCGTGGGCGCGTTGTTCGCGCTGTTTCACGACGTGTCACTGACGCTGGGCATGTTCGCGCTGTTCCAGCTCGAATTCAGCCTCCAGATAATCGCCGCGATCCTTGCCATCATCGGCTATTCGCTGAACGACACCATTGTGGTGTATGACCGCATTCGCGAGAACCTGAAGAAGTTCCGCAAGATGCCACTGCCCGAACTGCTCGACCTGTCGGTGAACGAGACGCTGGCGCGCACCGTGATGACCTCGCTGACGCTGTTCGTGGCGTTGTTCCCGCTGCTGGCCTTCGGGCCGGAAAGCCTGTTCGGCCTGACCGCCGCGATCACGCTGGGTCTGTTCGTCGGCACATACAGCTCGGTCTATATGGCCGCGCCGATCCTGATCTGGTTGGGCGTCAAATCGGACAGCTTCGTGCCGCAGGAAAGCGCCGTCGACCGCCAGGAACGCGCCGCACGCGGCGAAATCTAGGCCTGCCGCGCAAAGCGGGTGAAATGCGCGGCCAGATCGGCGGCGTTGTTCTGCCAGCTGAACCGGTCGGCAAACGCCGTGACAGCAAGTGCCGGCAGCTTACGCTCCAGCACGTCCGCGATACCGGCCCGCACCGCATCGACATTGCGCGCCACGATTGCACCCGCGCCGTCGCCCGTCACCAATTCCCGCGCGCCGCCCGCTTCGGCGATGACCAGCGGCGTCCCGCACGCCAGCGATTCGACCCAGGCATTCGCCAGCCCCTCATGCGAGGAGGGCAAGGCCATAACATCGGCTGCGGACAGGATGACCGGCAGCAGGTCGTGATCTACCGATCCGAGGAAATGCACACGATCCGCAACGCGCAAATCGCTGGCGAGACGGCGCAAATGGCGATCGTCTTCGCCCTTGCCCACGATCAGCAGGTGCGCACCCGGCAATTCCGCCAGCGCCGCCATGACCAGATCCTGCCCCTTGCGGACGACCAAAGCGCCGACCGTTGCGATCAGCGGTCCATTCGCCGGTAGCGCGATGCCGAGCGACGCCGCCAGCGTGGCGCGCAGGCCGGTGTGGTCGAGCGGGCGGAAGCGGTCGCGGTCCAGCCCGGTATAGTTCAGCGCGATCTTCGAACGCGGTATGCCCAGCGCGGCCATATCCGCCGCCAATGCGTCCGATACCGCCAGCACAGCCCGCCGCCTGTGCCGCCGCCGCCAGCATCTGTTTGCGGGCGAAATCCTGCTCGCCCCAATAGGTGATGTCCGACCCGCGCGCCTTGATGCTCAGCGGCAAACCAAGCTGCTCTGCAATGAGAGCGGCGGCAGGGCCGTCGGGATAGAAAAACTGCGCGTCCACGAGGTCGAACGGATTTTCAGCATGCAGCCGTTCGGCCAGCGGGATGACGCTGCGCGCGATGGTGCGGGGATTGGTGCGCGCACCGAAGCGCGGGATCAGCGTGAAGCGCCGACGATGAACCGACACGCCGTTTTCCACGCCGTCGACCGCCGCCGCCGCCAGCGGTTTGTAACGCCCGAACGCGATAGGCGGGATGCCGATTGGATTGACCAGCGTCACCTCCCAGTCGCCACGCGCGGCCAGCGCCTCCAGCGACCGCGCGACAAAAGTGCCAAAGCGCGGCGCGTGGCTGTTCGGATAAAGCGTCGAAAGCGACAGCACACGCCCGGGTCTTGCAGCGGTAGGTCTGGCTGGAGTAGACATGTCTAGAGCGATCGGACCAGCATCTCCGCACAGGCCAGCCAGGGCGGGTTATCCACCACCAGCTGCTTCTCGCCCGCGCCGGGTGGCAGGACGCCGATCTTGGTGCCCTGCCGGTCGATCAGTCGCCCGAATGCGAACCGGCCGCCGGGGCGCGGCACCAGCACATCGCGATTGATGGCGCGCGCAGTGTCCTCGGGCGACACCTGCCGCAACCAGAGCTGGTCGCCCGCCCGATATTCGCCCGCACTGGTTTCGATGGCGAGGACCACCAGCATCGCATCGCCGCCCAGCTCGCTTGGCAAGACGGCATCGGCTTCCTTCGCCAGCGCCTGTGCGCCGCTGTCTACCAGTCGGGCGACAACCTTGGGATGGCCACTGCTTTCGGACCGTACCAGCGTTTCGGGTTCGACACCCAGCGCATCGCCGATCCGTTGCATCCAGACGATGGACAGGTTGCGAGTGCCGGTTTCCAGCCGTCCGATGGTCTGTGGCGTTGTGGCAGGGTCGCAGGCGGCGGCAAGGTCGGCCAGCGTCCAGCCCTTGGCCCGGCGAATGTCGCGGATACGGTTGATCACGAGGGTCTCCAACGAATTTGCACCAAATAGGTTTTCTACTTTCCTACAAGTGAACGCATTTGGCAAGCGTCTTTCCCGTTGCACGTGAAAGGAACAGCATGACACGATCCCCAACTGGCCAAACCCCAACTGGCCAAACTCCAACCGGCCGAACCCTGACTGAACGCGAATTTACCGAGGCCGGACCCCGGCGGCACTGCGCGCAACGTACCGGCGAAGCCAAGACCAAGCGGAGGCGCAGCCTGACCGTGAATATTGCGGAGTCGCCCATCGCCTGGCTCCATGCGCGCGGCCATATCGATGACCGGCTGTTCGATGCGGGCGAGCTGCTGCGTGCCGATTACGAGCGCGCGCAGCTTGGCGCGAATGTCACCATGCGCTGGGACGTGGTGCGGATACGCGGGCAGGGCGGAGACGACGGCCTCACCCCGACAGAGCGACAGATCGCCGCGAAGGACCGGTTCGATGGTGCGCTGAAACAGGCGGGGTCCGGTTTGCAGGATGTGTTGTGGCGCGTTGTGTGCGGTTGCGAGAGCCTGCCCGATGCGGAACGCGGGCTCGGCTGGCCCGCCCGCAGCGGCAAGCTGGTGCTGAAAATCGCGCTGGACCGGGTGGCGGATTATTATCGCGTGCGGTGACTGGCGGAACGGGCGACCGTTCGCCTGCATTGTACCTGAACATAACCAACCAGGAGGCTCCCCGATGAAGCTCTATTACTCGCCCGGCGCATGCAGCCTCGCCAGCCATATCGCCCTTGTCGAAAGCGGCAGTGATTTCGAGGCGGTCAAGGTCGACCTGAAATCGCACACGACTGAAAACGGTGGGGATTTCTACGCCATCAGCCCACGCGGTTACGTGCCCGCCATCGACACGGACGATGTTGGCTTGCTGACCGAGAACCCGGCGGTGCTGACCTATATCGCCAACGCCACAACGAAGCTGTCCGACGAGGCCGATCATTACAAACGGCTGGAATGGATCGGGTTCATCGGCACCGAAATTCACGGCGCCTTCGGCCCGCTGTTCGGCGGGGCGGAGGGCGATGCCAAGGCCAAGGCAAAGCAGAAGGTCGCCAAGAAGTTCGAGCTGGCGGAAACCCTGCGCGACGGGCGCGAGTGGCTGGTTGGCGATGGCCCGACGGTGGCGGACAATTACCTGTTCGTCACGCTGCTTTGGGCACGCAAGATGGAGGTCGACCTGCCGCAGGGTCTGATCGAATATCGCGATCGGAACATGGCACGCGCTGCCGTGAAGCAAGCGATGAAGAACGAGGGTTTGGCCTAAACTTCCCTAAACTTCCGCGCTGGAACAAAAAGGGGCGGGCTGCCCATGCGGCCCGCCTTTTTAGTCAGTCCACGCCGTAGAAAAAGCGCTCTTCGGCAACCTTGCCATCGCGCACGGTGTAGACGCCGACTTCCTTCATCTGGCTACGTTCGCCGTCCATCGTCACGTCCATGTCGTAACGCACGGCAAACTGGTCGCCAAAAACGAAGGGGCCTTCCGCGCTGCTGGAATGCACTTCGGTGTTCGCTTCCCACCAGTCATGCTTCTCCCGTAAGGCGTCGCGGCCCTTGACGTGCGACATCGGTCCGTCGTTCGGTTCGTGGCTTTCGATGTCGTCGTGCCACATGGCGCGCACGTCTTCCATGCGATCTTCGGCCACCGCTTTGGTGAAATCCTGCGCGAGTTGTTCGATAGCCATGATATCAGTCCTCTCTCCACTGGTTTGGCCAAGCTACCAGCGTATCGTGCCGACACTATGACAGTCAGCCTTCGGCCTGTTCTGCCAGCATCAGCCAGCGTTCCTCCGCGGCATCGCGCTGGGCTTTCGCGTTCTCGATGCCCCTGCTGATCGTGGCGAATTTCTGCGGATCGGTCGCGTAAAGGTCGGGATCGGACAGGATCTCGCCGCCGCGCGTGATGGCAGCTTCCAGCTTGGTAATTTTCGCCGGGAGCTCGTCCAGATCGCGCTGGTCGATATAGCTTAGCCTGGCGGAAGGTGCGGTGCTGGACGCTTGCTTTCTTGTGCCAGGCGATCCGCCCACTTTTTGTGGCTTGGCGCGGCTCGCCTTGTCGATGTCGTCGCGCTTGGCCTCCCAGTCGGCGTATCCCCCGGCGACGATGTCCACTTCGCCGCTGCCATCGAGGCCCAGCGTGACCGTCACCGTTTTGTCCAGGAAGTCGCGATCATGGCTGACAATCAGTACCGTGCCGTCATAGTCCGCAATCACTTCTTGCAGCAGGTCGAGCGTTTCGAGGTCGAGATCGTTGGTCGGCTCGTCCAGCACGAGCAGGTTGGACTTGCGCGCAAACTCGCGGGCCAGCAGCAGGCGGCTGCGCTCACCACCGGACATGATATTTACCTTCGTGTCGACAAGGCGCGGGTCGAACAGGAACTCCTTAAGATAGCCCTGGACATGCTTGCGCACGCCGCGCACGTCGATCCAGTCACCGCCCTCGGCCAGCACTTGCCGCACTGTGACATCGCCCGTCATCAGGCTGCGTTGCTGGTCGATCATCACGCCGGTCAGCTTCTTGGAGATCGTGACGCTGCCGCTATCGGGCGCGATTTCGCCGGTCAGCAGCTTCAGCAGCGTCGTCTTGCCCGCCCCGTTGCTGCCGACGACACCGATGCGGTCGCCCCGCTGGATGCGCAGGGTGAAGTCGCGAATGATGGTGCGGTCGTCGTAAGCCTTGGACACATTCTCCGCGACGATCACCGATTTGCTGCGGAACGCTTCATCGGTTGCAAGGCCTAGTTTGGCGGCGCCCTTGGGGGATATCATGGCCGCCCGCGTCGCGCGCATCTGGCCCAGCTTTTCAAGCCGCCCCTGGTTGCGCTTGCGCCGTGCGGTCACGCCGCGTTCCAGCCAGTGCGCTTCAAGCTTCAGCTTGGCGTCCAGCTTCTGGGCCGCGCGCGCTTCCTCGGCATAGATGGATTCTTCCCACGCATCATAACCGCCGAAACCGATTTCCTTGCGACGCAGAACCGCGCGATCCAGCCACGCGGTGGCGCGTGTCAGGCGTTTCAGGAAGGTCCGGTCATGGCTTATGACGACGAAGGCACCGTTGTAGCGCTCCAGCCAACCCTCCAGCCAGTCGATCGCAGCGAGGTCGAGATGGTTCGTTGGCTCGTCCATCAGCAGCAGGTCGGGTTCCTGCGCCAATGCCCGTGCGATGGCCGCGCGCCGCCTCTCGCCGCCGCTGGCGCCCTTGGCCGGTGTCGCCATGTCGATGCCGAGCTGGCCCGCAATGGACTCCACCTCGTACTCCTCCGGCGCATCCTTGCCTGCCAATGCAAAATCCATCAGCGTCTCGTGCGCGGAGAAGTCGGGATCCTGCTCCAGCACCACGATCCTCGCACCGGGCTTGACCTTGCGCACACCGGCATCCGGATCGATCCTGTCCGCGATCAGGCGAAACAGCGTGGTCTTGCCTGCCCCGTTGCGCCCGATCAGCGCCACCCGGTCGCGCGGGCCTATATGGAAATCGAGCACGGCGGGGTCGGTGCCGTTGGGATTGCTGCCGAACAGCCAGCGTCCGCCTTGTTGCAGGGCAATGCCTTCGAGGCTGAGGATAGGAGGCTGCGCCATAGGCCCTCGCGCAGGTAGGGAAACGCACGACCACCCGCAATGGCAGATTCACGGATGCATTCACGGAACCGCCATTACCGGCGGCGCATTGATTGCAGGAACACCAAATAACCAACGAAAGCCCGATCATGCTGAAACCGCTTCTCCCTGTCGCCGCCCTCTCGCTGATTTCGGCGCCCGCCTATGCCGGTGTCGAAGTGCAGTCCGAAGGGCCGGTCGTGCAGCTTTCTGTTACGGAAACGGTCAAGGCCGCGCCCGACATTACCACCATCGGTGCAGGCGTCTCGACGCGGGCCGCCACCGCGGTGGAAGCGATGCGGGCCAATGCGCGCGAGATGACCGCCATCATCAACCGCATCAAGGCGCTGGGCATCGCAGAAGACGATATCCAGACCACTGGGGTCAGCCTGAACGCCCGCTACGATTACAACCGTACGACGCAGAAACAGGTGTTCCAGGGATATGACGCCAGCAACCGGGTCAGCATCATCCTGCGCGATGTGGCGGAAACGGGGCCGACCCTGGATGCGCTAGTCGCAGCAGGGGCGACCGATATTAACGGCCCCAGCTTCTCGATAGACGATGACACCGCCGCCAGGGCGCAGGCACGCGAAGCGGCAATGACGCGCGCGCTGGCGATGGGGCGGCAATATGCCGGCTGGAACGGATATAACGATGTGCGCCTGCTGGAGATCAGCGAGAACGTGGCAACCTCGCGCCCCCAACCGATGATGCGTGCAGCGGTCGAAACGCAGATGTCCGACGTGTCCACGCCGATCCAGCCCGGCCTTGTCGGCACCAGCGTCACGGTTAGCGTTACCTACGAGATGACGCGCTAGTTCAGGCGGTATTCAATGCGTCGCAGCTAAATGCGGCACATGCAAAAGACAGTAATTTTTCCGCTTGTTATTGCGGCATCGCTTGCCCTCCCATCCGGCGCGGCTTTCGCTCAGCAGGCGCAGGGCCCCAAGACCGAGCAGGGTGAGGCGCGCAAGGAGATGCGTGCGGGGAACACCTTGTCCTTGCGTGAGATCGAACGCCGTATCCTGCCGGGGATGGCCGGCGCGGAATATCTCGGCCCCGCCTATGATAGCGTAGCGATGGCATATCGCCTTAAGTTCATCCGTGAGGGGCGGGTACTGTTCATCGATGTTGATGCGCGCACCGGGCGGGTTATCCGCCGCAGCCGCTGATTGCGCGAAGGTCGGGTCGACGGGCCGGTTGACGGGAACCCGCCAACGCACCAGACATTTGCGACACACTGCTATCTACCGGTTCAGGGGACCACCCACATGCGCATTCTGATCGTCGAGGACGAACCAACTCTCGGGCAACAGCTAAAATCCACGCTGGAACAGACCGGCTATGCCGTGGACTTGTCCACCGACGGCGAGGATGGCCATTTCCTCGGCAGCACCGGGAATTACGACGCCGTCATCCTCGATCTGGGGCTGCCGGAAATTGACGGACTGACTGTGCTTGGCATGTGGCGCAAGGAAGGCCGCGACTTTCCCGTGCTGGTCCTGACCGCGCGCGACAGCTGGAGCGACAAGGTGGCAGGGCTGGACGCAGGTGCGGACGATTACCTGGCCAAGCCGTTCCAGACCGAAGAACTGATCGCGCGGTTGCGGGCGCTGATCCGCCGCGCGTCCGGCAATACATCGAGCGAGTTGATTGCAGGTGAAGTGCGCCTGGATACCCGTTCGGGCCGTGTTACGCGTGCCGGCGAGCCGGTGAAGCTGACGGCGCAGGAATACAAGCTGTTGAGTTACCTTATGCACCACAAGGGCAAGGTCGTCAGTCGCACCGAATTGATCGAGCACATCTACGACCAGGATTTCGACCGCGACAGCAACACGATCGAGGTATTCGTGACCCGCATTCGCAAGAAACTGGGTGCCGAAGTCATCACCACAATACGCGGACTGGGCTACAGTCTGGACGATCCCGCCGAGCAGCCGCGCGCTTCGTAATGGATGGGCGGGGATGAACGCCAATAGCGCCATTTCCGCATCTGGCGATACCGCGCCGCTGGCCGACGCCGAAGCGGCCACGTTGAGCGCAGAGATCGCTGGCGGTGCCGCGCCGCCGCATACCGGCAGCCTGTCGCGCCGGATGATGGCGATTGCGGCGGGATGGATTCTGGTGCTGCTGTTGGCGGGCGGCTTTGCGCTGGACCGGGTGCTGGTCAATCTGGTCGAACGCAATTTCGACGACCGGCTGGAATACTTGCTCAACGCCATGCTCGTAACGTCCGAGCTGGATGCCGACGGGGAGGTCTATTTCAACCGTCCCATCGGCGAGCCGCGCTTTCTGGAGCCCAATAGCGGACTGTATTACCAGATCAGCGCGCCCGGTCGCGAGGGGTATCCGTCACGCTCCTTGTGGGACGAGCCGCTTACGCTCAATACGCGGCACAAAGATTTCGAACCGCATTTCTACGACAGCAACCAGCTTGCAGGCGAACCGCTGCGCATTGTCGAGCGCAATGTCATCCTGCCCGACAGCGACACGCGCTGGACCTTTGCTGTTGCCAGCAAGCGTGACGAACTGAACGATACGGTCCGTCGCATCCGCAGCATCCTGCTGTGGAGTTTCGCGGTGCTGGCGCTGGGGCTGATGGCGATGGCGGCGGCGCAAAGCTGGTATGGCCTGCGCCCGTTGCGGCGCGTGCGTGCCGCGATTCAGCGTATCCGCACCGCCGGTTCGAACCGCGTGACCGACCCCCTGCCGCTGGAAGTGCAGCCACTGGTTGAAGAGCTGAACATGCTGCTCGCCCATTCGGAGCGGCAGGCGGAGGAAGCGCGCACCCATGCCGGTAATCTTGCCCACGCGTTGAAAACGCCGCTGACGGTGGTAAACAACGCGGCCACCGCACATGCGCCCGACCTTGCCGATACGGTTATCCGGGAAGCGCGAACGATGCGCCGCCATGTCGACCACCACCTGGCACGGGCGCGGGCAGTCGGACGGCGCGCCATCGGCATGGCCCGCACGCCCGTTTGCGAAAGCGCGGAGGCCGTGCGTCGCGCGGTGGAGCGGCTCTATCCCGAAGCCCGCATCGACCTTGACGGACGCCGCAGGACCGTAGTTGCGATAGAGCGACAGGATCTCGACGAAATACTCGGTAATTTGATTGAGAACGCAGCGAAATATGGTGGCGGCAGCGTATTCGTGACGGTCGATGCCGAACCCGACAATACGCACTGCACCATTTGGGTGGAGGATGATGGCATGGGCATCCCGCCGGCGGCGCGCGACGCAATTTTCGACCGGGGTGCGCGGCTCGATACCGGCAAGCCCGGCACCGGGTTGGGCCTCGCCATCGTGCGCGACGTGGCCGAAATCTATGGCGGCAGTGTCGATCTTGCGGAAAGCGAGGACCTGGGTGGCCTGCTGGTAAAGCTGAGCCTGCCGCGCGCGCGTGCTTGCCGCCGAAGTTCAGTGAGCGTTCAAGACTGTTCAGCTAATTGCAGTAAACACTGAACAATGGCGGGTGCTTGTCCGCCGGATGGAGAAGACATTTGCCTTTGCCGACCCTGAAAATTATCCTCGCCGCCGCGGGCGCCCTGGCGCTTGGGGCCTGCACGTCATTCTACGATGACGGGTATGGCTACGGTTATGACGACGGATATGGCTACGGTTACAATGGTGGCTATGCCATGCCGTACAGCTCAGGCTATGGGTTCGGCTGGTACGACAATTTCTACTATCCGGGTGTCGGCATTCACGTTTTCGACCGGCGCGGTGACCGCTTCCGCTGGAACAACCGCCAGCGCGCCTATTGGGAACGCCGCCGAGAATTACGGCGCGACCGGCGCGAGCGACGGGAAAACTGGTCCGGCTATTCGCGTGGGCGCGATGGCATTTACCGCGATGGGCGACGTGCGGACAGGCGCGCTGACCGCCGCACGGATAGGCGTGAAGAACGTCGTGTGGACAGGCGTGCGGAGCGTCGCGAGGAAAGGCGTGCAGATCGTCGCACCGACCGACGCGAGGAACGCCGCGAACGTCGTCGTGCGCGTGGTGGAAATGCTGGTGCACCGGATACAGGTGCGGAGCGGCGTACGGACCGAGCGGAGCGTCGAGGCAGCTCTGGGTCCACGAGGGAAGCGCAACGACCGAACCGTCCCCAGGCCGCACCGCGAACCCAACCTACCGAGCGTCGCCAGCGTCCGGCACGGGTCCGCCGCGACAGTTCCCAACCTGAAAAACAGCCTGAATAGGCGTTATTCCCCGCGCGCCTGCTGGTGGTGGCGAATAACTTCGTCGATAATGAACCGCAGGAATTTTTCGCTGAATTCGGGGTCGAGTTCGGCATCTTCCGCCAGGGCGCGCAAGCGGGCGATTTGCTTTTCCTCGCGCGCCGGATCAGCGGGCGGCAGGTCGCTCGTCGCCTTGTAGGCCCCGACCGCCTGCGTAATACGGAACCGTTCGGCCAGCATGTGAACCAGCGCGGCGTCGATATTATCGATGCTGCGCCTGAAACGGGCAAGCTGCGGATCGCTATCGGTCATGGTCGCACTCCTATCACGGCGACTGCCGCGCCAGCAATCGTCCGCTTTGCCCTTGCCATTACGCAGGCTGCCTCGCATGTTGCAAAGCACCATGACGGCACAAATCGTTCCCCTGCCGACCCGTCGGCCCTCGCTCGATGCAATGCTGGCGCTGACCGCGCCTGGCATGAATGCCGTAAATGCAGTCATCCTCGACCGGATGCAGAGCGAGATTCCGCTGATACCGGCGCTGGCGGGACACCTGATTTCCGGCGGCGGCAAACGTCTGCGCCCGATGCTGACCCTCGCCGGGGCGTCGCTGGTCGGGTATCAGGGTGCGCGCCACCATACGCTCGCCGCCGCGGTCGAATTCATTCATACCGCGACCCTTCTGCATGACGATGTGGTAGACGGCAGCGAAATGCGACGCGGCAAGGCGGCGGCCAACATCATCTTCGGCAATCCCGCCACCGTGCTGGTTGGCGATTTTCTGTTCAGCCGCAGCTTCGAACTGATGACCGAAGACGGCAGTCTGAAAGTGCTTAAAATTCTGTCCAACGCCAGCGCGGTGATTGCGGAGGGTGAGGTCGATCAGCTGACGGCGCAGCGCAAGATAGAGACGAGCGAGGAACGTTACCTGTCGATCATCGGCGCGAAGACCGCCGCCTTGTTCGCCGCCGCCAGCCGGATCGCCGCCGTTGTCGCCGAATGCGGCGAGCGGGAGGAGCGGGCTCTGGACGACTACGGCCGCAATCTGGGCGTCGCGTTTCAGCTGGTGGACGATGCCATCGACTACGATTCCGATACCGCTGCAATGGGCAAGGATCGCGGCGACGATTTCCGGGAAGGCAAGATGACGCTGCCGGTGATCCTCGCCTATGCGCGCGGCACGGAGGAAGAACGCGCCTTCTGGCAATCCGCGATTTCGGGCGTGCGCAACGGCGCAGACGAGCTGGGGCGGGCCATTGCACTGATTGCCAAATACGATGCGCTGACTGCGACGCGGGAACGCGCCCGCCACTTTGCCGACCGGGCGAAGGACGCAATCAGCATTTTCCCCGACAGCAAAGCGCGCGCCGCAATGGCGGAAGCCGCCGACTTTGCGGTGGCGCGCGGATATTGAGGCGTAGCGCGAACCGCGCTTAACGCCCTTCCGATGGCTGAAACACTTCCGGTTCATGGCGTTTTGCCGGAACTGCTAAGGGCACTGGGCGCCACCGGTGCCGCCGTTCTCGTCGCCCCGCCGGGCGCCGGCAAGACGACGGCGGTCGCGCCTGCCCTGCTCGACCAGAGCTGGTGCGAAGGCGACGTCATCCTGCTTAGCCCGCGCCGGGTCGCTGCACGCGCTGCGGCGGAGCGCATGGCGGACATGCTAGGCGAAGCGGTCGGGCGAACAGTCGGCTACCTCACGCGCATGGACAGCCGCACCGGCCCCGACACCCGCATCCTGGTAATGACCGAAGCGATATTCGTGAACCGCCTGCTCGACGATCCGGAGTTGCCCGGCGTTTCCGCAGTGATGTTCGACGAGGCGCACGAGCGACATCTCGACAGCGATCTGGGCCTTGCGCTGGCCCTTGAAAGCCGTGCGGTGTTGCGGCCAGATCTGCGCATCTGCGTGATGTCGGCCACTATCGACGGCGCGCGGTTCGCGTCGCTCCTTGGCGAGGAAGCGATTGTGATCGAGAGCGAAGGCCGCGCTTATCCGCTCGATATCCGCTGGCTGGACGCGCGCGCCGATGCGCGTATCGAGGACTCGATGGCCGCTGCGGTGGCGCTGGCGTGGCGAGAAACGGAGGGCGATCTTCTGGCGTTCCTGCCCGGCGTGCGCGAGATCGAACGCACACGCGAACAGCTGGAGGCGCGTTTTCCGGACACGCCGATCCTGTCGCTGCACGGGCAAGTCCTTCCGGCGGACCAGCGCCTGGCGATACGCCGGGATGCGCAAGGGCGACGGCGCATCGTGTTGGCGACAGCGATTGCGGAAACTTCGCTAACGCTGGATGGCGTGCGGGTCGTTGTCGATAGCGGATTGAGCCGCCAAGCGGTATTCGACCATGCCGCAGGCACCACACGCTTGGTAACGCGCCGCGCCAGCCAGGCGGCGGCGGGCCAACGGGCAGGGCGGGCCGCGCGACAGGGGCCAGGGGTCGCCTATCGCCTGTGGGCCGAAGCCGCGCATCCGGGACGACCGCCTTTTGCGCCGCCGGAAATCGAAACAGCCGATCTTGCACCGCTGGTCCTCTCGCTTGCGCAATGGGGGGCAGGCGATCCGCAATCGCTCCCGTGGCTTGATGCGCCACCTCTGGCCTCGGTTGCATCGGCGCGCGGGAGGCTGGAAAAGCTGGGCGCGTTGGATGATGGCGGGTGCATTACCGATTGGGGGCGGAAGGTCGCGGCGTTGCCGATGGACCCGGTTTCCGCTGCGGCAGTACTGTTCGGTGCGCGAGCCGGGTGTTCAGGTGAAGTGGCCAAGCTTGTTTTGCTTGCGCAGGAACGCGGGCTTGGCGGGCGGGGTGAGGACCTGCTCGCGCGGCTGTCGCGTTGGGACAATGACCAGGGCACGCGCGCCGAAGCGAGCCGAAAGCTGGCGGCGCGCTGGGCGAGGGCGGCTGAGAAATTGCTCGCCCCTGAAACCGGTGCAGTGGCTTCAGCACGAACGGACGGGGGCGATAGCGCAATCTGCCTGGCCCTCGCGAACCCGGACAACATCGCACGCCGTCGTTCGGCGTCGGGCGAGCACTGGGTTAGCGCGGGTGGACGTGGGTATTTGCTCGATCCGGCAAACCCGCTGGCCAGTGCGGAGTGGCTGATTGTGGTCGATGCGCAGGGTCCGGCGAAGGGCGCGCGGATCACGGCGGCGGCAGAACTGGCGGCGGACGATATCGAAAATGCGCTCGGTGATCTGATTGAAAGCCGCTCGGTGCTGAATTGGAACGACGGTGCAGGGCGGGTCGAGGCGCGCCTCGAACGGCAAATCGGCGCTATCATGCTGGCCAGCGGTCCCGACCCGGCACCGGACCGCGCAGCAATTGTGGATAAGCTCGTGGAAAAAGGCGGCAAAGATGTGGAAACGCTTGTTCCCGCGTCGCTGCTGGCGCGCGGGCGGTATGCGGGAATCGAGGCCTTATCGCCCCGTGCATTACGCGACACGGCAGACCAGTGGCTTCGCCCGCTAGTGGAAGGGCGCTCAAATCTGGCCATTCCCGAAAACAGAATGGCCGAGGCCGTGTCGGCAGCATTGCCCTGGTCCGACCAAAAGCTACTTCGCGACGCTGCGCCCGCCAGTTTCACGACCCCGGCAGGCTCGACGCATGCGATAGATTATGCCGGAGACGATGCACCCTGCGTGACGGTGCGCGTGCAGGCGATGTTCGGGCTGGACCGCCATCCGCTGATCGGCACGCAGGGTGAACGGGTGCCGTTGCTGCTGAAATTGACCAGTCCCGCGAATTCGTCCGGTGCAGGCGACACGGGACTTGCCCGGCTTCTGGCGGGGCAGCTGGGCCGATGTGCGCAGGGATATGAAGGGGCGCTATCCCAAACATCGCTGGCCCGACGAACCGTGGCTGGAAGCGCCCAGTCTGAAGACTCGCAAGGCGTTCGAACGCAAGCAGTAGGACTTGCACTGGCGTGCAGGACACGGCACTGCACTCAGCATGTCAGCCCGTATCTATCAACGTCCGAAACACGCCATGCAGTCGGGCCGGGCGCGCACCGATGAATGGGTGCTCGAGTTCGAACAGTCCGAAGCACGCCAGGCCGACCCCTTGATGGGCTGGACCGGCAGTGGCGATACGCAGGCACAGGTGCAGCTAACCTTTCCGGACAAGAATGCGGCGAAGGCCTACGCCGCGAAACATGGCATACCCGCACGCGTCCATGCCACGCCGCACAAATCGCTCAAATTACAGGCTTACGCCGACAATTTCCGGTAGTCGCCATCAGCTGGTCGCGAGGTCGATCCGCCCCTCGCGATAGGCTTCGCGGCAATCGCTCGCATCGGCCCGGACATCGGCATCCAGCAATGGCGTACGCGTCATGCCGACGCCGGTAAAGCGGCGGTCGTCGCACTCGCCATCGCGCGAGAACTCTCCGCTATCGTCGCCGAAATCGATATAGCTGGTGTCGCGGTCCACCGGTTCCAACAGACCGTCGTCACCGCCGCCGAGCCTGATCGTTCCACGTTCGAAAGCCGCGCGGCAATCGGTCGCGTCGCGTGCGGTATCCTGCGGCAACAGCGCCGTTTTGGTCATGCCCTCACCGACGAAGCGCGGGTCGTCGCACTCGCCATCCTTCGCCCATTTGCTGCTATCGTTCCCGAAGTGAATGGTCTGTGCATGAGCCACCTGCGGGGCGACGATGGTCATCGCGCAGGCTATCGACAGGGCGGAGGCGAGTTTGGGGCTGCGCATTCGGTGCAATTCCAATGGCTTGCGAAACTGATGCGGACAGTATTGGTCACAAAGCCGCACGATGTCCAATCGGCGCGCGTGCCGCTTGCATTTCGCGCGTCCTCCTCGCATATCCCGTATCGGGAGTCGGGTGGACGTTTGCGTTCGCTCACCGGGTCAGGTCCGGAAGGAAGCAGCCCAGGTGAATTGCGGCGGGTCGCCCGGCTCCTATTTCCAACATCGTATCCGAATTGTTGTTCGCGCGAAGGTTTGCTCGTGACATTTGGGCCCGCGACATTTGGGCCCATGACATTTCGGAAGGCGCAGCCTACCCTCGTACCGCGATGACCGAATCTCCCGATCAGCCCCTTCCCGATGCAGCAGAAGATGCGCCATCTGCTGCGGAACTGGAAGCTGCGGGGCAGGAGGCCATGTTCGGCGCGCCCGAGGCAGATGCCGCCAAACCCGCTGTTACCACGCAACCCTATCGCGTCCTTGCGCGCAAATACCGGCCGCAGACATTCAGTGCGCTGATCGGGCAGGAGCCGATGGTCCGCACGTTGGCCAACGCCATCGCGCGTGACCGGCTTGCCCACGCTTTCTTGATGACCGGCGTGCGCGGGGTGGGCAAGACCTCGACCGCGCGGCTGATTGCCAAGGCGCTGAACTGCATCGGGCCGGACGGGCAGGGCGGGCCGACCGTCGATCCGTGCGGCGTATGCGAACACTGCGTCGCCATCGCCGAAGGCCGCGACATCGACGTGATCGAAATGGACGCTGCGAGCCATACCGGCGTAGATGATATGCGCGCGATTATCGAGGCGGTGCGCTACGCGGCGGTCAGCGCGCGCTACAAGATCTACATCATCGACGAAGTCCACATGCTGTCGAAGAACGCTTTCAACGCGCTGCTGAAGACGCTGGAAGAGCCGCCCGCGCATGTGAAATTCCTGTTCGCTACCACCGAGGTGGAGAAGCTGCCGGTGACGGTTCTGAGCCGGACGCAGCGGTTCGACCTACGGCGCATCACCGCCGACATGCTGGCCAAGCATTTCGCATGGGTCTGCGAGCAGGAAGAGGTCGAGGCAGAAGCGCAGGCGCTGGCGATGATCGCGGCGGCGGCAGAAGGGTCGGTGCGCGATGGCCTTTCGATACTGGACCAGGCGATCAGCCATGCCGATCTTGAAGGCGCTGGCGATAATAAGGGCAAGATCACCGCAGACCGCGTGCGCGATATGCTGGGGCTGGCGGACAAGACGGCGCAGCGTCGGCTACTCGGTGCGATACTGGAGGGCGATGGCGAGGCGCTGCTGACCGGAATTGCGGACCAGTACGCGCTTGGCGTGGAGCCGCTGTCACTGATGCGCGGGCTGATGGACCTAGTGCATCGCATTACCGTAGCGCAAATCGGAGATGCTGCGCCCGACGCCGTGTCGGAAGAAGAAAGTGTGGCGCTGGCAGACTGGAGCGCGCGGCTTTCCGCCGGACAGCTGCACCGTCTGTGGCAGTTGCTGTTGAAAGGGGCATGACGAGGTGCGGACCGCACCCGATCCGCTGGCGAGCGCACAGATGGCGCTGCTGCGCGTGCTGCACGCTGCCGACATGCCCGACCCCGGCAAGATGGCGCGGATGCTGAACGATATCGCCAAGGCACCGCCCGCCATTGCCCCGGAAGATACATCAGCCGACGCGTCCGCACCCGCAGCGAAGCTCGATTTGGCCACGCTGGCGCAGCAGGTTGAGGACGCGGGCCATCTGATCGTCGCCTCGGTGATGCGGCACCAACTCCGTGTCGAAACACTGGAACCCGGCACGATGCACTACCGGCGCGACTCCACCTTTACCGATGCGATAGATGCCGACCTGCGCGCAGCCTTGCAGAAAGTCACCGGCGAGCCGTGGCAGGTTAAACAGCTTCCGCGTGCCGATGCGTCTGCCCCGCCAGTTGCCACCCTTGACGAACAGGCCGAGGCCTCTGAAAACGCAGCGCGTGAGGCGCGGCTGGCTCACCCGCTGGTGCAGGCGACACTGGCGGCTTTTCCCGATGCGGAGCTGCTCGACGATGCAGCGCCGGAACCAGCCGCACATCCCTCCACCAAGTTTGCCTGACAGCAAGGAACCCGACCGATGCAATCAATGGAAGAAATGATCCAAGCCGCCCAGAAGGCCGCCGAAACGATCCAGACGCAGATGAATGACATGCAAGCCAAGCTCGACGGGATCGAGGTCGAGGGGCAGGCGGGCGGCGGTCTCGTGAAAGTACGCGCCAGCGCCAAGGGGCGCATTCTGGGCGTCACCATCGATGACAGCCTGATGGTGCCATCCGAAAAACAGATGACCGAAGACCTCGTGACCGCCGCTTTCAACGATGCGCGCGACAAGGCGGACCGGGTTTCGGAAGAGGAAATGAAAAAAGTGCAGGGCGGCATGGCGTTGCCGCCGGGGTTCAATCTGCCGGGCATGGGCTGAGCGCTTAAATTACAACGAGGAGCGGATACGATGGCAACGGTGATGAATGACAACGCAAGCGGCGATGATGCCGATATTCGCGCGCAAGTGAGCGACGAGGAATGGGCGGTCCGCGTCGATCTTGCGGCGGCGTATCGGCTGGTGGCGTATTACGGGTGGGACGATCTGATCTTCACGCATCTCAGCGCTCGGGTGCCGGGGCCGGAGCATCACTTCCTCATCAACCCGTACGACATGATGTTCGAGGAAATCACCGCATCCAGCCTCGTTAAGATCGACGTCGAGGGCCAACCCGTCCTGCCGACCGCGCACCCGGTCAATCCGGCGGGATTCGTGATCCATTCCGCGCTGCACATGAATTGCGAGGCGGCGGCGGCCGTCATGCATGTCCATACGCCGGCGGGGCAGGCCGTCAGTGCAATGGAATTCGGCCTGCTGGAACATACGCAGACCGGCATGATCGCGCGCAGCGACATCGCCTATCACGATTACGAAGGCATCGCGACCGAGCTGGAAGAACGCGAACGACTGGTCGAGGATATCGGCGACAAGCACGCAATGATCCTGCGCAATCACGGCACGCTGACCATCGGCAACACGGTGGGTGAATGTTTCCTGCGCCTGTATTTCCTTGAACGCGCATGTTCGGCGCAGATCGCCATGCTTAGCGCAGGCCGCGAGAACCTGATCAACCCTCCGCAGGGCACGCCGGAGAAGGTCAAGGCACAAACACCGCCCGCCGGGATCGGCATGGTCGCTAACGGCCTCGCTTGGCCCGCGTTGCTGCGCAAAGCGGAACGGCTGGATGCAGGGTTCAGGGAGTAGTGCCTGTCGGCCGCGCCGGTTTTCCTACACCGGCGGTGGCTGGTAGTCCGGTGGCATGGCCACTTCACTTACATTTCCGCTGCAGTTGTACCCAGTTTTGTGCGGCCGAATTGTTTTGCCCCTGGACAGTGTAACAGTTGTCCATGTCTCCGTTTTTCGCACCTTTTAGGTCCAAGCGCGGCGCGTCCACAGCTGAGGTCTATCGCCCCGTTGCAGCGTAGGCGCTGGCTTCCCATATTATGCCCATGACATCCTACCCCCTTCTTCCGTTGCGCGACATCGTCGTGTTCCCCGATATGACCGTTCCGCTGTTCGTAGGCCGCGCCAAATCCGTTGCCGCTCTGGAAGCCGCGATGGCGGCGGACAAGGACATCTTGCTGCTGAGCCAGCTCGATCCGGGCTGCGACGATCCGGGGCGCGACGACCTGTACGATGTCGGCGTGGTGGCGCAGGTGGTGCAGTTGCTGAAATTGCCCGACGGTACCGTTCGCGTGCTGGTGGAAGGGCAGGGCCGTGCCCGCGTGGAATCGCTGAAAACCGTGGGCGAAGACGACGAAACGATGGTGCTGGCCGAAGTTGAAGTCATCGACGAGCACACCGCATCAGGCAGCGAAGTGACCGCGATGATGCGCTCCGTTTCCGAACAGTTTGCTGATTATGCCAAGCTGAACAAGAAACTGTCCGACGATGCTGGCGAGGAGTTGGGCGAGATCGACGATGCCGGTGCACTGGCCGACGCGGTTGCTGCCTCTATCAACACCAAGGTTGCCGACAAGCAGGCGCTGCTGACCGAACCTGATCCGCTGAAGCGGCTGGAAATGGTGATGGCCTTTATGGAAGGCGAGCTTAGCGTCCTGCAAGTCGAGAAGAAGATCCGGGGCCGCGTCAAGCGGCAGATGGAGAAGACGCAGCGCGAGTACTACCTCAACGAGCAGATGAAGGCGATCCAGTCCGAGCTAGGTGGCGAGGGCGAAGAAGCCGATGAAATGGGCGCGCTGCAAAAGGAAATCGACACCAAGAAGCTGTCGAAAGAAGCGCGCGCCAAAGCGAAGAGTGAGCTGAAGAAGCTGCGCGGAATGCAGCCTATGAGCGCCGAGGCGACGGTGGTGCGTAATTATCTCGACGTGTTGCTGGGTCTGCCGTGGGGCAAAAAATCGAAGCTGAAGAAGGATTTGACCAAAGCGCAGGAGGTGCTGGATGCCGATCATTTCGCGTTGGAAAAGGTCAAGGACCGCATTATCGAATACCTTGCGGTGCAGGCCCGTACCAACAAGTTGAAAGGACCTATCCTGTGCCTCGTCGGCCCGCCCGGAGTGGGCAAGACCTCGCTTGGCAAGAGCATCGCGCGCGCCACGGGTCGCAAATTCGTCCGCCAAAGTCTTGGCGGCGTGCGGGACGAGGCTGAAATTCGGGGCCATCGCCGGACCTATATCGGCAGCCTGCCAGGCAAGATCGTGCAGAACCTAAGGAAGGCGAAAAAGAACAATCCGCTATTCCTGCTCGACGAAATCGACAAGTTGGGACAGGATTTCCGTGGCGATCCCGCATCTGCGTTGCTGGAAGTGCTAGACCCCGAACAGAACGGCAAGTTTCAGGACCACTATCTCGAACTGGATATCGACCTGTCGGACGTGATGTTCGTCACCACCGCCAACAGCCTCAACCTGCCGCAGCCCTTGCTCGACCGGATGGAGATCATCCGGCTGGAAGGCTACACCGAGGACGAGAAGGTCGAGATCGCCAAGCGGCATTTGATCGCTAAGCAGATCGACGCGCATGGGCTAACCGAAGGTGAGTTCACGCTGCAGGAAGACGCGCTGCGCGACCTCATCCGCTATTATACGCGTGAAGCGGGCGTCCGCACGCTGGAGCGCGAAATTGCCAAGCTGTGCCGCAAATCGCTGCGCCGTATTCTGGAAGGTGATGACAAAGCCATCACAATCACACCTGAAACGCTAGCGGATTTCTCCGGCGTACGGAAATTCAAGCATGGCATGGGCGAGGAAGACGCACAGATCGGTGCAGTGACAGGCCTTGCCTGGACCGAAGTAGGCGGCGAGTTGTTGACCATCGAAAGCGTCACTACGCCGGGCAAGGGCGATGTGAAGACCACCGGCAAGCTGGGTGAGGTGATGACCGAAAGCGTCGCCGCCGCCTTCAGCTTCGTCAAGGCGCGCGCGCCCGTTTACGGTATTATGCCGAGCCTGTTTCAGCGCAAGAATGTGCATATCCACTTGCCGGAAGGCGCGGTGCCCAAGGATGGCCCCAGCGCGGGCGTCGGCATGGTCACATCCATCATTTCCACGCTTACCGGCATCCCCGTACGCCCGGATGTTGCCATGACTGGCGAAGTCACGTTGCGCGGCCGGGTGCTGGCGATCGGCGGGTTGAAGGAGAAACTGCTCGCCGCGCTACGTGGCGGCATTACTACCGTGCTTATCCCGGAAGAAAACGTGAAAGATCTGGCAGAGATTGCCGACACCATCACCGAACGGCTTGATATCGTGCCCGTGGCTCATGTCGACGAAGTGCTCGAACGCGCGCTCGTTGCACCGCTTGAAGGCATCGAATGGACCGAAGCGGACGATCTTGCCAGTCAGCCCGGCGGAACACAGTCGTCGGGGGGGACGGCCGGGGCGGGGCAAATCGCGCATTAGCCCGACGCACCAGGTGAGCCGCGGCCGGGGCCGGGGGACGTGCAATACGACGGTTCGCGGGGTTTTGACGACGAATGCCTTTGACAGCGGGCGTTAAAAGGCTTTCAATCGCACCTTGCGAGGGGCGATTCACGTCTTTCACCAACAGCTTTCGCCCGGCAGGCCATCGTTTGCGGCGACTACGTTAGGGGGACTATCTCGATATGAACAAGAATGAACTGATCGGTGCCGTTGCGGATACCAGCGGACTTTCCAAGACCGATGCAGCCAGTGCCGTCGAAGGGGTGTTCGACGCGATCACCAAGTCACTTAGCAGCGGCGACGATGTACGCTTGGTAGGTTTCGGCACCTTCTCGGTTGCAAAGCGCAAGGCCTCTACCGGCCGCAACCCGCGCACCGGCGAACCGATGGCGATCAAGGCCAGCAACCAGCCAAAATTCAAGGCCGGCAAGGGTCTGAAAGACGCTGTAAACTGATCCGAATTATTCCGGACTACCGAAAGGGGCCGCGTGTCATGCGACGCGCGGCCCCTTTGCTTTTGCCGGCGGGCAACCCGACGGCTGGCTAGCGCGACGCGATTTGGATCAGTGCGGTCGGTGCGTCCGTCGTGGTGTTGTCCACGGACCAGCGCAGTACCCGGTCCCCGCCCGATGTCCCGGCACCTTCATCGGTATTGTTTGCCCTGATCTCGCCATCGGTCGTGATGGCAAAGGTGCCTTCCATCATTGCCGTCGCGCGTCCGGTCGCAGCATCGCCGTCGCCCTCGACCGATTGACCGAGCATCATCAGCATCCCCGAACGCATCGCTCCGCTGCCCGCAGTGTGCATCGCGAACCCCGGTGCATCTATTCGAATTGCGCCTCCATCACGGCGGAACATGCGCACAAAGGGGGAAGCGAATGTCATTTCCTCAATAGTCGGAAAGGAGAAGTCATGCGTAATCCGGCTGGCAATGCGATAGCGCACATCGAACAGCCCGTCGCCGCGATAGATCACGCGGTCCCAGGCGCGCTGGCGTTCCAGCATGACGGCGATCTTGTTGCCAGCTTCGGGGTCGGCAGGGTCGATACCACTCAACATCCGCCCCAGCTGTTCGGCCTGCCTACCATCTGCCCGAGACTGACCCGCAGTTGCTCGCGCATTGCGTTCCGACTGTGCCACCAGTTCCTCTGCTGTACATTCGCGGCGCTCGCCATCGCTCGTATAGCATTGCGCTTCATCAATGCCGGAACCGTCGGCCTCCAACGTGCCGTCGCCGATCTCCTTGGTTAGCGGCAATAATACCATCTGCCCGTCATACGCAAATGTGAAGCTGCCATCGTCTCGCAGATCGAGCGTGGAATTGAACTTACCGGGCAACAGGAAACACCCGGTCAGGGCAAGCGACATGGCACAGGCCAGCAATATTGCTCCGGCGCGCGGGACAGAGAACAGGGTCATGAAACATTTCCTTCGGTCGTGCGCGTGGCCACGGCGTAAAGCGCGACCGCCGCTGCGTTGGAAACGTTGAGGCTCTCGATAGCGGAGGAGATGGGAAGCCGCGCCACCGCGTCGCAGCGATTGGCGATATTGGTGCGCATCCCGTCCCCTTCCGCGCCAAGCACGAGCGCCACCGGTCCGGCTGGAAGCACATCGGCGAAGATGGCGTCGGCATCTCCGGTCAGACCTATGCGCCAGTAGCCTGCGGTCGCCATTTCCTCAAGTGCGCGAGCCAGATTGACCACACGCACCCACGGCACCGCCTCCAGCGCGCCCGATGCGCTCTTGCCCAGCACACCCGATTCCGGCGGCGCGTGTCGGTCCTGTGTCACGATGGCAGCAGCACCGAATGCGGCGGCCGACCGCAGGATGGCGCCGACATTATGCGGGTCCGTCACCTGGTCCAGCACCACCAGCGGACCGCCCGGTCGCCCGGCAATGGCTTCGTCCAGATGCACATCTTCCAGCGCAGCGCATTCCAGCACCAGCCCCTGATGCGTGGCGTCGCGCGTAGTCAGGCGGGCCAGGTCCACAGCCTGCGCGTATTCGACCGGGAAGTCCTCCGGCAGTTCGCCGTCCAGTCCGCTAATGGCTTCGCGTGTCGCCCACAGCTTGTGATGGTTGCGTAGCGGGTTCTTCAATGCGGCTTCGACAGCGTGGTGGCCCCACAGCCTTACCTGACCGGCGCTCGCGCGACCGCTGCCCCGACCGCCTTTCATGCGGCCCGCACGTCCGCGCAGTGCCTTTTTGCGATCCGGTTTTGCCATTGCGCTTTCCATTCGGGACTGGAGTAAGACGCCGCCTTGCCAGCCGCCCCATTGACACACAAGGACCGCTTCGCCAAAGCGGCGCCTCTCGGTCGAAGGCCCGCTAAATCGGGCCGCAATTGCGCCGCGATCGCATGGTCGCTGCGCTCTCGCCAAATGGTGTGGACAGGTGGCCGAGTGGTTAAAGGCAGCAGACTGTAAATCTGCCCGCGCAAGCGTACGCTGGTTCGAATCCAGCCCTGTCCACCATTTGGCGCATATTCCCCTACCGGAACCGCAACTTGCGATGGCGCCGGTCCGGCGATAAATGCGGACGATGGAATATACTCATCAGCCCGTCATTTCCGCCACCGGTCTGTTTACCCCGCCCGACAGCATCACGAACGATGAATTGGTCGACAGCTTCAATCGCTACGTCGCCGATTACAACCGCGAAAATGCCGATGGCATCGAGGCGGGCGAGGTCACGGCGCTGGAGCCAAGCTCGGTCGCGTTCATAGAAAAGGCCAGCGGCATTCGCGCGCGGCATGTAATGACTAAGGCGCCAATTCTCGACACCGCATCAATGGCGCCCCGGTGGGAAGAGCGCGGGAACGAGGCAATGTCGCAAATGGCCGAAATCGGCGTTGCCGCCTGCCGCCATGCGCTGGAGCGCGCGGGCCGCGACGCCGGCGATGTCAATGCGGTGTTGTGCGCGGCTTCGAACATGCAGCGTCCCTATCCGGCAATGGCGGTCGAAATACAGGATGCGCTTGGCATCGACGGGTTCGGTTTTGACATGAATGTCGCGTGCTCATCCGCCACCTTCGGTATCCAGACCGCCGCAGACTACATACGTGCGGGCAATGCACGCAGTGTGCTGGTGGTAAGTCCAGAAATCACCAGCGGGCATCTGAACTGGCGCGACCGGGACAGCCATTTCATCTTCGGTGACGTGGCGACCGCCGTTCTGGTCGAGGATGCAGCACTGGCACCCGCCACGCATTGGGCGATCACAGGCACGCGGTTAAAAACGGTCTATTCCAACAATATCCGCAACAATTTCGGCTTCCTGAACCGAGCAAGCCCTGACACCGCCGATGGGGCGGACAAGCTGTTCGTTCAGGAAGGGCGCAAGGTGTTCAAGGAAGTGGTGCCCATGGTCGCCGAACTGATACTGGATGAAGCGCAGCGGCTCGGTCTCGACGCGGCAGAATTCCGGCGCCTTTGGTTGCATCAGGCCAATGCGGGGATGAACCGCCTCATTGCGCAGCGCGTGCTGGGACACGAGGCGAACGAAGACGAAAGCCCGACCGTGCTCGACACATACGGAAATACCTCCAGCGCTGGATCGATCATCGCGTTCCACTTGCACAGCGACGATTTGCTTGCGGGCGACACGGGCCTTATTTGTAGCTTCGGGGCCGGGTATTCCGCCGGAATGGTAACGGTCCGCCGCGTTGCGGCATAGCTGCTCGCAGACGAGATAAGCCGGTCCTTGTGCCTTGTTGCATCGCTTCGCTCCGCCTAGATGTAGCACATGATAGGTGAAATTTTCGACAATCGCGGACGCGGCGATGCTGCGTGGAGCTGGCCTCCGATCCATCCCGAAGGGCGCAAATTCGGGCTGATTGCGCTGGGCATCAGCCTGATTTTCCTGTTGGCACTGGATTGGGAAATTATCGGCTGGCCGATGTTGGGCCTTACTGTATTCGTGTTCGCCTTCTTCCGCGATCCGGCGCGGGTCGTGCCGCAGCGTGACGATGTGGTTGTCGCGCCCGCAGATGGGCTGGTTTCGCTAATCATGCAGGTGCCACCACCGGTGGAATTGCAAGGCGATGACGGGCAAGGGAGCGCCGGACTGGGCAACGAACCGGTGACGCGCGTGTCCATATTCATGAGTGTGTTCGATGTTCACATCAACCGCGCGCCAATCGGCGGCGTGGTAAAACGTCTGGTCTATATGCCCGGCAAATTCATGAATGCCGATCTCGACAAGGCGAGCGAGGAGAATGAGCGACAGCATCTGTTGATCGAGCGGGCTGACGGGCTAGCAATCGGCTTCACGCAAATCGCGGGCCTTGTCGCCCGTCGTATCATGCCGTTCGTGAAGCCCGGCGATACGCTGGCAGCGGGGCAGCGGGTAGGGCTGATCCGTTTTGGTAGCCGGGTGGATGTCTATCTCCCCGCAGGCACGGATGCGGCGATCCTGCTCGGGCAGAAAGTCATTGCGGGTGAAACCGTGCTTGCCAATATCGGCGAGACCGCGCTGCGTGAAGGCGTGGCGCAGTGACGGACGGGCCAGTCGGTTCGCAGACTGGCACGCAAAAGCCGCCACGGCTTGGACCCAAAGCGGACGAGGGGGAGCGTCCTATCGCGAAGGGGCGAGCCAGCGGCCTTTCACTGCGCGCTGTTATTCCGAATGCGATCACCGCTGCTGCTCTGTGTTCAGGACTGACCGGTATTCGGTTTGCCATCGGCGAGAACTGGGCGGCGGCCATCTTCGCCGTGGTTCTGGCCGGGGTGCTGGACGGTATGGACGGACGCATTGCCCGGCTACTCAAGGGCCAGACCCGCTTCGGTGCCGAACTCGACAGCCTTGCTGATTCGCTTTCATTCGGCATGGCACCTGCCATCATCCTGTTTCTGTGGACACTGGACGATCTGCCGCGCATTGGCTGGTTTGCGTCGCTCGCCTTTGCATTGTGCTGTGCGCTTCGGCTGGCGCGGTTCAACGCCCAGATCGACACCGATGAGCAACCCCACAAGTCGGCAGGCTATCTCACCGGTATACCCGCGCCTGTCGCGGCAGGGGTCGCATTTCTGCCGTTCTATCTGTGGATGGCGACCGGCAACGATATTTTCCGCGAACCTGTTCTGACCGCCGCATGGATGGCGGTTATCGCCTTCCTGATGATTTCCAACATGGCGACATTCGGCTGGGGAGCAATGCGTCCGCGTCGCAATGTCCGGCTGGAGCTTATCGCTTTCGTCGGTTTGCTGTTTGCGGCGTTGTTGCTTGAACCGTGGTGGACGCTGGCGGCAATTTCGACCACCTACCTGCTGTTCATGCCACTGGCAGTACTGCGGTATTCAAGGGTCAGGCGGCAACGGGCGTCCGCTGCGCCGTAGCCGGAACTTGGCGGCTTCGCGTCTGCTTCGCAAGCCCAATACGAGGCGACCTGTTTCTGCGCGTGACCGAACCAATCGCAACCGGGGCCAGCACCGCCATAGCATTGCGTCGATAGGCGCGCGTTCCACGAACCGCACAATCGGCCAGAACCACGACGCTTAGTCCGGTTGCGACCAGCAACATTCCAAACAGAAAAACTTCAAACATCCAACACATCCCTGTCAGGTTGGTCGCCCTCAAGGAGCGATCGCGAACCACTGAAAAGACTGAAACGCGAATTGGTTCCCGCTTCGCTCCGAGACCTTGTGTTCCCTAAATGTTCTACCGTGTCAAATGCTATTTTTGTGCGCAGGCTGCGTTGGCCGAACTTCTCACTGGCTTTTGACGCGCCGCCGCGCTAATGGCTGCGCCGTCGTAGCGAATGCGGGCAATCCGTCCGCATGGTTTGCGCACAAATCCACATGGATGGCGCACATACCGGTGCCCGCTCAGGGTTTCCTGCTGTCCAGAGGTATAACCGGAAAGGAATTATCCTATGGCGGCACCTACCGTCACGATGCAGCAATTGATTGAGGCCGGATCGCATTTCGGCCACCAGACCCACCGTTGGAACCCGCGCATGAAGCCGTATATCTTCGGCGCGCGCAATGGTGTCCACATCATCGACCTGTCGCAGACCGTGCCGCTGTTCGCGCGTGCGCTCGACTTCGTTTCCTCGACCGTGCGGTCGGGTGGCAAAGTGCTGTTCGTCGGCACCAAGCGCCAGGCGCAGGAGCCGATTGCGGAAGCGGCGCGGGCTTCGGGCCAGCACTTCGTCAATCACCGCTGGCTCGGCGGTATGCTGACCAACTGGAAGACGATTTCGCAGCGTATCAAGCGTATGAAGGATCTGGACGAGCAGCTTGCCGGGGAAACCTCAGGCCTGACCAAGAAGGAAGTCCTGCAGCTGACGCGCCAGCGTGACAAGCTGGAACTTTCGCTCGGCGGTATCCGCGACATGGGCAGCATTCCCGATGTCATGTTCGTTATCGATGCGAACAAGGAAGAGCTGGCCATCAAGGAAGCCAACGTCCTTGGCATTCCCGTGATTGCCGTTCTCGACACCAATGTCGATCCCAGCGGCATCGCTTTCCCGGTACCGGGCAATGACGATGCCAGTCGCGCCGTGCGCCTTTATTGCGACGCGATTGCCGAAGCCGCCACGAGCGGCAAGGGTGATGCGGTACAGGACAGCGGGCAGATCGGCGAGATGGCCGAACCGCCGGCGGAAACTGCCGCCGCCTGACCCCTTGCGTGCGACGGCACGATGGCCTTTGTCATCGCGCCGTCGCAGCACATCTCTAGCTGCGTCATGCGCCCGCTGACGGGCGCTGCATTGCAACGCACACACCAAGACAAGAAGGAACGCCCGATGGCGAATTTCACAACCGCTGATATCAAGGCCCTGCGCGAAAAAACCGGCGCCGGGATGATGGACGCGAAAAAGGCACTGGTCGAAACCGATGGCGACATCGAAGCGGCAGTCGATGCCCTTCGTGCCAAGGGTCTCGCCACCGCGCAGAAGAAATCGAGCCGGACCGCAGCGGAAGGCCTCGTTGGCGTTGCCGTGGAAGGCACCAGCGGTGTCGCCGTCGAAGTAAATTCCGAAACCGATTTTGTCGCCAAGAACGACCGGTTCCAGGATTTCGTCCGCAAGGTGACCCAGGTTGCTTTGGGTGCGAATGGTGACGATGTCGAAGCGCTGAAGGCGATGGACTATCCAGGCGGCGGCACCGTTTCCGATAAGCTGACCGACAATGTCGCCACCATCGGCGAGAACCAGCAGGTGCGCCGCATGAAGACGGTCGCCGTGTCGTCCGGCATGGTCGTCCCCTACATGCACAATGCCGTCGCCCCGAACCTGGGCAAGATCGGCGTGCTGGTCGCGCTGGAAAGTACGGCGGGGCCGGACGTGCTCGAACCGCTGGGTAAGCAGCTTGCCATGCACATCGCGGCGGCCTTCCCGCAGGCACTGAATGCCGACGGCCTCGATCCGGAACTGATTGCACGCGAACGCGCCATCGCAGCGGAAAAGGCAGCGGAAAGCGGCAAGCCGGAAAACGTTCAGGAAAAGATGGTCGAAGGCGCAGTGAAGAAATTCGCCAAGGAAAACGCGCTGCTCAGCCAGCTGTTCGTGATCGACAACAAGACGCCGATTGCCGACGTGGTGGCGAAGGCGGGCAAGGATGCCGGCACCGATATCATGCTGACCGACTTCGTCCGCTTCCAGCTTGGCGAAGGCATCGAGAAGGAAGAAGGGGATTTCGCAGCGGAAGTGGCGGCAGCTGTCAAAGGCTGACACCCCGCCTTCCTTTACCTTCAATACGCAGACGGAGCGGCCATCGGACCACGCGGTTCGGTGGCCGTTTTGCGTTGTAACGCCAAGTTGATGCTCGCTGTTAGTTATTGAAATACATGCAAGATGCTATTTGCATGAAACGGCGAAAGCGGCCCGGTGTTGGATTCGGTTAAGAAAGAACATGCCGAAGGTAACGCGGTATTTCTATGTAGGAAAACGCTTAGTTGTGCGCGACCGGTAATACCGGCTCGATTTCCGGTGAAGTGAACAGGCGCATGGCCAGGATGCTGGTGCCAAGGTCCGCGCCGACGATCTGCGAAGCAGTCGGCCTCGAGCGTGCCCTGCGCACCCCTTAACCACGCTTCGACGCCTACTTACTACCCCGATATCGTAGCGCGATTATCTGTATCGCGGTTCGCATCGGTGCGTCCGCATGCACACCGCTTTCCCTTTGCGCACACACCGGATGCGGGCTAGGCGAAGCGTCACACCCTGTCACCGTCGGAAATCGTGCACCCCATGTCAGCCCCAGCTTACAAACGCATCCTGCTGAAACTCTCGGGAGAGGTGCTGATGGGGGAGCAGGAATACGGCATCGATCCCGAATATGTCGCGCGGCTGGCGCAGGAAGTGCAGGCGGCCAAAGATACCGGTTTGCAGGTCTGCCTGGTCATCGGCGGCGGTAATATCTTTCGCGGCATTGCCGGGGCGGCCAGGGGGCTGGACCGCACAACCGGCGATTACATGGGGATGCTCGCCACGGTAATGAATGCGCTGGCAATGCAGAACGCGCTGGAAAAACTGGGCGTGCAGACGCGGGTGCAGTCCGCCATTCCGATGGACAGTGTATGCGAACCCTATATCCGCCGCCGTGCGGAACGGCATTTGGAAAAGGGGCGCATCGTCATTTTCGCCGCAGGGACTGGCAATCCGTTCTTCACGACCGATACCGGCGCGGCGCTGCGCGCGGCGGAAATGGGGTGCGATGCCTTGCTGAAAGGCACCAGCGTGGATGGCGTTTACAATTCCGACCCCAAAGCGAACCCGCAGGCAAAACGCTTTGATACAATTACTTACGACCAGGTGCTGGCAGACAACCTGAAGGTTATGGATGCGACCGCCGTTGCGCTGTGCCGGGAAAACAGCATTCCGATCGTGGTGTTCTCGATCCGCGAACGCGGCAATGTCGCCAGCGTGCTTGCCGGAACGGGCACGCAGACGGTCGTCACGCAAGATAGCTGAAACAAGAAGGGAAGGGCCGGACATGGCGAAGTATGACAAGAGCGATATCGAACGCCGGATGCAGGGCGCGGTGGAAAGCCTGAAGGGCGATCTGTCGGGCCTGCGCACAGGGCGCGCCAATACCAGCCTGCTCGATCCCGTTGTGGTCGAAGTCTACGGTTCGATGATGCCATTGAACCAGGTCGCTACCGTGTCCGCACCGGAAGCTCGCATGCTTAGCGTGCAGGTTTGGGACAAGACCAATGTCAGCGCGGTAGAGAAAGGTATCGCCAAGGCAAATCTTGGCCTCAACCCGGCAACCGATGGACAGACCCTGCGCCTGCCGATGCCCGACCTGACCGAAGAACGGCGCAGGGATCTGGCGAAGCTGGCGGGCAAATATGCCGAGAATGCAAAGATCGCCATCCGCAACGTCCGGCGCGACGGGATGGAAGATTTGAAAGCCGACGAGAAGGGCAAAGACATTTCGGAAGACGATCGCAAACGGTCCGAAACCGACGTGCAGGAACTCACCGACAAATATGTGACGCAAGCGGACGAGGCGGCGGCCGCAAAGGAAAAGGAAATCATGACGCAGTAATTCGCGGGTCTCATGACTCTTCATTTCGTTGGTACCGAGCTTGTCGAAGCACTGTATTGTCCTGTAACATCAGCATGTCCGAAAGGGCGGCCCTTCGACAGGCTCGGGGCGAACGCGATTGGGGGTGGAAGATTGCTGATATGTCACCCGTAACCGCGGCACGTCATGTCGCCATCATCATGGATGGCAATGGCCGCTGGGCGAAACAGCGGCATCTGCCGCGCGCAATGGGGCATCGTAAAGGTGTGGAGGCGGTGCGGTCGCTGGTGCGCGGGCTGGCGGGGCTGGGGGTCGATTGCCTGACGCTGTATGCGTTCAGTTCGGAAAACTGGAAGCGGCCCGAAGACGAGGTCAGCGACTTGATGGACCTGATGCGGCGCTTCATCAAATCGGACCTGCCCGAGTTTATCGAGAACAAGGTGCGGCTGAAGATTATCGGCGACTGGCGCGCGCTGGCACCGGACATCGTGGCGATGCTCGACGATGCGCTTGAGCAGACGCAGCGCGGTACGCACACACTGGCGGTCGCGCTGAATTATGGCGCGAAGCATGAAATTGTGCGCGCCGCTGCGGCGGCTGTGGCTGAGGGCGAGCTGACCGAAGCAACGTTGGCAATGCATCTCGATACCGCCGACCTGCCGCCGCTGGACCTGCTGATCCGCACAAGCGGCGAGGTGCGCCTGTCCAATTTCCTGCTTTGGCAAAGCGCCTATGCCGAGTTGCGGTTCGTCGATACGCTGTGGCCGGACTTTACCATCGACCATCTGCAAGAGGCACTAAGCGATTTTGCAGGACGGGAGCGACGCTATGGCGGGCGGTAGGAAGCGGCAGAAACTGCGCGCGGCGGCCGCCAACCCAGATCTGCCCGTGCGGCTGGCATCGGCGGCGGTCATGCTGCTGGTGGCGGGCACGATGGCGGCGCTTGGCGGATTGTGGCTGGACGGCTTTATCGTTGCGGTCGCCTTTGCGACATTCGCCGAATTCGTTCGGATGGTGGGTTTGGCGACGCCGAAGATGGCGTATCGCCTTGCCGGGCTGGTGGCGGGCGGTGCCTACATCGCGGCCGCTGCTGCGGTTCTGACCAAACTGACGCCGGTTGCCGTGGTGGAGATTGTCGGTGTGGTCGTGGCAGTTGATACCTTTGCCTATTTCTTCGGACGCAGGATAGGTGGACCGAAACTTGTGCCAACCATCAGCCCGAACAAGACCTGGGCCGGCCTGCTGGGCGGGATGGTCGGCGCGGCGCTATGGATTGGCATCATCCTGCTGTTCGCTCCTGCGCATATGCAGCCCGGTGTAGAGGACTCGCTCGGTGCGAACGCCGGCATGGGGTTCACGCCGATAGCCGCCATCGTCATGGCCGTCGTTGGCGGCGCGCTGGTTGCGGTACTGGCCCAGTCGGGCGATCTGTTTGAGTCGTGGTTGAAGCGCAAGGCGGGCATCAAGGATGCTTCCCGTTTGATACCGGGGCATGGCGGCGTTTTCGACCGGACGGACGGCATACTTCCGGTGGCATTGATCGGCGGGTTTTTAATCCTTTCCGGTGCAGGATGACCACGGTGCGAACCATTTCCGTACTCGGCGCCACCGGATCGGTCGGTGCTTCCACGCTCGACCTTATCCGCCGCAACCGCGCTGCATGGCGTGTCGTCGCGCTGACCGCCAATTCCAGCGTCGACGCGCTGGCGGCGCTGGCGCGCGAGTTCGATGCCGAAGTTGCAGTGATCGCGGACGAAAGCCGGTATGACGCATTGCAGGACGCGCTCGACGGCAGCGGCACCGTGGCGGCAAGCGGCCGCGACGGTCTGTGCGAAGCGGCAGCGCGGCCTGTCGGCGTCACGGTAGCGGCGATTGTTGGGTGCGCAGGTCTCGCCCCGGTCATGGCGGCCATCGAGCAGGGCGGCACGGTAGCTCTGGCGAACAAGGAGGCGCTTGTTTCGGCAGGTGACGTCATGACGGCAGCGGTCACGAAGCATGGCGCGACCCTCTTGCCGGTGGACAGCGAGCATAACGCGATATTCCAATGTCTTGCAGCTGATAGTTTAGACCATGTGCGATGGATTACGCTGACCGCCAGCGGCGGGCCGTTGCGCGAAATGACGTCAGAACGTCTTGCCGCCGTCACCCCCGAACAGGCGGTTGCGCATCCGAACTGGGACATGGGTGCGAAGATCAGCGTCGACAGTGCCACGATGATGAACAAGGGGCTGGAATTCATCGAAGCGCATCACCTGTTCTCCGTCGGCCTCGACCGGTTGCGCATCGTGGTACATCCGCAAAGCGTCATTCATTCGATGGTGGAATATCGCGATGGTTCCACACTGGCACAGCTCGGTCCATCCGATATGCGCGTGCCCATCGCCTCCTGCCTCGCCTGGCCGGACCGGATGGAAACGCCATGCGAACCGCTCGACCTGCCCGCGATAGGCGCGCTCACTTTCTTCGCGCCGGACGAGGAGCGTTTCCCCGCAACCCGTCTGGCACGCGAGGCGATAACCGTCGGTGGTGCAGCACCTGCCACATTGAACGCGGCGAACGAGGTGGCGGTCGCGGCCTTCCTCGCTGGTCAGATCGGGTTCACCCGCATCGCGGCAATGGTCGAGGAAACCCTGCAACGCAGCAACAATGCGCCATCACCCGATACGCTTGAGGGGGTGCTGGCGGCGGATCAGGCAGGCCGCATTCTGGCGAACGAGATTCTGGAGACGATGTAAGTGTTCAATTCCGTCCCCTGGTGGATGATGATCCTCGGCTTCCTGCTGGTTCTCGGTCCGCTGGTGACTGTGCACGAGCTGGGCCACTATCTCGTCGGTCGCCTTTTCGGTGTGAAGGCGGAAGCGTTTTCGGTCGGTTTCGGCAAGGAGATAGCGGGCTGGACCGATAAGCGGGGCACTCGCTGGAAAGTCAGCGCGCTGCCGCTGGGCGGGTATGTCAAATTCAAGGGCGACATGGACCCCGCCAGCATTCCCGACGCCGAAGAACTGGCGAAAATCCCCGAACACGAACGCGGCGACAGCTTTCACCATGCGCCATTATGGCAACGTGCGTTGATTGTTTTCGCAGGCCCCGCCATCAACCTGATAGTCGCTGTGGCGATATTTGCCGGCTTTGCCCTGCTTTATGGTAAACCGGTGCCCGCTGCACCCGGACAGGAAACGGTCATCGCCGCTTTCGCCGAAGAGTCCGCTGCGCGCGATGCCGGACTGCTGAAAGGCGACCGTATCGTCGCCATCGACGGTACGGCAACCGGCGATTTTCAGGATGTTGTCGAAAAGGTGATGTTCTATCCCGGGCGCACAGTTGATTTCACGGTGGAGCGGTCCTCGCGCACGCTGACCCTGCCGGTCACGATCGCCAGTATTACGGACACCGACCAGTTCGGTAACTCGTCGAAGATCGGCAAGATCGGCGTGCAGTCGGGCTTGCTGGAACGGGTGCCGGTCGGGCCGGGCGAGGCGGTGACGCGGGCTGTCGATCAAAGCGTCGGCATTATGCGGATGATGGTACTCGGTATTCAGCAGATCGTGACCGGCGAACGATCGGTGAAGGAGTTGGGCGGGCCGATAAAAATCGCGAAATATTCGGGCGAACAGCTCAGCCTCGGCACGGCGGCATTTGTGTCGTTCGTCGCATTGATCTCGATTAACTTGGCATTCATTAACTTGTTGCCAATCCCCGCGCTCGATGGCGGACACTTGGCTTTTTATGCGGTGGAGGCGGTTCGCCGGAAACCGGCCGGTGCGCAGGCGACCGAATATGCCTACCGTGTGGGTATCGCGTTGGTATTGATGTTGATGCTGTTCGTGACGGTCAACGACGTCGTCTCGCTGCCGGTGTTCTCTGGATAAGGGGTTCGACTGCTTCGCGACAACCGAAGAATTAGCCGCCGGGGTGCGGATCGTAAAACGGGGGTTTGCATGGCACCGCGCTTGATTGGGCGCGGGGCATCGGGCACAGGCGGCGCACTTGCCGCAGCTGTTCGTTTCAATTGTTTCGCCGAAGGGCGCGGACACATGCGACGTATTGGATTGGATTGAATGACCGTGTCGATTTCTGGACGGGTTTCACGCAACACGCACATGCCTTTTGGCACCCGTTTTGCTTCGGCATTGCTGGGCGGAACGATGCTGGCAGGCGTGCCTGTCGCTGCCTTTGCGCAGGACAGCGCACCGGTTGCGGACACGGCTGCGCAAGATGCTGCGCCCGAACCCGCCCCGCTGATCGCGCAAACGCAAACGATCCGCTCGCTGTCGGTGGTCGGTGCCCAGCGGCTCGAACCGCAAACCATCGTCAGCTATATCCGCCTGTCGCCCGGCGAACCCTACACACAGGCCGCCGCTGACCAGGCGATCAAGGATCTGTACGCGACCGAATTGTTCTCCAGTGCCACCGTGCGCAACGATGGCGGCAACGTGGTGATCGAGGTGGTCGAAAATCCGGTCGTCAACCGGATCATTCTGGAAGGCAACGATCGGCTGAAAACCGACAAGATTTCGCCCGAAATCAAACTTGCCCCGCGCCAGATATACACCCGGTCCAAGGTGCGCGCCGATACGCAGCGTATCATCGAACTGTACAAGCGACAGGGGCGCTTCGCCGCTACGGTCGAACCCAAGACCGTGCAGCTCAGCCAGAATCGTGTCGATATCGTGTACGAGATTTCCGAAGGGCCGAAATCCAAGGTTCGTCAGATCAACATCATCGGCAACGAAGTCTTTTCGGATGGCAAGCTGCGCGGCGAGATGGTGACCAAGCAGGCGCGTCTGACCAGCTTTTTCAGCTCCAACACCAGCTATGACCCCGACCGGCTTGCTTTCGACCAGCAGAAGCTGCGCCAGTTCTACCTGACGCAAGGCTATGCCGATTTCCGCGTGGTCTCCGCCGTGGCCGAACTGACACCCGACAAGCGCGATTTCATCATTACTTATGTGGTCGAGGAAGGGCAGCAATACAGCTTCGGCGAAGTCGGCGTGGAAAGCCAGCTGCGCGATTTCAGCGACGAGCGCATGTCGGCCAACCTGCCGATGAAGACCGGCGATCCGTATAATGCCAAGCTGGTCGAGGACACGGTCGAACAGCTGACCGAACTGGCGGGCGCGTTCGGCTATGCCTTTGCCGATGTCGAACCGCAGTTCCGGCGCAACAAGGATGCGCTGGAGATGAACATTACCTTCGCGCTGAAAGAAGCGCCGCGCGTCTATGTCGAGCGGATCGATGTGAACGGCAACACCCTGTCGCAGGACAAGGTGTTGCGCCGCGAATTTCGTCTTGTCGGAAGGCGATGCGTTCAATTCCATCGCGGTGAAACGCTCCGCCAACCGCATCAAGTCGCTGGGTTTCTTCCAGGAAAACTTCGAGATCGAGCAGAAGCCGGGCAGCCGTCCCGACCGCATCATTCTCGAAGCGAATGTGGAAGAGCAGCCGACGGGCGAATTGCAGCTTTCGGCCGGTTTCTCCTCCATAGAGAGCTTCATCCTGGCCGGCTCCATCCGCCAGCGCAATTTCCGCGGGCGCGGCCAGACCATCGGGGCCAGCGTCAACTATTCGCGCTTCTCGCGCTCGGTTCGGCTGAGTTTCACCGAACCTTACGTGTTCGACCGGAATATCCAGGCCGGCGCGGATATCTACCGGCAGGATTTCAACAGCTTCAACCAGTTCAACAACGATCGTAACACGACGTACAAGCAGACCACGACAGGCGGTTCGCTGCGCCTCGGCGTGCCGCTGTCCGAATATATGTCGCTACTGGGCAGCTATACGCTCAATTTCGACGAGGTCACGCTGGGCAACCAGTTCTTCTTCGACCGGGACGGCGATGGCGTCGCGGAATGCGTCGCCAACCGCTTCCTGTGCGAGGCGGTCGGTTCGCGGACCAGCTCAATCCTTGGCGCAACACTGGCCTACAACGCCACCAACAGCAGCTTTCGCCCAACCAGTGGTTTTTCCGCATCCTTGCAGGGTGAATTCGCGGGGCTTGGCGGTTCGGTCCGCTATGGTCGCCTGCGCGCCCGCGCTGCGCATTACTGGAATTTCTTCGACGGCTTCATTTTCTCGCTGAAAGGCGAGGGCGGCTATATCAAAGGTCTGGAGGATCGCGGCCCCAACACCGACAATGTGCGCCTGACCGACCGGTTCTTCCTCGGCGAGCCGCAAATTCGCGGGTTCGACATTCGCGGCGTCGGCCCGCGCATCCTGACGCAGCGTTTCGTGGATGACGAGGAAGGCAACCCGCTCCTCATCACCGACCGCGATCAGACACAGGACGATGCGATTGGCGGCAATGCCTATTACCTGGGCCGCGCCGAAGTGGAAATTCCGCTGGGTACAGGTGCGTCGGAACTGGGTTTGCGGCCTTCCGTCTGGCTGGATGTCGGCGCGCTGTTCGATGTGACCCCGCCGCTTCTGCTGGACAATCCGAACGGTATCCAGAGCCGCGATCTCGACGGCAATCTCCAGTTCCTGGAAATCGTGACGGGTGCCGATGGTGTGGCTACCACGGTTGTCACGACCAATCCCGTTGCAGCCGACGGCACGACGTTGAATGCAGAGGCAATCTTGCCCAATTCGCGTATCCGTGAAACCTTCCTCGGCGATTCTGCCAGCCCGCGTATTTCGGCCGGCATCGGGGTCAATTGGAACTCGCCCTTCGGCCCGTTCAGGATTGATTTTGCCCAGATCATCAAGAAGCAGCCGGGCGACGACACCAAGACATTCTCCTTCAACGTAGGTACCCAATTCTGATGACGAAGTTTCTTACCCTAGCCCTGTCCGCTTCCACAATGGCGCTCGGCCTTGCTGCGGCCCCTGTGTCCGCACAGGTGAACGGCATTGCCACTGCCAGTCCCGAAGCTGTGGTGGTCCAGTCCCAGGCGCGCGCCGCCGCCTATCAGGCGATCAATACCCAATACGCCGCACAGCTTCAGCAGGCGACGACGCTCAACACCGAAATGGCGACGCTGCGCGCCAGTCTCGATACCGATGGCGACCAGCAGGTCAGCGAAGCCGAAGTTGCGGCCAATCCGGCAGTCATCCAGCAAATGCAGCAGAAGCAGCAGCAAAGCGACACGGTGCTCCAGCCGCTGCGGCTGGCGCAGGTGTATGTCATCGACCAACTGACCCAAAATTACGAGGCGGCGCGCAATCAGGTGTTGAGCACAAAGGGCATCCAGATGCTGTTGACGCCCGAGGCGATCCAGTATGCGCCCGATGGCATCAATGTGACGAGCGACATTCTGGCCGCATTCAACCAGCGTACGCCAAGTGTTCCCTCTACTCCGCCTGCCGAGTACCAGCCAACGGCGCAGGCCGTGCAGAACTTTCAGCAGATCCAGCAGATCATCGGTGCGCTGGTGCAGCGTCAGGCGTTGCAGCAGCAGGCGCAGCAGCAGCAGGCGACACCGGCACCTTCGGGGCGGTAAATGACCGAACAGGCAGAGACCCCTGCCGACGCGCCACTCGACTACGATGTCCGCCGGATACTCGAGGCGTTGCCGCATCGCTATCCGCTATTGCTGGTGGACCGGGTGCGGACGCTGGTGAAGGACGAACGTATAACGGCGGTGAAGGCCGTCACCTTCAACGAACCGTTCTTTCAGGGTCACTTTCCCGGGGCACCGATTATGCCCGGTGTCCTCCAGATCGAGGCGCTGGCGCAAGCGGCGGGCATACTCGGCATCGAATCGCTGGGGTTGGCGGGCAGCGGCAAGCTGGTGATGTTCATGGGTATCGAGAACGCCAAGTTCCGCCGTCCCGTGACGCCAGGTTGCCTGCTCGATCTGGAAGTGAGCTTCACCCAGAAGCGAAGCCGCGCTTACAGGTTCAGCGGCAAGGCGAGTGTGGAAGGCAAGGTGACATGCCAGGCCGAGTTCACCGCGATGATCGCGGATAGCTGAAGCCGGACGTTCGCCGGACTTGCCAAGGAGAGCCGCGCCGACTAGGTGCGCCGCTTCAATACGACAGCGCGCCCGGTTGGTACCGGGCACATGCTATAAGGATTGCTTGCCATGAAGGCCGACGGACACCCCGATTACCACACCATCAACGTCAAGATGACCGATGGCACCGAATTCCAGACTCGCTCCACCTGGGGCAAGGAAGGCGACACGCTGACGCTGGAAATCGACCCGACCAGCCACCCGGCCTGGACTGGCGGCAAACAGCAACTGCAGGAAGGTGGCCGCGTGGCTGCGTTCAACAAGCGTTTCGGCGGGCTTTCGCTCAAGAAATAAGCTGTCGCGCTGCGGACGATCACGTCACCAGCGATTGTCCAGCGTATCGAGCAGGACCGGTTCGAACCGTTCGGCTTCGGGCCACGGCGTGGCATCGGCCTGTTCGGCAAAGGCCCGCTTGCGCGTTGCGCGGTCGGGCCATTTGGCGATGGCATATAACGTGCCGTCTGCTGCCTCACCCAGCATCGACCCTTGTCCGCCTTTCGCGCGCAGCTCCTCGGTCGCATTCGCCCATCGCGCGCAAAATGCAGCACGGTCTTCAGGCGCGACGCGCCAGCGATATATGGCGACCAGTCCGGTCTGTTCGATCATCCCCACGGCTGCTCTCGATACCATTTGGTGATTACGTATTTGACGCCGCGGCGTACTTTCATGCCGTGGTGCAGGGTGAAGGGGTTTACGCTGCCATCCGGGCGGCGGTTGTTCCAGCACAGCAGCTTGCCCGTTTCCGGCTGGAACGTCTTCTTGATTGCCTTGAACCGCGTACCGCCACCAGCTTCGACGTCGTTGAGATAGACCATCGCGGTCCAGGTCCGCTGTCCCGCGACCGCGCAAAATGTCTCGTAATCGGTGCCATCGGGCGCGAAATAGTCCGTGTGCGGTTTGAACTCCTGTCCGATCGCGTAGCATTGTCCCTGCAACGGTTCGCCATGCGCCGGGTCGATCCCGGTGAGCGAATCGAGCCGCGTTGCAACTTTGCGGGTGACGGGGTTATCGGGCGCCAGGTCGCAGGTTTCGCTTGTGCGGAAGGCGGCATCGCCATTGCCGTCCGCAATAGTGGATGGTCGGCGTTCGGCTTCGATCAGGGCAATCAGGTCGCGCGCAAGGTCGGGCGAAAGAAAATTGCGGCATTGCACAATATCCAGCTTGTCCGTCGGGATGCGCTGGACGCCGGAAAATGCAGTAAGCGTGGCCAAACTGGATTCGCCGTTGCGAGTCATTCGGGTACCGATACCGAGCGGCCTCGCCAGCGCAAGTGGCGTAACAATGTTGCGCAGGTCGCGTGCGAACTGCCTTTTCCCCTTTTCAATTCATAATTGGCGTGTAACAGGCTCGACGACAGCGTGCGGGCACCTTGACCGGTGGCCGATAGCGCGTATCAGCCCGTCGCCCGGACGTGCGGTCAGGTACCTTGGGAAAGGTGCCGCGGCCATGCGCGCATCCGGGTTTCGCGAAGGGCGTGTGGCGGTCGTAGTTCAATTGGTTAGAACGCCGGCTTGTGATGCCGGAGGTTGCGGGTTCAAGTCCCGTCGGTCGCCCCACCTTTCATCCGTCCCGATCTTTGATAGCGGGACACGCAGCGTGACATTCATGACGGGATTTCAGCCATGACGGCGTTTTGGGAAGAGCCCGATTTCGACGATCACGAGCAAGTGCAGCTGGTGCGTGATCGTGCATCAGGTCTGACCGCGATCATCGCGTTGCATTCCACCCATCTCGGCCCCGGTGCAGGCGGCACCCGGTTCTGGCACTATGCCGCACCCAAGGATGCCATCCGCGATGCCCTGCGTCTAAGCCGCGGCATGAGCTACAAGAACGCCATGGCCGGCCTGCCGATGGGCGGGGGCAAGGCGGTGATCCTTGCCGGAGCGGACAAGGCCAAGACGCCCGCAATGCTGTCCGCATTCGGCGATGCCGTGAACCGGCTGCAAGGGCGCTATGTCACGGCCGAAGACGTGGGTATTTCCGAAGCGGATATGGTCGCGGTGGCGAAACGGACGAATTACGTTTCGGGCCTGCCAACCGAAGGCGACAAGGCCGCAGGTGGCGACCCCGGCCCCTTTACCGCGATGGGCATCTATCACGGGATCCGCGCGGGGGTACGGCACCGGCTTGGTAAGGACAGCCTCGATGGCGTCCATATCGCCATACAGGGTACCGGCAGCGTCGGCGGCGGACTGGCACGGCTGCTCGCGCAGGACGGCGCGCGGCTGACGCTTGCCGACGCCGATCCGGCACGCGCAGCAAAGCTGGCCGAGCAGCTCAACGCGAAAACCGTCGCTGCCGATGCAATCATGGGCGTGGCGTGCGATGTGTTCAGTCCCAACGCACTGGGGGCCATTCTAGACGATGCGGGCATCGCACGGCTAGACACGGCCATCGTGGCAGGCGGCGCCAACAACCAGCTGGCGCGCGAAGGCAATGGCGACCTGCTGTTTTCGCGCGGTATCCTTTACGCGCCCGATTACGTCATCAACGCCGGCGGCATTATCAGCGTGGCGATGGAATATCTGTGCCGGCGCGAGGCGGCGCCGTGCGATATTAACGAGGTGCGCAAACGTATCGGCCTGATACCTGGGCGGCTGGTAGATATCTGGCAGCAGAGCGAAGATGCAGGCATCTCGCCCGATCGCGTTGCCGATACGATGGCGCAAAAACTGATCGGACGCTTATAATTTGCAACGTCATACCCTAGCTTGTGCAGGGTAACGTCGCGGAGCATAAAATATCGCGGCATCGGTCCCAGCAACGGATAGTTTGAACGCGCCTTCATGCACGGTTTCGCCAATCCCCGACGGTTCCTGACACTGGCCCGCTGGCTGACGCCGCTGCTGTTGGTGTCGGGCACTGTCATCGCCGCTGCCGCGCTGGCGTGGGGGCTGTTCGTGGCACCTGCCGACCGGTTGATGGGAGACACCGTGCGCATCGTGTTTCTGCACGTACCCGCCGCATGGCTGGGGATGGGTGGATGGATGGCGATTGCGGTGTCGAGCGCAGTATTTCTTGTCTGGCGCCATCCGCTGGCGGCGCTGGCGGCGCGCGGTGCGGCGGTGCCGGGCGCTGTCTTTACAGCGATATGCCTTGCGACAGGTTCGATCTGGGGCCGCCCGACCTGGGGGTCGTGGTGGGAGTGGGACGGGCGCATGACGTCCATGCTGATACTGCTGTTCCTCTACGCAGGCTACATCGCGCTGTCTCAGGCGGTTGCGCGGGAGGGTGGCTCCAGCCGCATTCCAGCGATTTTCGGTCTGGTCGGTGCGGTCAATATCCCGATCATCAACCGCTCGGTCGTATGGTGGAATTCGGTTCACCAGCCCGCCAGCATCACGCTGGGCAAAAGCAGCATGGACGCAGCGTTTCTCTACCCACTTATGATCGCGATGCTGGGCTTTTCGCTGTTGTTCGGCGGAATCGTGCTGGCGCGGATGCGTGCGCTGCTGGCTGAAGTGCAAACGGAGGCACGGATACGGCGCAAGGCGATGGCGGCAGGGGGCGGAAATGCTTCGTGAGGGGCTGGCCCAGTGGGATTTCGTGATTGCTGCATATGGCGTCGGCCTGCTGGCGATTGGCGCGCTGGTTTTGTGGTCCCTGCGCGAGATGTGGCGCGCCGAGGCGCGGCGCGATGCGGCGCGGCGTAACTCAAACGACAACAGCGCATGATGCAGGCCAAGCATCAACGTCTGGTCTTGATCCTGCTGGCGATGGCAGTGCTGGTTGCGGCGTCCTTGCTGGCGGCCTATGCGCTGCGCAATCAGGCAAGCTATTTTTACGTCCCGTCACAAATGGTTGCCGATCCGCCAGCGACCGATCAGATGGTGCGTTTGGGCGGCATGGTGCAAGCCGGAACGCTGCGCACCCTGGCCGACGGCATTTCCGTCTCGTTCGTTGTCGGTGATGGCGAGGCCGTGGTGCCGGTTCGGTTTGCCGGCATTCTGCCCGATCTGTTTGTTGAGGGGTCCGGCGTGGTTGCGGAAGGCCGTATTGCACAGGACGGCACGTTCATGGCCGATACGCTGCTTGCGAAGCATGACGAAAATTACGTCCCGCGCGAGCTGGAAGAGATGACCGAGGCGCAGGCCCGCCAGACTGTGGCCCAAACCGGGAACGCGCCCGAAAGCGCGCCGGAGAACATGGCGCGATGATCGCCGAGCTGGGCCATGCGGCGCTATGGCTGGCGGCGACGCTATGCCTGCTTCAACTCGTTGCGGGCGCGCTCTCGGCATGGCGCGCGGACCAGACCGTACTGGCCGGTATCGTCCGACCCGCCGCCGTCATGCAGGGCGCGCTGGCAGGACTGTCGTTCCTGGCACTCCTGTTGCTATTTGCCGCGACCGACTTGTCCGTGAAGCTGGTGGCGGCCCATTCGCATTCGCTGAAACCGTTCATTTTCAAGCTGTCCGGCACGTGGGGCAATCACGAAGGCTCGATGTTGCTTTGGATTGCGGTGATGGCGCTGGCGGGTGCGCTGATCGCTGTGGTCGAGCGACGCTTGCCCGAGCGCACCTTGCTGGCAACGCTGGCGGCGCAGGGGTTCGTGGGACTGGGCTTCTATGCCTTTATCCTGCTCAGTTCCAACCCGTTCGAACGGCTGCCGGAACCGGCGCTCGAAGGTGCGGGACTGAACCCGTTATTGCAGGATATTGGCCTCGCCTTCCATCCGCCCACGCTTTATTTGGGCTATGTTGGCCTTTCGGTCGCCTTCAGTTTTGCCGTCGGTGCGCTGTCCACGCGCGGTGTCACGCCGGTGTTCGCGCGCGCGATGCGGCCCTGGGTACTGGGGGCTTGGGTATTCCTGACGCTGGGTATCGTGGCGGGGTCCTACTGGGCGTATTACGAGCTGGGGTGGGGCGGGTACTGGTTCTGGGATCCGGTAGAAAATGCCTCGCTGATGCCGTGGCTCGCAGCGACCGCGCTGCTGCATTCGGTCAGCGTGCTGGCCGCGCGCGATGCGCTGCGGACATGGACGATCATGCTCAGCGTCGTGGCGTTTTCGATGTCCATGTTGGGCACATTCCTGGTTCGGTCAGGCGTGCTTACCAGCGTTCATGCCTTTGCGGTCGATCCGGAACGGGGTAGCTTTATCCTGTTCCTGCTGGCGATCTATATCGGCGGGGCATTGCTGCTGTTCGCCCTGCGCGCCGGCAGCATCGCGGAAGGCAAGCGGTTCCGTGTCGCCAGCCGCGAGGGCGCGCTGGTGGTCAACAATGTGCTGCTGAGTGCGACGCTCGGTATCGTGCTGCTGGGTACGCTGTATCCGCTGCTGACCGAGGCGTTCGGCGTACGCGTGTCGGTCGGCCCGCCTTATTTTAACCCGGTTGCAGCCGTGTTCGTGCTGCCGATGCTGCTCGTGATGGCGGTGGGGCCGTTGCTGCGATGGCGGCATGACCGTCCATCGCGTTTGCGCCTGCCCGCTGGCGTAATCTTCGGCATCATGCTGGCCGTTTTCGGTGGGCTGGTCGTGCTGGGTTCTTACGGCCTGCTTGCCGAATTGGGTTTGGCGATGGCGGTGGGGCTTGCAGTTGCCAGTGTGTTGCCTCTGCGCAATCGCAGCCTGCGTCGCATGCCGCTGGCGACATGGGGCATGGTGGTGGCGCATCTGGGGATCGCCGTGGCGCTATTCGGGATGGCGAGCGAGAGCGCGTTCAGCGAAGAGAAGATGGCCGCTGTGGCTCCGGGCGGACGTGCGGATATCGGGCCGTGGCAAGTCGAGCTGGCGGCGGTCGAACCGGTCGCCGGACCGAACTGGACGGCGATCGAGGGGCAGTTGGTGGCGCGCTATGACGGTGGCGATCCGGTGCTGCTGAACCCGCAGGCCCGCACCTTCTGGGCGCCGGTGCAGGAGACGACCGAAAGCGTGCTGGCGACGCGATGGAACGGGCAGCTCTACGCCGTCATCGGCAAACGCGCCGGGCCGGACGCAGAGGGGCGTGAACGCTGGCAGTTGCGGTTGTGGTGGAAGCCGTTTGTCACCATGATCTGGTACGGCGGTCTGCTGGTCGCACTGGGCGGGGTGCTTGCGTTGGTCGGGCGGGTCGGCGATGACCTGCGCCGCCGCCGCCGCGCCCGCCGGTATGAGGACGAGGTTGCCGATGCAAAGGTATGGGCGGCCTTTGAACATCCAGGCGAACACGCAGGGGAGGGCGCATGAACCGGCTGCTGGTCTGGATACCGCTCGCGCTATTTGCGCTGTTCTGCGGGGTGGCGGCGTATCAACTGTCGCAGCCCGCCGATGACAGGGTTGCCAGCGCCATGATCGGCAAGCCGCTGCCCGATTTTGAACTCCCGCCGGCAACCGAGGCACTGCCCGGTATAGCACGCGCGGACTTTACCGATGGCACTCCGCGTCTGTTGAATATCTGGGCCAGCTGGTGCGTACCTTGCGTGGCCGAAGCACCACAGCTGGAGCAGCTCGAAGCACGCGGCGCCGAAATCGTCGGCGTGGCGCTGCGCGACGAACCCGAAGACGTAGCGCGGTTTCTCGAACGCTACGGCAACCCCTACACGCACATCGGGGCTGATAACCTGTCCGCACTCCAAGTGGCAATCGGTTCCTCCGGAGTGCCTGAGACGTTCGTCATCGATGGTAGCGGCGTTATCACGTACCAGCACATCGGCGATATCCGCGAGCGCGACGTGCCGGTGCTGCTAGCCGAACTGGCGAAGGCGGGGACGTGATGCGTGCGTTCTTCATGATCCTGCTGCTGGCGACAGGCGCACCGCTAAATGCCCAGCAAAGCGCCTCACCCGCCCCTTACGCCTATGTCCAATTACCCGATCCGGAGCAGGAAGCGGCGGCGCAGGCTCTTATGCACACGCTGCGCTGCCTGACGTGCCAGAGCCAGTCAATCGCCGATAGCGACGCCGATATGGCGGGCGACATGCGCCATCAGGTTCGCAGCCGCATCGCTGCGGGTGAAACACCTGCCGCCGTGCGCAGCTGGCTGGTCGAACGGTATGGCGATTATGTAAGCTTCACGCCTGTCGCCAGCACAACCACCTGGCCATTATTTGTCGTGCCGGTCGCGATCCTGTTGGTCGTCGGCGGTCTGATTTGGCGACGGTTTTCGCGGAGCGGGCAGGCACAGCGATGATCTGGCTGGCAGTCCTGCTGCTGGCTATCGGGGCGATGGCGCTCGCCGTATTTCTCCTTCGTTTGCCCGCGGCGGGTCGCACACTGTTCGCGGCGACGCTCGTGTTCGGCCTGGCCGGATATGCATGGTTCGGTTCGCCCGGACAGGTCGGTGCGCCCAAAACCGTCGAAGTCGCTCAACCCGAAGCGGCATTCGGCGCAATCAAGGCCCGCCGCGCCTTTTTCGACCCGTCGCAGCCGCCCGGCAGGTTCGTGATGATGGCGGACGGTTACGCGCGCAAGGGACAGCATGCAGACGCTGCCGCGCTGTTGCGCGGAGCGGTGGCGGACAATCCGGGCGATGCCGAAGCATGGGTCGCGCTGGGCAATGCGCTGATCGAGCATGCGGATGGCAACCCAACGCCTGCCGCATTGCTCGCCTATGCGCAGGCCGAACGCCTTGCGCCGCAAAATCCTGCCAGTGCCTATTTCTTCGGCGTAGCCCTGTTGCGGGGCGGACGGGCGGAGGAAACCCGCGCAATCTGGGCCGAATTGGTCGAAGCCGCACCGGCCGACGCGCCCTATCGTGCCGAGCTGGCAAGGCAGCTTGTGCTGCTGGACGCGCTTATCCAGCGGCAGACAGCGGCACCGCGTCCCTGAACCGCGTGTGTTGCAGTGCGGTAGCCATGCTGCTACCCGCCGCCCTCTTTGAAAGCGGGAGCCTTGCGGCGGAAGTTGCAACCAGGCGAACCGCGAAGGGCGCAACCATAAAAGGCTGGCGAAGCAATGCGCGACGCTTCCTCCGATCAGACATCCGCCGACAACGGCGAGACCGTGCGACAGCCGTAGTTCCGGAACCGACCGGGACTGGCGGCACCGTCGTGCATCGTGCTTCCAGGGCCGCGCTCGCCGTCGGGGCCATTGGTGTCGTGTTCGGCGATATCGGCACCAGCCCGCTTTACGCATTCCGCGAAACCTTTGTCGGTCCGAATCCGCTGCCGATAGACCGGATGCACGTGATGGGCGTGGTCAGCCTGATTTTCTGGTCGATGACGCTGGTGGTGGCGATCCAATACGTCACCATCCTGATGCGTGCCGACAACAAGGGGCAGGGCGGCAGCCTTGCGCTCGTCGCGCTGATTTCCAGCCATATCGGCAAGTCGCGCTATGCCTGGGTGGCGGTCCTGCTCGGCGTGTTTGCAACCTCGCTGTTCTACGGCGACAGCATGATAACGCCCGCGATTTCCGTGCTTTCCGCGGTAGAAGGGCTAACCGTCGTCGATGACCGGCTGGACCCGTTCGTCATTCCCATTGCGCTGACTCTGCTCATATTCCTGTTCCTGTTGCAGAAGCGCGGCACTGCAAAGGTCGGCGCGCTGTTTGCGCCGGTGATGATCGTCTATTTCATCGTCATCGCCGGGCTGGGCACCGCGCAGATCGCGCAGCATCCGGAAATTTTGTGGGCGCTGAACCCCTATTACGCGGTGCAGTTCTTCGTGATCGACAAATGGTTCGCCTTCCTTGCATTGGGGTCGGTGGTGCTGGCGGTGACGGGGTCGGAGGCGCTGTATTCGGATATGGGCCATTTCGGGCGCGGGCCGATGAAGCTGAGCTGGTTCGGCTTCGTCATGCCCTGCCTGCTGCTCAACTATTTCGGACAGGGCGCGATGATTTCCAGCCTGCCGCCCGCATTGGCTGCCGAAGCGATACAGAACCCGTTCTTCTTCCTGGCAGGCGAGGAATGGCGCCTGCCGCTGGTGATCCTCGCCACCTTCGCCACTTTCATCGCCAGCCAGGCGGTCATCTCGGGCGCGTTTTCTATCACGCACCAGGCGGTCCAGATGGGCTTCATCCCGCGCCTGTCCACCATGCACACCAGCGAAACCGAAGGTGGGCAAATCTATATCCCGGTTGTCAACTGGGCGCTGATGGTGGCGGTCATCCTGCTCGTCCTGACCTTCCAGAACTCCAGCAACCTCGCCTCTGCTTACGGCATTGCGGTGACCGGCGCAGTGACGATCGATACGCTGCTGATGGCGGCGCTGCTGATCGGCGTGTGGAAATGGAAGTGGTGGTATGCTGCGCCTGTCGTGGCGTTGTTCCTGATTGTGGACGGCGCGTATTTTGCTTCGAACCTCCTCAAGGTGCCATCGGGCGGCTGGTTCCCGCTGGTGGTGGCGGCGGTGGTGTTTACCCTGTTGACCACCTGGGCGCGCGGCCGCAAGCTGATGCGCGAGCGGATGACCGAGGTGGCACTGCCGATCCAGGTGTTTGCCAAATCGGCGAAGAACAGCGCCGTTCGCGTGCCGGGCACCGCCATTTTCATGGCCAGCACGACGGGCGGCGTGCCGTCCGCGCTGCTCCATAATATCAAGCACAACAAAGTGCTGCACGAACGGGTGGTGATCCTGACCATCCAGATCGCCGACGTGCCCTATATCGACCCCGACGCGCGGTGCGAATATTACGACCTTGGCGACGGGTTCTATCGCGCGGTGCTGCATTACGGCTTCATGGAAAATACCGATGTGCCGCTGGGTCTGCAAAGCATGCAGCAGTGCGGCGGCGCGTTCGACATGATGCAGACCAGCTTCTTTCTCAGCCGCCAGACCCTGTTGCCCAGCGAGAAACCCGGAATGCCATTGTGGCGCGAGAAGATATTCGCCTGGATGCTGCGCAATTCGGCGACCGCGATGGAATTTTTCCAGTTGCCGACCAACCGCGTGGTGGAGCTGGGCAGCCAGGTCCGTATCTGAGGCGGCCTGCGCAGCACTTTCCGTTCGCAAAGGTGACAAAGGTGGCACCGTGTCACTTTTGCATGTGCACAATTCTATTCGTCAAATCATAGACTTGCATCCTTTTATACTGGCCGGACGGACAGGGGGAACGGGCCGTAAAACGCGCCGCACTATTACGGTCCGCACGCGCTACGCGTGATCAAGAGGTTATTTGCGACGGCCAGTGGCAGCATGGCACGAACCTGTACCTGTAGGACAGCGCGACGTTTGTGCGGGCTAGCCTACGCCGTGGGCGGTTCGTCCTTCACCGCATCGTCCGCCAGCGCGAGGCCGTGCTTCAACAGCATCGGTATCTGGCTGAAAGTGAACAGGAACGTCAGCGGCATGAACACCCACAGCTTGGCCCATAGCCAGCTTTCGAAGCTCAGGCTGGCGCGCAGCACTTCGTTCAGTGCCGCCAGCGCGAGAAAGAAGAAGCCCCAGTTGCGCGACAGCAGCAACCAACCCCTGTCGCTCAGCCCCTCGAATGCCGCTTCAAGCAGCACGCGCAGCAGGGCGCGGCCTTTCCAGAAATAGGCCCCGAGCAGGACGATGCCGAACATGCTGTAAATCAGGGTCGGCTTTATTTGCACGAACAATGGATCGCCGAAGAAGATCGTCAGACCGCCGAAACCGACGATAAGCGCGGTCGAAAACCACAGCATCGGGGACACCTTCCCCAGCCGGAGCCTGGAAAAAATGAGGGCGATGACCGCTGCGACCATAAAGGCCAGCGTGCCCTTGATAACCGCCGCGATCTCGGCAATCGGTTCGCTTTGTGCCGGAGAGAAGTATTTGTAAACGCCCAGAAAAATAATAAGCGGCCCGTAATCGACTGCCACATTGATCCAGCCGGACGCCGGTTTTTTCGTTTCAGCCATCAGGCCACTCCAGCAATCACGCGCGCGACCAGATCGGGATCGAAGGGGCGCAAATCGTCAATCTTTTCACCCACGCCGATGGCATGGATCGGCAGGCCGTATTGCTGCGCCGCCGCGACCAATACGCCGCCGCGCGCGGTGCCGTCCAGCTTGGTCATCACCAGCCCGGTCACGCCCGCAACCTCGCGGAACACGTCGATTTGCGCCAGCGCGTTCTGGCCATTGGTCGCATCCAGCACCAGCACGACATCGTGCGGTGCTTCGGGGTTCAACCGGCCCAGAACTTTCCGGATCTTCGCCAGCTCGTCCATTAACTCGCGCTTGTTCTGCAACCTGCCGGCGGTATCGACCACCAGCGTGTCGATGCCTTGCTCAGTCGCGGCTTTTACGCCGTCGAACACGATGCTGGCCGGGTCGCCACCTTCCGGGCCGCGTATCAGCGGCACGCCGACGCGGTCCGCCCAAGTGGCGAGCTGGCCGATAGCAGCGGCGCGGAAGGTGTCTCCTGCGGCCAGCATTACGCCGTAATCGTCTTGCGTGAACCAGTGCGCCAGCTTGGCGATGGTGGTCGTCTTGCCGCTGCCATTCACCCCGATGACGAGGATGACTTGCGGGCGGGGGAAGGCGGTGATTTCCAGCGGCTTGGCGACGGGGCGCAGGATTTCGGCGATTTCTTCGGCCACCGCTTCCTTCAATTCGCGTTCGGTAATGTTCAGGCCGAACCGTTTTTCCGCCAGACTGTCCCGGATGCGCGCAGCGGCGGCGGGACCGAGGTCTGACAGGATTAGTGCGTCTTCCACCCCGTCCAGCGTGGCATCGTCCAGCTTCGCCGTAGCCAATGACGCCGGTGAGGTTGCCTGCCAAATTCTGGGACAGCCGGTCGGAGGTTTTGCGAAACCCCCCGAACATGCGTTGCGACCAGCTCGTCTCGCTCATCGGAGCATGCCTTCTTCCAAGCGCGTGGGGCGAACGGTGGCAATGGTGCCGCGCGGTGTGCCTTCGGGCACCGCCACGCGGGTGAAAGCGGGCGTGTAGCCGGTGCCGTCGGCCTCGGCCAGTACCTGCATTTCCTCGCCTACCTGTGCGGCCAGCCATGCGTCGCGCGCTGTGCGAACGTCGGCGCGCAGTTCGGCGGCGCGGGCTTTCACGACGGCGCGTTCGACCTGCGGCATTCGCGCAGCCGGTGTGCCGGGGCGGGGCGAGTAGGGAAAAATATGGCCGTGGACGATATCGAGTTCGACGATGATGGAACGGTTCGCCGCATGCGCCGCATCGCTTTCGGTCGGAAACCCGGCGATGAGGTCCGCGCCGATGGCAAGATCGGGGCGGCGCGCCCTCAGCCGCTGCACCAGCGACACCGCATCATGACGCAAGTGGCGGCGTCTCATGCGTTTGAGGATCAGGTCGTGGCCATGCTGCAGCGAGAGATGCAAATGCGGCATCAGGCGCTGTTCTGTCGCAAACAGCTCTTCCAGCAGCGGGTCGATTTCGACCCCGTCCAGGGACGACATGCGCAGGCGTTTGAGCGAGGGGAACGCGCGCAGAATGGACGCCACCAATGCGCCCAGGGGCGGTGTGTCGGGCAAATCGTGCCCCCAAGAGGTCACATCCACCCCCGTCAGCACAACTTCCGCTGCACCCTGTTCCAGATGGCGCTCCACGTCACGCAGTACGGCGGCGATGGGCTGCGACCGGCTGGCCCCGCGTCCCTGTGGGATGATGCAGAAGGTGCAGGCGTGATCGCACCCGTTCTGTACCGCTACGAAGGCACGGGTGCGGCGCATAGGTTCGACATGCACGGGTGCGGGGACATTCCAGCTGCGCGGATCGAGTTTGGCGGTGTTGGGGATCAGGCCGTCCACCTCCGGCATGGCGGCGAGCTCGTCGCGGGCAACTTCGGCAGCGCAGCCTGTCACCAGAATACGCGCATCGGGCCGGTTGCGGCGGGCGCGGCGGATCGCTTGCCGGGTCTGGCGCACCGCTTCGGTGGTGACGGCGCAGCTGTTGATGGCGACGACATTGTCTTCACCCGCCAGCAGGTCGCCGATGCGCTCGCTCTCGGCGATGTTCAAGCGACAGCCGAGCGATATGACCGCAGCATTCCTCATATCGCAAACGTGCCGCGAAAACTTTCCTGTGCGGGGCCGGTCATGGTGATGGTGCCGCCCTCCTGCCAGGCCACGGTCAGCGTGCCGCCTGGCAGGGTTACTTGCACGGGCGACGTCACCAGCCCGCGCCGGATGGCGGCAACCGCGGTGGCACAGGCCCCCGTGCCGCACGCTTGCGTCAGCCCCGCACCGCGCTCCCAGACACGCAGGGTTATGCCCTCGGCGGTGATGCTGGCGACGTTGACGTTCACGCCTTCGCGAAACAGCGGATCGGTTTCGATGGTCGCGCCGATCCGGGCAAGATCGATGTCCGCCGCGTCGGGCACGAAGAACACGACATGCGGGTTGCCGACATTGACCGCGTCGGGTGCTTCCAGACCGTCCCACCCGACCGGCATGGCGCGGGTATCCATCGAATAGGCGAGCGGAATGGTGTTCCAGGCAAATTGCGGCTCGCCCATATCGACGTTGGCGCCGCCATCGGACGCGGACAGCGCGATGACACCGCCCGCCGTTTCCACCTTCGCGTCCCGACCATGGAGCAGGGCGACGCAACGCGCCGCATTGCCGCAGGCTTCCACCTCGCCGCCGCCGCTGTTGAAAATGCGCATCCTGAATTCCGCGCCGTCTTCGGTGGCAGGCTCCAGCCGGATCAGCTGGTCAAAGCCGATGCCGCGATACCGGTCCGCCAGCGCGATGACCGTGGCATCGGGCACATCGGGCAGCGCCGCGTCGCGCGCATCCAGCACGACGAAATCATTGCCCAGCCCGTGCATTTTTATGAAAGGAACGCGCGCCATACGCGCCAGCCTCTATGCGGCAGGTCGCGCCCCGTCCAGCGCCGCGTCCGCCATTTCAGGCCGACAGGGCTGCGCCCTGTGTATCGCCGCCGACCGCCGGATTTGCTCCCGGGGCGGGTGTGTCGTTGAGCAGGCCGGCGTCCGCAAGCCGTGCCGCGACGTCGTTGGCGGTTTCGGGGCGGCCATAAAGATACCCCTGGCCCTTGAGTTGGCCCTTGCCGCGCAATGCTTTCAGAATCTTGCCGTCCTCGATGCCTTCGGCGGTAATTGGCAGGCCGAGCCCTTCGCCCAGCGCGATGATCGCCTCGATCAGCTTCTGGTTACCGTTTTCGGCATTCAGTTCCCCCACGAAGCTGCGATCGATTTTGAGCCGGTCGAACGGCAGTGCGCGCAACTGGGCCAGGCTTGAAAAGCCTGTGCCGAAATCGTCGAGGCTGATCTGCACGCCCTGATTTTTGAGGCTGGTAATCATCGCGCGCACTTGTCCGATATTGTGGTGCAGACAGCTTTCGGTGATCTCGACTTCCAGCCGTTGCGGCGGAAAATTGTGTGTAACCAACAGCTTCAGCAGCTTTTGCGCAAACCACGGATCACGCAGCTGCACCGGCGAGATATTGACCGACAGCGTCAGGTGCGGCGCCCAGCCCAGCGCGTCCTGCATGGCAGTGGCGATCAGCTGTTCCGACATGGTGCCGATAACGCCCATTGCCTCGGCGACGGGAATGAACACTGTCGGTGCGACCAGACCGTGCTCGGCGGATTGCCAGCGCGCCAGCATCTCGAAGCCGACGATGGCGCCGGTCTCGATGTCTATCTGCTGTTCGTAATAGGGCACGAACTCGCCGTTTGCGAGGCCGTGGCGGATACCCGCCTCCATCGTGCTGCGATGGCGCAATTCGGTTTCCATTGCCGGTTCGAAGCGCGCATGGCAGTTCTTTCCCTGTTTCTTGGCGTGGTACATGGCAATGTCCGCGCGGTGCATCAGCCTTTCGGCAAGGGCGGCATCGTCTTGCGGCGCTTCATCCGGATCGGCAGCTATCGCTTCGGTCGTAGCGATGCCGAGCGAGATCGTTGTTTCGACCGGCAGGCCGTCTACCGGCTGCTGTCTGGAAATCGAATCGATCAGCGCGCCTGCGACCAGGTCGAGCTGTTCGGGCCGCATCGTGTCGTACAGCAGCGCGACGGCAAATTCGTCACCGCCTATGCGCGCGACCGCATCGCTGGCCGAAAGGGTGGAACGCATCCGGTCGGCGGTGCTGCGCAAGACGGTGTCGCCGACCTGGTGACCGTTGAGGTCGTTGACCTGCTTGAAATTGTCGAGGTCGATCATCAGCATGGCGACACCCTGCGGAGCAAAACCGGCAACGCCGCTGTCGCGTTGTGCCAGCAGTGCGGCAGTCGCGGGGATGATGCTGCGCCGATTGAGGCATCCGGTCAGCGGGTCGGTTTCCGCCAGTTCGCGCGCGACCTTCTCCGCATTGCGGCGCTCCGCCACTTCGGCAAGCAATTCGCGATACCGCCGCATCCCGAACACCACGAGGGCGATATTCAGCAGCAGCGCGTTAATCAGCACGAGGTCGGGCGCATTTTCGCCGAAAAACCAGCTGCGCGCGATTTGCGGCAGCACGGTGCCGCCAGTGCCGACGAACAGCAGCACCGCCGTGACGGATATGCCCAGTGCAACGATATCGCGCTCTGCCCGGCGTTTGGGGTCGCTGGCGCGCCGTCTTTCCGGCGGTGTGGAAGTATCAGGCGGCGTCATTCGCTGGTGCGACCGGTTTGTTCGGCCCATTCCCCCTCTTCATTCGATGGCACGGTGTGCCAGACGCCTATGAAAAGTTGGTTAAGGCCGGGTTGCTGCGCCGGTTGCCCGCGCTATGGCAGCATGGCACTTTTCTTCGAGGAACACGTCGTGGCGCGATACTGGCTGATGAAATCCGAACCCGATGTCTATGGCTGGCAGGAGTTGGTGGAGGAGGGCGAGGGCACCTGGGACGGAGTGCGCAACCACAAGGCAAAGAACAATCTCGCCGCGATGGAAGTGGGCGACCTGGCGTTCTTCTATCATTCCAATATCGGGCGCGAGATCGTGGGTATCGCGCGGATCACGGTGGCAAACATCACCGATCCGACCGACCCGACGGGCAAGTGGGCTGCGGTGAAGCTGAAGCCGGTCGAGCTGCTGCCGCGTCCGGTCACGCTCAAAGAAGTAAAAGCCGACCCCGCACTGGCGGAAATGGAGCTGGTCAAGCTGATGCGGCTGTCGGTGTGCGAAGTGCGCGACACGGAATGGAACCACATTCTCGAACTGGCGAAACAGCCTGCCGACCAGCGATAGAACGCGCCGTCCCGTTTTGCGACATGCGGGTGGTCGCGCGGTGCAAGGTGGTTAGCAACCCCTTAACGCCGCCGTCATGCGCAGATCACTTGTTGTCACCGACGATGCCGCCCGCCATCCCTTCCTCGCCTCGCTCCCGCCGCATGTGCGCAGCGGCAACGGCGCGGTCCTCACCCGTGCGCCGGTGCGCCGGGTGCTGCACCTGTCGCATGACGACTGGCGCGGCTTCTGGCTTGCCTATGCTGGCTGCTTCTTGGCGGTGTCGATCTTTATCTTCTGACGGTTATCCGGCGTTCGCGACAGCAGCCCTTCGTTCGGCGCGGTAAAGCCTGCCGCCTAGCCACGCGGAAACGAGGCACATTCCTGCGCTCAGCAGCAGTTGCTCGCCAACCGCGATACCCAGCGCGGTCAATCCCATCGACACCACCGCGCCGATGACCATCGCCAGTGAATTGACGATATTGTTGGCCGCAATCGTGCGCGCGGCGCGTTCCTGCGCGACGCGCGTCGTTAGAAACGCATAGAGCGGCACCACGAAGAAACCGCCCGCCACCGCGATGCCCAGCAACATGCCGAGCAGCGGTATCGCCAGCGGTTGGGCGACGAAGTCCGACACATCGAGCAGGCCGACGATACCTGTGTTGTCCCACATGCGCGCAACGAGGTAGAACCCGACGACGAACAGCCCCATGATGATAACGGATACGGGCGAGAAGCGCGCGGACACCCTACCCTTGAGCAGGGAATTGATGCCGACCGAACCTATTGCGACGCCGACCGAGAAAATGACGAGGAACAGGCTGGCGACCTGCGGGCTTGCCGATAGCTGGTTCTTGGCCAGCGGCGGGAACTGGATGAACAGCACCGCGCCGATGGTCCAGAAAAAGCTGATGGCGAGGATGGCGTAATAGACCTCGCGGTTGTGGACCGTATCGCGCACCAGGCGCCACGACATTATGATCTGGTCCGCGATGCCGAATGGAATGAAGGTGGCGAGGCGCAGCGCCTTCGAAGCGTTCGCGTCGCGCAGTTTATGCACCAGCGGAAATTCGACCTTGCCCGGCACCAGCGGCGGTGCCGGCGGTACCTGCCGGCTGACGAAATAGGCGATGCAGGATGTGACGACGATGGCCACCAGCGCAGCCTGCACCGGAATCCAGCCCGCCAGAATAGTGCCGGTCAGGATGGCGACATAGGTACCCGCCTCGACCAGCCCGGTGCCCGACAGCACTTCCTCGCGCTTAAGGTGCTGCGGCAGGATGGCGTATTTGATGGGGCCAAGGAATGCCGACTGCACTCCGGTCAGGAACAACGCGAACAGCAGGATCGGTATGGCCACGGTATCCACCGCGATGCCCTGCCACGCCATGTAAAGGCCCGTCGCCCCGATCAGCATGAGAATTATCTCGCACGCCTTCACGCGGCGGATTATCAGCGCCTTGTCGGTGGTATCCGCCAACTGTCCGGCAAAAGCGGAAAACAGCACGAAGGGCAGGATGAATATGCCCGATGCCAGCCCGCTGAAGATCGTCTCGTCTTCCTGCGAATTATAGACGGTATAGACCACGAACAGGACCATCGCGGTCTTGTAGAGGTTGTCGTTGAAGGCGTTGAACAGCTGCGTCACGAACAGCGGCAGGAAGCGGCGCTGAGACAGCAGGTGCATCGTGGTACTCATACGCCTGTTCGCCAGCAGCCCCGGTTCATTAAGGCCAGCGTCTAGCGCAATGCGGCACCCGCACAAGTGCAGCCGCATCGCCAGCAGGCTTTTGCACTGCGATGCATTGGTCTAGGGCAGGGCAACATGCTGACGTTGCCCAATATCCTCACGCTGTCGCGCATCGTCGCCGTGCCGCTGCTGGCGGCGCTGTTGTGGTGGCCGCAATGGAATTTCGGCTATGCGCTGGCCTTCGTGCTGTACTGCCTGATGGGCATTACCGATTATTTCGATGGCTATCTCGCGCGGTCCAGCGGCACCGTGTCGAAACTCGGCATGTTCCTCGATCCCATCGCGGACAAGATCATGATCGCCGCCGTTATCCTGGTGCTGACGGCGCAGGGCTATCTGCGCGGGCCGTATGTAGGCGATCTGCATGTGATTGGAGGTCTTGTCATCCTTATCCGGGAGATTGCGGTGTCCGGCCTGCGTGAATTTCTGGCCGGATTGCAGGTATCGATGCCGGTTACCAAGCTGGCGAAGTGGAAAACGACCTTGCAGCTGGTGGCACTCGGCTCGCTGATACTGGGCGGCGCGGTGCATGGCCCGCCGCCGCTATCGCTGGAAGACGCGGTGCGACCGTTGGCGGAACAGTGGATCCATCTGGTCGGCCTCGCCTGTCTGTGGGGCGCGGCGGTGCTGACGGTGATAACAGGCTGGGACTACCTGCGCGTCGGCGTGCAGCACATGGATTGAGTTGGGGATTACCCCAGCAAAGGCTATCCCAGCAAAGGCTATCCCAGCAAAGGCAGGCCGAAGCGGTCTCGCGGGTCTTCACGGTCGAATTCCTCCACCGGCACGTAACCGAATTTCTCGACCATTTTCTGGTGTAGCGGCGTGTCGAATTTCACGCCTGCATTCTTGCCGCTGCGCCATGCGACCCGGCCCGCGACCTTCGCCTTGCCGCCAAGCCCGATGACGACAGGCGACCCCTCGGCCACATCCGCCGCACCGGTTTCGATCATGCAGCCGCCGCAGCCTAGGTTATAAAGACGCACCGACATCGTGGTGTCCACCACGGTGAGCTGGATTTCCTGATCGGATTCGAACCGGCTGTAGGACCGCATGGTGTGCTTCCCTTCCGGCGCGGGAAGGGCCCTCTTGTTTTCTGGTTGGAGGACACCCCTAGCTGGCGATTTACCAAGATTTGGTGAAAGCGCTTGTGTCCAGAGGGGTGTCGGGGCGCGCCTATTGCGCCAACTCGGCGCGGATTTCCCCGGCAAGCAGGCGAAACTCGTCGGCACGCGGAGACTTGGTGCGCCAGATAAGCGCGATCTCGCGGTGCGCATCGTCGCTTTCCAGCGTACGCAGCACGACCTTAGTATTGTTCAGCAGCCCGGCGCGCGAGGCCATGTCCGGCACTATCGTCAGCCCGAGGCCGTTATCCACCATCTGCACCAATGTATGCAGGCTGGTGCCGACCATGGTTGCCGCCGCTCTCAGTTCCGGGCGGCTGCACGCGGCCAGCGCATGTTCGCGCAGGCAATGTCCGTCCTGCAAAAGCAGCAGCCGGTCCGCGTCGATGGTGTCGGGCAAGACCGGGTCGGGGAACGCATCGCTTTCCGTAGCCGGTATCGCCAGCCCAAGGCGATCCACGCCAACACTTTCGCGCTCTACTTCGCCCACGGCGAAGGGGAGAGCCAGCAGCACGCAATCTACGCGTCCCGCATGCAGCGCCGCGACTGCCGCCGCGCTGGTATCCTCGCGCAGTTTCAGGTCTAGCGCCGGTCGCGTCTTACGCAGCTTGGGCAGCAGACGCGGCAGCAGGAACGGCGCGATGGTCGGAATGACCGCCAGCCGCAACTCGCCCGACAGCGGCGTACCGCTGGCGCGCACCAGTTCCTCAAGATCGGACGCCTCGCGCAGGATGCGGCGTGCACGCTCCACGACGTTTTCGCCCAGCGCGGTAAAGCGCACGACCCGCCGGCTGCGCTCCACCAGCGTGGTGCCGAGCAGTGATTCCAGCTCGCGGATGCCTGCGCTCAAGGTCGATTGCGACACGAAGCTCGCTTCCGCCGCACGCCCGAAATGCCCCTGCTCGTGCAGCGCGGCGAGGTATTGCAGCTGTTTGAGGGTGGGCAGGTATGTGGTCATGAGCGGCTCCTGAGAACCCCTTACTCCGTTCGTCCTGAGCTTGTCGAAGGACTGCTTTTCTTCCAGCACAACGCTCGGCCTCAAAGACGGCCCTTCGACAAGCTCAGGGCGAATGGAGGTTGGCTGTATTGTTTCAGTCGGACCCACTTTCTGCGCCACCACCAACCCGCGTCATGTCCAGCTTGCCGTCCACTACAGTGAACGCCATCTTGCCCTCCACCAAATCCAGTGCGTCCTTGCCGAATACGTCGTAGCGCCAGCCTTTCAGGATCGGCAGGTCGCGCGCGCCGGATGCGAGCGCTTCCATCTCGTCGGCGCGGGTCAGCAGGCGGCTGGCAATGTCGATTTCGCGAGCGCGAATTTTCAGCAGCAGCTTCAGCAGGTCCGCCACCAGCGCGCCTTCCTTGCCCAGCGGCGCGCCGCGTTTGGACTTTACCGGCATTTCGGATTTCGGCAGCGGTTCGGCATCGGCCAGCACCTGCATCATGCGTTTGCCGATATCGTTCTCGCGCCACGCATTCGACAACCCGCGCACCTTGGCGAGGTCGGCCTGTGTCTTCGGCGGGTGTCCGGCGATATCGGCCAGCGTTTCGTCGCGCACGATGCGGCCACGCGGGATGTCCTTGTGCTGCGCCTCTCCCTCGCGCCATGCCGCCAGCGCCTTGAGGCGGCCAAGCGCATCGGGTTTGCGGCCCTGATGCTTGATGCGCTTCCACGCGACGGCGGGATCGTTGCGGTAATTGTCGGGATCGGCCAGCTTCTCCATTTCCGCATCCAGCCATCCGCCGCGACCGGTCTTCACCAGCTTTTTCAGCAAGCGCGGAAAAATATTCGCCAGATGCGTCACGTCGCCGATGGCATACTCGATCTGCCGGTCGGTCAGCGGGCGGCGGCTCCAGTCGGTAAAACGCGCACCCTTGTCCACGGTGATGCCCAGCCACGCATCGACCAGATTGGCATAGCCGATCTGTTCGGACTGGCTGATCGCCATCATCGCGATCTGAGTGTCGAAAATGGGGAAGGGTGTCTTGCCGGTCAGGTTGAAGATGATCTCCACATCCTGCCCGCCAGCATGGAAAACTTTCAGGCAGTCCTCGTTCTCGCACAGCAGGTCGAGCAGGGGTGTGAGGTCGATCCCGTCGGCGAGGGGGTCGATGGCGGCGGCTTCCTCCTCGTTCCCGATCTGCACCAGGCACAGTTCGGGATAATAGGTGTTCTCGCGCATGAATTCGGTATCGACGCAGACGAAATCGCCTTCGCCCAGCCGTTCGCACAGCTCCACCAGCGGCGCGGTTTCGGTGATAAGATCGTGAATTTTCATTGAAATACGTTTCTTCCCTCGTGTCGGGCGGAGTGCCGCCCCCGGCGTCTGTCGCCATGTTTCGCGCCCACCGCCTTGACACGGATGGACGCTTGCCCTGTTAGCGCGCGCGAAACTGCGCCATAGGCTTCCCTTTTCGCGCCACGCGCTGCGGGGATAGCCCGCAAACCCGAAAGAGTTCAAAGATGCACGCCTTCCGTTCCCATAATTGTGCCCAGCTTACTTCTGCCGAAGTGGGTGAAACCGTCCGCCTGTCGGGCTGGGTCCACAAGAAACGCGATCATGGCGGGGTGCTGTTCGTGGACCTGCGCGACCATTACGGCATCACGCAGGTGGTGGCGGACGAAGACAGCGCGGCGCTGCCCCTGCTGGAAGGGCTGAAGCTGGAATCGGTGGTCACCATCGACGGCACCGTCAAGGCGCGCAGCGAGGCGACGGTCAATGCCGCGCTGCCGACCGGCGAGATCGAGGTTTTCGCGCGCGAGGCCACGGTGCAGAGCCATGCTGAAGAACTGCCGATGCCGGTGGCGGGCGAGCAGGATTACCCCGAAGACATCCGTCTGAAATACCGGTTCATCGACCTGCGGCGCGAAACGATGCACGCCAATATCATGCTGCGCAGCAAGGTCATCGCAAGCATCCGCCGCCGCATGATCGAACAGGATTTCAACGAGATCCAGACACCCATCCTGGCCGCCAGCAGCCCTGAGGGCGCGCGCGACTACATCGTGCCCAGCCGCCTGCATCCCGGCAGTTTCTATGCACTTCCCCAAGCGCCCCAGATGTTCAAGCAGCTGCTAATGGTCGCAGGCTTCGACCGCTATTTCCAGATTGCGCCATGCTTCCGCGACGAAGATCTGCGCTCGGACCGCAGCCCGGAATTCTACCAGCTCGATTTCGAAATGAGTTTTGTGACGCAGGAAGACGTGTTCCAGGCGATCGAGCCGGTGCTGGCGGGCGTTTTCGAGGAATTCGCCGACGGCAAGTCCGTGACGGCATCGGGCGAGTTTCCGCGCATTCCCTATGCCGAATCGTTAATGAAATACGGGACCGACAAACCCGATCTGCGCAATCCGCTAATGATCTCAGATGTGACCGATCATTTCGAGACGTCGGGCTTCGGCCTGTTCGAGAAAATCGTGAACGGCGGCGGCGTGGTGCGGGCGATCCCGGCACCCGATACCGCCGGCAAGAGCCGCAAGTTCTTCGACGAGATGAACAACTGGGCGCGCGCCGAGGGCTTTGCCGGGCTGGGCTATGTCACGCGCAAGGGCGGCGAGTTCGGCGGGCCGATTGCCAAAAATCATGGGCCGGACCTGATGGCCGCGCTGTATGACGAGCTGGGCCTTGGCCCGGACGATGGCTTGTTCTTTGCTGCGGGCAAGGAGAAGGAAGCCGCCAAGCTGGCGGGCGTGGCGCGCACCCGCGTCGGCGAAGAGCTGGAGCTGATTGAGCAGGGCTGCTTCAAGTTCTGCTGGATCGTCGATTTCCCGATGTACGAGTTCGACGAAGATACGAAGAAGGTCGATTTCAGCCACAACCCGTTCTCCATGCCGCAGGGCGAGATGGCCGCGCTGGAAAGCAGCGATCCGCTCGACATTCTCGCATGGCAATACGACATCGTGTGCAACGGATACGAGCTGTCCAGCGGCGCAATCCGGAACCATCGGCCCGACATCATGTACAAGGCGTTCGAAATCGCGGGCTATTCGAAGGCCGACGTGGACCGCGACTTCTTCGGCATGATCGAGGCATTCAAGTTGGGCGCGCCGCCGCATGGCGGCTCTGCCCCAGGCATCGACCGGATCGTGATGCTGCTGGCGGACGAGCCGAACATTCGCGAGGTCATCGCCTTTCCGCTGAACCAGCGGGCGCAGGACCTGATGATGGGCGCGCCGAGCAAGGTGGACGACCGCCAGCTGAAGGATGTCCACATTAAGGTGGTGCAACAGCCGGGCGCACAGAAGAGCGTAAACAGCGAAGATTTCGAACCCGGCGACGGCGATGGGAAGGCCAGCTAATCCTCTTGCCAGTCCGCGCACTGCACCTTAAGTCCGGTGCTACAGCATCACACCCGTATTTCGAGAGGGAAATTATGAGCGATACCGCCGACCGCGTGCAGAAGATTGTCGTCGAGCACCTTGGCGTCGAGGCCGACAAGGTCACCCAGGAAGCTAGCTTCATCGACGATCTAGGCGCCGACAGTCTCGACATCGTCGAACTGGTGATGGCGTTCGAAGAGGAATTCGGCGTCGAAATCCCCGACGATGCGGCGGAAAAGATCACCACCGTGGGCGATGCCACGAAATATATCGAAGAGCACAAAAGTTAAGACCTAAACCTTTCGATCCCCGTTCGCCCTGAGCTTGTCGAAGGGTTGCTTTTCTCGTCATGTCACACTGAAAGAAAAGTACAGGACTTCGACAGGCTCAGCCCGAACGGGTTGGGCCTGTCTTCGTAAGGAACTTTATAAATTTGTCGCTGCGTCCGGCCCATGCGATATTAGGAGAACAGAATGCGCCGTGTCGTCGTAACAGGTCTGGGTCTGGTCACGCCTCTTGGTGGGGATGTCGCCAGTACGTGGGAGAACCTTATTGGCGGAAAAAGCGGCGCGGGGCCGATTACCCGCTTCGATACGGCGGGCCATAAATGCACCATCGCTTGCGAAGTGCCGGGCAAGGATGCCCCGGGCGGCTTCGATCCGGACAAGCGGGTGGACCACAAGGTCCAGCGGCAAGTCGATCCATTCATCGTCTATGGCATCGACGCCGCCGGACAGGCGTTGGAAGATGCCGGCCTGACCGACATGACGCAAGCCGAGAAGGAGCGCACCGGGTGCTCCATCGGTTCGGGCATCGGCGGATTGCCGGGGATCGAACTGGAATCGGTCAATCTGCACGAACGCGGCCCGGGCCGGGTCAGCCCGCATTTCGTGCATGGTCGCCTTATCAACCTCATCACCGGACAGGTGCAGATCAAATACGGCTTCATGGGGCCGAACCACGCTGTCGTGACCGCGTGCTCCAGCGGTGCGCATTCCATCGGCGATGCCGCGCGCATGATTGCGCTCGACGATGCCGACGTGATGCTTGCGGGCGGGGCGGAAAGCACCATCAACCCGCTGGGCGTCGCCGGCTTCGCACAGGCGCGCGCGCTCAATACCGGTTTTAACGACCGCCCACAGCAGGCGAGCCGCCCCTATGACCGCGACCGCGAAGGCTTCGTGCTGGGTGAAGGTGCGGGTGTCGTGGTGCTGGAGGAATATGAACGCGCCAAGGCGCGCGGCGCGACGATCTATGCCGAAGTCGTGGGTTACGGCATGTCGGGCGATGCCTACCACGTCACCGCACCCCACCCCGAAGGACGCGGGGCGGAACTGTCGATGCGGATGGCGTTGAAAAGGGCGGGGCTGGAGCCCGCGGATATCGACTACATCAACGCGCATGGCACCAGCACCATGGCGGACACCATCGAACTGGCGGCGGCGAAACGCGTGTTCGGCGACGATCTGAACGGGGCGAGCATGTCCAGCACGAAGTCCGCCATTGGCCACCTGCTTGGCGGGGCGGGCGCGGTCGAATCGATCTTCTGCATCCTCGCTCTGCGCGACCAGATCGTGCCACCCACGCTTAATCTCGACAATCCGGACGAGGGCACCGATGGTGTCGATCTGGTGCCGCACACCGCGAAGAAGCGCGAAGTAAAGGCAGTGCTGAACAACAGCTTCGGCTTTGGCGGCACCAACGCCTCGCTCGTGATGAAGACAACCGACTGACATGACGCGCACGCTGCAATATGCGGTCGCGGCGGGCGTGGCGGCGTTGCTGCTGGTCGCGGCATGGGCGGCGTGGGGCTGGTATGGCGCCGCGCAAATCGAGGAAGACACGAATTTCAACGTGCCCACCGGGTCCAGCCTGACATCGGTCGCCAATTCACTGGAGGAGAAGGGGCTGATCGCTTCGGCGGACGCCTTCCTGCTGCGCGCGAAGCTGCTCGGTGGCAGCGACACAATACAGGCGGGCGAGTTCGGGCTGACTGCCGGGATGAGCCAGTCTGCGATGCTGGCTGCATTTCAGGGCGGCGATGTGATACGCCGCTTCGTAACCATACCCGAAGGGCTGCCCTCGATCATGGTGTACGAACGGCTGATGGCGGAGGAGTTGCTGACGGGCGAGATCCCGGTGCCGGTCGAAGGTTCCGTCCTGCCCGATACCTATGATTTCGAGCGGGGGGAAGACCGTGCGGCAGTGCTGGCAAGGATGCAGGCGGCGATGCAGAACTACCTTGCCGAGGCATGGCCCAAGCGCAAGACGGGCATAGCGGTCGACAATGTGAAAGACGCCGTCATTCTTGCCTCCATTGTGGAAAAGGAAACCGGGCTGGCCTCGGAGCGGCGGATGGTAGCGGGCTTGTATTCCAACCGCGTGAAAAAGGGCATGTTTCTACAAGCCGACCCGACGATCATCTACCCGATCACGCGGGGCAAGCCGCTGGGTCGCCGCATCCGCAAGTCCGAGATTGCGGCAATCAACGATTACAACACCTATTCGATGGCGGGCCTGCCCAAGGCACCCATCACAAATCCGGGGCGCGCGAGCATTGCCGCCGTGCTCGACCCGGCGGACACCGATGCAATCTACATGATGGCGACCGAGAAGGGCGGGCACGAATTCAACACCGACCTCGCCGCGCATGAGGAAGCGCGCGAGCGGTGGTACCAGCTTCGCCGGGCGCGTGGAGAAATGTGAAATGGGGGAAATGTGAGCGAAACGTCGCGGTCCCAAAGCGCAAACGCGCCGCTGATCGTGACGGCGGAGCTGCCGAAGGATCTGGCAAGCTGGGCCACCGCCCTGCGCGATGCCCATTTTCCGCCGGAGCGCAATTTTCTGAAAGCGCATGTCACCCTGTTCCACGCCATTCCACCGATGTGCGCGAGCGAGCTGCACGATGTACTGGCGACGATGGTGCGTGAAACGGCTCCGGTGGCGGGGAAGATCGAAGGGCTGATGTCGCTGGGCGGCGGCACCGCGATCAAGCTGGCCAGTCAGCCCATGCGCAACCTGCGCGCCGAAATCGCGGAGCATTTCCACGGCATGCTGACCGGCCAGGACCAGCACGCGCCGCGCCTTCATATCACCATCCAGAACAAGGTAACGTCGAAGGAAGCCAAGGAATTGCAGGCCGAGCTGGAAGAAATCGTGCAGCCCGGCGCCTTCCGGTTTCGTGGGCTATCGGTGTTCCGGTATCTGGGCGGACCGTGGGAACTGGTGAAAACGCACGTGTTTCGCGGGGCGCCTCGTGTTTGAGTGGCAACGCTTGACCCAGCACCGAACGCGCCGTAAACGCGCCGCCTGTCGCCCGACGGGCGCATCTGTGGCGGAGTAGCTCAGCTGGTTAGAGCAGCGGAATCATAATCCGCGTGTCGGGGGTTCAAGTCCCTCCTCCGCTACCATTCACAACACCGATCGTTTACCCGGTATGGCTTCGTGCCAGTGTCCGGTGCTGCGCTGCATTTCTTCGCGTAGTTCGCGGTGTTGCGGCCGTTCCGCGCGCGCTTTGAGCACCTGGTTCACGCGCCACACCAGAAACTTCGCATCGAACGGTTTGCGCACATAATCCTGCGCCCCGTAATAGCGCGCCTGCTCCTCGTCCTCCGGCCCCGTGGCGGCGGTAAACATGATGACGGGCAGGTCGTACAGCGCGGCGGAATTGCGCAAGCGGCGCAGCACCTGCTGCCCAGATAGTTCGGGCATGTCCTGATCCAGCAACATCACGTCGGGCCGCCGCCATTGCAACAGCTTCATCGCCTGCGCCCCGTCGGTCACCCAGCCGCAGGCATGGCCGACATTGATCAGCACGTCGGCCGCGCTCTCAGCGACGATTTCGTCATCGTCCGCAATCAGGATATACGCCATATGCCCTTTTCTCCGCTTCGGTCCGTTCGGATTAGGCGGTTTCGGGCAAGACGTAGTGAAGGCGGGGTTAGGGAACATCACGCAGCCGTGCGTTAGCCGCCGGGGCGGGTTGTGCGCGATGCGGCGAGATGGCAGGCGAGGGACATGGCACAAGAGCGCGCGCTGTCCCTCGCCGGGGTTCACAATTTTCGCGACTATGGCGGCTATCGCACGGCGGGCGGCGGCACGGTTGCGCGCGGCGTGCTGTGGCGCTCGGCGCAGCATGTCGATGCGACCGACGCTGACCTTGCCGCAATCGATGCATTGGGCATCGTCGATGTAATCGATTTTCGTGGGGCCAGCGAGCGCGCGAATTATCCCTGCCGCCGCTCGCCTCGCTTCGATGCTGCTATCACCCGCTACGATGGCGAGACCGCCGCGCTCGCGCCGCATGTGGAAGCAGGAGCCGCCGGTGTGACGCCCGAACGCGCGCATAAGCGGATGGAGGCGATGTACGCCAAGCTGCCAGCGCGCGAGCCGGTCCTTTGGGTGATGCGCCGCTATTTCGCGATTCTGGCGCAAGGGCGCGGGCCGAGCCTGGTGCATTGCCTGGCGGGCAAGGACCGCACCGGCATGGCGGTGGCGCTGCTGCATCATGTGCTGGGCGTTCATCCGGACGATGCGATGGCGGATTTCCTGCTGACCAATACGGTCGGCAATATGGATGCGCGCGTTGCGGCGGGCGGGGCGGCGGTGCGCGCGAAATACGGCGAGATGAGCGATGCGGCAATCCGCGTGCTGATGGGCGTCGATGCCCGCTACCTCGACGCTATGCGGCGCGCGGTTACCCAGCAATACGGCTCGCTCGATGACTTCCTGACCAAGGCGCTAGGCGTCGACGAAGCCATGTACGCGGCGCTCCGCTTGCACCTTGTCGAACAATGACCACCTGACACTGACTCTTTAACCGACGGACTTCACATTATGGCCACCCATCGCACCAAGATGCTTATCATCGGCTCCGGACCGGCGGGCTATTCCGCCGCGATCTACGGTGCGCGGGCGATGATGGAACCGATCGTGGTGCAGGGCCTGCAACCCGGCGGTCAGCTGACTATCACCACCGATGTCGAGAATTATCCCGGCTATCGCGATGTGGTGCAGGGGCCGTGGCTGATGGAGGAGATGAAGGCGCAGGCCGAGCATGTCGGCACTAAGATGCTATGGGACACCATCGTTGATGTGGACCTGACGGGAGGCTCCCCGTTCTGTGCGGTGGGCGATAGCGGCGACGAATATATCGGCGACGTACTGGTCATTGCCACCGGCGCGCAGGCCAAATGGCTCGGTGTGCCGGGCGAACAGGAACTGGGCGGCAAGGGTGTTTCTGCCTGCGCGACGTGCGATGGGTTCTTCTATCGCGGGAAAAAGGTCGCCGTGATCGGCGGCGGCAATACTGCCGTCGAAGAGGCGCTGTATCTTACCAACCATTCCGACGACGTGACGCTGATCCACCGCCGCGACGAGCTACGCGCCGAACGCATCCTTCAGGAACGCATTTTTAAGTCGGACAAGATTACCACGCTGTGGAACAAGACGGTCGCCAGTTTCGAAGGCGATGCGGCCGGGGCGGGGCTTACGCACCTTTCCCTGCGCGATACGGTGACGGGTAAGGCTAGCACTCTGGATGTGGACGGCGCGTTCGTCGCCATCGGCCACGCGCCGGCGACCGAACTGTTCAAGGGCAAGCTGCCGATGGACGATGGTGGTTACCTGCTGGTGGAAGCCGGCACACCGAAGACCGAGATTCCCGGTGTGTTTGCCTGCGGTGACGTCATGGATCACACCTATCGGCAGGCGGTGACGGCAGCAGGCACCGGTTGCATGGCGGCACTGGACGCCGAACGCTTCCTCGCTACGCTGGCCTTTGCAAACAGGAAGTACGCGACGGCGGCGGAGTGACCGCCGCCGCGCGCGTGTTTTAGAACACCAGCGTCGCAGCGTTCACGATCAGCGCGATCAGCACGATGCTGCTCAGTGCGAACAGGACGAAGCGGACCAGTACCTTGTTCGCCGTCGCCTGGATAACCGAATGCACCACGCGCAGTCCAACATAGATCCACGCCAGCAACGCGTTCATGCCATCGCCCGCACCGGCGAACGCCAGCACCAGCGCGACGGCGTAGAACACCGTCGGCTGTTCGTGCAAATGGTTGTAGTTGTGCGCCTTTCGCTGAACTTCCGCAGGCAGCTTATCGTCCAGAACCTGCCCGGTATTGCCGGCTTCCAGCTCGGCATTGTCGACCTTCAGCCGCGACATTGCAGGAATGCGAGTGGCATACATCCATGCCCACATGATCATGGTCCAGATCGCCAGTGCGACAATAGGCTGGAGGATTTGCGAGGTTGTCATGCGAGAACTCCAAGGTCGGCAAACAAGGTGACAATAGCGGCGCGTATGGCGAGCCAGATCAGCGCTAGCGTGGACAACAGGAACAGGAGGAAGCGCACTTTCAGCGTGTTGACCGCCGCCTGCCAGATCGAATGTATGATGCGCAGCACAACATACACCCACGCAAATACGACGTCGGTCGCGCCCGCACCCATCATCGCCAGGATAATGACAGCGGGATAGAAGACGGTCGGCTGTTCCATCAGGTGTGTGTAGTTGTGCGCTGGCCAGTTGGCGCGATCGGGAATTTGCCCCTCCAGATCCTGCCCGCGACCACCGGCTTTCTTCTCGCCAAGGCCGACTTTTCCGTCGGCCGCCAGCTTTTTCATCGCGGGGAAGCGTGTGAACATGATCCAGAAGACCATCACCAACGACCAGACGATCAGCACCGCCGCCGGTGCGAGTATTTGAGCCTGCATCGAATCTTCTCCCTGTTCGTGTGCGGGATGGCCGCAGGGGCGTGCCGATGTCAAATACAACTCAGCCCGGGCGGTGCAGGGCGATCCGCGTGAAGTAGGACAGCCAGCCGTATTCGACCGTGCATTGTAATCCTCGTGCGCGCGCCAGCTGCTGTGCGTTGGCAACAAGATCTGTGCGTGGTTCGACATGGAACCGGGAGAGCCAGCTACGCAATAGGCGCGCGAGGGGGAAGGGCATTCGCGCCAACGTGCCGAAATCCACAATGTGCAGCGATCCGCCGGGTGCCACGAGCGTTGCGGCATGGTTCAGCGCACGCTCCCATCCCGGAATCATCGACAGAGAGTAGGACAGGATAACGCGGTCGAACTGCGCCTTGCCAAGCACCGCCGCAGCGTCGAAGTCCGTGGCATCGGCGACAGCGAGGCCGGCCTCCTTGCCCAAAGTCCTGCGTGCGTTTATGAGCATTTCGCGCGATATGTCGATGCCGAACAGGCGCACGCCGGGATACGCGGCGCGGACCCTGTCGAGATTGCGCCCGGTTCCGCAGGCAATTTCCAGCACCGCGTCGCCTGGCGCGCAATCGAGGTTCGCGATCACGCGGTCGCGTCCGAACAGGTAGTATTTGCGCGTCAGGTCGTAAATATGGCGCTGGCCGCGATAGACCGAGTTCATCAAATCCGCGTGCCCGGCGGTGTTCGTATCGCTCATCCGGTCAGCTCGTACAGGTGAACGCCGCCATAGATCGAAGAGCGGTCGCGCCGCGTCAGGTCGGCGGAGCGTTCGGGATGGTAGGTCCACCGGGCGAGAACGTCCGGCGCGACACGCCCGGGCAGCAGGCTCGGTTCGGCAGCAGTGCGAAACAGTACGCGCGCGCCCGGCGCGGCGGAGCGGGTAATTTGTTGCCACAGCGTATTCAACTGGGCATCGTCCATCCAGTCCTGCGCGTCCAGCAGCAGATAGCGGTCCAGCGTACCCGGATCGCGTTCCGCCATGAAATGCACCATATTGGCGTTGCGCACTTCCAGCCGGTCGATCCGCGCGCGCAGCAACTCCCAGTTCTGCCGTTGCAGATAGGGCGGCAGCGGGGCATCTTCGCTGCGATCATAGCCGCGACCGAAGGCCTGCCAGGCAAAATAATTGTCACGCACGGCGAAGTCGCAGGCGAGCTTCTCCAGCCGTTTGCGCAGAACGTCGGCCATCATCTCGTTACCCGCCAGCGCTTCGAACTGCGCGGGCGGAATGCCGAGACCGAACAGCGATGCCGGTTGACCGGTAAGCCAGCGGATGAACTTTCTGTCGAACACCGGCGAAAGCTCGGTTTCGAAAATCGTGCGCTGTTCCTCCAGCGTGGAGGCGTTGAGCATGTTCGACAGATCGACCTTGTACAATCGCGCGAACAGATGGGCTAGGCCGATAAAGTTGCCGAGCAGGCCGTGCTTGTAGATGCCGCGTGTAAACTGTCCGATCCGGCGGCGTCCGCTCAGGTCGCGTTTTTCCCAGTACCGGCGGCTTTCCGCATCGAGACGTGGCGCAATCTGCTGGCGGTAGACGTCCTTGTTTTCCTTGTGATCCGAATGCGCGAAGAAACGCCGGAAGCGTTCGTATTCCAGCGTCTTGACCGCCGCGATCTTGAGCTTGCCCAGGGCGACATGGGCGGTGTTCAAGTCAACTGCGACGACTTCGGCCGGATCGGCGGTAAGATAGGACAGCGCATTGCAGCTGCCGCTGGCGATACACATGATGCGGCTGTCCGGGCCAATGTCCAGCCCTTCCATATCGACGACCGGATCTTCCCATATCTGGGCATACACCAGCCCCTTGAAGGCGGTGGCAAATGCCTTGTCGAGCAGTTTGCCGCCGCGCTTCGCTTCCTTGCGTAGGACCGCATCGCCGATGATACCGCTCTTGTGAACAGGTTCGATTGCAGGCTGCGGGTTGGGTTTCGGTTGGGTCGCCATGTTCGGGGCCTTCGTTCCGTTCAAGCGTCAGCTTAGCGACGGCAAAAGTCCGATTTAAGACGGTCGTTCCGAAATCGCGCTACGCTGTGATCGTTCGTGCAAAGGCCGCCGGGTCGCAATTGCCGCCGGTCAGCATGACGACCGTATGTTCGTCCATCACCACCTTGCCTGCCAGCACAGCCGCCAGCGCCGCCGCGCCGCCGGGTTCGAGCACGAGTTGCAACCGGACAAAGGCGAACCGCTGCGCACTGCGCACTTCGTCGTCCGTCACCGTAACGCCCGGTTCGGTGCGGCCCTGTAGCACTGCGAGGTTCACCGGTTTGGTTGCTGTCGGCTGGAGCGCGTCGCAGATGGTCTCGGGCGGGGCGGCGGCATGGACGATGGCACCTCTGCGCAACGCCTGTCCAACCATGTCCCAGCCTTCCGGTTCGACCGGCACGATAGCAGTGTCCGGACAGGCCAGCGCCAGTCCCGCCGCCAGTCCGCCTCCGCCGCAGCAGGCCACGATGCGGCTCGGCTGGCGACCAAGCTGCGCGGTGCATTCGATACCTGCGCTGCCCTGACCCTCGATCACCCATGGATCGCCGAACGCATGGACCAGCGTCGCACCGCTGCGCTCGACGATCTCTGCGGCCACGGCGTCGCGGTCCTGACCGGGGCGGTCGTAAAGCACGATCTGCGCACCTAACGCGCGCGTCGCGTCCAGCTTCACCTGCGGGGCGTTGCGCGGCATGACGATGGTGGCGGCGATGCCCAGCCGCCGTGCGGCCCAGGCAACGCCCTGCGCATGGTTGCCGCTAGATACCGCCACGACGCCGCACGCCCGCTCTTCCTCGGACAGGGTGGACAACCGCCACCACGCGCCCCTGATCTTGAACGAGCCGATGGGTTGCAGGCTTTCCGCCTTGGCATGGCATCGAACCATACCGTTCGGCGTGGCGATCTCTAACGGCAAGAGCGGCGTCGGTGGTAGGATGGCCGCAACCGCCTCTGCCGCCGCGACCACGCCGGCATGGGTCGGACGCTCTGCGTTCACGGGCCAGGCCTGTATTCGAGAGGCTTGTTACACATGTTACACTGTCTAGGGACAAAGGTTTGCCGTGCCTCTACCACGGGTTGCCGGCGGTGCGTGACGGGTGAGAAAAGGATCGCGGGATCGGGCATGGACACTGGATAGCGCTGTTCGGGGGCGGTAGGAAAGCATCCAGATATTCAGATCAGGAGTAGCCCGTGCCCAACCAAACCCCCGACCAGCCCAAACCCGTTCTCGTCATCGGTGCGGGCGGCGTCAGTTCGGTCTGCGTTCACAAGATGGCGCAGAACGCAGACATCTTCGGCGACATCCACCTCGCCAGCCGCACGGTCGCCAAATGCGAAGCGATAGCCGAAAGCGTGCAAAGCCGCACCGGACGCGATATCGCGACATACGAAATCGATGCCGAGGAAGTACCGGCGTTGGTCAACCTGATCCGCCGCATAGAGCCTGCGCTGGTCGTTAACCTGGCGCTGCCGTATCAGGATCTGCCGATCATGGATGCCTGTCTGGAGGCGGGCGTCGATTACATGGACACCGCCAATTACGAACCCAAGGACGAGGCGAAGTTCGAATATAAATGGCAGTGGGATTATCATGATCGGTTCCGCGAGGCGGGACTGACGGCGCTGTTGGGCAGCGGGTTCGACCCCGGTGTCACCAGCGTCTTCACCATGTGGCTCAAGAAGCATCGCCTCAAAACTATCCGCCAGCTCGACATCCTCGATTGCAATGGTGGCGACCACGGGCAGGCGTTTGCCACCAATTTCAATCCGGAAATCAACATCCGCGAGGTAACCGCGCCCGCACGTCATTACGAGGGCGGCAAATGGGTCGAAACGCCCGCCATGCAGGTTTCGACCCCGTTCGATTTCGAGGCGGTCGGCACGCGGCAGGCCTATCTGATGTATCACGAGGAACTGGAAAGCCTTGCGCGCTTCGTGCCCGAACTGGAGCGCGCACGGTTCTGGATGACGTTCGGCGATGAATACATCAAGCACCTGACCGTGTTGCAAAATGTCGGCATGACCGGGATCGAGCCGATCCGCTATCAGGGCAAGGACATCGTCCCGCTCCAATTCCTCGCCGCCGTGCTGCCCAAGCCCGAAACGCTGGGCGAGACCACGAAGGGCAAGACCAATATCGGCGTCATCGCGACGGGCGAGGCGCTGGAAAGTGGCGACGAAGCCACGTTCTACATCAACAACATCTGCGACCACGAGGATGCCTACGCCGAAACCGGCAACCAGGCCGTCAGCTACACCACCGGCGTCCCCGCCATGATCGGCGCGGCGATGCTGCTGACGGGCGAGTGGGGCGGAGAGGGCGTGTTCAACATGGAACAGATGGACCCCGATCCGTTTATGGACATGCTGAACGAACATGGCTTGCCGTGGAATGTGAAGCAGCTGGACGATCCGGTGGGGTTTTAAGCATTTTTGGTTCGCGCGGAGAACGCAAAGGGAAAGAGAACTCAGAGGGTTCATGATGATGAAGCGGGACGAACTTTCCTCCATAGTGATAGAAGAGTGCATCGGCATTCACCGCGAGCTTGGCCCCGGTCTGTTTGAAACTGTTTATGAAACCGTCCTTGCAGGACGGATAAGGACAAGGGGTCTACCTGTTGCAACGCAGGTTCCGGTCCCCATTGAATTTGACGGAACGTCTTTTGGAAATGCTTTCAAGATAGACGTTCTCGTAGATGAGAGGCTGATACTCGAAATAAAGTCAGTCGAGACGTTGTCCCAAGCGCATGCGAAGCAGTTGCTTACTTACCTTAGATTAGTGAAACAGCCCGTAGGGTTGCTTCTCAATTTTCTGGCGCGACGATGAAAGAAGGAATTCGGCGGATGGTCAATAACCACATACCATCATGAATTCTCCGCGTTCCCATTACCTCTGCGTTCTCTGCGCGAACCAATAGCAGGTCCGACACATGCAAACTCAAGCCGGCGATCCGGGCGCTTTTGCCGACTTCGACCTGACCCGCGTTGATAGCCCCGCCTTCGTGATCAACTCGGTGAAGTTGCGGGCGAATTTGCGCATATTGGCAAAGGTGCGCGATGCGTCGGACAGCAAGATGTTCGCCGCACTGAAGGCGTTCAGCATGTTCTCGGTTGCGCCGATTATGGGGGAATATCTCGACGGGGTGTGCGCGTCGGGGCTGTACGAGGCGCGGCTGGCGTCCGAGTTCTACGATGGCGAGATCGGCACCTATTCGCCAGCGTTCAAACCCGGCGAGCTGGACGAGATCATCCGCTTGTCCGACCATGTCATCTTCAATTCGCCGCAGCAGATCGCGCGTGCGCAGCTGATACTCGATGCGGCGCGCAGTGCGGGGCAGGACTTCACCGTCGGGCTGCGCCTCAATCCGCAAGTCGCTACCGGAGAGGTGGCACGCTACGACCCCAGCAGCCCCGGCAGCCGCCTGGGCTTCCCCATCAACCAGCTCGAACATGAACATATGGAAGGTGTCGATGGCATCCATTTCCACAATCTGTGCGAGCAGGATTTCGAGCCGTTGCGCCGGACATGGGATACAGTGTTCGACGCCATCGAACCGTGGTTCGGCGCGCTGAAATGGATCAATATGGGCGGCGGGCACCACATCACCCGCGCGGATTACCAGCGCGAGGAACTGGTCGAACTGCTGCGCGATGCGAAGGAAGATACCGGCGCAGAGATATACCTCGAACCGGGCGAGGCGGTGGCGCTGGATGCGGGCATCCTGACCGGCACGATCCTCGATCACCATGCCAACGGCATGCCACTCGCCATCACCGATATAAGCGCCACCTGCCACATGCCCGACGTGCTGGAGGCGCCCTATCGGCCCGCCCTGTTGGGGGAGGCGGCCGGGGGCGGCGAGCCGGTGCGCCTTGGCGGGCCGTCCTGCCTCGCGGGCGATGTCATCGGCGACTATTCGCTGCCTGTGCCCTGCCAGCCGGGGCAGCGCATCGCCTTCCTAGACCAGGCGCATTATTCGATGGTCAAGACCAACACCTTCAACGGCGTCCCGCTACCCAGCATCTGGTTGTGGGACAGCGAAACCGACGCTCTCGAACAGGTGCGCGCGTTCGGATACGAGGATTTTCGCAATCGATTAAGCTGACTAACGCGGTCGTTCGTTGAGCGATCGGGCAATATCGGCGAGGGCGCGGAACTGGCCGCTGTCGCGCGCTATAATACCGGACGCGAGACCTTCCCTGCCGTGCTGGTCGCCTCGCCGCTAGGCTTTGCCGAAGCGGACTTTCACCGTCTAGATTACAGCGAGCTCAACACCGTCGACAAGGTACCAAATGTAGCGTTCTGAACGCGCCGGTTTCACTTGCAGTTCACGCCCCCGGACCTATAGCAGCGCACCGCCGTTAGGGTGGGTGTCCAACCTCGCAAGACGAAGGGGAAACCGCCATGTCCAGCTACCCCGATGCGCAGACCGTCGCGCAGACACTCGCGCCCGACGAACCGGTCGTTCTCAACCGCCCGCACGCTGCCGCCCGCGCGGCACGGTTCTTCGTGGAACGCTTTGCCGGCAAGTCGCTCTATGCGGTGAAGGCCAACCCGTCGCCCGAATTGCTGCGTATCCTGTGGGACAACGGTATCGCGCATTACGATGTCGCATCGATCGCGGAAGTGCGGCTGACGCGCGCCACGCTGCCGCGGGGCCACGCTGTGCTTCATGCATCCGGTCAAGACGTCGCGCGCCATTCGCGAGGCGTATTTCCAGCACGGCGTGCGTACCTTCAGCTTGGATACGCATGACGAGCTGGCCAAGATCGTCGAGGCTTGCCGCGACGAGAATGGCGCAGCCGCCACCGACCTGCGTTTGCTGGTTCGGATGCGGGTGTCGTCCGAATATTCCGAACTGTCGCTCGCGGCGAAGTTCGGAGTGGAGCAAGCCGACGCCGCGCCATTGCTGCAGGCCGCGCGCCAGCATTGCGACTGGCTGGGCGTGTGTTTCCATGTCGGCAGCCAGGCGATGAGCCCCTTCGCCTATGTCACCGCGCTGGACCGCGTGCGCGCCGCGATTGCAGAGGCGGCGGTGGTGATCGACATGATCGATATCGGCGGCGGGTTCCCCAGCATCTATCCCGGCATGGAACCGCCGCCGCTGGAAGACTATTTCGCCATCGTCGCGCAGCATTTCGAGGCTTTGCCCATCGCCTATAATGCGGAGCTGTGGTGCGAGCCGGGGCGGGCGCTGGCGGCGGAATATTCCATCCTGCTGGTCAAGGTGGAGCGGCGACGCGGCGACGAGCTGTACATCAACGACGGGGCCTATGGCGCGCTCTACGATGCCGCGCATGTCGGCTGGCGCTTTCCCGTGCGCGCGCTGGACGACACTCTGCGCGACGCCCCGCGCGATTTCACGTTTTACGGCCCGACCTGCGACGATGCCGATTTCATGCCCGGCCCGTTCCCGCTGCCCGCCGATATCCGCGCCGGTGACTATATCGAAGTCGGCATGATCGGCGCATACGGCACTGCAATGAAAACCGGGTTCAACGGCTTCGGCGATGCGGAACAGGTGGAGGTGCGCGATGCGCCGATGATGAGCCTGTATGACGGTAGCCGCGTGGTGCCAGCCACCGACAATGTGGTCAGCCTGCGCTGACCCTTATTTTATCGCGGTCCGGAAACGGATGGCCAGCACCGGATTGGGCGATGCCGCCGGCATCTGCCCGCGTGGCCGGATGCAGACATGGCGTATATTCGGGTCGAGCCCGGCAGTTGGCGTGTACGTGCAATTCGCCAGCGAAGCAGGCTTTGCCGCAAGGTTCGAATAGCGCAGGTCGGTTGCCGGGTCGAAGGTCATTCCGGTAAAGCTGAACTGCACGTTCACCGGTGAAACTACGCCATCATTCGCATACAGGTCGTCGGTGCGGAAGGTTACCTCCGGCGGCAGGGTATCCAGCACGAACATGCTGTCCGCGTCGGTTGGCCCGTTCCCCGTGTTGCGGATTTCGACAATGTAAAGTGGCTCGCTGCCCGGAATGCGAAAGGTGTCCTGCGCGCGGTCCAGCTCGGACCGTTTTGTCGCCACCAGCAATGCTACTCCGGTCAGCTGTGTGTCGCTGCTGATCCAGCGGCTGGACCCCGACGTGTTGATGACATCCTGGTACCAGAACCGGACGACGTGCCCGACCCGCGCACTCATCGTGCCGTTATTGTTCGGCCCCTGCGCTGCGTCGATGGTGGGAACGGTGGCGCGGAATATGCCGGTATTGGGACCGGTTTCGGTCAGCGTAAGCGTTTCGACCTCGTTGGTGCTCTGGTTGACCGCGTAAACCGTAACGGTGTCGACCACGGCGCTGCGAATGTTACGGTCGGCATCCGTCACTTCCGCCGGGATGGCGGTGCCGATACGTTGCGTTGCTGGCGAGGAAATAATGGCATCGGTGCCGAACGGGCGCAGCACCAGCTGGAATGTGCTGGGACGGCGGTTACACCCTTCGCTGACGGACACGTCCCCGGTCAGGGTCTGTGCCGCTGGTGGAGACTGAACGGCACCGGCGAAGCTGAAACCCGGGCCGGTCACGCGCTCGTCGAAAATCTCCGTTCCACCATTGTTGAAGGTTGCCAGCGTGTCGGCATCCCCGGTTCCGACGAAGGAAAATACGTAGTCGTTAGCTTGCGCCGACACCGCACCGAACCGGAGCCTGCCACTGTTGTTTGCGCCTGTCGTGTAGCACAACCGCTCAAACGCGATGGGCGGATTTACCGCGCTCGCCTGGTCCACATTGAGGACCGTGGCGATATAGATCAGCGAAGCGGCCGGATCGGGTCCGTATGTCACGCGGAGATTGGCCGTCCCGTTCGGCAAATCCTGTTCGCGCATCAGCAGCGCGGTCATGCGGTTCTTCTTCGCCTGCGTCGCCTCGATTGTGCCGAGATAGGTCATCGCCTTGCCGCCCAGCGTGACGCTGGTGATCCCGGAATTCTGGTTACTGTTGTATTCGGAAAAGACGATGGCGACAACAACCCGGTTGCTACCGGCTGCCGGGGTGTAGCTGCGCTGGTAGGTGGAGGTCGTCGGATGGTTGTTGACGATGGTCTCGTTGGTAATCTGCGCATGGGCTTGTGCGCCAAGCGACAGGAGCAGACATGCCACGAACGCCCGGCAGCAATGGCCGAGCCATGCCGACATCAATGACCGGGCCGGGGCAACACGAAGTAACACGCACATACGCGTATCAGGTATGCGTTAACCATATGCTTACGCGCCGGGCTACATGCGCATCAGTCGAACCCCACGAACCGCACCGCCTCGTCCACGCTTTTGCGGTCGCTGACTACGGCGTTCGCGGCGAATTCCTCGTCGGGCCAGCCCATCGCCACGCAGATCATGATGACCTGGTCGTCCGGTATCTGCGCATGTTCGCGCACCACCGGGCTTTGCATGATGCCCTGCGAATTGATGACGCAGCCAAGTCCGCGCGACCATGCGGCGTTGACCAACGCGTTGGTGACCGCGCCGCAATCGAACGGCGCGATATCGCTGCCCAGGATAACGCGATCGTAAGTAACGACGATGCTGACCGGTGCATCGAACTGGCGGAAACCGCGCAGCGCCCAGTCCTGCCGCCCGTCCTTGTCGTCGCGTTCGATACCCATCGCGCCGAACAGCTGTTTGGCGACGCCGATCTGGCGGCTGCGATGGGGTTCGGGCACTTCGGTGAAACTGCGGAATTCGCGGCTGTCGGGTTTGCCTGCAAGAATACCGTCGGTATTGCCTTGCCGGATCGCATCCAGTGGCGCGCCGGTGACAACGGAGAAGTTCCAGCACTGGTTGTTGAAACTGCTGGGCGCACGCATCGCCAGTTCCAGAATTTCGGCGATCAGTTCCGGCGGCACCGGCTTGTCCCGAAATCCGCGAATGCTGCGGCGGCCCGTGACCACTGCGTCGTATTCCACACCTGCTCTCCTCGATCCGTGAAAAGGTGGCGTAGCAAATGCGGGCAGGCTGTCGAGCCTGCTGCGCCTGCAGTCCGGCCTAGCCGTTCAGCCCGGCATCGGTTTCCTGGAAACGGGGCTGCGAGAGGTGGCGCTTGCCTTCTTTCGGTCCAGCGGTGCCGGGTTTTTCGGGCAGGCCACTTTGCGCGACGGTGTAGCGCGAGACGCGGTGGCGCGTGCACAGTCCGCCCGCGCCGTCCTCGACCAGATGCGTTTCGAACTCCACGCCGAGTTCCGCGCCGATGGTGCGCGTTACCGTGCCGACGGCAAGCTGCCCGTCGCCGAGGTCCAGCACCAGCTGCGTGCCCGGCTCCGGCCCGATGATTCCAACCAACCCTGCGCCATTGCGCGACAGGTCGCGCATGACTGCGTTGTAGTAATAATCCTCGTGAATGACGCCCACGCGCCGCAAGACGCTGCGCCGGTCGGGGCGGTAGATATCGGGGCCGGCGGGGGTGATGGTGAAACTGCCGTCGGCGAACCCGGTGGCAATATCGCGTGCGGGCATCGGACGGGCATAGATAAAGCCTTGTACGAAAGTCGCGCCACGTTCGCGCACGATTTCCAGCTGGTCGAACGCCTCGACGCCTTCGACGACCGTCTCCATCCCCAGCGCGTTGGACAGACCGACGATGGCGGCGATGATCTTGGCGCTGCTGCGGTCGGTGCGCGTGCAGCTGTCGACGAAGCTCTTGTCCACCTTGATCTTGTCGAACGGGGCAGCGCGCAGATAGCTGAGCGAGGAATAGCCGGTCCCGAAATCGTCGAGCGCCAGCCGCACACCCAGTGCTTTCAGCGCCGAGAAAGAGGCTTCGGTTTCCTCGCTGTCGCCCACGAAGATGCTTTCGGTCAGTTCTAGCTCCAACCGGTCGGGCGCGATGCCGCTATGCGCGAGCACCTTGGCGACTATGCCGGGAAAGCCGGGATTGGCAAATTGCACCGCGCTGACATTGACGCCGACGCGCACTTGTTCGGGCCAGTCCTTCGCCGTTTCGCAGGCGGTGCGCAGCGCCCATTCACCAAGCTGGTTGATGAGGTCGCAATCCTCGGCAACCGGGATGAACTGGTCCGGCGGCACGAAGCCGCGTTCGGGATGCTCCCACCGCATCAGCGCCTCCATCCCGACAATCGCCCCATCGGGGGTATTTACGATGGGCTGGTAATGCAACGCCAGCTGGCCTTCCTGCAACGCCTCGCGCAAGTCGTCCAGCATTGCCTGCCGGACCTCTTCCTCGTTCTTCAAATCTTTGGAATAGAAGCGGAATTGCCCGCGCCCGCCATTCTTGGCGGCATACAGCGCCAGGTCGGCGCTGTTCGACAGATCCTCGCGCGTGTCACCTTCGAACGGGGCGATGGCAATGCCGATGCTGGTGCCGACAATTGCACGCTTGCCGTCCTGAAGCGGGTAGGGTTGCGACAGGATCTGGATGATCTTGTTCGCAAGCTCACCCAGCGCGCCGCGATCGTCCATGTCGCGCAGCACGATCTGGAATTCGTCCCCGCCCAGCCGCGCGACCATGCCGCGCTTGCCGACAATGTTGGTCAGCCGGTCCGCCACTTCGCGCAGCAGGTCGTCGCCCGCCTGATGGCCCAGTGTGTCGTTCACCCGCTTGAACTTGTCGAGGTCCAGCATCATCAGCGCGCATGATCGTCCGTCGTTGGCATGGGCGGCCAGCGTACTGTCGAGCAACCTGTCGACCGACCGGCGATTGGCCAGCCCGGTCAGCGCGTCGAATTCGGCGAGCCTCGATTCGGCCAGCTGCTTTTCATGCTCGCGGGTGACGTCGGCGGCACTGCCGCGATAGCCGTCGAACGCACCGTTGGAATCATACACCGGGAAGCCGGTGATGGCCCACCATACCTGCCCCTCGGCATCTTCGGGCGCGGCGGGAGTCAGGCGCACGATCTGGTCGCGGATCTTCTTGCGGCCGGACAGCTGGAACTGGATCGGGCGCACGGCGTGGCTATCGCTGCTCTCGCGGCTGATTTCGAAGACGCTTTCGGCAGACTGGCCGATCAACAGCGAGCGGTCCATTTCCAGCGAAGCGGCGGCGGCTTCGGAAAGGTAGCATAGCACGCCCTGCGCATCTGTGGCCCAGATCCAGCCGACCCCGGCGCGTTCGTATTCATCGAGGATATCGGCGCGGCGCATGGCGGCAAAGCCGGGCGGCGCGACGGCGGCGCGCGTTCGCGCATCATGCGGGGCAGGGACGGGTTCCGCATCACGGGACCGCCTGCCGAGAAATCGGGGGAGCGCCATGCGCGCTTGCGTAGGCGCGCGCTGGTTAGCAATTTGCAAAGGCCGCGCATCAATACGGAATTTGCCATAACCGGTGGCGCGTCAGGCGGCCTTGCGCAGCTCCATATCCAGCCGATCCCAGATTTCCACAAGTGCCTGCGCCAGCTCGTCCATCATCGCCGGGGTATGCGCAGGACCGGGGGTGAAGCGCAGCCGCTCCGTACCGCGCGGCACGGTAGGGAAGTTGATCGGCTGCACATAGGCGCCGTATTCGGCCAGCAGGATGTCGCTTATTTTTTTAGCGCGGACCGGGTCGCCCACCATCAGCGGCACGATATGCGTTTCGTTTTCCAGCACGGGCAGGCCTGCCTCGACCAGCTTGCGCTTCAGCAACGCCGCGTTGGCCTGCTGCGCCTCGCGTTCCTCGCTGCTGCCCTTCAGGTGCTTGACCGCCGCCAGCACGCCCGCGACCAGAGGCGGGCTGAGCGAGGTGGTAAAGATGAAACCCGGTGCATAACTGCGGATACAGTCGATCACGCGCTGATCCGCCGCGACATAGCCACCCATCACGCCGAACGCCTTGCCCAGCGTTCCTTCGATCAGGTCGATCCGGTCCGCCGCCTCGTCGCGTTCCGAAATGCCGCCACCGCGCGGGCCATACATGCCGACCGCGTGAACTTCGTCGATATAGGTCAGCGCGTTGTACTGTTCGGCAAGGTCGCAAATAGCGTGGACCGGAGCCACGTCGCCATCCATCGAATAGATCGATTCGAAGGCGATCAGCTTGGGCGTGTCGGGGTCTTCCGCGGCGAGCAGCTCTTCCAGATGCGCCATGTCGTTGTGGCGGAACACCCGCTTCTCGCACCCTGAATTGCGGATGCCGGCAATCATGCTGGCATGGTTCAGCGCGTCGGAGAAAATGACGCAACCGGGCAACAGCTTGGCCATCGTGGACAGCGTTGCGTCGTTGGAGACATAGCCGCTGGTAAACAGCAGCGCGCCATCCTTGCCGTGCAGGTCGGCCAGCTCCTGCTCCAGCTCGACATGATAGTGCGTATTGCCGCCGATATTGCGTGTCCCGCCGGAGCCGGCGCCGACATCGTGCAGCGCCTCTTCCATCGCGGCGATCACTTTGGGGTGCTGACCCATTGCGAGGTAATCGTTGCTGCACCATACGGTGATCGGCTTGGGGCCGTTATGGCCGTGGAAACAGCGTGCGTTGGGAAACGCGCCCTTGTTGCGCAGGATATCGATGAACACGCGATACCTGCCCTCGGCGTGGAGCCGGTCTATCGCCTTGTCGAACACCTGGTCGTAATTCATCGCGTTCCCGCTCGCCTCGTTCGTGCCGGGTCTTTCTGTCGCGCGATTTAGGCAGGGATGCCCGTTTTTGCCACCGCGATCTTTGCGAGCGATTCGCAGGTAGTCAGAAGCGTTCCAGCCGGTCGAGGCCGTACCGAGACAGCGCCGGGGCAAGCGTGCGAAAATCCGCAAGCGATCCGGTGGTAATTGCAAGATCGGCATGGCTTCGCTGTATTGGCTGATGCTGCGTCAGGTCGGCGATCCTGCGCGCGATGCCGTGTGCCCCGTCGACCAGTGCGACATCGCGGCCCACGGCATCGCAAAACGCCGCGTGCAGTTCCTCGCGCAATAACGGGAAATGGGTGCAGGCCAGCACGACGGTATCGATATCGGTGCCACGCGGCTGACCGACCAGTGCTGTTACGGCGGCTTCGATGGTCGCCCTGTCCGGCGGTGTCCCGCGCAGCTTGGCTTCCGCCTCGTCCACCAGCGCGCCCGCACCTTGCCGCAGCAGTACCTTATCTGCGGCGAATTGTGCGGAGAGACGGTCGACATAACCCTGCCGCACGGTTGCCTGTGTGCCAAGCAAGCCGATGACCCCGGTTACTGTCTGTGCCGTCGCCGGTTTGATGGCGGGTACGGTGCCGACCACGGGTATCTCGAGCACGTCGCGCACCATGTCCAGCGCGATGGTGGAGGCGGTATTGCAGGCAATGCAGGCGAGGCGCGGACGATAGCGTTCGCTCATCCGCCCCAGCAGCCCTGCCACCCGCGCCGCGATTTCCGCTTCCGACTTCTCGCCGTAGGGCAGGCCAACCATGTCGGCGGCGTAGATAACGGGCGCATCCGGAAGGGTCGCGCGCAGGGCGGCAAGCACCGTCAGCCCGCCGACACCGGAATCGAACAGCAGGATAGGCGAAGACTCTTCCATTGCTCTCCAACCGTTCGCGCTGAGCTTGTCGAAGGGCCGTATTTCCTTAAAGCTGGACAGCGCTAAAAGAAGTGCAATGCTTCGACAAGCTAAGCATGAACGGGGTCTGATGTGGAACCAATCTTTGCAGCCTTGCTTGGCTACACGCTCGGGTCCATCCCGTTCGGCCTGCTGCTGACGAAGGCAGCGGGGCTGGGCGATGTGCGGGCGCAAGGATCGGGCAATATCGGCGCGACCAATGTGCTGCGTACCGGGAACAAGGGGCTGGCGGCGGCGACGCTGCTGCTGGATCTGGCGAAGGGGTTTGTCGCGGTCTGGCTGGCGTGGTGGCTGTTCGGTGTTGTGGATCCTGCGCCAGTGGGACCGGTTTCACTCGCAGCGCTCGGCGCGGTGCTCGGGCATTGTTTTCCCGTCTGGCTGCGATTCCGTGGCGGCAAGGGCGTAGCGACCAATGCGGGCGTGTGCTTCGGCCTCGCCTGGCAAGTTGGGCTGGCTTATGCGCTGGTCTGGTTGGCGGTGCTGGCGCTGGGGCGCATCAGTTCGCTGGCCGGGATGAGCGCCGTGGTTGCCGCCGCCATCGCCGCGGCGGTGCTGGGCTTCGGCGCATTCGTGCCGGTGCTGGTGATCATCGCCGTGCTGATCATCTGGCTGCACCGCGCCAATGTGCGCCGCCTGCTGGCCGGGCAGGAGCCGAAGGTGGGTAACAAGACGTGAGCGACGCGCTGTGGCAGGCTCCATTGTCGCAGAAGGAAGCGTTCGCCCGCATCCGCCTGCTGCGTTCGCCACATATCGGCCCTGTTACTTACGCCCAGTTGCTGGCACGATTTGGCGATGCGGTCGCCGCGCTGGAGGCACTGCCCGATCTGGGCCAGCGCGGCGGCAAGCGAAGCTACAAACCCATTGCCGCAGACCGCATCGAGCGCGAGGTGGCCGCAACCCGCGCCGCCGGTGCGCGCTATTTGTTCCACGATGCGCCTGATTATCCCGCGCTGCTAGCCGAAGCCCCCAACGCACCGCCGATCCTGATCTGGCGCGGAGATATCGCGTTGGCAATGAAACCCTGCGTCGCGATGGTGGGCGCACGCAATGCCAGCGCGGCGGCAGTGAAGCTGGCGCGCGAGTTTGCGGCCGGGTTGGCGGCGGAGGGGTTTGCGGTAGCCAGCGGTCTGGCGCGCGGCATCGACGGTGCGGCGCATGAGGGTGCGTTGCCCGCGACGATAGGCGTCATCGCCAGCGGCATTGATATCGCCTACCCGCCGCAGCACGCCGATTTGCAGGAACAGGTCGCCACGCAAGGCCTGCTGCTGGCGGAGCAGCCGCCCGGCACCGAGCCGCGCGGCAGCCACTTTCCCAGCCGCAACCGCATCATCGCCGGCCTGGCGGCGGGCACGCTGGTCGTGGAAGCTGCGCCAAAGTCCGGCAGCCTCATTACTGCGCGGCTGGCGGGCGAGGCGGGGCGCGAAGTGATGGCCATTCCCGGCAGCCCGCTCGACGCCCGCTCGCAAGGGTGCAACCAGTTGATCCGCGACGGCGCGGTGCTGGTGCAGGTGGTGGAGGATGTCGTCGAATTGCTGCAAGGCTTCACCGGCAACCCGCGCAGCACCTTCCGCGAACCGGTGGCGGGGTTCACAGTCTATGACGAGGAACTGGCCGACGCCGAACCAGCGGACGTCGAAGTGTTGCTTAGCAATGCGCCGGTCGCCGTGGACGAACTGATCCGACAATCGGGCGAGACCCCGGCCGCAGTGCAACTGGCGTTGCTGGAGCTGGAGATCGCCGGACGGTTGGAGCGGCACGCGGCGGGGCGGGTATCGTTAAAGTAGGCGGCTCACCAAAACGTCACCCCGGACTTGATACTGGGTACAGCTAATTTCCGAAACGACCTTATCCAAAACAATCCCGCTTGACGCCCCCCGGCAACCGACGCCACCCTCGCACGCATACATACGCGTAGGGATCAGTCTTCACAAAATGCAACTCGTAATCGTCGAATCGCCCGCCAAGGCGAAGACCATCGAAAAGTATCTCGGCAAGGACTTCAAGGTTCTCGCCAGTTACGGCCATGTCCGCGACTTCCCGAAGAAGGATGACGCGGTCCAGCCGGACAACGATTTCGCGATGAGCTGGCAGGTCTATCAGGACAAGCGCAACAAGGATCAGGTCAAGGCCATTGTCGAAGCGTCCAAGAAGGCGGACCGGTTGGTGCTGGCCACCGACCCCGACCGAGAGGGCGAAGCGATCAGCTGGCATGTCCAGGAGCTGTTGAAGAAAAGGAAGGCGCTGCCGACCAAGGTCGACCGCGTCACTTTCAACGCTATCACCAAGACCGCCGTGACCGAGGCGATGGGCAAGCCGCGCGGCCTCGATATGGATCTAGTGGACGCTTATCTCGGCCGCCGCGCGCTGGACCGTCTGTTCGGTTTCACGCTTAGCCCCGTGCTGTGGCGCAAGTTGCCCGGCGCGAAATCGGCGGGGCGGGTGCAGTCAGTGGCTCTGCGACTGATCGTGGATCGCGAGCGCGAGATCGAGGCGTTTCGTGCGGACGAATACTGGTCCATTGTCGCCAAGCTGGAGCAGGACGGCACGGAATTCGACGCGCGGCTGGTTCGCTTTGCCGGCGACAAACTCGACAAGTTGACGCTGGGTGACGAAGCATCCGCAATGGCAGCGAAGGCGGCGGTCGAGGGCGGGCGCTTCACCGTTACTTCGGTCGATACCAAACCCTTCAAGCGCAACCCGTCGCCGCCGTTCACCACCAGCACGCTGCAACAGGAGGCCGCGCGCAAGCTTGGGTATTCCGCCAGCCACACCATGCGGTGCGCGCAGTCGCTGTATGAGGCGGGCGACATCACCTATATGCGGACCGACGGCGTGCAGATGGACGGCAGCGCCATCGCTGCCTGCCGCTCAGCGATCGAAAGCCGCTACGACACCAAATACCGTCCAGAAAAGCCGCGTCATTATGCCACCAAGGCCAAGAACGCGCAGGAAGCGCACGAGGCGATCCGTCCCACCAGCTTCATGAAGGACCGCGCCGGTTCGGGGGACGAGGCCAAGCTGTATGCGCTGATCTACAAGCGTGCGATGGCGAGCCAGATGGCGGCAGCGCAAATGGAGCGCACCACCGTGACGCTGAACGACGCGACCGGAAGCCACGAGCTGCGCGCCAGCGGGCAGGTGGTGAAATTCCCCGGCTACCTCGCCGTGTATCAGGAGGGCTTCGACGACAAGACGGACGACGAGGACGGCATGCTGCCGGTCATCGCTAAAGGCGACAGCCCAGCAAAAAAGGCTGTCGAAGCAATTCAGCATTTCACCCAGCCGCCGCCTCGCTTTTCCGAAGCCTCGCTGGTTAAACGCATGGAAGAACTGGGCATCGGGCGCCCCTCCACCTACGCCTCCACCATCCAGACCGTGCGCGACCGCGACTATGTTCGGATGGAAAAAAACCGTTTCTTTGCAGAGGAATCGGGACGTTTGCTGACAGCGTTTCTAGAACGGTTCTTCGCCACCTATGTCGCGTATGATTTCACCGCCGGGATGGAGGACGAGCTGGATGTCGTCTCCGACGGGCGAGAAGATTACAAAGTGCTGCTCGCCAAGTTCTGGCGCGACTTCAAACCCAAGGCGGACGAGGTGATGGACAAGATGCCATCCGAAGTCACGGAGGTGCTGGACGGCTATCTATCGGACTATCTTTTCCCCGAACGCGCCGACGGCAAGGACGCGCGCTTCTGTCCGCTGTGCGACACGGAAGGGCGCGAGGGCGGCAGGCTGTCCCTGCGCGGCGGGAAGTTCGGCGCGTTCATCGCGTGTGCCAACTATCCTGAATGCAAGTTCACCCGCCGTTTCGCCCAGCCGGGCGGGGAAGGCGACGACGCGGTCGAGCATGCGGTGATGGGTACCCACCCCAAAACGGGTTTGGAAATCGAGCGAAAGTCGGGGCGCTTCGGCCCCTATGTCCAGATGGGTGCGGGCAAGGAAGCCAAGCGCGCCAGCATTCCGAAGGATCTCGACGACTTTGATCTGGAATGGGCGATCAAACTGCTCGACTTACCGCGCATCGTGGGCGCGCATCCTGAAAGTGGCCAAGAAATCGAAGCTGCGATAGGGCGTTACGGGCCTTACCTAAGACACGATGGCAAGTATGCCAAGCTGACTACCACCCGTGATGTGTTCGAAACCGGTATGAATGCGGCGGTGACGCTGTTGGCCGAAGCCGCCAATCGCAAGGGTGGCGCGCGGGCGAAGGCGGAGCCGATCAAGACTTTCAAAGAGCACCCCACCAGCGGCGGCGAAATGCACGTACTGCCGGGACGCTACGGTCCCTATGTCACCGATGGCACGACCAATGCGACGATCCCGAAGGACATGAAGCCCGAAGACGTGACGGAGGCGCAGGCCATCGAGCTGATCGACGCTCGCGCCGCAAAGGGACCGGCGAAGAAGAAACGCAAGGCTCCGGCGAAAAAGAAATCGGCAGCGAAGAAGCCGACGTCAAAAAAAGCGCCTGCCAAGAAGGCCGCGGCGAAGAAGCCTGCCAAGGCTGCAAGCTGATGGCGAAAGAACGCTTCGAACGTCACCAGCAGCCGTGGAAAGCGGAGGAAGCCGGTCAGCTCCGCACCCTTGCCGCCAAGGGCCAAGGCCTGCGCCAGATCGCCAAGGCTCTGAATCGCAGCGAGGAATCGACCAAGGATTTCGCGAAGAAGAACGCAATCAATATTGCGAAGAAACGTTAACTCTTACCATGCCAGCCCGATCTCCTCGAACAGTTCCCTGTCCTCGCTCCAGCCCTCGTCTACCTTGACGTGCAGGAAGAGGTGGACCTTTACGCCCAGCAATTGCGATAACTCGGCGCGGGCTGCTTCGCCGATGGCCTTGATGCGGCTGCCGCCTTTGCCCAGCACGATAGGTTTCTGGCTGTCGCGCGCGATGACAATTTGCTGGCGGATTTCGACGCTGCCGTCCTTGCGCTTCTCGTAGCTTTCGGGGCGTACCGCGCTGGCGTAGGGCAGTTCCTCGTTTAGTTGCGCATACAGCTGTTCGCGGGTGATTTCGGTGGCGAGCAGGCGTTCGCTCGCATCGCTGACCTGGTCCTCCGGATAATGCCACGGCCCCGCCGGCATCATCGCCGCCAGCGCGTCCTTCATTTCCGGCACCCCGTCGCCGGTCAGTGCGGAGACGAAGAAAATTTCGGTGAAATCGGCCGCTTCGCCCAGCTCCTGCGCCAGCGCGAGCAGCGGCTCCTTCACCGACTTGTCCACCTTGTTCAGCACCAGCACCTTGCGCTCGGGCCGCTTTGCCAGCGCCTCGACCAGCGGCAGTAATTCGTGCCGCCGCTGCTTGACCGGATCGACCAGCAGCACCACCGCATCCGCCGCCTCCGCCCCGTCCCACGCGGCGCTGACCATTGCGCGGTCCAGCTTGCGGCGCGGGGCGAAGATGCCGGGCGTATCGACCAGGATCATCTGCGTTTTCGCGTCGGCAGTATCGTGCAGCGCAATCCCCAGCATTCGCGCCCGCGTGGTTTGCGCCTTGGCTGAGGTGATGGCGACTTTTTGCCCGACAAGCTGGTTCACCAGCGTCGATTTGCCCGCATTGGGCGCGCCAAGGACGGCAATGACGCCGCAGCGGGTCTGGTCGGAGGTAACGGTCATGTCGAAAGGGTCATCCTGAAGGGGGCCTTAGCCGAACTGCGCCATGAAGGCTTTGGCTGCGGCGGTTTCGGCGTCACGCTTGCTGCTGGCCGTGGCCCGCGCTTTGCCAACCCGGTGGACCGCAACTTCGACGGTGAAGCGGGCGCGGTGATCGGGTCCGGCGCGGTCTGTCACGGTATATTCCGGTGCGCGATGCCGGTTGCCAGCCGCCCATTCCTGCAACGCGCTCTTGGGGTGCCTGCGCTCGGTGCCGGAGCTGTCCAGCGCATCCGCCCACAGCGCCAGCACACGGTCGCGCGCCATTTCGTAGCCCTGTTCGAGGAAGCAGGCGCCCAGTAGCGCTTCCATCACATCGCCCAGCACATTGTCGCTGTCCGCCGCGCCGTCGTCGCGCGCCTGCTTGCCGAGCAGCACGTGGCTGCTGACGTCGATGGCGCGTGCCGCTTGAGCGCAGGCGGTCTTGCTGACCAGCGCGTTCAGCCGCAGGGCGAGCTGCCCCTCGGCCCCGCGTTCGGCGACGTGCAGATGCTCGGCCACGGCAAGCCCCAGCACGCGATCGCCGAGAAATTCCAGTCGCTGGTAATCGCGGGGCTGTCCGGTGCTGCCATGCGTCAGCGCCTCCTGCCACACGGCGCGGTCGTCCACCGCAAAGCCGTGCGATTGCAGCCAGCGCACGGTATCGCCATCCAGCATGCTCAAAGTCCGGTGCCGATCCGCTCGCCGCGCAGGGCGGTGAACCAGGTCCACGGCAACAACCATTCCGCGCTGCCATTGGTGGACCACATCAGTACGGTCGCGCGGCCGACCAGCAGGTCCTGGTCGACGATACCGACGCCGCCGGTAGACTGTGCGGCGAAGCGGCTGTCCTGCGAATTGTCGCGGTTGTCGCCCATCACGAACATCGCGCCTTCGGGCACCGTGACGTGCGCATAATCATCGGCGAACGCAGGCCCGAAATCCAGCACGTCATAGGTGCGTCCGCCGGGTAGTGTTTCGCGGAACCGTGCATAGCGGCACGCCGGCCCTTCGGGTGTTACGATCCGTTCGGCCATAACGTGGCACCGGGTATTGGGCGACAGCGGCACGATGAAATCGTCAATACGTTCTTTCGGAACGACGTCGCCGTTCAGGGTGAGCACTCCGTTGGACATGGAGACAGTATCGCCGGGCAGGGCGATAACGCGCTTGATGTAATCCACCCCGTCCACCGGATGCTTGAAAATCGCGACATCGCCGCGTTCGGGCGGGCTGGCAAAGACGCGGTCCGGATCGAGGGAAACGCCGAACGGCAGCGAGTTGCGGGAAAAGCCGTACGGCCATTTCGCCGCCAGCAGGTAGTCGCCGTTCATCAGGCGCGGCAGCATGCTTTCGGACGGAATGTTGAAGGGCGAGAAGACGAAGCTGCGGAAAACCAGCACAATCAGCGCCAGTTTCAGCAGGAAAACGACGAAGCTGTCTTCCTTTTTTGTGGGTTCGATGTCGCTCATCGTGCCTAACCCTTGCTGGCACGCGGGTGCGAACGAAATTCGATTGCGGCGGGGGACGGGGACTTTGCAAGCATTGCGCGGCCTCCTACCGTCCGGACAGGATTTTGGGAAAAGGATTTTTGCATGACCGATGCCGCAGCAATCTGGGCCGAACTGGCGGAACTCCCGGTACGCACGCTGGCGGACCTGTTCGATGCCGATCCCGAACGTGTCGAGAAACTGACCGGAACGCTGACGCTGCCCGATGTCGGCGATATCGCGGATAGCGGCGGCGTCATCCGGTTCGACTGGTCGAAAACGCATCTCGACGATGCGCTTCTGGACCGGTTCGAGGCGCTGGCCGACGCGATGGATTTCGCCGGGCAGCGCGCAGCGCTGTTCGCGGGCGAGGTGGTCAATCCGACCGAAGGACGCGCCGCGACGCACACCGCCATGCGCGGGTCGGGCGATGCGGCGGCGGTGGAGGAGAGCAGCGCGCTGCTGGAGCGGATGGCGCTGCTGGTCGCGGCGCTGCACGATGGCGTGCTCGGCCCGGTCAAACACCTCATCCATATCGGTATCGGCGGCAGCGCGCTGGGTCCGGCGATGGCGGTCGATGCGCTCACCCGTGACGGTGCAAAGGTGGATGTGCATGTGGTGTCGAACATCGACGGGCTGGCACTGGAAGCCGCCTTTGCCGCCTGCGACCCGGCGACCACGATGGTAGCGGTCGCCTCCAAGACCTTTACCACCATCGAGACGATGACCAATGCCGACAGTGCGCTGAAATGGCTGGGCGACAATGGCGTGGACGACCCCGGCGGGCGCGTGGTGGCGCTGACCGCGTCGCCGGAAAAGGCGGTGGAATGGGGTGTGGACGAAACGCGTATCCTGCCGTTTCCGGAAACGGTGGGCGGACGCTATTCGCTGTGGTCCAGCATCGGTTTTCCGGTCGCGATGGCGGTGGGGATGGACGATTTTCGCGACATGCTGGCGGGTGCGCGGGCGATGGATGCCCGTTTCGAGAGCGAAACCGGACGCGACAACCTGCCTCTGCGCGCGGCATTTGCGGACCAGTATTACACCCGGCTGCGCGGTTGCCAGACACGCGCGGTGTTCGCCTATGACGAGCGGCTGTCGCTATTGCCCGACTATCTCCAGCAACTGGAGATGGAGAGCAATGGCAAGCGGGTGGGCGTTAATGGCGAACCGGTTGTCGGCCCGACCGCGCCGATCACTTGGGGCGGGGTCGGCACGGATGCGCAACATGCCGTGTTCCAGCTGCTGCACCAGGGCACGCATTTGGTGCCGGTCGATTTTATCGCCAGTATCGCGCCCGGCGACATGCTGGACCCTGCGCACCATCGCATCCTGCTGACCAACTGCCTAGCGCAAGGCGCGGCCCTGATGGCAGGAGGGAACTTGTCTGCCGATGGCCGCGACCCGGCGCGCGCGTTCCCCGGCGACAGGCCGAGCGCAACGATATTGGCGGACGATCTGGATGCGTCGGCGCTGGGCGCGCTCATTGCGTTTCACGAACACCGCACCTTTGCCAATGCGGTGCTGATGGGGATTAACCCGTTCGATCAGTTCGGGGTAGAGCTGGGCAAGAAGATGGCGAACGATATCGACAGTGGCGCGGGGGACTTCGATAGCAGCACGACGGCGCTATTGGCCGCAGCGGGTTTGGCCGCTGACTAGAAACTAAAGCGCGCCGATCTTTTCCAGCTTCGCCTGCATAGCGTCGGCGTCGAACGGTTTGACGATCCAGTCGGTTGCGCCTGCCTCGATCCCGGCATGGATATCGACGGCATCCGAATTGGTCGTGCAGAACATCACCTGTGGCAGGGCGGGCACGGCCTTGCGCAATTCTTTCAGCGTTTGCAGGCCACTCATTACCGGCATGTTCCAGTCAAGCAGGATCAGGTCGGGTAGACCGTGTGCGCGGACGCGTTCCAGTGCTTCGCCGCCATGCTCGGCCTCGACCACGTTGTAGCCTAGCCCGGTCAGGATCTCGCGCGCGATCCGGCGGACCATACGGCTGTCGTCCACCACCATTGCGCGGCGTGCGGTAGGCGCGGTGGACGGGGCGGGTGCGGGCGCATTGCGTTGCTCGTTCACGGTTCCACGGGTGCGCGCACCCGACGGCTGCGGCGGATCGACGGGCGTGGTGCGTTTGATCAGGTTGCGAATGGCGAGACCTCCCCTGTTCGCTGCGCGGCTGGTCCTTTGGCCATGACGGTCGGGTCGGCCACATCGTTTGCCGCGCCACCGATGGCGTCGGCAGGCGTCATGCGGATATGGAGGTAGGGTACCCAGACATCGCCGAAATCGGCTTTCTGGTACCATACGTCGAGCACGTCGTATGATGCCCAGAACCCGTCCGGTTCGCGCAGGCGAATACCTTCGCCGATGCGCGGAACGGCGGCGAAGCGCAGACGGTCCTGCGTCTGCCGGTTTTCGTTCTGTATCTCGACTTCGATCACGCGCGCGACGTCCTGTGGCTGTACGGTGCGGGAAAACACTTACCCGGCAAACCTTGCCGAATTCCTATCAAGCTCGCGCGACTTGACATTGTGCATCGCAGCATCCACATGCCCAGCATCGAAACGCCTCGCAGCGTGAACCGGCGAAGAAACTCGCCACGGCAGCGTTTCGGTCAATTTCTACAAATCTCCCTATTCACGCGGGTGGTTCTTTCCCCCGCGCCGCGCGCCCCAATCGGGCTGCGCGCCGCATATTTTGCGAGACGCAAACATATGACTTCCAATACCGAAAACCGCGACAAGGTTCGACGAACTCGGCCTGTCGCAACCCGTCCTCCAGGCTCTCGACCTTAAGGGCTACACCGAACCGACGCCGATCCAGGCGCAGGCAATCCCGCCCGTCCTCGAAGGGCGCGACCTGCTCGGCATTGCGCAGACCGGCACCGGCAAGACCGCCGCCTTCATGCTGCCCAGCATCGACAATCTGCGCGCTGCCGACAACCAGACGCCGTTCAAGTCCTGCCGCATGCTAGTGCTCGCACCGACGCGCGAACTGGCCGGACAGATCGCCGAATCCGCCAAGGATTACGGCGCGCTGGCGGGTTTGAAAGTGCAGTCAATCGTCGGCGGCACATCGGTCGGTAAGGACCGTAACAAGCTGCATCGCGGCTGCGACATCCTTGTCGCCACGCCAGGCCGCCTGCTTGACCTGATCGACCAGCGAGCCTTCAACCTCGGCGGCGTCGAGATCCTCGTGCTCGACGAAGCCGACCAGATGCTCGACCTCGGCTTTATCCACGCGCTGCGCAAGATCAACGACCTGGTCCCGGCGGAACGCCAGACGCTGTTTTTCAGCGCGACCATGCCCAAGGCTATCCAGGAACTCGTCGGCAAATATTGCCGCAATCCGATCAAGGTGTCCGTCACCCCGGCCGCCAGCACGGCGGAGCGGGTCGAGCAATACCTGCTGATGGTGCAGCAGGACGAGAAGCAGACGCTGCTCGAGATGATCCTGCAGGGCCGCTACGACGTGCCTGCCAAGATCGAGCGCGCGCTGGTGTTTACCCGCACCAAGCATGGTGCCGATCGCGTGGTTAAGAAGCTGTCGCAGGCGGGCATTCCGGCCAACGCGATCCACGGCAACAAGAGTCAGCCGCAGCGTGTGCGCGCGCTGGCCGAGTTCAAATCCGCCAAGGTCAAGATCCTGGTGGCAACCGACGTGGCCGCGCGCGGGATCGACATTCCGGGCGTCAGCCATGTCATCAATTTCGAGCTGCCCAATGTGCCCGAACAATATGTCCACCGCATCGGCCGCACCGCGCGCGCTGGAGCGGACGGCGTGGCGATCGCGTTCTGCGCGGAAGACGAACGCTCCTACCTCAAGGACATCACCCGCAACACCGACGCGGAATTCGAGCGCCTGCCGCTGCCCGATAATTTCCGCGCGGTCGTGGACGGCGTCGGTCCGACCAAGCCCGCCCCCAAGCAGCAGGGCGGACGCGGACAGCGCGTCAATCCCAAGCCGAAGGGCGCGGGCGGGCCGAACCGCAAGCATTCCAACCGCGCCGGTCGCCCGAACCGTGGCGGTGGCCAAGGCGGCAGCGGCGGTGGCCAGGACGGCGGTCGGGGCGGCAATCAGGGCAGGCGTCGCTCCGGCGGCGGGCGCAATCGCGAAGGTTAGGCCGCCACCCAATACCGAGACGCTACAGAGGCGCGCGAGGGACACCCCCTCGCGCGCCTCTTCGTGTAAAGGTTGGCAACGCCGCCGCCACCGACCATATCGCGGGCAACACGACACCCTGCACGCGAAGGGCCGCTTCATGGCAACCGAATACGATTACGACCTGTTCACCATCGGCGCTGGCTCCGGCGGCACCCGCGCCAGCCGCATCGCCTCAGCCCACGGCGCAAAGGTGGCAATTGCCGAGGAATACCGTGTCGGCGGCACTTGCGTCATCCGTGGCTGCGTGCCCAAGAAGATGCTCGTCTACGGTGCGCATTTCGCCGAGGACATCGACGATGCCGCGCAATTCGGCTGGACGGTGGAGGGCAAGAGCTTCGATTGGGTCAAGCTGCGCGATCATGTGCAGGACGATATCGACCGGCTGAACGGGCTGTATACCGAGACGCTGGAAAACAACGATGTCACGCTCTTTAACGAGCGTGCCGAGCTGACCGGCCCGCACGAAATCACGTTGGCCAGCGGCAAGGTCGTGACGGCGAAGACCATCCTCATCGCCACCGGCGCGCGCCCGCATATCCCCAAATGCGACGGGTGGGAGCTGGGCATCACCAGCAATGAGGCGTTTCACCTCGACAAGATCCCAGAGCGCGTCCTGATCGCTGGCGGCGGCTATATCGCCAACGAATTTGCAGGCATTTTCAACGAATTCGGCAGCAAGGTGACGATCATCAACCGGACCGACACGTTGCTGCGCAGTTACGATCAGGGGGTGCGCGACAGGCTGCTGCAAATCAGCATGATGAAGGGCATCGACTTCCGCTTTCATGCCGAGTTTCGCGGTATCGAGAAAACCGACGACGGCTGCCTCAGCGTCTCGATGACGGGGCACGACGACCTGGTGGTCGATTGCGTCCTGTTCGCCACCGGTCGCGTGCCCAATACCGAAGGGCTAGGGCTGGAGAGCGCAGGCGTCGAGCTGGGCGACAAGGGCGAGGTGAAAGGTCGACCGCTTCAGCCGCACCAATGTCGAGCATATCTATGCCGTCGGCGACGTGACCGATCGGGTTCAGCTGACCCCGGTGGCGATCAGGGAAGGGCAGGCGTTTGCGGACACCGTGTTCGGCCCGGGCGACCCGGTGGCGGTGGACCATAACTGCATCCCCAGCGCCGTGTTCAGCCACCCGCCCATCGCGGCGGTCGGCATGACCGAGAGCGAGGCACGCACCAAGCTGGGCGGGATCAAGGTGTTCCAGTCCGACTTCCGCGCCATGAAGAATGTGGTGGCGGGCCGTAACGAACGCTCGCTTTACAAGATGATCGTGGAGGAGGGCAGCGACCGCATCGTCGGCGTCCACATGATCGGCCCCGAAGCGCCCGAAATCATGCAGGCGGCGGCCGTGGCGGTGAAAGCGGGACTGACCAAGGCCGATTTCGACGCGACGGTTGCCATTCATCCGACGATGGCGGAGGAACTGGTGCTGCTGAAATAGGAGGCGGATGTGGCGAAGACGGTACTGGTTACGGGCGGCACGGGCTATATCGGTGGCGAGGTCATCGACCAGTTGCTGGTGCACGGTTGGAATATCCACACGACTGTCCGCGATGCCTCCAAAAGCGAACCGCGTCTGCGCGCCCGCTGGCCAGATGCAGGCGAACGGCTCACCGTGTTCACCGCCGATCTGCTGGACGATGCCGGATGGGGGCACGCCAATGCCGGATGCGACGCGGTGGCGCACGTCGCCTCGCCCTTTCCGTTGGGCGTTCCGAAAGACGACGACGAACTGGTCCGGCCCGCGCGCGAAGGAACCTTGCGCGCGCTGCGCTTTGCGCACGAGGCCGGTGTCGAACGGTTCGTCCAGACCAGCTCGTCCGCCGCGATAGCTTATGGTCATGGGAAAAGAACGCATTTCGACGAAAGCGACTGGACCAATCTCGACGCCGATCCGCCCGCCTATATCAAGTCCAAGACTATCGCCGAACGGGCCGCACGCGACTGGGTCGCGCAAAACGCGCCCGATATGGTGTTCTGTTCGGTCAACCCGGTCGGCGTGTTCGGCCCGGTGGCGAGCGACGACCTGTCGACCTCGGTCGCCATGCTGAAAAAGGTGATGGACGGTTCCATTCCGCTTGCGCCGAACATGGGCGTGGGCGTGGTGGATGTGCGCGACGTGGCCAAGCTGCACATCATGGCGCTGGAGGCACCGGCGGCGCAGGTGCGCGACGAACGCTTCGCGGCCTCGGCCCGCTTCATGTGGATCAGCGAGATGGCCGACGCGCTGCGCGATCGTGCGCCGGAACTCGCCGGGAAAACGCCCAAGCGGCGGATGCCCGATTTCCTCGTCCACCTGCTCGCGCTGTTCATGCCGGAAATGCGCCAGATCAGCGGCCAGCTCGGCAAGGTGCGCGATGTCTCCGGCGCGCATGCCGCGAAAACGTTCGGCTTCGACTATATCTCCGGCGCCCGGTCGGTCGAGGATACCGCCCGCAGCCTCGCCGCCCATGGCATCGTGAAGCCGTAACCTCCGGGCGGGTGTTGCGCGGCTTGACCGCAACGGCGGGGCGCTTACCAAGTGTGGCAAACCTGGGAGATCATATGTCCGCCAATATCGCCGAATTGGAACACCGCCGCGCCGCCGCCGAGCTGGGCGGAGGCGAGAAGCGCATCGCCGCGCAGCACGCCAAGGGCAAGCTCACCGCGCGCGAGCGGCTCGACGTGCTGCTGGACGAAGGCAGCTTCGAGGAACTCGACCGCTTCGTGGAACATGATTGCGTCGATTTCGGCATGGCGGACCAGAAGATCCCCGGCGACGGCGTCGTCACAGGCAGCGGCACGATCAACGGTCGGCTGGTGTTCGTATTCAGCCAGGATTTCACCGTATTCGGTGGCAGCCTGTCCAAGCGCCATGCGGAAAAGATCTGCAAGGTTATGGACAGCGCGTTGAAATACGGCGCGCCCGTGATCGGCCTGAACGACAGCGGCGGCGCGCGTATACAGGAAGGCGTTGCCTCGCTGGGCGGCTATGCCGATGTGTTCCAGCGCAACGTGTTGGCCAGCGGCGTCGTGCCGCAGATCAGCCTCATCATGGGGCCGTGCGCGGGCGGGGCGGTGTATTCGCCCGCCATGACGGACTTCATCTTCATGGTGAAGGATTCGAGCTACATGTTCGTGACCGGGCCGGACGTCGTCAAGACGGTGACGAACGAGGTGGTGACGCAGGAGGAACTGGGCGGCGCGGTAACGCATACCACCAGGACCAGCGTGGCGGATGTGGCGTTCGAGAATGATATCGAGACGCTGCTGGCGACGCGCGCGTTCTTCGATTTCCTGCCGCTGTCCAACCGCCCCGACGCCAATGCCGCGCCCGAGCGCGAGACGGCGGACCCGTGGGACCGCGAGGAACCCAGCCTCGACACGCTGATCCCCGACAACGCCAACCAGCCCTACGATATGCACGAGGTTATCCGCAAAACGGTGGACGAAGGCGACTTCTTCGAAGTGCAGCCCGCCCATGCTGCGAACATCATCTGCGGCTTTGGTCGGGTGGAGGGGCGCACCGTCGGCATCGTAGCGAACCAGCCTCTGGTGCTGGCCGGTGTGCTCGACATTAATTCTTCGAAAAAAGCTGCCCGTTTTGTGCGGTTCTGCGATGCCTTCCACATCCCGATCCTGACCTTCGTGGACGTGCCCGGCTTTCTCCCCGGCACTGCACAGGAGCACAACGGCATCATCAAGCACGGCGCGAAACTGCTGTTCGCCTATGCCGAGGCGACCGTACCGAAGATCACGGTTATCACGCGCAAGGCCTATGGCGGCGCCTATGACGTCATGGCGTCGAAACACCTGAGAGGTGATCTCAACTATGCTTGGCCAACCGCTGAAATCGCAGTGATGGGGGCGAAAGGCGCGGTAGAGATTATCTTCCGCAGCGACCGCGACGACCCCGAGAAAATTGCGCAGAAGACTGCGGAATACGAAGCGAGGTTCGCCAACCCCTTCGTGGCCGCACAGCGCGGCTATATTGACGAGGTCATCTACCCGCACTCCACCCGGCGGCGGATCGCGCTGGGGCTGAGGAAGCTACGCGGGAAGGTGTTGGAGAACCCGTGGAAGAAGCACGATAACATACCGTTGTGAGGGAGTACCATGCCTGAGCCAATTGTTGTCGCACTAATCGCCCTTGGAGCCGGTCTGCTGGGCGCTCTGGTGCAAGCTGTCCTCGCAAGTCGATTTGAAAGGTCAAGTTTATAAGAGATCAGCGACGCGAAGCGTACGAGGAGTTTATCTCTTCGCTCTCCGAGTTGGGGATCTATTCGCGAGGTGGGAATGATCTTCTTGCCGCAAGAGCTAGGTTCGTCGCGAACCGTTCAAAAATAGCGCTTTTTGGTTCGAGAGAGGTGATAAATCGGACAGCACAATTATTTGAGAATACGAATACCTTCAATTCCCCAATGGATCAGCACCGCTTGTATGAAGTGATCCGGGCAATGCGCCACGACTCCGTTGGTCGGCATGCGCAGACGAACCAAGTTGACCTATTTGGTCTGGTCTTTGGAAGCGTAGATGAGGATAGCAAGTGAAACTCAGTCGTCCCAAACGCAACGGCATCGCAACACCATGAACCGCTTGCCCTCCCACAACCGTCACATTATAAGGACATGATAAGGAGCCATCGCCATGCAGACCGAGCGCGTCACCTATCTTACCAATGCCGAACAAAAAGCGGCGTTGGAGGCGTTTGCCAAGGAGCGTGGTGCATCTGTCGGCTCGGTCCTGCGCGAAGCGGCTGCGCGGTATATTTCCGAACCTGATCTCGGCGAACAGCCCAGCGCCGAGGAAATGGCCGAATTGTCCGCTATCGTGCAGGAGGTCGCGAAGGCGGTGCCTGAAATGCGAGCGAGCCTGAGGCGTTCGATCGATCGGATAGCGGAGTCGCGCAAAACCGTCGCTCGAGCCTTTGCTGAAATGGAAGCACGGTCGTGAGCGGGATTGGAGATACGCTTAAAGGCATCCGCGACCTGCTCTTGCTTCAACGTGACGTGCGTGACCTCGAAGAAGCGGTGGAAGGGCAGCGCGAGGATGTCCATCGGCTTACGCATAAGGTGACCGACCTCGACAAACGCCTCTATGCCGTCGAGCGAATTATGGACCTGGGCGTTCGCCAGACCCGGCAGAAGCGAATTGAAGAATGAAACTGGGCCGGCTCAACCACATCGGTGTCGCCACGCCTTCGATTGCGGACTCCATCGCCTTTTACCGCGACACGATGGGTGCAAAGCAGATTACCGAGCCGTTCGACTTGCCGGAGCAGGGGGTGAAGGTCTGCTTCGTCGATACACCCGATGCGGCGGGTGTATTGGGCAATGGGACGCAAGTAGAACTGATCGAACCGTTCGACGAAACTTCGCCGATCAACAGCTTTCTAGCGAAAAATCCGGCGGGCGGACAGCATCATGTGTGCTACGAGGTTTCGGATATCGCCGCTGCACGCGCGCACTTCCAAGGTCTGGGCAAGCGGATACTTGGGCCGACTCGTATTGGCGCGCACGGAACGCCGATATTCTTCCTGCACCCAAAGGACATGATGGGCCAGCTGACCGAAATCATGGAAACACCGTCGAAAGCCGATGCCGACGGGCACTAAAATGACCGCGTTCTGGCCTAAACTTCCCTAAACTTCCGATCCGACGCAGCGCGCCGTAGCGGACTTGCCGCCGCCGCCTTTCGCCGCCTAGATGTAGGTCGCAACAAAGCTGGCCCCCGGATTGCCCCGGGGGTGACGGAGCATACCGGAGAACGCCTTGTCCTACGAACACATCCTCGTCGAAACCGCCGACGACGTCACCATCATCACGCTGAACCGGCCCGACCGGCTTAACGCCTGCCCGCCAGACATGGGTCTCGAACTGCGCGACGTATTCGCCGATCCGGGCGAAGCGCGCAGCGTCTTGGTGACCGGCGCGGGGCGGGCGTTCTGCTCGGGCGCGGACCTGGCCTTCAACGCGGCGAGCGACAAGAGCGGTGGGCGGCGGGCGTACGACTTGCTTTCGGCACCGCCTACAATCCGCTGATGGTGGCGATGGCACAATGTCCGGTGCCGGTGGTGGCCGCGGTGAATGGCCCGGCGGCGGGCATCGGCTGTTCCATTGCGCTGGCGGCGGACTTCGTGATCGCGGCGGACAATGCCTATTTCCTACAGGCGTTCGTCAATATAGGGCTGGTGCCCGATGGCGGGGCAAGCTGGATGCTGCCGCGCCTGGTCGGCAAAGCCCGCGCGACCGAGATGATGCTGCTGGGCGAGAAGATCCCGGCGGACAAAGCGCTGGACTGGGGCCTGATTTACAAGGTGGCGGCGGCAGAAGCTCTTATGTCCGAAGCGCAGGCGCTGGCCACGCGATTGGCGAAAGGGCCAACGCTGGCGCTGGGCCAGATGCGCGCCAACATCCACGGCGCGTTGCAGATGGATTACTCCGCCGCGCTGGCGCAGGAGGCGAACGGCCAGTGGCGTGCGGGCGATACACAGGACGCAGTCGAGGGCGCGATGGCATTCCTGCAAAAGCGGCAAGCGGACTTTAAGGGCGAGTAAGCCTGCGCTAGGGTTTCAGGCATGACGGACCATGCGACAGAGAAACTGACCTATGCCGAATGGCAGGCCCGCGCCGCCAAGGAAACGAAGGACCGCGACCTCACCTGGCACACGCTGGAAGGAATTTCGGTCAAGCCGTTGTATACAAAGGAAGATGCTGCCGACCTCGATCCCGGCCTGCCTGGCTTTGCACCCTATGCACGCGGTCCGTACGCCAGCATGTATACCGGCCGGCCGTGGACCATCCGGCAATATGCGGGCTTTTCCACCGCCGAGGAATCCAACGCCTTTTACCTGCGCAACCTGAAGGCCGGGCAAAAGGGGTTGAGCGTCGCCTTCGATCTGGCGACCCATCGCGGCTATGACAGTGATCATCCACGCGTCGTCGGCGATGTCGGCAAGGCGGGTGTCGCCATCGACACCGTGGCGGACATGGAAATCCTGTTCGACCGCATCCCGCTCGATACGATGAGTGTCAGCATGACGATGAACGGTGCCGTCTTGCCGGTGCTGGCCTTCTACATCGTGGCGGCAGAGCGGCAGGGCGTATCGGCGGACAAGCTCGCAGGAACTATCCAGAACGACATCCTCAAGGAGTTCATGGTCCGCAACACTTATATCTATCCGCCCGAACCCAGCATGCGGATCGTGTCGGACATTATCGCATATACCTCCGCCAACATGCCGAAATTCAACAGCATTTCGATTAGCGGATATCATATGCACGAAGCCGGGGCGACAGCGGTGCAGGAGCTGGCCTTCACGATCGCGGACGGCAAAGAATACGCGCAGCGCGCAATGGCGGCAGGGCTGGATATCGATGCCTTTGCACCGCGCCTCAGCTTCTTCTGGGGCATCGGCATGAATTTCTTCATGGAAATCGCCAAGATGCGCGCCGCGCGGGTATTATGGCACGACGTCATGGATGGGCTGGGTGCGAAGAACCCGAAGTCGAAGATGCTGCGCACCCACTGCCAGACCAGCGGCGTAAGTTTGCAGGAGCAGGATCCGTACAACAACGTCATCCGCACAACGGTGGAGGCGATGGCGGCGGTGCTGGGCGGCACGCAGTCGCTGCACACCAACGCACTGGACGAGGCCATCGCGCTGCCGACCGATTTCAGCGCCCGTATCGCCCGCAACACGCAGCTGGTCTTGCAAGAGGAAACGGGCATTACCAACGTCGCCGATCCACTGGGCGGGAGCTATTACGTAGAGAGCTTGACCGCCGCCTTGGTCGAGGAAGCGAAGGCGGTGCTGGCAGAGGTGGAAGCCGAGGGTGGCATGACCGCCTATGTCGCCACCGGCGCGCCCAAGGCCGCCATCGAACGCGCCGCCGCCGCCAGGCAGGCTAGCGTCGACAAGGGTGAGACGGTGGTGGTCGGCGTCAACAAATACGTACTGGACGAAGAAGCGCATATCGACCTGCTGGATATCGACAACCATGCCGTTCGCAACAGCCAGGTGGCGCGGCTGGAGCGGGTCCGAGCAGGGCGCGACGGAGGCGGCATGCGATGCGGCGCTGGAGGCTCTCAAAAAAGGAGCCGCCTCTCAGTCCGTGCATCCTGAGCTTGTCGAAGGATCGCCCTTGCCGTCAGACGCCGCATCGGCAGAAAAGATCAGTCCTTCGACAGGCTCAGGACGAACGGATTTGGGGCTAAACCTCCTCGCCCTCGCCGTCGAAGCGGCGCGGCACGACGCGACGCTGGGCGAAATTTCGAATGCGCTGGAGAGCGTGTTCGGTCGGCATGACGCGACACCCAAACCCGTCAGCGGCGTTTACGCGACGGCCTACGAATTCGACCGGCGCTGGGCGCAGGTGACCGACGGCGTCGAGGCGGTAGCGCAGCGTTTGGGACGACAGCCGCGCCTGCTGGTCGCCAAGATGGGGCAGGACGGGCACGATCGCGGCGCGAATGTCATCGCCAGCGCCTTCACCGATATGGGCTTCGAGGTGATCAGCGGCCCGCTGTTCCAGACGCCCGCCGAAACGGTCGCGATGGCGCTGGAGGCGGACGTGGACGCCATCGGCGCAAGCAGTCTGGCGGCGGGGCACAAGACGCTTATCCCCGAACTGATCGACCTGCTGAAGGCCGAAGGGCGCGGCGATATCAAGGTGGTGGCGGGCGGCGTAATCCCGCCAAAGGACTACGACTTTTTGCGCGAGGCCGGGGTGCAGGGCATTTACGGGCCGGGCAGCAATGTGGTCGAATGCGGCGCGGACATGCTGCGCCTGCTGGGGCACAACATGCCGCCTGCGGACGAGGATATGGACGAGGCGGCGGAGTGACCGCTCTTACAGCCTGCTCTGGCTTCATTGGCTCGATTGCAATTTTCGCCGTCATGCTTTGGAACGGTTGGCTCCAGCACAGCGATACGTTTATTCCGTCCGAAGACCTGGAACTTGCACAATGACTGAAATCCGCACCGACTGGACCCGCGACGACATCGCTGTGCTGTTCGAGCTACCGTTCACCGAACTGCTGTTCCGCGCCGCCACCACCCATCGCGAGAACCATGCGCCCGACCAGGTGCAGCTCTGCACATTGCTCTCTATTAAAACCGGCGGGTGCCCCGAAGACTGCGGGTATTGCTCGCAATCGGTCCATGCCGACAGCGGAGTGAAGGCCACCAAGCTGATGGATGTGCGTCAGGTGCTGCAATCCGCCGCGCAGGCGAAAGACAATGGCAGCCAGCGGTTCTGCATGGGCGCGGCGTGGCGCAACCCGAAGGACCGCGACATGCCTGCGATCGTCGAGATCGTGAAGGGCGTGGCCGCGATGGGCATGGAAACCTGCATGACGCTGGGCATGCTGACACCGAAGCAGGCAGATATGCTGGCCGAGGCGGGGCTGGATTATTACAACCACAATATCGACAGCAGCCCCGAATATTACGAGCGTGTGATTTCCACGCGCGGCTTCGATGAACGGATCGAGACGCTGGACCATGTGCGCGGCGCGGGCATCAACGTGTGCAGCGGCGGGATCGTCGGCATGGGCGAAACGCGCGAGGATCGCGTGGGCTTCGTCCACACGCTCGCCACCCTGCCGCAGCATCCCGAAAGCGTGCCGGTCAACGCTCTGGTGCCGGTGAAGGGGACGGTACTAGGCGACATGCTGGCCGATACGCCGCTCGCCAAGATCGACGATATCGAATTCGTCCGCACCGTCGCGGTGGCGCGCATCACGATGCCGCTGTCGATGGTGCGCCTTAGCGCAGGCCGTGAAAGCATGAGCGAGGCGACGCAGGCGTTGTGCTTCATGGCGGGTGCGAACAGCATCTTCACTGGCGACAAGCTGCTGACCGCGCCCAATGCCGGCGACGACAGCGACGGCGCACTGTTCGCGAAACTGGGGCTGACGCCGCTGGCAGGCGAGGAGCCGATGCGGGCGACAAACGTCAGCGCCGATAGTGCAAAGGCTGCTTACGAAGATGTCAGATGAACTGGTGCCCGAAATGTTTGATCGCTGGCAAAAAGGGACCGGTCATATTTTTCAAGAACTCGAACGCCTAAAAGCGCTGGTGGATCCGTTCCACCTTGGTGAGACTGCTGGTGTAAGCATTCTCGCTGCTGGTGCCGCGCGCGTTGGATTCACCCCTGTCACGGAAGTTGTCCTGAGAAAGTCCAAAATAGACCAACTCGGAAATGGATTATCTTGGAATGGACGAAATGATCTTATGATCTCGGCTGAGGGTGCTAACTACATGTTTGAGTTCAAACTGTGTTGGCAGGACGCAAGCGATAAGCAGATTGAGGAATGTCTTGTTCTGGCGTCAGATGATGCTGCATGTCTTCCTTCAAACCTCTGTACCGGAAGGTATGGTGGGATAGTTTCCTCGTATACCTGTGAAGCAGCTCAAAATCGCTATCGCAACTTCGAGAAGGCTGCTGACAAAATTATTGTCTCAAACGATGGCGCTAGCGAGGGCCTAGCCTTCTTGTTTCGAAAGGTTGCGTCATAATGTTTTCCAAAATCCTCATCGCCAATCGCGGCGAGATTGCGTGCCGGGTTATGACGACGGCGCGGCGCATGGGCATTGCTACGGTGGCGGTGTATTCCGATGCGGACCGCAATGCACCGTTCGTGCGCATGGCGGACGAGGCGGTGCATATCGGGCCGGCGGCGGCTGCGGAGAGTTATCTTCTGCCGGAAAAGATCATCGCCGCCTGCAAGGAAACCGGGGCCGATGCGGTACACCCCGGCTATGGTTTCCTGTCCGAACGCGCGAGTTTCGTGGAAGCCCTAGATGCGGAAGGGATCGCTTTCATTGGCCCGCCTGCCACCGCCATCGCGGCGATGGGCGACAAGATCGAGAGCAAGAAACTGGCCAAGGCGGCGGGCGTCAATACCGTGCCGGGCAGTCCCGAAGCCATCGAAAGCACCGACGATGCGCTGAAATGGGCGAACGACATCGGCTATCCGGTGATGATGAAGGCCAGTGCGGGCGGCGGCGGCAAGGGCATGCGGCTTGCGTGGAACGATACCGACGTGAACGAAGGGTTCGAGGCGACACGGCGCGAAGGCAAGGCCAGCTTCGGCGACGATCGTGTTTTCATCGAAAAGTTCATCGAGGATCCGCGACATATCGAGATACAGGTGCTGGGCGACAAGCACGGCACCGTACTCCACCTGAACGAGCGCGAATGCAGCATCCAGCGACGGCACCAAAAGGTGGTCGAAGAAGCGCCGTCGCCCTTCGTTACGCCCGAAATGCGCGCGGCGATGGGTGCGCAGGCGGTCGCGTTGGCAAAGGCGGTGGATTACCATTCCGCCGGAACGGTCGAACTGATCGTCAGCGGAGCGGACCCGACCGGCGAGAGCTTCTATTTCCTTGAAATGAACACCCGGCTTCAGGTCGAGCACCCCGTCACCGAAGCCATTACCGGCATCGATCTGGTCGAACAGATGATTCGCGTGGCCGCTGGCGAAAAGCTGGCGATGACACAGGACGACATCGGCATCGACGGCTGGGCCATCGAAAACCGTGTCTATGCCGAAGACCCCTATCGCGGCTTCCTGCCCTCCACCGGCAGGCTGGTGCATTACGAGACGCCCGCTCCGGCATGGACAGATGACGGATCGGTCAACGGGCGGCGCGGGGTGGATGGGGTGCGGATCGACGACGGCGTCTTTGCGGGCGGCGAGGTCAGCATGTTCTACGACCCAATGATTGCCAAACTGGTGACATGGGCCGATACGCGCGACCGCGCGGCGGACTTGCAGGTTGCGGCACTCGACGCTTTCCGCATCGAGGGACTGGGCCACAATGTCGATTTTCTCAGCGCCATCATGCAGCACCCGCGCTTCCGCAGCGGCGAACTGACGACCGGCTTCATTGCCGAGGAATATCCCGACGGCTTCACCGGAGCAGCGGTTGCGAATGCGACCCATCGCCATCTTGCAGCAATCGCCGCGACGCTGGCGGCGGTTGACGCGGACCGGGCGCGGCGCGTCAGCGGGCAGTTGTCGCTGCAACGACGCGGGCACTTGCCGCCGCCGGGCGAATGGGTTGTGACATCGGATCGCGCGAACGCGGCGATGGCCGTTGCCTTGGAAGAGGACGGCATCACGGTCGATGGCGAAGCGGTCGATCTGGCCACACGCTACACGCCAGGCGACGCTTTCGTTTCGGTCGATATTTACGATCCGCCCCGCCATGGTGATGATGATGGCGAAGATGCCACGCCTTCGCAGACCTATGGCGTGCAGGTTGCGCGTACCCATACAGGCATGGTGCTGACGACGCATGGTGCGGCCCATCGCCTGACCGTATTGCCCGCGCATATCGCCCCACTGACCGAACATATGATCGAAAAGGCGCCGCCGGACCTTTCCAAATTCCTGATCTGTCCGATGCCGGGCCTGCTGGTGACGCTACATGTCGCGCCGGGTGACGTGGTTCAGCCGGGGCAGCCGCTGGCAACGGTGGAGGCAATGAAGATGGAGAACATCCTGCGCGCCGAGAAGGAAGGCACCATAGCGTCGGTTGCTGCTCAAGAGGGCGACAGTCTGGCAGTGGATGCGGTGATTCTGGAACTGGAATAGGCGGCGCTGGCTACCGCGCCAGCCTTTCATCCAGGAACGCCGCCACATCGTCCAGAGCGACATCGCGCGAAAGGAAGGCGGCACCAATACCGCGCAGCAGGATGAAGGGCAGGGTGTCCCCGTCCATCTTTTTGTCATGCCGCATGTGATCGACCAAAGCGGTGCCGTCGCAATCGAGGTCCAGCGCAGCGATATCGGTCCGCAGTCCGGCCTGGCCAAGGACACTGGCCACGCGCGCAGCATCGGCGTCGTCCAACAGCCCTAGCCGTTGCGAATAGCGGGCTGCCAGCACCATGCCCATTGCCACTGCCTCGCCGTGCAGCAGAGCGTCGCAGTAGCCGGTTTCCGCCTCCAGCGCGTGCCCGAACGTGTGGCCCAGATTCAGCAGAGCCCGCGCGCCGGTTGTCTCGCGCTCGTCCTCGGCAACGATGCGCGCCTTTGCCGCGACACTGAACGCCACTGCATGTTCGAGCGCCGTGCCATCGCCCGCAACGACGTCGGCGCCATGCGTTTCGCACCACGCGAAAAACGCGGCATCGCCCAGCACGCCGTATTTAACGACTTCGGCATATCCTGCCTTCAATTCGCGCGGTGGCAAAGTGGCCAGCGCTTCGAGATCGGCCAAGACCAGCGAGGGCTGGTGGAACGCCCCGACGAGGTTTTTGCCCGCTGAAGTATTGATCGCGGTCTTGCCGCCGACCGAGCTGTCCACTTGCGCCAGCAGTGTCGTAGGCACCTGGATAAAGCCGCAGCCACGCTTCAGGATGCTTGCCGCAAAGCCTGCCAGATCACCCGTTACGCCGCCGCCAAACGCCACGATATGATCGCTACGTCCGACACCTTGCGCGAGCAGCCAGTCCGTGACCCGGTGCAATTCCCGCCAGCTTTTTGCCGCTTCTCCGGCGGGCAGTTCGTACCATGCCAGCGCATGTCCGGCGTTAGCGAAGGACGCCTCGAACCGCGCGCCATGATACCGGCGGGCATTGACATCGGCAATGACTGGAATGGCACGCGCGGTGTCGCGATACGACGCAAGCAAGTCGGCCATCTGAATGGCGGCATTGTCCAGCACCCCCGTGCCGACCCGCACTTCATACGCGCGTCCGGCAAGTTCGACCGGAATTACAGCCACCGGTCGACCGCGCTCAGAATGGCCGCAGCCATATCGCGATGCGAGCTGGCTTCGCCCGTTACGCGAACATGCGCCTGGGTATAGGCCGGGCTACGGTCGGTCCGCATCTTGGTCAGAATGGTCTTGGGATCGCCACCGCGCAGCAAGGGGCGGGTGTCGCGGCGGGCGGTGCGTTCGACCAGCGTGTCGATATCGCAATCGATCCAGACGGCGATCCCTTTTTCAAGAATGAGCGCGCGCGTCCTGTCGTCCACAAATGCTCCGCCGCCAGTCGCGATAACGCCGGGCCGGTCGTCCAGTAGACGGGCGATAACGCGGCGTTCGCCGTCCCGGAAATAAGCCTCGCCGAATTCGTCGAAAATCTCGGTTACGCTGCGCTGCGCCGCCGCCTCGATGGCTTCGTCCGCATCGGTAAAGCTGCGGTCCAGCAATGCGGCGAGTTTGCGTCCGACGGTGGTTTTGCCGGACCCCATCAGGCCGACCAGCACGAGGGGGCGCTGGGTCAGCTCCGCCACCCGTTTCGCCAATTCGGCGACATCGGATTGTCCGATGCGTGCCGCGCCCGGTTGCGCGCTCTGCACGCCGTCGGTTTTTACCGGTGTCATGGCCCATCATCCCGCATTGCCGTTGCGCCTATAGATGGGCTAGGCGCGGTGCAACTATGCTTGGTTCTTCGCAAACGACCCGACGCGCCCGTCCGCGCAGCGCAACGCCAATCAGGATCGCGGCGCTTGTTATCGCATTGGTCAGCCTGGTGCTGCTTGCGGCATGGATCGACGGGGGCGAGGAACCGCTGCGCGCGATCAGCGTGCCGGTCATGGATATGCCACGATGAGATTGCGGCTGGTGCTATGCGGTTCGGCGGCAATCGCGCTGGGGGCGTCGGGCCTTGTCCTGGCGAACGAGAACCCGACATCGCTATTGCCGCCAGGGTTCGACGATCCTGCGCCCACACCGACGCCGACCGCTACACCGCGCCCGTCGCCCCGTCCTACAGCACGTTCGACTTCTCGCCCCGCCACAGCGCCAACATCGCGCCCGGCTACAACACCTGACACTGCCGCCCCTGCGCCCGCTCCCAATCAACCCACATTCGGCGGCGGAGAGGTGGTGCAAGCCATTCCAACCCGCTCGGCGCCGAGCCGGGCGACACCAAGCCCAACGTCGCGTACGTCCGGCCCGCTTGACGACACCCTGCGCGAGCTGGAGCGGATGGATCCCGATGAACTCGACCAGCTGCTCGGGCTGAAACCGCGATACGATATTCCGCCCACGGCCAAACGCTCCCTGTCCGAAATCGGTGTGCTAGCGGCGGGCGAAGGCGGTTTTGCCAGTGAGTCGGTTTCGCGCCAGCCTGCCGCCATCGTCCGTGCGGCTCTGGCGGGAACGAAGGGGCCGCTGGTCTCGCGCTGGGGCCACATCCTCGCGCGGCGCGCATTGGCGAGCCGCCTGGATGCACCCGAAGGCATGGATCCGGTGGAATTCGCTTCTCTCCGGCTCGGCGTGCTGAACCGTATCGGCGAGTATTCGGTGGCGCGCGCGCTTGCGCAGGATGTCGATACGGACAATTGGAACGACAATCTGACAAACGCAGCGCTCGATGCCTATCTGGGCACCGGCGACATCGTTGGCATGTGCCCGGCGGTCCAGTTGCAGGGCTCCGCACGCGAAGGCAGTGTTTGGCGGATGTTGCAGGGCATTTGCTACGGCTATGCCGGACAGGCGAGCCGATCCAACGCCAACTTGCGACAGATAGCGCGTGGCGATGATGTGGCGGCCATTGACATCTTGCTGGCGCAACGGTTTGCAGGTGCGGCGGGGTCCGCAAGGCGCGCCATCAATATCGAATGGGACGATGTCGATACGCTTACCCCGTGGCGTTATGCGTTGGCGATTGCGGTCGGCGAGGAGGTGCCCGACCGGCTTTTTGCCGCTGCGCCCGCGCAATATCGCCACATGGCGGCAACAGCCCCGATGCTGGGCTTGGCCCAACGCACGCGTGGTGCCGATCGGGCTGCGCGCGAAGGCATTTTGTCCTCTCAGGCGATGGTCGACTTGTTCAGCCAGATCCACCTCACGCGCGGTCCGGATGCATCTGCGCGCGGAGCCGCTGCGCAACTGCGCCGCGCTTATGTCGGTGACACCACAGACACGCGCGTGGCGGCGTTGCGCGAACTGTGGAGCGACGGGTGGGGCGCTTCCCAGGACGATAGCTATGCCCATTACGTGCTCACCGCCTACGCCGCCGCGCGCATTGCGCCGGACGAGGAACTGGCCGACGATGCCGCCCCCTTGATAACGGCGATGCTGGCCGCCGGGCTCGACCGCAATGCCTTGAGGTGGGCATCGGTTGTCGAGCAGGGCAGTCTTGCTTGGGGACAGCTGATACTGGCGCAGCAGCAGCGCAACAGCCCCGTGGACGAGAGCGCGATCCGCACCTTCTCCGACAACGACACAAGCATCGGCAAGCGCAAGACGCAGTTCCTCGTGGCTGGCCTGGCGGGGCTGAACCGGATCGAAGGTGATACTGGCGCCGACCTGGCGGATGACTTCAGCATGGTCCTGAGCGCGCAAAGCCGCTGGGCTAAACTGATCGATGCGGCGGCGGACTCCAATAGTCCCGCGCTCGTTGCCTATCTGGCGGCAGTCGGCATGCAGGGAGACAGCTGGGCGGAAATGACGCCGCGCCATCTTTATCACATTGTCAGCGCGCTGGACCGCGTGGGCCTGTCTGCCGAAGCGCGGATGATTGCGGCGGAAGCCATTGCGAGGGGCTGACGCCTTGACTGCGGCACCTGTGCCGGAATGACGATAGACGATTTCCTGGCCATGATGGCGGCGCAGCGCGGCGCAGCGGCCAACACCCTTGCTGCCTATCGTCGCGATCTGGAAGGCGCGGAAGCGGCAATCGGTGCGCTGCAATCGGCAACCGGGCAGGATCTGGCCGGCTTGCTACGCGCATGGTCCACACTCGCCCCTGCCACCGTCGCGCGCAAGATTTCGGCACTGCGCCAGTTTTTCGCGTTTTTGCAGGACGAAGGCGCACGCGACGACAATCCTGCAGAAGCGATCCCGCGCCCGACCCCGCGCCGCCCCTTGCCCAAATTGCTTTCCCATACCGAGATCGAGCGCCTGTTTGCGCAAGCGGAGGAAGAGGCCGGTACGGGCAGCGAGCCGACGATACGAATGCTGGCATTGCTCGAACTGCTTTACGGGTCGGGCCTGCGCGCGACTGAGCTGGTTTCGCTGCCGCTGTCGGCAGTGCCGCGAGACGCGCCATATCTGATGATCGAGGGGAAGGGCGGTAAGCAGCGCATGGCACCGGTCAGCCGCCGAGCGGTTCAAGCAGTCGGTGCATGGCTGACGTTGCGGCCCGACAAGGGCAGGTTCCTGTTTCCGTCACCCGGCAAGGGCCACCTTACGCGGGTGCGGCTGTATCAGTTGCTGAAAGCGCTGGCGGTGCGCGCGGATTTGCCGCCTGAAAGAGTCAGCCCGCATGTGTTGCGCCACGCCTTTGCCACCCATCTGCTGGAGGGCGGGGCGGACCTGCGCGTGTTACAGACCATGCTGGGCCATGCCGATATCGCCACCACGCAGATCTACACCCATGTCGACAGCACGCGGCTGGTTGCACTGGTCAATGCGTATCATCCGCTTGCGAAAGACAGCGGGTAAGAGTGTTTGGGATGCTTGCGAAGCGCCGTCCATCGGCCTAGCGCAGCGCGCATGACATCCTATCTCGAATTCGAGAAGCCGGTCGCCCAGCTCGAAGCCCGTATCGAAGAAATGCGCGCCGGTGCATCGGCAGATGGCGTCGATATCGCGGACGAAATCGCGCGGCTTCAGGTTAAGAGCGCCGACCTGCTGCAAATAACCTATGCCAATCTTAGTCCGTGGCAGAAAACCCAGGTGGCCCGGCATCCCTCACGCCCGCATTTCCATGATTTTGTGCGTTACGCCTTCACCGATTTCCTTCCGCTGGGCGGGGACCGGACCTATGGCGAGGACGAGGCGATACTTGGCGGCTTCGCGCGGCTAGGCGGACGGCGCGTGATGCTGCTAGGCCATGAAAAAGGCAACGACACGCAATCGCGTCTTCGCCACAATTTCGGGATGGGAAAGCCGGAGGGATATCGCAAGGCCGTGCGCCTGATGGAGCTGGCCGGGCGTTGCGGCGTGCCGGTGGTGACCCTGGTCGATACTTCCGGCGCTTTCCCAGGCGTGGAGGCGGAGGAGCGCGGACAGGCCGAGGCCATCGCCCGCGCAACCGAAGCCTGCCTCGCGCTGCCGGTACCGATGGTGGCGACCATCGTCGGCGAAGGCGGGTCCGGCGGTGCAGTTGCCCTCGCCAGTGCGGAACGGGTGCTGATGTTCGAACATGCAGTATATTCCGTCATCTCGCCCGAAGGGTGTGCCTCGATCCTGTGGCGAACAGCAGACAAGGCGCCCGATGCGGCAGAAGCGATGAAGGTGACGGCGCAGCATCTGAAGAAGCTGGGCGTGATCGACCGCATCCTGCGCGAACCGCCGGGCGGAGCGCATCGCGACCCCGAAGCAGCGGCGAAGACCTTGGGCAAGACATTGGCAACCGAGCTCGATGCTTTGTCAGGGCAATCCCCGGAAACACTGCGCACACGGCGGGAAGAGCGCTTCCTGGCGATCGGCAACCAATAGGCAATCTGCAGGCATTCAGGAACCAGCGGCCCGGCGCCGCGCTATGTTCAGTATAGATATCAACGGGGTCGGAGAGTGAATATGCGTATTGCGAAAGTGTATGTTTTGTCGGGTGTAGCAGGCGCGGCCATTGCGCTGTCGGGTTGCGCAGCGGGGAACATCCCCGGCGCGAATGCACCCATCACGTCGCAGGAAGCGCAGCAGGGGGCGGAATTCCATCCGCAACTGCTTCAGGAATTCGGCGGCACATTTGCAGGACCCCAAGCTGCTTATGTCGAGCAGGTCGGCAAGAATATCGCGGTGCAATCCGGACTTGGCGACGCGCGTTCGAGCTTCACGGTTTCGCTCCTCAACAGCCCGGTGAACAACGCCTTCGCCGTACCCGGTGGCTACGTTTATACGACGCGCCAGCTTGTTTCGCTGATGAATAACGAGGCGGAGCTTGCCGGTGTGCTGGGTCATGAGGTCGGCCACGTAGCCGCCCGCCATTCGCAGCGCCGCCAGCAGGCATCGCAGCGCAACCAGCTGCTTGGCGTGCTGGGACAGGTGCTTGGCTCGGTCGTTGGTGGCGATGTCGGCGGTTTGCTCCAGCAAGGTTCGCAATACACGCAGCTTTTGACATTGCGGTTCTCACGCAGTCAGGAAATCGAAGCCGACGAGCTGGGTATCCAGTATCTGACGCGCGCGGGTTACGACCCGACCGCGATGGCAACCGTGCTGCAAAGTCTCGCCGCGCAAAATGCGCTCGATGCGCAGTTGCAGGGCCGGGATAACGCCACAATTCCCGAATGGGCCTCCACCCATCCCGATCCGGCCAGCCGGGTGCAGACCGCTGCTGCAAAGGCACGCGGCGTTACCGGTACGCTCAACCGAGATACCTTCCTGACCCGTATCGACGGATTGCTGTATGGCGACGACCCGAAACAAGGTGTGATCGAAGGGCAGCAATTCCTTCATCCCGATCTGCGTCTCGCGTTCACCGTGCCGAATGGCTACTACATGGTGAACGGAACGACCGCCGTTTCCATTAATGGGCAGAGCGGCAAGGGGCAATTCAGCACCGGCGCCTATAATGGCAATTTGGAAAATTACGTGCAGCAGGTTTTCGCCAAGGTCGGCGGGCAGCAAAATATCGCGCCTGCATCGCTGCAGCACACGACGGTAAACGGTCTTCCCGCTCTATACGGCACGGCGCGTGTCAATAACGGACAGAGCCAGGTCGACGTGACGGTGTTCGCATATGAATTTTCCAACACCAGCGCTTATCACTTCACGACCATCAGCCAGGCCGGACAATCGCGTACCTTCACACCAATGTTCAATTCGGTGCGCCGTATCTCGTCAAGCGAAGCGTCCGCGATCATTCCGCGGCGGATCGACGTTGTCACGGTCGGGCGGGGCGACACCATCCAGTCGCTGGCCAATCGCATGGCCTATGATCGTGGCAAGGTGGAACGGTTCCGCGTTTTGAACGCGCTGGGCACTAACGACCAGTTGCAGGCCGGTCAGAAGGTGAAGCTGGTGGTACGCGCAAGCTAACCGGCTTCGCGTCTTCCGGACGCAAAAGAAAAGGCGGCGGGATTGCTCCCGCCGCCCTTCTTTGTTCGGTGAACGAAGCTCTTACTTAAGCTGGCAAGCTGGTTGTTCAACTCCGCCATTTTGGCAGCAGTACCCGTGAACGTGGTGTTCAGCTGGGTACCAAGGCCCTGCATTGCGGTAATCGCAGCGACGGCGATCAGTGCAGCGATCAGGCCGTATTCGATGGCGGTGGCGCCCTGTTCGTCGTTCAGCAGTTCATTGAAAAATTTCATCGTTAGTCTCCTGGTTGGTCGTCTTACCCGCTCTTCCCGATGGTCTTCTGATGGAAAGAGTGAATGATGATGTAGCGTCCGAGTATTGACAAAATGCTAAACGACGCAGGCTATTCGTTGCCGCTCATTGCGCTATCCACTTTGCTTGAAATCGAACTCCACTTATTGGTGTTGCTATCGGCCATCTGCGTAAGGGCGGCGATCCAGCCGACCACGATGAGCGAAGCAATCAGCCCGTATTCGACGGCGGTTGCTCCGCGCTCGTCTCTGGCAAGCCGTCGTAATTCTGGCCGCCTGAGGAAACGCGGAACTTTCATCGGAATACTCCCATCGCCTCCGAACTGACAGTTGTCGGGTTTGATGGGCAAAGTTTAAGATTTGGTTGAGAGGAGCCGTTAGGTTGGAAAATAATCCGACATGTCTTTGGGTCGTCGCCGCTGCTTTGCGCGCAGCGGACGGGCGGTGGCTGATGCAGCAGCGGCCCGCTAGCAAGCCGCATGGCGGGCTGTGGGAGTTTCCCGGCGGCAAGGTCGAGGCGCACGAAATGCCGCATGACGCCCTCGTGCGGGAGCTGCACGAGGAACTGGCGATTACGCTGGAACCGAGCGATCTCATCCCGCTTACCTTCGCCACCGCCACGCCGGGCATTGCGGACAGGGCAGCATCGGGCCGACCTGTCATTCTGCTTTACACATTGAACCGCTGGCGCGGTTTGCCAAATTCGCAGGAGGGCGGAACGGCCCGCTGGTTTGCGCGCGAGGCACTGTCCGGCTTGCCGATGCCGCCGCTCGACCGCGTGCTGCTCTCCGCGCTGCCGGGATGAATGCGCACCCTGCGAGCGCGCAGGGCTTGCCAAGTGCAAAACCGCCGCCTAGATGCCGCCCCTGATTGCGCGCCCGTAGCTCAGCTGGATAGAGTACTCGGCTACGAACCGAGCGGTCGGAGGTTCGAATCCTTCCGGGCGCGCCAACCATCGAGGGCCGTCTCCGACACCGGAGGCGGCCCTTGTTGTTTCTGTTTCATCCTGCGGCTCGACTGGCCGCGATAATATGATAGCGAGAACGGTACCGGACCGGGATGCCCCCGCCGCGTAAAACAACAGGGTTGAGAATGAGCGCCCACAACCGAGACGCGAAGGATGGCGGCAGCAGCCCGGATGCCGACGCATCGGTCGAACCGGGCGTTTGGCGTTACGAAATGGCGGATCGCGCAACCGTCATCATCGATGCCGAGGATTATTTCCGCCATATGCAGCAGGCGATGCTGAAAGCGCGGCGCCGCGTGCTGATGATCGGATGGGATTTCGATACCCGCATCCATCTCGAGGCGGGGCGGCGCTGGTGGCAGAAGGGGCTCAAACGCACCTATCCCGCTCGTTTGGGCAGTTTCATCCTGTGGCTGACGCGCCATCGGCCCAAGCTGGAAATCCGCATCCTGAAATGGAGCTATGGCATCGCCAAGTTCGTCACGCGCGGTTCCATGTCGATCGATCTGCTGCGCTGGGCGCCACATCGCCGCATCCATTTCAAATTCGACACCGCGCATCCCGTCGGGGCGAGCCATCACCAGAAGATCGTAGTGCTGGACGATACGCTGGCCGTGTGTGGCGGCATCGACATGACTACGCACCGTTGGGACACGCGCGAACACAAGGAAGTCGATACGCGCCGTCGCCGTCCGCGCGGCATGAAATACATGCCCTGGCACGATGCGACGATGATGGTGACCGGTGACGCGGCAACGGCACTGTGCGATCTTGGCCATAACCGCTGGGAACGCGCAGGTGGTGAACCGCTCGAACGTGTGCCGGAGCCGGAAGAAGACCTGTGGCCCGAAGACCTGATGGTCGAATTTAAGAATGTCGAGATCGGCATCGCGCGCACGCGGGGCGCGTTCGACGATACTGCGCAGGTCACCGAAATCGCCGACCTGTTCGAGCGACAGATAGCACAGGCAAAACGGTTCATCTACGCGGAAACGCAGTATTTTGCCTCGCGTCGCATCGCTAACGCAATTTGCAAGAGGCTATCCGACGACGACCCGCCGGAGATCGTCATCGTGCATCCCGAAAGTGCGGATGGCTGGCTGGAAGCGCAGGCGATGGACAATGCCCGTACGCAATTGGTGGAGGCGCTGGGCGCGGCGGATACCAAAGGCCGTTTCCACCTCTACGTGCCCTATACCGGCGAAACGCCGATTTACGTGCACGCCAAGATCATGATCGTCGATGACCGGGTGCTGCGCATCGGGTCTGCCAATTTCAATAACCGATCGATGGGGTTGGACAGCGAATGTGACATGTTCATCGATGCCGACCAACTCGGAAATGCTAGCGCAGGGCGGCAGATCGCGGCGTTGCGCCATTCCTTGCTGGCCGAACATTGCGGGCTTGAGTTGTCCGACGTGCCCGACCTGCTTGCACGTCACGGCTCGATGCACCAGATGATCGTCAAACTGACCGAAACGTGGGAGCAGCAGGAAAAGCCGGGCCGCACGCTGCGCCGGTTCGACCTGAAACACACCAATGCTGTGCAGGAAGTGCTTGCCGAGTCGGGCATGCTCGATCCCGAGGCATCGGATGAGGTGTTTGAAGCCTATTCCAAAGGCGGCCTCTTTCCGAGGGACACGCTATTGAGCCGCGCCAAACGCAAATTCGAAAGACGCTAGAAATGACCGACGCCTCACCGACCCGCCCTCTCGCAGCCGATGGCAAGCCGGAAGTGCCCGATTCCGTTCAGAGTGCGATTCGCACGCTGATCGAATGGTCGGGCGACGATCCGGCACGCGAGGGGCTGATCGATACGCCAAAGCGGGTGGCGCGGGCTTGGCTGGAATATTGCCAGGGTTACAGCGAAGATCCCGCCATTCACCTGTCGCGCGTGTTCGAGGAAGTGGGCGGCTATGACGAGATCGTGCTGCTGAAAGACATTCCGTTTCAGAGCCATTGCGAACACCACATGGCCCCTATCCACGGCAAGGCCGCCATCGCCTACCTGCCGCAGGACAAGGTCGTGGGCATCTCGAAGCTGGCACGCGTGCTACACGGGTTTGCCCGCCGCCTGCAAATACAGGAGCGCCTGACTGCCGAGGTGGCGGAGTGCATCTGGAACAATCTGCACCCGCGCGGCGTGGCAGTGGTCGTCGACGCGACCCATGCCTGCATGGCGGCGCGCGGTGTGTGCACGCCGGGCGTTTCGATGGTGACCAGCCGGATGATGGGGACTTTTTTAGAAGACGAGCGCAGCCGCAAGGAAGTGCTCAGCTTGATGGGCTACTGAGCCGCCGAGGCGCTTAACCCTCGCGCCAGGATATCGCGGGCGGTCCCTGCAACGGCAGCGCTGTCGTCGGCATCCTGCGCCCAAACGGCGTAGCGCAGACCGAGAAAGACATTCATCCCCATTACAGCCCAGGCATGCGCTTCGCCCACGCCATCGCGCAGGTCGCCGCTTGCCACCCCGGCTTCCAACCGCGTCAAAATGCGTTTCGCCGTGCTTTCATAATGCGCGCGATAACTGTCGGGGTCGACGAACTCCGCTTCGTCGATGATACGGTAGATTTCCTTGTGCGTCCGGGCGAAACCGAGAAATCCGGCGGTCGCTGCCTGTTCCCTGTCGAGGGCACCCAGATTCTTCGACATGCCCTCGGCCGCCGCAACGCGAACGCCGTCGCTGAAGTCGCGAACCAGCGCCTTGAAGATCGCCTCCTTGCTGGTGAAATAGGTATAGAACGTTCCTAGCGCGACGTCGGCGCTGCGCGTGATGCTGCTGACCGATGCGGCATGAAATCCCTTTTCCCCGAACTCGCGGGTCGCCGCGTCGAGCAGCTTGCGCCGCGTTTTGCGCCCGCGATCCGTCGTCGGGGCGGCAGTGTTGGCTTTTTGGTTCGCGGCGATCTTCATCGGTGCCGCCTACAAACATAACCAGCACGCGGCAACTCCAAACTTGAAAGGTGGTTCACCTTTCAATACCACGGTAATCATTACGGGAGAAAAAAATGACAAACCTAACAATGATTCGCCGGGCGATGTACTGCGGCTGCGCTTTTGCGGCGTTTTCGGGTGCGGCGTACGCGCAGAATGCGGGCGACGCTGTTGCCGCTGAAGTCGTGACGGAAGACGCCACGCCAGCGAGGGCATTCGGTGCGCCCATCGTTGTTACCGCGCGCCGTCGGGAGGAACGCCTGCTGGACGTTCCCGTCGCTGTAACCGCGTTCTCGGGCGAGCAACTGGCGCGCACCGGCACGCTGGAAATTACCGAGATCGGCGAGGATGTGCCCAATGTCACACTGGAAGTCAGCCGTGGCACCAACACCACGCTGACCGCCTTCATTCGCGGGGTGGGGCAACAGGATCCGGTCGCCGGGTTCGAGGCGGGCGTCGGCCTGTATGTCGACGATGTCTATATCAACCGGCCGCAGGCCGCCGTGCTGGACATCTATGATGTAGAGCGCATCGAAGTCCTGCGCGGCCCGCAGGGCACGCTGTATGGCCGCAACACGATCGGCGGTGCGATCAAATACGTCACCGCCCGTTTGCCCGACGCGCCGACCGCGAAGGTACGGGCGAGCTACGGTTCCTATAATCAGGCAGATCTGGTGGTTTCGGCATCGTTGCCCGTGTCCGACAGCCTGCGCTTGGGTGCCAGTGGCGCGCGGTTAAGCCGCGGCGGGTTCGGAGACAATCTGGTGCAGCCCGACGTGGAGAACTACAACAAGGATGTGTACGCGGCCCGGGCCACGCTTGAATTCGAAAGCGGCCCGGTCTTCGCGCGGCTGTCCGGCGATTACGTCAAGGATGACAGCGATCCGCGACAGGGCACCCGCCTCATCACCAGCTTGCTGACCGGGGCGCCGGTGCTGGATGATGTGTTTGATACGCGCGCTGGTCTGAACGTGGTCAAGCAGGAAGTGGAAGCCTATGGCGGCGCGCTGAATATAGCGGTCGTGCTGAGCGATGCGCTGACGCTGAAATCCATCACCGGCTATCGCGAAGACAGCTCGACCACGCCCATCGATTTCGACAGCCTGCCCGCAGCCGATCTCGATGTGCCCGCGATCTACAACAACGACCAGTTCAGTCAGGAATTGCAGCTGCTGTATGAAGGCGACGGGTTGAGCGGGGTATTGGGCGGCTATTACCTGGACGCCAATGCTTTTACCGCCTTCGACGTGGCGTTGTTTAATACCGGCGCGCTGATCGGCTTGCCGGGATTGAATGCGCAGACACTGGGCGACGTGAACACGAAGACATGGTCGGTGTTCGGCGATTTCACCTATGACCTTACAGAACGCCTCAGCCTAAGTGTCGGTGGTCGCTACACGAATGACAAACGCAGCAGCCGTGTCCTGCGCACCACCTTCATCGGCGGCTTCTCCGACCTGTTCCCACCATCGACCGCCACCGCCATCGCGGTGACATCGGATTTCGACGGCAGCGAAACGTTCAAGAAGTTCACGCCGCGCGCCTCGATCAGCTTCAGGCCAACGCCGGACCATAACCTGTATTTCAGCTATTCGCGCGGCTTCAAGGGAGGCGGGTTCGATCCGCGCGGGCAGACCAGCCAGGCGCCGGACCTCGACGGTGATGGTGTTGTCGATGCGGAGGACCAGTTCCAGTTCCTGCGGTTCGCGCCGGAAACGGTCGACAGTTACGAGTTGGGCTACAAGGCGTCGCTGCTCGACAACCGCCTCAATCTCGCCCTCGCGATATTCAAGGGCGATTATACTGATGTGCAAATCCCCGGCTCCATCGGCGTGGACACGACGGGCGATGGCGTGAACGATCAGTTCATCGGCGTCACCTCCAATGCGGGCGATGCCGATGTGAACGGTATCGAACTGGAAGCGAATGCGCTGGTCGGGCGCGACTTTGCCGGATCCGGCAGCCGTCTCAACGTCAATTTCGCGCTCGGCGTGCTGGATGCCGAATACAACACCTTCATCGACAATTTCGGTAACGATGTCGCCGATGAGCGGGTGTTCCAGAACACGCCCGACGTGACTTTAAGCGCAGGGTTCGATCTGGGTTTGCCGGTTGGCCCCGGAATGGTCGATCTGATCGGCGGGTTGTCCCTGCGCTCCGATGCAAGCCAGTTCGAGACGCCCAATCCCTTCCTCGATCAGGACGGGTTCGTGTTGGCCAATGCCAGCATCGTCTTCACCGACAATTCGGACCGGTTCACAATAGGCGTTCACGGCAAGAACCTGTTCGACAAACGCTATATCGTGTCTGGTTACAACTTCGTGGCGGGCGGCACCAACGGACAGCCGTTTGCGCCGACTTTGGGTTTGGAAGGCACGCTGACCGGTTTCTACGGCGACCCGCGCCGCGTGTTCGTCACCGGTGAAGTGCGCTTTTAGCCACGTTTGAAAAAGGGGCGGCACAATGGCCGCCCCTTCTTATATCGCAAGACGTGTCGGCTTACATCTGGCCGAGCATGTGATCCGCGCTGCTGACGGAGAAGTCGCCCGGCGCTTCGACATTAAGCTGCTTCACGACATTGTCTTCGACCACCATCGAGAATCTCTGGCCGCGCTTGCCCATGCCGAAACCGCTGCCGTCCATCGTCAGGCCCAACGCCTCGACAAATTCGGCGTTGCCGTCGGCCAGCATGGTGATGTCGTCCGATCCGGCGTCTTCGTTCCATGCGTTCATTACGAAGGCATCGTTGACGGCGGTGCCGACGATTTCGTCCACGCCTTTGGCTTTCAGGTCGCCCGCCTTGTCCACGAAACCGGGCAGGTGCTTGGCCGAGCAGGTCGGCGTGAAGGCACCGGGCACGGAGAACAGCGCCACGGTCCTGCCTGCGAAGAAATCCTTCGACTGGACCTGCTCGGGCCCCTCGGCACCGGCTTTGGCGAGCTTCACATCGGGCAGGGTGTCGCCAACGGAAATGGTCATTTTGTAATATCCTTGTGTGCGGATTAGGGTTGGCATTCGATATAGCTTAATTGCGTGCGCAGGCAACAATCAAGGATATAAAGATAACTTTATATTTGCCCGTGAGCGGCGCGAAAGCTAAGGACGCGGCAAAACAAATCGGTTGGCCGCCACAGGCTGCCGCACCACCTCCAGGAGATACCCCGTGGCCGACAAGCAAGACTACATCATCAAGGACATTTCGCTGGCGCAATTCGGTCGCGATGAAATTGCCATCGCCGAAACCGAAATGCCCGGCCTGATGGCACTGCGCGATGAATATGGCGATGCCAAACCGCTGAAGGGCGCGCGCATTACCGGTTCGCTGCACATGACGATCCAGACTGCCGTGCTGATTGAAACACTGACCGCGCTGGGCGCGGAAGTACGCTGGGCCACCTGCAACATCTTTTCCACGCAGGACCACGCCGCCGCCGCCATCGCCGATCAAGGCATTCCGGTCTTCGCTATCAAGGGCGAGACACTGGCCGATTACTGGGACTATGTCGGCCGCATTTTCGACTGGTCGATAGCGGACGATGCCGACCGGACCTGCAACATGATCCTGGACGATGGCGGCGATGCCACCATGTTCGCGCTGTGGGGCGCACGGATGGAAGCGGGGGAGACGATGCCCGATCCGCAGAACGCCGAAGAGATCGAGATGCAGAAGGCGCTGAAGGCCTACATCGAGAAGAAGCCCGGCTACCTCACCAGGACCGTCGCCAATATCAAGGGTGTGTCTGAGGAAACCACCACCGGCGTCATGCGCCTGTACCAGATTGCCAAGGCCGGCAAGCTGCCGTTCCCCGCCATCAATGTGAATGATTCGGTTACCAAATCGAAGTTCGATAACCTGTATGGTTGTAAAGAATCGCTGGTCGATGCCATCCGCCGTGCAACCGATGTGATGCTGGCCGGCAAGGTTGCCTGCGTCGCGGGCTATGGCGATGTCGGCAAAGGGTCGGCACAGTCGCTGCGCGATGGCGGTGCCCGCGTCATGGTTACCGAGATCGATCCGATTTGCGCTTTGCAGGCGGCGATGGACGGGTTCGAGGTGGTGACGATGGAAGAAGGCGTGAAGCGTGCCGACATCTTCTGCACCGCGACCGGCAATGAAGATGTCATCACCGCTGAACACATGAAGGCGATGAAGAATATGGCCATCGTGTGCAATATCGGCCATTTCGACAGCGAAATCCAGATTTCCGCCCTCGACAATTACGACTGGAAGGAAATCAAGGAAGGCACCGACCTGGTCACCTTCCCCGATGGCAAGTCCATCCTGATCCTGGCCAAGGGTCGCCTGGTCAATCTGGGCTGCGGCACCGGCCATCCCAGCTTCGTGATGAGCGCCAGCTTCACCAACCAGACGCTGGCTCAGATCGAACTGTTCAAGCACACCGACAACTACAAGAACGACGTCTATGTGCTGCCCAAGCATCTTGATGAAAAGGTTGCTGCGCTGCACCTTGACAAGCTGGGTGTGATGCTGACGCAGTTGAGCCAGAAGCAGTCCGATTACATCGGCGTGCCGCAGGAAGGCCCGTTCAAGCCCGACCACTACCGCTACTGATCGCACCGCCGATACAGTGTGTGGCGACACATCGCGACAGGCCGCGTCACCTTGAACCGGGTGGCGCGGCCTATTTCATCTGCCCTGTCGTGCATGAGGGGCGTGCACCCGTTGCATCGCACGCCGTTGCGGCATAGCGGAGGGGCCGATGGAACTTTCGCCCCCCGCTCTGGCCGTCGTCGGACTGCTGCTCGCGTTGTGGACGGGCGGGGCGGCTTGGATGATGATCGCCGCCAGCAGCCGCGCGCGTCGCGCGGACGGCAGCCGCAAGGCGGCACGGCGGCTGGCGCGAATGATTGACGAGGCTCCTGCGGTCCCACTGCTGGTCCGCGCCGACGGGCGGCTGGAAGGGTCGGACAGGCTGGCAGGCTGGCTGGGTTTCGACACGCTGCCCCGCTTCCTCACCGAACTGACGGGCGAGGGCGACACCGGCCTTTCCGCCGCCCAGCTTGCCGAATTGACCGAAGCGGTGGTTTGCGCGCAGAAAACCGGCGCGCCGTTCCGTATATCGCTGACGCTGGAAGGGTCGCAACGCAGCATTGCCTTGCAGGGCGCACTGGCCGATCCGCAGGTTTCGCCCGGTGGCGCGGCGCTGGTGTGGGTATTCGACTTCACCGAAAGCCAGGGTATGCTCGCTTCGCTGCGTACCGAAGCCGCCGAGACCCGTGCCGATTTTGCGGCGCTGATCGGGCTGATCGAGGCGGCACCGGTGCCGATGTGGTTCCGCGATACGGACCTGTCGATCCGGCTCGTCAACGCCGCCTATGTCGAAGCGGTCGGGGCCGAAGATGCCGAGACCGTTGTGCGTGACCAGATTGAGCTGATCGAGGCGGTCGACGGCCTGACCGCCGCGCAGATATCGGGACAGGCGGCGGAACGCGGAGAGCCGATAGAGCGCATCGTTGCCGCCACCATTGACGGCGAGCGCCGCGCGCAAAAGGTCAGTGACCTACCTATCGGCAAGGACGGGATCGCCGGCTATGCCGTCGACATCGAGGAAGTGGAGGAACAGCGCCGGGTGTTCCGTGCTTTCCGCGAGGCGCAGCGGTCGGTACTGGACCACCTCAGCATCGGCGTCGGGCAGTTCGACGCCAAGCGCCAGCTGGTATTCGCCAACCTGCCCTATCGCCGACTGTTCAAGCTGAATTCCGGCGTTATCGCGCAGGGGCTGGGGTTCGAGGAATTCCTGACCCGCGCCCGCGAAGATGGCCGCGTGCCCGAAGTGCGTGACTTTCCCGCATGGCGCAGCGATCACGCGGACTGGTTCACCAGCGGTGCTGCGCAGGAGGAACAGTGGCCGCTGTCCGACGGCACGCACTTGCGCATTGTGGCGCAGCCGATGCCCGATGGCGGACTGGTTTTCATCGCAGAGGACCAGACCGAACACCTTGCCCTGTCGGCAACGCGCGACACGCTGCTGCGCACCCGCACCGCCACGTTCGACAGCCTGTTCGAAGCGCTGGCCGTCTTCGCGCCCGACGGACACCTGCAACTGTGGAACCGCAGCTTCGCCGATACCTGGGGCGTGCCCGACGACTTGCTGGACGCGCATCCCTCCGCAGAGGACCTGCTCGAATCGATTAAGCCAAACCTGCGCAGCCCGCGCCGGATAGAGGAAATCGGCCAGGTCATCCGCGCCGCCACGCTGGACCGCAAGGAGCAGGCCGGGCGCATCGCGATGGCGGACGACCGCACGCTGGAGTTTGCCGGTGTGCCGTTGCCCGACGGCAATGGTTTGCTGACCGTTCTTGACGTGACAGCGACCGAACAGGCGGAAACCGCGCTGCGCGAACGCAATACCGCGCTGGAGGAAGCGGATGCCGTGAAGACGCGCTTCCTTGCCAATATGAGCTACGAATTGCGCACGCCGCTGACCACCATCGGCGGCTTTGCGGAGCTGTTGCAGTCGGGCGCGGCGGGCGCACTGGAGCCGCAGGGGCAGGAATATCTCGCCGCAATCCTGACCGCCGTGGCTCGCCTGACCGAACAAGTGGAGAATGTGCTCGACCTGTCGCAAAGCGAGGCGGGGCTGCTGCCGTTATCGCGCGAGCCGGTCGATCTGCTGCCCTTCGTGACGGATATCGTGCGCTCCAGAGAGCAGGCAATCCGCGATGGCGGTATCACGCTGGATTTGCGCGGCAGCCGCACGAGCGGGCGCATCGACGCAGACCCGCGCCAGCTGCGCCGCGCGCTTGCGCACTTGCTGGACAACGCGATTGCCGCGACCGCGGACAAGGGCAAGATTCTGGTCGATCTGTCGCGCAGCGATGCCGGGGCGCGCATCGTTATATCCGACAACGGACGCGGGATGGATGCCGCCACGCTGAAACTGGCGCTGGAAGGGGGCGATACGGGCGGACGCAGCGGGCTTGGCATACCGCTCGCGCGCGAACTTTTGGAGGCGCATGGCGGCACGCTGGACATCGTGTCCGAACCCGGTGCCGGAACCACCGCGACAGTATTGCTATCGTGACGAGCCTCGACACGGTGCGTTTGCCCGACCTCTCCGCAACCGCCGCGTTGGGCGCGCACATCGCGGCACGGCTCCGCATCGGCGACGTGGTTGCGCTTACCGGACCTATCGGGGCGGGCAAGACGACACTCTCGCGCGCCATCCTTCGGGCATTGGGTCATGCGGGCGAGGTGCCTTCGCCGACATTCACCATTCTGGAAAGCTACGCTGGGGGCGATATGCGGGTGGCGGCGGTCCATGCCGATTTCTACCGGCTGGAAAGCCCGGCGGAAGCAGAGGAACTGGGGTTGGACGAATACCGCAATGATGCAGCCCTGATCGCCGAATGGCCGGAGAATGCAGGTGGCTTCGCACATGATCCCGCGTGCCTGGCGATAACGCTGGAAAAAGACTGCGATGGCGGTGAACAATCGCGCTTGGCGATTGTCGAAGCGGGCGGGCAATGGCAAACCCGTTGGAAATGACCGACAGCAATACCTTGCCGGACGGCCTAAGTCACTTTCTTCGGGCCAATGGTCTGGGCGACGCGGTGGTCGAACCCATTCCTGGCGATGCTTCGGCCCGGCGCTATTTCAGATTGCGCAATGTCGCGAAAGAGGCGTCGGGAACCGCGATGCTGATGCATGCACCGCCGCCGGAAGAAGATCCCAGACCTTTTATCGATGTTGCCCGCTGGCTGTCCGATAAAGGGTTGCGCGCGCCACGTATTCTTGCGGAAGATGCAGGGGCAGGCTGGTTGCTAACCGAGGATTTCGGCACGGCGCGGATGCGCGACTGGCTGGATGCGAACCCGGCGGCGGAAGAGGTGGTCTACGCAGGGGCCGTAAATGCGCTAGTCGAGCTGCACCGCCTGCCTGCCGGGCCGTTCGCACCCTACGACGCGCCGACATATGCGCGCGAAACCGGCCTGTTTACCGAATGGTTCATGCGGCATGCCGGTCTGTCCGCCGACGCTGCTACGTTCCAGCACGCTTGGACGCAAGCGCTCGCGCCGGTGCTGTCGCAGGGTGCGGCAGTGACGGTATTGCGGGACTATCACGCCGAAAACATCATGCTGCTCGGCCCGCAATCCGACGGGACGGGGCCGCAGGGGCTACTCGATTTTCAGGACGCGCTGGCGGGACATCGCGCATATGATCTGGTGTCGCTGTTGCAGGATGCGCGGCGCGATGTATCGCCCGCCCTGGAGCAGGCCATGCTGTCGCATTACGCTGAAAAGGCGGGGTCTTCGGATGCCGAGGTTCAGAAGTTCACAGCGGATTACGCCGTGCTGGGTGCGCAGCGGAACACCAAGATCGTGGGGATCTTCACCCGGCTTGCACAGCGGGACGGCAAGGCCCGCTATCTCGACATGATCCCGCGCGTCTGGGACTGGCTGGAGCAGGATTTGAAGCATCCCGCCCTCGCACCTGTCGCACAATGGTTCGATGCCAATGTGTCCGACGATCTGCGCGCCGCGCGCGGACGGATTTCCGCGTGAGCAAGCTCGCTAGCGACACCGCGATGGTGATGGCCGCGGGCATGGGCAAGCGGATGCGCCCGCTGACCGCGCACCAGCCAAAGCCGCTGGTCCGGGTGGCGGGCAAGGCGCTGATCGATCACACGCTGGATCGCCTTGCCGAGGCGGGGCTGTCGCGCGCGGTGGTCAATGTGCATTACCTTGGCGATGCGCTGGAGGCGCATCTGGCGGAGCGCGCGAAACCGAAGGTGACGATTTCGGACGAACGCGCCGCGCTGCTCGAAACGGGCGGCGGCATGGTGAAAGCGAGAGCGCAGTTGCCGGACCCGTTCTTCTGCCTGAACTCGGACAATATCTGGCTGAACGGTTCCATCGACGCGCTGCACGACCTGTCGGCGCAGTGGAATGCGACGCGGATGGATGCGCTACTGCTCCTGGTGCCGCATGCGCGCGCCGCCAATTTCCGTGGCGATGGCGATTTCCACATGGGGGCAGACGGGCGGCTGGCGCGACGCGCGGCGGGCCGCATTGCACCGTTTATCTTTACCGGCATCCAGCTGGTGTCGCATCAACTGTTGCGCGACGCGCCCGACGGAAAGTTTTCAACCAATATCCTGTGGGATCGCGCGCTGGCCGAGGGGCGGCTGTTCGGGGCGGCGTTCACCGGGCTCTGGTTCGAAGTCGGTAACCCGCGGGCCATCGCCCCGACGGAGCGCGCCCTGCTGCATGGCTGACGTGCCCCCGAAAAACGCGCCCAGCGTCTATTCCATCGCAGCGCATCGTGGCTTTGCCGATGCGCTGGTGGCTGGGCTGGCAGACCGGTATGCCGATCCCGATGTCGGCCTTGCCCGGCTGACGCTGCTGGTGCCTAGCGCCCGTGCGCGGCGCACCATGACCGAAGCGTTCGTGCGACTTTATGGCGCCAAAGAGGGTGGTGCGGCAGGGTTGCTGATGCCGCGCATGGCGGTGGCGGGCGACCTCGATCTGGACGAGGCGTTGGGACCGCTGTTCGATACTGCGGGATCGGACACCATTCCTTCCGCCGTCGATCCGACATGGCGAATGCTTACGCTGGCGAAAATCCTGTTGGCCGATACGCACGGTGAGGCGGCGACCGGAGCTGCCCTGTTCCGGCAGGCAGCCGATATGGCGGCAACGATGGACCGCCTGCTCGCCGAGGAAATCGCGCCGGACGATCTGCTTGGCAACCGAATCATCGATATCTTCACCGACCAGGCACGGCATTGGCAGGACGCGGTCCGCCGTTTTGCGCATGTGCAGCAGCACTGGCTGGCCGAATTGCGCGCGCGCGGCCAAGTCGATGCGGCGACGCGGCGCAATGCGCTGTTCCGCCATGCCGCGCGCATCTGGCGCGAGACCCCGCCTGCGTTCCCGATCGTGGCGGCAGGCGTGACCAGCGCTGCCCCGGCGCTTGCCGCGCTGCTGAAAACCGTGGCACAGTTGCCGCAGGGCGCGGTTGTGCTGCCCGATCTCGATCTGACGATGGATGCGGCGGAGTGGGATGAACTGGGTAGCGCAGGCGGCGATCCGGACCAGCCTTTTGCAAAAGACGATGCGGTCACGCATCCGCAATATCACTTGAAACTGTTGCTGAACCGCATGGGTATTGCGCGCGACGAGGTGCAGCAATGGCACCGCAAGGGCATCGGTGCGGCGCGGTCGGACCGCAGCCACGCGATCTCCGCGCTGTTCCAGCCGCCGCTGGCGAGCCGGGGCTGGGCAACGCTGGACGGCGAGAAACGCAGACTGTCCGCGCTGCGTTTGCTGGAAACGGAGAACCCGGAGCGCGAGGCGCAGGCGATTGCGCTGCTGATCCGCGAGGCGGTGGCCGAACCGGAAAAGCGCGTGGCGCTGGTCACGTCCGACCGGGGGCTGGCGCGGCGTGTGGTGCACCACCTGCGCCGCTGGAATATCGATGCGGACAATTCGGCGGGTACGCCACTTTCCCAGTCTCCGGCAGGCCGCCTGTTCCTGCTATTGGCACACTGCATCAAGGAGCGCGCGGCGCCGGTGTCTCTGTTGGCGCTGTTGCAACATCCGCTGGTGCAGTCCGGGGGCGACCGGGGTGCATGGCTGGCAGCGACGCGGGCAATGGATCTGGAGCTGCGCGCACCGCGTCCCAAACCGGGCCTCGATCCGCTCGACGCGATTGCTCTGCAGGCGGGTGTGGCGGATTGGTGGACCGGCGTAAAAACCACTATGGAACAGCTGTTTGCGTTGCAAGTCTCAGAACCGCTCTCAGGTGCGCTGGACATTCTGACCCACACTGCGTCTGAACTGTGCGGTGATGCGGTATGGCGACGCGAGGACGGTCGCACGCTGGCGAATTTAATCGAGGATTTGCGCGAACAGGCGACGGCGACCGGCACCACCGTGGCCGTTGCCGACCTGCACGATATCATGCGCGATCTTATGGAGCCGGTGGCGGTGCGCCCCCCTTATGGCGGCCATCCGCGCGTAGCGATTTACGGGCTGCTGGAATCGCGCATGACGCGGGCGGACCTGGTAATCTGCGCAGGGCTGAACGAGGGGAGCTGGCCGCCGACGCCCTCGGTCGATCCGCTGTTGGCCCCGCCGATCTTGCGCGCGCTGGGCGTGCCGGGGGCGGATTTCCGCATTGGGCTGGCGGCGCACGATCTGGCTGGTGCGATGGGTGCGCCCGAAGTCGTGCTGAGCCGTGCGAAACGCGATGCAAGCGGGCCGACGCTGCCGTCGCGCTTCCTGCTGCGGGTGCGGGCGCTGATGGGGCGCGAGCAGGCGGAAAAGCAGGCCGATACCGTTACTCTTGCCTTGATGGACCGCCTTGATGCTACAAGGTCCGCGCCACTCTATCCCCGGCCCGAACCGATGCCCAGCAGGGAGCAGCGCCGTCGCAATATCAGCGCCACCGCGCTCGACCGGCTGCGCTCCGACCCATACCAGTTCTACGCTTCGCATATCCTCGGTCTGCGCGAGCTGGACTCGCTGGATGCGGAGCCGACCGCCGCCTGGATCGGCACGCTTGCGCATAAGATACTGCAGATATGGCACGAGGGCGGCGGACGCGAACCGATTGCGGCGGTTGCGGAGCGCAAGCTGGCAAAATTGGATGCCCACCCTGTCATGCGTGTCCTGCGCCAGCCGCGCCTGATCGCGGGGCTGGAATGGGTGACGCGCGAGATCGCTGCCGACCCGACCCGCGTGCCGACCCTGTTCGAGGAAAAGGGCTCGCTGGACATGGAAGGCATCACCATCACCGGCACAGCAGACCGGATCGACGTATTGGCCGACGGAACGCTTGCCATCGTCGATTACAAGACCGGCACGCCACCGACCGATGCGCAGGTGGCGGGCGGTTTCTCGCTGCAGCTCGGCACGCTCGGACTGATCGCACAAGGTGGCGGGTTCGATGGTGTGAAGGGCGTGCCTGCGCATTTCGAATACTGGTCGCTTGCCAAGACGCCGGGCGGCGGGAAGGACGATTTCGGCTTCGTGCGGTCCCCCGTCGTAACACCCGGCGGCAAGGCCAAGGCGCTGGCGCCCGAGGATTTTTTGCCCACCGCGAGAAACGCGGTAGAAAATGCGATCGAACGCTGGATTACGGGTAACGAACCCTTCACTGCGCGGCTCAATCCCGATGCACTGGTTTACAACTCCTATGACCAGTTGATGCGTCTGGAAGAATGGCAAGGCCGCGAAACGCAGGATAGCGAGGCATGAGCGGCGGGAACTCCGGGCGCATCTTCGCGCTGTCGAAGGGGCAGGACAAGGCTGTCGATCCGATCGACAGCGTGTGGCTGTCCGCGGCTGCGGGCACCGGCAAGACGCAGGTGCTGTCGGCCCGCGTGCTGCGGCTGCTGCTGCGCGAGGATGTCGCACCCGAACAGATCCTGTGCTTGACCTTTACCAAGGCAGGCGCGGCAGAAATGGCGAACCGCGTCAACGCCGTGCTGGCGCAGTGGGTGCGGATGCCGGAAACGCGGCTTGGCACGGATTTGCTGGCCATCGGTGCATCCAATCGCGAAGAGGTGCGGATCCGTGCGCGCAGCCTGTTCGCCCGCGTGCTCGATACGCCATCCGGCGGGTTGCGGATCAACACCATTCACGCCTTTTCGCAATGGCTGTTGTCTGCGTTTCCCGAAGAAGCTGGCCTGACGCCGGGCACGCAGGCTTTGGAGGACCGCGATCGCGACCCGCTGGCCAGGGCAACGCTGACCGAATTGCTGGAGGAATGGCAGGCGGGCGGCGATACCGAGATGCTCGATGCGCTGGCGGCGCTGAGCATGCGGTTCGGGCCGGACGGTGCGCAAGGCTGGCTGATGCGATGCGCGCAGGCGGGCGAATTGTGGCTGGGCGCGGGCGGCTGGCCCGATAATCTGCGCGAACGGTTGCTGCGGGTGCTGGACTTGCCGACCGATCTGTCGGCGGAGACGGTGGTTGCGGCGTGCGGGGACGAGGCATTCGATGTTGCGGCGGTACAGGACTGTATTCGCGGACTGGAAACATGGGGCACGAAAACGGCAAAGAAAGCGATCGCGCCGTTGCGGCAATGGCTGGCGCTGTCGGCGCACGGGCGGGCAGAGGCGCTAGACCTGTTTGCCGGGTCGCTGTTTACCAAGGGCAGCTTCGGCAGCCTCGATCTGGTCCCGGCGGGCCTGACCAATATCGAGAAAAAGGTGCCGGATTACGGCGCACTTGCGGAGCAGGTGGCGGATTCGCTGCGCAACGCGCTGGAGGCGCAGCGGGCGCTCGCGCTGGCAGAATGGCTGGTGCCAGCGCTGCGTGTCGGGCGGCGGTTTGCCTTGCGTTGGGACGAAGTGAAGCGGCGCGAGGCGCTGATGGATTACGACGACCAGATCAGGCTGGCCGCCAACCTGCTGCGTGCCACCGACACCCGCTGGATCCAGTTCAAGCTGGACCGCGATATCGACCACATCCTGCTGGACGAAGCGCAGGACACCAATGTGGAACAATGGACAATCATCAAGGCGCTGGTGGACGAGTATTACGACGGGGCGGGGCAGCGCGAAGAGTGTCTGCGTACACTGTTCGTGGTGGGCGACTACAAGCAGGCGATCTTCGGTTTCCAGGGCACCAGCCCCGAAAACTTTACCGACGCAAAGGACTATTTCGCAGGCAAGATTACGCGCGCCGCCGCCAGTCCGCCGACGCGGGCGAATGCGCCACCGGTGCGCGATCTGGCCGATCTCGACCTCGCATTCTCCTACCGCACCTCGCAGCCCATCCTCGACGTGGTCGACGACGCGATTACCGCCATCGGGCCGGAATGCTTCGGCTTGCCCGAAGCGCCGCCCGAACACAGCGGCGACACCGAACGGCCGGGCGAAGTGGTGCTGTGGGAACCGATCCCGGCGCGGCCTGACGACGAGGATGTGGAGGAGGGTACACAGGATGGATGGCTTCCCGCACCCGAACGGCGCATGGCCGACAGGATCGCCGGACAGATCAAGGCGTGGCTGAAAGACGGCTATCCGCTTTACAAGAGCCGCACCCAGGCCGAGGGGCCGCGAAACGCGGAGCCGGGCGATATCATGGTGCTCGTCCGCTCGCGCAAGGAACTGGCGGGACTGATTGTGTCGCGCCTGTTCGCCGCTGGCGTCCCGGTGGCGGGGGTGGACCGCCTGCGGTTGGGTGCGCCGCTGGTGGTGAAGGATATGCTCGCCGCCTTGCGCTTTGCCGCGCAGCCGCGCGATGACCTGATGCTTGCCAACCTGCTGGTCTCGCCCCTGATCGGCTGGAGCCAGGAGGCGTTGCTGGAACACGGCTATCGCCCGCACGGCGTGCCCCTGTGGCGGCATTTGCGCGATAGCGAAGATAGGCTGGTCGGCGAAACGGTCGCCAAGCTGAAAGACCTGCTGGCGCGGGCCGATTATGAGCCGGTGCAGGCGTTGCTGCACTGGATGCTTGTTGGGCCATGGTCTGGGCGAAAAGCACTGACGGCGCGACTGGGCAGCGAAGCGAACGATGCCATCGACGAATTGCTGAATGTCGCTGCACAATACGAGGCGGCGCACACCGCCAGCCTGCCCGGTTTCCTGCACTGGTTCGATGGCGGCGACGGAGAGCTGAAACGCGAGGCGGGCGCGCAGGCGAACGAGGTGCGGGTGCTGACCGTGCATGGCGCGAAGGGGTTGCAGGCGCCTATCGTCATCCTCGCCGACGCGACCGCAAATCCCGACCACGCGCGACCCGGCGCGCTGACACTGATGGATGACACGCGCCCGGTGCCGTTGCCGCCGGTCTGCGAAAGGCGAAACAGTGGCGGCGCTGGACGATGCGGCGGAACTGGCCACGGCGCGCGACCGCGAGGAACACTGGCGGCTGCTCTATGTCGCGATGACCCGCGCGGAGGAGGCGCTGTATGTCGGCGGCGCGCTGGGCAAGCGCGATGAGGCACCTGCGCCCGATAGCTGGTATGCGCGCCTTGCGCCGCTGATGCCGGAGGAAACGGACCCCGACGGCTCGCTGCGACGGGGGATAGCGCCTGCGCCGATAACAGTTGCGGAGGCAGGCGCGCCCGATAAGCCAGAAACACCTTTGCCCGTATGGGCCACCACCTCCATTGGCCCGGAACCGCGCCCGCCGCGTCCGCTCGCGCCTTCGCGGGCCGGTGCCGACGAGACAGGCGATGCCCCCAGCGCAGCACAGGGCGACCGGGTGGCGGCCCGGCGCGGTGTGCTGATCCACGCGCTGCTGGAACGCCTGCCGCATATTTCTCCGGAACGCCGCGAGGGCAGGGCAGTGGCGTGGCTCGAGCGGCACGAACCCGACTTGGCCGATGCAGCGCGTGCGGACATCATCGCGGCGACTTTACGTGTGCTCGATACGCCGGAATTCGCGGAGGTCTTCGCACCGGACGGGCTGGCGGAAATTCCGATTGCGGCAACGGTGGCGGGGCGGGTCGTCACCGGCATCATTGATCGGCTGGTCGTGTCACCCGACACCGTATTCGCCGTCGATTTCAAGACCGCGCGCCATCCGCCTGCGTCCGTCGAGGCAATACCGGCCGGAACGGTTGCGCAGATGGCCGCCTATGTCGTGGCGCTGGAGGCAATCTATCCGGGCCGCGCAGTGCGCGCCGCCGTGCTTTACACCCAAACGCCGGACCTGTTCGCCCTGCCTCCCGAACGGCTTGCAGACGCCAGGCTGGCATTGGCCGCGCCGGACACCATATCGAGCGCCAACACCGAACAAGGAGAACCGACATGGCCACCTTCGCCGTGACAGATAACAGTTTCAAAGCCGACGTCATCGAGTCCGATACCCCCGTGCTGGTGGATTTCTGGGCCGAGTGGTGCGGGCCGTGCAAGATGATCGCGCCTGCGCTGGAAGAGATCAGCGAGGAGCTGGACGGCAAGGTGAAGATCGCTAAGATGGACATCGTCGACAACCCCGGCATTCCGAGTGAAATCGGCGTGCGGAACATCCCGTTCATGGTGCTTTACAAGAACGGCGAGGCGGTTGCGCAGAAGCTCGGCGCGGCTCCAAAGAACCAGCTTAAACAATGGCTTGAGGGCGAGCTTTAAGAGCGTTTCTCTAGCATCGCGGCGAGCTGGCCCCACAATGCAGGAGACGCGGCGCCGATAAGGCCGGTCCGGTCGGGTTCGTCCACGCGATAGGCCGACCCGTCGGGCCGGGCGACTTTGCCACCCGCCTCGTTCAGCCACAGCGTGCCCGCCGCGTGGTCCCAGGCATGGGTGCGGTTAAAGATCGATACGTCGTTCTCGCCCAGCGCCAATCGGGGATATTGCTCGGCAGCACAGCGCGGAATATCGACCAGCGTGTAATGCGGTGCGATCTGCCGTTCCACGAAAGCGCGCTCGGCATCGTCCATGAACAGCGTTGAAATGGCTGCGATCGGTGGTTCTGCCTGCGTGGGGCGCGCGGAGAGGCGTTCGCCGTTTATGAACGCGCCGCTGCCGCGTTGCGCGAAGCACAGTCGCTCGCGCAACGGGTCGTAAAGCCAGCCTGCCTGCGCCAGTCCGCCTTCGGCCAGCGCGACCATGATGCCGAACGGGCCTTCGCCGTGCGCATAGTTATTGGTGCCGTCAATAGGATCGACGATCCAGCATTGCCCGCCCAGCGCATCCAGCACCGCCGGGTTGCCATGTGCTGCCTCTTCGCCCACAACCGGTACGCCGGGCAACAGGGCGGTCAGGCGGGCGGTAGTCTCCTCTTCTGCCAGTGTATCGGCAACGGTCACGACATCGTCCGCCGCCTTTTCGACGATTTGCGCTTCGGTCAATGTGCGGAAATGCGGCAGAACGATTTCGCGCGCGACGTCCACCAGAACGTCCGTCACTGCATCCCGCAAAGGGTTGTCGGTCACGATCGCCATATTACGATCTGTAGTCCGCGTTGATCGCTATATACTGGTGCGTCAGGTCACAGGTCCACACCGTAGCCGCGCCGTCACCCAGTCCCAGATCGACGGCAATATCCACGCGGTCGCCCTTCAGATGCGCGGCCACCGGCGCTTCGTCGTAATTTTCTACCGCCAGCCCCTCATGCGCCACACGCACACCGCCGAAACCGATGGAAAGCCGGTCGCGGTCCGCCGGTTCGCCGGCCTTGCCCACCGCCATCACCACGCGGCCCCAGTTCGCGTCCTCACCTGCGATGGCGGTCTTCACCAGCGGCGAATTGGCGATGGAAAGGCCAATGTTGCGCGCGCTGGCCCGCGACACCGCACCCGTCACGGCGATCTCGATGAACTTTGCTGCCCCTTCGCCATCGCGGACCACCAGTTGCGCAAGCTGGCGGCAGACATCGCGGAAGGCGGCGGCAAAGGCGTCCGCGCCCGGATCGTCGAACGAGGCAAGAGGCGCGTTCCCCGCCGTGCCGGTCGCAAAGGCCAGTACCGTGTCGCTGGTCGAGGTGTCGCCATCCACCGTGATGCAGGAGAACGTGTCGCCATTCGCGTCCGCCAGCAAGCTTTGCAGGAACGCGGGCGCCACGGCGGCGTCGGTGAAGATGTAGCCCAGCATTGTCGCCATGTCGGGCGCGATCATGCCGCTACCTTTGATGATTGCGGCGATATCGATGCGCTGCTCGCCGACTATCGCGCCGGCCGTTGCGCCCTTGGCAAAGGTATCGGTGGTGGCGATGGCGTCCGCGGCCGCTTCCCAGCCGACCGTCGCGCTGTCGAGCACGGCGGCAATTCCGTCGCGCGCCTTGTCCAGCGGCAGCGGCACCCCGATGACGCCGGTGGAGGAAACGAACACCTCCGCCGCGTCGCAGCCGACATGCGCCGCAACCTGCGTCATGATCTGTTCCACCGCCGCGCGACCGCGATGGCCGGTGAACGCGTTGGCATTGCCCGCATTCACGACCAGCGCCCGTGCCGCGCCCGCCGTTACCTGCTCGCGCCCCAGCTCGACCTCGGTGGAGGGGCAGGCGCTCTGCGTGAACACTCCCGCAACGGTGGTGCCGGATGCCAGTTCGACATAGGTCAGGTCGGCGCGCTCCCAGTCGCGATAGCGCGCACAGGCGGTGCGGATCGTGACGCCGCCGATGGCAGGCATCTCGGGAAACGGCAGGGCGAGCGGCGAGCGGGGGAGGTCCATGCAGGACGGCATAGATGATCGGGCAAACCGCGCCTAGCGCAGCGTGTCCTGTCTTGGGACCGTTAGTGGACTTGTAGGAACCGCGCACCTATGTACCTCGCGATGCTTCGTCGCCTGCTTGCCTGCCTTGCCCTGATAACGGGATTCGCGCTGTTTGCTGCACCGGTTCATGCAATGCCCGAACGGGCATCGGCATCGGCAAGCGCCAGCATCGATAGCCGACATGCCAAGGTTACACTTTCGCGCGTTCCCGGTGATAGGCTGCCGATCGGTGCGGTGCGCAGAACTACTTTACAGCCACTGTCAGGTGTCGGCGGTCAGGGCGTTGCAAATGCAGGATTTATTGTTCGTGTGGATCGCGCCCGCGAGTAGCGCCCTGCGCGCCTTTTACTCTTGCGCTGCGTGCGCGAACCCCCTGCATAAAACACTGTCAAAGTGTTCCACGTCTCCCGCGAAAGCCTTCCCATGATCAAAGCCCTCACCAAGACCCTGTTCGGGTCCAGCAACGACCGCTACATCAAGACGCTCGGCAAGATCGTCGACCAGATCAACGCGCTCGAACCCGACATGCAGGCGCTGTCCGACGCCGACCTGACCGCGCAGACCGACAAATTCCGTGCCCGCCTGGCCGATGGCGAGAAGATCGACGATATCCTGCCCGAAGCCTTCGCCACCGTACGCGAGGCGTCGGTGCGCGTGCTGGGGATGCGGCATTTCGACGTGCAGATGATCGGCGGCATCGTGCTGCATCGCGGCGAGATCGCCGAGATGCGCACGGGCGAGGGCAAGACGCTGGTGGCGACGCTCGCCACCTATCTCAATGCCATCGAAGGCAAGGGCGTCCACGTCGTGACGGTCAACGACTACCTCGCCAGCCGCGATGCGGAATGGATGGGGCAGTTGCACACGTTCCTTGGTCTGACCATCGGTGTCATCATACCGAACCTGCCCGAAGCGCAGCGGCGCGAAGCCTATGCCAGCGACATCACGTACGGCACCAACAACGAGTTCGGGTTCGACTACCTGCGCGACAACATGAAGCACGAGCGCGGCCAGATGGTGCAGCGCCCCTTCAACTTCGCCGTGGTCGATGAAGTCGACAGCATCCTGATCGACGAAGCGCGCACCCCGCTCATCATCTCCGGCCCCACCGACGACAAAGCCGAACTGTATGTCGCCCTCGACGAGATCGTGAAGAAGATCCCCGAAGACTGGTACGAGAAAGACGAGAAGTCGAAGAACATCAGCTGGACCGAGGAAGGCAACGAAGCGGTCGAGGCGATGCTGCTGGAAGCCGGCCTGCTGGAGACCGACAACCTCTACGATGTCGAGAACACGCAGGTGGTCCACCACCTCGACCAGGCGCTGAAGGCGAACATCATGTTCAAGCGCGATACCGACTACATCGTGAAGGACGACAAGGTCGTCATCATCGACGAGTTCACCGGCCGCATGATGGACGGACGCCGCTGGTCCAACGGCCTGCACCAGGCGGCCGAAGCCAAGGAAGGCGTCAAGATCGAGCCGGAAAACCAGACGATGGCCTCGATCACCTTCCAGAACTACTTCCGCATGTATCCCAAGCTTTCCGGCATGACCGGCACTGCCGCCACCGAGGCGGGCGAGTTCTGGGAAATCTACAAGATGAACGTGGTGACCATCCCCACCAACGTGCCGGTGCAGCGGATCGACGAGGAGGACGAGTTCTATAAAAACACGCTCGACAAGTTCGCCGCCATCGCCACCAGCATCCGCGAGAAGAACGAGATCGGCCAGCCGGTGCTGGTCGGCACGGTCAGCATCGAGAAGTCCGAATTGCTCAGCCAGTTCCTCGACAAGGAAGGCGTGAAGCACGAGGTGCTGAACGCCCGCATGCACGAACGCGAGGCGCTGATCGTGGCGCAGGCCGGCCGACTGGGCGCGGTGACGATCGCCACCAATATGGCCGGGCGCGGCACCGACATCCAGCTGGGCGGCAATATCGAATTCCGTATCGAAGCCGAGCTGGCCGACATGCCCGAAGGCGCAAAGCGCGATGCTGCCATCGAAGACCTGACCGCCGAAGTGAAGGCCGAACGCGAGCGGGTGAAGGAAGCAGGCGGCCTGTTCGTGCTGGGCACCGAACGCCATGAAAGCCGCCGGATCGACAACCAGCTGCGCGGCCGTTCCGGGCGGCAGGGCGATCCCGGTCTCAGCCGGTTCTATCTGTGTCTGGAAGACGACCTGCTGCGCATCTTCGGCCCCGACACGCTGTTCTCCAAGATGATGAACAGCAATCTGGAAGACGGCGAGGCGATCGGTTCCAAATGGCTCAGCAAGGCCATCGAAACCGCGCAGAAAAAGGTGGAGGCGCGCAATTACGAGGTCCGCAAGCAGGTCGTCGAATACGACGATGTGATGAACGACCAGCGCAAGGTGATCTACGAACAGCGCGCCGAGATCATGGACAGCGAGACGGTCGGCGATGTGGTGGTGGACATGCGCCACGACGCGATCCATTCGCTCGTCACCGAAGCCTGCCCGCCCGGCTCCTATCCCGAACAGTGGGATACCGATGGGCTGAAGACCAAGCTGGACGAACTGTTCCACATCCGCCCGCCCATCGACGCCTGGCTGGAGGAAGACCAGGTCGAACCCGAGATCATCGAGGAGCGGATTCGCGCCGAAGCAGATGCCATCATGGACAAGAAGGTCGCCGCGGCGGACGACGGTATCTGGAGCCGTGTGGAAAAGTCGATCCTGCTGGAACGGCTGGACCATCACTGGAAAGAGCATCTGGCGACGCTGGATGCGCTGCGCCAGGTCGTGTTCCTGCGCGCCTATGCGCAGAAACAGCCGATCAACGAATACAAGCAGGAAGCGTTCAGCCTGTTCGAGAAAATGCTCGACACACTGCGCGAGGATGTGACCAGCGTCCTCGTAAAGAGCGAACTGCGTATGGCACCCGAACCGGTGCAGGGCAGCCTGCCGGATCTGCCCGACTTCCTGACGGGTCATATCGACCCGTTGACGGGCCTCGACAACAGCGACGACGGTGACGGTTCGGAAAGCGAGGCGGCGATGTTCGGTTCGCTGGCCGGCAGCCCGCGCGCCGCAGCCGGGCCGGGCGGACATTTCGTGAACAATCCCTACAAGGACCAGAACGTCAGCCGCAATGCGCCTTGCCCGTGCGGTTCGGGCAGCAAGTACAAGCACTGCCACGGCGCGATGGCGCGCGCTTAAAAGACTACGATTTAAGGAAGATAGTGGCTCCCCGAGTTGGATTCGAACCAACGACCAAGTGATTAACAGTCACCTACTCTACCGCTGAGCTATCGGGGAGCAGCCCTCCAAGCGGTATGGAGGAGGGCGAAGGGGCGCGTATATGGGGCGCGCATCGGCTTGGCAAGACGGTTTGCGGGCATTTTCGTCCGACATGTCAAACCGGGCGCGCTCAGGTGATGAACTGTTCCGCCACGATGCGTTCGTCGAGCGAATGGCCGGGGTCGAACAGCAGGGTCAGCGCGCTGTCGCGGTCGATCTCGATATTGACCTCGGCGATGTCGCGGACTTCCTTCTGGTCGGCGACGGCGGCAACGGGCCGCTTGTCCGGCTCGAACACGGTGAATTTGACGCAGGTGCGGTCGGGCAGGATCGCCCCGCGCCAACGACGCGGGCGAAACGCGCTGATCGGGGTGAGTGCCAGCAATCGCGAATCCAGCGGCAGGATCGGCCCGTTGGCGGAGAAATTATAGGCGGTTGATCCGGCGGGCGTCGCCACCAGCACCCCGTCGCCGACCAGCTCGTCGATGCGGACTTTGCCGTCCACGGAGACTTCCATCTTGGCGGTCTGGCGAGTCTCGCGCAGCAGCGAGACCTCGTTAATGGCATTCTCGACATGACGTGCGCCATCCTGCGTCACCGCCTCCATCCGCAAGGGAGCGATCTCTATCGCGCGCGACCGGTTGACCTTGTCCAGCAGCCTGGCGCCTTGGCGATAGCGGTTCATCAGGAAGCCGACCGTGCCGCGATTTATGCCGTAACAGGGCAACACCGGCCCATCGTTCAACATGGCGTGCAACGTCGCCAGCATGAACCCGTCTCCGCCCAGCGCGACCACGGCATCCGCTTCGTCGAACGGCACCCAGTCATGCGCCGCTTCGATGTCGCGCGCCGTTTCCTGCGCCTTGGCGGTATCGGAAATGGCGAGCGCCAGCTTGCTGAAGCCATGTCCCGAAGCCATGCAGTGTCCCCTCGCGTCGGGCGCATCCTGTATGCGCGGTTCCGACGTGGTATTGCGCACTGTGCCATTTGGCAACGCTCCGCCATTGCCGCATAGGCGCAAGCGCAATCGTCGCTAAGTCGCGCCGATGCACGCAACCGTTCTGACAAGGCCGCCAGAGGCGAACCGCCGTATGCTCCATGACCGCCGCGATGCCGGGATGCCGGACCTTGCCGCCGCGCTGGTGGCGGCAATGGAGACCGATGCCTTCACCCTGCGGTTCCAGCCGCAATATGCCTGCGCCGACAACGCGATTATCGGGGCGGAATCGTTAGTGCGGTGGGAACATGTGCGGTTCGGCAAGGTCGGGGGTGAAGCCCTATTCGCGATGGCGCGCCGGGTCGGGCTGGCCGGTGCGCTTGCACAACATACTCGCCGCGCTGCCTTACGCCACGCCGCGTCCTGGCCCGATACGCTGCGACTGTCGGTCAACATCACGGCACACGACCTGGTGGATGACAGCTTTGCGACCGCCATCCTGCGCGATCTCGACGAGTGCGGCTTTGCGGCGGACCGGCTGACGCTGGAAATTACCGAGCAGTCGGAACTCAGCGCGCTGCACCGCACCGCCGTTCGCCTGCGCGTGCTGGCGGAGGAAGGTATCGCTATCGCGCTCGATGATTTTGGCACGGGGTTCTGCAACTTCAATTACCTGAAGATCCTGCCGCTAGACTTGCTGAAACTGGACCGCTCGATGGTCGAGGGGATTGCCGACGATGCACAGGATCTTGCGGTGTTTCGCGCTATCCTGGCGATGGCCGACGCGCTCGGCCTCGACGTCATGGCCGAGGGTGTCGAAACCGAAGAGCAGCGAACGGTGGTGGCGCGCGAAGGGTGCAGCGGCTGGCAGGGTTTCCTTGGGGCAAAGCCTGTCGATACCGCGCAGTTCGCGCAAATGGTCGGCTAGGCCGCTTTCTTTGCTGCACGCCGCACGACGCCGCTCAAGCCCTTGGTCAGCTGGAACAGACCGTTAAGGCGCGACTTGGAATCACCCCAGGCACGGTTGATGACGAGCTTCATATCGGGCCGTAGCTTGGCCGTGTCGCCGAGCCGATCGACGTAAGCGATGAGGCCGGGTCCGTCCGGAAAGTCGTTATTGTGGAACGACACCAGCGTACCGCGTGCGCCCACGTCGATCTTGGCGATGTTGGCCGCGATGGCCTGATGCTTGATCTCGATTAGGCGAACGAGATTGGCGGTGGCGTCGGGCAAGGGGCCGAACCGGTCGATCATCTCCGCCGCCATCGCTTCGATTTCGGACTTGTCCACCGCATCGTTGAGCCTGCGATACAGCGCCATACGCACGGCGAGGTCCGGCACGTAGTCTTCGGGAATCATGATCGGCGCATCCACAGTGATTTGCGGGCTTACGCGTTCCGGCTTGGCTTTCAGGCCTGCTGCACCGGCCTTCGCAGCCAATATCGCGTCTTCCAGCATGGACTGGTACAGTTCGAACCCGACCTCCCGGATATGACCCGATTGTTCGTCGCCCAGCAGGTTGCCCGCTCCCCGAATATCGAGATCGTGACTAGCGAGCTGAAAACCAGCTCCAAGCGTATCGAGATCGCCCAGGACCTTCAGGCGCTTTTCCGCCACTTCGCTTAGCTGCGTGTTCTTTTCATAGGTCAGATAGGCATAAGCGCGCAATTTGGCCCGCCCAACACGACCGCGTAGCTGGTACAGCTGAGCGAGGCCAAAGATGTCCGCGCGATGGATGATGATGGTGTTGGCAGAGGGCAGGTCCAACCCGGATTCGATGATCGTGGTGGACAGCAGCACGTCGTATTTGTTCTCGTAAAACGCGCTCATGCGTTCTTCGATTTCGTTTGCGCCCATTTGCCCGTGTGCGGATACCACCTTCACTTCGGGTACGTGTTCGTGCAGCCAGTCCGAAATCGCTTCCATATCGGATATGCGCGGCACCACGATGAAGCTTTGCCCGCCACGATGGTGCTCGCGCATCAGTGCCTCGCGCATCACCATGTCGTCCCATTCGGAAACGTAGGTTCGCACCGCCAGCCGGTCCACCGGCGGCGTCTGTATCGTGCTTAGTTCGCGCAAGCCGGTCATCGCCATTTGCAACGTGCGCGGGATGGGCGTCGCGGTCAGTGTCAGCATGTGGACATTGGCGCGAAGCTGCTTCAGCTTTTCCTTGTGGGTGACACCAAACCGCTGTTCCTCGTCCACGATAACCAACCCCAGATCCTTGAACTTCGTATGCTTGGAAAGGATGGCATGGGTGCCGATAACAACATCGAGATCGCCACTGGCGAGACCTTCGCGGGTCGCGGTCATTTCCTTGGCGGGGACGAGGCGGCTGAGCCGTCCGACCTTGATCGGAAAACCGGCGAAGCGTTCGGAAAAGTTCTGAAAATGCTGGCGGGCGAGCAGGGTGGTCGGCGCGATCATCGCGACCTGCTGGCCGTGCATCGCGGCGACGAATGCCGCGCGCAGGGCCACCTCGGTCTTGCCGAACCCGACATCGCCGCACACCAGCCGGTCCATCGGCCTGCCACTTTCCAGATCGCGCAGCACATCGGCAATCGCGCGGTCCTGGTCATCGGTTTCTTCCCACGGGAAGCGGTCGACGAACTGGTTGTAGCCTGCCTTTTCCGCTGCAAAAACCGGTGCCTTGCGCAAAGCGCGTTCGGCGGCGACCTGCATCAGCTCGCCTGCGATGGCGAGGATGCGCTCCTTCAGTTTCGCCCGGCGTCGTTGCCACGCTTCGCCGCCCAGCCGGTCGAGCATGACGGCGTCTTCGCTGCTACCATAGCGGCTCAGCACGTCGATGTTCTCTACAGGAATGAACAGCTTGTCGCCGCCCTTGTATTCCAGCATCACGCAATCATGCGCACTCTTGCCGACGGTGACAGGCTCGAGGCCCAGATATTTCCCGATGCCGTGTTCGACATGCACGACCAGATCGCCCCGCACCAAAGCCTGTAGCTCGGCGAGAAAGGCGTCCGCGTTTTTCTTCTTCTTGCGCCGCCGGACCAGCCGGTCGCCCAGTACGTCCTGCTCGGTCAGCAGCTCCAGTTCCGCGTTTGCGAACCCGCTTTCCACCGGCAGCACCAGTGTGGCGGGCTTGCCCTTCGCCGCCAGCCCCAGCGCCTCATGCCAGCTTTCGGCAACGGCAAGGTGCGTGCCCGCTTCGCCAAGGATAGAGGCGATGCGGGTACGGCTGCCTTCGGAGTAAGCTGCGAAGATCGCCTTGCGCCCGTTTTTTCGTGACGTCGGTAAAGTGACTTGCGGCGGCTTCATACACATTGTCGCCACGCGCGCGTTCCGGTGTGAAATCGCGGGCAGAGGTGAAGCCGAAATCGATTACGGTTTTACCGGGCGGTTCGACAAACGGCTTGACCCGGTGGGCGGGGGCATCGGCCAATGCGCCGTCGAACTCGGCCTGCGTCAGATAGAGCGCGTCGCGACTCAACGGTCGGTAACTACCCTTGGCTTGTCCGGCGGCATTACCGCGCTGCTCGGAGAAATCGTCGATGTCGGACACACGGTCGGTGGCCACTTGCAATCCGCCCGCATCGATCAGCAGCAGGTCGGCCGGTTCAAGATAGTCGAACAGCGTGACCATGCGCTCCTCGAACAGGGGCAGCCAATGCTCCATCCCGGCAAGGCGGCGACTTTCGCTTACGGCCTCGTAAAGGGGATCCTGCGTCGCCGCCGCACCAAACGCTTCGCGGTAGCGGGTGCGGAAGCGGGTGATGCTGTCCTCGTCCAGCAGCGCTTCGCTCGCAGGCAACAGAAGGTGCTCGTCCACGGTGCCGGTGCTGATCTGCGTTTGTGGATCGAAGCTGCGCAGCGATTCCAGTTCGTCCCCGAAAAAATCCAGCCGCAGCCCGAGATCGAGGCCCGACGGGAAGATATCGACGATGGAGCCGCGCACCGCGTATTCGCCCTTGTCGATCACCGTATCGCTGCGGCTGTAACCTTGCCGCTGCAACAGCCCGGACAGGCTCTCGCGCCCGATTTCAAGACCGGGCCGAAACGCGCGGACGCTCTCGCGAATACGGAACGGCGTGAGCACGCGCTGAAGCGCGGCGTTGACTGTCGTGACGAACAGCTGCGGACCGCTGGCCTTCGCCTGCAACCGGTACAGCGCCGACAGCCGCCGCGCGCTGACCGACAGGGCAGGGCTGGCGCGATCGTAGGGCAAGCAGTCCCACGCGGGAAATTCGATTACTTCCAGTTCGGGTGCGAAGAAGGTCGCCGCTTCGGACACCGCGCGCATTGCTGCATCGTCCGGTGCGATAAAGATGGCGCGTCCCTTTGCCGCGCGCGCAATATCGGCCAGGACCAGCGGCTGCGCGCCGCGTGCGACGGAGGCAAGGGTCAGCGGTTCGGCAGCGTCGAGAATACGGTTCAGGTCGGGCATTGTGGGGTCTAGCGAACGAGGGGCAAGGGGGTTCCGCCCACATTTGTGCGGCGGTCGGCGTGTCAGCCCGGAATATCGACGTAATCGAGCCGCTGCATCGTTTCCATCTGCGTACCGGCAAAGCGGTCGGGCACCGGCTGCGTCTTCAACGCCCACGCCATGACATCGACATCGTCGTGGTCCAGCAGCGCCTCGAACCAGGCGAGCTCGCTATCGTCCCAATCCGCGCCATACCTGTCGAAATAGCCGCCGATCATGTAGTCTGCCTCCCGCGTGCCGCGATGCCAGCTGCGGAATGCGGCGCGGCGCTTGCGGGCGTTAAGATCGGGGCTGTCGGATGGCGATGATGTCATGCAAACCGCCTAGATTGCCTGCGCGCGGCGGGCAACCGTCACAACCGCGCTCGACATGACGAACGCTGCTTTGCATAACCCGGCCACGATGCGCCCCGATATCCTCAACCCCCTGTTTGCCGAGATCGACACGCTGGACGGTGTGGGACCGAAGCTGGGCAAGCCGCTGGCGCGGCTGCGGCTGGGGAGAGTACGGGACGTGGCGTATCACCTGCCCGAACGCTTCGTGAACCGCCGCGCCATCGGCAATCTGGACGAGGGCACAGAGGGCGAGCAAGTCGTCGTCGCCCTGACCGCTACAGAGCATCGCGCTCCGAGGAGCGGACGCGGACCCTACAAGATTTTGGCGCAGGACGCGGTCGGCAATATCTGCGCCGTCACTTATTTCGGCCGGGCGGCCTATAGCGGCAAGAAACTGCTGCCAGTGGGTGAGCGGCGGTGGGTCGCAGGGCGGCTAGACCGCTATGGCGACATGCTGCAAATCGTCCATCCCGATCATGTTATCGAGGATAACGACGATACCCTGACGCGGTTGTGCGAGCCGGTTTACGCGCTCGCCACCGGGCTGACACAGCCCAAACTCGCCAGCCTGGTCGCGCAATCGCTGGCGAAGCTACCCGCGCTTCCCGAATGGATCGAACCCACGCAGCTCGCGCAGATGGACTGGCCCGCATGGAACGAGGCCATGCCCCGCGTGCATCGAGGACCGGATGCCGCCGCGCGCGACCGGATCGCTTACGACGAAATGCTCGCCAATGCGCTGGCGCTGATGCTGGTGCGGGCAGACAACCGGCGGCGTCGGGGTCAGCCGCTGAAGGGCGACGGTTCGCTGCGCGCCAAGCTGGAACTGCCCTTCAAGCTAACCGCCGCACAGGAGCGATCCATCGCGGAAATTACGGCGGACCTTCAGCAGGAGGCACCGATGCTGCGCCTGCTTCAGGGCGATGTCGGGTCGGGCAAGACGGTGGTGGCATTGAATGCCATGCTGGTGGCGATGGAGGCGGACAAGCAGAGCGCCCTGCTCGCGCCGACCGAAATTCTGGCGCGCCAGCATTTCGAAACGTTGCGCAGCATGGCGCGGCCCACCGGCGCGGAGGTCGCGCTGCTGACCGGGCGCGACAAGGGCAGCGCGCGCGAAAGTATTTTGATGGGGCTGCTCGATGGCAGCATCGACATTGTCGTGGGCACCCATGCGATATTCCAGGACACCGTCGGCTATCGCGACCTCGCGCTGGTCGTGATCGACGAACAGCACCGGTTCGGCGTGGCACAACGACTGCAACTGGCGGCCAAGGGTCGCGCGACACCGCACACCTTGGCGATGACCGCCACGCCGATCCCGCGAACGCTGACGCTGGCGCAGCATGGCGAGATGGATATCAGCAAGCTGGACGAACTGCCGCCGGGCCGACAGGCCATCGATACCCGCGTCATCTCGGGCGAACGGATGGACGACGTGGTGGCGGGCGTCGCGCGTCACATTACGGGCGGGCAACAGGCCTATTGGGTCTGCCCGATGGTCCATGACAGCGAAACGGCGGACATCGCCGCTGCCGAGGCGCGCTACGCCGCCCTGCGCGAAAGGTTCGATGCGGACGATATTGTACTGGTCCACGGCCAGTTACGCCCCGAGGTCAAGGACGCCGCAATGGCGCGATTCGCCGAAGGCAGGGCGAAGCTGCTGGTGGCAACAACCGTGATAGAGGTCGGCGTGGACGTGCCCGCCGCTACGCTGATGGTTATCGAACAGGCAGAACGGTTCGGTCTGGCGCAGCTGCACCAGTTGCGCGGGCGCGTGGGGCGGGGAAGCGAGAAATCGGTGTGCCTGCTGGTGCGCGGCGAGGCCTTGTCCGAAACCGGGCGTGAAAGGCTCGCCCTGATGCGCGAAACGCAGGACGGGTTCCGGTTGGCAGAGGAAGACTTGAAGCTACGCGGCGGCGGCGAATTGCTGGGCACACGGCAATCTGGCGACACGCCATTCCGCATCGCGACACTGGAGCAAATCACACGGATGGCGCATATCGCCGACGCCGATGCCCGTTTGCTGGTGGAACGCGATGGCGGCCTTACCGGCCCGCGCGGCGAAGCGGCGCGCATCCTGCTCTATCTGTTCGAGCGCGACTGGGGCGTTCAGCTGCTGCGTGGCGGCTAGGCCTCAACCAACACACCTTCCACGATACGCCGGACATTCACCTGCGCCTTCAGCCTCGCACCGAGCAATGCGGTACCGCTGATCTTGCGCTGCACGAACAGCGTTTCGGCGGGCGGAATATGCCAGCTTTCGCGGTCCTGCGCGATCACCATACCTTCATCGCGCAGCAACGGCACGAAGGCCCGGTCGCCAAAATCGAAAGGCTCGTCCTTCGTCATTTCGGTAACGATGACGTCAATCATCCGGTCGATGCTCTCGCGGTGCTTGTCGATCACGATCGGATTTACAAAACCTGCTGCCACGGCCTCGGCGCGCACCCGCCCGCGATCTTTCGCCAGACCTGCCTCGATCAGTTTTCGGTAAGCCATCGAAATGTCCGGCGCGATGGCGCGGGTCGCGCCGAAATCCAGCAACACGACCTTGCCGTCGTCCTGGTCGTCAGCGGCGCGCTGATATCGAAAATTGGCGAAATTCGGGTCGGTCTGCATGACGCCGAACTCGAACAGCTCGCGTCCGACCAGCCGCATCAGCCGGGCGAAAACCGCATCGCGCAACTCCTGCGGTTCATCGGAAAGGCCTTCGATCGGGATGCCATTTACGAACGTCATGGCAAGCACACGGTCGGTGGTCAGCGGCGCATGAAGCTGCGGCACAACAAAGCTCGGATCGTCGGCCAGCCGCGCGCGATACAGCATCATCTGTTCGCCCTCGCGGCGGTAATCGGCTTCCTCGTGCAACTGTTCCTTGGCCGCAGCCAGCAAGGGCGCGATATTCAGTTCCTTCGGCATCATGCCGGATACGCGCAACAGGGTAGCGACGTTGTCCACGTCGCTGTCTATGCTTTGCGCGACGCCGGGATACTGCACCTTGATCGCCAGCGTTTCGCCATCGCGGGTAAGGGCGCGGTGCACCTGTCCAATGCTGGCAGCGGCAATCGGCCGCGGCTCGAACCGGCGAAAGTTCTTCCGCCAGTCCTTGCCCCATTCCTTTACCAGTACCGTATCGAGCTGCCTGGGCGGCATAAAGTTCGCCCGGTCTCGTAGCGAAGCAAGAATGTCGGACAGTTCGGGCGGCAGCACGTCGCCGGCATCCATGCTAATCATCTGGCCCAGCTTCATTGCCGCGCCGCGCAAATGTGCCAGCCTGTCGGCCAGTCGCTTGGCATTGGCTGGAGTCAGTAGCAGATCGTTGAGGCGTGGTTTCTCACCTGCGGCGACGCGTTTCGCGCCTTCGCCAATGACGGACCCGGCGACGCCACCTGCCAGACGACCGAAACCGGCAAGGCGTGACAGCCTGCCACTGGGAACCGCACGATGGCGCGGGGGCTTGCTATCGGACATGGGTTAGCGATGGGGCTGGCGATAATCGGGACGCAGGAATATACATGACCAACCAACCGCCTGTCACGAACGACGTTCCGCGCCTAGCACTGGCGCTCGGCTATGCCGGACTTTTGCCCCAACTTATCGCAGTCGTGCTGGTGGTCAATGGCGGGCAGTGGGGCTGGGTCGCGCTGGCCGGCGGCTTTGCTTATGCCGCGCTGATCTTCAGCTTTCTGGGCGGTGTCTGGTGGGGGCAGGCGCTGTCGATGCCGCAGGCGCCCCGCTGGATATATGGCGCGGCAATTCTGCCAAGCCTCGTTGCCTTGGCACTCTACATGCCGTGGCTGTTCGGGGCGCGCTGGCCGGGCCCGTCTCTGTTGTGGCTGGGTCTACTTTTAGGAGCTTCGCCACTGGTGGATCGCGCCATCGGCGATGCGAAGTTGCGCTGGATGCGCCTGCGCTGGCATCTTTCACTCGGGCTGGGAGGATTGACGCTGGTGCTAGCCGGACTGGCGCTGACGCAAGGCAACTGACACGGAAAAATAGTGGTCGGGAAGAGAGGATTCGAACCTCCGGCCCCCGCCTCCCGAAGACGGTGCTCTACCAGGCTGAGCTACTTCCCGACACGCTGCGCCGACAGGGAGCCTGACGACGCGGTAGATGCGCGGCTATAGGTCGCGTCCGACGGGGTGGCAAGCAGGGTGTGTCGAGGCTAGTGCGGTATGATGACCGACGCCGAACACCCTCATTACGAACAGCAATATCTTGACCTGATGGCGCGCGTCTGGACCGAGGGCGCAGAGCAGTCCGACCGCACCGGTATCGGCACACGTTCGCTGTTCGGCACCATGCTGCGGTTCGACCTGGCGGACGGCGCGATGCCGCTGATCACGACTAAGCGCGTATACTGGAAGACGGCGACGCGCGAGCTGCTGTGGTTCCTTACCGGTAGTACGAATATCCGCCCGCTTGTGTTGCAGGGCGTGAAGATCTGGAACGAGTGGCCGCATGCGCGCTATGTCAAGGAAACCGGGGACGAGCTGGCACTCGATGCCTTTGTCGCGCGAATTGCCGACGACCGCGCATTCGCCGCAAAATGGGGCGAGCTGGGTCCGGTCTATGGCAAACAATGGGTCGATTGGCCGACATATGTAGCAACGGACGAGGGCACGTTCAAAGCTGGAAACGGTATCAACCAAGTCGCACAAACTATTGATTCAATAAGAAATAATCCAGCCAGCCGTCGCCACATCATCGAAGGTTGGAACGTGGCGCAGCTGGACGACATGGCCCTGCCGCCGTGTCACAAGACGTACCAGTTCAACGTTGCCGACGGCCGGCTGAACTGCGCACTGTACCAGCGCAGTTGCGATGTCGCGCTGGGTCTGCCGTTCAATCTGTGGTCTGCGGCGCTTCTGACACGCTTGATTGCGCAGCAAACAGGGCTAGGGGCCGGGGAACTGGTATGGATGGGCGGTGACACGCACCTGTACCTCAACCATGCCGATCTGGTGAAAGAGCAGCTCTCGCGCGCACCCCGGGGCTTCCCCACCCTCTCGATAACGCGTAAACCACCTTCGATCTTCGACTACGAATTCGACGATTTCGCAGTCAAGGGATATGCACCGCATCCGCCGATTGCCGCACCGGTTGCGGTGTGACTCATCCACCTTGGCATCCGCTTCTCTTGACCCAAGCGCATCGTTGAAATAAAAAAACACGTCGCGGAAACTTTACATCCGCAATGGCAATTTGGCCCCGCAGGAGAGCGCATGTCGGACTCATCGTCAAACGGACGGGCTGCTAGGGACAATCGCCCACCGCTTTCACTGCATGTTCCGGAGCCGAAATACCGTCCGGGCGATGCTGCCGATTTTTCGCATATCCACGTTCCCGCAGCGGGCGAGCAGGCGCGCCCCGATGAGGGTGTGGCTGCCAAGGAAACGTCCGACCTTTGCTACGATCTTGTGCGTGTGCTGGGCGACGACGATACAGCGCACGGCCCGTGGGATCCGCGCCTTGACGCCGAAACGCTGCGCACCTTGCTCGGCAACATGGCGCTGGTGCGGGCTTTCGACGAACGGATGTTTCGCGGGCAACGGCAGGGCAAAACCAGCTTCTACATGAAATGCACGGGCGAGGAGGCGACCTCGGTTGCGGCCGCGATGGCGCTGGCGGCGGATGACATGGTGTTCCCGTCCTATCGCCAGCAGGGCATCCTCATCTCGCGCGGCTACGATTTGGTGGAGATGATCAACCAGATCTATTCCAACCGCGGCGACAAGCTGAAGGGCCGTCAGCTGCCCATCATGTATTCAAGCCGCGAACACAGCTTCTTCTCGATAAGCGGCAACTTGGCCACGCAGACGCCGCAGGCGGTGGGCTGGGCGATGGCCAGCGCGATCAAGGGCGACAGCCGCATCGCCGCAACCTGGGTGGGCGAGGGCAGTACGGCGGAAGGCGATTTCCACAGCGCCTGCACCTTCGCAACGGTCTATAACGCGCCCGTCATTATCAATGTGATCAACAACCAGTGGGCGATCAGCAGTTTCAGCGGCTTCGCGGGTGCCGAGCGCACCACGTTCGCCGCGCGCGCACTGGGCTATGGCATGGCGGGGCTCCGGGTCGATGGAAACGACGCGCTGGCGGTCTATGCTTCGCAGCAATGGGCTGCGAACCGCGCCCGTGCCAACGCCGGGCCGACCTTGATCGAATACTTTACCTATCGTGCGGAAGGGCATTCCACGTCCGACGATCCGGCGGGGTACCGCAGCGCGCAGGAGCGGGAGGAATGGCCGCTGGGCGATCCCGTCATGCGCCTGAAACGCCATCTTATCGCGCTGGGCGAGTGGGACGAGGACCGGCAGGAGGCTATGGACCGCAACTGCGCGGAGCGGGTCAAGGCAGCGACCAAGGAAGCGGAAAAGAACGGCATCCTCGGCCATGGACTGCACCATCCCTTCCGGACCATGTTCGAGGATGTGTTCGAAGATTTGCCATGGCATCTGAAGGAACAGGCGGAACAGGCTGTTCGCGAACGTAAAACGAAGTTTCCCGAGGGACTGCCCAAGCGATGAGCGCGCCGGAAAAGACCGAGGACGGCGAACGTCGGCTCAACATGATCGAAGCGATCAATGACGCGCTGAGCGTCAAGCTCGAAAGCGATCCCGACGTCGTGGTGATGGGCGAAGATGTCGGCTATTTCGGCGGTGTCTTCCGCGCCACGGCGGGCTTGCAGGAAAAATTTGGAAAAACGCGCGTATTCGATACGCCGATTTCGGAATGCGGCATTATCGGCGCAGCCGTCGGCATGGGCGCATACGGCCTGCGCCCCGTCCCGGAAATCCAGTTTGCGGATTACATCTATCCCGGCCTCGACCAGCTAATATCCGAGGCTGCTCGGTTGCGCTATCGGTCGGCGGCCGAATTCATCGCGCCGATGACGGTGCGTTCGCCGTTCGGTGGCGGAATCTTCGGCGGGCAAACGCACAGTCAGAGTCCGGAATCGATCTTCACTCATGTTGCTGGTTTGAAAACAGTCATTCCTGCCACGCCTTACGATGCCAAGGGCCTGCTGATCGCCGCAATCGAAGACAACGACCCGGTCATCTTTTTCGAACCCAAGCGCATCTATAACGGCCCCTTCAGCGGGTATTACGACAAACCCGCCGAGCCGTGGAAACGCTTCGACTCCAGCATTGTCCCCGAAGGGCACTATTCAATCCCGCTGGGCAAGGCGCGTGTTGTCACCTCTGGCGAAGCGCTCACCATCCTCGCCTATGGCACGATGGTCCACGTGGTAAAGGCGGTATGCGAAACGAAAGGGATCGAAGCGGATATTCTCGACCTGCGGACGCTGCTGCCGCTGGATATCGAGGCAATCGAGGCGTCGGTGAAACGCACCGGCCGCTGTCTGATCGTGCACGAGGCGACGCGCACCTCAGGCTTCGGCGCGGAGCTGTCCGCGCTGGTCACGGAACGCTGCTTCTATCACCTCGAAGCGCCCGTGCTACGCGTAACCGGCTTCGATACGCCCTATCCCCACAGCCTCGAATGGGCTTATTTCCCCGGCCCGGTGCGCATCGGCGAAGCGCTCGACACCATACTCCAGGATTGATCCGCCCATGACCACATTCACCTTCAACCTGCCCGACATCGGCGAAGGCATCGCCGAAGCGGAAATCGTCGAATGGTTCGTCACGGTTGGCGACCGGGTGGAGGAGGATGACCGCCTCGCCGGGATGATGACCGACAAGGCGACAGTGGAAATGGAAAGTCCTGTTGCCGGCACCGTGACCAGAGTTGCGGGCGAAACCGGCGACGTGATTGCCATCGGTTCGATGCTGGTCGAAATCGAGGTCGAGGGTGAGATGCCGGACGAAGCCGATGTCGAGGAAGAGCACCGTGATCTGGAGGCGGGCGAGAATCAGCCTGTCGAGCCGGAGCCAGAGCCGGAACCGACGCCTCAAGAACCTGCGCCCGCCGCCAAGCCGCCGAAAGCCTCCGACACGCAGAAGACGAACGCTTCACCTTCGGCAAAGGTGCTCGCCACTCCGGCGGTGCGCGCCCGTGCCCGCGATCTGTCGATAGACCTTGCGCAAGTAAAGCCAGCCGCCGACGGGCGGGTCCGCCATGCGGACCTGGACCAGTTCCTGTCCTACAACAAGGCCTTCACGGGCGCAGCGGCATTGCGTGATGACGAGCAGGTCAAGGTCATCGGCATGCGCCGTCGCATTGCCGAGAACATGGCGGCATCCAAGCGCAACATCCCGCATTTTTCCTATGTCGAGGAGTGCGATGTAACAGCGCTGGAGGCGATGCGCGCCGATCTCAATGCCGACCGTGGCGAACGGCCGAAACTCACTCTGCTGCCGCTGCTCATCACCGCGATCTGCAAGACGGTGCCCGATTTTCCGATGCTGAATGCCCGATATGATGATGAGGCGGGCGTAGTGAGGCGCCACGGCGCCGTACATCTTGGAATGGCGGCACAGACCGATGCGGGTCTGATGGTGCCCGTGATTCGCGACGCGCATGCGCGCAATCCGTGGCAGTTGGCGACCGAGATCGCTCGCCTCGCTGATGCTGCTCGCGATGGTACGGCGAAGTCCGAAGAGCTGTCCGGTGCGACGCTCACGGTGACCTCGCTCGGCCCGCTTGGCGGCGTGGCGACCACGCCGGTCATCAATCGCCCCGAAGTCGCGATTATCGGCCCGAACCGGATCATCGAACGGCCGATGTATGTCCCTGATGGCACAGGTGGCGAGCGCATCGAGAAACGCAAGCTGATGAATATCTCGATCAGCTGCGACCATCGCGTTGTCGATGGGTGGGATGCCGCCAGTTTCGTGCAGGCGATGAAGCGGCTTATCGAACGTCCGGTGATGCTTTTTAGAGATTAACGGCGGCGCGTCATCGCACGATGGCGCTATAGGTTATCCGTCCGCCGCGCGTGCCGCTCAGTTCCAACCTGACATGCGTGATGTCTTCCGGGCTGGCGCGGCGACCGTCGTGACGCAGTGTGTCGAGCTTACCCCAATTCCGGCCCCCGTCTGCCGAAACCTGCAAGCCATCCGCGCTGCTCCGTTGGAAAGCGAGGGTAGCCGGGACGGCGCTGGTCACGACATGGTTCCTTTGTGCCTGGGCGCCACTCCATTCGATCATCAGCACCACGCGGTCGCCGCGTTTCAGCGTATTGGCAGGGGCAAGGGTGCGCCAGCCATCGGCATTGGCGGTGCGTTCGATAAAGACCGCTTTCGACACTGCAATCTGGCTGGAAGCATACGTTGGCGTGACGATAGCGGCGAGCAGGAATGCGCCCGTGAAAAGGTTTCGTGATTTCATGGTAACCGCCCCGTTTCGACAGCAGCAGCCCCATGCAGCTGCGTCGATCGAAACATGGCGCGCAATGGCGAAAATACAGTTAACGCTTTGCAACCGCAGGTGCGCTTGCGGCAGTTCGCGCGCAGTGTTTTGTTTGGGCGTTGACACCCTTCCGGTGCTGCCCTAATCGCCCCCAATCCCGGCGCGAGGCAGTGTCTTCAGCGCGATGTGCGGGTGTAGCTCAGTTGGTTAGAGCGCCGGCCTGTCACGCCGGAGGTCGCGGGTTCGAGTCCCGTCACTCGCGCCATTTCCCCAATTCTCGAAATGGCTTTCAACGGTGCCAGCGGCCCGTTTCCATCCATTGCAGGAACCGGCCCAAAGGCAAAAGCCAGACGATGCCGAGAAATCCGTACACGACCGTTTGCAAAGCGACGTGCGACCCGCCGATTAACTCCGGAACATAACGCGCAATCACCAGACCATAGGCAATCAGGCCGGCAATCAGGCCAAGGATACCAACGGGGATACGCCAGGTCGGTTCGGTTCTCATGTAAAAGGTCCGTAAATACGCGTTGGCGTGATGATGGCGTCCATCGCAATATCGTGCGGTTCCAGCGGCAGCCTCTCGACTTGTTGCTCATCCCATGCCAGCGCGAAAGCCTGCGATCGCTTGTTGTCTCCAAACCAGCGGTCGTAATGCCCGCCACCCTGACCCAGCCTGCCGCCATCCGCGGTGAAAGCGAGCAGCGGAACAAAGTGAACGTCTGGCACGACCCGTTCGCTCGACCGGGTTGGCTGCAAGGCGCCCCAGGGACCGGGTTCCAGATCGGAATTGCCAATCGGGTCGAGCGAAACGGCGAATTCCATCACGCTGCCCTTGTCGGCAAAAAACGGTCGCGCCACACGGTGTCTGGCTTCGGCGAAGAACGCGGCGTAAGCGTCGCTCGGAGCTTCATTGCCCGTTGCGGTGTAAATGGAGACGACAGCATCGTTGGCGATGCGGTCCAGAATGGCTTTCGGTGGATGGCGAAACAACAGCGCACGAAGCCCCGCAGGTTGGGCGGCAACCGCCGCGTCACGAACCGCGCGCATTTTTGTTCGCAGTTGTGATTTGCTTTCAAGCATTAGCTGCAATGCTCTGTAAAACAGGAACAAAGGGAAGTGGCGGAACCACCATGGGTCGTTCTCCGGGGAAATCCTCTGACGCCTCAACGTCAGGTGGGTGCCGTATACTCCGGTCCCCGGGTTTCACCTGGAAGGCGAAGGGGCCCATGTTCCAGAGCAGGGACAGCTCCCTAGGAATGCTTATAGCCTCAGGGATGTTCTGTCGGCACGTGCCGGGCAGTCCCGCCATGCATAAGCTAGGCGCTTGGCGCGGTTTTCTCAAGCTTCACGGCCACGGCTTCTAGCAAATCGGCGAATTGTTCGAGCGCAGGAGCGAGATCGTCCGGTACCGGTGCATCCATTGCAGCCTGCGCCCTCTCATCCGCTTCCGCGAGTTCGCGGCGCAACTGCCTGATCGTGTCGTCACGCGCGGATAGCGCCAGATTGGCCTGCGCGGCTTCTTCCCGCGCCGAGGAAAGGTCGGTGGCAGTCTGCGCGCTGGCTTCTTGCAATCGGCTCCGCGATGCTTCCAGCTGTCGACCGAGTTCGGTCACGTCGCGCTCAGCTTGCGAGACGCTGTCTTCCAGCTCCGAAAGGCTTTCCCGCGCCGCAGCGGCATCGGAATGGGCGCTGGCCAGTTTTGCCTTGCTGTCGTGCAACTCGTCGGCGACTGCGAGGCCCGCAAACAGCAGCTTCTGCGCATCCTGGCCCGACGTTATGCCGAGCTGCGCCAGCTTTGCGTCCAATACCTCACCTAGTGCGGATACATGCGCCTCTTCGCCTTCTCCACAAGCGACGGTGTAGCTGCGGTCGGCAATCGAAAAGGTGACCTTGCTCACGGATCCAGCTCCGCGATAACGCCATCGAGCGCAGCGATTTGCCGCTTCACTTCGCGCCGCAAGGTTTCATGAAGGGCAAACTCTTGCGCCAAGCGGTCGGCGTGGGTGGCGATGCGCGCCAGTGCCGCCTCAATCCGTTGCGCAGCGTCTTCGATGCGGTTCCCACTCATGTGTATCTTTATAGGCGTGCGTGCCAAGGGAAGCAAAGGGTTGCGCTGTGCTGTTGATAACCTTCCTTAGGAGGGTGGGCCGCAGGTCGGGTTGACCTCGCCCGACTGGCTGCGCAAAGCCGTGGACGCAGTCTTTGCGTTCGAACTCGAAGAACTGTTGCCATTGCCATCAGCATTGTCATCGCCGTTACCGATCCACAGGAGCCGACACAGATGCCTACCGAAACCGCGCGGCAACAGTCGATGGCGAATGCAATCCGGGCGCTGTCGATGGATGCGGTGCAGGCGGCCAATAGCGGGCACCCCGGTATGCCGATGGGCATGGCCGACGTGGCGACGGTGCTGTTCACACAGTTTCTGAAGTACGACGCCGCCGACCCGCACTGGCCCGACCGCGACCGTTTCGTGCTGAGCGCCGGACATGGCTCGATGCTCATTTACAGCCTTCTGAACCTTGCCGGATACGCCGCGCCTACGATGGACGACATCCGCAATTTTCGACAGCTGGGCAGTCCGTGCGCCGGGCACCCGGAGAACTTCCTGCTGGACGGCGTGGAATGCACCACCGGGCCGCTGGGGCAGGGGGTTGGCATGGCGGTGGGCATGGCGATTGCGGAGCGGCATTTGAATGCCCGCTTCGGTGATGCCTTGGTCGATCATTGCACTTGGGTCGTTGCGGGTGACGGGTGCCTGATGGAAGGTCTGAACCACGAGGCCATCGGGCTGGCCGGGCACTTGAAACTAAGCCGGTTGAACGTTTTGTGGGACGATAATTCCATCACCATAGACGGCAGCGCGGACCTTTCCACCAGCGAGGATGTGGCCGCCCGTCACGTCGCCGCAGGGTGGCATGTGGAACGCTGCGACGGGCACGACTTTGCCGATATCGCGCGGGCCATGCAGGCGGCGCAGGACGATCCGCGCCCCTCGCTGATCGCCTGCAAGACGGTGATCGGCAAGACCGCGCCAACCAAGGCAGGCACCGCGGCAGTGCACGGTTCCCCGCTGGGCGACGAAGAGATTGCCGGAGCGCGCAAGGCGATGGGCTGGGAACATAAGCCTTTCGTCATTCCGGACGACATAGCAACCGCGTGGCGTGAAGCCGGAAAGCGCGGTACAGAGACAAATGCGGCTTGGAGAAAGCGCAGGGACGATAGCGACCACAAAGACGCCTTCGGGGACTGCCTTGAGCCGCTGGGGGACAATGTAGGCCCTGCGATAGAAGCGCATATCCGCAGTCTGGCCAGCGAACCGAAAAACGTCGCAACCCGAAAGTCATCCGAAATGGCGCTGGTGCCATTGACCGAAAAATTGCCGCAACTGATCGGCGGCTCGGCCGACCTGACTGGTTCCAACAACACCAAGACGCCCAGCACCATGCCGTTCACGGCAGACGACTATGCGGGACGGTACCTGTATTACGGAATCCGCGAGTTCGGGATGGCTGCGGCGATGAACGGGATGATGCTGCACGGGGGTGTGACACCCTATGGCGGCACGTTCCTGATCTTCAGCGATTATTGCCGCAATGCGATCCGCCTTTCGGCATTGCAGCAGGCGGGCGTTGTCTATGTAATGACGCATGACAGCATCGGGCTGGGCGAGGACGGGCCGACGCACCAGCCGATCGAGCAGGTGATGAGCCTGCGCCTGATCCCCAATCTCAACGTGTATCGTCCGTGCGATTCGATAGAGACGGCGGAATGCTGGGCGCTGGCGCTCGCGTCGCCGGAGACGCCATCGATCATGGCGCTGACCCGACAGGCGCTGCCGCAGCTGCGCGGGGACGGCGACGCGGACTGGAACGCCGCGACCAACCGTTGTGCCAAGGGCGCGTATCGCCTGCGCGCGGCAGTAGGGGGGCGCGCAGTCATCCTGCTGGCAACCGGCTCCGAAGTCGCGCTGGCGATGGAAGTGGCGGACAAGCTGGAAGCGCAGGGCCACGGTGCGGATGTCGTGTCCATGCCATGCGCCGAACTGTTTGATGCGCAGGACGAGGCCTACCGCGCCGACATCCTGCCCGCTGGCATACCCGTCGTCTCGATGGAAGCCGGCACAACGCGGGGGTGGGAACGCTATACCGGCCGCGACGGGCTGACCATCGGGCTGGACCGTTTCGGCGCATCGGCTCCGGCGTCAGACCTGTTCGAAAAATTCGGCTTCACGGCGGGGGCCATCGTGCCGCGCATCCTCGATATTCTGACACACTAAGACTGGAGCAAAACGCATGGCCACGAAGGTTGCAATCAACGGTTTTGGGCGCATCGGACGCCTGGTGGCGCGCGCAATTCTGGAACGTGACGATCACGATCTGGAACTGATTGCGATCAACGATCTCGCCGACGCCGAAGCCAACGCGCTGCTGTTCCAGTATGACAGCACGCATGGCCGTTTCCCCGGCAAGGTCAGCGCCACTTCGGACAGTATCACCGTCGATGGCAAGAAAATCGCGGTCACCTCTGAACGCGACCCTGGCGCGTTACCGCATGGCGATATGAGCGTGGATATCGTGCTCGAATGCACCGGCTTCTTCCAGTCACGCGAAGCCGCTGAACCGCATTTGAAAGCGGGTGCAAAGCGGGTGCTGATCTCCGCCCCGGCCAAGAACGTGTCCGCCACGATTGTCTATGGTGTAAATCACGGGTCGCTGACGGGCGAGGATGTAATCGTGTCCAACGCCAGCTGCACCACCAACTGCCTCGCGCCGGTGGCCAAGGTGCTGAACGATGCAATAGGCATCGAACGCGGTTTCATGACCACAGTCCACAGCTACACCAACGACCAGCGCATGCTGGACCAGATGCATTCCGACATGCGGCGTGCACGCGGTGGCGCGCAGAACATAATTCCGACCACGACCGGCGCGGCGCGCGCAGTGGGGCTCGTGTTGCCGGAACTCGATGGCAAGCTGGACGGCAGCTCACTGCGCGTGCCGACGCCCAATGTCAGCCTTGTCGATCTGGTGTTCACACCACGCCGCGACACCAGCGCGGAAGAAATCAACGCGGCGCTGAAGGCGGCGTCCGATGGCGCGATGAAGGGTGTGCTGGATTATACCGACCAGCCGCTCGTCAGCAGCGATTTCAACCACTACCCCGCCAGCTCGACCATCGACAGCCTGGAAACATCGGTGATGGATGGCAAGCTGGCGCGCGTGGTCAGCTGGTACGACAACGAATGGGGCTTCTCAAACCGCATGATCGACACCGCCGGTGTCATGCGCGGTTTCCTTTAGACATCTCCGTTCGCCCTGAGCTTGTCGAAGGGTTGCTCTGTTCTTTCAAACACTGCACGAAACGAAGGACGGTCCTTCGACAGGCTCAGGATGAACGGTTTGGCAAAAGGTTTTAAAACTCTCGACGATCTGCCGGCGGACTTGGCCGGCAAGGTTGCGCTGGTCCGCGTCGATCTGAACCTGCCTATGTCGGGTGGTGCGGTGACCGACACCACCCGCATCGCGGCATCGCGCCCGACTATCCTCGAATTGGCGCGGAAGGGCGCGAAAGTCCTGCTGCTCGCGCATTTCGGGCGTCCGGGTGGCGCGCGTAATTCCACCATGTCGGTCAGCATGACGCTGGACGCGGTGGAGGACGTGCTGGGCCGCGAAGTCATGTTCATTCCCGAAGTGCAGGGACCGGTGGTCGAACAATCCGTCGGCATCCTGCGCAATGGGGATGTCGGCCTGCTGGAGAATACGCGGTTCTGGGAAGGCGAGGCAGCGAATGACGCGGACTTCGCCCGAGGCATCGCGGCGGCGGGCGATTTCTACGTCAACGATGCATTTTCCGCCGCCCACCGTGCCCATGTCAGCACCGAAGGTATCGCCCACATCTTGCCGTCTTTTGCCGGACGCGCGATGGCGGCGGAGCTGGCCGCGCTCGACAGCGCACTCGGCAATCCGCAGGCACCCGTTGCCGCTGTGGTGGGCGGGGCAAAAGTCTCGTCCAAGCTGGCCGTGCTGGAAAACCTTGTCGGGCGCGTTCAGCACCTCATCATCGGCGGGGGCATGGCAAACACCTTTCTCGCAGCGCGCGGCGTGTCGGTCGGGAAAAGCCTATGCGAACATGACCTGACCGACACGGCCAACACCATACTCGACACCGCCGACCATGCCGGATGCACCGTGCATCTGCCCTACGATGTGGTGGTGGCGACCGAGTTCGCAGCCAACCCGCCGAGCTTGCGGACCTGCAATGTCCATGAGGTGCGTGAAGACGAGATGATCCTCGATATCGGCCCCACCGCCGTCGAAGCTTTGGCAGACGTGCTGAAAAATTGCCGGACGCTGGTGTGGAACGGACCGCTGGGCGCGTTCGAGACTCCGCCTTTCGAAGAAGCGACGGTGGCTCTGGCGAAGACCGCGGCGGCTCTGACCCAGGACGGTTCGCTAACGTCGGTTGCGGGCGGAGGCGACACGATCGCGGCTTTGAATGCTGCCGATGCGGCGGGTAATTTTAGCTATATTTCAACGGCTGGCGGTGCTTTCCTCGAATGGATGGAAGGTAAGGCATTGCCGGGCGTAGACGCGCTCACGCCATGACAGCGCCGTTGTTTCCCGGCGCGAAGACCGTTTCCGAGGGCGAGTTCGCAGGCTGGTCCTATTGGGACAGCGATCCGTTCGAAAACCGCGCCGGTCCGTTCTACATGAACCGCGACGCGGGTGGTGAAACCGTCTGCGCCTTCCGCGCCGAACCGCGCCATATGAACACCGGCGGTTTCACGCATGGCGGATGTCTGATGTCCTTCGCCGACTTTGCCCTGTTCTCGGTCGCGCAGGACGCGATGGATGGCGACCACGGCGTGACACTCAACATGGGCAGCGATTTCCTCGCCCCGTCGAAGGTCGGCCAGCTTATCGAAGCGCGCGGCCGCGTGGTGCGCGCAGGAGGCAAGACCATCTTTGTGGAAGGGCTGGTCACCGCCGACGGCGAACCCGTGCTGCGGTTCAACGGTATCATTCGCAAGATACGCAGCAACTGATAGGCATGGCCGACACCCGCGCCTTGTTCGCAACGCCGCTGGTGGTCGATACCCTGCAAAGCGCGGAGGGGCTTCGCTTGCTGCGCCTGGCTATCGAGGCAGAGCAGGCGCGGGATGCGGCAGGGGTCAGCATCTCAAATATTGGCGGCTGGCATTCCAACACGCAGATGATCGACTGGGGCGGGGAGGCAGCGCGCGCGCTTGCCTACAAGGCGATGACGATGGCCGATGCGCAGACGGTGGACGTGAAATCGCCCGCGAAATCGCGCTATGAATGGGTGCCGGAAATGTGGGCTAATGTCAGCAAGGCCGGTGCCGCCAACCAGTATCATTGCCATCCCGGCAGCTTCTGGTCGGCGGTTGCCTATGTTGACGATGGCTATGCGGGCGATGACGATGCGGGGTTAGGCGGGGAGCTGCAACTGCTGGACCCGCGCATGCCAACGGTCGCGATGGCTGCGCCCGATCTGGTGTTTGCCGGGCCGGACGGCAGCGCGCTTCGCACCGAATTGTCGATCCGCCCGCGCACCGGGATGATTGTGTTGTTTCCAAGCTGGCTGCAACACGCCGTGCGACCATTCGCAGGCACCGAAACGCGCATTTCGATTGCGATTAACCTGACCGCCGTTCTGCCCGCCCCGCCGCGCGGCTAATCCTTGCGGCTACTTACTGGCAAAGCTAGACGGCGGTCCTTACGATCCACGGTTTGCGAGGGGCAGCGGTTTTTATGAATTTTGCAGAAATGACAGCCAAGGTGGGCACGGGCGACGGCTTTATCGCGGCGCTGGATCAGTCCGGCGGATCGACCCCGAAGGCATTGGCTGGATACGGCGTCAGCGAAGACGATTGGGATGGCGAAGAGGATATGTTCGCGCAAATCCACGCCATGCGCTGCCGCGTCGTCGAAAGCGATGCGTTTACCGGCGAAAAAGTGATAGGTGCAATCCTGTTCGAACGCACGATGGAAGGCTGCACGCCGTCCGGCACCGGCATTCCGGAACGGCTGAAACAAAAGGGTGTCGTCCCGTTCCTGAAAGTGGACAAGGGGATGCACGATGTCGCCGATGGCGCGCAGACGATGAAGCCGATGCCCGGGTTGGGCGAGATGTGCGCGCGGGCAAAATCGCTGGGCATGTTCGGTACCAAGATGCGCTCGGTCATTCACGAGGCGAACGAAGCGGGCGTTGCTGCCGTAATCGCGCAGCAGATGGATTTCGGGTTGGAAATCCTGGGTCACGGGCTGGTGCCGATCCTGGAACCCGAAGTCAGCCTGAAAAGCGAAACGCGCAGCGCTGCGGATGCGCTGGTGCTATCCAATATGCTCGAACAGCTCGACCGTGTGCCAGACGGTAAGCAGGTTATCCTGAAACTGACTATTCCCGCTGAAGCCAATACCTACGCCCCGCTAGTCACGCATCCCAAGGTGCTGCGCGTGGTGGCCCTGTCCGGTGGATACACGCGCGACGAAGCGGTGCGCGAGCTGGCGAAGAACAGCGGCATGATTGCCAGTTTCAGTCGGGCGCTATTGCAGGAATTGCGCGTGTCGATGGACGATGCCGAGTTCGACGCGGCGCTGGCCGAAGCCATCGACGAAATTCGCGCCGCCAGCATGGCCGGATAGCACGCTACCCTCATGGCAAAGCCCGACTGCGCCCTGTATCTGATCTCGCCGCTGGACGTGGGCGGCGCGTTTCCCGAACGGCTGCGCCGCGCGCTGGCCGCCGGCCCGGTCGCTGCGTTCCAGTTCCGCGTTAAGGGTCTGGACCAGCATGCCGCTGCCGAGCTGGCCGCGCCGTTGCAGGAAATCTGCGCGGCGCACGACACGGCGTTCATCGTCAATGACGACGTGTCGCTGGCGAAGCGGCTGGGAGCGGATGGCGTGCATCTGGGCCAAGGCGATGGCGATCCGCGAGAAGCGCGCGAAGCGCTTGGACGCAATTCGCAGATCGGCGTTACCTGCCATGCCTCTCGCCACCTCGCAATGGAAGCGGGCGAGGGAGGGGCTGATTACGTGGCGTTTGGCGCGTTCCACAGCAGCACGACGAAGGATGCGGGCCACCGCGCGGACCTTTCGCTGCTGAAATGGTGGAGCGGAATTTTCGAAATCCCCAGCGTTGCGATCGGCGGAATAACACCGGACAATGCGAAGCCTATCATCGACGCCGGCGCCGACTTCGTGGCGGTGAGCGGTGCGGTCTGGAACGGGGACGAAGTGGCAGCGGTAAAGGCCTTTGCCAATCTGCTTTAGGGAGGCAAGGGATGGCTTAACGGCGTCGTGCATGGTAGCGAGAGACCAGTCTCATATTGCGAGGAACCGATGCGCGCCTTTTTGTTGTTAGCTACCGCCCTTACCCTGAGTGCTTGCAGCGTCCGATCGACGGATGATGCCGCCGATAACGCGACCCAAGCCGATAGCGAGGCAAATGCGACCGCTGACAACCTTGCCGACACCATGCGGTCCGACGACGAACGCCAGACGGTGCGTGCGGAAACCGACATAGCCGATCCTGAAAAACGACCCGAAATGCAGATGCAGGTCGTCCTCGATCGGCAAGGGTTCGGTCCAGGCGTGATCGACGGGAAGATGGGTCTTTCCACAAAGAACGCTTTGCGCGGGTTTCAGGAAGCGAACGGCATCCAGATAACCGGCGAAGCCGACGCGGACACCAAGCAGGCTTTGGCAAAGTGGGCCGACATTCCCGCCACCCGGGTGGTCCGGATACCGGACGAGTGGGGCGAGATCGAGTTTGCGAAGCTGCCCGACCGTGCGCCGGAACAGGCCGAACTGGAAGCGCTGGGCTACGAGACGCTCGACGAAAAACTGGCGGAGCGGTTCCATACCACGGTTGCGGTTCTGAAGACCCTGAACCCCGACGGTCGGCCCGCAGGAGCAACGAAGCCGTCCGCTTCGCCGACGCCGGAAGAGACCAAGGCTAGCACGACGCAGGACGACGAGCGGTCCACCCAATCGGTCTTCACCGCAGGCCAGCTTATTCGCGTGCCGAATGTCGGCGCAGACCGTATCGCGCCCGACGCGGTTACAGATGCCGAATGGAAGCAAACCTTGCAGGCATTGGGCGTCGGCACCGAGCAGCCCGAGGTTGCGCGGATTGTGGTGAGCGAGAAAGCGGGCACGCTAAAGGCATTCGATGCGGACGAAAAACTGGTTGCGCTGTTCACCGTCACGACGGGAAGCGAAAACGACCCGCTTCCGTTAGGCGAATGGAAAATCAACGGGATCGGCCACAACCCGCCTTTTGCCTATAATCCTGAGTTGTTCTGGGATGTACCGGACGATACCGAGAAGCAGCAACTACCGCCCGGACCGAACGGACCGGTCGGCGTGGTCTGGATCGACCTGTCGAAGGAACATTACGGCATACACGGCACCCCGGCGCCCGAAACGATCGGCAGGGCGCAAAGCCACGGCTGCGTGCGGCTGACCAACTGGGACGCCGCGCGTCTTTCGGAAATGGTATCAAACTCTACAGACGTGCTATTTGAGGCCTAATGCCCTTTGTCGACCGCCTTTTGACAATAATCGTTACCGCTACGCTGACCTCGGCAGTGTGGATCGTCGCAGGCGGCAGCATCATGGAAAACGCCGGGGCGGACGGACAGATCGATTCGACACGTCCGGCACTGGCAGCGCCAAGTCCCGACGGATCGGAACCCGCCGTCGATCAGGCACAGGCGGCGGCCTCCGAACTGGACCGCTCGCTGGAGGCTGTCGATACGACAACCACGACACTAAACCGCGATAACGCCACAACACCGGCGGCCGACGAGGGTAAGAACCTGCGGATACCGGTGTTGAACGTGCGCGCCGCCGACCTGACCGATACCTTTACCGACAAGCGCGGTGCAGGAACGCGGTTGCATGAAGCCATCGATATCATGGCCCCCAAGGGGACGTCGGTCGTTGCGGCAGCCCCGGGTGTAATCGAGCGAATGTTTGTGTCCGAAGCGGGCGGCAAGACGATTTACGTGCGTTCGCAGGACGGCCTCACCATTCACTACTACGCGCATCTTGGCGATTATGCGGAAGGTCTGAAGGATGGCCAGCGCGTCCGGCGCGGGCAACGTCTGGGTACCGTAGGCAGCACCGGTAACGCAGCACCTGAAGCTCCGCACCTGCACTTCGCCATTCTGCGCACGACCAAGGATGCCAAGTGGTGGGAACCCGCCAACGCAATCAATCCCTATCCACTTCTGGCAGGGACTGCCGAATAATCAGAAGCGACCTGCGGCGTTGGTCCGGACACACCGCACGCGGTCCTTGCTGCCGTCCTTTTCCCGATACATCAGCGTGGTGTCGGATATGCGATCAAACATCATGCCCTTCATCGATCCCCGAGTAAATGTCACCCGTTCCCCGGTCAGCAGGTACGTGCCAACCCCTTCGTTCGTACGATAGGTGGACGCGTTGCCGATGGTAAAACCCATGTCGGGCAATTCGCGCCAGGCTGTGCCGCCGGCATCGCCGGGCAGAGAGCAGACATAGATACCGTGTGGCAGGGTGCCCAGACGGCCATTCGCCGCATTGGCAGCGGGGGCAGCCGAAACAATGCCGGCCAAAAAAGCGGAATACAGCAAGGCGAGGCGGCGTGACATGATAGCTCCGATAGCGGTTCTTCGGTCTTAGGACCACCTGCCTTGCGGGCATGTGAAGGACCAGCTAGACGGCACAGCCTTGGCGATGGCGACCCTGTGTGCGACCCGCCGTTCCCGTGTGCATGAAAAGGTCCAGGCCATGAAAATGAGCGGCGTCGATATTCGCCCCGGCAACATCATCGAATACGAAGGTGGTATCTGGAAGGTGGCCAAGATCCAGCATACGCAGCCGGGCAAGGGCGGGGCGTACATGCAGGTGGAAATGAAAAACCTGCAGGACGGACGCAAGACCAATGTCCGCTATCGCAGCGCCGACACGGTCGAGAAGGTGCGTCTGGAATTGCAGGAATACCAGTTCCTGTATGAAGATGGCGACATGCTGGTCTTCATGGACCAGTCCACATTCGAACAGATCAACCTGCCCGCCGACCTGTTGGGCGATGCGCGCGCGTTTCTGGAAGACGGCATGACCGTGACGCTGGAACTGTGGGAGGAAAAGCCGATTTCCGTGGCGCTGCCCGACCAGATCGAAGCCACGATCGTGGAAGCGGACGCGGTCGTAAAGGGGCAGACAGCCTCCTCCAGTTACAAACCCGCCAAGCTGGAAAACGGTGTGCGCGTAATGGTGCCGCCGCATATCGAAAGCGGGACGCGCATCATCGTGGATGTGTACGAACAAACCTATGTCGGGAAAGCCGGGTAACAGACACCATGTCGATGTATTCAGGTCTCGTCCGCGTGATGGAACGCGCCGCACGCAAGGCGGGCAACCGGTTGCGCCGCGATTTTGGCGAGGTCGAGCATCTGCAGGTCAGCCGCAAGGGCCCTGCCGATTTCGTGTCAAAGGCCGATCAGGTCGCCGAACGCACGCTTTATGACGAGCTGGGCGCGGCACGGCCGGGCTGGGGCTTCGTGCTGGAAGAAGCGGGCACCATCGAAGGCGATCCGGACAAGCCGCGCTGGATCGTCGACCCGCTCGACGGGACCAGCAACTTCCTCCACGGCATCCCGCATTTCGCGATCAGTATCGCTGCGCAGGAGCCCAAGCCCGGCGGTGGCTGGGGCGAAGTGACGGCAGCGGTCGTGTATCAGCCGATTACCGACGAAACGTTCTGGGCGGAGAAAACGCGCGGCGCATGGGTGCAGGACCAGCGCCTGCGCGTGTCGGCCCGCAACCGCCTTTCGGAGGCGCTGATTGCCACCGGCGTGCCGTTCGCGGGGCATGGTGATTTTGCCGAATGGAACAGGATCTTCGAGGCCATCGGTCCGCAGGTCGCGGGTATCCGGCGCTTCGGGGCCGCATCGCTCGATCTCGCCTGGCTCGCCGCGGGCCGGTATGACGGGTTTTGGGAAAGCGACCTGAACGACTGGGACACGGCAGCAGGATGCTTGCTGGTGCGCGAAGCCGGCGGTTTTGTCAGCGACTATCGCGGGCGGTCCATGCCTATCCATTCCGCGCAGGTGCTGGCGGCCAATGATGCCTTGCATTCGCGTATGCATAAGCTCCTGGCGGGTGCATTAAAGGCGTAACGCTTGAAGCACGATTGCGAGGCCGCTAACAGCGCGGTCTTCGCCTATGGACATGCCCCTGTGGTGGAATTGGTAGACGCGTTCGACTCAAAATCGAATTTCGAAAGAAGTGCCGGTTCGAGTCCGGCCAGGGGCACCAACTTTTTATTATGGCTGTTTCAGGCCACCTACGGCCCGGTAATCGCAACCGTCCGTGGGGGTGAATAGGCATGCACGAAGAACCACTGGCCATCGGGCGAGAAGCAGTCTCCGGCCAGCTCGGTCTGCGTCCGCAGTCTTCCGAACGCATAAGCGGAACGGGGCCGAACAGTCCGGTGGTACCGGCAAGCGTGCGAAACTGGCGCTTCACCAACGGCGTTTCGGCATAGAGCAAAAGGGCTCCGTAATTATCGAAGGAAGATGCAGCGGAAAGGCCCGACGCACTTCGCGCAACGCGTCCGCTGGTAATTAATGCGGCGAATGCCGAAGCAGTGGCGTTAAGAAAATTACGGCAGTCCATGTCATGTATCTCCAGTCCGCCGTGGCGATCTGTCTTACTATCATGACAGCTTCGAACCATCCTCGACCATCAAAGCCAATAGCGCAAAACTGGCGAGCCAGTGTTCGCCCATATAGTCGCCGGTGACGTGGGGCAGGGCGATGTGCAAATGCGTATCGGCCACACCACGCACGTGCGCTGCCTGCGCTTCGGGCATAGCTCGGGCGACATCGCGCAGCGCCCATGCGCGGCTCAGGTTGAGGCCGTCGAGATGGGCGGTCTTGCCGTCGGTCCGGTCGGAAACGGTTGCGGGTTCGAGCCGGTCTATCCAGCCATTGTCAATGACCAGCGCGGTAAACCAGCAAGTGAAGGCATCGGGTGTCAGCACATGACGCATAAGCTGTGCCGCCGACAGGACCGGCGACAGGAACTCGTCGCCTCCCGGTTCCCATCCGCGATAGTCGCGCCGGTCCGCAAACGCCGACTGCGCCCAGTCATCTATGGCCGACACGAGGGTGGGAGACCGGTCCAGCGCCCAATGCCGCGAAAGCAACAAAGCGAACGTCGTGTTGTAATGCGTGCCGACATAGACGGGATAGGTCAGCACTTTCAGATAGGCGTCGAACTGCGCGGCAAAATGATCGGCCAGCGGTTCGAGCTGCTTTGCCCATGGCCTGTCGCCATGCCGCCCTGCTTCGTGATGCAGGTACAGCAGCCAGCCCCAGCCATACGGCCGCTCGAACCCGCGTGCCGTGGGCTGCCGGGCATAGGTCAGCTCCGCCGCACAGTTGTTTGCCGTGAACGTGGTGTCGGCCAGTTGCGCGATAGCGTCCGCTTCGGGCAAATCGGGAAACAGCCGTCGCAGCGTCAGCAGGGTCCACCAGCCATGTACGCAGGAATGCCAGTCATAGCTGCCGAAGAAACAGGGATGGAGCGAGCGGGGCGAACGCACATCGCTGTCCGATGCCATCACGTGGTCCAGCTTGTGCGGATATTCGCGCCTTACATGGCCCAGCGCAGCCTGCGCAAACCGGGACGCCTGCTCGCACGTCAGGTCCATAGCAGGAAGGCTCCGACATAAATTATCGCCACATTGCATACCCACAGGGGGATGGCGGTCCATACCTGTTGCCGGATGACGCCATTCTGGTCGTCCAGCTCGAGCAGTGCGGCGGGGACGATGTTGAAATTCGCCGCCATCGGGGTCAGCAGTGTGCCGCAAAACCCTGCGAGCATTCCGACTGCGCCGATGACCGCCGGGTTGCCGCCATACCCCTCGACCAGCAGCGGAATGCCGATGGCGGCGGCCATGACGGGGAAGGCGGCAAAGGCATTACCCATAATCATGGTGATCACCGCCATGCCCAGACAGAACACAATTACGGTCAGCAACACGCTGCCTTCGGGAATGACCGACCCCGCCAGCGCACCGATGATGTCGCCGACCCCGGCCAAGGCGAACACTGCGCCCAACGCTGCCAGCATCTGGGGCAGGATCGCGGCCCAGCCGATTGAATCGAGCAGGCGGCGGCCTTCCTGCGCAGCGGCAAGAGGCGGCGGGCGCAACCATGCCATTGCAACAACCAGCGCAATAATGACGCCGATGCCGAACAAAATCAGCGTCTCCCGGCGCGGCGCGAACAGCTGCGTTTCATTCAAAGGCGTGTAATTATACGCCAGCGTCCCCGCCACCGCAACGAACGGTACGATCAGCGCAGGCAGGAATAACCTATTACCCAAACGCGTGGAATGTTCGACACGATCCTCCCATCCTGTGGTAGCAGGTTTGCTGCGGCCCAACCCGCCGACGCCGGCAATGCCGACCAGTGCCAACACCAGCAGGCCGTTTTCCAGATCCGAAATGTGACTGCCGAACAGGAAGCTGGCCGCGAGCAGACCCCAGAATGCGGCATTGCCCCAACGCTTCGGATTGCTGCCGTCAAGCGCGCTGAGCGTCGCCCAAATCGCGAAGAAGCCCCCTGCCAGAATGTAAAGCCACTCGTAGGTAATCATGGCGCGTTCCTCCCGCCACTACGTCCCAGTTTACGGTCGAGCGCCATGATCCGCCCGCCATGAATGAAAAACGCGCAGATTGCGGTCGGGATGGCCCACACCGAAAGCTGCAAGGGGGTGAGGGGATAGCCAGCGGACTCGAACACGCCCTGAATCAGCAGGATGGATGCGATGGCGAAGAAAATGTCCTCGCCGAAAAACAGTCCGACATTATCGGTGGCCGCCGACATGGCGCGGACTTGCTGCCGGACCGCTTCGGGCATGTCGCCATGTGATTTCACCGCCGCAGCTTCCGCCATGGGCGCGACCAGTGGGCGCACCGCCTGTGGATGGCCCCCGATATCCTTCATGCCCAGCGCGGCGGTAATCTGGCGGAACAGTAAATACAGTACCAGCAGCTTGCCCATCGTCGCGCCGCGCACCGTCTCGATCAGTGCGCTGGCGCATTGTTGCGACCGTATCGTTCCAGCAATCCGATCACTGGCAGGATGATCCAGGTCACGCTGATATAGCGGTTGTCATTGAAGGCCTTGCCGAGCGCTTCGATCACCGGGACCGCATCCAGTCCGGCCAGCAGACCCGTTGCAACGGCAGCGCCGACGACGACGAGCAGCGGATTGAACCGCAACGCGAAGCCAATGACGACAAGCGCGATGCCGATGAGGGGCCAGTTATTCATGCGCCGTCCTTCCTCTTCGTGTCATCGAACCCGCCCCAGTCCCCAAATCCACCTCCACCCGGCGTCTGAATTACAAAGACGTCGCCCGGCTGCATCTGCGCGCTGGCGGTTGCCGACAGCTCTTCGCGCGTGCCGTCCGTGCGCTCGACCCAGTTGCGGCCCGGCAAGGCATCCCCGCCGCCATGCAACCCGCGCGGTGCGACGCTGCGCCGGTTCGCCAGTATGTTGGCGCGCATGGCCTCCAGAAAGGTGATGCGGCGCTCTACTCCGTTACCGCCGCCGCGCCTGCCGCGTCCGCCCGAACCGCGCCGAATGGCAAAACTGTCCAGCTGCACCGGAAAGCGGGTTTCCAGAATCTCGGGATCGGTCAGGCGCAATTCGTCATATGGGTCTGCACGGCGCTGGTGCCGTCATGGTCTGGCCCCGCGCCCGATCCGCCCGCGATAGTTTCGTAATACTGGTAGGCATCGTTGCCGAAGGTGAAGTTGTTCATAGTGCCCTGCGACGGCGCAAGGCGTCCGGTGGCGGCAAACAGGCAATCGGTAACGACCTGGCTGGTTTCAACGTTGCCTGCGACGACAGCTGCGCCGGGTGCGGGATTGAGCATGGAGCCTTCGGGTACGACCAGCGTAACGGGGCGGAGGCAGCCATCGTTCATCGGAATAGCATCGTCGACCAGCGTTCGCAGGACATAGAGTGCGGCGGCGCGGGTGATGGAGCAGGGCGCGTTGAAAGTGTTGTTCTGCTGCGCACTGGTTCCGGTGAAATCGAACACCGCCGACCGCGCATTTCTATCCACGCGGATGCCGACGGCAATGTGCGCACCATTGTCCATCGGATAGCTGAACGATCCGTCGTCCAGCCCGGCCAGCAAGCCGCGGACGCTTTCCTCTGCATTGGCCAGCACATGGTCCATATATGCCGCGACCGTGTCAGGTCCGCGCTCTGCGGCTGCCTGAACCAGCATTTCGCTGCCCCGGCTGCATGCGGCAAGCTGCGCGCGCAGGTCGGACAGGTTGCGGTCGGGTCGGCGTGCGGGATATTCTGCATCGGCCAGCGCGGCGCGCACAGCGTTTTCGCAAAAAGTGCCTTCGTCCACCATCAGCAAGTTGTCGATCAACACGCCTTCATCGGCTGTCGTGCGGCTATCGGGCGGCATCGAGCCGGGCGCGATACCGCCGATATCGGCATGGTGCCCGCGCGCGGCGACAAAGGCATCGGGGGCGGCACAGTCATCGTTGTAAAAGACGGGCACGATAACCGTGATATCGGGCAGGTGGGTGCCGCCACGGAACGGGTCGTTCACGACATAGGCGTCGCCGCGTCTGATGCCGCGTCCGTCATGCGGTGCGCCAGTCGGGGCAAGGCCGCGCGTCTCGATAACGCGCGCGACAGAATCGCCCATGCTGCCAAGATGCACGGGAATGTGCGGTGCATTGGCAATCAGCGCTCCGGACCGGTCGAACAGCGCGCAGGAAAAATCGAGCCGTTCCTTGATATTTACCGAAGTGGCGGTGTTTTGCAGCACCACGCCCATCTCCTCGGCAATTGCCATGAAGAGATTGTTGAATATCTCCAGCTGAACCGGATCGACACCCGTACCTGCTGCCGCCTGCCGTTCGACCGGTACGGTGCGGGTCAGCACCAGACTGTCCTCATCCGCAAGACGCCCCTGCCAGCTCTCGTCGATAACGGTGGTCGAACCGGGGTCGATGACCAGTACGGGACCGGCGATTTCCTGCCCCCTTCGCAACGCACCACGATGATAGGTCGGCCAGTCGCCGGATGCGGTGTGACCCGCGTAGTCGATATGTATCGGCGCGCTGGCCAGCCCGCCGGTTCTGCCGATGGCCTCGACGCTCAGGGCTTCGACAATGATTGCTGCGTCGCTGTTGGAATAACCGTATCGTCGGCGGTGCAGTGCGCGGAACGAGGCCGCCATCGCGTCGGTATCTTCGCAAGCGACTGTCAGCACTGAATTGCTGCCGTCGAAACGCAGGCGGGCGCGTGGCGTCACTTCGATATCGTGGGAGGCCATCCCTTGTTCTGTCAATGCCGTACGCGCCTCGGTCTCAAGCATCGAGAGCGTATCCTCAAATCCGTCTTGCAGGGGACGAACAAGACTGGCCTCGCGAATTGCCTTTACGGGTGCCAAACCGATTCCATACGCCGACAGAATGCCCGCAAGCGGATGAACTAGAACGGTTTTAATGCCCAGTTCGTCCGCCACGCTGCACGCACGCTGCCCTCCCGCACCGCCGAAGCAGGCGAGCGCGTATCCGGTAACGTCGTGCCCACGCGCCACGGATATCTTGCGGATGCCACTGGCCATGCCGTCATTCGCGATAGCAAGAAAGCCGCGCGCAATATCCACCAGTGGCTTTGGCGAGGGGAGCGCAGCGGCGATTTCACTCAAGCGCCTGTGCGAGGCGGCGCGGTCGAGCGGTTCATCGCCAGCGGGGCCGAAAACACTGGGAAAGAAAGCCGGGTCGAGGCGGCCCAGAAACAGGTTGCAGTCGGTGACGGTTAGTGGCTCACCCTTGCGATAGCATGCCGGACCGGGGTCGGCGCTTGCGCTGTGCGGTCCGACGCGAAAGCGCGCGCCGTCGAAACTGCAAATCGAGCCGCCGCCGGCCGCGACGGTGTGCATCTGCATCATCGGGGCGGCGACGCGGACGCCGGCGACAACGTTTTCCGCCGTTAGCTCCAGCGCGCCAGCATAGTGCGAGACATCGGTGCTGGTCCCGCCCATGTCGAACCCGATCAGCTTGCGATGGCTTAGCGGCTCACCCGCCGCGACCATGCCAACGACGCCGCCCGCCGGACCGGACAGGATGGCGTCCTTCCCGTGAAAGGCGTTGGCATCCGCCAGCGCCGCCATTGCATTGCATGAACCGCAGGCGTTCCACCGGCGGAAGATTTTGCCGCAACCCATCGATATATCGCTGGAGAACCGGCGATAGATAGGCATCCACCACAGTAGTATCGCCGCGCGGCACTAGCTGGATAAGCGGTGCGATCTCATGGCTGACGCTGACTTGCGTGAAGCCGGTTGTGCGGGCAATTTCTGCTAGCTGTGCTTCGTGATGTTGGTATTTCCAGCCATGCATCAGCACGATGGCAACGGCATCGAAACCGCGCTCGCGCAATATGGAGAAAGCAGTGCGCGCCCCGTGTTCGTCCAGCGGCGTAAGCACTTTTCCATCGGCGCTTATGCGCTCGTCGATCTCGACGACCTGCGAAGGCAATTGTTCGGGCAGAATGATGTGCCGCGCAAAGATTTCGGGCCGCGCCTGGGTGCCGATGGTCAGCGCGTCCGCGAAGCCGCGCGTCGTGACCAGTGCAACGCGCTCGCCCTTGCGCTCCAGCAGGGCATTGGTGGCGACCGTCGTGCCGATGCGCAATTCGGCAATCGGCCCGTCGCCATACGCCTGCATCAAGCGCCGCACCGCTTCGGTTGCGGCATCGTTGTAATGTCCCGGCTTTTCGGACAGCAGCTTGGCAGTGACGAGCTGGCCGGACGGGGTGGTGGCGACAACGTCGGTGAAGGTGCCGCCGCGATCGATCGCAAAACGCCAGGAGGGGAGGGTATCGTTCGCCACGCGCTTTACCCTCTATCCCGCCGCGAACGCGTCACACCGCAGGACAGCGCAGCATCGTTTGTGCCGGAGCGCGCGGCGGTTGCCAGCGCAGCTTGTCGCGTGTCAGCATGGAGACACGCACCAGCGATACTGTCGGCGGCGACAGGGTCGCCATCGGATCGGGAGGGGCGCCTTCTTCCATTGTGGTAAACCGGATATTGTCGTCGAGCAGGGTCCATTCGCCCTTGCTGTCGAATGTCATGAACCGCCCGTTGGATGCCAGCGTAACGAACGCGCCGCTTGCGCAGCCGGCTTCCTGCGGCGCCCACGTGCCGAACAGCGCAGCGCGCCTGTCCTCGCTCGACGCGGCAGCGGGAGTTACGCGGGTCTGTATCCGTGGTTCGGAACGATTTACTTGCGATGCGCGGTCGATTTCGCCCGCTTCCCCGCATCCCCACACCAAAGTGCAGGCAGCAGCGGCGAGACAGGCGATGGCGGTTTTCAAAATAATATACTCCTGAAGCCGGCGGCCATGCGCTTTCATGAACACAATAGTCCCGGGTCCGTTACCGCAATGTGTGCAAACCGGCGCGATGGCGCAAGCGCAGACCGGCATTTTTGCCTTGAAAAGACGCGGGCAGTAGCAGAACGGCATCGATGGAAATGATACCGATGCCTTCCCCCCACGCACTTGCGGCGATGATCGTCACGATCCTGATGTTTGTGGGATTTGCGCGGGGGCGGGTCGGCGTGGAAATTGTTTCGCTGCTGACTATTGCTGTAATCGCGGTCGGCCTGTATTTTTTCCCGCTTCCCGACGCCGGGCCGACGGACGGTCTGCAACTCGCGTTTTCCGGGTTCGGGCATTACGCCCTTATCACAATCTGCGCGCTGATGATCATGGGGCGCGGGCTGGTGGTTACCGGCGCGCTGGAACCTGCCGCACGGTTCCTGGAAAGTGTTTTCAAGTGGAACCTGCAAGCCGGGCTGCTGGTGTCGCTGGTACTGGCGTTTTTCCTGTCGATGGGCGTCAACGACACCCCGGTGCTGGTGCTGCTGTTGCCGATATTCGTGGCGCTGGCGCAGCGCGGCGCAATGCCCGCTTCCAAAACACTGATCCCGCTGAACGCCGCCGTGCTCATCGGCGGCATGGCGACCACCATCGGCACGTCGACAAACATTCTGGTGGTATCCATCGCAACCGATCTCGGCATGCGGCCCATAGGGGTGTTCGACTTTGCGCCAATCGTGCTGGTCGCCGGACTGGTGGCACTGCCGTATCTCTGGTTGGTGATGCCGCGCTTGTTGGGCGACAATCGTGTCGAGGATACCAGTGTACGCCGCCGGTTCCACACCCGCCTGCGGATCAGCGACGACAGCGAGCTGATCGGACAGGATATTGCCGACATTGCCAAGCGTCTGCCCGCTGATATTGTTTTTCACGACACGCCGAGTGGCCCGCTGATCGCGCAGCAACGGGTTCATATTTCGGGCACACATGATGCCTTGGAAGAAGCGATGCGGACGCTTCGCACCGATGCGGCGCCGACGTGGGTGCTGGAACGAATTAAGCGGCGCGGACAGGCCTCGCGCGAAGATGTGGTCGTGGTTGAAATGACGATCACGGCGGACTCGCGTCTTCTCAACCGATCGCTGCCGACGTCTGGCATTGCCGATCTGTATGGTGTGGCGGTTCTGGGCACCCATCGACCACAGCGCCTGCTGCCGGAACACAAGACCTTCAGTGTGGGTGGCGATATGCGCTTTGCCGAGGGCGACGTGCTGCTGGTAACCGGGCTGCCCGAAGACCTGCAGGCTTTCGCACGCGACGACAGCTTGTTGCAATTGGAAGGGGCACGGGAGTTGCCACGCCGGTCCAAGGCGGTTCTGGCGGCGGCCATCATGCTGTGCAGCGTAGGGTTCGCTTCTGTCGGCTTGCTGCCGATTGCCGTGTCCGCTCTGACCGGGGCGATCCTGATGTTCGTGACCGGTTGCGTAAAGTTCGACCGGGTAGGCCGCGCGCTTTCGGCCAAGGTTATCGTACTGGTTGCCGCCAGCATCGCCATCGGACGGATTATCGACGATAGCGGGGCAGCAGAATGGCTCGGCGATACCATGTCGCTGGGCTTGGTCTATCTGTCACCCGCGATGGTTCTGGCCACGATCATGCTGTTCGTGACGATCCTGACCAACTTTGCTTCCAATGCCACTGCCGCCACGGTCGGTACGCCGATTGCCTTCAGCATCGCCAATACGCTTGGCCTGCCGCCCGAACCGCTGATTCTGGCTGTGCTGTTCGGCTGCAACCTGTGTTACGCCACACCCATCGCTTACCAGACCAATATGCTTATCATGGCCGAGGGCAGTTACGAGTTCCGCGACTACATCCGCACCGGCGTCCCTTTGGTGTTGCTGATGGTGACGACCCTGTCGCTGTTGCTCGTGATGACGTATGGCCTTTGAGTGATCCGCGACTAATCCGCGACGAAGCAAGGAAAACAGTATCATGCGCACATTCGTCACCGCCCTTTGTAGCGTTGCCGCCCTGGCCCTCGCACCTTCCGCTTTGGCCAATGATATCCGCGAGGCAGTGCAGGCAGACATGCCGAACCTGATGGCGCTGTATCGCGATCTGCATGCCAATCCGGAATTGAGCTTTCAGGAAACCGAAACCGCCGCGAAGCTGGCCGGGGAACTGCGCAAGGCGGGTTATAGTGTAACCGAAGGGGTGGGACAGACCGGCATCGTTGCCGTGCTGGAAAATGGTAACGGGCCGGTGGTCATGTTGCGCGCGGACATGGATGGATTGCCGGTGATCGAGCAGACCGGATTGCCTTATGCGTCGAAGCGGACAGCTGTCCCAGCATCGGGCGTGGAGACGGGCGTCATGCATGCATGCGGACACGATACGCATATGGCGGGTCTTGTCGGCGCGGCACGGGTGCTGGCCGATAACCGCGATGACTGGTCGGGTACGCTGGTGCTGATCGGGCAGCCTGCGGAAGAAGTCGGGCTGGGCGCGGTCGCCATGCTGGATGACGGTCTGTTTTCCCGCTTTCCCAAGCCCGACTATGTGCTGGCGTTCCATGATGCAGCGGGTGCGCCTGCCGGGGCCATCGGTTATTCCAGCGGCTATGCGTTGGCCAATGTCGATAGCGTCGACCTGACGGTGCGCGGCGTAGGCGGACATGGCGCTTATCCGCAGACCGCCAAGGATCCCATCGTTCTGGCGAGCGCCATCGTGATGAAACTGCAAACACTTGCCAGCCGGGAAAGCAGCCCGCTCGACCCGGTAGTAGTCACGGTGGGCAGCTTCCATGCCGGGGCGAAACACAACATCATTTCGGACGAGGCGAAGTTGCAGTTGACTGTGCGATCCTACAGCGACGAGTCGCGCAAGCTGTTGCTCGACGGGATTGCGCGAATTGCGCGCGGGGAAGCGATTGCCGCCGGAATGCCCGACGATCTGATGCCTATCGTAAATGTTATCGAACCTTATACACCTGCAACGTACAACACGCCGGAGCTGACCGCTGCGGTCATGGGGCGGCTGACCGAACGGTTCGGTGCAGACCGTGTATTCGAAACGCCATCGGTCATGGGGGGAGAGGATTTCGGCCAGTTCCTGCGAGCCGATCCCGATGGAATACAGTCGCTGATTTTCTGGATCGGCGGCGTACCTGCAGAGAAATACGCCGCCGCGCAGCGGGGCGAAGCAGAGCTGGTGTCGCTGCACAGCCCGTTCTGGGCACCCGATGCGGAAGCGGTTGTGGCGACGGGGGCGGAGGCGCTGAGCAGCGCCGCGATGGACCTGATGCCTGTGAATGGTGGGATGGGCGGCTAGAAATCCTGGCTTTGCCCGCCACCTGATCTGGCGAGCGAGGCCTGCGATGCAGCGCGGATCGCATCGGCCTCCTCCACCGGCGAGGGTTTGCGTTTCAGCATCGCCAGTATCTCTTCCTGCCGGTCCTTCGACATTGCCTGGAACTCCGTCAGCGAGATACCCATGATGGCCAGCTGCTCGACCCATTCCGGGCGACCGCTGCGGCCCGCCGTTGTCCGTTCCGGTCCGGCGTGGGACGTGTCGATATATCCGCCACCTCCGCCGCCACGCCGGGGGGCGGGCGCGGTAGTAAACTTGCTACTTTTGCTGGTCAGCGTCGTACTGAACTCGGCCTCTCGCACCGTTTCGGCGGCGCTGTTTGCTGTCGCGGCGACGGCTTCGCGCTTTTCACCGTCGGCCATAATAGCCAGCAATGTCGTCAATCCCACCGTCGCCAGCGCGAAGTGCCGATACATCTGCATCGTGATAACAGGTTTGCTGCTTCGTCGTGCCATGACGAGTTGCATAGCGCGCACGCCTTAAACACGCGGGTGCGGGTGTGGTTAAGATCAGCCTAAGTGCAGTGGCGGATCGTGCGCAAATTAACGGCCGCCGACATGCTTTCGCGTGCCGACGGCCGTATTCTCCTCCCCAGGAGAAACCGAAAACAACTAAATATAAGTGCCAAGCCGGTGGTGCAGCGCGTTCACCTTCGCCAGCTCTTCTCGATCTTCCAGCACTTTGGCATGACTGGAAAGAGCTGCGCGTAACAGCTTGAAATCCGAAGTGGAAAGCAGCGCGCGAGCGCGGCCCGGTTCAGTTTTGGGTGTGTCTTCCATGATCGGCAGTCCTTTTATCCAGACGTAATGGCAAAGCGGGGGCGTTACGCCGCTTCGAACTGGTTCATCGTATTGTCGGCACCACCGGCTTTCAATGCGGCATCGCCCGCGAAGTAGTCCTTGTGATCGTCGCCGATATCGGACCCGGCCATGTTCTGGTGCTTAACGCACGCGATACCTTGGCGGATTTCCTCGCGCTGGACGTGCTTGACGTATCCGAGCATCCCGTCGTCGCCGAAATAGCGTTTGGCAAGATTGTCCGTGCTCAAAGCCGCCGTATGATAGGTCGGCAGGGTAATCAGGTGGTGGAAGATGCCAGCCTGCGCCGCCGCGTCACGCTGGAAGGTGCGAATGCGCTCGTCTGCTTCGATGGCAAGATCCGTATCGTCATACTGCGTCGCCATCAGCTTGCTACGATCGAATGCGGACATGTCGCGGCCCTCTTCTTCCCAATTATCAAACACCTGCTGGCGAAAATTGAGGGTCCAGTTGAAGCTGGGCGAGTTGTTATAAACCAGCTTCGCGTTCGGCACGACCTCGCGGATACGGTCGACCATGCCGCCGATCTGGCCAATGTGCGGCTTCTCGGTTTCGATCCACAGCAGGTCCGCGCCCGCTTGAAGGTTGGCGATGCCATCCATAACGCAGCGATCCTCGCCAGTGCCCGAACGAAACTGATAGAGATTGGATGGCAGGCGTTTGGGACGCATCAGCTTGCCGTCGCGACTCAAGAATACGTCGCCATCGCGTACATTGTTGATGTCGACCTCTTCGCAATCGATGAAGCTGTTGTAGCGATCGCCGAGATCGCCCGGCTCCTGCGTAATGGCGATTTGCTTCGTGAGACCCGCGCCGAGGGAATCGGTGCGTGCGACGATGATGCCATCGGGCACGCCGAGTTCGAGGAAGGCGTAGCGGATGGCGCGGATCTTCTGGTGGAAATCTTCATGCGGCACCGTGACCTTGCCATCCTGGTGGCCGCACTGCTTTTCATCTGAAACCTGGTTTTCGATCTGAAGCGCGCAAGCACCAGCTTCGATCATTTTCTTGGCAAGGAGGTATGTTGCTTCGGCATTTCCGAACCCGGCATCGATATCGGCGATGATAGGAACGACGTGCGTCTGGTGCGCGTCGATGGCCTTCTCCAGCCGCTTGGCTTCGATTTCGTCACCGGCGTTCGTGGCAGCGTCGAGCTCGCGAAACATGCCGCCAAGTTCGCGGGCGTCGGCTTGGCGCAGGAAAGTGTAAATTTCCTCGATCAGCGCGGGGACAGACGTTTTCTCATGCATCGACTGGTCGGGCAGGGGGCCGAATTCGCTGCGCATCGCGGCGACCATCCAGCCAGAAAGATAGAGATAACGGCGCTGCGTGCTGCCGAAGTGCTTCTTAATTGCGATCATCTTCTGCTGCGCGATGAAGCCGTGCCAGCAGCCCAGCGACTGCGTGTACTGTGCTGGGTCCGCATCGTAGGCTTCCATGTCGGCGCGCATGATGGCGGCGGTGTGACGCGCGATGTCGAGGCCGGTCGGAAAGCGGTTCTGTAATTTCATGCGCGCGGCGGAGGCGGGCGAGATGGCGGCCCACGGCGCGCCGCCTGCTTCGATGGTGCTCGTGGTTTCGTCGAGATGGGTGCGGTAGGTCATGATAGCGTCTTCCGGCTGCTGATAGTTTGGTCGACCCATCCATACCGCGCTGCGTTGGCTATTCACGATAATTGACAAAACATCTTGTATGAAACGAGCTGTTCTGCCAGTTTATCTTGTAATGTTGCAAAGATTATGACAAATCAGGATCGTGCCCTTTTCGCCGGTCCGGCGTTGCGCAGACTGCGCGCACGCGATGGGCTAACACAGGTGGCAATGGCGGGGCGGCTGGCGATTTCGCCCAGCTATCTGAATCTGATCGAACGTAATCAGCGCCCGGTCTCGGCGCGGGTGATGATGCGCCTTGTCGAAGAGTTCGATTTCGATCCGCGCAGCTTGCGCGAGGACAAGGCGATCGGCGGGCTGGACGGCCTCCGACGCCGCTTCGCCGACGAACGCTTTGCCGATATCGCAATCGACCGCGCCGAAGTGCATGCCTTCCTGGAAAATGCCCCCCAAGCTGCCGCCGCCTTTGCCCGACTTTATGACGCCGCCGATGCACCCGTTTCCGCCGCTGTCTCCCCGCTTGCCGAAACGCGGCAGGAAATCGAACGCTGGCGCAATTATTTTCCCGAACTCGACGAGCAAGCCGAACTGCTTGCCGACGAGATCCGCCTCACCCATGCCGACGCGGGTGCAGGGTTGGCGGAGCGTCTGCGCGAGCGGCACCGGCTCACGGTGCGAATCCTGCCGCGTACAGTAATCGCCGATACCGTCCGCCGCCTCGACCTCCATGCCCGACAAGTGCAGCTGTCCGAAATGCTGAGCGCACCGGCCCGCACGTTCCAGATCGCCATGCAGATCGCCAGTCTCGAAGCGCGCGACACCATCGCGGGTATCGCAGGCGGGCGCGACTGGTCGTCCGACGCCGCGCGCGCCCTGTTCGAGCGACATTTGACCGCCTATTTCGCCGCCGCAATGGTCATGCCCTATGGTCGCCTGCTGCGCGCCTGCGAGGGCACCGGTTACGATCTGGCCGTGCTGCAGCACCGCTTCGCCGTCAGCTATGAACAGCTTGCCCACCGTCTGACGACGTTGCAGCGGGTCGGCCATCGCGGCTTGCCGTTCTTTATGGCGCGCATTGACCGCGCAGGCCAGTTTTCCAAACGCTATTCCGGTGCGAGCGGCGCGTTGCTGATGGAAGGCGAAGCGAGCTGTCCGCTGTGGTCCGCGCACAAAGCATTCGACCGGACCGGCATCCTGTCGCAAACCGTCACGTTTTCCCAACGCGGCGGCGGGGAAAGCCAATGGCGCACCTTTTCGCGTGCGGTCGAGGTCGCCGGGCGCGAGGACGGCACTGTCTTCGTCGTCATCATCGGTGTGGAGGCCAAGCTGCTGGCGGACCTGGCCACCGGCGCGCCGGCATTTGCTGAAGAACAGTTGCCGCAGACAATTGGCGCGGGCTGCGCGCGATGCGATTTGCTGGAGTGCGGCCAGCGGTCGGTGCCGCCATCCGGCATCGCGCTGGAACCTTCGCGCGACGGCAGGAGTTTATTGCCATTCGCTTTCAAACCTTAACTACGCTTGCAGTAGACGGGCACTGCGAAGGCGCTGCCAAGGCAATGCGAAGGGAGAATAGAGAATGACCGAAGAACGCACCACGGTGACCCGCGAGGCGGATGGCACCACCCACACGCACACCACGATCCGCGACGATGCAGGCCGGTCCACTGGCAGCGGAAGTGGCAAATGGGTGCTCCTGCTATTGGTGGCAGTCGCCATCATTGGCGGCCTGTTCATCTTCAACCAGATGGGCGGCGCGGAAGCAGCGAAGGACGTGGCCGTTGCCGATGCTGCGGGCGAAGTCGGCGAAGCGGCGCAGCAGGTCGGCAATGCAGTAGAGAACGCAGCCGACGAAATCGGCGGAGAATAGCATCGAGCCAAGTCCGTCGACGGGCGGCCCCGGTACCTCGATGTAAAGTTTACCGACATTTCATGGTTTAGCGATAGGCAACGGTGGCGCTACAGCTTACGCCAGGATTTCGCTCACCACCATGATCCGCCTTTTCAAACACTACATTCCGCACGCCGTGATTTTGCTGGCACTGGTGGATGTCGTCTTGCTGCTGCTGGCAGGCGAGATCGCGTGGCAGTTGCGCGCCAGCCAGATCGGCATGGCACCCGGTTTGCTGATGGAACGTATCGTGCCGGTTGCCGGCTTTGCCGTCACCGTCTGGACCGCCATGATTGCGGTGGGTGTGTATGGCAGCGAGGCGCTGCGTTCGCTTCGGTTCGCTTGTGCACGTCTTCTCGTTGCGGTCAGCCTCGGCATTATTGCACTGTCTGTTATCGATTACATCCTGCCGGGGGTGGCCTTCTGGCGCTCGACGCTGGTGTACGCGATGGCGCTGGCTATCGTGGCGCTGATTTTTGCGCGTTCGGTCATCGGCGCGTTCAACGGGGGCGCGGCATTCCGCAGACGCGTGGTCGTGCTGGGTGCAGGGATGCGTGCAGCGCGCCTGAAGGAACTGAGCGAGCGGCCCGGTTCCGGTTTCGCCATCGTGTCCTATATCGCAATGAGCGATGCGAACCGCGTGGTAAAGGAAGCCATTGCCCGCGATGCGATCCATAACCTTGACCGGTTCGTAGACAATCTGGCAGCGAGCGAGGTGGTGCTTGCGCTTGAGGAACGGCGCAACGCGCTGCCGCTGAAGGATCTGTTGCGCATCAAGACGACCGGCGTCCACGTCAATGATTTCAGCAGTTTCATGGAACGCGAAACGGGCCGTGTCGATCTGGATTCGCTCAACCCTAGCTGGCTGATATTTTCCGATGGTTTCAGTTCCGGTCGCATGATTTCGAGCGCGGCGAAGCGCCTGTTCGATATTGGAGCGAGTGGCCTGCTGCTATTGCTGACCGCGCCGCTTATCGCGCTGTTCGCGGTGCTGGTGAAGCTGGACAGTTCCGGTCCGGCGTTCTTCCGGCAAAAACGCATCGGCCTGTTTGGTCAGGGGTTCGAGGTTATCAAGCTGCGTTCCATGCGTACCGATGCCGAGAAAGACGGCGCGAAGTGGGCGTGCAAGGACGACCCACGCATCACCCGGCTCGGCACGTTCATCCGCAAAGTGCGTATCGACGAATTGCCACAGACATGGAGCGTGCTGAAAGGCGAAATGAGCTTCGTCGGCCCGCGGCCCGAAGTGCCCAAATTCGTGGACGAGCTGGAAGACCAGCTGCCTTATTATGCGGAACGGCACATGGTGAAACCCGGAATAACCGGCTGGGCGCAGATCAATTATCCCTATGGCGCCAGTATCGAGGATTCGCGACACAAGCTGGAATACGACCTCTACTACGCCAAGAATTACACGCCGTTTCTCGATTTGCTGATTTTGCTGCAAACGCTGCGCGTGGTGCTATGGCCGGAGGGTGCGCGGTGACCTGGCAAAACGCGATGGTCTGGCAATTTCTCGCTTTTGCCATGCACCTGACGGGTGCGGCCGCTGCTTTCGTGGCGGCAGGCTGGATTGCGCAGCGAGGGGATAGGGCGCGGACGGAGCGCAACACGTTGATCGTGGCGCTGGTGCTCACGGCGCTTTGGGCGCTGTGCCATGCAGCCTATGGTCCGCTGGTGGTGGGCACGGTGCTGGTGGAGGTTGCGCGCAATGGCGCGTGGATCGCGGTGCTGTATCGCCTGTTCGCAAATGACGGGCGGCACGAAAGCCTGCCGCAGATCAGGCCGATGATCTGGGCGTTGGTTTTCGTGGAGGCACTGCAGATCGTGTTGGCGGTGATCGGCACGCGCATTCTCGACGCGCCCGTACTGTCTGCTGCGATTTTCCAGGTTAACGCCATGTTCCGCGTGCTGGTGGCGGTGGGTGCGCTGGTGCTGCTGCACAATCTCTATGTCGGCGCGGCGCAGTCGATGCGCGACGTGTTGCGCTGGACCGCGGCGGCATTCGGCACGCTGTGGGCGTTCGACCTCAACTATTACCTCGTTTCCTATCTGGGCGGCGCGGTACCGGTCGAGCTGGCGGCGACGCGCGGCATCGTTATCGCTATCGTCTCGGTGCCCCTGGCCATAGGCGCTGTGAAGGGCGTGGCGCATCTGCGCCTGCGACCATCGCGTTCGGTGGCGTTTCAGACGCTCTCGCTGCTGGTCATCTCGACCTACATCCTGTTGATGGCAGCGATTGCGCAATCGCTGTCGCTGGTCGGCGGCGATTTCGGGCGGCTGATACAAGTCGGCTTCGTATTCGCGGCGACGGTCGTGGCGTTGTTGTGGCTGCCTTCGCAGCGGCTACGGGCATGGGTGCGCGTTACCGCGGTCAAGCATATGTTCAAGCATCGCTACGATTATCGGGCGGAGTGGCTGCGTTTTACGCAGACCATCGGACGAGATGACGGCAACGCCGACAGGACCGGGCAGTCGCTGCAGGAGCGCGCGATCAAGGCGATGGCGGACATCACCGACAGCCCCGGCGGCTTGCTGTTCCTGCGCGATGATACGGCGCAGATGCAGATCGCGGCACGCTGGAACTGGGCGGAAATCGACGTGCCCGCCGCTTCCATTCCCGAAGACCTGGCGACCATTTTTAACGGGCAGACCTTTATTGCCGATATCGACGAATTACGCAGTGCGGACGGGTCGGAGGAAGCGGGCGCGATCATCCCGGAATGGCTGCTTGCCGAGCGCAAGGCGTGGGCCATCGTGCCGCTGCTGCATTTCGACCGGCTGACCGGCTTCATCGTGCTGGCCCGGCCAGCCGAGGCGCGGCGGCTGGACTGGGAGGACTTCGACTTGTTGCGCGTGGTAGGACAACAGCTTGCCAGCTATCTGGCGGAACAGTCGGGGCAGGTGGCCCTAATGGAAGCGGCGCGGTTCGATGAATTCAACCGTCGCATCGCATTCGTCATGCACGATATCAAGAACCTGGCGAGTCAGCTCGCCCTGCTGTCCCGCAACGCGGAACGCCATGCCGACAAACCCGAATTCCGGGCTGATATGCTGGTGACGCTGCGCAACAGTGCGGACAAGCTGAATGCCCTGTTGGCGCGACTGAACCGCTACGGCGCGAACCCGACGGCTGCGCGCGCGCCGGTGGACCTGACGGCGCTGGCGCAGCGCGTGGTGGCGCAGTTCACCGGCGCGCATCCCGTGACGCTGCTGGACGCTGCGCCGGTGACTGTCTGCGCCGATGCCGAGACCCTGGAACAGGCGCTGGTCCATTTGGTGCAGAATGCAGTCGATGCAAGTACTGCGGACATGCCGGTGCTCCTCGACCTGAGCGAGAATGGCGAGAAGGCGCGAATCGAGTTGATTGACTCCGGCTGCGGCATGACGGCGGAGTTCGTGCGCAACGGGCTGTTCAAGCCCTTCGTGTCGAGCAAACAGGGCGGGTTCGGCATTGGTGCCTTGGAAGCGCGCGAGCTGATCGCGGCCATGGGCGGGCGGCTCGACGTGGAATCCCGCGAAGGGCTGGGTACCCGCTTTACGCTGACCCTGCCCGTGGCGAATGCAGGTGCCGATGCGGCGCTGGAAAGGGCGGCCTGATGGCGGAAGATAGACACAAACTGCTGGTAGTGGAGGACGATCCCGGCCTGCAGGCACAGCTGAAATGGGCATATGAGGATTTCGACGTTACCATCGTCGGCGACCGTGCCGCGGCGCTGGTCGCGTTGCGTTCGGACGAACCGGCCATCGTGACGCTCGACCTCGGCCTGCCGCCGGATCCCGACGGCACCACCGAAGGTTTTGCCGTGCTGGACGAGATCATGCGGCTGAAACCCGACACCAAGGTCATCGTCGCCAGTGGTCATGGCGCGCGCGAAAGCGCATTGCAGGCGATCGAGCGCGGGGCATATGATTTTTACCAGAAGCCGGTCGATATCGACGCTCTGGGGCTGATTGTCCGGCGAGCGCTGAACCTGCACCTTATCGAGGAGGAAAACCGCCGCCTCGCCACCCGTGCGCAGGCCGACAAGACAGTCCTGGGCACGCTTATCACCGCCGCGCCCGAAATGGTGAAAGTCGCGCGCACTATCGAGCGGGTGGCGGATACCAATGTCTCGCTGATGCTGCTGGGCGCCAGTGGTACGGGCAAGGAACTGCTGGCGCGCGGGCTGCACGATGCGAGCAAGCGGCGGAACGGCGCGTTCGTCGCGATCAATTGTGCTGCGATCCCGGAAAATCTGCTCGAAAGCGAGCTGTTCGGTCACGAGAAGGGCGCGTTTACCGGCGCGGTCAAGACCACCGAAGGCAAGATCGAGCAGGCGCACGAGGGCACGTTGTTTCTTGACGAGGTCGGCGACATTCCGCTGCCCTTGCAGGTAAAGCTGCTCCGCTTCTTGCAGGAACGCACCATCGAACGCATCGGCGGGCGCAAGACTATCGCGGTCGATACCCGTATCGTCTGCGCCACGCACCAGAATCTTGAAACGATGATCGGCGAGGGCGCGTTTCGCGAGGATCTGTTTTATCGCCTCGCCGAAATTGTCGTCCGTATTCCCGGCCTGGCCGAACGGCCCGGAGACGCAACGTTGCTTGCCAAGCATTTCCTCAACCGCTTCGCCACCGAAATGAACCCCCATGTAAAGGGCTTTGCGCCCGACGCGCTGGCTACCATCGATGGATGGCCGTGGCCGGGCAATGTCCGCGAACTGGAAAACCGCGTCAAACGGGCCGTCATCATGTGCGATGCAAAACTGGTCGCCGCCACCGACCTGGACCTCGATGAAGGCGAAGACGAAGCGGACAATGTTCTTAACCTCAAGACCGCGCGCGAGCAGGTGGATCGCAAGATGATCCGCCATGCACTCGCCCGCAGCGAGGGCAATATCTCCAAATCGTCCAAGATGCTGGGGATCAGCCGGCCTACGCTTTACGACTTGCTGAAGCAGTATGACCTTCAGGCGTGACCGTTTCTGTCTAGCCCCCGTGCTTACCCTGCTGCTGGTCATGGCAGGGTGTTCCGATGCGACGACCGAAGCCAGTCCATTCGACGTTGCTATTGCCACCTTGCAGCGCGGCGACGGGGTGGCGGCAGAGGCGCAGCTGCGCGGCCTGTTGGAAGAAGGCGCCGACCGCGAAAAGCTCGCGCCTTATCTGGGACAAAGCGAACTGTTGCAGGGCAATTTTGTCGAAGCGCGATATTGGCTTGGCGAAGGCAAATTCGCCGAAGATACCGCATTGCACGGTTTTCGCATGCTTGGTCGCCTCGAGATGGAGGATGGCAATCTGCCCGCCGCCGGACAGGCATTTGACCGTGCCATCGGTGCAGGCGGCGAAGACGCGGGGCTGTGGGTCGATATCGCGCGGCTGCGCTATCGCGGCGGAGAGCAGGCGCAGGCATTCGATGCCGTCGCGCGCGCGCTGGAGCTTGGTCCGGACCATGCCGAAGCGCTGGCATTGCGCGGGCGTCTGATCCGCGACACCGAAGGGGCTGACGCGGCGCTTGGCTGGTTCGAACGTGCCCTGGATGCAAACCCCGATGATCCGGAACTGCTGGGTGATTTTGCGGCATCGCTTGGCGAAACCGGCCGTGCGCGCGACATGCTGGTTGCAATTCGCCATCTGGCCAGGGTCGACCCTGGCAACCGAAAGGCGTTCTACCTGCAATCCGTGTTGGTGGCGCGCGCCGGGAATTATTCGCTAGCCAACCGCCTGCTGCAGCGCAGTGGCTTTGTGGACCGCAACGTGCCCGCCGCGCTGTTGCTTTCCGGTATTATCGGTATCGAGCAGGGTAACTATGCCAGCGCCGCAGCGGAACTGGCCAAGCTGGACGCGCAGCAGCCTGACAACCGCCGTGTTTCGCTGTTGCTGGCGCGTGCACTGTCGTTGGGCCACAATGATCGCGAGCTAGTGTCGGTCTTCGCCGACCGTGCAAAACGGGCCTCCGCCTCGCCCTATCTGCAAACGCTGGTGGCGCGGTCTTACGAGGCGCTTGGCGACCGCAGGGCCGCCGCAGCCCTGGTGGATCGTAGTGCGCAGCTTGGCCGTCCGCCCTTTGCGACAATCGGCGGCAACACTCCGCTGGCAGTCGCAGCCACAAAGGATCTGGACAGCGGCACCGATGCGCTGCGCTTCGTGCGCGCGGCGATTACGCAGAATCAAGCCGAGCGCGCGGTTGCGACGGCGCACCGGTTCGAAAAGCGGTTCTCGGGCAGCGGCGATGCGCGCGTCCTGCTGGCCGATACGCGGCTCGCCGCCGGAGCGCGCAAAGACGCGTTGGCCAGTTTTCGCGCCGCCGCCAAAATCCGCAATAGCTGGCCCATCGCCTACAAGACTGCCGCGCTGCTGGCATCGTCTGGCCAGCCGGACAAAAGCGCGCAAACGCTGCAACGCTTCGCTAGCGGACAACCGTTCAACACAGAGGCGCTGACCATGCTCGCTCAATATGCCGCCATACGCGGTGATTGGGATATGGCTGCTCAATATGCCGACACCGTGCTGACGACAGGCGCTGCGCGCGATGCATCACTATTGCTGCTGCGCGCCGAGATCGCGCGGCAGACGGGCGATTTGGAGGCCGCCGTCCTGTTTGCAGAAACCACCCACGACTTGTTACCGATGAATGGCGATGCGGCGCGCCTGCTGGCGGAACTGTACGCGGAAATCGACCCCGATTCCGATGTTGCCGAAATTGCTGCGGTGAAAGCAAAAGCGCTGACACGCTAGCCACGCGCACTCGACAGCTTCGCGGCGACCCGCCATCGCGCCCTTAATGAGTTCCAGCATGAATCCCGCCGTCTTCCTGCGCGATCCGATGGTCCGCGTCCTTGCGCTGTCGCTGCTGGGTGCCATCATGCTGCCTGCCGCCGGCGTCTGGCGCGAGGCGGCGCAAATGCTGTCCAATGTGGCAATCTTCGTTCTATTTTTCGTGAACGGCTTGCGCATTGCGCGGCGCGACATCCGCGCTGGTCTGGCAAACTGGCGCTTCATCGTGCCGCTCGCCGCGTTCGTATTTCCGGTAATGGCCGGCGCGGGCTATCTGCTGTCTATCGTCACTGCACCCTTCCTGCCGCCGCTGCTGGCGCTGGGGTTCGTTTATCTCGGTGCGCTGCCGTCGACTGTTCAGTCGGCCACGTCCTACACAACGCTGGCGGGCGGGAATGTTGCGCTGTCGGTGATCGGCGCAGCCCTGATCAACTTGCTCGGCGTGCTGGTGACGGTGCCGATTTTCGCGGTTCTGGGCGGGGCGGGGACGGCTTCGGTCGGATCGGAAACGGCGATCCGTATTGCGACGCTGCTGATCCTGCCGTTTTTTCTGGGGCAGATGACGCAGGACTGGTTCCGCTCATACATCGTCCATCACGCGAAAAACGCGGTGTGGCTGGACCGGTTCGTTATAGGCATTGCGGTCTATGTCGCGATCAGCGGCGCTGTGATACAGGGCATCGGCAGCGCGGTTCCTGCCTCTGCATGGGCGATAATGCTGGCGATGGTGGCGATTTTCCTCGTCTTCGCGAACGGCGGCGCATGGGGCGTCGCGCGGGCGCTTCGCTATCCGGCTGCCGACCGAAGTGCCTTCCTGTTTGCCGCGACGCAAAAGAGCGCGGCCGTCGGTGCGCCGCTTGCGGCTCTGCTGTTCCCGCCCGCGCAGGCCGGTTTCATCTTGGTGCCGCTGCTTCTGTACTACGTGTTGCAGATGATGATCGCCGCGCCGCTATCGACCATGTTGCGGAGGCGTCAGTGGGGTCAGCCCTTCGGCTGATAGGTCTGGTCGCCGGTGGGAAAGCTGCGGTCGCGCACTTCGCTTGCATAGCGTTCGACGGCCTGCTGAATAGTTTGCGCGATATCCTCGTATCGTTTCACGAAGCGCGGCACGCGCTCGAACATTCCAAGCATGTCTTCCGTGACCAGCACCTGCCCGTCGCACTGTGCCGACGCGCCAATGCCGATGGTCGGCACCGAAACGGCTTGCGTTGCGGCAATTGCGATGGGCTCGATCACGCCTTCGATAACGATGGCGAAGGCCCTCGCATCGTCCAGCGCCTTGGCATCGGTAACGATCTTGTCCGCTTCGGCATCGCTGCGTCCGCGTGCGGCATAGCCGCCTAGCACGTTGACCGCCTGCGGGGTCAGCCCGACATGACCCATTACCGGAATGCCACGCGCACTCAGGAAGGCGACCGTATCCGCCATCGCTGCGCCACCTTCCAGCTTCACCGCCGCTGCGCCGCTCTGCTTCATCAGGAATGCTGCGCTTTCGAAGGCCTGTTCGGGCGATGCTTCGTAGCTGCCGAAGGGCATATCGACGACGACCAGCGCGTGATGGCTGCCGCGCACCACGGCGGCGGCGTGATTGGCCATCATGTCGAGCGTGACAGGGACAGTTGAGGGCAAGCCGTAGATCACCTGACCCAGCGAATCGCCGACCAGCAACATGTCGCATTGCGCATCCAGCAACTGTGCCTGTCGCGCGGTATAGGCGGTCAGCATGACCAACGGTTCCGTTGTGGTGCCATCCACCTTTCGCGCGCGGATCTTGGGCACGGTCAGCCGCTTCATCGGTGCAGGTGTAGGGGTGGCGCGACTGGTCGCGGTGTCGATCTGGAAGGTGGTAGACATGGTCGAAGGCGTAGCGTCGCCAGACCATGTCCGCAAATGGTCCCTCGACGGAAGGCACTGTTCACGGCATGGGGGTGGCTTCGAAATTGGGAGAATACGCAATGCCCGGACCAGCACCGACAGGCGCAAAGGACAGTTTCTCTTCGCGTAGCGGATTTATTCTCGCTGCTGTCGGCGCGGCAGTCGGTCTCGGCAATCTGGTCCGGTTCCCGGCGGAGGCCGCCAACAATGGTGGTGGCGCGTTTGTGATATTCTATATTCTGTGCATCGTGCTGATCGGATTGCCCGTTTTGTTGAGCGAGACCCTGATCGGTCGCCACGGACAGGCATCCCCCACCGAAAGCGTGCGCCGCGTGGCGATAGAGTCGCGGGCATCCGGCGGTTGGTCTGCACTCGCCGGGCTGGGCGTCGTATCGGCGTTCATGATTCTGTCGTTCTATTGCGTCATCGGCGGTTGGGTTCTGTATTACATCGGCCTGTTTGTGCAGGACCTGTTTACCAACGGCGTAACCGGTGGCGCCCTGGATGGAATGAGTGCGGATGAGATCAAGCAGCTGTTTCCGGCCTTGCTGGAACAGGGCATCACGATGATGTTGCTCGATTTCGTATTCGTTGCCGTTACCGTTTATTTTGTGGCGCGTGGTGTCTCGGGCGGTATCGAAGCCGTTTCCACCTGGTTGATGCCGGCATTTTTCCTCCTGCTTCTGGGCATCACGATCTACGGCGCTTTTACGGGAGCGTTCGCAGAAACGCTCGTCTATCTGTTCACGGTCGATTTCAGCAAATTGACCGGCCCGGTGATGCTCGCTGCCGTGGGTCAGGCGTTTTTCTCCCTGTCGCTCGGTGTGGCGGCGATGATTACCTACGGCTCCTATGTCGGACGGAACGTCAACCTGGCCGGAACCACCGTGCTGATCGGGGGAATGGATACAGCCGTCGCCCTTATTGCAGGATTGTGCATCTTTCCGATCGTTCTTGCCGCCGGACTAGATTCTGACGGCGGTTTGGGGCTGATGTTCGATGTACTCCCACATGCATTTCAGTCCATGCCCGCCGGTACGTTGATCGGATTGGCGTTCTTTACCATGGTCGCGTTCGCGGCGCTCACCAGCTCCGTTTCGCTGATGGAAGTGCCCACATCCTGGGCGATGGGCTTTTTCAATACCCCGCGCGTACCGACGGCCTTATGCGTTGCAACAGCAGCGGCTGTCTTTGGCGCTGCATCGGCATTTTCGTTCAATACCCTGTCGGGCTTTCACCCGCTTGGCTTCATTTCCCTGTTCGAAGGACAAGGTATCTTCGATGTGCTCGACGGTATTACCGCCAAGTTGCTCATGCCGATCGGCGCGCTACTTACGGCAATATTTATCGGATGGATCGCGGACAAAAGGCTGATCGACGGCGAGAACGGCCTATCCGGCGCCTTGCACCGGACATACCTGTTCCTTGTTCGCTGGGTCTGCCCGGTCGCGTTGATCGCCATCCTGATCGTTGGTATCTTTCCGGATGTTATCGGCTAGCGCCGTGTGCAGCTTTGATAGTTGCCTAAAGCGTAGTATCGGTGTGTTTGTCCTGCACGTCGTCATGCACGGTCATACCGAACGCCATCTTGGCGACGGTTTTAAATTTCATGTCGCCATCCCAAAGCTCAGCTTCGCCGAGGTCCATGCGTAAGAACAATATGTCGGGATCGTCCTTCCCGCCATCGTACCAGGCTTCGACGAAGTTGTTCCAGAAATGATCGAACCGCTCCCGGCTCACCTCCTTGACCAGCGTTCCATGGAAACGTGCATACATGCCGTGATCCTTGCCGGTGAAAGTAGCCGTCGCCGCGCCTAACCGGGCGAAGTCGCTGCGTGTCTGCGTAAAGAACCAGATGGCGCTGTCCGCATTCTTGTCCAGCTGCGCGCGCATCGGCACGGCCGTGGCGGACCGGCTGTCCAGTTGCAGGAAAACGTAGGGCGCATCGGCCATCGCCACCCAGAACTGGTTTTTCAGGTTGTGTTCGATGTCGGTCATGTGTCGGATATCCTGATTTGTTCGCATGGCAAAAGGCCCGCGACATTGGATCACTGACGCGGGCCTTTCGGGAGTTCCGGTGTCGTGCGGTCAGCTTGGATCGAACGGCAGCGAGCTGTGATGCAGAACGATCTTCAACTCTCCGTTGTCATCCTTTTCATAGGCGAAGGAGTATTCAACCTTAGTGTCAGTGCCATCGGTGCCTCTGAAGAAGTAGTTGCCCATTGCTACGGCCATATCGCCAGCGTCGCTGATGATGGTTCCGTTGTTTTCCCAGCGCACGGCGGTGTAGGGCGCGATGGCGAAACCGCCATCTTCGGTGCCTTCGGTGCCGACGAAGTAGCTGAGCGCTTCATCTGTGCTTTCGCGGAACTGGTCTTCAGCTGCCAGCGTGGGTTTGAACAGCAGCGTTTCGCCATCGGCGTAATTGTAGAATTTGGAGATGTGGTCGGCCGCGGCGGCGCGATAGTCGCCTTCATCGGTATAGGCCTGGCCGATGGCGACGATACCTTCGCCCCAAGCGGTCTGCGCGGCTTCGACTTCGGCGGCGGTAATCGGATCGGTTGCAACAACCATTTCGCCATCGGCGGCGGGTGCGGGATCGACTTCGGCGCAAGCGCCAAGGGCTAGTGCGGAAACGCCGAGCGCGGCGGTAAGTGCGAAGGTCTTCATGTCTTAACTCCCAGAAACGAACGTGACGTATGAATTTCGGTGTACGGCACCGTAGCGCCTGAATTAGTTACGCATGAAACGATAGCGAGGTTCCCTGGATTACCGCTTGCATTCGGTGTCGTTGCATCTCGCGCATCCAAACCTTTGGCGGCAATGATAAATATCAAAAGACTGTTTTGCCCTTCCCATAGTGGAGGAAGGAACATATATCGAACACATGGCCGTTCTTTCGACGATGGAAAAGCTCGAGATTCTCGCCGATGCGGCGAAATACGATGCGTCGTGCGCGTCGTCCGGCACATCCAAGAAAACTTCGCTAGGGTCGGAAAAAGGCATCGGTTCGACCGAGGGTATGGGTATATGCCATGCTTATGCACCCGATGGACGGTGCATATCGCTGCTAAAAATCCTGCTGACCAATCACTGCATCTTCGACTGCCACTACTGTATCAATCGCAAGAGCAGCAATGTCCGCCGCGCGCGTTTCACGCCACAGGAAGTGGCCGACCTGACCCTGTCGTTCTACCGCCGCAATTATATTGAAGGGCTGTTTCTGTCGTCGGGCATTGTGAAAAGTTCGAACCATACGATGGAACAGTTGGTCGAAACGGCCCGCATTCTGCGCGAGGAGCACGATTTTCGCGGTTACATTCACCTCAAGACCATTCCCGAAGCCGATGCCGAACTTGTGCATCGCGCGGGAATGTATGCCGATCGCGTATCCATCAATGTTGAATTGCCGACGGACGCTGGGCTAACTCGCCTCGCGCCGGACAAGAATGCCCGCCAGATCGAAGGCGCGATGGGCAAGGTGAAGGCGGATATCGTGGAATCGACCGATGCGCGCAAACGGTTCAAACATGCGCCTCGTTTTGCACCCGCCGGACAATCGACGCAGATGATTGTCGGTGCAGATACCGCCACCGATGCCGATATCGTGGGCAAGGCTAGCCGCCTTTATGACGGGTTCGGCTTGCGCCGGGTATATTACTCTGCTTTTTCGCCCATTCCGGACGCCAGCGCGGTGTTACCGCTTAAGCGTCCGCCATTGATCCGCGAACATCGGCTGTACCAGTCGGATTGGCTGATGCGGTTTTACGGGTATCAATCGTCCGAAGTGATGCAGGCGACCGACGCGGATGGGAACCTGCCGCTCGATATCGATCCGAAACTCGCTTGGGCATTGAAGTTCCGGGACCGTTTCCCCGTCGATGTGAACCGCGCCCCACGCGAGATGCTGCTACGGGTGCCGGGGCTGGGCGTGACAGTGGTGAACCGGATCATTGCGGCACGGCGGCATCGCTCGCTTCGATTGGACGAGATCGGGCGCCTGACCCAATCCATTGCCAAGGTCCGCCCGTTCATCTGTGCGGCGGATTGGCGACCGACGACCCTTACCGACCGCGCCGACCTGCGCCGACTGCTTGCACCCAAGACCGAACAGCTTGAACTGTTCGCCGCCTGACCCGACGCCCGATGGCCAACGCTTGCCCGCATCATACCGTCGAATTGGCCGCGCATGACGATTTCGACGAGTGGCGCGACCGGGCGCGGGCTTTGGTGCAGGCGGATGTGCCACCGGAACGCACCGCATGGGTGGAGCCGGGCGGGTCGGGTTCGCTCTTCGCTACGGGTACGACCGCGTTACCGGATGCCGATGCAGTCAAGGCGGTGCGCGCCAATAAGCAATTCGTGGCAGTGGCGCGCAATGCTGCATTGCATTCCGACCCCGAACGTTTTGCGGTGCTGTATTCTGTCCTGTGGCGGTTGCAGTCCGCGCCACGGCTCATGGAGGACAAGACCGATCTCGCCGTGCGACGCATCGAGGAATGGGACAAATCGGTCCGGCGCGACAGTCACAAGATGCACGCCTTTGTCCGCTTTCGTCTGATCGAGGCGGAAGGCGATGTGCCCGACCGCTACGTTGCCTGGTTCGAGCCGGAGCATCATATCGTACGCGCCAATGCCGGGTTTTTCATGCGCCGCTTCGCCAATATGTCGTGGTCGATCCTGACGCCGCGCGGATGCCTGCACTGGGACGGCGAAACAATGCGCGAGGGGCCACCGGCGGAACGCGCCGACGCACCCGAAGGCGATCCGACTGAAGACCTGTGGCGCAAATATTACGCATCCATCTTCAATCCCGCGCGTTTGAAAGTCGGCGCGATGATGAGCGAGATGCCCAAGAAATACTGGAAAAATATGCCGGAAGCCGCGCTTATTCCGGAATTGGTGGCGGGCGCACAGCGAAGGGAAGCAAAGATGGTGGAAGCAGGCACGCTGGAATTCGAGGAACGCCCCGGCACGCTGGACGCTGTCGGGACAGCCATCGCACAATGTCGCAAATGCCCCATCGGCGAGCTGGAAAACCATGCCGTCATGGGCGAGGGGCCGCGCGATGCGGCCCTGATGATCGTCGGCGAGCAGCCCGGCGACCAGGAGGATCAGGGTGGGCGGCCCTTCATCGGTCCAGCCGGGCAATTGTTGGACAAGCACCTCGAAACTGCCGGGATCGACCGCGCCGCGACATACGTCACGAATGCAGTGAAGCATTTCAAATATGTTCAGCGCGGCAAGCGCCGTATCCACCAATCGCCTGCCGCCAAGGAGATCGACACCTGCCGCTGGTGGCTGGAGGCGGAGCGTGGCCTCGTGCAACCGCAGCTTGTGCTGGCGATGGGTGCCAGTGCAGGCCGCAGCATGCTGGGCAAGACGGTCAGCATCACCAAGGCGCGCGGCGCGCCCATCATGCTGGATGATGGCAGCGAGCTTTGGATTACCGCGCATCCATCCTACCTTCTGCGGCTCGATGGAGCGGCGCGTGCCGAGCAGGAGCGGCTGTTCGATGCCGATCTGGCTGCGGTCAAGGAAAGGTTGGCGGAACTCGCGTGAAGCGGTTGCCATGAAAAACCAGTTGCGTTGGTATGGCAAGCCGGACTTTGCCCCTGACCGCTTGGTGCTGTGGCTATTTGCCTTGGCTGCAATACCACTTGCCGCGCTGTCATGGCTCGCGGAACACCCCGAACACGATCCGCGCGCGCCGCTGGATCTATCCGACCCGCCGGGATGGGCGACGCAGGCAAAGATGCTGGCACTGAAAGCAGACCCGGCAGATTGCCGTGCCGTGCTGGACCGAAGCGGTGTGGCCTTCACCGCTCTGGAACCGCAGGGAGAGGGGGCGTGCGCGCGCCCGGACCGGACGATCGTCGACGCGCTACCGCTATCCCCCCGCGTGCCGCCCGCAACCTGCGCCACCGGGATTGCGCTGCATATCTGGATACGCGACACGGTGCAGCCTGCAGCGCGGCAGCATCTGGGCGAAGAGGTCTCGCGTGTAACGCATATGGGTGCCTATAGCTGCCGCCGCATGTACGGGCGGGAAGGGGGGCGCTGGAGCGAGCACGCAACCGGCAATGCCATCGACATTGGCGGCTTCGTCTTGTCCGACGGGCGTTCCGTCAGCGTCTTGCGGGACTGGGATGGCGATGCGGACGATGCCGCGTTTTTGAAAGCGGTGCGCGATGGCGCATGTCCTGTTTTCGCAACCGTCCTGTCACCCGATTACAACGCCGCGCACCGCGACCATTTCCACTTCGACCAGTCGGAGCTGTATCGTAGCGTGTGCCGCTAGCAAATCACACTTCGAGTGAATATCCGGCAGAGCGCACCGTGCGGATCGGATCCTTTGCGCCGTCAATCACGATAGCCTTGCGCAGTCGCCGGATATGCACATCGACCGTGCGCAGTTCGATATCGCTGCCCGTGCCCCACACTCCGTCGAGCAACTGGTTGCGGCTGAACACGCGGCCTGGACTTTCCATAAAGAATTTTAACAAGCGGTATTCGGTCGGGCCTAGTTGAAGCGTGCGCCCGCGCCGCATTACCTTGTGGGCTACCGGATCGAGCGTGATATCGCCGCATGCGATGGCCTCGCCTGCCAGCGCGGGGCGAATGCGTCGCATCACGGCGGCTACGCGCGCAAGCAATTCGCGCGGGCTGAACGGCTTGGTGAGATAATCGTCCGCGCCGGTTTCTAGGCCACGAATGCGGTCGTCCTCCGCCTCGCGCGCAGTCAGCATGATGATCGGGACGTGTGCGGTGTTCTTATCGCGGCGCAACCGGCGGCAGACTTCGATGCCGCTCGTCCCCTCGATCATCCAGTCGAGGATGATGAGGTCGGGCACGTCTTCCGACGCCATCATCAATGCCTCGTCCCCATCGGCGGTCACGCGAACAGCATAACCTTCATTGCCAAAACGGAATTCGAGCAGTTCTGCGAGAGCCGAATCGTCCTCGACCAGCAGCAGCTTTGCAGCAGGCATCGTTCTACTCCTTCATGGCGCGTCGGAAGAGGCCGCGTTCGGTCATGCCGGTCTAGCCCCGGTCCTCGTCCGGCGGATATGTGCCTGTGGCGGCGAAGTGGACCATCTCTGCCACATTGGTCGCATGGTCGCCGATGCGTTCCAGGTTGCGGGCGACGAACAGCAACTGCGCGGCGCTAGAAATAATGGCAGGATTTTCCACCATATAGCTGACAACATTACGGAATATGCTGTTGTAAAACGCGTCGACCTTGGCGTCGGTGGCGATAACTTCCCGCGCTAGCACCGGGTCGCGCGAGGCATAGGCGGTCAGCACGTCATGGACCATTTCCTGTGCGATATCGCCCATTGCGGGCAGGAGGGTCAACGGTTCGAATGTAGCGCGATCCTCGATCTGACCTACGCGCTTGGCGATGTTTTTCGAATAATCGCCGATCCGCTCGACCACACCGGCGATCTTCAAAGCAGCAATGACTTCGCGCAGATCGTCCGCCATCGGCGCGCGCAGGGCGATTATGCGCACCGCGAGCCGGTCCACTTCGCTTTCCAGCGCATCGATCTTTTTGTCGCGTTCGACCACGCCAGCGCCGAGCACTTCGTCGCCGGTAACCATGGCCTCGAGGGCTTCCTTTATGGAAAGCTCGGACAGGCCGCCCATTTCCGCGATCAGTCCGCGCAGACGGGTGATGTCTTCATCGAAAGCGCGCACTGTATGGTCGGACATCAGCCGTATCGTCCTGTAATATAATCCTGCGTGCGTTGTTCCAGCGGATTGGTGAAGATGTCGGATGTCTTGCCGTACTCCACCATCTTGCCCAGATGAAAAAAGGCGGTTCTTTGTGATACGCGCGCGGCTTGCTGCATCGAGTGCGTCACGATGACGATGGCATAGCGACCGCTCAGTTCGTCGATCAGTTCTTCGATACGCGCGGTGGCGATCGGGTCCAGCGCGGAGCAAGGTTCGTCCATCAGGATGACTTCAGGATCAACCGCAATGGCGCGCGCGATGCACAGGCGCTGCTGCTGTCCACCGGATAGGGCGGTGCCGCTATCGTCCAGCCGGTCCTTGACCTCGTCCCACAATCCCGCGCGCCGCAGTGAATTTTCGACCACGGTATCGAGGCTGGCCTTGCCTTCGGCCAGCCCGTGGATCTTAGGGCCATAAGCAATGTTGTCGTAGATCGACTTGGGGAACGGGTTTGGCTTCTGGAATACCATTCCTACCCGTGCGCGCAGCTGCACCACGTCCATACGTGATTTGTAGATATCTTCGCCATCCAGCGTAATTTCGCCCTCGACCCGCGCGGTCGGGATCGTGTCGTTCATGCGGTTCAGCGAGCGCAGAAAGGTGGATTTGCCGCAACCGGACGGGCCGATGAAGGCGGTGACGTAATCGGTCGGAATGTCGATCGAAACGTCGTCGATCGCCTTCTTCTGCCCGTAATATACGGAGACATTCTTCGCGCCCATCTTTGCTGCGGTGTCGTCAAGGTTGGGGTGGATTACGGTCACCAGGTTTTCTCGAACTTGTTGCGCAGGTAAATGGCGAGGGCGTTCATCGCGAGCAGGAACAGCAATAGCACGATAATCGCGGCAGAGGTACGTTCGACGAAGCCACGGTCGATTTCGTCCGACCACAGGAATATCTGCATCGGCAGGACGGTGGCGGGCGAGGTCAGACCGTCCGGCGGGGTTGCCACAAAAGCACGCATGCCAATCAACAGCAGTGGTGCGGTTTCGCCAAGCGCGCGCGACATGCCGATGATGGTGCCGGTCAGTATGCCAGGCAGGGCGAGTGGCAAAACATGATGGAACACGACCTGCACAGGGGAAGCACCCATCGCCAGCGCGCCATCGCGGATAGAGGGCGGCACGGCCTGGATCGCGTTACGACCGGAAATCACGATGACCGGCATGGTCATCAGCGCCAGCGTCATCCCGCCAATCACAGGCGCGGAACGCAGGTTGGGAAACAGCCACAGGAACACCGCAAGGCCGAGCAGCCCGAAGATGATCGAAGGCACGGCCGCGAGGTTGTTGATCGATAGCTCGATAATGTCGGTCCAGCGGTTTTTGGGCGCGTATTCTTCCAGATAGAGCGCCGCCATCACGCCGATGGGGAAGGCCAGCGCCAGCGTGACCAGCATGGTCAGCATAGAACCTTTGAGTGCCCCCCAGATGCCCGCCGCCTGTGGGTCCGTCGCGTCCGAACGGGACAGAAAGCCGCCATCGAAATTGTCGGCAATCAGCCCGCGCTGTTCGAGCGACCGGGCCAGCGGTTGCAGGTCCGACGACCCCGTGCCCGAAAACGCGGCGGCCATGTCGGGCGATGTCGGCAACCAGAAGGTCGTTTGCTGCTGCGCGATTTCGGGATCGGCAATGATCGCGGTGGCCACCTCGCGCCAGGCGTTACCATTGAGCTGTTCGGCACCCTCTTCGCCGAGCGCCGTCTGTGCAGCGGACGCCACGATTTCGGGCAGGCCCTGCATCTCTAGCCCCTGCGCGGCGCCCGGTTGTGCCATCGCCTGCGGATCGGCGGAGAGGCCCGTTTGCGCGAAATCGACCGTCACGGCAATTTCAGTGCGCTGGAAACCGCCGAACCCGTTGATCGTCATGTTCGCCAGCAGGATCAGCAGCACGAGTACCGAAAAAGCAATGGCTGCAAGGCCGAGATATTTGAACCGACGCTCTGCCGCATAGCGCTTGCGCAGCCGCTGCTCGAACGCGGTGGTGCGGGTCGGCGACACGGTCTGGTCGGGCGAATTAGCCGGCATGGGAGGCGGCAGGGGCACAGTATCAGTCATAGGCTTCGCGGAACCTCCTGACGACGCGCAGGGCGATGAAGTTGAGCACAAGCGTCACAAGGAACAGCACGAAGCCCAACGCAAAGGCACTCAGGGTCGTATGGTGTTCGGTGCTAGCCTCACCGGTCAGCATCGCGACAATCTGTACCGTTACCGTCGTCATGGAATCCAGCGGATTGGCGCTCAGATTGGCGGCAGTAGAGGCGGCCATCACCACGATCATGGTTTCGCCGATCGCGCGGCTGATTGCCAGCATCACGCCTGCGACAATTCCAGGCAGCGCAGCGGGTATCAGCACGCGCTTGATCGTTTCGGAGCGGGTTGCCCCCATCGCAAGGCTGCCATCGCGCATGGCGGAAGGAACGGCCTGGATGGAATCATCGGCCATCGAGGAGACGAAGGGGATAATCATCACACCCATGACCAGCCCCGCCGCCAGGGCGCTTTCACTCGACGCGCCGCCGATGCCGATTGCCTGCGCAACGTCGCGGATGAAGGGCGCAACGGTTAGCGCCGCGAAATAGCCATACACAACCGTCGGCACCCCAGCGAGGATCTCCAGCGCGGGCTTGATGTACCGCCGCACGCGCGGATTAGCGTATTGCGTCAGGTAGATCGCGCTCATCAGGCCGAGCGGTATGGCAACCAGCATGGCGATGATTGCACCGATGAAGATCGTGCCCCAGAACAGCGGAACGGCCCCGTAGCGTGCGCCGTCGGCCACATCCATGCTGCTCATGGGGTCGGGATTCCATTGCGTCCCGAACAGGAAATCCAGCGGATTGACCATATTGAAGAACCGGATCGTCTCGAACACCAGGCTGGCGACGATGCCCAGCGTTGTCAGGATTGCCACCAGCGACGCCAACAGCAGGATGGTCATCACCGTCCGCTCGACCCGGGTGCGGGCGGTGAAGTCCGGGTTGAGACGCAGGAACGCGAATACGCCCCCTGCAAAAGCAATTACGAGGGCAGTGGCCAAACCGATCAGGTCGAAGCGAAGATGGGCCGCGCGGAACGGCTCAACCAGAGCGCGCGCCTCGTCATTGAACACATCCAGTGCGGAGCCTGTGGCCACCGCTTGCGCTTCGCGCAAAAGGTTGTCGCGCTGGAACCCGAAGGCGGGCAGGTCGGCAGCGGCGGGCGAGGCCAGCACGGATTGCATCACCAGATTGGGCGCGACGATGGCCCAGACAAACGCGAACAGGACGACCGGCACTGCGATCCACAGCGCAACATACCAGGCATGGTATACCGGCAGCGAACGCAGCTGCGCCGCACCGACATCGCGACGAAAGGCCCAAGCCCGCGCGCGCCCGGCCAGCCAGCCGGCAAGACCAAGGCCGATGGCAAGAAGGAAAAGCAATCCGGCGGACACTAGCCCCGGTTTCCTCTCGGAAGCGGCACGCCGGTTGCGCGGCCACAAGGCATCATATGCGGGCAGAAAGCGATGATTGCTGCTTTCTTGGTCACCACACACCCCACCCTCGGCCCCTGGCGGCCACATTGTCGATTCACATATCCGGCGTCGCAGTCTGCCCATTCACGCGCGGCGCACGAATCCTATGGCTGCTATGCGATGGACAGACCCCGCTTGTGGATGATTTGTGACACGTGCGTTACGCGCGGGCTTCGGTGTCCCCGACAGCCTCTATCGGGAACCGCACGGTGAAGGTGGTGCCGACGCCTTCCTCGCTGGCAATATCCAGCCTTCCCGCGTGGCGTTCGACGATATGCTTGACGATGGCGAGACCCAGTCCCGTGCCGCCCGATGCGCGGCTGCGCCCCGGCTCGGTGCGGTAAAATCGCCGCGTGAGGTGGGGGAGGTGCTCCGCCGCGATGCCTTCGCCGCGATCGACAATCATCAACCTTGGTTCGCCATTCCGGCCCAGATCCAGCCGGACGGTCACCGGCGATCCCGCCGCCCCGTATTTTAGCGCATTATCCACTAGGTTGCGGACCAGCTGTTCAAGCTGCCGCGGATCGCCCCTGATCTCGGGTACTTCGGAGAGGTCCAGATTAACCCGCTCCGCCCGCTCCAGGCCGGCCGCATCGCGCGAGGCGCGTTCCACGATCGGGGCGAGCTGCACGGGTTCTTCCGGTCGGTCGTTCTTCTCCGCCTCGACCCGGGACAGGGACATCAAGTCGCTGACCAGCGACTGCATCCGGCTTGCTTCCTTCAAAATCGTGCTGAGAAATTTCTTGCGCACATTGGGATGCTTTGCCGCGCCATCTTCCAGCAGCGTCTCGACATAGCCGATGATGGAGGCCAGCGGCGTGCGCAGTTCGTGACTGGCATTGGCGACGAAATCGGTGTGGGCCCGGCTGACATCCGCCTCACTCGACTGGTCGAGCAGTTCGATAACTGCCGTGCGCGCGTCAAGCTGTTGCAAGTGAAACAGCCAGGCATCGCTGCGACGGACGAGGCCGCGAACCTGCGTACGGCCAGTGCGGCCAGCATCGATCAGCGCGACGGCCTCGGGCTGGCGAAAGGCCACCCGCGCATTCTGTTGCACCACATGGTTGCCCAGCACCCGCCGCGCCGCGCCATTGGCTGTCACGATACGCCCGCGCTCGGTAAGCAGGATGGGTGTGACGGAATCTTCGATAAGGCGGGTCAGCCCGCGGATATCGTACCGGTCGTCCTTGACCACACGCTTGTCTTCGGGGGGCTTCCAATAGGCAAGGGCGAGCGTGCAGACCCATACCAGCAGCACGACGAGCGACAGGGCCAGTTCACCGGTTAGTAAAATGAGAAATGCGCACGTCGCAATCGCGAGGCAGAGGCCCGCCCAGGGGAAGATACCGCGAACAGGCATGAATGCGATCTAACGTCAAAATGCTACCCGAACCAGCGCCAATGGCGTGCCGGGTGTGCCGGTGGTGACCCCTACGGGAATCGAACCCGTGTTTCAGCCGTGAAAGGGCCGCGTCCTAACCGCTAGACGAAGGGGCCAAGCCGGTGCATCGAACCGATGGCGTGGCGGCGCAATTAGGGTTCGACACCGATTGCGTCAAGACCAACCTTGCAATGTTTGCTTCAGGCTCAGTCGGCCCAGGCGGCATCCTCGACATGGAGTTCGGCAGCGGGGCGCGCGCCCCAGTCGTCAATCCTGGCGCGTCCGGCCAGCCACAACCGGCGTCCCTTGCCGCCGTGCAGCAATGCTTGCCCCCAGTCGGTCTCCGCCGCGCGGAAGGCGATGGCTTTGATCGAACCGCCGTCCTGCCCGCCCACGATCATGCGCAGGTGGTCGGTGCCCACGATGTCCGCCTTGATGAGATGCACCGGACCGACCGCCAGCTTGGGTCCGGGCCAGCCAACGCCGTATGGGCCAGCGGTTTCCAGCGTTTCGACCAGTTCCGGCGTCAAGCCGAGCGGCGCGATGGCGAGGTCCAGCTTCAAGCTTTGCGCGCCCTGCGCCTTGGCTACGTCGGTGGCGAGCCGGGTATCGAGCCATTCGGCCATCGCGTCGATCCTGTCGCCCGCCACGGTCAGCCCGGCCGCCATCGCATGGCCCCCGCCCGCGACCAGCAGGCCTTCTTCGCGCATGGCAATGACCGCCGCACCCAGATCGACGCCGGGGATAGAGCGGGCCGAACCCTTGCCTTCGCCACTGTCCGCGTCGCGCGCGATTACCACAGTGGGTTTGCCGGTTTTTTCCTTCAGGCGACCTGCGACGATCCCGATAACGCCGGGGTGCCACCCTTCGCCCGATACGACGATAACCGAGCGGTTGTGCTGGGCTGCTAGCTGTTTCTCGGCCTCTTCCTGCACGCCCGCCTCGACACCGCGCCGTTCCTCGTTGAGTTGCGATAGTTGCGCGGCGATGTCTGCAGCCTCGGCGGCGTCGCCCGTGGTCAGCAATCGCACGCCAAGCGTCGCCTCGCCGACCCTTCCGCCCGCATTGATGCGAGGGCCGAGTGCAAAACCGAGATCGCTGCATACCGGCGCGCGTTTCAGGCGGCTCGCGTCGATCAGTGCCGCCATGCCGATATTCTCGCGCCTGGCCATGATCTTCAGCCCCTGCGCCACGAAGGCGCGATTGAGCCCATGCAGCTGGGCGACATCGGCCACCGTCCCCAGCGCCACCAGATCGAGCAGCGACATCAGGTCCGGCTCCGCCCGGTTGGCGAAATAGCCTTGCGCGCGCAACACGCGCACGATCTCGATCGCCAGCAGGAACGCCACGCCGACCGCCGCGAGATGGCCGAACCCGGCGGCCTCCACGCTCTCGTCCAGCCGGTTCGGATTGACCAGCGCGATGGTCTTTGGAAGCTCGTGCGCGCATTTGTGATGGTCTACCACCACCACGTCGATGCCCACCCGATGCGCCATGTCGAGCGCCTCGAACGCCATCGCGCCGCAATCGACGGTCACTACAAGTGTAGAGCCGCTTTCGCCTAGCTCGACCAGTGCCTTCCCGCTCGGTCCGTATCCTTCCAGCAGGCGGTCCGGAATGTAATACGCCGCATCGCCGCCCAGCATCCGCACCAGCCGGATCAGCAGCGCCGCGCTGGTGGCTCCGTCTACGTCGTAGTCGCCGTAGACGGTCATTTGCTCACCGGACAGAACCGCCTGCGCGATGCGCAGGGCGGCGGTGTGCATGTCCTGGAAAATGGCTGGATCGGGCAGGAAGGCGCGCAGGGTGGGGCGGGCGTAGCGCTCGAGATCGCTGCGATTTACCCCGCGCGACAGCAGCAACTGCGTGGCGATGTCGTCCATCGCACCGGGAGACGCACCGGCCGTCTGTTCCATATTGCCGCCGCGCCAGTGCCACGCCTTGCCACTAAGCGAACGCTCGACGCCGAATACGGGGGTGACGGTTCTGGTGGCCATGCGCGCCACCGTAGGCGCGGGCGGGCGTCACTGCCAAGAGCATGGCGATTGACAATCCTCCGCCGCGTTGGGACGACAGCGGCGATGGAGGAGATACCTTACCTGCTGATTGCATGGCACAGCCGCACCGGCACGGCGGAAGCGATGGCGCGTGCTATCGCTGCCGGGGCTGGCGATGTCGCGCGATGTGTCAGCGTGCCGTATGTCACCGCAGAGGACATGCTGGCGGCAGAGGCCTATGTGTTCGTCTGCCCGGAAAATCTTGGCACGATGTCGGGCCTGATGAAGGAGATGTTCGACCGCACCTATTACCCGGCGCTGGGGCGGATCGAGGGGCGGGCCTATGCGACTGCGATTGCCGCGGGGTCCGATGGCACGGGAGCGCAGCGCGACATCGACCGCATCGCCACCGGATGGCGGCTGAAGCGGGTGGCTAAGCCAATGATCGTCAACACCGCAGCCCAGACGCCGGAGCGTATCATGGCCGCGAAGTCGTGTCCGCCCGCCGCGCTTGCGCGATGTGAGGAACTGGGCGCGGCGCTGGCCGAGGGTCTGCGGATGGGTGTATTCTAGCATCTGTACTTTGAAGGATTGCTCCGAAATCGAGCACCTAGGTGCGCTAACACTCAACGTGGTCCGACTTGCGCGGCACTTTGTGCGCGTGGACATTCAGGAATGCATCCATCGCTACCGATCGCACGACACCGCGGCACGCGCGCGCAGGGAAATCTGCTCGCTATTTTCAGTCGCATGGCAAACCGTTCGGCATCGCGACGCTATGGCTACGCTTCCCGCAAGGCGCCTGTCCTGATGCAGCATCCCTTGCGGATGTGGTCGGTGTGGCGACCCGTATGGGATGCACCGCCAGATAGCGGCGGACGATGAAAGCTTTGCCGCGGACGTGATGTTCGACACCGCGATCTTCTGCATCTCCGGTCCCGACGGCACCACGTTGCAACTAGCCGTTTCCGACAGCGGCAAAACCGTCCGGGTCCGGCGCTCTTGATACCAAGCCCTTGGGGTCATCCGCACCTCGCGCCGTTCTCTGGCCCAGCGCCTCCTGCGCCGCACAATACTCCGCTTCCATTCGGTCCACGCGCGCCGCGACAGGTTCCACCGCTTCGACCATGCCAACCCCCTGGCCCGACCCCCAGATATCCTTCCACGCCTTGGCCTTGGAATTGCCGCCGGAGCCGAAATTCATTTTGCTGGGATCACTTTGCGGCAAGTCGTCGGGATTTAGCCCCGCCTTCTCGATGGAACCGCGCAAGTAGTTGCCATGCACGCCGGTGAACAGGTTGCTATAAACGATATCCTTCGCAGCACTTCCGACGATCTCGTCCTTGTAGGCCTGGTCCGCATTGGCTTCCTCCGTCGCGATCCACGGGCTGCCGATATAGGCGAAATCCGCACCCATTGCCTGTGCGCCCAGCACGCTGCGGCCATGCGCGATGGAGCCGGACAGCGCGACCAGCCCGTCGAACCAGCTGCGAATTTCCTGCATCAGCGCGAAGGGCGATTGCGTGCCGGCATGCCCGCCAGCGCCAGCCGCCACCGGAATCAGGCCGGTCGCGCCTTTTTCGATGGCCTTGCGTGCAAAGCGGTCGTTGATGACATCGTGCATACTGATGCCGCCCCAACCTTTGACGGCGGCAAAGATGTCTTCGCGCGCGCCAAGCGAAGTGATGGTCAGCGGCACCTGCCACTTGGCACAGACCTGCATGTCTTCTTCCAGCCGGTCGTTGCTGCGATGGACGATCTGGTTGACGGCATAGGGTGCGGCGGGGCGGTCTGGATTGTCGCGATTATGCGCGGCCAGTTCTTCCGTAATGCGATGCAGCCATTCGTCCAGCACGCCGGACGGACGCGCGTTCAGCGCCGGAAACGATCCGATCACCCCGGCCTTGCACTGCGCGATGACCAGGTCCGGGCCGGACACGATGAAGAGCGGCGCACCGATGATCGGCAGGCGCAGTTTGTCGAAAGGGGCGGGTAGAGGCATTGTGTTCTCCGGAAGAAATCGCTTTGAAAGTTTAGGAAAGTTTAGGCCTAACCCAGTTTTATCGCATCGCCTATTCCGTAGAACGCAAGAGCGTTGCCAGCGTATAGGGCGCGCTTCTCCGCATCGGAGTAATTGGCCGTTATATGCTTGAAAACGTTCCATAATACCGGATAGCTGGCACCCCAGCGATCAACCGGATAGTTCGATTCAAATGCCGCCCGGTCAGCGCCGAACGCCTCGATACATGTTTCGATATAAGGTTGCCACATTGCCGCCAGCGCCTCGGATCCTGTGCCTGCCGCCGGTCCTTTGTCCGGCAGTGCGCAGAACGGCATCGCCAGCCCGCCCAGCTTGACCGACACGTTCCGGCACTCCGCCAATGCGCAAATGGCGGTACGCCAGCGTACGAAGGTGTCGTCCAGAGTGCCCGCATAGGGGCCGATACCCAAGGGCGTGCCGCAATGGTCGAGCATGATGCGTTGGTCCGGAAAAGCGCGGGCAAGGTCCAGCACCTCGCCAAGTTGCGGTTCCAGCACCCATGCGTCGAAGGTCAGCCCGCGCGAACCGAGATGCGCGAAGCCGCTGCGGAAGGCATCTTCACGATAAAGCCCTTCCGGAGCGTGAAAGGGCGGGCCGAGCACGGCGGGGTCGGCATCCCACGCGCCCTGATGACGAATGCCGCAGAACCGCCCGTTTCCGGCCGCCACCAGCGCATCCAGAACCGGCGCAACAGCGTCGCCAAGCTTCAGGTCCGCATGGCCGACAATCGCCGCGCAGGGACGCGCCGCCCCATACAAGCCGCTCGCCCCCTGCGCCGCGACACCGTTGACATATTCGACCTCGCCGACCGGCTTCATCGCAGCATTGCCACCCGCCCGATAGAACGCGCCGCACTCCATGAAGACAGTGCCGACAATGTTGTGACCCGTCGCCATATCGGCCGAAAGCTGCTCGAATCCATACTTCGCCGCCCCCGCAATGGTCTCGACGAACGGATGCCGGGGTTCGGGAAAGGCGGGCAGCATGGGGCGCAAGTCCCACAGGTGATGATGCGCATCCAAGATCGGCAGATCGGGTTCGAGGATTGTTTCGGTCATGCAAGCTCGCTTCTGCAAGGAGGGCAGCGTAATGCGCATCGTGCCGGTTTTGCCGCCGGTGTTCCATCGCCGGCGATACGTTGCTATCTGATGCGCCTGCATACCAGATAACGCAGTTCAGAACAGACAGGACATCTTACTTACCCATGCCATCTTTCACCCCGCCCAATTTCGACGAACGAACCAAGGCTGCCGAAAAGGCCAAGGCCGCTGCACTGGCCAAGTTGAAGGCCAAGAAGCCGCCGACCGAGGAAGAAATCGCCGCTGCCAAAGCCAAACGTGCGGAGCGCGAGGCAGCGGAGGCGGCCGCGCGTGCGGAGAAGAAGGCCGCGTTCGAGAAGAAAAAGGCGGACGCCAAGGCGGAGAAGGAAGCGAAAATCGCCGCCGAAATTGCCGAGAAGGAAGCGGCACAGGCGGCCAAGAAGCCCAAGAAAACCGAAGAGGAAAAGAAGGCGGAACGCGACGCCCGCTACGCCGCCCGCAAGGCGCGCAAATCCAAGAAGAAGCGGCGTTAATCTGCGCCCGGTTCTTGCGCTGGACTGGCCACGGCGTTGGCTGCGCTAAGCACGGCACGCACGCTGGCGGTGGCGACGTCCTCGTCTATCCCCACACCCCACACGGCATCGCCATTGGGCGTTTGGCATTCGAGATAGGCAGCGGCGGTGGCGTCGCGCCCGCTGCCCAGCGCATGTTCGGTGTAATCGCGCACCTGTAGCTGAATGCCGAAACTGTCCTCCAGCGTGCCGAGTACCGACGATATAAGGCCGTTGCCGCGCCCGCTGACGCGCTGTTCCTCGCCCGCGACGGCGATGGTGCCTGCGAAGATGCGGGTGCCGTCGGTGGCGCGGCTTTCCTCGTAATTTACCAGACGGAAGCGTTTGTCGGTGCCGCCGATATGATACGCGCTTTGAAACGCCTGCCAGATATCGGTCGCCTCCAGCTCGCGACCGAGTTCGTCGGCCATGCCCTGCACATGGCGGCTGAAATGCGCCTGTAGAGGCTTGGGCAGTTTGAGGCCCCGATCCTGTTCCAGCACCCAGGCAAACCCGCCTTTGCCGCTTTGCGAATTGACGCGGATAACCGCCTCGTAATCTCGCCCAAGGTCGGCCGGATCGACGGGGAGATATGGCACCCGCCACAACCTGTCGTTCTGCACCGCGTTTGCTTCGAAGCCCTTTTTGATGGCGTCCTGATGGCTGCCCGAAAAGGCGGTATAGACCAGTTCCCCGCCATAGGGATGGCGCTGATGCACAGGCAGGCCGTTGCAGTACTCGACAGTCTCGATAACGTCATCGATCTGCGAAAAATCGAGTTTCGGATCAATGCCTTGCGTGTACAGGTTCAGACCCATTGTCACCAAACAGCAGTTCCCCGTCCGCTCGCCATTGCCGAACAGGCAGCCTTCCACGCGGTCCGCCCCCGCCATCAGGCCCAGCTCCGCAGCCGCAACGCCGGTGCCGCGATCGTTATGCGTGTGCAGGCTGATGATGGCGGCGTTCCGACCGGGCAGGTTACGGCACAAAGTACTCGATCTGGTCGGCGTAGATATTGGGCGTCGCCGCCTCCACCGTGGCGGGCAGGTTGAGGATGATCGGGCGGTCGGGCGTGGGAGCCAGCACCTCCATCACGGCGGCGCAGACCTCTATGCTGAAGTCGAGTTCGGCGGTGGAGAAGGTTTCGGGCGAATACTGGAAATGCCAGTCGGTATCGGGCCGTGCCGCCGCCTCGTCGCGCATGACTTTTGCGCCCGCCACCGCAATGTCGCGCACTTCGGCTTTCGACATGCGGAACACGATGTCGCGCCACGCGGGACTGACCGCATTGTATAGATGGACGATGGCGGTGCGCGCGCCCTCAAGGCTGTCGAAGCTGGTGCGGATCAGGTCTTCGCGGCTTTGCGTCAGCACCTGCACCGTCACATCGTCCGGCACGCGCCCGCTGCGCACCAGCCCCTGGATGAAGTCGAACTCGGTCGCCCCGGCGCTGGGGAAGCCAACCTCGATTTCTTTCACCCCGATGCCCACCAGCATATCGAAGAACCGGTTCTTCTTCACCGCGTCCATCGGGTCGATGATGGACTGGTTGCCATCGCGCAGATCGGTGCTGAGCCAGCGGGGCGGGGCGGTGATGGTGCGCGAGGGCCATCGGCGATCGGGCAGGTCGACCTGCGGAAAGGCGCGATATTTCACGGAAGGGTCGGTCAGCATCGGCATGGGTCCACCGGACTAACGCAACATGGTGGGCGATGCTACCCGATGGGCAGCGCTACTTCCTCTCAAACGCGGCGCTGATCGGTAAGATCCACTTCGTCACCCACCAGCGGAACACCAAAGCCGATGTCCCAGTCCGACCGCATAATGCTGGCGGTGGCGTGGAAGCCCACCGTTTCGACCTTGCTGCGCGGGTTGGCCCCTGCGCCGGAGAATTCAGCCAGCAGCGTAACCGGCCCGCTCTTGCCGTTCATCGTCAGCGTGCCGAAGATCGCCGCGCGGGTGGCGTCGATACGGCGCACGTCGTTCGATACGAAGCGGGCCGGGGGAGGGGCGGAGCCGAAGAAATCGGGAGCGCCGCCATCTTTCCCGTCGCGCAGCAGGTGATCGCGCAAGCCACTGCTCGACACCGCCACCGACGTGATCGGGATGGTCACGTCCAGCACCGTGGCGTCGAGGTTCGCCGGGTCGAGTTGCATCGTGCCCTCGATATCGCCGAACAATCCGAAATAGTCGTTGAAGCCGAAATGGCTGACTTGCCACTGCACCTGCGTATGCGCGGCATCGAGCGCATAGCTGCCGGCCATCACCCGGGCAGGATCGGCGGCACCCGGCACGGCGGGCGCATCCTGCGCGGACAGGGTGGCGACAGTGCCGAATGCAGCGGTTGTGGCGAGGATGGCGGCGAGGGTCTGTTTCAGCATGATACGGCTCCCGATGGAATGGCTGCGGTAGAAACTGGCCCTAGTTCTTCGCCTTGTCTACCAGCTTGTTCTTGCCGATCCACGGCATCATCGCGCGCAGCTCGGACCCGGTCTTCTCGATCGGATGCGCTTCGGCGGCCTTGCGGCTTGCCTTCAGCTCCGGTTGACCGGCGCGGTTATCCAGTACGAAATCCTTTACGAACCGCCCCGACTGGATATCCGCCAGCACCCGCTTCATTTCGGCCTTGGTTTCATCCGTGATGATGCGCGGACCGGTCTTGATATCGCCGTATTCCGCCGTGTTGCTAATGGAATAGCGCATGTTGGCGATACCGCCTTCATACAGCAGGTCGACGATCAGCTTGGTTTCGTGCAGGCATTCGAAATAGGCCATTTCGGGCTGGTAACCGGCCTCGACCAGCGTCTCAAACCCGGCTTGAATGAGGTGGGTGATACCGCCGCACAGCACCGCCTGTTCGCCGAACAGATCGGTTTCGCATTCCTCGCGGAAATTGGTTTCAATGATGCCGCTTCGCCCGCCGCCCATCGCGCTGGCATAGGACAGGGCGAGCGATTTGGCGTAGCCGTTTCCGCCACTCTCCTCGCTCTCCTGATCGACCGCGATCAGGCACGGCACCCCGCCACCACGCTCGTATTCGCTGCGCACGGTGTGGCCCGGTCCCTTGGGCGCGATCATGATGACGTCGATATCGGCGGGCGGTTCGATCAGGCCGAAATGCACGTTGAGGCCATGCGCGAAGGCGAGCGCGCTACCCGGTTTCATATGTCCCGCCATGTCGTCCTGCCAGATGGCGGCCTGATGCTCGTCCGGCGCCAGCACCATCACCAGGTCCGCCCACTTCGCCGCCTCGGTATTGGACATGACGGTGAAGCCTGCCTCTTCCGCCTTCTTGCGCGTGGCCGACCCTTCGCGCAGCGCGACGGCAATGTCGGTCACGCCGCTGTCGCGCAGGTTCTGGGCATGGGCATGGCCCTGACTGCCATAGCCCACAATCGCGACCTTCTTGCCCCGGATCAGGTCGAGATCGGCATCGGCATCGTAATAGACTTTCACAGTGTAATCCCTGTTATTGCAGTGTTTTATCTGGAACCTCGCCTGCACCCCGCATCATGCCGACGATACCCGTTCGCCCGACTTCGACCAGTCCCAGTTCGCGCATCAGGGCGATGAAGCTGTCGACCTTGTCTGGCGGCCCGGTTATTTCGAAAATGAAGCTGGCGGTAGTGGTGTCGACGGGCCGGGCGCGAAAGATGTCGGCAAGGCGCAGCGCCTCGACGCGCTTCTCGCCGATACCGGCCACCTTCACCAGCGCCAGCTCGCGTTCGACATGCGGACCTTCCTCGGTCAGGTCTACCACCGAATGCACCGGCACCAACCGCTCAAGCTGCGCCTGTATCTGGTCGATTACGGCGGGCGGGCCGCTAGTGACGATGGTGATGCGGCTGATCGCGTGGTCTTCGCTGATATCAGCCACGGTCAGGCTGTCGATGTTGTAGCCGCGCGCGGTAAACAGCCCGGTGATTTTGGCGAGGATGCCAGGTTCGTTATCGACGGTGACGGCGAGGACGTGGCGTTGGGAGGGAGAGGTTTGCTCGATCATGTGTTCGTCGTTCGCCCTGAGCCTGTCGAAGGGCCGCCCTTTCTTTTTCCAACGTCCCGCAGAAAGAAAAACGATCCTTCGACAAGCTCAGGACGAACGGATTGAAGAAACCCCATCACACCAGCGCCTTCGCTTCGTCGTCCATGATCTCGTACACCTCGTCGCCGTGCAGGATCATGTCGGTATGCGCCGCGCCCGATGGGATCATGGGGTAGCAGTTGGCGTCTTTCGCCACGTGGCAATCGACCATCACAGGGCCGTCATGCGCCAGCATCGCCTCGATTCCGGCATTAAGGCCCGCCTCGTCCTCGATCCGCAAGCCCTTCCAGCCATACGCCTCGGCCAGCGCCACGAAATCGGGCAGGCTGTCGGAATAGCTGTTGGAATAGCGACTTTCATAGGTCAGTTCCTGCCACTGGCGGACCATGCCCATATATTCGTTGTTCAGGATGAACACCTTGACCGGCAGGCGATACTGGCTGGCGGTGCCCAGTTCCTGAATATTCATCTGGATGCTGGCCTCGCCCGCAATGTCGATCACCAGCGCATCGGGATTGCCGAGCTGCGCGCCGATGGCAGCGGGCAAGCCATAACCCATCGTGCCCAGACCGCCGCTGGTCAGCCATTTGTTCGGCGCATCGAAGCCATAATACTGCGCCGCCCACATCTGGTGCTGCCCGACTTCGGTGGTGATGATGGGCTCGCGCTCATGCGTCAAAGCATGTAGCCGCTCCACCGCACGTTGCGGCATAAGGTCACCCGACCCTTTGCGCCCCTGCGCCGGATAGGCGAGGCTTTCGCGTGCACGCCAGCCTTTGATACGCGCATTCCATTCGGCGGTGTCGCGCGGTGCGGTGTCGCCCCATGCGTCCACGATCTGTTGCAGCACGGTAGCGCAGTCGCCAACGATGCCGAGATCGACGGGCACGATCTTGTTGATGCTGGCACGGTCGATATCGATATGGATCTTGGCCGAATGCGGGGCGAAAGCGTCCAGCCTGCCGGTCACGCGGTCGTCGAACCGCGATCCGATGGCCAAAATCAGGTCCGCCTGGTTCATCGCCATATTGGCTTCGTAGGTGCCGTGCATCCCCAACATGCCAAGCCATTGCGGATCGGTCGAAGGGAACGCGCCCAGGCCCATTAGCGTGCTGGTGACGGGCGCGCCGGTCAGGCTCTGCAGCTGACGCAGCAGGATACTGGCATCGGGACCGGAATTGATAACGCCGCCGCCGGTGTAGAATACCGGACGCTTGGCCTTGGCCAGCATTGCGACGGCGCGGGCAATATCGGTATCCTCGCCGCGCAGGGTGGGGCGGTAGCGATGCGAAGGGGGCAGCGGTGCATCCTGCGCCGCATCGGCTGCGGCTGCAATCTGCACGTCCTTGGGGATATCGACCAGTACCGGGCCGGGGCGACCGGTGGTGGCGATGCGGAAGGCTTCGGACAGCGTGGCTTCGAGCTGCGCGACATCTTTCACGAGGTAATTGTGCTTGGTGCAGTGCCGCGTGATGCCGACCGTATCCGCTTCCTGGAACGCGTCGGTGCCGATCAAGCCGGTCGGCACTTGCCCGGTGATGACGACCAGCGGAATGGAATCGAGATACGCGTCGGCGATGCCGGTCACCGCATTGGTTGCGCCGGGGCCGGAGGTGACCAGCACCACGCCGGGCTTGCCGGTAGAGCGGGCGTAACCTTCGGCGGCATGCGCCGCGCCCGCTTCGTGCCGCACAAGAATATGGCGCAGCCGGTCATCCTCGAACAGCGCGTCGTAGATCGGTAGCACTGCGCCGCCCGGATAACCGAAGACGAACTTGACGCCCTGTTCGACAAGAGTGTCGACAAGGATGGCCGCGCCGGTGCGCGCCCGGGTGATGGGAATCTGTTTGGTCATGGTTGCTCGCTACGTGCCGTGCACTAAGCAAAAATGCCCCGGTGTCAACCAACTTTGCGAAATATAATGTCAAATAACGATGTAGATGGAAAACTTAATTGCGTTATCCGCAGCCAAGGCTTTGGCGATTGGTTCCTGAACCATGTATATTGGCGTTTCGCATATTGTCGTGTTGCCAACTGTCCTGCCGCAACCATTTCCGCGCGATCGATCTCGCCGGCGAGATAACGGGCAATCTGCGGCACACCGATAGCCCGCATCACCGGCAGGTCCGGGTCGAGATCGCGCGCCAACAGTGCAATCACCTCTGCCTCCGCACCAGCATCCAGCATCGTCTCGAACCGCAGGTCGCACCGCGCGTGCAGCCAATCGCGATCCGGCAGGAGGACAGCCGCCGACAAGGCGATCCCGTCTGCGATTCCGCCGGTCTTGCGCTGTTGCCACTCGGCAAGGGTGCGCCCCGTCGATTGCGCCACTTCCAGCGCGCGCTGCGTCCGCGTCTTGTCAGCGGGTGCGATGCGCCGCGCAGCGTCCGGATCGGCTTGTTCCAATGCGTCGCGTGCATCGGCGAGCGGCATGGAGCGAACCGCAGCGCGAATGTCGCGATCGACGGCAGGCACCGGTGCGATACCTTCCAGCAGCACGCGCAGATACAGCCCGGTCCCACCTACCAGTATCGGGACTGTGCGCCGCTCATGCAGCTCGGCAATCACCGCCTTCGCCGCGCGCGCCCAATCCGCCGCCGAGCATGGCACCGCGCCGTCCCATGTGCCGAACAGGCGATGCGAAACGCCGCACATCTCGTCCGCGTCGGGACGGGCGCTTAGGATGTGCAGATCGGCATAGACCTGCGCGCTATCGGCATTGATGATGGCCGCGTCCTGCCCCGCATCGATGAGGAATTTCGCCAGTTCGACCGCGCGGCTGCTCTTGCCGCTGGCGGTCGGTCCTGCGATGGCAATGACTGGCGGCTTGGCAGTCCAAAGATCGGCGATCCGCTCGTTCCATTCGTCCGGATTATCAGGATCACCCATGCTCATTGCGCGACTTATAACAGACATGACGGACGTTGAAACGCGGGCGCGCGCGGCTGTCACCGCCTTCGAAGCGGCGGGTATGCGGGTGGCGGAACAGCGGATGCTGGAGCATGACGGCGCGGTGCTGCAATTCGCGCTGCCGGCAGGCGACGCGACCAAGCTGCGCGCCATTCTCGACGCGCATTTCGGCCCGTGCGACCTGTTGGTAAGCGACCGGCCCATTGTCGTCCCGAACCTGCTCGTTTCCGACATGGACTCAACGATGATCGGGCAGGAATGCATCGACGAGCTGGCAGATTTCGCCGGACTGAAGCCCCAGATCGCCGACATCACCGAACGCGCGATGCGCGGCGAACTGCCCTTTGCCGAGGCGTTGGCGCAACGGGTCGCGCTGCTTGCGGGTCTGGACGAGGACGCGGTTGCGCGCTGCCTTGCGAAGCGCATTACCCCGACGCCGGGCGCGCGGGTGCTGGTGCATACGCTACGGGCGCGGGGGTGCCGCACGGTGCTGGTCACCGGCGGTTTCCACCATTTCGCCGATGCCATCGGCGCGCAGCTAGGGTTCGACCGGGTGGTGGGTAACAGGCTGGCGATCGACGGCGGGAAGCTGAGCGGCGCATTGGTCGGGCCGCTGGTCGATAGCAACACCAAGCTGCGTGTACTGAAAGAGGAAGTAGACGCGCTGCCGAACGGTGCGGTAACGATGGCGGCGGGCGACGGGGCGAACGATATCCCGATGCTGCAAGGTGCGACCTACGGCATCGCCTATCGCGCCAAGCCGGTGGCGCGCGCGGCGGCGGATGGCTGGGTCGAGCGTGGCGACCTGACCGCGCTTCTCCGCCTGTTGGAAATACCGCAATCCGAATGGGTTACAGGCGAGACTTCATAGCCAGCTTGAGATCTGTTCGAGCGACTTCTTGCGTGTGGCATGGACCGGAACGGTCGCATCGGACGCGGGCAGGCCGGCCACGATCAGCATGACCGGTTTTTCATGGTCGGGCCGCCCGCATTGTTTGCGCAGAAACGTCATGGGGGAGGGGGTGTGCGTCAAAGTCGCCACGCCCGCCATGTGCAACGCCGACAGCAGCAAGCCGCACGCAATGCCGACGCTTTCATTGACGTAGTAATTCTGCGTCTCGCCGTCCTCGGCAATGCCACCCTTGCGCTGCGCGAATACGGCGATCAGCCAGGGTGCGGTTTCGAGGAAGGGCTTGCTGGCATCGGTGCCGATAGGGGCCAGCGCATCGAGCCAGTCCGCGCCCGCCTTCGCATCGTTGCCATCCGCGCCGTAGAACCGCCGCTCTTCGGCCTCGGCGGCTTCGCGGATGGCACGTTTGCGCGCCGGGTCGGAGATTGCGACGAAATGCCAGGGCTGGTGGTTTGCCCCGTTGGGTGCAGACCCCGCGGCGGCGATGGCGCTGACGATGACGCCACGGTCCACGGGGGCATCGCTGAAATAGCGGCAGGACCGGCGCGTCGCCATCGCGCTCCGATAGGCGTCTGCACGCGCTAGGCGGTCCGCATCCGAAAGAGCGGGCAGAGTATATTGTACGGTATCGTGGTTCGGCATGATGCCGACGGTGGCAATGGCGATGCGGCTGACAAGGAATTCCGAGCTTGTTGACATCTTTGTAAGTAGTGGCCATTATTATGCCAACAAACGACACATCTACCAGGGCTTATCCATGTCTCTCTCCCAATTGCCCATGATCCATCCCGATCGCGAACTGACCGGCTTCCGGCCGATCAAGGCGCTCAAGCATTTCGGCAAGCTGGTTGCCGACAAGGAAGACACCTCGCAGGTGTTCCACATTACGGAGGCGCTGAAAGGCGGCGCCTATATCCGCGAGGCGGAGCGTTTCATCCGCAGCGAAGCGGGGCAGGCGCTGCTCGAAAAGAACGAAGACCTTGCTGCCGCGCTGGACGATCATGATCGCTGGACGGACTGCGCGCCCAATTCGCTGGCACAGCACTACATCCGCTTCATGCGCCGCGAAGGGCTGAGTGCTGCCGGACTGGTCGCCGAATCGCACCGGTTCAAGCCCCTGTCCGAACGGCATGAAGACCTGCACGAATGGTATGCCGCGCGCACCCGCGATACGCACGACCTGTTCCATATCCTGTCGGGATATGGCCGCGACGCGCTGGGCGAGCTATGCCTGCTGGGCTTCAGCTACCAGCAGATCTATTCCAACGGCATGCTGTTCATCGCCTATATGGGCACCCGGCAGTTGCGCAAGGAAGTGGGGCACGACGTGCCTGTTTTCGCCGCCCTGCGCGAAGGACGCCGCAACGGGCGCGCCGCTGCCAAGATCGTGCAGACCGACCTTCTGTCGATGTTGCACGAAGATATCGACGTGGTCCGCGACCGGTTGCACATTGCGCCGCCCACGATCTACCGGAACTGTTTGCGCCAGATCGAAACAGCCTGCTGCGGCGCATCAGGTCCGTTGCTGGGCAATAAACAGGCAGCGTAAACCCTTGCGCTCAAGCCATGAACTGGCAGTCGTTCCAGTCTACGGCCAGATGCAACAGGCAACCCAGCCCTATCGCCCGCGCCCACCAGCGCGGGACCAGCAGCAATAGAGCGTAGCCAATGGCGGCGTAGACGGTGTGCAGCGGATGAAACCCGATGCTGCATCGGTGCGGGTCGAAGATCGGCGTTGCCAGCAGGTGGTCGGCATCGATCAGGATGGTGGCCGTCATTAACAGCCCCGCTGTCCGCCACCGCTCACGCCAAAGGATGCAGGCTAGGGCGAAGGGGAGGAGCAAGTGACCGCTGTAATGGAGGAGGGGTTGGAAGAGGGTCATTGATTACGCCGGTTTGGTCAACACGCCTCCGATTGGGTTGGTCTCCGTGCCTCCAACCCGTTCGTGCTGAGCCTGTCCAAGCACTGCTTTTTGTCCCGCAGTGATGCCAAAGAGTAGGACGCCCCTTCGACAAGCTCAGGGCGAACGGATTTGATGAGGCAGCTCTCCAACCGTTCGTGCTGAGCTCGTCGAAGCATTGCACTTTTTTTCCCGTAGCAGTGCCAAAGAGAAGTACGACCCTTCAGAGTCGAAGACGGCGCGTAACGCCACCGGCTCGAGGCGAACGGACGTGGCAAAGAACCTATCCACCGGCTCATGGCGAACAGGGAGGACAACTCACCCCTCCATCCAGTCGTTGAAGAAACTGTCATGCGCCTTGCGCATCTGCATCAGTGTCACGCGACTATCGCCAAACGTCAGCGCATCGCCACCGGTCCGGCCGACGACGCTGGCGTATAGCTCAACAGCGTTCGCGCGCGCGATCAGCGTATCGGGATCACGCGTTGTCGCGATGATACGCCCCTGGTCCTCGCCGAACATCACCGCGGTCAGCGACTTCGCGCCGGGCAGGGTCAATTCCGCACCTATCCCGCCCGCCATCGCCATTTCGGCAAGCGCGATCAGCGCGCCGCCATCCGAGATATCGTGCGCCGCGCCGACCTTTCCTTCCGCGATCAACGCACGCACCAGCTCACCCAAGCGCCGCTCCACCGCCAGATCGACGGGCGGTGGTGCGCCATGTTCCGTGCCTTGCACGACCTGCTGCCAGAGCGATTGGCCAAGATGTCCGGGTGCATAGCCGATGATGACGATGGCCACGCCATCCGCGGTAAAGGCGGGCGAGCTGATTTTCGCGTAATCGTCGACCAGCCCGACCCCGCCTATGGCGGGTGTGGGCAGGATCGCACTGCCGCCGCCCGTCGCTTTGCTCTCGTTGTACAGCGACACATTGCCGCTCACCACGGGAAAATCGAGCGCGCGACAGGCTTCGCCCATACCGCCAAGTGCATGGACCAACTGCGCCATGATTTCGGGCCGTTCGGGGTTGGCGAAGTTAAGGCAGTTGGTGATGGCCAATGGTCGCGCGCCAACAGTGCTCAGATTGCGATAGGCTTCGGCGACGGCCTGCTTGCCGCCTTCGTGCGGGTCGGCATAAACATAGCGCGGCGTGCAATCGGTGGTGATGGCCAGCGCTTTGCGTGTGCCGTGAACGCGCACAATGCCTGCATCGCCACCCGTCTGCAGCGTGTCCGCGCCGACCTGGCTGTCATATTGCTGCGCGATCCAGCGGCGCGAGGCGAGGGCGGGGCTGGCGAGCAGTGTCAGCAGGTCCGCGCCCAGATCTTCGCTCTCGGTGGTATGTTCAAGCGGCGCGACCATGGCCCATGCCTTGTAATCCGCTTGCGACAGAAAGGGCCGCTCATAAAGCGGCGCATCGGCGGCGAGCGGACCAAGCGGAATGTCGCACACGACCGCGCCATCGAATTCCAGCACCATGTGCCGCGTGTCGGTCACTTCGCCGATAACCGCGAAGTCCAGCTCCCACTTTTTGAAAATTGCTGCCGCTTCCGCCTCGCGTCCGGGCTTCAGCACCATCAGCATCCGCTCCTGGCTTTCGCTTAGCATCATCTCGTAAGGCGTCATGCCCTCTTCGCGGCAAGGCACGGCGTTCATGTCGAGCCGGATGCCCGCCTTGCCATTGGTCGCCATTTCCACGCTGGAACTGGTCAGGCCCGCCGCGCCCATGTCCTGAATTGCCACGATGGCGTCGGTCGCCATCAACTCCAGACAGGCTTCGATCAGCAGCTTTTCGGTGAATGGATCGCCCACCTGCACCGTGGGCCGTTTGGCCTCGGTATCGTCACCGAAATCGGTGCTGGCCATCGTGGCGCCGTGGATGCCGTCGCGTCCGGTCTTGCTGCCGACATAGATGATGGGATTACCCGTACCGGTCGCCGCGCTGTAAAAAATGCGGTTCGCATCGGCGACGCCCACCGTCATCGCATTGACCAGGATGTTTCCGTCATAGGCGGGGTGAAAGTTGGTTTCGCCCGCCACAGTCGGCACGCCGACACAATTGCCATAGCCACCGATACCCGCGACCACGCCCTGTACCAGATGCTTCATTTTTGGATGGTCGGGCCGTCCGAAACGCAGAGCATTGGCGTTGGCGACCGGCCGTGCGCCCATGGTGAACACATCGCGCAAGATGCCGCCAACGCCGGTCGCCGCGCCTTGATAAGGTTCGATATAGCTGGGGTGGTTGTGGCTCTCCATCTTGAAGATGGCGGCCTGACCATCTCCAATGTCGATTACCCCCGCATTCTCGCCCGGACCACAGATGACCCACGGCGCTTCGGTCGGCAGTTTCTTTAGATGAAAACGCGAGGATTTGTAGGAGCAATGCTCGCTCCACATCACCGAGAAGATGCCGAGTTCCAGCAGATTCGGCTCACGCCCCATCGCGGCCAGCACGCGGCTGTATTCTTCCTCGTTCAGTCCGTGCTGGGCAACGGTTTCGAGGTCTATTTTCGGGGTGTCGATCTTGGATGTTGCGGTCATGTCCGCCGCGTTAGCGATAGGCGCTAGGCACCGCCAGCCCCACCTGCGCGCGATGCCACCGCGTATCGCCCACCCATTTCGCCAACACGGTCACGACCGCAAATGCGACGAGGCCCGTCAGGTAGAATATAGTCGGACTTTCCGCAGGAGCGATACCGGTCCACGCCACCGTTTGCAGCGTCAGCATTACGACCAACAGCACCATCGCCGGACCGATCGGGCCGCGCGTCTGCCGAAGGTAATAGACAAACGCCCCCAGTATCAGCGCCAGTTCCAGCGGGATTGCGATGGCCGGATAATTCCATAGGCCCAGCCCGTATTTTTCCGCGCCGCCCGCAATCGTCAGGTCCGGCACATGCACCAGCCAATCGAGGAACCAGTGCGACAAGACCACCGCCGCCCCCAGCAAAGCCGCGCCGGTATAATGGCGCCGCATTACCAGGATCATGCCAAATACGAATGCGAAGACCGCACTGCCCAGTAACGAATGCGTGAATGGCATGTGATACAGATCGACCGGGGTCAGCACGCTGGCCGCAGGATCGATCCGCAGGTTCTCAATTCCAACGAGGCCCAGCGCGAAGAACCCCCAGTCCACCAGTTGCGCTCCGATGAACAGCGTCGCCAGCCTGGGCGCGTCCTTGGTGCACGCCGCTGCCGCAAGGGCAGGTGCCCAGTGTCCTATGAACATCGCGTTGCCCCGCTTTTCAGTTTGGACCCCTTATCCGCCAATAACGCTTGTTTCTGGCGCGTCCGCTGCTTGACCAAGGGTAGCGGCGGGGTCAATGCTTCATCCCATGAGTAGCGAACCTATACCCGATACAAAACCCGCACCGGCAGACGATATCGCCGCGATGAGCTTCGAGGCGGCGCTGGCAGCGCTGGAGGATGTTGTCGGCAAGCTGGAAAGCGGCGATGTGCCATTGGAAGCCTCGATAGACCTTTATGCCCGTGGGGAGGCGTTGCGCAAACACTGCCAGACCCGGCTCGACAGCGCGCAGGCGCGGATCGAAACCATCGTCCGGAAAAGCGACGGTTCACCACTCGAAACACGCCCTTTCGACAGTGACGGGTAACCGCGGCATGAAGGTGGTGCCCGACGATATTCTTGGTGCCGCGCTGGCGCAGGTGCAGCGCGATATCGACGCGGCGTTCGACGCGCGCCTGCCGTTGCCGCAGGACTCGCGCCTGCGCCTGGTGGAGGCGATGCGCTACGCTGCGATGGATGGCGGCAAGCGTGTGCGCCCGCTGCTCGTCTGCGCCACGGCGGACCTGCTTGGCGTGGAGCGTGCAATGGCGTTGGAAGTCGCCTGTGCAGTGGAGGCGATCCATGTCTATTCGCTGATTCATGACGATTTGCCGTGCATGGACGACGATGCACTTCGCCACGGCAAGCCCACCGTGCATACCGCCTATGACGAGGCAACCGCCGTGCTGGCGGGGGATTCCCTGCATGCGCTGGCATTCGAAATCGTGTCCGACTCCGCTGTCATCGCCGATCCGTTCACACGCGCCGAGCTGACCGCCACGCTCGCCGCCGCCAGCGGCATGGACGGTATGGCGGGCGGGCAGATGATGGACATGGCCTCGGACGGGGCGGATTACGATTTGCCTACCATTACACGCCTGCAACAGCTGAAAACCGGTGCATTGCTGGCGGCATCGGTGGAAATGGGTGCGGTGCTTGGCAAGCTACCCGAAGACGGACGCTCGCACCTCAGGGCCTATGCGCGCGATATCGGCCTGGCCTTCCAGATCGCCGACGACCTGCTCGATGTAACAGGCGACGAAGGCAAGGCGGGCAAGACGCTGCGCAAAGACGCGGACCAGGGCAAGCAGACCTTCGTGACGGTGATGGGCGAGGAAGGCGCGCGCGAACAGGCCGACGCGCTGGTCGCGCAGGCCATCGGCCACCTTGCACAATATGGCGAAGAGGCGGACCTGCTGCGCGCGCTGGCCCGGTTCATCGTCGAGAGAGATCGGTAATGGCACGCGCAGAACGCATCGGTATCTATCCCGGCACCTTCGACCCGATCACGCTGGGCCATGCCGATATTATCCGGCGCGGGAGCAAGCTGGTGGACCGGCTTATTCTCGGCGTGACCACCAACCCGTCCAAGGATCCGATGTTCACCACTGAGGAACGGCTCGCGATGGTACGGCGCGAGATTGCGGCGATGACAATCGACAATGTCGAAGTTGTCGGGTTCAACGCGCTATTGATGAAATTCGCGCGCAAACAGGGGGCGCGGGTCATCATTCGCGGGCTACGCGCCGTCGCGGATTTCGAGTACGAATACCAGATGGCTGGCATGAACCAGCAGCTGGCCGACGATATCGAGACGGTGTTCCTGATGGCGGACGTATCGCTGCAACCGATCGCGTCGAAACTGGTTAAAGAAATCGCACTGTTCGGCGGCGATGTTGCGCCATTTGTCAGCGCTTCTGTGCGGGGCGACATCGTGGCACGCGTGGACACGTTGGGCCAGCGCGGAGACTACTGAACGCCTTCGCAGGCACGCTTCATTCATTGTCGCGACAGTCGCGCGACGCTAGAAACAGTATTCGATAGACGTAAGTTGTACGGACAAATTCTCACATGCAAATTCTTCGCCTGCTGCCCTTTTCGCTGTCGCTGATCGGCGCTGCCTTTGCTGCGCCCGCGATGGCTCAGGATGCTGTCCCGGCAACGCCTGTGGTGCCTACATACCAGGCACTGAATTACAATGCGGCGGAAGATCTCGAAAACATCCTGCTGCTTGACCTTTCGAACGGGCGGCGGGTCGGCATTCGCCTGATGCCGAGCTGGGCGCCGAGCCATGTCGAGCGGATCAAGACGCTAACGCGGCAGGGTTTTTATGACGGCGTTATCTTCCACCGGGTGATCGACGGTTTCATGGCGCAGACCGGCGATCCGACCGGGACCGGGCAGGGCGGCTCTCCGCTTCCCGATCTGGAGGCGGAATTCAACCCGATGCCGCATTTGCGCGGCACGGTATCGATGGCGCGGGCAACGGCAGAGGACAGCGCGAACAGCCAGTTCTTCATCGTGTTCATGCCGCGCTTCTCGCTGGACCGGACCTACACCAATTTCGGCCGGGTCATTTCGGGTATGGAAGGCGTCGATGCCATCGCGCGCGGTGAACCGCCGACCGATCCCACGCGCATCGTGCAGGCCTCCATTGCAGCGGACAACCGCCCCGAACCCACCGCCGAACAGCGCGCGCCGAAGTTCGACGGGGTGTCGATAGACGAACTGGCCGCGCCCATCGCCGAATAGCCCGACGGGCCGCATCATGCGTGTAGACCTGTTCGATTTCGCGCTGCCGCCCGAACGCATCGCGCTGCGCCCCGTCGTGCCGCGCGATGCTGCGCGCATGCTGGTGCTGGACGGCCCCGACACAACTAAGGACTGCGGCGTTGCCGACTTGCCTGACCTGCTGGAACCGGGCGACGTGCTGGTGTTCAACGACACCCGCGTCATTCCCGCGCGACTGGAAGGCACCCGCACGCGCAACGGCAACAGCGCGTCCATCGGCGCGACGCTGCACAAACGGATCGACCTGCGCCGCTGGCAGGCATTCATCCGCAACGCCAAGCGGTTGAGAACCGGCGACCGGATCGACTTCGGGCAGGATGTGGAAGCGCTGGTCGAAGCCCGCCACACCGATGGCAGCGTGACGCTGGCGTTTTGCGGCGAAGAACCGGTCGAGGTGCTGCTGGAGCGCGCAGGCGAGATGCCGCTGCCTCCCTATATTGCAAGCCGCCGCCCCGCCGATGCGCGCGACCGGGAGGATTACCAGACCCTGTTCGCGCAAACCGACGGGGCGGTGGCGGCACCCACCGCCTCGCTGCATTTTACCCAGGGCTTAATTCAACGGCTCGATGCGCGCGGCATCGTGCGCGAAACTCTGACCCTGCATGTCGGCGCTGGCACGTTCCTGCCGGTCAAGGCCGATGATACCCGCGACCATGCGATGCACGCCGAATGGGGCACGATCTCGCCAGAAACCGCGGCCAGGCTGAACGCGGCGCGCGCGGCGGGGCGGCGAGTGATCGCGGTCGGCACCACCAGCCTGCGCTTGCTGGAAAGCGCAGCAGAAGAAGACAACGTCATCCAGCCTTTCACCGGCGATACCGCGATCTTCATCACGCCCGGCTATCGGTTCACGGCGATCGACGGCCTGATGACCAACTTCCACCTGCCCAAATCCACGCTGTTCATGCTGGTCAGCGCACTCATGGGCCGCGACCGGATGCAGGCGGCCTATGCCCATGCGATAGCAGAAGAATATCGGTTCTATTCCTACGGTGACTCCAGCCTGCTGCTGCCGTAGAGGGCCATATGCCCGAAGCTATCCTCGAAATCAGCGGCCTGACCAAGGTTTACGACGGTGGCTTCAAGGCGCTGGACGATGTCGACCTGACCATTCGCAAGGGCGAGATTTTCGCGCTGCTCGGCCCCAACGGTGCAGGCAAGACCACGCTGATCGGCGCGGTGTGCGGGCTGGTGCGGCCGACGGCGGGCACGATCCATGCCTTCGGGCATGACCTGTCGCGCGACTGGCGGCGGGGGCGGGCGCGGATCGGGCTGGTGCCGCAGGAATTGAGCACCGACATGTTCGATCCGGTTGAGCGGGCGGTCACCTATTCGCGCGGCCTGTTCGGCCTGCCGCCGGACCCCGCGCGGATCGAGGATATCCTGCGCTCGCTCAGCCTGTGGGACAAGCGCAGCGACAAGATCATGGCGCTGTCGGGCGGGATGAAGCGCCGCGTGCTGATCGCAAAGGCGCTGGCGCACGAACCCGACTTGCTGTTCCTCGATGAGCCCACCGCCGGGGTCGATGTGGAGTTGCGGCGTGACATGTGGACGCTGATCGGTGCGATGCGCGAGCGCGGTGTGACGGTCATTCTGACCACGCATTATATCGAGGAAGCTGAGGAAATGGCGGACCGAGTCGGTATTATCCGGTCGGGCAAGCTGCTGATGGTGGACGAGAAGGCGGCAATGATGGCGCGGCTCGGTCGCACCGAGGCGCATATCGAACTGGCGGAACCGCTGGCGACGATACCGCAGGCGCTGACGGCATTTCCGGTCGAGCTGAAGGAAGGCGGCAACACGCTGTGCTATCGCGGCGGCGACGGGACCGGCAAGGGCAAGAGCGAAGTCGCCGCGCTGACAAAGGCGCTGACCCATGCCGGCATCGACTATACCGGTATCGACATCCGCGAAAGCTCGCTCGAAGACATCTTTGTCTCGCTGTTGGGCGCAGAAGGAGACGCGGTATGACCGGCTTCAACCTGCGAGGTGCCTATTCGATCTTTACGCGCGAGATTATGCGGGCGTTCCGCACCGCGTTCCAGTCCATCCTCGCCCCGGTGCTGACGACCTCGCTCTATTTCATCGTGTTCGGCGCAGCCATCGGCAGCCGGATGCCGGACCTTGGCGGCGTGGAATACGGCGCGTTCATCATTCCAGGCCTGTTGATGCTGACCCTGCTGGGCGAAACCACCAGCAATGCCAGCTTCGGCATCTACATGCCGCGCTTCACCGGCACGATATACGAGCTGCTGTCGGCCCCCGTCGGCGTTGCGGAAACGCTCGTCGGCTTCGTCGGTGCTGCGGCGGCGAAAAGCCTGATCCTGGCTGCGATCATTCTGCTGACCGCGCGGCTGTTCGTCGATTACTCCATCGCGCATCCCATACTGGCAGTGATGTTCATCATGCTGGTGGCGGCCAGTTTCAGCCTGTTCGGTTTCATCCTGGGCATCTGGGCCGACAATTTCGAAAAACTGGGCATTATCCCGCTGCTGTTCCTGACGCCGCTGACATTCCTAGGCGGCACGTTCTATTCCATCGACATGCTGCCCGAACCATGGGACCGCATCGCGATGGCCAACCCCATCGTCTACCTTGTCAGCGGCTTGCGTTGGACATTTTACGGCACATCGGATGTGGATTTTCGCGTGTCGCTCGGCATCACATTGGCCTTCCTCGCGGTGTGCGTTACCATCATCGCCATCATCTTCCGCACCGGATGGCGTTTGCGCGCCTGAGCCCTGGCATGACGGACCGCTTCGCTTTCACGATAGACGCACGCGACGGACTGGCACGGACCGGGGCGATTGCCATGCAGCGCGGCATTATCGCCACGCCCGCCTTCATGCCGGTGGGCACGGCAGCGACGGTGAAGGCGATGAAGCCCGAAACGGTGCGCGCTACCGGGGCCGACATCATCCTCGGCAACACGTATCACCTGATGCTGCGCCCCGGTGCGGAGCGGGTGGCGCGGCTTGGCGGGCTGCACCGGTTCATGAATTGGGACCGCCCGATCCTGACCGACAGCGGCGGCTATCAGGTGATGAGCCTGTCCGCTCTGCGCAAGCTGACCGAGGCGGGCGTGGAATTCCGCAGCCATCTCGACGGGTCGAAGCACATGCTGACGCCCGAACGCAGCATGGAAATCCAGCGCCTGCTCGGCGCCGACATCGTAATGGCGTTCGACGAATGCCCGCGCGCGGATCAGCCGCATGACGAAATCGCGAAGTCGATGGAGCTGTCCATGCGCTGGGCGCAGCGCAGCCGCGACGGCTTCGACAGCGGCGCGGACCATGCGCGGCGGTCCGCCCTGTTCGGTATCCAGCAGGGAGCGTTACATGAGGATTTGCGCAAGGTAAGCGCGCAGAAGCTGATCGATATCGGGTTTGACGGATATGCCATCGGCGGGCTTGCCGTGGGCGAGGGGCAGGAGGCGATGTTCGCCACGCTGGACTTCGCAGCCCAGCAATTGCCCGAAGACTGCCCGCGTTATCTGATGGGCGTTGGCAAGCCGGACGATCTGGTTGGCGCGGTGGAGCGCGGGGTCGACATGTTCGACTGCGTGTTGCCCAGCCGGTCCGGTCGCAACGGGCAGGCCTTCACCTGGAACGGCGCGATCAACTTGCGCAATGCCCGGTTCGCCGAAGACACCGGTCCGCTGGACGACCGCTGCACCTGCCCCACCTGCGCCACCTACAGCCGCGCTTATCTGCACCATCTGGTGAAGTCGGGCGAGATACTCGGCTCGATGCTGATGACCGAACACAATATCGCGTTCTACCAGCAGCTTATGCAGGCCATGCGACAGGCTATCGGATCCGGGACATTCGCAGCCTTCGCACAGCGTTTTAGTGCCGACTACCTGAGATAAGGATGGCAAGCGGCTCCGGCCTGCACCTACAAAAAAGGCGGCCCGTGCAGGCCGCCTTTTCGTGTCATTGCGGAATAACGATCAACGCGAGTAGAATTCCACAACCAGGTTGGGTTCCATCGTTACCGGGTAGGGCACCTCGTCCAGCTTGGGAACGCGCGTGAAGTTTACCTTCTCATTGCCGTCGGTAGCCACGTAGTCGGGAATTTCGCGCTCTGGCAGGCTCTGTGCTTCGATCACAAGTGCCATTTCCTTCGCCTTGTCGCCCAGACTGATCTCGTCGCCAACGTCGATGCGGCGGCTTGCGACATTGCACTTCACACCGTTGACCCGGATGTGCCCGTGGCTGACCAGTTGGCGCGCGGCGAAGATGGTCGGCGCGAACTTTGCACGATACACCACCATATCGAGGCGGCGTTCCAAGAGGCCGATCAGGTTCTGGCCGGTGTCGCCCTTGATGCGCGTGGCTTCGGTATAGGTGCGCTTGAACTGCTTTTCCGTCACGTCACCGTAATAGCCCTTGAGCTTCTGCTTGGCGCGCAGCTGGATGCCGTAATCGCTGACCTTGCTCTTGCGACGCTGGCCGTGCTGGCCGGGGCCGTAGGACCGCTTGTTGACAGGAGAATTGGGGCGACCCCAGATGTTTTCGCCCATCCGGCGGTCGAGTTTGTACTTGGCACTTTTACGCTTGGACATTGCATGATCCTATCTGCTCGCGCGTGTCCGGGAGTGGCCGCGCATTTCACCCGGTTTCGCACCGCCGAACCAATTATGTCCGGCGCGGCCGCCGCTTCACCGGGGTGCGGAGCCAATCTTGCGAAGCTGCGCGCAATAGCGTGATGCCTGCGCAGGTCAAGACAATCCGACGGCAAATTGCCCTCGACAACCGGCAGGCTGCCCGCCACATGCGCGCCTATGTCAACACGTAACGACGAAATCAGCACGCCGGACGAATGCCAGACCATGCCCGATGTCCGGCGTGGGGTGGATGCGGTGGATACCGCGTTGGTGGACCTGCTGAAGATCCGTTTCGGTTATATGCGGGCAGCAGCGCGTATCAAGACCGACCGCGACACGGTGCGCGATGAAGCGCGCAAGGCCGCCGTTGTCGCCGCCGCTGTCGAACAGGCGAAGGAAGCCGGACTGCCCGAACAGGCCATCGCCGCTTTGTGGGACGGGCTGGTGGAAGCGTCCATCGCCTATGAAACGGACGAGTGGGACCGGTTGCGCGGGTAGCAATCCGCTAACCTTCGCGTGCGCGATCATCACGTGACAGGTGGGTCAGAACCCCACGCAAGGTGCGTATCTCCAGGTGGTTCCATTTCGGTTTGGTCAGAACATTGCGCAGCGTCAGCCGGGTAGCCGCGGCGCGGGCTTCGGGGAAGAAGTACGCCTTCGGTTCCAGCATTTCCGTCAGCTGCCCGATCAGCCCTTCAAGTTCGGCCTGCGGGGCCGGGGGCAACGTCTCTTCATAGCTCGGCTGCGAAACCGCCGCCGGGTCGATCCGCGACCATTCGCGCGACCATTCATAGGCACACAGGATTACCGCCTGCGCCAGGTTTAGCGAGCTGAAGTCCGGATTGACCGGCACCGTCAGGATACTGTGCGACAGCGCCACCTCGTCAATTTCCAGCCCGGACCGTTCGGCGCCGAACAGGATTACGCTGCGCCCCGCATTCCGCGCTACTTCGGCCATCGCCTGCTGCGGGTCGACAACCGGCTTGGATACCCCGCGCTTGCGCACCGTGGTTGCATAGACATGCGCGCAATCCGCCACCGCGTCCGCCGTGGTGTCGTACACTTTTGCCCGGTTCAATACGACATCCGCACCCGCCGCCGACGGCCCGGCATCGGGGTTGGGCCACCCATCGCGCGGCGCGACCAAGCGCATGTCCGTCAGCCCGAAATTGAGCATGGCGCGAGCGGCCTTGCCAATGTTCTCCCCGAGCTGCGGGCGGACGAGCACGATAATAGGCGCTTTTGCAACGCCGATCATGGATCGCCCGCCGCATCGCTCACCGCGCTGGCGAAGGCTTCGAAATCGCCCGCTTCGCTGAAGTCGCGATAGACGGAGGCGAAACGGATATAGGCTACGGTGTCGATCTGACGCAGGCCGTCCATCACCAACTCGCCGATACGCGAAGAGGCGATCTCCAGATCGCCCGCCGTTTCGATCTGCCGCTGAATGCCGGACACGAGGCGCTCGATACGGTCTGGCGCGATGTCCCGCTTGCGACAGGCCAGCGCGACCGATTGTTCGATCTTCGCACGGTCGAACGGTTCGCAGCGCTTGCCGTCTTCGTCGCCGCGTTTCAGCACGGTTATTTCGCGCAGCTGGATCCGTTCGAACGTGGTGAAGCGCGCACCGCAGGCGGAGCATTGCCGTCGGCGCCGCGTCGCGGCACCGTCCTCGGTCGGACGGCTATCCTTGACCTGGCTGTCGTCGTCGCCGCAGAACGGACATCGCATCGGCGTTCTCCGGCGGTGTTACGGGTTACGGCTTGATGCGGTTGTAGAACACGTAACCGGCCCCGGCGGCGGCACCGATGAACGGCCCGACAAACGGCAGCACGATACCGGCGACTGCGCCGATGGCCGCGCCTTTCAGCACTGGTTTGGTGTCGGGATGCTGCATGCCGTCGCGCGCCATGTCGGATGCATGGCGCTTCGCATCGCCGAACAGGTTGTCGCTTTTCGGACCCGCAGTGTTCGAACCTTCATAAGCGGTCTTGGTCGGCTCGACCGTTTCTTCGGTCGCGGTCATCGGCGGCATAGGGGAGCCGGTTTCGTCATTGAACTTCGTCATGGTGTTACCTTCCGGGATAGACGGGGAATGCCGTACATAGCGTTGCAACCTCGTCCCGCACCGCTTGTTCCACATCCGCCGCGCCATCTGCTCCCTTGTCGGACAGTCCGTCGATCACCTGTGCGATCAACCTGCCGACGGTGGCGAACTCTTCCGTGCCGAAGCCGCGCGTGGTGCCCGCTGGGGTACCCAGTCGGATGCCGCTGGTCACGAACGGGCTGCGCGTGTCGAACGGGATGCCGTTCTTGTTGCAGGTAAGCCACGCGCGATCCAGCCCCTTCTCCGCATCCTTGCCCGTCACACCCTTGGCAGTCAGGTCGACCAGCATCGAATGATTGTCCGTCCCGCCCGACACAATGCGCAGGCCATGCTGCTCCAGACTGGTGGCCAGCGCGCGCGCATTGGCGACGATCCGTGCGGCGTAATCGGCAAATTCCGGCCGCAGCGCCTCGCGGAAAGCGACGGCCTTGGCCGCGATGACGTGCATCAAGGGGCCACCCTGCAAGCCGGGAAACACCGCCATGTTCAGCAGCTTCGAAAGTTCTGGATCGTTCCACAGGATGATACCCGAACGCGGGCCGCGCAGCGACTTGTGCGTGGTGGAGGTTACAATGTGGCAATGCGGGAAAGGGGAGGCATGCGCCTTGCCCGCGACGAGGCCTGAAATGTGACTCATGTCGCACAGCAAGGTCGCGCCGACCTCATCCGCAATCGCGCGGAAGGCGGCAAAGTCCCAGTCGCGCGAATAGGCGGTGCCGCCGCAGATGATGAGCTTCGGCTTGTGCTCGCGCGCAGTCGCGGCGACCGCGTCCATGTCGATCCGCTCGTCGCCTTCGGTCACGCCGTAGCTGACCGGATTGAACCATTTGCCGCTCATATTGACCGGGGAGCCGTGCGTCAGATGTCCGCCCGAATTGAGGTCCAGCCCCATGAACGTGTCGCCCGGTTGCAGCAGCGCCAGGAACACTGCCTGGTTCATCTGGCTGCCCGAATTGGGCTGCACATTGGCATATTCGCAGCCGAACAATTCGCACGCACGCGCGATAGCGAGGCGTTCCACCACGTCGGCATATTCGCAGCCGCCATAGTATCGCTTGCCCGGATAGCCCTCGGCGTATTTGTTGCTGAAAACGCTGCCGGTCGCTTCCAGCACGGCGCTGCTGGCAATGTTTTCCGACGCGATCAGCTCGATCTTGTCCTGCTGGCGCGCCAGTTCATTGCCGATGGCTTCCGCAATTTCGGGATCTGCAGTGGCGAGATCGTCATGCCAGAAGCGGGTGCGCGCATCGGCTTCGGACGAGGTGATTTTCTTTGCGATGTTCATCGGGGTATGTCCTGCGGAAGGGCGGAAAGGGCATCGACACGGCGACGGTGACGACCGTCCGGCGCGTCGGCATCGGCGAAGGGGGTGTCGAGGAAGGCGGTAACGCAGGCCTTGGCCATGTCGATCCCGACAAGCCGCGCGCCAAGGGCAAGGCAGTTCGCGTCGTTATGTTCGCGGGCCAGCGCGGCAGAGAGCGGGTCCGTTACGCGGGCGCAGCGGATGGCGGGGTGGCGGTTGGCAGCGATGGAGATGCCGATGCCGCTACCGCATAGCGCAACGCCGCACTCCGCGTCCCCCACCGCGATCGCGCGGGCGAGGGCATAGCCGTAATCGGGATAGTCGACGCTGTTGCTGTCTTCGGGGCCGAGGTCCGCCACCTCATGTCCCCCGGCGCGCAACCAGTCGCGCAGTTCGGATTTCATGGCCACGGCGGCATGGTCGGAGGCAATGGCGATTTTCACGGTACCACCCCTAGCGGGTCCGGACGCCGCGCGCCACAAGAACGGACGATTTTCCACCACCTTGCAGGACCGCATTGCAGGGGCGCGTGGAACGCTCGTTTGTCGCCTGAAATCTGTGACTTTCTACGCCTGGCATCCGTAAAACAGGTCACTGGCTGACACGCTGTGTGGCGTTTGGTCCGGGCGCGAAAGGGGAATGCTACGGCGCGGGGAACCGTGTTCTGCATCATGCGCCGGACCATATCGGATGGGCGCGCGTGTAGGACAGCGTCAATCTGCGTCAGGCCGTCGCTGCCTGCGCCCCGCCATATTTCGGGCAATCGGACCGGCACACGCCATCATGCGACCATTCGGGTGGTCGCCAAAGATAGCCTAGCTTGTCCTGCCAGCGGTCTGCGGTGTCCATGCGGTCCTTAAGCTGCGACAGACCGACGAACTGCGCGGTCAGCGGATTGTTGTCATGCACCGGCTTGACCAGCCCAACCACGGGCTCGGCGTCGATATGCGCCGTACTGCCGAACAGCCGGTCGAACAGCAGCGTGACCTGGCTGTAATTGCGGTCGATATATTGCGGTTGGTTGGCGTGATGAACCTTGTGCATCTTGGGCGTCATCAGCACCCGGTCGAGCCAGCCCAGACGCGGCACGTAGCTGGCATGGTTCCAGATGCCATAGGCGTTGGTGAAAACCGTCACCGCGATGAAGACGACCGGGTCCACACCGAGAAAGGCCGCAGTCAACACGAACAGGTTCTTCAGCTGTCCATCCAGCACGAACCCGCGCGCAGCGGTGGAATGGTTGAATTCGTTGCTGGAATGGTGGATCGCGTGAAATGCCCAGAACAGGCCGACGCGATGGCTGATCCGGTGTTCCATGTAATAGGCGAATTCGTGGCACAGGAACGCGACAGGTATCGCCAGCAACAGCGACATATCATCGACCAGTCGCGCGTTCTCGAACACCAGCACATACAGCGCCAGGGGCACCAGCACCGCAAAAATGATGTTCAACACGCTGCTGAGCAGGTTGAGTCCCACGCTGCACCAGGCATCGGCGCTGTTGTAGTCGCGTCGCTTGAACAGATACCACAGCCGCTCCCCCGTCAGCATGCCGAAATACGCGCCGCCAAGGATCCACAGCACACCGGGGCCGCCGATGAATGCTATGGCGTTTTCGAGACTTTCCATTTTTCGCTTCCTCTCGCTGCATCATTCTTTAGCACCGCGTGGGGGAGATGCCAAAGAGAAGGTGGGGCAATGATGGCGGCAGATCGAAGCGAACGGGCAGGCATGGGCAGGTGGCTCGCGCCCGTGGCGGTAGTCGCCGCGTTGCTGCTCGCCATTCTCGGCACGACATCCTCGATGCCGGTCGGGCGCGATGCGCCTGCCGACGTGTTCTCCGCGGACCGAGCGATGGATGATGTGCGGATTATTGCCCGCGCGCCGCATGTCACCGGCTCGGCGGAGAACGCCGAGGTCCGCGCCTATATTGCTGCACGTTTTGTCGCGCTTGGTATGGAGGTTCGCACGACTCAGGGCGAAGTGCCCGATCGCGCGCTGGACAAGTTCGAGGCGTGGAGCGGCACGCGGCCCGATGCCCTCACCTTCACCAATGTCATCGGCATTCTGCCCGGCCGTGACCGCACGAAGCCTGCCGTCCTGCTCATGGCACATCACGATACGGTGTGGGGTTCCGCAGGCGCGCCGGACGATACGGCTGGCGTGGCGGCGATCCTCGAAACGTTGCGCGCGGTGGTGGCGGATGGCGGTGCGGATCGCGACATCATCGCGCTGATGACCGATGCCGAAGAGCTGGGACTGAACGGGGCAACGCAGTTCTTCGCAAAGAACCCGCTGCGTGAGCGAGTCGGAGCAATCGTCAATCTGGAGGCCCGGGGCGGGGGCGGGCGCACCATGCTGTTCCAAACCTCGCGCGACAATGGCGCGGCGGTGATGCGCTATGCTAATGCTGTCGGGCGACCGGGCGGTTCGTCGCTGGCGGCATTCGTTTACGAAGTGCTGCCCAACGATACCGATCTCACGCCTGCGCTGGAAAGCGATGCTGTGGCATACAACCTGTCCTTCATCGGCAGGCCGGAGCAATATCACTCGCCCTCCGCCACGCCCGATGCGTTGGATCGGGGCGCGTTGCAGGATATGGGCGACCAGACGCTGGGCCTGACGCGGGCGTTGGCAGGCGCGGGGCCACTGCCGTCGCGCGCCATGGCGAACCGGACGTTCTTCGACCTCTTCGGCGTGATGCTTGTTCATTACGGTACGGTTGTTGGCTGGATATTGCTTGGCATCACCGCTGGGCTGCACTGGATGGCGCGGCGGCGCGATGCGGCGATTGGCGGCGTCGTACCCTCGCTGAAAGCAAGCTTCGGTGTCGTGCTGGGCGGCGGCGTGCTGCTCTATGCGCTCAACCTGCTGTCCGGCGCGGGTGCGGCGAACAGCTATTACGACCGGCTCGCGGCGACCGATATGCTGGAGGCGCAGGCACTGCTCGTCTGCATCGCGACGCTGGCCGCCACCGCGCCGTGGTGGGCAGGGCGGTCCGCCAGCATCGTCGGCATCGGATTCGCCCTGGCCCTGCAGGTGCTGGCACCGACGACGGCGTTTATCGTGGTATGGCCGCTGCTGCTGGTCGGGCTGACTGGTCTGGCGGCGTCCCGCACATCGGGCGCGGTCGCGGGGGTCGTGACTGTGGCAGGCACGGCACTGGCCGGCGGGTTTTTACTGCAATTCGGCCACCAGCTGATGCAGGGCGTAGGGCCAGTCGCTCCCTTCCGCGCTCGCGCTGCTGGCGGCGTTGGCGATACCGGTATGCGGCCTGCTGTTCCGAACTGTGCGTCCGGCAACCGCCTATCGAATGGCAGCGGTTTGCCTCGCGGCGGCCATCGTTATCGCGCTGATCGTGCGGTTCGATCCGGTAGCCAGCACCGTGCCCGACTATGCAAGCATGAAGGGGTAACGCAGCGCCCGCTTTGGCGACAACCTACCGAATCCGTTTCGGGAACGCTTTTTAGGGTACAATCTTATGGTGCGTCATTTCCGCGGATTTTGCACAGGACGCGATAAGGGCAGACCAGCCAAGCGGCGCGAATGGCGAGAAAATAGCCAGCCCTCAAATCGCAAGCAAGCCGAGCAACAATTGCGCGACCGCGGGAATGACCAGTTTCAAGGCGCGCCTACTGATCCAGGAACGACCGCATCTTTCGCGACCGGCTAGGATGTTTCAGCTTGCGCAACGCCTTGGCTTCGATCTGGCGGATGCGTTCGCGGGTTACGCTGAACTGCTGACCGACTTCTTCTAGCGTGTGATCGGTGTTCATGCCGATGCCGAAACGCATCCGCAGCACGCGCTCTTCGCGCGGGGTAAGCGACGCCAGCACCCGCGTGACCGTTTCCTTCAGGTTGGCCTGAATGGCGGCATCCACCGGGATGATCGCGTTCTTATCCTCGATGAAGTCGCCCAGATGCGAATCTTCTTCGTCGCCGATCGGCGTTTCCAGGCTGATCGGTTCCTTGGCGATTTTCATCACCTTGCGCACTTTTTCCAGCGGCATGGACAGACGCTCGGCCATTTCCTCCGGCGTCGGTTCGCGGCCCTGCTCGTGCAGGAACTGGCGACTGGTGCGCACCAGCTTGTTGATCGTTTCGATCATGTGCACCGGAATGCGGATGGTGCGCGCCTGGTCGGCGATGGAACGGGTGATAGCCTGCCGGATCCACCACGTGGCATAGGTGCTGAACTTGTAGCCGCGACGGTATTCGAACTTGTCGACCGCCTTCATCAGGCCAATATTCCCTTCCTGGATCAGGTCCAGGAATTGCAGGCCGCGATTGGTGTATTTCTTGGCGATGGAAATCACCAGGCGCAGGTTCGCCTCGACCATTTCCTTCTTCGCGATCCGTGCCTCGCGCTCGCCCTTCTGCACCATGTTCACGATGCGGCGAAACTCGGGCAAGCTCATACCGGTATTGGCCGCGATATCGGCAATTTCGGTGCGGATGCGGTCGATGGCGTCGGCTTCGTTCGCGGCAAATGCCGCCCATTTCTTGTCCTTTTTCGCCCGGTCGCCAAGCCAGCTATCGTCCAGCTCGTTGCCGATATAGGCATTGAGGAAGTCGATCCGCTTGACCTTGTGCCGCTCGGCAAGGCGCAGCATCTGGCCGCCCAGCGCGGTCAGGCGGCGGTTGAAGGCATAGAGGTTGTCGACCAGGAATTCGATCTTGGTCGCATGGAACTGAACGCTTTCGACTTCAGCCGTCAGCTCTTCGCGCAGCTTTTCGTACTTCTTTTCCTTGGCCGGACCGAAATCGTCGCCGGCGGCCAGCGTGTCGACGCGGGTGGCCTGCAACTTCTCGAACTTCTTGAACAGGCTGGTAATGCGCGCAAAGGTTTCGATGGCATCGGGCTTCAGCGCTGCTTCCATCTGGGCAAGGGACATGGTGGTGTCCTCTTCCTCTTCGTCCTCGCGGCGCTTGCGCGCGACGGCATCGTCGTCGTCGTCCTCGGCGTCGACGTCCGCGTTGTCTTCCTCTTCCTCGTCTTCGCGAATGGTCGGACCGGCGGTTTCTTCCGATATCTCGCCATGGTCGTCCTCGTTCTCCTCCTCCATCTTGTCGACGGGGGGTTCCTTGGACAGCATGGCATCGAGGTCGAGGATTTCGCGCAGCTGCATGTCTTCGGCATTCAGCGCCTCGGACCAGTGGATGATGGCGTGGAAGGTAATGGGGCTTTCGCACAGCCCGATGATCATCATGTCGCGCCCGGCCTCGATGCGCTTGGCAATCGCGATCTCGCCTTCGCGGCTCAATAGCTCCACCGCGCCCATTTCGCGCAGATACATGCGGACCGGATCGTCGGTACGCTCGCCTGCCGCCAGCTTCCGCGTGGCCTGAACCGGTGCTTTCTTGGCGTCCTTGGAATCGGACACGCTGATTTCCTCGACCTCGCTGTCCTTTTGCGCCTCGGCCTCGGCTTCTTCCTCGTTGTCGACAATATTGATGCCCATTTCGGAGAGCGCGGTCTGGATATCCTCGATCTGGTCGGACCCCATATCGCCGGGCAGCGCGGCATTCAGCTCGTCATAGGTGACGTAGCCCTTCCTCTTCGCCTTGGTCATCAGCTTTTTGATCGACGCCTCGTTCATGTCGATCAGCGGCGCATCTTCCTTGTCCGCGGGCTTGGTCTTGGTGGCCATAAGGTCGGTTCAGTCCGTTTTTGTGTTGTGCGGGCCAGTGGGTCCGGCGCGCACCTGTTATATTGTGTGACGCTGCATCGCCGCAGGCGTAGCCAGATTGCCGTCCGTTTGCCCGAGTCGCTGGCTGAAATCCAGCCTTCTCCTCAACACATCACCCGTGCTTTGCGATCCCGTACGGCAAATGGATGCAGTCCAGTTCACGAAACACGGCACGCGCATGGATACGGCGCGCCGCGCGGGCGGGGTGGTTCTTTTGGCAATCAGGCCCGGCACGCTGCGGATCGTTACCTTCGCATGATGGAAGGAGAAGCGGGTTTTATCCGTAGGCGGGGCGATGCTTGATGCTGGATATGGGGCGTGGGGTGGGCGGTTCAAGCGAACTCTTCTTCGGCGGTGCGCTCGGCTTCCAGCGAGCGTTCCTGCGCCTCTCGCAGCATGGCTAGGCAGGCGTCCTGCATTTCGTCCCGGCGCGTACGCAGCCGTGCCTGCTCGTCATAGGCATCGGTTGCATCCGGTCCGTCGAAGGCGCGCACGGCCCGGTCGATCCCGCGCGAAATCTGTGGCCAGCTGCAATACAGCTCGATTGCCAGCGCCAGCGTACGCCGTGCCTCGACCGGCGTGTCGCTTTGGTAGGTAAAGGGAAAGGCCAGCTCGTCCCATTCCTTCGGCACGGGCACGACCAGCCCGTTTTCGCGCAGCGAGCTCATGATCGCGGTGCACGATAGCTCGACGTCCAAGTCGGTCATCTCGTTGATGTAGAAATCCAGCCGGTCGTCGATCGTCGACGGGTCGATGGAGGACAGCGTCTCCGCATATTCGGCCATTGTTTCGGGATACAGCATGATACCCGCCGCAATCGCCGCGCCCAGCCGGCGCTGGCGATGCGCCATATAGGCACCAGGATTGTCGGCCCAGTAAACCAGATTGCCGGAAACCGGCCCGGTGTCCGTCCCGACATTAGACGACGCGTTGAAATGCTTCTCGAAAGTGCCCCTGAACGCCGCGTTCTTGAATTTATAGAACCGGTTGGAAACGGCCTTGCGATACAGCGCGCGAATATCGGGATCGAGAATGGTCTGCACCTGCTCGAACAACCGCTCCTGTATCGACGCCTTGGCTTCGGGCGTTTCGCCATCCAGCTCGGCCACGGCGGCCTCCCACAGGAAATCCACGAGCGGCGAAGCGCGTTCGAACAGGCTGGTGAGCGCATCGGTGCCATCGCGTTTCAGCAAGTCGTCGGGGTCCAGCCCGGCGGGAAGCTGCACAATGCGTAGCGTCTTGCCGGGGCGTAGCAGGGGCATCGCCCGCTCCACCGCCCGCATCGCGGCGCGTTGTCCGGCCGCATCGCCATCGAAGCACAGGATCGGCGCGTCGACCTGACGCCACAGCAGCTCGATCTGCGCCTCGGTCAGCGCGGTGCCTAGGGGCGCGACCGCATCCGCAATCCCCGCATTGGCAAGCGCGACCACGTCCATGTAGCCTTCGACTACGACCATCCGGTCCGTCTTGCGACTGGCTGGCGCGGCGCGATGCAGGTTGTAGAGCGTGCGGCCCTTGTCGAACAGCGGCGTGTCGGGCGAATTGAGATATTTCGCCACGCCGTCCTGCGCGATCAGGATACGCCCGCCGAACGCGATCACGCGGCCGCGCTGGTCCTGGATCGGCAGCATCAGCCGTTCGCGAAACCGGTCGTAATTGTCGCGCCCGTCCGCCTCGATCCGCATCCCGGCCTCGACCAACATGGCTTCATCGAATGCGTCGAGGCCCTGTTTCAGAGCCTGCCGCGTTTCGGGCGCGTAGCCGAAGCCGAATTCACGGCATACGTCGCTGGAGAACCCGCGCGACGCGAGGTAGTCGCGCGCCGCCTTGCCCGACGGCGATGCAAGCTGGTCGACATACCATTGCTGCGCCGCCTCGGTCACATCGATCAGCGTGGCGCGCTGTTCCGCGCGTTTTGCCGCCTGCGGGTCGGGCGCAGGCATTTCCAGACCCGCTTCCGCCGCCAGTTCCTTTACCGCATCGAGAAACTGCATCCCGCGCTGGTCGGTCATCCAGCGGATGACATCGCCATGCGCACCGCAGCCGAAGCAGTGATAGAACCCCTTGGCGTCGTTGACCGTGAAGCTTGGCGTTTTTTCATCGTGAAACGGGCAACACGCCTTCCATTCGCGGCCTGCGCGCTGCAGCTTGTCCGTGCGCATGATGACGCTGGACAGCGTCGTGCGCGCGCGCAATTCATCCAGGAAGGCGGGGGACAGGGCCATGCGGCCCTGACTACCCCTTATTCGCAAGCGTTGAAAGCGCCGTCCTTCGCTGCTGGATAGGGGCCGCTGCCGCGTGCCTCGGTGTAGTTCACCAGCAGGCCGTAGGCATCGTCCGGCCCGGCAGGGGGCAGGGTGGATTGCCAGTAGAAGGTGATGGGCTCGGCCTGTTCCCACGTATCGTTCTCGCCAATGGCATTGACCGTCCACACCAGTCCGCCGCCGCTGCACGTGATGACGACATCGGTTGCCTCGGAGGTTGCGGCGATGACCGCAGCCTTCGAGAACCCCGCCTTGCCGGTGAAGCCGTGCGCCGGTTTCAGCATCTTGAACGCCTCGGCGATTTCCACGTCGGAGCTGTCATTGCCTGCGCCAGCCCCGGTATCGGGGTCATTGTCCTCGCCCGGAAAGACCGTGTGGACATAGGTGTAGATCGTGCCCTCCGGCGCGGTCTTGGGGTCGCAGACATCCATCCCGGCGGGGCAGGCGACGTAGCTGGTGATGTCGGCGAAGTTGCCCTCCGCCGTACTGAGCGTCGCCTTCACTTCCGGACCCTGAGGCCCGACGATCTTCGCGCCCAGTTGCAGGTCGGCAAAGTCGCCTGCGTCCAGCGCGCGCGCCATCGCCTCTTCCTCGCCATCGGTGGTGGAAACGGTCAGTTCGGCGGCATCCGGATCGACGGCCTCTTCGGCGCAGGCCGCGAGCGCAATCAGGGATGTTGCGATCAAAGCGTATTTCATCATGCGAGTTCTTCCTTCACCAGTGGCCCGGCCCTGCTCATGTCGATCTTGGCACCGTGCTGCGCGGTCAATGCGCCCATCACCTTGCCCATGTCCTTGATGCTCTGCGCGCCGGTCTTCTCGACGGCCTCCGCGATAGCGGCGCGCATCTGCGCCTCGTCCATCATTCTCGGCAGGAACTCCTCGATCACCGCCAGCTCGGCGCGTTCCTGCTCGGCCAGTTCCTCGCGCCCGCCATCCTCGTACATCGTGATCGATTCGTTGCGCTGCTTCGCCATCTTCTTCAGCACGCCGATCACCAGGTCGTCGTCGTTCTTTTCCGCTTTTCCCCCGCGCAGTTCGATATCGCGATCCTTGATCTTAGCCCCGATCAGCCGCAGCGTTGCAGTGCGCTGCTTCTCCTTCGCTTTCATCGCGGTAACGGTGGCGGCCTTGATATCGTCGCGCAGCATGGCGGGCGTGTCCTGTGGATAGTTCGTGTGTGCCCCGCCGCTTAGCGCAAGAGTGGCGCGCAAGACAGGGGCGCGACAACTTGACGGGAGCGTGGGGCGGGCTTAGCCGCAATTCCTTAACGACATCGCTGCAATTTCAATCGACCGGAGCGCCGCATCATGGCTTCTGCCGCCTCTCCTGCTGCGCCCGAAGGTGCGACCGGTTGCCTCGTTCTGGCGGACGGTACGATAGTCTGGGGGCACGGTTTCGGCGCGGAAGGCAGCGCGGTGGGCGAGGTGTGCTTCAATACCGCGATGACCGGCTATCAGGAAGTGCTGACCGACCCCAGCTACGCCGCGCAGATCGTCACCTTTACCTTCCCCCATATCGGCAATGTCGGCGCGAATGCGGAGGATGTGGAAAGCGCGGTGGAAAGCGCGGTCGGCTGCGTGGTGCGCGAGGCGGTGACCCCCGCCAGCAGCTTCCGCAGCACGCAGGGGTTTGCCGACTGGCTGGCGGCGCAGGGCAAGATCGGCCTGTCCGGCGTGGACACCCGCGCCCTGACCCGCCGCATCCGCCTGTCCGGCGCACCCAACGCCGTGATCGCCCACGCGGCGGACGGGGTATTCGACGTGGACGCGCTGGTGGCCAAAGCCCGCGACTGGGCCGGGCTGGAGGGCATGGACCTGGCGCAGCGGGTAAGCCGCCAGAAGCAGGAGAGCTGGGAAGGCGGTGTGTGGCGGTTGGGCGGCGGTTACGGGCGCAGTGCTTGGGGAAATAAGTCGAGTGAACCTGCCCCCGTTCGCCCTGAGCCTGTCGAAGGGCTGTCCTTATCTTCATCCGACACAGCAGGAAAAAAGGACAAGCCTTCGACAAGCTCATCCCGAACGGATGAGGAAGATGACCCCGCTATTTCGAGACGCGCCCCCCACGTCGTCTCGATAGATTACGGCAGCAAGGACAACATCTTCCGCAACCTCGTACAGGCAGGCGCGCGGGTGACGGTGGTGCCGGCGAAGACCACGCTCGACGCGATACTGGCGCTGAAGCCGGACGGCGTGTTTCTCTCCAACGGCCCAGGCGACCCCGCCGCGACGGGCGCGTATGCGGTTCCGGTCATTCAGGGCCTGCTGGAACGCGACGTGCCGATCTTCGGCATCTGCCTCGGCCACCAGCTCCTCGCGCTGGCGGCGGGCGCGAAGACGGTCAAGATGCACCAGGGCCACCGCGGCGCGAACCATCCGGTACTGCGGGCGGACGGCGGCGTGGTCGAGATCACCAGCATGAACCATGGCTTTGCGGTAGACGGGGCGACGTTGCCGGAGAGCGTGGAGGAGACCCACCGCAGCCTGTTCGACGGCTCCAACTGCGGCATCGCTATCGAGGGTAAGCAAGGCGTTCGGCGTACAGTATCACCCCGAAGCCTCGCCGGGGCCGCAGGACAGTTTTTATCTGTTCGAGAAGTTTGTCGGGATGTTGAAATGAGACAGCCACCAAAACCCCCTTCCCCGTGGGGAAGGGTTGGGGATGGGGGTACGGCGGTTCGGGGACTGTACTACCTCAAACGGGCAGGCCACCCATCCCCCATCCAATTCCCTCAAGGAAAGGGGGGTGATTTAACGCTCGTTTCTTGCGTTGTCGATTTCAGCGCAAATTGCTTCCAGAACGCCATCGGTATTTTCGAGAATGTCGTTGTTCCAGAAACGAACAATGCTGTAGCCGTGTGCTTCGATTGCAGCCGTTCGCGCCGCATCAATCTCAACGGAATGTTGTCCGCCATCGCATTCAATTGCCAAACGCAGGCGACGACAGGCAAAATCGACGATGTGATTGCCGACAGGAAACTGTCGAGTGAACTTTGCATCCAGCGGTCGTGTGCGCAAATGCGACCAGAGACGGCGTTCGGCGTCAGTCATCTCGTTGCGCAGCTTGCGGGCGGTGCTGGTAAGGCGCTTCGTCATCGTTGTCGTACACCCATCCCCAACCCCTTCCCTCAGGGGAAGGGGCTTCGGAGCACATAATGCCACGTCGTGTAGACATTTCCTCCATCCTCGTCATCGGCGCCGGGCCCATCATCATCGGGCAGGCGTGCGAGTTCGATTATTCGGGCACGCAGGCGATCAAGGCGTTGAAGGAGGAGGGCTATCGCGTGGTCCTCGTCAATTCCAACCCGGCCACCATCATGACCGATCCGGAATTTGCCGACGCGACCTATATCGAGCCGATTACGCCCGAGATCGTCGAGAAGATCATTGCGAAGGAACGCCCCGACGCTGTTCTGCCAACGATGGGCGGGCAGACTGCGCTGAACTGCGCGCTGGCGCTGGATGCCAATGGCGTACTGGAGAAATACGGCGTCGAGATGATTGGGGCGAAGGCGGATGCGATCGACAAGGCGGAGGACCGCCAGCGGTTCCGCGAGGCGATGGACTCAATCGGCCTGGAAAGCGCGCGCAGCGGTATCGCGCACAACGTGGCCGAGGCGATGGCGGTGCTGGAGCGCACCAAGCTGCCCGCCATCATCCGCCCCAGTTTCACGCTCGGCGGCACGGGCGGCGGCATCGCTTATAACAAGGCCGAGTTCGAACGCATCGTGCGCGAAGGGCTGGACGCGAGCCCGACCAATGAGGTGCTGATCGAGCAATCGCTGCTCGGCTGGAAAGAGTTCGAGATGGAGGTGGTGCGCGACCGCAAGGACAATTGCATCATCATCTGCGCCATCGAAAACGTCGATGCGATGGGCATCCATACCGGCGACAGCATCACCGTCGCGCCCGCATTGACGCTGACCGACAAGGAATACCAGATCATGCGCAATGCCAGCATCGCTGTGCTGCGTGAAATCGGTGTGGAAACAGGGGGTTCGAACGTACAGTTCGCAGTCAATCCCAAGGACGGGCGGCTGATCGTGATAGAGATGAACCCGCGTGTCAGCCGCTCCAGCGCGCTGGCATCGAAGGCGACAGGCTTCCCCATCGCGCGCGTCGCGGCGAAACTGGCCGTGGGTTACACGCTGGACGAGATTACCAACGAAATCACCGGGGCAACGCCCGCCAGTTTCGAACCTACTTTGGATTACGTCGTCACCAAGATCCCGCGCTTTGCGTTCGAAAAGTTCAAGGGCGCGAAGGCGGAGCTGGCCACCGCGATGAAGTCCGTCGGCGAGGTCATGGCGATCGGGCGCAATTTCCAGGAAAGCATGCAGAAGGCGCTGCGCGGCCTCGAGACGGACCTCGACGGGTTCAACCGCGTGGTGGAGCTGGAAGGCGTGCATCGCGATGTGATTATCGCCGCGCTGTCCAAGCGCACGCCGGAACGCCTGCTGCAAGTAGCTCAGGCGTTCCGCGAGGGGCTGACCGTCGCGGATATCGCGCCCGTCACCGGATACGATGCGTGGTTCCTGCGCCAGATCCAGGAAATCGTTGCTGCCGAGACCGAGATTGGCAAGAACGGCTTGCCCAACAACGCCGCCGGCCTGCGCCGCCTGAAAGCGATGGGCTTTTCCGACAAGCGCCTTGCCACACTCGCCGTTCGCGCGGTGGGCGTGCACGGTGGAATGGGCGAGACGCAAGCGAAACGGTCGGGCCTGCTACACGATGCCCTGCGCGCGATGGCGGGCGCGACCAGCGAGGCCGAGGTGCGCGACCTGCGCCGGAAGCTGGGCGTGGAACCGGTTTTCAAGCGCATCGACAGCTGCGCCGCCGAGTTCGAGGCGGTTACGCCCTATATGTATTCCACCTACGAAGCGCCCAGCTTCGGCGCTGCCGAGTGCGAAGCGGCGCCATCCGATCGGCGCAAGATCGTCATCCTCGGCGGCGGTCCGAACCGCATCGGGCAGGGCATCGAGTTCGACTATTGCTGCGTCCACGCCTGTTTCGCGCTCGAGGAGGCCGAGTTCGAGACCATCATGGTCAACTGCAACCCCGAAACCGTGAGCACCGATTACGACACGTCCGACCGTTTGTATTTCGAACCGCTGACCGGCGAGGATGTGTTGGAAATCCTGCGGGTTGAGCAGCAGGCGGGCGAGCTGGTGGGCGTCATCGTGCAGTTCGGTGGGCAAACCCCATTGAAACTGGCGCAGGTGCTGGAGGACGCAGGCATCCCAATCCTGGGCACCAGCCCCGATGCGATCGACCTTGCCGAAGACCGCGAACGCTTTGCGAAGCTGGTCAACAAGCTGAAACTGAAACAGCCGGACAACGGCATCGCCACCACGCGCGACGAAGCGGCATCGGTCGCCGCACGCATCGGCTATCCCGTGTTATTGCGCCCGTCCTACGTGTTGGGCGGCCGCGCAATGGAAATCGTGGACAGCGAAGCGCAGCTGGACGATTACATCCGCAATGCTGTCAGCGTGTCGGGCGACAGTCCGGTGCTGGTCGACCAGTATTTGCGCGATGCTATCGAATGCGATGTCGATGTACTGTGCGATGGCGAGGACGTGCGCATCGCGGGCGTCATGCAGCATATCGAGGAAGCGGGCGTGCATTCCGGCGACAGCGCCTGCACCATCCCGCCTTTTTCGCTACCGGTCGAAATCGTTGACGAGATGGAGCGGCAAGCGGAGGCACTCGCCCGTGCGCTGAACGTGGTCGGGCTTATGAACGTACAGTTCGCGGTGAAGGATGGCGAAGTCTATCTGATCGAAGTCAATCCACGCGCGAGCCGGACGGTGCCCTTCGTCGCCAAGGCCATCGGCCAGCCCATCGCCAAGATTGCAGCGCGCGTAATGGCGGGCGAACCGTTATCCACTTTTCCGCCGATCAAACGCAACCTTGATTACATGGCGGTAAAGGAAGCGGTGTTCCCCTTTGCACGCTTCCCGGGCGCCGATCCGGTGCTGACGCCGGAAATGCGGTCTACCGGCGAAGTGATGGGCATCGATACCAGCTTTTCTGCCGCATTCTGGAAATCGCAGCTGGGTGCGGGGGTTACCCTGCCGACCGACGGAACCGCGTTTGTCTCCGTAAAGGAAAGCGACAAGCCAATGATTGTACCCGCAGTGCGCAACTTGCTCCACGCCGGGTTCGATGTCATCGCGACTACCGGCACACAAGCGTACCTGTCCGAACAGGGGCTGGCGGTGGAACGGGTCAACAAGGTGGCCGAAGGGCAGCCGCATATCGTGGACCGGATGATCGACGGCGATATCGCGCTGGTCTTCAACACGACTGAAGGCTGGCAATCGATGCTCGATTCGAAATCCATTCGCGCCACCGCATTGGAAAAGAAAATTCCTTACTACACCACGGCGGCCGCATCGCTCGCCGCAGCGGAGGCGATTGCGACGGTGGACGCGGGCCAGCTTGAAGTGCGGGCGATGCAGGACTATTATAGCTGAAACAACGCTGATCTTTCCCGACAATCCGGACAGCCCAATGCCCCCTTGACCAGCGGAGGCAACGGTCCGATTTTCGTGACTGCACAGCCTCCTTTCAAGGAAGATATAACGTCATGGATAAGGTGCCGATGCTGGCTGAAGGCTATGAACGCCTGACTGCCGACCTGAAGGTCTTGCGAGCCGAACGCCCGAAAATCGTTGATTCAATCGAGGAAGCGCGCGCGCATGGCGATTTGTCCGAGAACGCCGAATACCACGCCGCGAAGGAAAGGCAGGGCCAGGTCGAAGCACAGATTTCGGATATCGAAGGCAAGGTAAGCCGCGCGCAAATTATCGATCCCACAACGCTTTCCGGCGACCGTGTGGTATTCGGGGCGACGGTCACGCTGCTGGACGATGACGATACACCGGTGACGTATCAGATCGTTGGTGAAACAGAAGCCGACGCCAACAGCGGGCGCATTTCCTACAACTCGCCGCTGGCCAAGGCGCTGATCGGCAAGAAGGTGGAGGACGAGGTCGAAGTAACCGTGCCGTCCGGCGACAAGTTCTACCTGATAAAAAAGGTCGCGTTCGTTTGAACGCGACCTTTTTCTGGAGGCTCACCCCTCCGGGGTAAGCAGTTTGTGCACCGGCACGATGACATATTTCATCTCTGCATCGTCGACCGTGCGCTGCGCATTGCCGCGCCACCCCTCGACTGCATTGTCGTAGTCGCTGAACACGCCGACGACATGAATGCTTTCCGGGTCCTGGAACTCGAAAGAGCGCGGGTCGCGGACCTTACCGCCCATTACGAGGAACAGGGTCTGGTCGGGGGTGGTGTCGGACATATCGGCTCGATGCTGTTGAAGTGAAACTGCTAAATGGTGTGGGAGCAGTGGTTCAGACGCCGACCTTGTGCCGAGCACCACGCACGGTGCGACCGGCCTTACGCGCCGCCCTCCGGCCGAGGAAGCGCAAGCTGTCGCCCGTATCGCCGAGCGATTGCGTTGCTTGGCGGCGGGCACCACGCGAAGTCCTGCTCACGCTGTCGCCAATGTCTTCCAGAGTATCGCCACCTGCCTCTACCGCACGGCGCGAGGCGTCGAACAGTCCGGTGGCATAGGCGGTGCCGAGTTCTCCGGCATAGCTGGCGAAGGCTCCGGCGCGTTCGCCCGCTACGCGACCTGCACGGCGACCCGGCTTGGTCATCGCGCCGATCGCCAGTCCGATAACAGCCACGCCTGCGATGGTCGCAAGCGGGTGCTCCTTCACAAAAGCACCTGCCGTGTCAGCAGCTTCGCGGGCCTGGTCCGCAAACGTGCGTTCGGCATTGCGCTGCTCGCCCGCTTCGATCTTGGCACGCAGTTCGTCTCGTTTTGCATCATCGACCATAGGGTATTCCTTCGTAAAAAAGTGTATGAGGCGCCTGATCAGGCGTCGTAGCCGTCTTCGAATTCGGTATCTTCGAAGTCGTCGTCATCCGTGTCCGAAAGCAGTGCGGTAAGCGGGGTGCGGGCGAACCAGATACCGATTGCCGCAATCAGTGTCGCCAGTATGCCACGGTTGTCGTTCGCCAACCTTCCGGCCTCCGCATATATGTCTTTCGCCCCGTCACCGGCACGGGCCACCAGGCGAGAGGACAGGCTGCCTGCACTCATGTCGTCTCGCAAAAAGGCCAGATCGGCTTTAACCAGTGCGAGCGCGCTGTTCCGCAAATCGCGATCGGCGCGCAGTTTCTCAAGAGAAGGGGCGCTCATAGCTCGTCGCCCGCAAAGACCATCTGGACCCTGCGTATCCTTGAACGTGCCAAAAAGCCTGTCACCAGCAATCCGGCGAGTATTACCGTACAAACAATACCGGTTGCGACCCAGCCACCAATTACAGGGGCCAGAGCAACGATACTGCCGACCGCCAAGGCAATGAGAAGGAGGTTGAGCAGGACCAGTGCAACTACGGCGAAAACCAGCCCCCGCAACCCATGCGAAGCCGCAAACCTTGCTCGCGAGTTTTGAAACGCGAACTCGGCCTCGGCGTAGGTTTTTGCATCGGAAAAGAATGCAGCGATGTCATCGGCAAGCGAACGCTCCGTCTTCGTTGCGTTGTTCACCAATGCATCGGCATTCGCGTCCTGCGGGTGCACTTCTTCGTTATGCGCATCCAACATGGCGGGTCTCCGCGTGCCGGACCCTAGCCCTTCCGCCCGCCGAACAGGCGCGCGATGAAAAAACCTGCAACCGCCGCAACACCGACAGCCGCGCCGGGGCTCTTCCGCACCATTTCACGCGCATCGTTGCTCAGTTCGTCAACGCTCTTTTCGTCGAGTTTCGTCGCTGACTCTCGCAGGCTGCGTGCTGCGCTCCGGGCATAATCGCCATATTTCGGACCGAAACGGCTGTCGATTTCTACAGCGTTGTCGGCAACAGTCTGGCTTAGTGCTACCAGCGCATCGCTTGCTTTGCCCTTGCCATCGACGGCCAGTTCGCTGGCCTTTGCCTTTGCGTCTTCCGACCAACCTTCGGACTTGAACTTCGCCTGTGTCTTGTAGGCTGAAGCACGGGTAGTTGCTTCATCCTTCAGCGCGGCGGCACCGGCCTTGGCTTCATCAAGCGCGGCATTGAAGCGCGTCTTGGCTTCTGCCGTTCCCGAAGGCTCGCCCACAGATTGCGTGGCAGCATTGGAGACGGGCGTTTTTTCCACCGCATTCGGCGCTTCGGCAATCTTTGTCGTTTTCTTTGCGCGCGTCGGCTTTGTTGTGGTTGGCTGCGCCATAATATGAAAAATCCCTGTCTGTTTATACAAAAGTGCGCCCAGCTTCCGCGCGGAAGGGACGGTTTGATTGTGCAACGAAACTTGTGCGGGTTGGTTCCGGGACATAGACGCGCTTTCACACATAGATCGCCCGCGTGGCAGGGCACATTCACGGAGCAGGCGGATGACGCAGATTATCGATATTCACGGACGCGAAATCCTGGATAGCAGGGGTAACCCAACGGTCGAGGTCGACGTCCTGCTGGACGATGGCAGCTTCGGTCGCGCCGCCGTGCCTTCGGGTGCGTCCACCGGTGCGTATGAGGCGGTGGAATTGCGTGATGGCAATGCACAGCGTTACCTTGGCAAGGGCGTCCTGAAGGCCGTCGATGCGGTCAATGGCGGGATCGCCGATGCGCTGCTGGGTGCGGATGCGGAGGACCAGCGCGATATCGATGCCGCGATGATCGCGCTGGACGGCAGCGATAACAAGAGCCGGCTCGGCGCCAATGCAATCCTGGGCGTAAGCATGGCGGTGGCGAAGGCGGCGGCCAATGCGCGGGGCCTGCCGTTATATTCCTATATCGGGGGTATCTCGGCGCACCTGTTGCCGGTGCCGATGATGAACATCATCAATGGTGGCGAACATGCCGACAATCCCATCGACATCCAGGAATTCATGGTGATGCCGGTGGGCGCGCCGAGCTTGGCCGAGGCGGTGCGCTGGGGCGCGGAAATTTTCCACACGCTAAAAAAGGGACTGGCGCAGAAGGGCCTATCGACGGCGGTCGGCGACGAGGGCGGCTTCGCGCCGGACCTTGCCAGCACGCGCGATGCGCTCGATTTTATCATGGGCTCGATAGAGCAGGCAGGATTCACCGTCGGAACCGACGTGGTGCTGGCGCTGGATTGCGCGGCGACCGAGTATTTCGCCGATGGCTCCTATACGCTGGCGGGGGAGGGCGCTTCGCTGTCGCCTGACGAAATGGCCGCCTATCTGGCCAAGCTGTGCGATAATTACCCTATCCGATCCATCGAAGACGGGATGGACGAAGATGATTTCGAGGGCTGGGCCGCGCTGACGGAGCTGGTCGGCGACAAAGTCCAGCTGGTCGGGGACGATCTGTTCGTCACCAACCCGGAGCGGCTGCGGATGGGGATCGACAGGGGACTGGCCAATTCGCTGCTGGTCAAGGTCAACCAGATCGGCACGCTGACCGAAACGCTGGAGGCGGTCGATATGGCGCATCGCGCGGGCTACACCACAGTGATGAGCCACCGTTCCGGCGAAACCGAAGATGCGACCATTGCCGATCTGGCGGTGGCGGCGAATTGCGGGCAGATCAAGACCGGCTCACTGGCGCGGTCGGACCGTCTGGCGAAATACAACCAGCTTATCCGGATCGAGGAAGAGCTTGGCGAAAGCGCCCGCTATGCCGGAGCCGCCTGCTTCGGCTAAGGCGGTGGTCCGTCAGTTCGGTGCGAAGCGTGCTTGCAGGTCGTAAAGCGCAATTGCCGCCTTGGCCGCTTCGCCACCCTTGTCCTTCTGCGCAGGATCGGCGCGGACTAGTGCCTGCGCCTCGTCTTCGACTGTTATGATGCCGTTGCCGATGGCAATACCGTCCATCGTCAGCGCCATCAGCGCCCGCGCGCTTTCCCCGGCGACGATTTCGAAATGGTAGGTTTCACCGCGAATAACGACACCTATCGCCACGAAGCCATCGAACTTTCCGCTCTCGACAGCAAGCGAGACAGCACCGGGTATCTCTAATGCGCCCGGCACGGTCAGTGTCTCGAAGGTGTGACCCGCCGCCTTCAGTGCGGCCGTCGCTCCAGCGATAAGCTGATCGTTGAAGGCATCGTAAAACCGTGCCTCGACTATCAGGAAATGCGCCATTGGAACCCCTTAGACATCGGCGCGATTCGCGACCGGTTGCGAGGCGTCTAGGGTCGGTGCGGGAGAATGGAAAGTGGTGGACGCACTTGGGTTCGAACCAAGGACCCGCTGATTAAGAGTCAGCTGCTCTACCAACTGAGCTATGCGTCCATTGTCCCGTCTTTCGCCAGTATCGAATCGCAACACCCCGACGGTAAGGCGCGGCGTATAGCGCGGCGTGGGGTAATTGAAAGGGCCGAATATGGCAGTCCTACAACTGCCCGCGCACCTGGCGCCTGTCCTTTAACACCACCACCGAACCAAGCGGATCGTGAATCTGCGCGCGGATGCAGATGCGGCCCGCCGCTTCGAGCGAGCCCAGCGCCCGCAGGGCCGCGGGCTGCGCTAGGCTGGACTTCGCGCACAGATCGCGAACAGTCGTGGCCGCGCCGTTGTCATGCAGATCGCGCACGATATCCATCAGTTCGATCTGCGCCGCGAAGGCGGGGTCTTTTTCGGCAACTTGGACGGACCCGAAAAATATCGAGCGCACGCGCGCCGCGGCACGGTTAAGCAAGGAAGACATGCAGAAGGCTTTCTGTGCGCCACGCAAGCCGGAAAGCTTCGCGGCCCGAGGTTCTGAAATTTGTCTAAATATAACTATTGTGCTAAACGGCCAGCCAACCTGTCTCAAGTCCCAGAGCCGGGGGACAGGAGGTGCGACCTGGAGACGTTGCTGGCCATACAGCAATTGATCGAAGAGGAAGACGATGTCGCCGTAGCGCTGGACATCGTGCGCAAGCGTGCGCGACAGCTCGGTTTCATCCGCTGCAGCTATCATTTCACGCCCGTATTCGACGGCCCCACATCGCCCCGCACCACGATCTATGCCGATGGATTTCCCGAAGCATGGCTGGCGCTGTACGATGATCCGGACTTTCGCAAATACGACCCTATTCCCATTGCAACGTTCGAGCTTGGCACGATGCTGTTCTGGAAGGATGCGCTCGCCAATCTCGAAGGACAGCCTGACGCAGCGGCCTATGCGAAGCTGATGGCCGAACATGGCATCGAGCATGGCTTCGGCGTCCCGCTATACGGTCCGCACAGCCGCAACGGCTATGCCAGCTTCGACTTCGGCCGACCGGCAACGCGCGACGATAGAATAGCCATCCTGCGGATAAGGCTGTTGAGCCAGATCGCACACCAGCGGGCCTGCGTCCTCCTCGACCGGGAGAAAGACAAGCCCGTTCTCTCGAACCGCGAGACCGAAGTGCTGCACTGGATGGCTGCGGGGAAATCGGCGACTGATATCGGCACCATCCTCGATATCTCGCCGGAAACGGTGCGGACCTATACGCAGCGGGTCTATGCCAAGCTGAACGCGGCGGATCGCGTCGGTGCGGTAGTCAAGGCGCTGAAACTGGGGCTGATTTCCGGCTGAAGCGTAGCCCTAGCGCAGGCCGCCGGGCCGTTTGTCCCGGTTCCACCGGTTCACCATCATTAGCGTGCCGATACAGATCATGTTGGTCATCATCGACGACCCGCCGTGGCTCATGAAGGGCAAGGGTATGCCCACCACCGGCGCAAGACCCATGACCATCATCAGATTGATTGCGACGTAGAAGAAGATCGTCGCCACCATACCCATGGCGAGCAGACGGGAAAAACGGTCCTGCGATTCCCGCGCCACCTTCAGACCCCAGCGCAGCACCAGCCCGAACATCGCCAGCACGAAGATTCCGCCCAATAAGCCCCATTCCTCCGCCATAGTCGCAAACACGAAATCGGTATGGGGTTCGGGCAGGTAGTTGAGGTGGCTTTGCGAGCCTTCGTTGAAGCCTTTACCCGATAGCCCGCCCGACCCGATGGCAATCTTGGACTGCGTGATGTGATAGCCCGACCCCAACGGGTCGCTTTCAGGGTCGAGGAAGGTCGTAACCCTGCGCTGCTGATATTCCTTCAGCGCGAAGAAATAGGCGAGCGGCACCGCTATACCCGCCGCAACGCCGCCTGCCACAAACCAGCGCAGCGGCAACCCTGCCAGGAACATGATGACCACCCCGCCAAACGCGATGGCGAGCGAGGTACCCAGGTCCGGTTGCAGCAGGACCAGTGCCATCGGCAGTCCGATCAGTCCCACTGCCGGAACCACCGCTCGCCATGAACCGATAAGGCCGGATGGCAAGGAATGATAGAAACTGGCTAGTACCAGCACGAGGGTCGGCTTCATCAGTTCGCTTGGCTGAATGCGGATGGGTCCAGCTTCCAGCCAGCGCTGGCTGCCGCCGCCCATCGCGCCAAGCGCTTCCACCCCGACCAGCATAACGAGCACAATACCGTACACCGGATAGGCCATCACCTGCACGACGCGCTTGTCGAAAAAAACCAGCACGGCGGCCATCACAAGGAACACCGCAAAGCGGACGATATGCGAGCTGGCAAAGGGTTGCAGGCTCCCGCCAGCCGCGGAAAACAGCACTGCGCCACCGAACAGCACGAGCAAGATCAGCGGAATCAGCATGCCCCACGGTTGACGGGCGATGGGAGCGGGGATGGCGAGCATCATTCCGGTGCACCAGTGGTGCTTGTTACCGGGCCAGGCCGTGCGCTATCGATTGCCGAGGAATCGACATTGGTGGATCGGTTGACGGCCGCGTCGCGCGCTGCGACTTCGGCCCGCATGGCCTCGATCCGCGCTTCAGCATCGACGCGCGCGAATATCTCTTCCTCGCGCTCCGGCACGGGCGGCGCGTCCTCGCCCGCTTCTGCAGCATAGGCTGCGTATTTGCGCGCAAGCCGTTCCTTCGCCGTGCCGCCCCAGCCTTTTTCCAGCGCATTCAGCGCATCGAGGCCCTTTTGCGGATCGAACAGATAGGTCGTGACATCGCGCGCGATGGGATAGGCCGCGCCCGAACCGCCACCATGCTCGATCACCACCGCACCTGCATATTTCGGTTTGTCGAACGGCGCGTAGAAAATGAACAGGCCGTGGTCGCGGTATTTCCACGGCCCGGTGCGACCGTCGGAAATGTTGAGGGACACCACCTGCGCCGTGCCGGTCTTGCCGGCGATCTTGATGTCCTCGAACGGCAAGGCACCGCGCCTGGCCGTACCGGGGCCATTGACCACATCGCTCATCGCCTGCCGGATGAAGTTCTTCTGTTCTTCGGGAAAGCCGAACGGTTCGAAAGGCGGAATAACAGGCTTGCGCACCAAGCGCGGCATGACCTGTTCACCTGTCGCGATACGGGCCGACATTACAGCCAATTGCAATGGGTTGGACAGCATATATCCCTGCCCGATGGTGGCATTGACCGTGTCGAACGCCTGCCACGGACGGTCGTATTTGCGCATCTTCCATTCCGGATCGGGCACGGTGCCATAGAACTGGCTGGTGACCGGCAGCGGAAATTCCTGACCCATGCCGCACCGGCGCGCCATGATCGAAATGGGGTCTATTCCCGTGCGCTGCGCCATCGCATAGAAATACACATCGCAGCTCTGGTAAATCGCCTTTGCCATGTTCGTCGCGCCATGCCCGCGCCGGTTCCAGCAGCGAAAAACACGATTGCCAACGCGCAATCCGCCACCACAGAACACCGTTTCTTCCGGGTCGATATTCTCTTTCAACAGCGCCATGCCGACCATCGGCTTGACCGTGGAGCCGGGCGGATAAAGTCCCTTCAGCACCTTGTTGCGCAGGGGCACGCGCTCGTCGTCGCGCAGCATGCCGTATTCGACGCGCCCGATGCCGTCGGAAAAGCTGTTGGGATCGAAGCTGGGCATGGAGGCCATGCACAGGAGGTCGCCGGTATCGCAATCCATGACCACGACGGACCCTGATTCCAGCCCGATACGGCGTGCCGCATAGTCCTGCAATGGCCCGTCAATGGTCAGATTGACGGCTTTGCCCTGGACATCCTGCCGCGTGTCCAGATCGCGCACGATGCGGCCCGATGCGGTCACTTCCACCCTGCGCGCGCCCGGTACGCCGCGAAGGGTCTGCTCGAACTGCTTTTCCAGCCCGTCCTTGCCGATCTTGTAGCCCGGCGTAATAAGGATGGGATTGCGGTCCTCCTCATATTCCTCTGCCGAAGCGGGACCGACATAGCCGATCAGGTGCCCGACGCTGGGACCGGTAGGGTAATAGCGGGAAAAACCGCGCTGCGGCACCACGCCGGGCATTTCCGGCAAGCGCACGCTAAGTGCGGCGAATTGGTCGAAGGTCAGGCCCGTCGCCACCTCAATGGGTGCAAAGCCGCGCCGCGTTTTCGCGTTGTCTTTAAGGTCCGCGATGCGGGCGGCATTCAGGTCCAGCAATTTGCCCAGCTGGTCGATCGTCCCGTCCGTATCGGGCATGCGTTCAGGAATGATATCGACGCGAAAATCGGCGCGGTTCGATGCGAGCGGCGCGCCATTGCGGTCCAGCAGCCAGCCACGGCGGGGCGGAATCAACGACAGGTTGACCCGGTTGCTCTCCGCCTCGGTTTCGTATTTCTCGTTCTCCGCAATCGCGATGTATCCCATCCGGACCGCCAGCAACGTGCCCAGGGTGGCGCCAGCGGCGGAAATAACGAAACTGCGCCGGTCGAACCGGTTCTGCAATATCGACGGACTGATGAGCTGGCGCGCGCCTGCCGGTTTGCGCCGTCGCAACCTGACCATCACCCGATCTTCCTGAACCGCATCAGGCGCAGCCGGTCGATCCGCGCAACACCGCGCGCGATAATGGGGAACAGCACGATGGACAGCGTGACCTGCGGGGCAAGCGCCAGCAGGCCGGGAAGACCCGGGGCTCCGCCAGACAGCAATGCTGCGACGACGATATAGGCTGCCACGAACAGACCGACCGTTAGCCAGTCCTGCACGAAATTACGCCACGGAAAACGGGTTTCGATCACATCCATCGCTATCATCGCAAGAGACCATAGCACGATAGCGCATCCGAATGGCTGACCGCTGAACATATCGTCGAACAGGCCCAGTGGAAATCCTATCCAGACGGGGAAGATGCCGGGCCGCACCACCCGCCACGCCATCAGGATTATAAAACCCAGCGGCGGAATGAAGGGCAGGGCGCTGGCGATGAATAGCCCCGGCAACAGCGAGCCGAGCATGATGCTGGCGATGGGCAGGATGAAAACGAGTACGCTCGAATGCGTGCGGTCGATACGGCTACCATATGCATCGCTGCGCGATTTCGGATCGACCTGCTCCATGGCCATCGCGCGCTACTCGCCAGTATCGTTGAAAGCGTTGTCGGCGGCGTCGCCGGTCGTATCGGCTTCGGCCAAAGGTTCGTCCGCAGGCTGCGCGGCAGCGTTCACGGCGGGAAGCTGCGCGACCGGCTCGATGGTGACGATGCCCGCGGAGGACGGATCGGTGATCGGGCGGGCAAGGCCACCATCGTCGGTAAGCTCGCTGATGATGGCAACCGCAATCCCGGGTGCGTAATATCCGCCTGCGCCGCTGGTCACCACAACATCGCCGACTTTAAGCGGATTTATTCCCAGATTGACGAGGCGGACCTGGATCCGGCCGTCACCGCGCCCTTCGGCCAGGGCGACCGCATCGCGCTTCGCATCGGCGAGGCGGACCGGCAGCACGCTCTGGCTGTCGGTAATCAACAGGATGCGCGATGTGGTGCGCCCGACTTCGAGCACACGCCCGATGACACCGCGCGCATTGCGGACGGGCATCCCGGGCACCAGCCCGTCGGCGGTTCCCGCACCGACATAGCCGAAACGCCGGCTGCTGGCGGACGTAGAGGCGATAAGCCGGGAAACGGCGACCGGCGCGACATCGGCACTCGATAGCCCGAGCAAACCCTTGAGGCGCGCGTTCTCCGATTTTACCGCTTCCGCTTCGGCGAGGCGAATGCGCGCCAGATCGACTTCCTCGCGCAGCTTCGCATTCTTCGCCCCTGCGCGCAGGTAACCATTAACACTGTTGATGAAATTGCGCCCGCCTTCGCGCGCGCTTGCGCCTGCTTCGCCCACGGGGGACACCACGTCGGCGGCCGTGGATCGCAGCCCGCTGAAGGTGCTTGGCTGGACCAGCGACGCGACAAGCAGGACCACGCCGATAAGCGCGCCGATTGCGGCCAGCACATAGCCGGTGAAAATAGAATACTGGACCCGGCGCGCGTAGCTGGAGCGCCGGGAGGAAAACGGCGCCATGTCGAGCCCCCTTTCGCGTTCAGGCAGTCATCAGGACGCCGCGATAGACCGGATCTTCCATAGCGCGCCCCGTGCCGACCGCCACGCAGGACAGCGGGTCTTCCGCAATCGTGACCGGCAGGCCGGTTTCTTCGCGCAGGTGGACGTCGAGACCCGCGATCAGCGCGCCGCCCCCCGTCAACACGATCCCCTGATCGACGATATCGGCGGCCAGTTCGGGCGCGGTGTTCTCCAGCGCGATCCGCACGCCTTCCACGATGGCCCCGATGGGTTCCGCCAGCGCTTCGGCGATGTGCGCCTGGTTAATCGTGATTTCCTTGGGCACGCCATTCACAAGGTCGCGGCCCTTCAGGGTGATGGTTTCGCCCACGCCGTCTTCGGGAATGGTGGCGATGCCGTAATCCTTCTTAATCCGTTCCGCCGTGGACTCACCGATCAGCAGATTGTGGTGGCGGCGCACATAGGAAACGATGGCTTCGTCCATCTTGTCGCCGCCGGTGCGCACCGACGTTGTGTAGGCCAGCCCGCGCAGCGACAGCACGGCAACTTCGGTCGTGCCGCCGCCGATATCGACCACCATCGAACCCACCGGCTCTGTCACCGGCATATCGGCGCCGATTGCGGCCGCCATAGGTTCCAGAATGAGATAGACCGCCTTCGCGCCCGCATTGCTGGCCGCGTCGCGGATGGCGCGGCGTTCCACGCTGGTCGATCCGCTGGGCACGCAGATCGTGATTTCGGGGAAACTGAACAGCGTATTGCGGCCATTCACCTTCTTGATGAAATACTCGATCATCTTCTCGGCTATTTCGATATCGGCGATGACACCGTCCCGCAAAGGACGGATCGCCTCGATGTTGTCGGGCGTCTTGCCCATCATCATCTTCGCCTCGTCGCCCACGGCCTTCACCCGCTTCATGCCCTCGATCGTTTCCATCGCGACCACCGACGGTTCGTTCAGGATGATGCCTTCGCCCGGAACATAGACCAGCGTGTTGGCCGTTCCCAGATCGATAGCGAGGTTCTTGGACTTGAATTTGAAAAGGTTGGAAAAAAAGCTCATTCTGGGGGAAATTCCGTAGTGTTTGCCGGACGTTATCATGCGAACTTCGCACGATTGCTGCGCCTCTGGGATAAGATTGGCATCGCCTTACGCAATTCGGCGCGAAAACGCCAAAAGTATTATGCCCGCAATCTGCGGACAAAATGCACGGCCCACCTCGTCGGCGTGCTGCGCACGCGCTAGGCCGTTGCCTATCATGCCGACCATCCGCCGCCTTCCCGAAACCCTTGTGAACCGCATCGCTGCTGGCGAAGTGGTCGAACGGCCCGCCGCCGCGCTAAAAGAACTGGTCGAAAACGCTGTCGATGCAGATGCCTCGCGCATCGTTGTGCGCTTGACCGATGGCGGCCTGACACGGATCGACATAACCGACGACGGCTGTGGCATGTCTTCGGCCGAGATGGTGCTCGCGCTGGAACGCCATGCCACGTCGAAGCTGCCCGACGAGGCGATCGAGCAGGTTGCCACGCTGGGGTTTCGCGGCGAGGCGCTGCCCTCTATCGCCAGCGTATCGCGCATGACGCTGGAAAGCCGCACGCACGACGCCGCCGATGGATGGCGCAAGGTGGTGGATCACGGCACGCTGCTGGAAGACGGCCCTGCCGCATTGCCACCTGGCACGCGCATCCGGGTGGAGCAGGTGTTCGAAAAACTGCCCGCACGGCGCAAGTTCCTGCGCACCGCACGCAGCGAATATGGCGCGGCGCTGGATGTGGTGCGTCGGCTTGCGATGGCGCGGCCCGACATTGCGTTCACGCTGGAAAAGGACGGGCGGACCGTACTGAACCTTCAGGCAGGGCAGGGCTGGCGCAGCGGGTTGCGACCATCGTCGCGCGCGAACTGGCAGACAACAGCGTGGAAATTGCGCTGGAGCGCGGCCCGATGCGGCTGCGCGGAATTGCCGGATTGCCGACCTATAATCGCGGCGTGGCAGACCACCAGTACCTGTTCGTCAACGGACGTCCGGTGAAGGACCGCCTGCTGTCGGGTGCGGTTCGCGGAGCCTATGCCGACATGCTGGCGCGCGACCGCCATGCGGTGCTGGCTCTGTTCCTCGACATCGTGCCCGAAGAGGTCGATGTAAACGTCCATCCGGCCAAGACCGAGGTGCGCTTCCGCGATGCGCGCGCCGTGCGGGGATTCATCGTGTCGGGCCTGCGCGAGGCACTTGCCACAGGCGACCGGCGCAGCGCGCAACCGCCCGATGCCGCCGCCATGCGCCGCTGGGAAGCGGAACCGGAAACGCCGGCGGCGCTACGCTCCATGTTCGACCCGACGCCGCAACCGGCGGAAGCCACGCGCCTCGCTGATAATGGTGCGGTCTGGCGTGGCGCCGATCCCGTTCGGTCCGACGCGCCGATGGGGCGGGCGGAGGAAGCGGAACAGCAGCCAGTCGCGGACTTTCCGCTCGGTATCGCGCGCGGGCAAGTCGCCAACACCTATGTCGTGGCCGAGGCTGCCGACGGGCTGGTGCTGGTGGACCAGCATGCCGCGCATGAACGGCTGACCCTGGAACGCCTCCGAGCGGGCGGGGCGGGGGAAGCGGTTAAACGCAGCCAGCCCTTGCTGATCCCCGAAGTGGTCGAGATGGGCGAGGCTGATTGCGACAGGCTGGAAAGCGCAGCGAACAAGCTGAGCGAGCTGGGGCTGCTGCTGGAACGCTTCGGCCCCGACGCGATGCTGGTGCGCGCGATGCCGCATGCGCTGAAGAACGGCGACCCGGACGCGCTGTTGCGCGACATTGCGGACGACATCGCCAAGCATGGCGAGGCGTTGTTGCTCGGCGAGAAACTCGATCTGGTACTGGCGACGATGGCCTGTCATGGATCGGTCCGGGCGGGCCGCGTCTTGTCGGTCGCCGAGATGAACGCCCTGCTACGCGACATGGAACGCACCCCGCGCTCCGGCCAATGCAATCACGGACGCCCGACCTGGGTGAAGCTGGGCATGGCGGATGTCGAGAAGCTGTTCGGGCGGCACTGACGCAAGGTAGCAGCTACCCGATAGCGCGCGTTCGAATCATCGCGTTGGTCACCATGTCCAGCACGCATACATCGTCTTGGTTGAACGTCCGACTGCGCGTTTTGAGCAGGCCCATTTCCGGGCGGCTTTTGCTGCGCCGTTTTTCCAACAGTTCGGTTTCCACCCGCAGCGTGTCGCCGGGATAGACCGGGTGCAGCCAGCGCAGGGTGTCGATGCCGGGTGAGCCGAGGCTGGCCTGCGCGCGGGTCTGCATCGTATCCACCAGCATCCGCATCGTCATCGCGCCGGTATGCCAACCACTTGCGGACAGCCTGCCGAAATGGGTCTGTCCCGCCGCCGCATCGTCGAGATGGAAAGGCTGCGGGTCATAGCGTGAGGCGAAGTCGATCACTTCTGCGCGCGTCACTTCGTACTGCCCGAAGCTGTGCGTGGCGCCGACGACCATGTCTTCGTAGTGCAGCATCGCTAAAGAACCTGCCGCGCCAACATCCACAAACCCATGCCGACCATGGCTAGGTTCTCCGTCAGCGATACGAAACCGAGCGGCACATTGGCACTGCCGCCGACGCAGGCGCATTTGATATCGCGTTTCTGGATATAGACGGCGTATATTACCGACAATGCTCCGATGGTTCCGATGACCAGCGCGATGGGGATGGAAAGCCACGGCAGCATACGTCCAGCCATCAGGATCGCGGCGGCCGCTTCCAGAAAAGGGTAGGCATAGGCATAGGGCACAAACCTGCGGGCAAGCAGGTCATAACCGATGAACATGGTGCTGAACTGTTCGACATCCTGCAATTTCAGCATGGCGAGCATTGCCATCGAAAAGGCCACGAACCATTCGGCCCCGCGAATGGTAATCAGCGCGCCGAACAGGTGCAGGCTGAGCGAGAATGCCAGACCTGCGGCAACGGCGAACACCGCGATAACCGGCCAGTAGCCGGTCGCATCCGCATCCTTCGGTTCCGCGCCAAAGTGTTTCTTCAGTGCGTCGTATCCGCCGATGCGCTTGCCATCGATGAAGGTCTGCGGCGTCGTTGAAACATTGTGCTTCGCCTTGAAGGCATCGGTCGCGGCACGAGTTTCGAGCAGATGATCGTCAACGGCAAAGCCGTTGCGTTCCAGCAGCCATTTCGATTTTATCCCGTACGGACAGACATGCTTTTCCATCACCATGCGGTGCAGTTGCGCAGTCTGGCGGGTCATATCGGGGTCAGGCCCGGAACTTGGGCACGCTGGCCTTGTCGCCCATATCCGGGATAATGCGATAGCGGGCAAGGACGAGGCTGAAGAGACCGAAGATCAGCAGGCCGATCGCCACCAGCGTGAATATAGCGCCGTTGTCGCTGAGCGAAGCCACGGCATCGCCCAGGGTCTTCACCTCGTCACTGCCTTCCGACAGAAAGCCCGCCTGCACCAGCGACCAGCCAATGACGCAGAACACGACTGCGCGCGCCGCGAAGCCGACGCCGCCGAGCCAGCGGGTCGCATCGGGTGCCGAGGACGAGATGCGGTTCATGAAATCGCCGGTATACGCCTTTTTCGCCTGCGCAAATGCAGCAAGGAAAAAGGCCAGGCCGAGGATACCGAGCACCACGCCGCCCAAATCGACCGACAGCACGCCCGCCGCGGCTTTTTGTGCACCGCCGCCTTCGCCGCCGCTGCTGGTGGCGAACTGGAACGCGCTGTAGGCCAGTGCCAGATGCCCGATTGCGCTGCCCGCGTGGCCGATACGGTGGCCCCATCCGGTCGCATCGCTGCCCTGGTTCTCGATGTCGAACAGCGGTGAGGCGAAGCGGAACAAGGCATAGGCCAACAGTCCCAACACCATGATCCACAGGATAACCGTGCCCGCCGGAAAATTCTTCACCGCCTGGAAAATGCCGTTCGTCCCCTCGCCGATACTGCCCGCGCTCGTAAGCGCGATGAGGCCCAGGACGGTGTAGAGAATGGCGCGACTGAAATAGCCGATTCGGACGGCCCATTCGAACTTCTCGGATTTATCGACCATCTGCGCGTTTCCCTTGTTGGATCAGACTGAAGTGGTTGCACTTACACATTGAACTTGAACAGCAAAACATCGCCGTCCTGCACGACGTAGTCCTTGCCTTCCTGCCGCAGTTTCCCGGCATCGCGCGCGCCCGCTTCACCGTCGAGTGCGATGTAATCATCGAACGCGATGGTTTCGGCGCGGATGAAACCGCGTTCGAAATCGGTGTGTATCTCGCCCGCGGCCTGCGGCGCGCGGGCACCGTCGGAGAAGGTCCACGCGCGCGATTCCTTGGGGCCTGCGGTGAAGAACGTCTTGAGGCCAAGCAGTGCGTAACCGGCGCGGATGACGCGCGCGAGACCGCTCTCGGTAAGACCCAGATCCGAAAGGAATTCCGCACGGTCGGCAGGTTCGATACCGATCAGTTCGGCTTCGATCGCGGCGGAGATGACGACTGCCTGCGCGCCTTCGGCTTCCGCCTTGGCGAAGATCTTCGCGCTCAGCGCGTTGCCGTCCGCCGCGTCTTCTTCCGCCACGTTGCAAACGTAGAGTACGGGTTTGGCCGTCAGCAGCTGCGCCTGTTCCAGCAGCCGTGCTTCCTCGTCGTCTTTCGGTTCGGTCAGGCGGGCGGGCTTGCCGTCTTTCAGCAGTGTCAGCACCTGCCCGAGAACACTCGCCAGCGCGACCGCTTCCTTGTCGCCGCCGGTGGCACGGCGCCTGGCGTTGTCGACACGCTTTTCCACGCTCTCGATATCGGCCAGCATCAGCTCGGTTTCGACCACCTCGGCATCGGCCAGCGGATCGACGCGGTTGCTGACATGCTGGATGTCGTCATCCTCGAAGCAGCGCAGCACATGCACCACCGCATCGACTTCGCGGATATTGCCGAGGAACTGGTTGCCCAAACCTTCGCCCGAACTGGCGCCTTTCACGAGGCCGGCGATATCGACGAAGCTGAGCTGCGTCGGAATAATCTTGGCCGATTGCGCGATGGCGGCGATGCGGTCGAGGCGTTCGTCAGGCACCGCGACAAAGCCGACATTCGGCTCGATTGTGCAGAACGGATAATTCGCCGCCTCCGCCTTCTGTGTTTCTGTGAGGGCGTTGAAAAGGGTGGACTTGCCGACATTGGGCAAGCCCACGATTCCGCATTTGAAACCCATGATAATTTAGCTTTCTAATGTATGTAAATCGCAGAGGCGGTGCTGCGCGTGCGTTCAGACGTTATGCACCGCCTTGATCCACGGTCCGTAGGGGCTTTCGCCCAGCCAGGCGACCTGCGTTTTGGCGCTGGTTTCGTTGATGGCGATCTGCGGCTTCGGGCCGGGATGGACCGGGCGGCGCAGCGGGCGGGTGCCGGGCGGCATGGCGATAATTTCGGCAATGGCGCGCGGGATGTCCATCGGGTCGGTCGAGCCGCCATTATTGGTGCGGTTGCGCAGCCCCTCTATGATATCGCCGTAACCGTCGAGATGCTTTTCGTCGGCACGGTCCAGCAGGCCAAGCGTCAGCCGGTTGGCGTTCTCCCATATTTGCGTCGGATAGCCGCCGGGCTGGATGACGGTCACGTCGATGCCGTGCGGCACCAGCTCGTATGCCAGCTGCTCGCTCATCGCCTCCAGCGCGAACTTGGTGGGCGAGTACTGGCCGAACGCGGGCAGCATGACGCGGCCCAGTTGCGAGGAAACGTTGAAGATCTGCCCCGACTTCGCCGCGCGCATCGCGGGTAGGGCGGCACGCGCCATCCGGTGCGGGCCATAGACATTGGTGTCGAACAGAAGCTGCGTCGCCGCCATGTCCTGAATCTCGATCGGCCCGGCGGTGGAAATCCCCGCATTGTTGACCAACACATCCAGCGCGCCGCCGGCAATCCGTTCCGCCTCGGCGACGCCGGCCATGACCTGCACGTCGTCGGTTACGTCGATCTCGATCACATGCAGATCTAGACTTTCCGCTTCCGCAAGCGCGTGCAGCTCGTCAGCTGCCGTGCGCGGCATGTTGCGCATGGTGGCGAACACCTTCGCACCGGCGCGGGCAAAGTGCTCCGCGCTCAGGCGACCAAACCCGCTGGAACAGCCGGTGATGAGAATAGACTTGCCGCTCAGGTCGGGCGTGGCGGCGACCATATCGGGCTGTGCCTGCGATGCGGTGGCGGCAAGGGCGGTAACGGCGGCGGCGCCACCCAACAGGGTGCGGCGATTGATATTGGGCATGGGGTTCTCCTTTTACGAAACAGCCTACACGAACCGCCGCCGCTTGTCGTCCCCGCTAGTCCCGCATTCGCAACGCGACATCGTTCATGAAGCGCGCATTGTCACCCTGCGCCAGCAGGCCCGCCTCCGCTGCGACCGCGCCCAGCATATCGGCTAGCGGTTCCTGCTCGACCCTGGCATAATTGCCGAGGACATGACCGTGGACCCGCTCCTTGTGGCCGGGGTGGCCTATGCCGAGGCGAATGCGGCGGAACTCGGCACCAAGATGGCTCGTAATGGAACGTAGGCCGTTGTGCCCAGCATGGCCGCCGCCCTGCTTCACCTTTACGCGCATCGGATCGATGTCCAGCTCATCATGGAATACGGTCAGTGCGTCGATGTCCAGCTTGTAGAACCGCATCGCCTCGCCCACGGCGCGGCCGCTTTCGTTCATAAACGTGGCGGGCTTGAGCAGCACGATCTTCTCAGGTCCAATTCGCCCCTCCTGCACCCAACCGGAAAACTTGTGCTGCACCGGCGCAAAGCCATGCACATCGGCAATGACGTCGCACGCCATGAAGCCGACATTGTGCCGGTGGAGCGCATATTGCGGCCCCGGATTGCCCAGTCCTGCCCAGATTTGCATGGCGGCGCTCTAGCCAAACGGCGGCACGATGCCAACGCCGTGCCCGCATAAGAAAAGGCCGCGCTTCGATACGAAGCGCGGCCCTTGTCGTTTTGGAACCAGCCTTGCAGCCTAGCTCTTTTCTTCCTGCTCTTGGGCAGCATCGGCATCCGGACCCTGCTCGGTCGAAGCCACTGCACCGGGATCCACTGCTTCCGCATCCTCGTCGCCTTCTTCCTCTTCCTTCTTGAGGGCGGAAGGTGCGACCAGGGTGGCAATCGTGAAATCGCGATCGGTAATCGCGCTTTCCGACCCTTCGGGCAGCGTAATTTCGCTGATATGGATCGCGTCGCCGACTTCCTTGCCGGTGACATCGACCTCGATCTCACCCGGAATCTTGTCGTTGTCGCAGACCAGTTCCAGCTCGTGACGTACCACATTGAGAACGCCGCCCTTCTTGAGACCGGGCGATTCCTCTTCGTTGACGAACACGACAGGCACGTTGACGTCGATCTTCGCGCCCTTGGCGAGACGATAGAAATCGACATGGATCGGGCGGTCGTTGACGGGGTGCAGCGCCACGTCCTTGGGGATCGTGCGCAACAGCTTGCCGTCGCCGACTTTCAGGCGGACGATGGAGTTCATGAAGTGGCCGGTCATCAGCGCTTTCACCAGCGCTTTTTCTTCCACATGGATGGTTACCGGGGCTTCCTTGCCGCCATAGATCACGGCGGGGACACGGCCTTCACGACGCAGCGCACGGGAGGCTCCCTTGCCTGCCCGTTCGCGTGTCTCGGCCGGCAGGGTCAGAGCGTCGCTCATAATCGCATACCTTTCGAATGATGCTTGTTTGTTTTCATATTCCCGCCACGCCTCCAGGGATGTCTGCGGCCGGGAAGGGCGCGCTCCTAGGCCCTATCGGTGGCAGGAGCAAGCGGAGTATGGTGTCACTGGATACGGGTAAGGGTCTGCCCGCGCGCTTCCAGCAACGCAACCAGGCCATCGGGGCCGGGCAGATGCGCCGCGCCCACGGCCACCAACATCGGCGGGGCGGTACCCTGTATGGCAGAGAGCTGGCTTGCCCAATCGCGATTGCGCCCTGACAAAAGCGCCTCGCGCAATTCGGGATCGCCGAGGAAACTCGCTTCGCCAGCTTTGGCCAGCGCATCGAGCCTGCCCTGCCGCCAGTCGTCGAGCCGCTGCCTTGCGTCTCGCGTTCCCGCATTGCGTTCGTCCAGAACAGCGGTCAGCAATTCCAGCTGGTCGTCTTCCGCCAGGGCATCGAAGATCGCGAGCTGGCGTGACGCACCTTCCAGTTCGCGCGTTCGCTCCGCCGGAAATTGCAGCGATAAGCGCGCGGTCCACGCCATTTGCACTCGAGCCGACTGCGTTGGTGCGCGCCAGCGTCAGCGCCACGGCCCATGTGTCCGTGTGATAGAATTGCTCGGCCCGCATTCCGGCATCGGACAGCGCGGCGTTAAGGCGATCATGTTGCATTTGGGGAACACGCGCGGTTAGTTGGCGACCTGGAAACTTGGCCGCGTATCTGGCGAACTGTTCGGCCAAGGCGGCGCTGTCATCCAGCGCGGCGACTTCCACCACCAGCAGGTCCGACCCTGCAATCGCGGCATCCAGCGTATCGGTGCGCCATTCGACATCGTCGGGCAGGGCGTGGATCGTGCCGAACAGCCAGCCTTCGCGCGTGCCGTCCGCGCCCTTCCACTCATACAGTGCCGGTAAGGGCGGCGGCGGCGCATCGCCGGGTTCATGGCGTTCGCACCCGGCCAGCAGCAGCATTGCCGCCGCCAGACCGGTGCGAACACGCTGCATCATGGAACGCGGCTGACCGTCAGTCCGCGCTGCGCCAGCAAGTCCTGCACGCTGCGCTCGCCCGCCAGATGGCCCGCGCCAACCGCGATGAAGACGGTGCCGGGGGCATCCATCCGCTCGTCGATCCACACCGCCCAGTTGGCATTGCGGTTATACAGCAGCGCCTCGGCAAGGCCGGGGTCTTCGTCCAGCCCTTCGTTCATCACTTCGGCAAGCCCGTCGGGATCGCCATCCATCCATTCCGCGACCATCCGGTTTACCATATCGACGGCCTCGCCGGTCTGGCCGGCCATGCTGACGAGGAAGTCGATCTGCTTTTCCTGCGACATGCCGTCGAAGATGCCGATCTGGAATTCCGCCGTTTCCAGCGCGTCGAATGTCTTGGTGTCGCCCGCCTTGCCGATCAGCAGCTTGTCCACGCCCTGTTCCGGGTCGTAGCCCGCCTGCATCAGCGGCAGCAGCGTCATGGTCAGGCCCGCCATCCACGGCTCGAACGCATCGAACGACGCAACGGGCAAGCCCATGCCGGTCAGCGCGCCGTCATAGGTTGCGCGCTGGTCTTCATCCAGCAGGCCGCGCAGGGTGGTCCCGGCGGGCAGCATGCCGCGCGTCATCGCCAGCGCTGAATGGCCGCTTCGTCTTCCGCACCCATCGGGATTTCGGTGACCAGCGTATCGGACGCTTCGAAGGCGGTGCGGACGGGGCCGGTATACCAGTCGATACCTTCGGGCAGGGCATGGACCGTGCCGAACAGGTAGATCGTGGTGTCCTCGTCCGACAGTTTCCACATGGCGGGGCCGGTAGCCGCCATCTCGACAGTCTCGGCCGGAACCATGTTATCAGCCACGGGCGACGGCAATTGCTGCTGCGCGCAGGCGGCAGAGCCGAAAGCCAAGGTGACAGTGGCAATACTGGAGGTAAGGGTTTTCTTGTAATCAATCATGGCGCATTCCTTTCAGCGCGGGGGTTACGAGACGGTGAACGAAGAGAGGAGCTAGCGCCAGCCAAGTTTGCGCAAGGCGTATACGGAAAAGACGGATACCATCAGCAATAGCACGGAAGCGCCGCTTGTCGGGTATGAGGCTAAGTCGAGATCGGCCATTATGTACCAAGTCGACCAGATCGCACCAAAGGCATAGATGCCATAGAGGTGCGCCCACAGATTGTCTTGCAGGTCCAGCTCGTCCACCCGCCTGAAATAGTCTCGCGTAAACCATGCCATTCCGCCGATGATTGCGACCCATGCCAGAAGCGGAACTGACACCGGCAACGCCCCTTCTTCGGCGAGACCCGTAAGGAAACCGCTGGCCATACCGGCGATTACGGCAACGATGAAGGCGAGCGTCGTAAATCGCCAGAATGCGGACTTGCGCTGGCGCAACCGCTGTTCACCGCTCAGCTCGGTATCGTCACGCTTGGTCATCGAAAATCTCCTCTATCGGCATATCAAAAAGCCGCGCCATTCGGAAGGCGAGCGGTAGCGAAGGGTCATGCTTGCCGGTTTCGATTGCGTTCACCGCCTGACGCGACACGTCGAGCCGTCCAGCAAGCTCTGCCTGGCTCCAGTCACGCTCCGCACGCAGCACTTTCAGACGGTTTCTCATTGTAGGTCGGGACATCCTCAAGTCATGTTGCCCTGACATAATGTCGTGATTCGCTGTCTATGTCAAGAATACCTGACCCGATGTCGCGCTAACCTGTCACTTGCGAACCGCGTGCCCGCTGCCATTGACCGGTTTGATGGGTTGCGCCATTGCCCGCCGCCATGACGCAGACGCTCGCACGCGACCCGGCCAGTTCTTTCCAGGACATGATCCTGACGCTGCAGGATTTCTGGGCGGCGCGCGGGTGCCTGATCCTGCAACCCTATGACATGCGGATGGGGGCGGGCACGTTTCACACCGCCACGACACTTCGCGCGCTTGGGCCGGAGCCGTGGAATGCCGCTTTCGTCCAGCCCTGCCGCCGCCCGACCGATGGCCGCTATGGCGAGAACCCAAACCGGCTCCAGCATTATTACCAGTATCAGGTTATCTTGAAGCCCAGCCCGCCCGCGATACAGGACATGTATCTCGACAGCCTCGTCGCCATCGGCATCGATCCGCTCAAACACGATATCCGCTTCGTGGAGGATGACTGGGAAAGCCCGACGCTGGGTGCGTGGGGGCTGGGCTGGGAAGTCTGGTGCGACGGGATGGAAGTGACGCAGTTCACCTATTTCCAGCAGATGGGTGGCTATGACTGCAAGCCGGTGGCGGGCGAGCTGACTTACGGTCTGGAACGGCTCGCCATGTATATCCAGGGCGTCGACAGCGTGTACGATCTCGATTTCAACGGACGCGGCGTATCGTATGGCGACGTGTTCCTGGAAAACGAGCGCCAGATGTCGAAATGGAACTTCGAGGTTGCCGATACCGACGGCCTGTTCGACCTGTTCGCCAAAGCCGAGGCGGAGTGCCGCAATGCGCTGGAAGCCGAAGTGCCCGTCGCCGCCTACGAGCAGGCAGTGGAGGCGAGCCACGTCTTCAACCTGTTGCAGGCGCGCGGCGTAATCAGCGTGCAGGAACGCGCCAGCTACATGGCTCGCGTCCGCGACCTCGCGCGCGGCAGTTGCGTGGCGCATGTCGAGAAGGAACAGGCCGGCTGGGCCGACCGCTTCCCGGAGTGGACGGCGTGACCGACTTCCTCCTCGAATTGCGGTCCGAAGAGATACCGGCGCGGATGCAAGCGGGTGCGCGCAAGGAACTGGAAAAGCTGTTCCGGCGCGAGATGGATGTTGCCGGGGTTCGGCACGGCGAACTGACCGTCTGGTCCACTCCGCGCCGTCTTGCCCTGATCGCGCGCGATCTGCCCGATGCAACGCAGGCGGTCAGCGAGGAAATCAAGGGCCCGCCCGAAACCGCGCCGGACAAGGCCGTCGAAGGGTTCTGCCGCAAGAACGGCCTGACGCGCGACCGGCTGGAAGTGCGCGACGTGAAGGGCCGCCCGACGCTGTTCGCCGTGTTGGACACGCCGGGCCGCGCGGTGGTGAATGTGCTGGCCGATACCATCCCCGCCATCATCCGCGATTTCCAATGGCCCAAGTCGATGCGCTGGGGCGGGGCGTCGATGAGCACCGAGAGTTTGCGCTGGGTGCGCCCGCTGTCGGGCATTGTCGCTTTGTTCGGCGATGCAATCGTCGAATGCGAAGCGCATGGCGTGACGAGCGGCGCGGTGACGCTGGGGCACCGGTTCCATCATTCGGGCGATATCACGATTGGCGGCGCGGCCGATTACGCGATGAAACTGCGCGCGGGGCATGTGATTGTCGACCACGAAGAGCGCGCCGGTATCATCCGCGACGGTGCGGCCAAGGCAGCGCGCGATGCTGGGTTGATGCTGGTCGAGGACGAGGGGCTGGTGGTCGAGAACGCCGGCCTGACCGAATGGCCGGTCCCGCTGCTGGGCCGGTTCGACGCGGCGTTTCTCGACGTGCCGCCGGAGGTCATTCAGCTGACCGCGCGGGTGAACCAGAAGTATTTCGTATGCGAAGACGACGGGCGGCTGACCAACGCCTTTATCTGCACCGCCAATATCGAGGCGGCGGATGGCGGCGCCGCCATCGTCGAAGGCAACCGCAAGGTGCTGGCTGCAAGGCTGGCCGATGCGCGTTTCTTCTGGGAGCAGGACCGCAAGAAGACTTTGGCGGAACACGCCGAGGGTCTGGCGCGGATCACCTTTCACGAGAAGCTGGGCACGGTCGCCGACAAGGTGGAGCGGGTCGCGAGGCTGGCGCGATGGCTGTGCGAGGAAGGGATTGTTGCCGAGGCGTCTCTTCAGTCTGGCACCACGCATAATTCCGTTCGCCCTGAGCTTGTCGAAGGGTCGTCCTTCACTTTGGGCGCTGCATCGAAAGAAAAGGGCAATGCTTCGACAGGCTCAGCACGAACGGTTGCGGAGCTCGCAGACCAAGCCGAGCAGGCGGCACGTCTGTGCAAGGCGGACCTTGTCACCGAGATGGTCGGAGAGTTTCCCGAATTGCAGGGGCTGATGGGCGGCTACTACGCCCGCGCCGAGGGTCTGCCCGACGCTGTTTCCGACGCGATCCGAGATCACTACAAGCCGGTCGGGCAGGGTGACGAGGTGCCGACCGCGCCGGTGACGGTGGCGGTGAGTTTGGCGGACAAGCTGGATACGCTGGTCGGGTTCTTTGCAATTGATGAAAAACCGACTGGGTCGAAGGATCCGTTTGCTCTGCGTCGTGCGGCATTGGCTGTCATTCGCATGCTCGATAGCAACGATATCCGCCTCAATCTCGGCTCCGTTCATGCTGAGCCTGTCGAAGCATCGTCCTTTCTCGCTAAAGTAAAGGACAGTCCTTCGACAGGCTCAGGACGAACAGGGTCGGTTGAATTACTTGAATTTTTCGCCGATCGCCTCAAGGTCCAGCAGCGCGAGGCAGGAGTCCGCCACGACCTGATCGACGCGGTGTTCGCGCTTGGAAGCGAGGACGATCTGGTGCGGTTGCTGGCGCGGGTTCATGCCTTGCAAGCGTTTGTGGAGACGGCGGACGGGACTAACCTGCTAGCCGGATATAAGCGCGCGGCGAACATCCTGAAGAAAGAGGGCTTCGACGCCGCTGCCACAAATGCCGACAATTCGCTTTCCTACATGCCCGAACCGGCCGAAAAGGCGCTAATCGACGCGCTGGATGCGGCCACTCCGCAGGCCAAGGCTGCTGTCGCCAGCGAGGACTTCGCTGCAGCGATGACCGCGCTGGCATCCTTGCGTGCGCCGATCGATGCGTTTTTCGAGGAGGTGACGGTCAATGATGACGATGAAGACAAGCGTGCCGCGCGTCTTGCCTTGCTTGCGCGGTTCCGCGATGCCGTCCACCGGGTTGCGGATTTCAGCAAGATCGAAGGGTAGCGGGCACATGTCCGCCTGTGGCTTTCGGGCCTTTTGCAAAAGTTACACGCGAACGCTACGCAAGCGCAGTTCTACCGAGGGGGCGGGCCGCATTTTGGGTCTGCACAAAACGGGGCCGAATGGTCCATCGCAAGCAGGATGATGGTTTAACACGATGATGCAGACAGTCTTCCCCTTCGGTGGCAGCGCCGATCATTCCAGCCCGCGCCAGAAGGACAAGACCATCACCGGGGGCAAGGGCGCGAACCTGGCTGAAATGGCCGATATCGGCCTGCCGGTGCCTCCCGGGTTCACAATAACGACCGAGGAATGCGTCAGCTATCTGCGCGGCGGGGCGGACTTCTCCGACGGGCTGCGCGACGCGGTTGCAAAGGCACTGGCGCATGTCGAGACAACCTATGGCAAGCAGTTCGGCAGCACCGCCGATCCGCTGCTGCTGTCCGTCCGTTCCGGCGCGCGCGTGTCCATGCCCGGCATGATGGACACCGTGCTGAACCTTGGCCTGAACGACGAGACGGTAGCGGGTTTGGCGCACACGTCGGGCGACGCGCGGTTTGCTTGGGACAGCTATCGCCGGTTCATTCAAATGTATTCCGACGTGGTGCTGGGCGTGGACCACGGCCTGTTCGAGGAAGCATTGGAAATCGCTAAGGAAGACAAGGGCTTCTACAGTGATACGGAGATGGAAGCTGAAGACTGGGAGGCATTGGTCGGCGAATACAAGGCCATCGTCGCGCGCGAACACGACGTGCCGTTCCCGCAGGATGTCACCGCGCAGCTATGGGGCGCAATCGCGGCGGTTTTCGACAGCTGGGACAGCGACCGGGCCAAGGTCTATCGCCGCCTGAACGACATTCCCGCCGACTGGGGCACCGCCGTCACCGTGCAGGCGATGGTATTCGGCAATATGGGCGACACCAGTGCCACCGGCGTCGCCTTCACCCGCGATCCCGCGACCGGCGAGCGCGCCTATTACGGTGAATACCTCATCAATGCGCAGGGCGAGGATGTGGTCGCGGGCATCCGCACCCCGCAATACCTGACCCGCGCCGCGCGCGAGACAGCAGGCGCCAAACCGCTCAGCATGGAAGAGGCGCTCCCCGATGCCTATACCGAACTGGCGCAGGTGTTCGACCTCCTTGAAACGCATTACCGCGACATGCAGGACATCGAGTTCACGGTGGAGCGCGGCAAACTGTGGATGCTGCAGACCCGCGCCGGCAAGCGGACCGCGAAGGCGGCGTTGAAGATGGCGGCAGACATGGTGGGCGAGGGGCTGATAACGCAGGAGGAAGGCATCCTGCGTGTCGATCCGATGGCGCTGGACCAGTTGCTGCATCCCACACTCGACCCCGACGCGCCGCGCGACGTGCTGACTACCGGCCTGCCTGCCTCGCCGGGCGCAGCCTGCGGCAAGATCGCGCTCGACGCCGACACGGCGGAACGCTGGGCGAACGAAGGCGAGAAGGTTATTCTGGTGCGCGTCGAAACCAGCCCCGAAGACATTCACGGGATGCACGCCGCACAAGGCGTGCTGACCGCGCGCGGCGGGATGACAAGCCACGCCGCCGTGGTTGCGCGCGGCATGGGGCGGCCCTGCGTATCGGGTGCATCGGCGCTCAACATCGACCGCGAGGCGCGCACCGTCACCATCGGCGACCGCGCGCTGGCCGAGGGCGACATCCTGACGCTGGACGGCAGCAAGGGGCAGGTCATCGCAGGCGAAGTCGCCACGCTGGAGCCGGAGCTTGCAGGCGATTTCGCCACGGTCATGGAATGGGCCGACGGGCACCGCCGGATGCGGGTTCGGACCAATGCGGAAACGCCTGCCGACTGCCGCATGGCGCGCCAATTCGGGGCGGAGGGCATCGGCCTGTGCCGCACCGAACACATGTTCTTCGACGCTGCCCGTATCAGCGCGGTGCGTGAGATGATCCTGGCGGAAGACGAGGCGGGACGGCGTACGGCGTTGGCGAAACTGCTGCCCGAACAGCGATCGGACTTCCGCGCGATCTTCGAGGTCATGGTCGGGCTACCCTGCACGATCCGGCTGCTCGATCCGCCGCTGCACGAGTTCCTGCCGCATAGCGATGCCGAGTTTGCCGAACTGGCCCAGTCGTCCGGCATCGACCTGGCGAAGCTGCAACGACGCGCGGCGGAATTGCACGAATTCAATCCGATGCTGGGCCATCGCGGGTGTCGCCTCGGCATCACTTTCCCCGAAATCTACGAGATGCAGGCGCGGGCCATCTTCGAGGCGGCCTGTGGTGTTGCCGCGGATTCGGGCGAAGCGCCAGTGCCCGAAATCATGGTGCCACTAGTGGCGACGGGCAAGGAACTGTCCATCCTGCGCGCGTTGGTCGATCGCGTGGCGGCGGAGGTATTTGCTGAAACGGGCATCACCGTCGAGTACCTTGTCGGCACGATGATCGAACTGCCGCGCGCGGCACTGATGGCGGGCGAGATCGCGGCGGATGCCCGGTTCTTCAGCTTCGGCACCAATGATCTGACGCAGACCACGCTGGGCGTATCGCGCGACGATTCCGCCCGCTTCCTCGCGCCATATGTCGAACAGGGCATCTTCGCGCGCGACCCATTCGTCAGCCTCGATGTTGATGGGGTGGGGCAATTGGTCGAACTGGCGGCGGAGCGCGGTCGTATGACCACGCCGGATCTGAAGCTGGGCATATGCGGTGAGCATGGCGGCGATCCGGCCAGCATCGCATTCTGCGAGCAGGTCGGTCTCGATTACGTCAGCGCCTCGCCCTACCGTGTGCCGATTGCACGTCTTGCGGCGGCGCAGGCGGCCTTAAAAGCAAACAAGGGGCGGGCAGTAAAGGCCTAGCGCCAGCCGGTCAGAGTCAGCAGCTCGAACCGCTCGGTCAGCTTGCCATCGTCGTCGGCCAGCGCCGCGAAATTGGACTGCGCCGCGCGCCACGTGGTGGGGGTGAGCGGTGGCGGTGTGTCGGCCAAGACCGATTGCAGGCCCTGGTCGCGCAGGTCGGAAACGAGCGTGGCAAGCGCACCGTAGCGGACCGTCACGCTGTGGCTGTCCACCACCTGCCGCGTGAAGCCCGCGCGCTGTAACAGGGCCGCCGAAGCGGAGCGGTCGATCAGCGGATGCATCCGTGCCGTAGGCCGCTCGGGTTCGGCTTCGAGCAAGATGCCGCGCAACTGGGTGAGGCTACCCGCACCGGGGAAACTGGCAAGGAAAACGCCGCCGGGATTGAGCGCGCCGTGCAGGTTGATGAGCGCGCCGGGCAAGTCGTTCACTGTCGCGAAGGCGGGGCCGGCCACGATGAGGTCGAACGGATCGAAATCGAGTGGTCTGTCTTCACGCACGTGGCCAGGCGCGACGCAATGGGCGTCGGGCAGGGCGGTCCGCAGGGCGTCCGAAAGGACATCCGCGATATCGCACAGAACGAGCACCCGCGTGGCCTGGAGCTGCATGAAACCGATGCGCTCCACGCAATCGTCCGCGATCTCGTCCACCAGATAGCGCGCGGGATCGGTGCGGGTGGCAGCGCGGGCGGCCACAGCGGCGCGGCGGCGCTCGGCGAAGATAGTAGGCGGCGCGTTGGACTGCATCGGCACGCGTGTAACGGGACTTGCGACCGCGTGACAACACACGCATTGTGGCGCCGTGCCGCTCGCCACCGTCCTTCGCGAAGGGTTCGCGCCTTTCGTGGACCTGCTGTTCCCCCCACGCTGCCCGCTATGCGGCGACGGAATTGCGGAACAGAACGGCCTGTGCGCGCCCTGCTGGCTGACGCTGGAGATACCGGGCGGTCCGGTGTGCGATACCTGTCAGGCTCCGCTGCGCGAAGGTGAGGCGCAGCGGTGCGCTCACTGCACCGCGCGGCCGCCGCGACATGACGGCGTTTACGCAGGCACGGTCTATACCGATGCCGCACGGACGCTGGTGCTGCGCTACAAGCATGGGCGCAAGATCGCGATGGCCCCGCTGCTGGCGCGGTTGATGGCGGCGCGCTTGCCTGTGATGGAAGAGGAATGGCTGCTGGTGCCGGTCCCGTTGCACTGGACCCGGCAATGGCAACGCGGGTTCAACCAGTCGGCGCTGTTGGCCAAGTCGCTGGGCAGGTTGTTGGGGCAACCGGTCCTCGTCGATGGACTGAAACGGACGAAGCGCACGAAGAGCCTTGGCGGTATGGGCGGCAAAGCACGCAAGTCTGCGCTGCAGGGCGCTATCGCTGGCAACCCGCGCCGTGCTAACGCCCTGGCCGGTGCGCGGGTGTTGCTGGTGGACGATGTGCTTACCAGTGGCGCGACCAGCGCTGCCTGCGTCGATGCGTTGAAAGCTGCGGGCGCGACGCAGGTTCGGATCGCATGCTTTGCCCGCGTGCTGTAACCGGTGAAAGGAAAGGACAAGGTCATGCCAACAGCGAAAGAGCGTGAGACAGGTACCACCTTCCTGCCGAAGTTCGATACTAACGGCCTGTTATGCGCGGTGGTGCAGGATGCCGACACCGATGCGGTGCTGATGGTGGCGTACATGGACAGGGAGGCGCTGCAACGCACTGTCGATAGCGGCTTTGCCTGCTTCTATTCGCGCTCTCGCAAAGCACAATGGATGAAGGGCGAAACGTCGGGAAACACGCTGGCTGTAGAAGAAGTCATGGTGGATTGCGATCAGGACACGTTGGTGCTGCGCGTCAAACCGGCGGGTCCGGCTTGTCACACTGGTGCGAAGACCTGTTTCTATCGTCGCTTGGCCGATGGAAAGCTGGAGCCGGTCGCCACTTGACGTTTACGTAAAGGGCAGGCATAAGCTGCGTATGGCAACTGCACCCTTGCAAGAACGGCGCTCGCACGAAGGCGCGCATCTCGAACGGCCCGACGAGCTGTTGCGCGAACAGTTTACAATTTCGGACCTGACGCGTGAATTCGATTGCACTGCCCGCGCCCTGCGTTTCTACGAGGACGAGGGTCTGATTGCGCCAAAGCGGTCTGGCCTCACCCGCATTTATTCCAAGCGCGACCGTGCGAGACTTGCATGGATCATGCGCGCCAAGAATGTCGGCTTCAGCCTAACCGAAATTCGCGAAATGATCGACCTCTACGACCTCGACGACGGCCGCGTCGAACAGCGCCGCGTTACTATCGAGAAATGCGACGCACATATCGCCAAACTCAAACGCCAGCGCGCCGATATCGATGCCTCTATCGCCGATCTTGCGGACTTCGTAACCCAGATCAAAAACATCGACCTAGCTTGAAAACGGATTCCGGACGACGATAGCCGACCATACCCTGTCACGAAGGATACCTAGATGCCTGTCTATACTGCCCCGACCCGCGACACCCGCTTCGTCGTGAATGAAATGCTCGACCTGCAAAGCTACGGCAATCTGCCCGGTTTTGAGAGCGCTACGCCGGATATGATCGACACTGTCATCAACGAAGCCGGCAAGTTCTGCTCCGAAGTGCTCGCGCCGCTCAATCAGGTTGGCGATGTCGAAGGCTGCACGCGCCACGAAGATGGCACGGTGACAACGCCAAAAGGCTTCAAGGAGGCATTCGCGCAATATCGTGAAAGCGGGTGGGGCACCATCTCCGCACCGGAAGAGGTTCGGCGGGCAGGGGATGCCGCATGTGCTTGGTTTTGCAGTCGAAGAGTTCATGTCCACGTCCAACATGGCGTTCTCGATGTATCCCGGGTTGACGACAGGCGCGATTTCCGCGCTGATTGCCAAGGGGTCGCCAGAGCAGCAGGACAAGTACCTGCCCAAGATGATCGCGGGCGAGTGGCTCGGTACGATGAACCTGACCGAGCCGCATTGCGGCACCGATTTGGGCATGATCCGCACCAAGGCCGAACCACAGGCCGATGGCAGCTACGCCATCACCGGCACCAAGATCTTTATCTCGGCTGGCGAGCATGACCTGACCGACAACATCATCCACCTCGTGCTGGCGAAAACACCGGGCGCGCCGGACAGCACGAAGGGTATCTCGCTGTTCGTGGTGCCAAAGGTGCTGGTGAACGACGATGGCTCGCTGGGAGATCGCAACGGCGTGTCGTGCGGGTCCATCGAACACAAGATGGGCATCCATGGCAATGCGACCTGCGTGTTGAACTATGACGGCGCAACGGGCTGGATGGTTGGCGAAGAGAACAAGGGCCTCGCCGCCATGTTCATCATGATGAATGCCGCGCGTCTCGGTGTGGGCATCCAGGGCTTGGCGCAGGCGGAGCTATCCTATCAGAATGCCGTCGCCTATGCTGTCGACCGTCGGCAGGGTCGCGCGCTGACAGGTCCGGAAGAACCCGAAGCGCAGGCCGATCCTATTTTCGTCCACCCCGATGTGCGCCGGATGCTGATGGATGCAAAGGCGTTCAACGAAGGGATGCGCGCGCTGTGCCTGTGGGGTGCCCTGCTGGTCGATCTAAGCCACAAGGCGCAGACCGAGGAGGAGCGGACCGATGCCGACCTGATCGTCGGCCTGTTGACGCCGGTTATCAAGGGTTACGGCACCGACAAGGGCTATGCCATCGCTACCGATATGCAGCAGGTGTTCGGCGGGCATGGCTATGTCGAGGAATGGGGCATGAGCCAGTTCGTGCGCGATGCCCGCATCGCCATGATCTACGAAGGCACCAATGGTATCCAGGCGATGGACCTGTGCGGCCGCAAGCTGGCGCAGAATGGGGGCGCGGGCATCCAGGCGTTCTTCAAGGCCGTCGGCGAAGAGATCGCCTCGGCCAAGCAGGACGACGATCTGAAAGGCATGAGCGAGGCGCTGGAGAAGGCGCTGGGTCACCAGCAGGCATCGACCATGTGGTTCATGAATAATGCGATGCAGAACCCGAACCACCTAGGGGCGGGCGCGCATCATTACATGACCATGATGGGCATCGTGACGCTGGGCCTGATGTGGCTGCGCATGGCAAGAGTTGCCAAGGTGGCGCTTGCTAGTTCGCCCGAAAATCCCGCGTTTTACGAAACCAAGTTGGCGACGGCGCGGTATTACATGGATCGGTTCCTGCCCGACTGCGGCGCATTGCGGCGCAAGCTGGAAGCGGGCGCGGACAATGTTATGGCGCTGGGCGAAGAGGCCTTTGCTACTGCAGCATAAGGGAATAATGGGGCGGCACCCAAGCCGCCCCGTTTTCCTATTCCTCCGGCAGGAAATCTGGCACGCTGAGATAGCGTTCGCCGGTATCGTAGTTGAACCCTAGCACGCGCGCCCCGCTGTCCAGTTCGGGCAGCTTCTGTGCAATTGCGGCAAGCGTTGCGCCGCTGGAAATGCCGACCAACATGCCTTCCTCGCGCGCCGCGCGGCGGGCCATTTCCTTGGCATCGTCGGGATCGACCTTGATTGCGCCGTCGATGGTCTTGGTGTGCAGGTTGCCCGGAATGAAGCCCGCACCAATACCCTGGATAGGGTGGGGTCCCGGTTGCCCACCATTGATGACCGGACTGCCGGCAGGCTCTACAGCCCACGCTTTCATGTCTGGCCATTTCGCCTTCATTTCCATCGCGCAGCCGGTGATGTGGCCGCCCGTGCCGACGCCTGTTATCATCGCATCGATGGGCGTATCGGCGAAGTCGGTGATGATTTCCTGAGCTGTGATCTTCGCATGAACCTGGTAGTTGGACGGGTTGTCAAATTGCCCCGGCATCCACGCGCCGTCGGTTTTGCCGACCAGTTCCTCGGCCTGCGCAATAGCGCCGGGAATACCCTTGCTCTTATCGGTCAGTACGAAGCTTGCGCCATAGGCCAGCATCAGGCGGCGGCGTTCGACACTCATGCTTTCGGGCATAACCAGCACCAGCTTGTAGCCTTTCACCGCCGCAACCATCGCCAGACCCACACCGGTGTTGCCGCTGGTCGGTTCGATGATCGTGCCGCCCGGCTTCAGCGCGCCGGAGGCTTCTGCATCCTCGATCATCGCCAGCGCAATCCGGTCCTTGATCGAACCGCCGGGATTGGTTCGTTCCGACTTGATCCAGACCTCGTGATCGGGAAACAGTCTGCCCATCCGGATATGCGGGGTATCGCCAATAGTGGCGAGGATGCTGTCGGCCTTCATGCGGGGTTCTCCGTTCGTTTCGTATGGTGTTCCTGCAACGCAGGGGGTGGGTCAAAGGTCCGCGTGGTTCGCAGGACGGGGAACAGGCGCGACCACAGCCCGACCGTCGCGATAGCCCCAATCCCGCCCGCGACCACAGCGGGCACCGGCCCGATCCAGCTGGCCAGCGTGCCCGAAAACGCATCGCCGCCTTCGTTGGAGGCGCTGATGGTCAACATCGAGACCGACGATACCCGACCGCGTTTGTCATCGGGCGTGTGTAACTGGATCAGCGATTGCCGGATATAGACGCTGAACATGTCGCCTGCGCCGACCACAAACAGCGCGGCAAGGCTCAATGGCATGGACGTGGACAGCCCGAACACGATCGTCGCCACGCCGAACACCGCGACGGCCCACAGCATCTTCGGCCCGACTTGCGTTTTCAGCGGGAATACGGAGAACCACATCGCCGTCAGCGCCGCCCCGATAGCCGGGGCCATCGCCAATTGTGCCAACCCCGGCGCACCGACTTGCAAAATGTCCCGCGCATAGACCGGGAACAGCGCGGTCGCCCCGGCAAGGAACACCGCCAGCAAATCCAGCGTAATCGCGCCAAGCACCATTTTGTTGCGCCCGACATAGCGCATGCCATCGACGATCATCGCCAGTGGCCTGTCGCCGCGTCGCATCGCAGGCTGCGGTACAGGGCCGATCAGGCTGAGCATCACGATGGACAAGAGAAAAAGCGCGGCTGCAACGGCGTAGGGCAACGCAGGCATGATGGCGTATGTGTATCCACCCACCGCCGGCCCCACGATCATGCCGGTTTGCCACGCAATGCTGGACAACGCGATGGCGTTGGGCAGGATCGCCTTCGGCACCAGATTGGGCGCCAACGCGGACAGGGCCGGGCCGTTGAACGCCCGCACCACGCCCAGCACCACCGCGATCGAAAACAGGATGGCGAGCGACAGCACGCCCTGATAGGTCGCCCAGCCCAGCACACCGGCACAACCGATTTGCAGGGCGATGGTCGCGCGCGCCACGCTGCGCCGGTCGAACCGGTCGGCAACAAGGCCCGCAAACGGGGTTAGCAGAAACAGCGGCACGAATTGCAGCAGCCCGATAATGGCGAGCTGTCCGGCGGACGCTTCCACATCCATCGTCTGGCGCGCAATCTGGTAGGTCTGCCATCCGATGATTAGCATCATCGCATACTGCCCCAGCGTCATGCTGAGACGGCTGAACCAGTAAACGCGGAAATTATGGACCCTGAACGGGTGGGTAGCGGGCTGGGTAGTCACGCACTGCGCAATGGCAGGCGATGGCGCAGTAGGAAAGCGTTAGCGGTGCGCGCGCAGTTTGGGGTTGGGTTGCAGCGTGTCGATCATCAGGTCGAAATCGTCGATGCGGATGATCCGTTCGAACTGGAAGCCTGCGCGGTTGTCGGAGGCCCACATCATATATGCCTCGATCCGGCCGATGACCGGCAAGCGGATTATGATGCGGTCTCCGCGCGACAGGATGGCGGTGGCATCGTCGATCATGAACCCGTTGGCGGAAATGTTCGACACGTGCAGCTTGAGATCGCCATGAGCGTTGTGTTCGGCGATGACCGGATAATCGACGGGATGCCGTGCCCCGCGCCGCTGTTCCGTCACCGATAATTGCGCCCGTACTGTCACGATAGCTGATCCCGCGTCGTTGTTTCCCGATGGCATCCTTAATGGGCCGCAAAGCCTGATATCGGGTAAACGAAACTGTTCCGGAATGGCACAGAATGGCGCTTTTCCAGCGATTTACGCGATGCTAGCGAGTCAGGATCGCATGTCTTTTCCGGCCCAGCGACAGCTTGCCACTCGTGCCGGTTTCCAGCGCAATCATGTGAGACGGGTCGCCGATAACAGCATCATCGAGGCGCACCGCACCTTCGGCCAGCTTGCGTTTCGCCTCCTTGTTCGATGCGGTGAAGCCGAGCGCGGTCAGCGCCGCCCCGATCCGCATGCCGTCGGGACCGACCGCCAATGTAGGCAAGTCCTCTCCTACGCCGCCGCCCGCAAACGTCTCTTCCGCCGTCACCCGCGCTGCCTTGGCCGCATCCTCGCCACGCACCAGCGCGGTCACTTCATCGGCGAGGCGCGCTTTGGCCTCGTTGATCTGCGACCCCTCCAGCGCTTCCAGTTGGGCAATTTCGCTTAACGACACGTCGGTGAACAGGCGCAAGAACCGGCCCACATCGCGATCATCGACATTGCGCCAGTATTGCCAGAAATCATAGGCGGGCAGCGCATCCTCGTTCAGCCAGACCGCACCCGCCGCCGTCTTGCCCATCTTCGCCCCGTCCGCCGTCGTCAGCAGCGGTGTCGTCAGCCCGAACAGCTCCGCGCCGTCCTTCCTGCGCGCCAGCTCCATCCCGTTGACGATATTGCCCCACTGGTCGCTGCCACCCATCTGCAACCGGCACCCGTGACGGCGAGACAGTTTCAGGAAGTCGTAGGCCTGCAGGATCATGTAGTTGAATTCGAGAAACGTCAGCGGCTGTTCGCGGTCCAGCCGCAGGCGCACACTGTCGAAGGTCAGCATTCGGTTGACGGTGAAATGCGGCCCGACATCGCGTAACACGTCGATATAGCCGAGCGCATTCAGCCACTCGTCATTATTCACCAGCACTGCGTCGGTCGGACCGTCCCCGAATGTCAGCAACCGTTCGAACACGGTGCGGATGCTCGCGATGTTCGCTGCGATGCCCGCGGCGTCCAGCATCTTGCGGCTTTCATCCTTGCCGCTGGGATCGCCGATTTTGGTGGTGCCGCCGCCCATCACCACGATAGGCTTGTGCCCCGCCTGTTGTAGCCGCCGCAGCATCATGATCTGCACCAGGCTGCCAATGTGCAAGCTGGGCGCGGTGGCGTCGAAGCCGATATAGCCCGGCACCACCTGCTTCGCGGCCAGTGCATCCAAGCCCGCTGCGTCGGTCGCCTGATGGATGTAGCCCCGGGCATCCAATGTGCGCAGCAGGTCGGACTGCCATTCGGTCTCGGCACCGGTGATTGCTTCGGTCATCGTTCACGCACTCCGTTCGTCGCTGACATGGAACGCTTGATACACGTGTTACACTGTTCAAAGGCAAAAAGTGCAGCGCCCGCACTGGGGGCCAAAAGACGGGCGGGGAGGGGGAGGCTCGGTCGTGTCATGGTGCGGCCTTTAGCCCGGAATGCGCCATGTAGGACAGACCCTTGTGCGCACCCGGTGGCGGCCCTAGCAATCGCCTTATGCACCACCTCATCCTTCATCCGGACTGCAAACCCGGCGCAATCCATACCGTGCGCGTCGCATGCGGCGCGACACCGCACGGCTGTCGCGCCACGTTCCGCTTCGAAGGCGACATCTCGGCCATAGCCGTGCCCGCCCATGCCACGCCCGAACGCAGGGACGAATTGTGGAAAACTACCTGCTTCGAGATTTTCTGGCAGGGCGAAGGCAGCGACGCCTATCGCGAGTTCAACCTTTCCCCGTCGAGCCGCTGGGCCGCGTATGATTTCGACGATGTTCGGGTGAACGGGCGCGACGCGCCGGTGGAGGCAATTTCTGTCTCGTGCAGCCACTATAACCACGAACTGGAGCTGACGTGCGACATCGCCGCGCAGCTGCCTGTTCCAGCCAAGGTGGCGCTGAACGCGGTTGTCGAGGATGCGGCGGGCACGCTGCAATTCTGGGCGCTTGCTTTCGCCCCCGGCAAACCGGAGTTCCACAGCCCCGCCTGCCGCGCGCTCGCTATCGGAGACCGCCCATGACCGTCCTGTTCGGCATCGACCGGCTGCTGGCCGACCCCGATTTGCTCGATGAACTCAAGGGCAAACGTGTCGCGCTGGTCGCGCATCCGGCGAGCGTAACGGCGGACCTGACTCACAGCCTCGATGCGCTGATTGCGGCGGGGGTGAACGTCACCAGCGCCTTCGGCCCGCAGCACGGGCTGAAAGGCGACAAGCAGGACAACATGGTGGAGACGGCGGACGAAACCGATCCGCACTACGGCATCCCGGTGTTCAGCCTGTATGGCGCGGTCCGCCGCCCGACTGCGCGAATGATGGACAGCGCCGACGTGTTCCTGTTCGACCTCCAAGACCTGGGCTGCCGCATCTACACCTTTGTGACCACGCTGCTGTATCTGTTGGAGGAGGCAGCGAAGGCGGGCAAGTCAGTGTGGGTGCTGGACCGGCCCAACCCGGCGGGCCGTCCGGTCGAAGGCACGCTGCTGGTGCCGGGGCACGAAAGCTTCGTCGGCGCGGCGCCGATGCCGATGCGGCACGGGCTGACGATGGGCGAGATGGGGCGCTGGTTCGTCGATCACTTCGATCTCGATGTGGACTATCGGGTGGTGGCGATGGAGGGCTGGCAGCCCGACGGCCCCGGCTTTGGCTGGCCCGAGGACCGCGTGTGGATCAATCCGTCGCCCAACGCCGCTAGCATCAACATGGCGCGCGCCTATGCCGGCACGGTGATGCTCGAAGGCGCGACGCTGAGCGAAGGACGCGGGACCACGCGGCCGCTGGAGGTGCTGTTCGGCGCGCCCGACGTGGATGCGAAGGCGGTGCTGGCCGAAATGCAGGCGCTGCAACCCGAATGGCTGGCAGGCTGCGCGATACGCGAATGCTGGTTCGAGCCGACCTTTCACAAACACGCAGGCAAGCTGTGCAATGGCCTGATGATCCACGCGGAAACCCCGTTCTACACTGCCGACGCCTTCCGCCCCTGGCGCTTGCAGGCACTCGCGTTCAAAGCCATCCGTGCGCTCTATCCCAACTACGCCCTGTGGCGCGGCAAGGACTTCAAATACGAATATACCGACGATGTGCTGGCGATAGACGTCATCAATGGCGGCCCGGCCTTGCGCGAATGGGTCGACGACGCAGGGGCGACGCCGCACGATCTGGATGTTCTGGCCGTTCATGACGAGGCTTCATGGCAGGCCGCGACTCGATCGCATATGCTGTATGGATAGGTCGCGACGCTCGCAGGGCAGGGGGCACCCGTGTCGGATAATATAGTTCCCTTGGAGCTTGGTCGGATGATTGTCGGAGACCAGCCTTTGCTGTTCTACCTCGAAATCCTGATCCGCTCCGCCATAATCTACGGCTATTTCTTCCTGCTGCTGCGATGGATCGGACGGCGGGCCAAGTCCGGCCTGTCGATCATAGAGGTCATCCTGATTGTCGCGCTCGGTTCTGCGGTAGGCGACGGTACGTTCTACCCCGAAGTGCCGATCCTGCACGCATTGCTGGTCATCACACTGGTGACGCTTTTCAACCAGGGGCTGCAATACGGCATCCAGCAGCACGAGCCATTCCGGCACTGGGTCGAGGGACGCCCGTTGGCGGTACTCCGCGACGGCGTGCTGTTACCCGACCACATCGACAAAGCGGGGTTCGAAGAACACGATATCAAGGAGATGCTCAGGGTCGCAGGCGTATGCAATCTCGGCCAGCTGGCGCTGGTCGTGCTGGAGCCAAGTTCGGAGCTCAGCGTGTACAGACGCAGCGAGCCAGCACCGGGTCTGTGCATTTTGCCCCGCTATATCGCCGAACAGATCGGCGATACGGAAGTCTCGGACAATCATGGGGTCTGCTGCCGTAACTGCGCAAGCGAAGCGCTCGACGGCGAGACATGCAGCAACTGTGGTGAAACGGGCACCACAGCCAGAACCATGGCCCTATACGAACTATAATAGAGACGGACGCGCGTACCGTCAGGTGCCTGTCGACGGCTCCGGTTGTCGCACCCGCTGTACCAAACTCACCAGTACGAAGCTGACGATCATCAGCAGGTACCACGCGCCCAGCTTCTCCAGTCCGACCATCTCCCACCCGTCCTCCTGCCCCGGATAGTTCCAGGCATTGGCGAAGGTGGCAATGTTTTCGGCGAACCAGATGAACAGGGCGACGAGGCCGAACCCGAGCAGCAACGGCATCCAGCGATGGGCACGCCAGTTGCGGAAGTGGATCTTCGTCCGCGCGAACAGGAGGGCTGTCAACGCAAACAGCCCCAACCGGATATCGACCGTCCAGTGATGCGCGAAAAAATTGACGTAGATCGCCGCGGCCAGCACCCATGTCGTCCATGCAGGCGGATACTTGGTGTAGCGAAAATCGAAGATGCGCCACACCCGCGCGATATAGCTGCCGACGGCGGCGTACATAAAGCCCGAAAACAGCGGCACCGCGCCGATATGCAGCACGCTGGCTTCGGGATAGGTCCATGAACCGGCGGCGGTCTTGAATAGCTCCATCACCGTGCCGACGATGTGGAACATCAGGATTACCTTGGCTTCGCCCCATGTCTCGAGCCGGAACGCGAGCAACGCCCCCTGAATGGCAATGGCGGCGATGGTCAGGAAATCGTAGCGGTGCAGTGTAGCTTCGTCGGGATAGAACAGGTGCGTCGCCAGCAACAGGAAAAGCAGCGCCCCGCCGAACAGGCAGGCCCACGCCTGCTTGATACCGAACAACAGAAACTCATACAGCCACAGCCGCCAGCCCGTGCCGGGATCGAATGCTTCCAGCCGCGCGCGGAATGCGGCGAAACGGGTGGAGGTTCTGCGTGGTTCGCTACCCGCCTTCGTCATCCTGAACCCGGTTCAGGTTTCATTTTGCCGCCTCGCTCGGTTTCCCGCAGGCGCGTCACCAAGCGCGAAGCTGGATCCCGGATCAAGTCCGGGATGACGGGGAGGGTCGGCGACAGGGGTGCCCGCGATGACGGGAACTCCGGGACAACAGAGCGCGTTCGACCAAGTTCCTCAGTCCTCGTATCATTCAGCAGGAATGATCCGGATGCGCTGCTGTTGCGGCTGCGGAACCGGTCGCCAATCGCTTTTGTTTCGAGCCATCACCAGTACGGAGCATCCGTCCACCTGCTGATCCACAGCGGCGACCAGCAAACCCTCTTCGGGAATTGCGGGTTTTCGGTCGAAGAGCGGCCGATCATCGGCAGCTCGCGTGTCGTCGTGCTCAGGCGGTAACAGATTGCGCTCTTCACGCATTTTCGCAATCACCGTGCGGCACTGTTCACGTTGATCGGGCATCGCCTCGATCGAGGGTCTCCGACATTCGCGGGCAGGCGCTTGATAGGACGGCATCACGGGTGGGATATTTTCCACAGCTGTTACAGGCACAGTCGCGGGCCGTTCGACCGCCGTGTCTTCCGCCAAGACAGGAACCGAAGCCGCCCAACATCGCCAGAACGCCACCCATCCCGACTTTCGCATCGTGGATCTCCTCACCTTCCAGCTACGGCGACCCTAGCTTCACCCGACCTTCCGGCTCAACTCCCGCATCGCGTCGTCCAGTCCGTCCAGCGTCAGCGGATACATCCGGTTCTCCACCAGCTGCTTCATCATCGTGGTGCTTTGCGAATAGCCCCACTGCTTTTCGGGCACCGGGTTCAGCCACACGGTGGCGGGGTAGGTGTTGGCGACGCGTTTGAGCCAGACCGCGCCCGCTTCCTCGTTCATGTGTTCCACGCTGCCGCCGGGGTGGGTTATTTCATACGGGCTCATGGCCGCATCGCCGACGAAGATCACCTTGTAGTCATGGCCGTATTTGTGGAGGATGTCCCAGGTCTTCGTGCGCTCCTGCCAGCGGCGGCGGTTGTCCTTCCACACGCCTTCGTACAGACAATTGTGGAAGTAGAAGAATTCCAGGTTCTTGAATTCCGCCGTGGCCGCGCTGAACAGCTCCTCCACCATCTTCACGAACGGGTCCATCGATCCGCCCACATCGAGGAACAGCAGCAGTTTCACCGCATTGCGGCGCTCGGCGCGCATGTGGATGTCGAGCCAGCCCTGCTTTGCCGTGCCTTCGATTGTCGCACCGATATCCAACTCGTCCTGCGCGCCCTCGCGCGCGAACCGGCGCAGGCGGCGCAGCGCCATCTTGATGTTGCGCGTGCCCAGTTCCTTGGTGTTGTCGAGATTGGCGAACTCGCGCTTTTCCCACACCTTTATCGCGCGCTTGTGCTTGCTTTCGCCGCCTATGCGTACGCCTTCGGGGTTGTAGCCCGAATGGCCGAACGGGCTGGTGCCGCCGGTGCCGATCCACTTGTTGCCGCCCTGGTGCTTGCCTTCCTGCTCCTCCAACCGCTTCTTCAGCGTGTCCATGATCTCGTCCCAGTCGCCCAAGCTCTCGATCTTCGCCATTTCCTCTTCGGTAAGGAACTTCTCGGCGACGGCTTTCAGCCAGTCTTCGGGAATATCGACCGGGTTCTGTCCATAATCGGACATCAACCCCTTGAAGACTTTCGCGAACACCTGGTCGAACCGGTCCAGCATGCCTTCGTCTTTCACAAAAGTCGCACGGCTGAGATAGTAGAACGCTTCGGGCGTCTGCTCGATCACATTGCGGTCCAGCGCCTCCAGCAATGTGAGATGTTCCTTGAACGAGGCACCAATCCCGGCCTCGCGCAGCTCGTCCATGAAGTTGAAGAACATGACCCTTGCCTACCGCGCCGGACCAGGATGCGCCAGATGCAAAGCGCCCAGACAAAAAGGCTCCCAAACATAAAGCTCCTAAAGCACAAGGCTCCAGCGTTTACCGATTGCTAACCATGCACGGCCTACCGCTGTCCGCATGACGGATATTACACAGGCGGGGCAATGATGCGGCACGAACGGATGGAACCGGCACACGGACATGATGTCGATGCGATTTCCGAACGCTGTGGCGAGCTGGCAGTCGGCTGCGCGAACACTACGGCAATTATCGAAGCGTTCCGCAACAGTAATAAATCGCTGGGCCAGCGGTTCGGCGCGTTGGCCGAAACCATCGGCAAGATGGAGGCCGACCAGAACAAGGTGGTGGAGGCAAGCGACGAAGCACGGCTGCTGTCCGAACGGGCCATCGAGCGGGTGGGGCAGGGCACCGACCAGATCCAGCAATCGCTGAAGGAAATCGGTAGCCTGCTGGACCTTGTCGATACGCTGACGCACCATATCACCGGCTTCGCCGCCGCGATGGAGCAGGTGCGCAAATCGGCGCTAGATATCGACCAGATAGCCGAAACGACCAATATTCTGGCCCTTAACGCCACTATCGAAGCCATGCGTGCGGGCGATGCCGGGCGGACCTTTGCCGTCGTGGCGAACGAGGTGAAGGCGTTGGCCGGCGAAACCCGCCGTGCCACTGAACAGATCGGCCAGACCATCGATACGCTGGACGCCGAAGCCAGCACGGTGATCGCCAAGATCGAGACCGGTGCGGAGGCATCGCGTGGGGCCAAGCATTCGGTCACACAGATCGAATACACGCTGGGCGGCGTCGCCGACCTGGTCGAGGAAGTGGACCGCCAGAACGACCAGATCGCCCGTTCCACCGCCACGATCAGCGGACACGTGAACCTGGTGCAGAGCGAAATGGAAAGCTTCACCAAAGCGGCAGGCGCCAATGCCGCGCGCCTGGACAAAGCGCATGACGGGCTGGCCGAACTTGAACTGACTGCCAGCGGGATGCTCGACAGTATTGTCAAGGCGGGCCTGTCCCCGCGCGACAGTATGATGGTGGACAAGGCCAGCGTCTATGCTGCGGAGATCAAGGTGCTGACCGAAACCGCGCTGGCCGACGGGACGCTGACGCCGGATGCGCTGTTCGACCGGGACTATATCGAGATCGAAGGCTCCAACCCAGTGCGCTACCGCTCACGTGTGACGCCGTGGGCCGACGCCAACTGGCGTCCCGTACTGGACCGAATGGTTCGCGAGGGCGGGGCGGTGCGCATGTGCTCCATTGCCGATATGAACGGCTTCTTGCCGACACACACCACCGACCGCTCGCGCGCACCGACTGGCGATGTTGCGCATGACACCAAATACTGCCGCAATGGCCGCATTCTGCTGACCGCGACGGACCAGCAAGCGAAGCAAAGCGACGCGCCCTACCTGATGGCGGTGTACCGGCAGGAGGGCGACGGCGAAACCAGCGTAGTGGTCCGCAACGTCTACATCCCGCTCATCATAAACGGCCGCCGCTGGGGCGATTTCGAAGTGGCGTATTCGTTCTAACCGGTCACGCGATTTGCCGACTCCGCAGGGCAAGAAGCAGACCGGCGAGACACCAGGCCATGCTTGCCACGATAAGAATGATATAGAAGCCAGCTGTTCGTGCGGCCCTGTCGGGGTCTGTACCTGCCTCGATATTGCCGGCCAGCGACATCCACATCATCCCGAGCGCAAAACCCCATCCGCAAGTTAGAAGCGCGCGTTCATTCGAATGCAAACGGAATGCATTCCAGCCGCCCAATAACAACAGCGCGGCGGCGATATAATCGACCAGCCACCAAGGCCACCATTGCCACTGCCCCCAGTTTATAAATGTCTCGAACGCAGCCAAGCCGGTCCCATAAACCAGCGCCATCAGCGCTGACAGACGAAGAGGTGACACTAGGACGGCTGGCGCCGCGACATGAAGGCGAGCCGCTCGAACAGCATCACGTCCTGCTCGTTCTTCAGCAGCGCACCGTGCAGCGGGGGGATGGCGGTGTTGGGGTTGCTGTCCTGCAGGACTTCCAGCGGCATGTCCTCGTTCAGCAGCAGCTTGAGCCAGTCGAGCAATTCGCTGGTGCTCGGCTTCTTCTTCAGGCCGGGCACGTCGCGCAGTTCGTAGAAGACGTCCATCGCCTTGGTCACCAGCGTCTTCTGGATATCGGGGAAATGCACGGCGATGATTTCGCGCATCGTCTCCCGGTCGGGAAACTTGATGTAATGGAAGAAACAGCGGCGCAGGAAAGCGTCGGGCAGCTCCTTCTCGTTGTTCGAGGTGATAACCACGATGGGCCGTTCGGTCGCCGTAACCCGCTCCTGCGTTTCATAAACGTCGAAGCTCATACGGTCGAGTTCCTGCAACAGGTCGTTAGGAAACTCGATGTCGGCCTTGTCGATCTCGTCGATCAGCAGCACGGGCAGTTCGGGCGCGGTGAAGGCATCCCACAGCTTGCCACGCTTGATGTAGTTCTTGATGTCGTGGACCCGCTCGTCACCCAGCTGCCCGTCGCGCAGGCGGGCGACCGCATCGTATTCGTACAGGCCCTGCTGTGCCTTTGTGGTGGATTTCACGTTCCACTCGATCAGCGGTGCGCCGATGGCCTTGGCGATTTCGTGCGCCAGCACGGTCTTGCCGGTGCCGGGTTCGCCCTTGACCAGCAGCGGACGGCGCAAGGTCACGGCGGCATCGACGGCGACTTTCAGGTCGTCAGTTGCGATATAATCTTCGGTACCGGTAAAGCGGTCGGTCATGGTGATCCTGTCATCTGTGTCGAGTGTGGGGCGCGCCTATTGCGCGAGAATGCGGGCGGCAATGGCTTCCAGTGCGCCGTCGGGCAGGGCGGTATCGGGGTTGTTCCACGACATGAGCAGCGCGTGCCACGCCCCGTCCTCGTCGCGCAGAAGCCAGCTGAGATTGAGTACGCCGGGCTCCGAACCGCCCTTGTATCCGACATAGCGCCAGCGGTCGTTCGCGCCTGCCAGCGACGGATTCACTGCCATAATCGCGCGAGCTGTGTCGTGCGTTCCGGTAGTCAGGTGGCGCATCAGTCGCAGCAGGTCGTCGCGCCCGGCAAACCATTCCAGCGTGTCGATCCGGTTGGGCTGTGTGAACGAGGGCGGGGTCGCATTGCGGGCGCGGCCGCGCAAAGTGCTTTCCAGATCGGCGAGTATGCGGACGCGGCCCTTCGTAGAGGCGGCGGCATACTTCGCGCCCAGCGCCTCGTCGCCTTTCAAGTGGAACAGTTCCAGGGTGGTCAGGAACGGCAGCGTCCGCTCCGGCTTGTCGTGCCCGATGCGCAGCAGGTGCCCCTCAACCGTCTCGCGCCCTAGCACCTTGATCAACTGGTCGGTCGCGGTGTTGTCGCTGACCGAGATCATCATCGTCGCCAGCGTATGCAGTGTTACCGGCGCGCCGCGTGGCCAGCGTTGCATCTGGCCGCTGGGAAAGCTGCTGACATCGAGCGGCACGACATCGTCCCACGACCGCTCGCCACGCTGCACCGCATCGGCCAGCGCGGACAAGACGTATAGTTTGAAGGTCGAACCGATCGCCATCTGGCTGTCCGTCGCCGACGTTCACCACAGGCTCTGCGCCGGGCGCCAAAGGTCCGAACCAGACCTCGACCTGACCTGGCAAGGCATCGAGGTCGCGTTCTATTGTCGCCAGATCGTCATCGACGGGCACCACGCTGCGGATAAGCAGCTCGCTGATGCGATACTCCTGCGCCGGATCGATACGCATCTCCGCCTTGCCGATGGCGCGTTCGAACCGGATATCGAACGAAGCGAGTTCGGGCGTGAACGCTTTCAGGTTCTCGACACCGACGATAGGACCGTACTGCGCCACCAGCCCTGCATTGAAGGCAGCAAGTTGCGTGGGTGGCAGGACTTCCAGAAAGGCGTCTGTGAAAAGGTCGGCGCTTTCCACCCCGCCGCGAAGCCATCGTTCGACGTCGTCGGTGCGATCCTGAAGCGGCGTGGGCTCGCTGGCTTCGGTCGTCGTTTGGTCCGGCTCCTGCGCAGCCAGCGGTCCTGCGACCAATGCCAGCATACATGCGGCCATTATACTACGCATCGATCATCTCCCTATCCATGTCACCCGCGCGGTTCTGGATGAAATTAAAACGGTGTTCGGGATTACGACCCATCAATTGCGCAACCAGCTCCTTCACCGCCGCGCGATCCTCGAATTCCGGTGGCAGGGTGATGCGGATCAGGCTGCGGCTGGCGGGGTCCATTGTGGTCTCGCGCAGTTGCGCCGGGTTCATTTCGCCCAAACCCTTGAAACGTCCCACATCGACATTTTTGCCTTTGAACACTGTCGCTTCCAGCTCGGCGCGATGCGCGTCATCGCGGGCGTAGCGGCTCTCCTTGCCGGCGCTCAGGCGATAGAGCGGCGGCTGGGCGAGAAACAGATGCCCCTGCTTCACGATTTCCGCCATTTCCTGGAAGAAATAGGTCATCAGCAGTGTGGCGATATGCGCGCCATCCACGTCAGCATCGGTCATGATGATGACGCGGTCGTAGCGCAGCTGTTCGGGGTCGCAATGTTGTCCGGTGCCGCATCCCAGCGCGAGCCCGAGATCGGCGATTTCGGCATTGGCGGCAATCTTGTCCGCCGTGGCGCTGGCGACATTCAGGATCTTGCCGCGTATCGGCAGGATCGCCTGTGTCTTGCGGTCGCGCGCCTGCTTGGCGCTGCCTCCGGCGCTGTCGCCCTCCACGATAAACAGTTCGGTGTCCGCCGACCCGCCGCCGCTGCAATCGGTCAGCTTGCCGGGCAAACGGAGCTTTTTCGCATTGGTCGCGGTCTTGCGCTTGATCTCGCGTTCCTGTTTCCTGCGCAGGCGCTCGTCCATCCGCTCCATGATCTGGCCCAGCAGCGCCTTGCCGCGATCCATGTTATCGGTCAGGAAATGGTCGAAATGGTCCCGCACCGCGTTCTCCACCAGCCGCGCAGCTTCGGGGCTGGTCAGGCGATCCTTGGTCTGGCTTTGGAACGACGGCTCGCGGATGAAGACGCTCAGCATGACCTCGCCGCCGGTCATGATGTCGTCCGCGGTAAGGTCTTTCGCCTTTTTCGTACCAGTCAGCTCGCCGAACGCGCGCAGCCCCTTGGTCAGTGCGGCGCGCAGGCCCTGTTCGTGCGTGCCGCCATCGGGCGTGGGCACGGTGTTGCAATACCAGCTGGTCGTGCCTTCGGAATAGAGCGGCCAGGCGCACGCCCATTCGACGCGACCCTGTGACACACCACCCTCGTCATCGGGGAAGTCCTGCGCACCGGAAAACGGTTTTGCAGTTACGCATTCGCGCGTGCCGATCTGTTCGGCGAGGTGATCTGCCAGCCCGCCCGGAAACTTGAACACCGCCTCCGCGGGCACCTCTTCGCTTGCCAGTGCCTCGGCGCATTTCCACCGTATCTCGACGCCTGCGAACAAATACGCCTTCGACCGGGCAAGCCGAAACAGACGGCGCGGTCGGAACTGGCGGTCGCCGAATATCTCGGTGTCCGGCGTGAAGGTGACGGTGGTACCGCGCCGGTTGGGCGTGGGGCCGAGGTCTTCCAATTTGCCCAGCGTTTCGCCACGGGCGAAGCGTTGCCGATAGAGCTGCCGGTCGCGCGCCACCTCCACCACGGTATCGCTGCTCAAAGCGTTCACCACGCTGACGCCGACGCCGTGCAGGCCGCCCGAAGTGGCGTAGGCCTTGCCCGAGAACTTGCCGCCCGAATGCAGCGTGCCCATGATGACTTCGAGCGTGGATTTGCCGGGAAACTTGGGATGTTCGTCAACCGGGATGCCGCGCCCGTTGTCGGTCACGGACAGGCGATTGCCTTCCTCGAGCGACACTTCGATGCGCGTCGCGTGTCCGGCGACGGCTTCGTCCATCGCATTATCGATCACTTCGGCGGCGAGGTGGTGCAGCGCGCGGTCGTCCGTGCCGCCGATATACATGCCAGGGCGGCGGCGGACCGGTTCCAGCCCTTCCAGCACCTCGATGGACGACGAATCATAATCGCCGCTGGAAGCCGGGGTGCCCTCGAACAGGTCGTCCGCCATCTCGCTGCGCCCTTTTCGCTAGAAGCTGGTCGGGGCGGGGTCGACGATCACGACTTGCCCGTCGCGGATTTCGCGCACTTCCATCGCGCGTTCGATCACGCCGCTGCGCCCGAAGCGGAACGGCCCGTCCAGCCCCAGAAAGCCGCCGCTGTCGCGCAGTTGCCCGGTCGGAAAGTCGCGCCCCGTCTTCCAGTCGCGCGCCACCCGCAAAGTTAGCAGCACGCTATCATAGCCAAGCGTGGCGATACGGTAGGGCTGTTCGCCGAACCGTTCGTTGTAGCTTTCCGAAAACCGTTTGAAACGCTGGTCCGAAATGGCAGAAAACACCATCCCGCGCATCGACGGCGTTCGCGTAACGCCTGCTTCGCCGCTCAGCAATTCGGTGCCAAGCAGTTGCGTCGTACCCTGCCCGCGTGGGCGCAGTTCATTGGCGGCCAGCGCAGCCAAACGCGAACCATCGGCGACCAGCACCGTGTCATAACCGCCATTCTGCGCAATCCGCCGCGACGCACCGACAATGGAAGTGTTGCCGCGTTCATAGCTTTCATTGGCGACTATCCGCCCACCAGCATCGCGCACCGCCGTGGCAAAGGCATCGGCAACTTGCGTGCCGTAGTCGCCGAAGGGCACGATGGACGCAAAATTGCGCGCGCCGCGTTCGCGGGCATAGCCGACAGTGCGGACGATGGATTGCGCGGGCACCTGGCCCATCACCAGCACGTCCGCCGCCGCCACGCTGGCATCGTTGGAATAGGTAATGATCGGCACATTGGCGGGTCGCGCTTCAGCCAGCACCTGAGCAACGTTTGAGCCAACCAACGGGCCGAGGATCAGCTTGTTGCCGTCTTCTACCGCGCGCCGCGCCGCCGCACGTGCGCCACCGGCGGTGTCATATGTAGTTATCCGCAGGTCGGTCGCATTGGTGTCCAGGATCGCCATCATCGTGGCGTTGGCGATGGAATTGCCGACCTTGCCGTTCTCTCCGGACATGGGCAGCAATAGCGCGACCCGGTGACGCGCGCTGTCGCCGGCGGGCAGGGCAGTCGCGCTGGGCTCGGCGGTAGGCTGCGGCGCGCTAGCCGTCGCCTGTGGTGGCTGCGGCGCGCTGGCGGTAGGCCTGCTGGCATTGGGAATGATCTGGCACCCGGCCAGCAAAACCGTCGCGGTGGCAAAGGCGGCGATGCGCCCGATGGCCGAATTGCGTTTCATACTTACTCTCAATCCCTTGCCTGCGCCGCGCATAATGGTCCATGCGGTGTGTCATTCATGTCCGATGACCGAACGCTTTCTGACGGCCTCTATATCGTGGCCACGCCGATTGGCAATCTGGGCGACATAACCATGCGTGCGGTAGAGGTGCTGCGCAACTGCGACGTGATTGCCTGCGAGGATACGCGCGTGACGGGCAAGCTGCTTAAACATCTTGGCCTGTCGCGGCCGATGGTCCGCTATGACGACCATACCGACGCCGCGGCGCGCGACGGATTGATCGCGCGAATGCAGGGCGAAGCGGTGGCACTCGTCAGCGATGCGGGCACACCGCTGGTGTCCGACCCCGGTTTTCGTCTGGTGCGCGCGGCGCAGGAGGCGGGCATCGCCGTTACCAGCCTGCCAGGGGCAAGCGCCGTTACCGTGGCGCTGACGCTGTCCGGGATGCCGAACGACCGCTTCCTGTTCGGCGGGTTCCTGCCGGCGAAGGAGCAGGCGCGGCGGGCGGTGCTGAAAGAGCTTGGCACGGTGCGGGCGACCATAATATTCTACGAGACCGGCCCGCGTCTGCTTCGCGCCCTTGCGTCGGTGGCTGCTGTCCTGCCGGGTCGCGACATTGCAGTGGCCCGCGAGCTGACCAAGCTGCACGAGGAATGCCGGCGCGGCACCGTAGCGGAGCTTGCGGCGCATTACGAAGCGCACCCGCCAAAGGGGGAAATCGTCCTGCTGATTGCGCCACCCGTCGATGCGCCGCACGATGAAGCGGATGCGGACGCCTTGCTCCGCGATGCCCTGAAGGTTGTCAAACCGTCACAGGCGGCAGGACAAGTTGCAAAAGCGACGGGTCTGGACCGCCGGATGCTCTATGCCCGCGCGCTTGAATTGCGCCTGCAATGACAAACGCCATGAAGCGCGAGATCGCCGAACGCAGTGGACGCGATGCGGAACGACGGGCCGCGCGGTGGCTGGAAGAGGCGGGCTTTACCATCGTTGCCGAGCGAGTTCGCTCACCGATGGGGGAGATCGACCTTATCGCGCGCCAACCCGGCCTCGTGGTGTTTGCCGAAGTCAAATGGCGACGCAAACCTGCCGACCTGGCCAATGCCATCGACGAACATCGCCTTGCCCGCGTTGCCGCTGCGGTAGAATGCGTGGGCCATGAATACGCAACCGGTGGGGAGGACATGCGGATCGACGTGTTGCTGCTTGCCCCCGGCGCGCCGCCACGCCACATCGTCAACGCCTGGCAGCCATAACAGCGCACGCCGACAGCCCGAAAGCCTTTCGTATGACCCTGAATGTCGCCTTCCAGATGGACCCTATGGACAGCATCAACATCGCGGGCGATTCCAGTTTCGCGCTGATGCTGGCAGCGCAGGCACGCGGAATGTCCGTGTGGCATTACGACGTGCGGACGCTGGCTTTCGATAGCAGAACGGATGCGCTGACTGCCCACGCCACGCCGGTTACGGTTCAGCGAGTCGATGGCGATCACTATACCGCTGGCGAAACGCGGCAGATCGACCTGGCCGAGGACGTGGATGTTATCCTGATGCGACAGGATCCGCCATTCGATCTGGGCTATATCAGCGCTGCGCTGATGCTCGACCGGCTGAAGGGCCGCACATTGGTCACGAATGACCCGCGCGAGGTTATCAATGCGCCCGAAAAGATGTTCGTGCTGGACTACGCGCAGTTCATGCCGCCCACGCTCATCGCGCGGCAGCTATCCGATGTGCGCGGTTTTCTGGCCGAGCATGGGACAAGCGTGGTGAAGCCGCTACACGGCAATGGCGGCAAGGCAATTTTCAAGGTGGACGCGGCGGGCACCAACCTCTCTGCACTGATGGAGCTGTTCAACCAGACCTGGCCCGAACCGCATATGGTGCAGCCGTTCCTCCCCGAGGTCACCGAGGGCGACAAGCGCATCGTGCTTGTGGACGGCGTGGTTGCGGGCGCCATCAATCGCAAACCGGGCAAGGGCGAATTTCGCTCCAATCTGGCGCAGGGTGGCTATGCCGAAGCGACAATACTGACGGCGCGCGAGGAGGAAATCTGTGCGGCGATGGAGCCGGAGCTGAAACGGCGCGGGCTGCTGTTCGTCGGCATCGACGTGATTGGTGGCAAATGGCTGACCGAAATCAATGTGACTTCGCCCACCGGCATCGTCGCCATCGACCGGTTCAACGGCACCGATACGGCGGACATGATCTGGGATGCGATCGAAGCGCGGCTCTAATTGCCCTTGCGCTCTCGGGGGTGGCTGTTCCGATAGCTATCCAGCATGGTCGCGGCATCGACCTGTGTATAGATCTGCGTGCTGCCGAGGCTGGCATGGCCGAGCAGCGATTGCAGGCTGCGCAGATCGGCGCCTGCGCCAAGCAGATGGGTTGCAAAACTATGCCGTAGCGCGTGCGGCGTCGCGGTATCGGGCAGGCCCAGTCCGATACGGGCTTGCGCGATGGTCTTGCGCACGATCCCGGCATTCAGCGGCCCGCCCTTCGCCCCGCGAAACAGTGGCTTCTGCGGGTCGACCACAAATGGACATACCACCCGATATGCCGCAACCGCTTCCGCCACGACCGGCAGTATCGGCACAACCCGCTCTTTCGCGCCCTTCCCAATCACGGTCAGCGTATTGCCCAACGGGCACGCCGCAGCCGGTATCGCCAGCGCCTCCGCTATCCGCAGCCCCGCACCGTACAGCAGCAGCAGCACCGCCCGGTCGCGCGCACCAATCCACGGCGCGCTGCCATTGTCGGCCACCACGTCCATAAGGTTGGCGATATCGTCCGGTGTGACGGGGCGGGGCAGGCCGGGCTTGGTGCGGGGGCCACGCATCCTGAGCGCGGGCGTTGCCGGTGCATCGGCGCGGTCCGCCGCAAAAGCGATGAACGCCTTCACTGCCGACAGCTCGCGCGCGACCGAGCTGTTGCCGAGCCCCTCTTCACGTCGTGCGGCGAGATAGCGGCGCAAATCGGTCGGCTGCGTCCCGGCGATGGCAGGCCAGTCATCGGCGGCGCGAAAAGCGAGGAAACGCCGCGCCGTGGCGCAATAGGCGCGCACTGTATGGGGGGAGCGTCTGCGCCCCAGCGCCAGATGGTCGCGCCAGACCTCTAGCAGAGCCACGTCGCTCATGCCGCGACCAGATCGCCATGCACCAGTTCGCCCAGCAAGGCATCCAGTACGCCTGCGCCCACCTCGGTCACACCGATGCGCCCGCGATCGCGCCACACGAACCCAAGGTTGCGATAGAACGCAAACCGGTCCGCATCGATCAGCGCGGGTGTCGCAATCCCGAAGCGATTGGCCAGCGCAGGCAGGTTCACGCCTTCGCGCAGGCGCAGGCCCATCAGCAACGCTTCCGATGCTGCTTCGGACGCATTGAGCGGGTTTCCTCGACGATACCGTTCCCGTCGAGCGCCACCGCCGCGCTCCAGTTCTCCGGTTTGCGATGGCGCTGCGTGGCAGAACCGCCGCGCCTGCCGTGCGCCCCAGGGCCGATACCGAGGTAGTCACCATAGCGCCAGTAGGTCAGGTTGTGGCGGCTTTCCTCGCCTGCGCGGGCATGGTTGCTCGTCTCGTAAGCAGGGCGTCCGGCAGCTGCCGTCATTTCGCGGGTGAGGGCAAACAGGTCGGCCGCGGGGTCGGGTTCCATTGGCGACAGTTTTCCACGCCTGACATCGGTTGCAAAGCGCGTGCCGGGTTCGATGGTAAGCTGGTATAGAGACAGATGGTCTGTGTCGAAAGCGAGGGCGCGGGCGAGTTCCGCTCGGCCACATCGCCTCGGTCTGGTCGGGACGTGCATAGATCAGGTCGATGCTGACCCGGTCGAACATCTTCTGCGCCGTGTCGAGCGCGGCAAGGCTTTCCGCCACATTGTGCAGCCTGCCCAGCTTTTGCAGCGCCGCGTTATCCAACGCTTGAAGCCCAAGCGATACGCGGTTGACGCCAGCGGCGGCAATATCGGCGAAACGCTGTGCCTCGACCGAGGACGGATTCGCCTCCAGCGTTATCTCGATATCGGGGGCAAAACCCCACAACGCCTCGGCCTCGCGCAGCAACGCGGCCACCAGCGAAGGCGGCATGAGCGACGGCGTACCACCACCAAAGAATATAGATGCCAGCGGTGCCCCGTCGCTTGCGCCATGTTCGTAGCGCATGTCCGTAATAAGGTCGCGCTGCCAAATTGCGGTGTCGACCGTGGCGCGCACATGGCTGTTGAAGTCGCAGTAAGGACACTTCTTGGCGCAGAATGGCCAGTGGATATAAAGCGCGCGCGCCATCGCTATCCTGCGGGGAACTGCGCCGCGACCAGTTTCGCGAACGCATCGGCGCGGTGGCTTTTTGCGTGTTTCGCCGCCGGTTCGATTTCGGCGAATGTCTGCTCGCTACCTTGCGGGACGAACACGGGATCATAGCCGAACCCCAGTTCGCCGCGCGGGGGCCAGGTCAGCGACCCTGCCGCTTTGCCTTCATACACCGCCTGCGCACCGTCGGGCCAGGCTATCGCCAGCACGCAATGGAACGCCGCGCTGCGATCCACATCCGGCCCTTGCTCAGCCAGCAGACCCTCGACCTTGCCCATCGCCATGTACCAGTCGCGCCCGGCGGAACCTTCGAACCATTGCCGCTCCGCCCAATCGGCTGTGTAAACGCCCGGTCGCCCGTCCAGCGCCGCAACCGACAGGCCGCTGTCATCGGCCAGCGCAACAATGCCCGAAGCGTCTGCCGCGGCGCGCGCTTTCAGCAGCGCATTCTCGACAAAGGTCGTGCCCGTCTCCTCCGGCTCCGGCAGGCCCAGCGACCCGGCGGACAGGCAACTTACGCCATGCGGTTCCACCAGGGCCGAAATCTCGGTCAGTTTACCCGCATTATGCGTGGCGATCACCAGCTTGCCGGAACCGAGGCGCGGGCCGTTCGTCACGCCACCGCGTCGCGCTGTGCGGCAAAGATGCCATCGCAGCCGATGCGGGCGAGGCGCAGGAGGCGCAGCAGCGCTTCCTCGTCGAAGGTCGCGCCTTCCGCCGTTGCCTGTACCTCGGCAATCTGGTTGCCCCCAATCAGCACAAAATTGGCGTCGGCATCCGCGCTGCTGTCTTCGTCGTAATCGAGGTCCAGCACGGGTGTGCCCTGATAAATACCACAGCTGATCGCGGCGACGTGCTGTTCGATCGGATCGTGCGTGATGTCGCCCGACTTCATCAGGCCGTTCACCGCAAGGCGCAGTGCGACCCATGCGCCGGAGATCGACGCGGTGCGGGTGCCGCCATCGGCCTGGATCACATCGCAATCCAGCGTGATCTGCCGCTCGCCCAGCTTCTTCATATCCACCACCGCGCGCAAGGAACGCCCGATAAGCCGCTGGATTTCCTGCGTTCGCCCGCTCTGCTTGCCGCGCGCTGCTTCCCGGCTTCCGCGGGTGTGGGTCGCACGGGGCAACATCGAGTATTCGCCCGTGACCCAGCCTTCGCCCTTGCCTCGCAGCCACGGCGGAATGCGCTCTTCGATGCTGGCAGTGCACAGCACCTTGGTATCGCCGAAGCTGATCAGGCACGAACCCTCGGCATGTTTGGTATAGCCGGTTTCGATAATGACATCGCGCATTTCGTCGGCAGCGCGGCCGGAGGGACGTGTGGTCATTGGGTTGGTTTTCCATTTCGATTGATGCGCTGGCGGCGCTACAGGAAAGGCGGGGCCTTCGACAAGCACGTGTCGAACGGGTTTGAGCGTTGGGCCGAACGCGATTAGAAGCGCAGGCGTGGCCATATCTCCCCTCATCGAACTGACCGACCGCGCCCGCGCGATTTTCCAGCTGGTGGTGGAAGGCTATCTGGAAACAGGGCAGCCGGTCGGCTCCAAGACGCTGGCGGGCGACCGTACACTGAACCTTTCGCCGGCCTCGATCCGCAGTGTCCTTGCGCAATTGGAGGGCGTTGGCCTGCTGAGCGCGCCGCACACCAGCGCCGGGCGGATGCCGACCGATAACGGGCTGCGCCTGTTCGTCGATGGCATGATGCAGGTGGGGCAGCCGACCCGCACCGAACGCGAACAAATCGAAACGCGCATTGGACACACCGGGGCGCAGACCGGATCGGTGGAGGAAGCGCTCGAGCGGGTCAGCGGCGTGCTTTCGGAGATGTCCGGCGCGGCGGGGATGGTGATGGTGCCACAGCGCGATCCGGCCCTGCGACAAGTCAGCCTGGTCGATCTGGGGCAGGGCAGGGTGCTTGCCGTGCTGGTGGGGGAGGATGGCGGGGTCGAAAATCGCATTATCGAAGTGCCCGCCACCGCATCGCCTGCCACGCTCGAACAGGCATCCAACTACATCACCGCGCGTCTGGCCGGGCGGACATTGCGTGACGCAGCGGCGGCCATGTCGACCGAGTTGGCGGAAGGCCGCACGCAACTGGACGCGGCCAGCGCCGATCTGGTCGCGCGCGGGCTTGTGGACTGGAGCGAGGACGCCGCGCGCCGTCCGGTGCTGATCGTGCGCGGGCAAGCCAACCTGCTCGACGAAGCGGCGTTAAGCGACCTTGAGCGCGTCCGCACCCTGATCGACGATCTGGAAAACAAGCAATCCATCGCCACCCTGCTGGAAAGCGCGCGCGATGCAGGCGCGACCCGCATTTTCATCGGCAGCGAGAACCCGCTGTTCGCACTGTCCGGCTCCTCCGTAATCGCCGCACCCTATCACGACAGCGAGGATCGGGTGGTCGGCGTGCTTGGCGTCATCGGCCCGACGCGGTTGAATTACGCACGGGTGGTCCCCATGATAAATTTCACTGCCCGATCGCTGGGCAAACTCATCGGCCAAATCTAATTTCAAAGACTGTTACGGAACCGCAATGACTGACGAAACACCCACGCCCGACGCCGATCCGAAGAACGATCCCGCCGTTGCGAAGGAACTGGAAGGTGTGCCCGCCGAGTTTCTCGCCAACGCAGAGGAAGCCCATATCGACGGGGTTGGGCCGGACGAAGCGGTTAGTCTGGAAAACACGCTCGAACTGCTGCGCGGCGATCTCGAGAGTGCGAAGCAGGAAGTCCTATATGCCAAGGCGGAGTCGCAGAATGTGCGCCGTCGTGCGGAAAAGGACATCGCCGACGCACGCACTTACGCCGCAACCGGTTTTGCGCGCGATGTGCTGTCGGTCGCCGACAACCTGTCGCGCGGGATCGAGGCGATCCCGCAGGAACTTCGCGAGGACGACAAGTTCAAGGGGCTGGTGAACGGCATCGAAGCCACCATGCGCGAGCTGGAAAAGGTGTTCGGCCAGCACGGCATAACGCGCATCGCCGCGATGGGCTTGCCGCTCGACCCCAACCAGCACCAAGCCATGCTGGAAGTGCCCACGACGGACGAAGAACCCGGCACCATCGTTCAAGAAATGCAGAGCGGCTACATGATCAAGGACCGCCTGCTGCGCCCGGCAATGGTCGGCGTGGCGAAAAAGCCGGACTGACTGCTTTTCTAAACCTGTGCTGTCAGCGCAGGTCAGGGCGAATACAGCCTCGCACGCGCACACGGCCCATTAACGGGGGCGGTTAAAGGACAGTACGATTATGGCTTATTCGACCAGACTGACACTCGTTTCAATTGCTGCGGCAGGCTCTCTTGCCACCGCAGGCTGCGCGGAGAACTTTGCGCTGGAAGGCGCGGGCCTTGGCGCAGCCGCCGGTGCGGCAGCCGCTGTCATTACCGGCGAGGATTTCGAGACCTATACCCTGGCAGGTGCCGCTATTGGCGGCGCGGCTGGCTATTTCAAGGACAAGAACAACCGCTGCGACGGGTTCTACGACCGCAATGGTCGTTACGTCGACGATGATTGCCGAAATGACCGCCGTTTCTCGCGCTATTTTCGCTGACAAACGTGACTACGCTGGTGCGGTCCCTGTTGCCCCGGGAAACCGCACCAGCAAGTCATACGCTTCGCCAGACGCGGCGCCTGCGATCTTCGCGCCGTTGCGCAAAAGAAAGGCGTGTTTCACGATCTCGGCCTGCTGCTCGATACCGTATCGAGTCAGCGGCCAGCCTGGTTTCAGGCTGTAATCATAGCGCGCCCACGGCATGCGGTTGGTGACCAGGTACCAGTCGCCGCGTGTCTGGATCTGCCAGACGTGCACCATTTCGTGAATGAAAAGCCCCTGCCGCAACACCGGCACGGCGGCGAAGTCTTCGCAATAGCTGGGGCTGTCGGGGTGGAAGTGAATATGGCCACGCGGCGCCATCGTTACGCCGCGTGGCTGGAACGCAAACCACTTGCGCCGCTTGATCCGCACCGGCGCGTAATCGATGGCTGTGCCGAAAACCGTTCGGGCCAGCGTCACTTCGCCCGCAGTCAGCGCTCGTTCGCCGCCAACCGGACAGAATGCCGGGCCCGCTTCGCTCAGCGTTCTTCGCCGGCGGACTGGATTGTCACCGGGAAGCTCGTTTTGTCGCCGCCCGATACAAACAGCGTGACTTCGGTAGTGCCACCCGCCGTCAGCTCGGGCGAAACGTCGAACGCCATGACATGCCGACCGCCTGGCTCGAACGTGATGGTGGTGCCGTTTGTCAGCGGCAGCGGCCCGCTTTCGCCCATTCGCATTTCGCCCTGCCAGTTGGAATATTCGTGCAGTTCTGCGCGCGCTGCGCCTGCCACGTCGGCCTTTGTCAGCGAAAGGCCGCGATCGGCGTTGTAGGCAAGGTCGAAATACACAGCGGCAGGCCGGTCCGCCACGGCGGGCAGGACCATACGTCCATTGGTGATTTCCAGACCGGGTACGCCTTCGGGCGCGGCGACTTCGGCTTCCGTGCCCCTGTCGCATGCGGCCAGCGACAATGATGCGATACCCAATGCTGCGGCTGCGAAGGCGGTTCTTGTCACGGTGCACAACTCCTGCTCGATACTGGCGGTGGATGTAGCGTGCGGTGTCCCTTGTGCCAACCGAAACCGCACCTATATCGCCGTCACCAACGAGCTGTCCGACCCGTTCTGCTGCATTGCGGGGAGCGCACGGGACGGCGTCCAACCAATGCAAGACGAAATGGGGAAATAATGGCTAAAGTAATCGGTATCGACCTCGGCACCACCAACAGCTGCGTTGCCGTGATGGATGGCGGCAAGCCCAAGGTTATCGAAAATTCCGAAGGCGCCCGCACGACGCCTTCCATCGTCGCCTTCACCAAGGACGGCGAGCGCCTGATCGGCCAGCCTGCCAAGCGGCAGGCGGTGACGAACGGCGACAACACGATTTTCGCGGTGAAACGCCTTATCGGTCGCCGTTTCGACGATCCGGTGACGAAGAAGGATACCGAGCTGGTTCCTTATGACATCGTAAAGGGCAAGAACGGCGATGCGTGGGTCAAGGCCGGCGGCGAGGAGTATTCGCCCAGCCAGGTCAGCGCATTCATCCTGCAAAAGATGAAGGAAACCGCAGAGAGCTACCTCGGCGAATCCGTGACGCAGGCTGTTATCACCGTGCCTGCTTATTTCAACGACGCCCAGCGTCAGGCGACCAAGGATGCCGGCCAGATTGCCGGCCTGGAAGTGCTGCGCATCATCAACGAGCCGACGGCGGCCGCGCTGGCCTACGGGCTGGACAAGGACGACGGCAAGACCATCGCGGTCTATGACCTTGGCGGTGGTACCTTCGACGTTTCCATTCTTGAAATCGGCGATGGCGTGTTCGAGGTGAAGTCCACTAACGGCGACACGTTCCTTGGCGGTGAAGACTTCGATACTGCAGTGGTGGAATACCTAGCGGACCAGTTCAAATCGAAGGAGAACATGGACCTTCGCACGGATAAGCTGGCATTGCAGCGGCTCAAGGAAGCCGCGGAAAAGGCCAAGATCGAACTGTCCAGCGCGCAGAACACCGAAGTGAACCTGCCCTTCATCACCGCCCGTATGGAAGGCGGCGCGACAACGCCGCTGCATCTGGTGGAAACGATTACCCGCACCGATCTTGAAAAGATGGTCGCCAAGCTGATCGAACGCACCAAGGAGCCGATGAAGAAGGCACTGGCCGATGCCGGTGTTTCCTCCAGCGAGATCGACGAAGTCGTGCTGGTCGGCGGCATGACGCGGATGCCTAAGGTGCGCGAAGCCGTTCAGAAGTTCTTTGGCAAGGAACCGCATACCGGCGTAAATCCGGACGAGGTGGTTGCGATGGGCGCGGCCATACAGGCGGGCGTGTTGCAGGGCGACGTGAAGGACGTGCTGCTGCTCGACGTGACGCCGCTGTCGCTGGGTATCGAGACGGCGGGTGGCGTGTTCACGCGCATGATTGACCGCAACACCACGATCCCGACCAAGAAGAGCCAGACGTTCTCTACTTTCGAGGACAACCAGCAGGCGGTCACCATCAAGGTCCATCAGGGCGAACGCGAGATGGCGGCGGATAACAAGCTGCTCGGCAATTTCGACCTGCTCGGCATTCCCAGCGCGCCGCGCGGCGTGCCGCAGATCGAGGTGACGTTCGACATCGACGCTAACGGCATCGTGAACGTCAGCGCCAAAGACAAGGGCACCGGCAAGGAACAGTCGATCAAGATCCAGGCCTCGGGCGGTCTGTCCGATGCGGATATCGACCAGATGGTGCAGGACGCCGAAAAGTTCGCGGAAGAAGACAAGAAGCGCCGCGAACAGGCCGAAGCGCGCAACCAGGCGGACAGCCTTGTCCATGCCACGCAGAAGCAGCTCGACGAACATGGCGATGCCATCGACGCCGACACCAAGTCTTCCGTCGAGGCAGCCTTGGCCGACACTAAGACGGCGCTGGAAGGCGACGATGTGGAAGAAATCAACGCCAAAACTGCCGCGTTGACCGAAGTTGCCATGAAGATGGGCCAGCAGGTCTACGAGAAGGAACAGGCCAGCGCGGCAGCGTCGGGCGATGCCGGAGGTGATACCGATGCCGCCCCGGCAGACGATGATGTCGTTGACGCCGAATTCTCCGAAGTCGACACCGAAAACGATGCCGAAACCAACGACGATAGCTCCAAGAGCTAACGCGGGTATTTGGTGAACAGGGCCACCGCTCCCCCGGGTGCGGTGGCCCTCTTTTTGTTTGCGCTTATTGAGAATGGAGGTCGGCGATGGCTGCTACCGACATCGACTTTTACGAATTGCTCGAGGTGGAACGCGGGGCCGATGGTGTGCGTTTGAAATCTGCCTATCGCAAGCTGGCAATGAAGTATCATCCCGACCGCAATCCCGGCGACGCCGAAGCGGAAACGCGGTTCAAAGCGATTAGCGTCGCTTACGATTGCCTGAAAGACCCGCAGAAGCGCGCGGCCTATGACCGGTTCGGACACGAGGCGTTCCAGCAGGGCATGGGCGGCAGTGGCGGCGGGCCGCAGGACTTCGGCGATATCGGCGACATCTTCGAAACCATTTTCGGCAGCGCATTCGGCGGTGGCGGCGGCATGGGCGGGCAACAGCGCGCACGGCGCGGAGCGGATTTGCGCTACGACATGCAGATCAGCCTGGAAGAGGCGTTCAACGGCAAATCGTCCGAAATCGAGATCGAGGTCTCGCGCGCCTGCGACGATTGCAATGGCAGCGGTGCGACACTGGGAACCGGCACGCGCGGCTGTTCGATGTGCAACGGCTTTGGCAAGGTGCGCGCCAAGCAAGGCCTGTTCGTGGTCGAGCGGCCATGCCCGACCTGCCACGGACGCGGCGAGGTCATCGAAGATCCGTGCAATGCTTGCCGTGGCGAGGGCCGGGTCGACAAGGCCGAAACGTTGGAGGTGGATATTCCGCCAGGCGTCGACACAGGCACGCGCATCCGCCTTTCCGGCAAGGGTGAAGCAGGGCCAAGCGGCGCGCCTGCGGGCGACCTGTATATCTTTGTGCATGTTACGCCCAGCACCGTGTTCGAACGCGAAGGCACGACGCTGGCGACGCGGGTGCCGATAACCTTCACCACCGCCGCGCTGGGCGGCAGTGTGGATATTCCCGATCTGTCGGGTGAGACCAACACCGTCGATATTCCGGCCGGAATCCAATCCGGCAAGCAGCTGCGCGTGCGCGGGGCGGGTATGCCCGTGCTGCAAGGACGCGGTCGCGGAGATATGGTGGTGGAAATTGCAGTGGAAACTCCGACCAAACTCAGCAAGGCGCAGCGCGATATACTGTGGCAGTTCCGCGAAACCGAAACGGGCGAGGAATGCCCCGAAAGCCGTGGTTTCTTCGACAAACTGAAAGATGCCTTCAGCGGCTAGCTGCGCGATGGCTTACAGCCGCATGTTCACTTCCGCACGGATGGTTTCGGTCAGGTCGGACCCTGCTTCAAACCGGTCTTCTTCGACATCGAGAATGGCGAGGAAAGCGCGTTTCTTGAAGGCTCGGCATTCTGCGTCGGGCAGTCCGTCCGGCAGCGTCGAGCAAACCAGGTCTATCATCCGCTCTGCTCCGTGCAGACGGCCCCACAGATAGTCGTTCTCGCGATAGGCACGGCTGAAGAACGCGCCGAAATTGTAGAACTCGGTACCGCGCAGCGTGGCCCGTGCGCCGTCTTGCCGGATGCTGCGCGCATCGTCCGGACTGATCCGGTCCACCTTTACGGGATCGAACTCGGTCAATCCCTCGTGCCGCATCAGGGGCAGGGTGGCGATGTCGTAATAGGGGAAACCAAGATAGGTGAGCAGGACAAGCCGTCGCAGGTTCTGCGGCATCGCCTGCATCGTGCGCGACAGCATCGCTTCCGCCTTGGTGTCGATTGCGACCAGATTGCTTGCCGATGCCAGCATGTCCAGCGCACCGGCAGCGTCGCCAATTGCATCGATCGGTCCGGCAAGCTTCGCTTTATCGCTGTCGAAATACAGCGCCAGGATTTCGTAGATTGCAGCGCGCGCATCGTCGACGGCGGCGTCGTCGATGGTCGGATCGGCATCCCAATCGCGCGATAACCGGCGCGTCAACAGTCGCAAGCGCCGCAGCCGGAAACCAAGATCGTGTGCGCGGAAAAACGCGATGGCCTGCGTGTCGGCTCCGCCTTTTGGTGCGCCGAGCTGCTCCAGTCCCTCTTCCGCCAAGGCTGCGCGGAAAGCCGCAACGATCCGGCGCGGGCGCGGGGCGCTGTCAGCCTTTTCTGCTCGCATTACATGCCCTGCCAACTCATCGAGGATCGCGGTGAACTTGACCTGCGCATAGGAACTATAGGCGAACCCTGCCGCCCGAGCGGCCGCCTGTTGCGCCTTGCTACGCCAATTGGCGAGGCGGCGTGGGGTCGGGCGGTCGAGCAGCAGGGTGCGGCCGAACAGGCGCTCCACCGCCGCTTCGATTTCAGGGCGCAGACCGGACACCATAGCCTGCAACCGCTCCGCCTCGCGCGACTGGCGTTCCAGCACGTCCAGGTTGTCGCGGATGGGTTGTTCGCGCGGGATGGTCGAAAGCGATCCGAAGATCGCGCCGAAGAAGCCGACCTCGCGCGCTGCGTCCTCTCCCGGGCCCGCCGAACGGTCGGGGCGCGGATCGATATAAACGAAGCGGCGGTCTACCTCGCGTTGCGCCGGGCGGCCCTGCAAGGCCTTGATAGCACTGTCGAACGGCTTGTTCACCAGCACCGATCCGTCAATCAGCGACACGGTGTCCAGTGCCTTGCGCCGGGAATGCACCGGCATGACCTTGGCGAGGAAGGCATCGCGCCCATGCCATTCGCTTCTACGCTGGTGTGCCAACTGATCGATCTCGGCGATGCGAAACGGCGGGAACGCACCGGGGAAACTCGCCGTCGCGCGTGCCGCCATCGTCAGTGCCCATGGATCGTCCAGCGTTGTGCCGCCCGCCGCAGGGGTCCTGGCTTCGAAATCCATCGATAGGCGATGCTCGGTTTCCAGCACGAAGGGCGGGCTGTTAAGGCGAAGCCGCTCTGCATAACCGTGAAAATCGGTGGCCGTCACAAACAGGCTGACGGGATGGCCGGGCGGCAGCAACGGCGCTTCGGCCGGCGTGGCAGCAATTGCAGTAAACGCATCGTGCAACAGGGTGGAGAAACCGGACCCGGAAAAGGGCGGCTGGAACCAGCGCCCGCGGATCAGGCCCGCCACCTTGCGCCGCACCTCGCCACGCGTTTCCGGCGATACCGTCTCGGCAAAGGCCGTTTCGGGTCGGTTAAACACCCACCAGGCAAAGGGCTGCGTCCAGACCTTGGCGTAACGCCACATCGGGCGCGCGGAAGGATCGACCAGTTTGTCCACATCTGCATTGTCGAGCCACATATCAGTCAGCGGTTCGAGCGAATGGCCCGAGTGGATCGCCTGCGCCAGAAAGACCGCATTGATACCGCCCGCACTTGCGCCGCTCAGGATGTCGGGCAGCACCCGCAAGCCGCAGCTCATGCCGTTCCTCGATATGCGCCAGCAGGTCACGATACACCGCTTCGACACCGCCGCTCGCTGGCGCATTGCGGTGAAAGTCGCGGCTGGCCCGGGCCAGCTTCCAGATTTCCTTGGTAACGCCGTGCATGTAAATGGCGAGACTGACGCCGCCATAACAGACTAGGGCGATGCGGAGTTCTTTCTGACGCATGGCAGCGTGATGCCCTTTTCCAAGCATAAACGCAATTGCGTTCCGGCTCTGTTCTTACTAAAGCAGGAAAATGGCCAAGCCAAAAAAACGCTATGTCTGCTCCGCCTGCGGGTCGGTATCGCATCGCTGGCAGGGGCAATGTCCGGATTGCGCCGAATGGAACACGCTGAGCGAAGATGCGCCGGCCACGGTGTTTTCGCAAAAACACGACCTGTCGGCAGGCGGGCGAGCGGTCACGTTCGAGCCGCTGGACCTGCCGGGCAAACCGTTGCAGCGGCGCGCGACGGGGCTGGAAGAGTTCGACCGCGCGCTGGGCGGCGGGCTGGTGCCAGGGTCCGCGATCCTGATGGGTGGCGATCCGGGTATCGGGAAATCCACCCTGTTGCTGCAGGCGGCGGCGCAGATTGCCAAGGATGGGGCCGAAACGGTCTATATCAGCGGAGAGGAAGCTGCCGGACAGGTACGCCTGCGCGCCTCCCGGCTGGGCCTGGCCGATGCGCCGATAAAGCTGGCCGCGGCAACGTCGGTGCGCGATATCCTGACGACGCTGGGCACGATGGACAAGCCCGCCTTCATGGTTATCGACTCAATCCAGACGATGTATTCCGATACGATAGAAGGCGCGCCTGGCACAGTCAGCCAGGTGCGCGGCTGTGCGTTCGAACTGATACGCTATGCCAAGGAAAACGGCGTCGCGCTGGTGCTGGTCGGGCATGTCACGAAGGATGGCAGCATCGCCGGGCCGCGCGTGCTGGAACACATGGTCGATGTGGTCATGAGTTTCGAAGGGTGAGCGCAGCCACCAGTACCGCATCCTGCGCGCGCTGAAAAACCGGTTCGGCGCGGTGGACGAGATCGGCGTGTTCGCAATGGCGGGCAAGGGGCTGGAGGAAGTGCGCAACCCTTCCATGCTGTTCCTGTCGGGCCGCGACGAACCTCTGGCGGGAAGTGCGGTGTTTCCTGCATTGGAAGGCACGCGGCCGGTGTTGATCGAGGTGCAGGCGCTGATCGTGCGGTTGCAATCGGGGGCAACGCCGCGACGTGCGGTGGTGGGCTGGGACAATGGGCGGCTGGCCATGCTGCTGGCCGTACTGGAATCGCGGTGCGGCCTCAATTTCAGCAGCGCCGAAGTCTATCTCAATATCGCGGGCGGCTATCGCCTGTCGGACCCCGCCGCCGATCTTGCGGTGGCTGCAGCGCTAGTGTCCGCGCTCGCAGACAAACCGCTGCCGGTGCAAAGCGTGTGGTTCGGTGAAGTGTCGCTAGCAGGCGAAGTGCGCGCGGTGGCCCACGCCGGGTTGCGTATGCGCGAAGCCGCGAAACTGGGGTTCGGCATCGGTGTGGGTCCGGACGATGCAGGGGATGTTTTGTCCGGGGACGGCGCGCATAAACCCGATCTTAAGTATCGTGGTGTGAAGCAACTGGGCAATCTGGTGGATAGGGTTATGGGTTCCTGATTAGGTTCGGGTGCGTTAGGCTGGAACAATGTCGGGCTTCGATATCATCGTTTTGAGCATCGTTGGCGTGGCCGCCATCGGTGGGTTCATGCGCGGGCTGGTGCAGGAAGTGCTGTCGCTCGCATCATGGTTTCTCGCCATTTTCGCAATCCATTATCTGCACACGCCACTTTATACCGCCGTGTCGCCATATATCGGCTACAGCACGCCCACCGCGATCCTGTGCTTCGTGCTGCTGCTGCTGGTGCCCTACGCCGCGATGAAGCTGATTGCCGGCAATGTCGGGGAAGCGTCACGCAATTCACTGCTTGGTCCTATCGACCGGGTGCTAGGCTTCGGCTTCGGGGCGATCAAGGGCGCGGTCATCGTCATCATCGCGTTTTCGCTGCTGGTGCTTGGATATGACACGGTATGGGGCGTGGCGGGTCGGCCGGCGTGGATTACGACGGCGCGGACCTATCCGGTCATCGACAGCGCGACCAATGCGATGGTCCAGATGGTGGAGCAACGCCGCGCTGCGCTGCGTGGTGAACCCGACGATCCGAACGAACCGAACTAGCAATGGCTCGCCCGCAGACGGCAACCCTCTACACGCCACACATATTGGCGATGGCAGTAACGCTTGCCGATTTTCCGATGGTCGGGGATGCGGCGTTCAAGGGGTCGGCGCGGTCGGACACATGCGGCAGCGCGCTGAAGCTTGGTTTCGAGATTGCCAAAGACGGAGCGATTGCCATGCCCGGCGCGCGGGTAACGGCATGCGCCATCGGACAGGCGGCGGCTGCAGTCTTTCTGGGCGACATCTGCGGACGCACCGGCGCCGATATTATCAGGGCCGAGGCGCAGCTTTCGAACTGGCTCGCCGGCACCGGCCCCGCACCGGAATGGCGTGATATCGAATTGCTCGACACGGCGCGCGCCTACCCTGCGCGGCATGGCGCGATACGCCTGCCGTGGAGGGCCGCACGCGATGCGCTTTGCAACAACGAAGGAGTGCGGTAACCGCCTTCGCAACAGCGTGATTGGGGGAAGGACACAGGGTTTTGGAACAGGCAGCATTCGCAAAGGCAGGCGGAACGGTTCAGCACGAACCGACTGATAAGGAAATCCGTCTGGTCATTGCCGCCAGTTCGGCTGGCACAGTCTTCGAATGGTATGATTTCTTTATCTACGGAACGCTCGCCAGCCTGATCGGCGCAGCATTCTTCCCGAGCGGAAACGAAACGCTGCAACTGCTGCTGGTGTGGGCCGGTTTCGCCGTCGGGTTCGGTTTCCGGCCCTTGGGTGCCATCTTGTTCGGCTATCTTGGCGACAAGCTGGGGCGCAAATACACCTTCCTCGTCACCGTGACCCTAATGGGTGTGGCTACGGCCGGCGTCGGAATGATCCCCAGCGCGGCGACCATCGGTATCGCCGCGCCGATCATCGTGATCCTGTTCCGGATCCTGCAGGGTCTTGCGTTGGGCGGGGAATATGGCGGCGCGGCGATCTATGTCGCCGAACACGCACCTGCGGAAAAGCGCGGGTTTTACACCAGCTTCATCCAGGCCAGTGTCGCGGGCGGCTTCGTCCTGAGCATCGCGGTCGTCCTGTTGTGCCGGTTCCTGATCCCCGCCAATGATTTTGTGGCATGGGGGTGGCGTGTGCCATTCCTGCTGTCCATCGCCCTGCTCGGCATATCGCTGTGGATGCGGCTGAAACTGTCGGAAAGCCCGGTGTTCGCGGCAATGAAGGCAGCGGGCGAAACGGCGAACAATCCGTTCACCGAGAGCTTTACCTATCCCGGCAACAAGAAGCGCATTTTCGTGGCGTTGTTCGGCGTGACCGGTGTGCTGACGACGATATGGTACACCGCGTTCTTCTCCGGCCTAAGCTTCCTGCGCGGTCCGATGCGGATGGATGAACTGACGGTCGAACTGGTCCTCTTCACCGCCGGACTGATCTCGATGGTCTTCTACCTTGTCGTCGGCCGATGGTCGGACAGGGTGGGGCGCAAGAAACCGATCATCGTCGGTGCGCTGCTGGCGCTGGCGCTGCTGTTCCCGGCCTTCTGGGCAATGGGCAGTCTCGCCAACCCGCAATTGGCGCAGGCCAACACGCAGAACGCCGTGACCGTTTCGGGCCAGCAATGCGTCACCGATCCGTTCGCCGAGCTGTTCGATTCCGAACAGACCGATTGCGGCAAGCTGCTGGAAACGCTGACCGCAAAGGGCGTGGCTTACGAGATCGAACCGGCGGCGCGGCTGTCGCTTGCTGTGGGAGGCGAGCCGGTTGCTATCGGCAGCGACTGGCTGGAGGATGGCGCTGCCCGTTCCGCTGGCATCGAAAGGGCGCTGGAACGCTATGGCTTCAATTTCTCGCGCCAGACGCCCGCTGCGCTGAACCTCGTCGGTATCCTTGCGCTGTTGCTCGTGCTGGCCGCCCTGTCGGCGCTGACATACGGATCGGTGGCGGCGCTGCTGTCCGAGATGTTTCCGCCGCGTATCCGTTACAGTTCGATGTCGATCCCGTATCATATCGGGGCGGGGTATCTGGGCGGGTTCCTGCCGCTGATCGCAGGCATCATCGTGGCGCGCACCGGCGATATCTATGCGGGCCTCTGGTATACATGGGCGGTGGTCGCATTCGGGCTGGTCGTTGCGTGGTGGGGATTGCCCGATGGACCGCCGCGTGACTTCGCCGACTGAACCGCCGCGCGCTTTGCGCCTGACCGTCGATAAACGTGCGCTGGAGGTGAACTGGCGTGCGATGGATCGCCTTTCCGGCACGGCAGAGGCAGGCGCGGCCATCAAGGCGGATTGTTACGGGCTGGGCACCGATATCTGCCTGCCGGTGCTGCGCGATGCGGGTGCCGAGGCATTTTTCGTTGCGCACTGGTCCGAAGTTCCGGCGGCGCTGGCGCATGTACCCGCCGCTAGCATCGCCGTATTGCACGGCGCGAATACGCGTGTGGAGGCCGACTACGCCATCGCCACCGGCGTGCTCCCGGTTATCAACAGCATCCACCAGGCGCGCGTATGGCGCGAGGCAGGCGGCGGCGCGTGTCATGCAATGGTCGACACCGGCATCAACCGGCTCGGCCTCGCCATGGGCGATCTTGCCGACGAAGCGGTTGCCGCATCGAACGTGGATACACTGATGTCGCATCTGGCCTGCGCCGACGAAGTCAGTGCCGCAAATGCACGCCAATACGCCCGGTTCCGCGATGCGGCCGCAGCAGTGTCGCATCGCAAGCTTAGCCTTGCAAACAGCGCGGGCGTCGCACTCGGTCCGGACTATGTGTTCGACCAGACCCGCCCCGGTCTTGCGCTCTATGGCGGTGTGCCAGTCTCCGCACTGGCCGATCAACTTGCGCAAGTCGCCTTTGTAGAGGCCGCCGTCATTCAGACGCGCACTATCGGGACAGGCGATGCGGTGGGCTATAACGGCCGCTTCATCGCCGACCGCACGACGCAAACCGCGATCGTATCGCTCGGCTATGCAGATGGATTCCTGCGGATGCGGGGCAAAGGAGGTGGACTACGGTGGCAAGGCGCGGACTGTCCGATCCTGGGTACCGTATCGATGGACATGATCGTGGTCGATGTCACCAATGCGCCGCCTTGCCGGGATGGCGACTGGCTGTCGGTTCCCTTCGACCTTCCGCAGGAGGCCAAGCGAACCGGCCTTTCGCAATATGAATTGCTGACCACGCTGGGACAGCGGTATTCGCGTCACACGCGATAACGGGCGGAATGGTGCGCAATATGTTGCGCCGCACTCGCTGCACCTGCTAATGCAAAATTAGATAGCATCGCGGGAGAGTGACATGGCGAAGAAGCCGCTGACCGATGGCCAGCCCACCATTATCAAGAAATACGCCAACCGGCGTCTCTACAATACCGGCACATCCAGCTACATCACGCTGGACGATCTGGGTAAAATGACGCGCGAGGGGGTCGATTTCAAGGTTGTCGATGCCAAGAGCGGCGACGATATCACGCGCTCCATCCTGACGCAGATCATCATGGACGAAGAAGCGTCGGGTTCCGAAATGCTGTCGGTCAGCTTCCTGCGCGACCTGATCGCCATGTACGGCAATTCGATGCAGGCGATGATGCCGAGCTACCTTGAAGCGAGCATGGCCAATTTTCAAAAGAATCAAAGCAAGATCCGCGAGGCGTTTACCGGCGGCATCGTCAATGCGGCGATGGGGAATCCCCTAGCCAAGATGGCCGAGACGAACCTGGCCATGATGAAAGCGATGGGTGATGCGATCCTGCCCGGGAAGTCGACCGCTCAAAACGCTGGCAACGACGCGACGGGATCGGCATCCGAAGCGAACAGCGATGATATCGCTGCCATGCGCGAACAAATGGCGCAGATGCAGAAAAAGCTGGACGAATTGGGCAAATAGCCCGCCACACACGATCATATACCGGAGCCTGCCACTTGCCCGAAATTCGCCATGCCCTGACCACCCGTCGCGCCAATGATTTTGCCGCATGGTATCAAGAAGTCATCACCGCCGCCGACCTGGCCGAGGAATCCGGTGTGCGGGGGTGTATGGTAATCAAGCCGTGGGGCTTCGGCATCTGGGAGCGTATCCAGCATCTGCTCGACCGGCGCATCAAGGATACCGGACACGACAACTGCTATTTCCCGATCTTCATCCCCCTCGCCAATTTTGAGCGCGAGGCGGAGCATGTCGAAGGGTTTGCGAAGGAAATGGCGGTAGTCACGCACCACCGCCTGATCGCGGATGAAAACGGCGGACTGATTCCCGATCCCGACGCAAAACTGGAAGAACCGCTGGTGGTGCGGCCAACGTCGGAAACCATCGTGGGCGACGCGATGGCGCGGTGGGTGCAGAGCTGGCGCGATCTGCCGCTGAAGCTGAACCAGTGGGCCAATGTCGTGCGCTGGGAGATGCGGACCCGCATGTTTCTGCGCACCAGCGAATTCCTGTGGCAGGAAGGCCATACCGCCCATGCCGGTGCGGACGAGGCGCGCGCGCATACGATGACCATGCTGGAGGTCTATCGCGCCTGTGCCGAAGACGATCTGGCGATGCCGGTGGTCACCGGCGAAAAGCCGGAGAACGAGCGGTTTCCGGGTGCGGTCGAAACTTGGTCGATCGAAGCGATGATGCAGGACGGCAAGGCATTGCAGGCCGGCACCAGCCACTATCTCGGCACCAATTTCGCCGAAGCGAGCGGCATCCGCTATCAGGACCGCGAAGGCCAGCAGGCGCTGTGCCACACCACGAGCTGGGGTGTGTCCACCCGCATGGTCGGCGGGGTTATCATGACGCATGGCGACGATGACGGGCTGCGCGTGCCGCCCGCCATCGCGCCGTGGCAAGTCGTCATCCTGCCGATGTTGCGCGATAAGCCGGAAGACGAAGCACTGGTTGCCTATTGCGAAAAACTGCGCGTCAGCCTGGCGGCGCGGTCGACACTGGGCGAGCCGGTGCGTGTGCTGCTGGATACCAAGCCGGGCAAGGCGGCCGCCAAACGGTGGGACTGGGTCCGCAAGGGCGCGCCGGTCATCATCGAGGTTGGCGGACGCGATATGGATGGCGGCGTCGTCAGCCTTTTGCGCCGCGATGCGCTGTGGAATGCGGACAACGGCAAGCCCGCCTTCGCAACGCCTACGCGAGACGAAGCTGGCGAAACAGTACCCGCAATGTTGGCCGAAATGCAGACGGCTCTGTTCGAGGAAGCCATGGCGCGGCGCGAGGCGAACATTACGAGAGGCGTGACCACCCGCGATGCATTGGCAGGGATATATGCCGAAGATGCGCAATATCCTGGATGGGTCGAGGTGCAGTGGGCCAGACCGACCGGGGCAGCGCTGGACGCAGTGGTCGAGGAACTGAAGGCGATGAAGCTGACGATCCGCAACGTTCCGATGAACGCGGCACCGGTTGACGGCGCATGTTTCTTTACGGGTGAACCTGCGGTCGAGCGTATCTATTTGGCGCGGGCGTACTGAGCTATTCGTTTGTCGGCCCGGCGCGCCGTCTTGCAATAAACCGGGTCGGGGTTAACAGTCCGGCCATGCGCAAATTTCTCCTCTTCCCGCTCCTCGTTCTCGCCCAGCCAGCTACAGCGACTTCCGACCCCGCCGCCGAAGTCTCCGAAGACCGCCTGCGCGCGGATGTCGAGCGGCTGGTCGCCTTCGGTACGCGGCACACCCTGTCCTCGCAAACCGATCCGGAGCGCGGCATCGGCGCTGCCGTCGATTGGGGTGCTGATACCTTCCGCGCAATTTCGGCGGATTGCGGGGGATGCCTCAACGTGGTACTGCCCGAACGCATCGTCGAAGGGCGGCGTATCCCAACGCCCACGCGCCTGCGCAATGCCGTCGCCATCCAGCGCGGCAGCGAGCGACCGAACGAAGTCATCATCGTGCAGGGCCATATCGACAGCCGAGTCAGCGACGTTTCCGATTTTACCAGCGATGCGCCCGGTGCGAATGACGACGCTTCGGGCGTCGCGCTGTCCATCGAAGCGGCGCGGGTTTTGTCGAAAAACATCTACCCCTCCACCATCGTCTACGCCCTTCTCGCGGGCGAGGAGCAGGGCCTCTACGGCGCGCGCCTGCTGGTCGATTACGCGAAGGAACAGGGCTGGCAGGTCAAGGCCGTGCTCAGCAACGATATGGTCGGCGGCAGTTGCGGTTCGGACGGGTTCTGCGATGCCGAACACGTCCGCGTCTTTTCGGAAGGTGCACGGGCCGACCTAACCGATACGGTGCGCGCAGCGCAGCGGCGCGAAGGCGGCGAGAATGACAGCCCGGGGCGCAACCTGTCGCGCTGGCTGGACGGCTTGGCTGACGAAACCGAAGGCGGTATCGACGTGCGGCAGATCTGGCGCACCGACCGGATGGGCCGGGGCGGAGACCAGATCCCGTTCCTGGAGGCTGGTTACCCTGCCGTCCGCATTTCGGTCGCAGTGGAGGATTACGAACATCAGCATCAGGACCTGCGCGTCGAGGATGGCGTAACCTATGGCGACACGGTGGACGAAATGGACTTTGCCTATCTTGCGCGCGTGACCGAGTTCAACGTGCGCGCGCTGGACCGCCTGGCCCGCACGCCGATGCCGCCCGCACCCTCGGCAGAGGCGGCGGTACAGACCTTTACCACGCTGACGTGGGAGCCGGTTCCGGGCGCGATCGGCTATACCATCTGGCAACGCCGCACCGACGAAAGCGCGTGGCGTGCCGAACCGCTGATCGAAAATGTAGTGGCTACCAGCGCCAAGCTGGAAGGGGTGCGCGGCGACGACTGGTTCTTCGGGGTCAGCGCGACAGGTCCGGATGGGGACATGTCGCCTATTGCGAGCGCGGTGCCGGCGGGCGCATTCATGCCGATAGCGGAGCGAGAGTCCGACGATTAGGCGCATCCAGCGCGGCCAGCCAATGTCGGCCAAGCTCCACGTCGATCCAGTCCTCTTCGAACCGGTCAAGCCCCGAACCGGGATAGAAGCAGAATTCGCCGAAGCGCGGGCGCCCCTCGATCTCGTAAAAATCCACGCGTGCGAAGCGGAATGTCGCGGCGAGCCGCTCGGCAGCGCGCAGCATATCGGGCAGGCTCCGTGGCAAGTCCGCCGCTGGTCCAGTATGTCGCGCCATCCGCTTGCCGGACCGGTCAAAAAGTACCCAGCGATGGTTGCTGCCGCGTCCGGTATGCACCTGGATATGCGTGGCTTCTGCGCCAAATACGTAGATCTTGTAGTCGGTCAAAGGAGTCCCGCCGTGGCCGAGCATCGGTTCGGCCAGCACACCGCGCGGGGCATCGCGATACGCCCATTCGTCCAGCCATTGGCCATAGGGCGAGGCGGTCCACCGATTTGCCCGTTCTCTAAGGTCCGCCCAACATTCGGGCGAAGCATCTGAGGACAGCAGCGCATACTGGTTGCAACCGCTGCGTGCTTTGAACATGGCCGCACCGCCGAAGTCGGGGCTGGATGCGGGCAAGGTCGGCCAGCAGGCCAGCGTAGACGTAACCCATTCATCGCCAAGACTGTCCGCCACGCGCCGCTTGGAAGCGTGTTTGTCCAGACATGCGGTCATCGCGACATCGCGGTCATATAGCTTGCGCAACTGCACCAGTTCCGTGAAACGCGTGGGCGTGACAAGATCTGGCAACCTTCCGAAACGCCACAGGTAACACAGCGTGATCCGCGCCCTCGCCATCGAAATGTTCGAAGCGCCTTCGCGCCGCATCAGTGCGTGTTCCATCGTCATCAGAGCGATGCATGGCGCGCCCGGTTCCCGAAGCCGCAGTTGCCGCGCCGCCCGCGCAGCCCTACGTGTAGCCGATGCCAAAACCTTCCCAATCCAAACGTCCCGCCAAACGCAATGCGGGCCTGCCATCGCCCACCCAGATCATCGAGTTTATCCAGGGGTCCGACGGGGTTATCGGCAAGCGCGAGATCGCCAAGGCGTTCGGGCTTAAGGGGCAGGACAAGATCGCGTTGAAAAAGCGTTTGCGCGATATGGCGGAGGAAGGGCTGATCGACGGCAAGAAGACGGCGTATCACCGCATGGGCGGCGTGCCGAAAGTGACGGTCCTGCGCGTGCTGGAAATCGAGGATGGGGAGCCCCATGCCATTCCCGATAGCTGGCAACCCGACGATGCAACACCGCCGCCGCGTTTGCGCGTAATCGAAAACAACAAGGGGCGCACGCGCCATGCCGCGCTAAAGGTGGGCGACAGGGTTTTGGCCCGGACCGAAGAGGCGGGCGGGGGCTGGATTGCCCATGTGATGAAGAAACTGCCCGCGAAGACCGAAGGGTTGATGGGCGTTGTCGAGATGGATGCAGACGGCAAGGCGTGGCTGGCACCGGTGGACAAGCGAGTTCGCACGTCGTCGCCGATCAGCGACCTTGGCGAAGCGTCGGAAGGCGAACTGGTACGTGCCGAGCCGACCGGGCGCGGCGCGCGGGCCGGGGTTAAGGTTGTAGAAGTGCTGGGCGATCCACTGGCTCCGCGTGCGTTTTCGCTCATAGCGATATCGAAGCACGGCATCCCGGACGTGTTTTGCGAGGAAGCGCTGGACGAGGCGCAGCGCGTTGCGAAGCTGCCGCTGTCCGACGACACACGCGAAGACCTGCGCGATGTGCCCATCGTCGCCATCGATCCCGCCGATGCACGCGACCACGACGATGCCATCTGGGCCGAACCGGACGGGCAGGGCGGTTTCCGTGCCATCGTCGCCATTGCCGATGTCGCGTTCTATGTGCGCCCCGGCGGCGCGGTGGATCGCGAGGCGCGCAAGCGGGGCAATTCGGTATACTTCCCGGACCGCGTCGTGCCTATGCTGCCCGAAGTGCTGAGCGCCGATGTCTGCTCGCTCAAACAGGACCAGGATCGCGCGGCGATGGTCTGCCACCTGCTGATCGACAAGGCGGGCAAGATCACCTCGCAGCGGTTCACCCGGGCCATCGTTCGGCTTGCGGCAAACATCGCTTACGAGGATGCGCAGGCGCAGATCGACGCAGGCAAGGCAAGCGAGCCGTTGCGCAACCTGTGGGCCTGCTGGGGCGTACTGGCCAAGGCAAGGGCCGGGCGCGATCCGCTTGAACTGGACTTGCCCGAACGCCGCGTCATGCTGGACGAAGCGGGCAAGATTGCCGAAATCGCCGTACGCGAACGGCTCGACGCGCATCGTGTTGTGGAAGATTTCATGATTGCGGCCAATGTCGCCGCCGCCAAGGCGCTGGAAAGCAAGACCGCGCCCGTCGTCTATCGGATCCACGAGCCGCCGAGCCGGGAGAAGCTGATGGCGTTGAAGGAGTATTTCGACACGCTGGGCCGCAAGCTGGCGCTGGGGCAGGTCATCACACCCGGCCTGTTCAACCGGATGCTGAAGGACGTAACGGAAGAAGCAGACAAGGCCCAGACAATGGAAGCCGTGCTGCGCACGCAGACGCAGGCCTATTACGGCCCGCGCAATGCGGGACATTTCGGGTTGGCGCTCGGCTCCTACGCTCATTTCACTTCGCCCATCCGCCGCTATGCCGACCTGCTGGTGCATCGTGCGTTGTCCGATGCCTTCAAGCTGGAGCAACCCAAGCCGAAGGGCGACATCCCGCCCAAATCGGGCTTGTCGGATCACGACCGAAACGATCTGGGCAAGATCACCGACGCAATCAGCAAGACCGAACGTCGCGCGATGGAGGCGGAACGGGATACCGTGGACCGTTACGTCGCGGCTTGGCTGGCGGGGCGCGTGGGCGAGACATTCGATACGCGCATTACCGGCGTGCAGAATTTCGGCTTCTTCGCCACCATCGAGAAGCTGGGCGGCGACGGGCTGGTGCCGGTCAGCACGCTGGGCGATGATTTCTTCCGCTATGACGAGAAAGCGCAGGCACTGATCGGGGAACGCAGCGGTCGCAGCTACACCACCGGCGACAGGCTGAAACTGAAGCTGGGCGAAGCGAATGCGCTGACCGGCGCGCTGAAATTTGTGCCGCTGGATGCGGATGGCAATGCCATTGAACCACGCGGCGGGCGTCCGGCGGGTCGCGGCCCGAGCAAGGGGTATCGTGGCAAGCCTCACGGTACAAAAACCACGGGGAAGCAAGGCCGGCCGGGGAACATCCGCCACCAAGGCAGAGTGAAACGCAAACGCTGACGGAACATGCGGCGTTTTCCGGACGTTTAGGGCGTGAAAAGGAGAAACCCATGCTCAAGCCCGGCCAGAAAGTGCCCGACCTAGAACTTCCGCTTACGATACAGGCGCGGTTCGACCTGTACAGCCAAAGCCCTGACGCCTTCACCATGCTAGTGTTCTATCGCGGTAAACATTGCCCGATCTGCCGGAATTACCTGGAGGAGCTGGGCGGACGACTGAGCGATTTCACCGACCGTGGCATCTCGCCCTTTGCAATCTGTATGGACAGCGAAGAGCGGGCGATGATCGTCGACAACGAGTGGGACACGCACGATCTGCCGCTGGTTTATGACTTGGCGGAAGATACCGCGCACGAATGGGGTTTGTATATCTCGCAAAAGCGTGATGGCAGCGAGGAGCCGGAGGTTTTCTCGGAACCCGGCCTGTTCCTTATCCGGCCCGACAACACGCTGTATTTCGCCAACATCCAGAATGCGCCGTTCACGCGCCCGTCGCTGGACCAGTTGCTGGATGGCATCGATTATATCGGCAAGAACGATTATCCGGTACGCGGCACGCTGACTTAGCCGTCAGCTCGCCAGGCTGTCGATTTCCTCCGTCGTGAACCGCCCGGGCACGATGTAGAGGGGGCAAGGCAGGCTCGCGGTATGACTGGCGAAATGCGCGATCAGGGGGCCTGGCGATCCCTCCGCCGCTGCGCCCAGCACCAGCGCCACGACTTCGGGATGTTCGTCCAGATATGTCCGGACAACTTCGTGCGGCTCTCCAGTACGCACGGTGATTTTCGGCATTCGCCCGCTTTCCGAAAACAGGTTTCCTGCCGCGCTGCTGGCAATGGCCTCGGCGCGGTCATGTGCCTCTTCCTCGATGGTGGCCTGTACAGCACCAAAAGCGGTGAAGTTCTGTTTCTCGACCACGGCGAGAATATGCACGGCATCGCCCCTGTCGCTGACGCGGCGTGAGGCGAACCGCAGTGCTTTTTGTGCTTCTTCGCTTTCGTCGATGACCACCAGATATATCCGCATATCGCCTCCCTGCCGCATCGGGTTGGCCCGTTGCCTGTGTCGGGGTTATCCGTTGAAAACGTATTCGGCGCAACAACCTTGCCGCGGCTGCCCAAAGTGGTCAGAACGCACCTTGCACGCACACAGGACCAATCGCGCCCATGCCCATTTCGATCAAGATGCCCGCCCTGTCGCCGACGATGGAAGAAGGCACGCTTGCCAAATGGCTGGTGGCAGTTGGCGACACTGTGGGATCCGGCGATATCATGGCCGAGATCGAGACCGACAAGGCGACAATGGAGTTCGAGGCAGTCGATGAGGGCACCATCGCGTCGATTGCCGTGCCGGAGGGGACCGAAGGCGTAAAGGTCGGCACCGTCATCGCGGTGCTGGCCGAGGATGGCGAAAGCGTTGAGGACGTTGCCAAGACCGATACGGATACGCATACGGGCGCTGAAAAGTCGCACGAGGCGGAAATCGAGGAGGAACGGCTTGAGGAGACGGACGCCGAGGTATCGGTGGAACCGAAAACGGAAAGTGCCGGTCCAGCGCCGACACAAAGAGCGGACGATGGAGATCGCGTCATAGCGTCGCCGCTGGCGCGCAGGATTGCCGAACAGAAGGGTCTGGCCCTTGCGGATATCTTGGGTAGCGGTCCAAATGGCCGGATCGTGAAAGCGGATGTGGAACAGGCGACTACGCGGCAGAAAGCGTCCGAGCCCACCACCGAACCTGACCAGGTTCTCGACACGCCAAAGACACCCGCCAAGACGCCCGCCGAAAGCGAATTCGGCGCGCCGTTCGAAGCGCAGAAGCTCAACAATGTCCGCAAGGTCATCGCGCGCCGCCTCACGGAAGCGAAGCAGACGATCCCGCATATCTATCTTACGGTCGATATCCACTTGGATGCGCTGCTGAAGTTGCGCGGGCAACTGAACGCTTCGCTGGAAGCGGACGGCATAAAGCTGTCGGTCAATGACCTCATCATCAAGGCGCTGGCCCGCGCTCTCGACCGGGTGCCGCAATGCAATGTGAGTTTCCAGGGCGACACGCTGCACGAATATTCGCGGCAGGATATATCGGTGGCGGTGGCCGCGCCCAGCGGCCTAATCACGCCGATCATCGTGGACGCGGGGCGCAAGGGACTGGCGCAGATCAGCAGCGAGATGACGGAGTTGGCCCAGAAGGCACGCGACGGCAAATTGCAGCCGCACGAATATCAGGGCGGCACTGCCAGTCTCAGCAATCTGGGCATGTTCGGCACCAAGCAGTTCGACGCCGTCATCAATCCGCCGCAAGCCATGATCCTGGCCATCGGCGCCGGCGAGAAACGTCCTGCGGTGGTCGACGACGCGCTGGACGTCGCAACAGTGATGACCGCCACCGGCAGCTTCGACCATCGCGCCATCGACGGCGTGGACGGCGCGAAACTGATGGACGCGGTGAAGCAGTTGCTGGAGAACCCGATGGGGCTGGTGGTGTGAGCGGCGGGCAGTGCGGAACGCCTTTCCTACACGGCGTCAGACACGCCATCGAATTGCGTCACCACGCTTGCAAAACCACCTGAATCAGGGAGCCCATTCTTTGCCCACTGGACAGTGTAACATCCGGTCTACGTCTTCCTACACAAACTCTCAACAACGGATAGCAAATGGCTGATGAATACGACGTAATCGTCCTCGGTAGCGGACCCGGCGGCTACGTTGCGGCAATACGGTGCGCGCAGCTGGGATTGAAGACGGCCATTGTCGAGCGCGAGACGCTGGGCGGTATCTGCCTCAACTGGGGCTGCATTCCGACCAAGGCGCTGTTGCGGTCTGCGGAAATCTTCCACTTTATGCAAAATGCTGGCGACTATGGCCTGAAGGCCACCGGTATCGAAGCCGACCTGGCCGCCGTAGTGAAGCGCAGCCGTGGCGTGGCGAAACAGCTCAATCAAGGCGTCGCGCACCTGATGAAGAAGAACAAGATCGCCGTTCATATGGGCGAGGGCAAGCTGACCGGCCAAACCTCGCTGACCGTAACTGGCGTGAAGGGCACGGAAAAGCTGTCGGCAAAGCATATCATTGTCGCTACCGGTGCGCGGGCGCGGGACTTGCCGTTTGCGCCCGCCGACGGAGAGCGTGTCTGGACCTATCGCCACGCCATGACCCCGCCGGAGATGCCGACCAAACTGCTCGTTATCGGCAGCGGAGCCATCGGGATCGAGTTCGCCAGTTTCTACAACGATATGGGCGCCGAGGTGACAGTCGTGGAAATGCTCGACCGCATCGTGCCGGTGGAGGATGCCGAGGTGTCCGCCTTCCTCGAAAAGTCGCTGTCCAAGCAGGGCATCGCCATTATGACCGGTGCAGGCGTCGAGGCTCTAGAAGTCAGCAAGGTGGGCGTCACTGCAACGCTTAAGGATGCCAAGGGCAAGACCTCCAAGTCCGAGTTCAGCCATGTCATCACGGCCATCGGTATCGTGCCGAATACCGAGAATATCGGTGTGGAAGACCATGCCGAGATGGACCGTGGCTTCATCCAGATCGACCCCTATGGTCGCACGCGTACCGAGGGGCTATGGGCCATCGGCGACTGCACCCCCGGCCCGTGGCTGGCGCACAAGGCTAGTCATGAAGGCGTCGCCTGTGCCGAAGCCATCGCTCGGGAACTTGGCAATACCGACGTTCACCCGCACCCGCTGGATCGGCTGAACATCCCTGGCTGCACCTATTGCCACCCACAAGTCGCTAGCGTCGGCCTGACCGAAGTAATGGCGAAAGAAGCAGGGCATGAAGTGCGTGTCGGCAACTTCCCGTTCATCGGCAATGGCAAGGCCATCGCACTGGGCGAAGCGGAAGGGTTCATCAAGACTGTGTTCGATGCCGCCACCGGCGAGCTGCTCGGCGCGCATATGGTGGGCGCGGAAGTCACCGAACTGATCCAGGGCTACACCGTCGGCAAGCAGCTCGAAACGACCGAGGCCGAGCTGATGCAGACAGTGTTCCCGCACCCGACGCTGAGCGAGATGATGCACGAGAGCGTGCTGTCGGCCTATGGACGTACCATCCATATGTAGGCACGCCAAGTTGACGCGGGGCGCGAAGAGGGGAAGGGCGCAGTCATGACCGATTTTCTCGTCATTGCGTTCGTCATCCTCGCCGCCGGTGTCATCGCCGTGCCGCTGGCCACCCGGTTCGGGTTGGGTTCGGTTCTGGGCTACCTGCTGGCGGGCATGGCCATCGGGCCGTTGCTGGGCGCGCTGCGTGTCGATGTCGAACAGTTGCAGGTTTTTGCCGAATTCGGCGTTGTGATGATGCTGTTCCTGGTCGGGCTTGAGCTCGAGCCGAAGCGGTTGTGGGGCATGCGCGGCAAGCTGCTCGGGCTTGGCGGAGGACAAGTGGTGGCGACAACGCTGGTGCTTGCGGCCTATGCGCTGCTGAACGGCGAAGTATGGCGCACGGCCGTGGGCATCGGGCTGGTGCTGGCGCTGTCATCCACTGCCATCATCGTGCAAACCCTGAACGAGAAGGGGCTGATGAAAAGCGAGGGCGGCGAAGCCAGTTTCTCTGTCCTGCTGTTTCAAGATGTTGCCGTCATCCCTATTCTGGCCATCTTGCCGTTGCTGGCCGTGCCTGAATTGATGGCGGCGGGTGCGGACGCGCATAGCGATGGCGCGCATGGTGGCGGCCACGGCGGCTGGACCATGACGAAGGGTATGCCGGGCTGGCTGGCAGCCATCGTGACGGTCGGCGCGGTCGCGGCGGTGGCACTGGCGGGCAATTATCTAACGCGCCCGCTCTTCCGCTTCATCGCCGGAGCCGGATTGCGCGAGCTGTTCACCGCGACGGCACTGGTGTTCGTTATCGGCATTGCTTTGTTAATGACGCTGGTAGGGCTGTCTCCCGCACTGGGAACTTTCATCGCGGGTGTGGTGCTGGCCAACAGTGAATACCGGCACGAGCTGGAATCGGATATCGAACCGTTCAAAGGTTTGCTCCTCGGCCTGTTCTTCATCACCGTGGGGGCGGGCATCGACTTTGCGCTGGCGTCCGAGCGGTTCGGCGAAGTGGTGTTCTGGGCATTGGTGGTGATCGTCACCAAGGTCGTGCTGCTATTAGGCATAGGCAAGCTGGCGGGCATCGGCAAACAGGCGCGCTGGCTGTTCGCGCTGTCGCTGGCGCAGGCAGGCGAGTTCGCGTTCGTCCTGATCGCCGTTGCAGTGGCGGCTTTTGTGTTCGATGCGGAAACGGCGGATTTGTTGCTGCTGATAGTGGCGCTGACGATGCTCGTAACGCCCATTCTGTTTATCCTTTACGACCGCATCATTGCGCCACGGTTCTCTGCCGGTGATGCGCGAAAGGCGGATAGTATCGAGGAAGAGAACAGCGTCATCATTGCAGGGCGCGGAAGGGTCGGCGGCATCGTGGACCGGATGTTGCAGGCTGCGGATGTATCCACCACCGTCATCGATTACGATTCGCGCCATCTCGATATTGTCCGCAAGTTCGGCTTTCGCACCTATTTCGGCGATGCCACCCGCCCCGATCTGCTTGCCGCGGCGGGTATAGCCAAGGCGAAGCTGCTGGTAGTGGCGCTGGATGAGCGTGAGCAGATCGACCGCCTCGTGAAATACGCCATTGCCAATTATCCGAACCTGCACGTTACGGCGCGTGCGATAGACCGCAACCACGTATATGAACTATGGTCTTATGGCTGCCGCGATATCGTGCGCGAAACCTATGATAGCTCGTTACGGCTGGGGCGTTCGGCTTATGAAGCGCTGGGCATCGACCGACAGCAGGCGCAAGCGATGACCGATGCATTCGAGGATATGGACCGCAGCTCCATGCGGCAGGTTGCGGACCTGTACGATAACGATATTCCCTATTGGGAAAATGAGCCGCTCATGGCGAAAGTGAAGGAATTGCAGTCGGAGTGGGATCCGGTCCTGCGCGAGCAGATGGACACGATTCTGAAGCGGGCGCGCTAATTCACTGTTGCGTTGAACGCAAATGCGAAGGTTTGCCCCGCAGGCAGATTTGCTGCTGTTCCCGTAACGGTGGTGCCCGAAATAGAACCGCCGAACGGATCGTTTTCGTCGCCTCCGCTGGCATTGTCATCTTCCGCAGTAGTTGCTGTTGTGCAGGTTGTTCCGCTGGTGATCGATCCGGGGATGTAGGCCAGGTCCGACGGTATCGCATCGTTGGCAATAATCGTCGAAGCGGCCGCAGCGCCGGAGTTAGTGATCAGGATGCAATAGCGGATCGTCGCGCCGGGAATGCGCTTCGGGTTGTTCGCCAGATTGACCGGATCAGACAGCACGGTACTTGTTTTCGCCGCCGTCAGAGTGGTGGTCGGATTGCAGAAGGTGATGTCGCTCAACGCAATCGCCTGCTGTCCCGGATTGACGGGTGCGGTGCTGTGGTTGCCATACAGGATTACGATGCCGTCGATCGGGTCCGAGAAGGTGGCCGTGACGTTGCCGTCCGAAGACGCTGTCGCTGATGCTGCATCGCCATAAGCGTTGTTGCCGATGACGTAATTGGAGACGCCGTTGGTCAGGACCGGCAACACCGTCGCGCCGTTATAGGTGCCGCGAACAGTCACCGTGTCAGAGAACTGACCGGCGTTGAAATCAACATCGAAAATCTTGAACTGCGCGCCGGAAATAACATTGGCGAAGGAAATGGTGGTGGTCACACGCGCTGTGCGGTCCGGCATGTCGACCAGCTGGATAAGCGCTTTCTCTCCAGTGAAGCCGCCATTCATTTCCGTTTGCAAGTTCGGTGATTGCCCGCCCAGTGCCGCGCTATTTAGCCAGGTACCAGGGTTGGTCAGGGCAAAACCGACGGTGCCGAACCCGGTGAGCTGATAGGAATTGTTCGTCGACCCCGCCGTCCATGTTCGCGGATCCCAGTCGAACAGGACCGATCCCGCCGGGCAGGACAGCACAGGCGGCGTCCCGGCGCTGCGCGTTCCGGCCACGGTGAATGTATTGGTGGCGTAATCATCTTCGCCGACCTGCCCGTTGCCCACCGTGGAGTCGCGATCGGCAAAGCTGCTCGTCGTGATTTCAGCAGTGTTGGTCACCGATGCACCTGCGGTTGCCGTGATGCTGCCGGTAATCTCGATGCTGCGGCTTTGCGAAGGTGCCATCGTGCCGACTGTCCAAACGCCGGTGGCGGGATTGAAGGAGCCGAACCCGCTGGCCGAAATGAACGTGAAGCCAGGCGGCAGGGTATCGGTAACCGTTACGCCATTGGTCGAATTGGTCGACTGACTGTCGCTGGCTACAGTTAGTCGCCAGGTTATGGAACCGCCATTGGTCGGAGCAGCGCCAACACGGCTTTTGGTTAGAGACAGGTCGGCAAATTGCGCGGGCGGTTGGGTGAGATAAAGATCGAACCGGCGCAGGGTGCCATTGTCTTGCGATGGGAAAAGGTCGCACACTTCAAGTCGCCACGTCCCATTCGCGGCCTGACCGTTCAGCACCGAAAGCGGGTTTTGGGGACGGAAACTGTTCTGGTATGGCGGCGCTGCCGTCGCGTGGTTGCCGGTGGGGCTGTCCGATCCGACCACGGCTGCGAAGCTGTCGTCCATCAGGACGTTGAAGTTGTCTCCATTCATGTTCTGGGTGTCGCCATTGGTCAGCTGGACCCGCGTTCCCTGGGGCGACTGCAAGGTGAACTGCAAATCGCCGCGCCAAGTATGTGTTGCCAACACGCCAACGCGCACATTCGCAACATTGAACTGGTCGGTGACATTGATGTTGCGGACCACCGGTGCGGCGCAGGTCGTGTTGCCGTTTATGGTTTGGTTCGACACCTGCGAATAGGTCTGGACCTGTTGGGCCAGGGCAGTGCCGGGCACAAGCGAAGCGAAGGCGACCGCCATTGCAACGGCTAGACATCGCGCGATAGTGCGCAGATCATTTGCCGCGCTACTCATTACCGTCGCCCCAAGCCGAGGAAGGAGAAGGTGTCCGCATCGAACTTCATGCGGATCGAGGCGTAAAGGCCGTCATCGGTGTTGCGCGTTTCGGCAAAGTCGGGATCGCGGAAACCGGCGATATTGTAGCCAACCGTCAGCAGCGTGTTCTTGGCAGGCGTAAAGCCGATTTGCGGGCCGAAGGCGTAACTCGTTGTGCCGTCGTCCAGGTTGGCGCGCACGGTGGCCGTCCCGCCGACTTCGATGCTGCTGCCGATACCGACACGCAGATCGAGCCCGCCCATCACTGTGGTCGATGCAAGATCGAAATCGCCGATGCTGTCGAGGTTGTAGCGTCCGCCTACAAACACACCGACTTCGGTGCGGCGCAACAGATCGCCTTCCTTGCCGGTCTCATCATCTTCGGACAGCGAACCGCGCGGCGACCAGTTGGTCGAAAGGCTGGCCACGACGCGCTCGGATTTGGCATCGCCCGTCACGTTGAGCGCCGTGCGGCCGGTCGCTCCCGGCTCTCCGACAGTTGCGTTGCGCACGGCATCGCTGCGGAATTCCAATTTGCCTAGGGCGGCAAAGGGGGACTCGTCGGGACGGTAAGCCACCGAAACGGCACCATCGAAAATCTCGCTCAGCGAACCGGTGACGCCCGTGGCGCGCGTCCATGTCGCGCCCGAACCGACCACGAAGCCATCGCCAAGCTGGCGGATCAGGCCAGCGACAACGCCCATGCGTTCGGCATCCTCGCCATCGCGATATTCGCCGCGTACCGTGGCCGCCCATGCGTCCTTGCGCCAGCTTGCGCCAAGCGTCACCGCAGTGAAGTCTTCGAACAATGCACCATCAGTGCCAAACTGGCCGCCCGACGCAACGGGCTGGTCGATATTAATGACCTTGGCAGGATCGGCACCGGCCAGCGTGCGGTTGCCGTCAACCGTCGCGTCAAGCGTGAGGCTTTCCGACACGCGCAGTGTCTGGTTCAAGCCGAATGCGGCGTAGCTGCGCGGTCCAAATTCGTCGATGTCCTGCTGGCCCAGCGTCGCGGTGGCGCGTGCACCGGTCCAAGGTGATACTTCGACACCGCCGTTGAAGGTACGTGCGCTCAGCTCTTCGCCCTCTGCAATCTCGTAATTGCCGACAAGGCGCAGCCAGTCGGTCACGGCATAACGGGCGCGAAGGCGATGGCGTGCTGGCGCGTCGATCGATTCCGCCTTGTCCAGCGCGATGCTGGTGGCGGCACTCAGTTCCAGCTTTCCGTCGAACAGCGTCTGCGTAACCGATGCTTCACCGAGCAGCGAGCTTGCACCGGTCAGGTCCGCGAGGCGGTCATCGAAATAGGTGACGCCAAGGCGTGCCTGCGTGGCACCCGAACGGAAGTCCGCGCCAAGTTGAACGGCCTGACGGCGGCTGTCGTCGATGAGGCTTTCGTCATACCAGGCACTGCCAGTGACCGAGATGTTCTCGTTCACGGCATAGCGCGCATCCAGGCCAACCTTGCGACGGCCCAGCTCTGCGCCGTTCTGCTGGCCGGTGCCGTAATCGGCTTCGAGCGAGCGGACATAGGCCAGCAAATCGACCGGACCCGTGCGATGCTCAGCTTCGACGAGCCAAGCCTTGGCGGTACTGCCTTCTGCGCGGCTGACGGCCAGCTCGGCACGAATTTCGGTCGCAGCACCCAGTTTCGCACGCACGTCCACGGCGGCGATGTCGGTGCGACGCGTATCGTCCTTATCCGTAAGGAGGCTGGCACCAACGCGGACGGTATCCTTGGCAAAGGTGTAATCGGCACGCACGCCGCCATTCCACGATGCATCGCCGAAGCCGTCCTCGACTTCGTAATCCACCACAATGAATTGCGGGTTCAGGTCGAAATCGCGGCTCAGAACCGGCTCCTTGAAGCGCAGCGTGCCGGTCAGCAGATCCACGTCGTAATCGATAAAGCGCGACAGTTCGCGGCGGTCCACGATCAGTTCCGAACGGAACCGGTCACGCACTTCGATGGCAACCTTCTCGCTGTTGGCAATAATGTTGCGGTCGCTGAGGGCGTACGGGCCGGACAGGCCGTTGCCTTGAATTTCGTCACGACGGAAGCGGCTGGCGACGTCGGCAGCGAAGGCCTGCGCGTGAAATGCACCGACGCGACCTTCGGCCTTCACGCCGGTGGCGGAGCGGTTGTAGCGCGCCAGGACCGTTTGGTCGAAACCGCTGACGAAATCGCCGTAGAGCGCATAGAAGGCGCCGGTTTCGATGCGGACATACAGGTTCTCACGGCTAGCAGCGTCGAAGCGGCGGTCGCTGCCGTCCGCGAAAACGGTGTAGTATGCGTTGGGATCGATGGCACCCGACAGGATCTGGTCTTCGCGTTGCTTCGCGCTGTCATAGGCCACCGTCATCAGGAACCGGCCAAGGACGCGCCCTTTGGCATACAAGGCGACGCGGGCGTTTTCGCCAAGGTCGCTGTCGAAACGGCCGGTGCGTTCCATGTTGTCGGCAACGCTCTGCGCACCGATGGAACCTTCGGCCAAACCGACCAGCGTCCAATCGAGGTCGCCCGGTACGATCCAGCTTTCCAACTGCTGCGAACGCGAGATTTCGCGACCGGCGAACGTGAAATCGAGCGTCAGCGGGCCGGAGATCATGGTCGGCGCGAGTTCGATATAGGCGATGCCGTCATCGCCCGTGATAGTCCAGTCGGCAGATGCCGTGCCCTGGCCGGCGAGTTGCTGGCGCTGGAGCTGTTCGATCAGCGCGGCGCTGGTGTACGGCTCGTTCAGGCCGAAGCTGCCCGACACACCGGAGCGGACGGGGCGGCCCTTGCGGTCGGTGAAGCGTACGGCGATGACCGGACGGTTGCGGCCATCGGCCACCAAGTTGGACTTGTCCGCAATCAGTTCCGCACGCCACGGCGTGGAGACGTAGGCGACGACGCGCGACAGTTCCTTTGCCACGCTGCCGTCCGCATTGCGGACAATGGCGGCTATGCGGTTGTCGCCGTCTTGCAACGGAAGGCCGCGCCATGTGCTGACTGCGTGCGTTCCGGCGTCGGCCTTTTTCGCGCCGTCAAACGCCACAGCGTTCACAGCTTCGCCGTTCAGTGCCAGCTCGACCGTCTGGCCGGGTGCATGCCGGATGGCTACGCGCTGCGATGGGACGCGCGGGTTATGGTTTTCCAGCGGGAAGAGAAACGCGGTTTCACCCGGACCCTTGGCAAGCCAGTCAATATTCACACCAGCGGCTTCCCTGTCGCCGATGGGTGCTGGATCCACGGCATCCGCGAGGCGCGTGCTGGTCGCGGCTTCAGCAGGCGAGCCGATGTCTGTGGGAGGTGCGGCAGGTGCGGCAGGTGCGGCTGCGCCTTTCACGTCCAAAGCATCGGCTGGCGCGGGAGCGGGGGCCCAATCGGGAACATTCGCGGTGAAGTCGGCAACCTTGAGACTGCCGCCACGACCGATTACGAAGCGGGAAATGGCACTGCCTGCGGTACGGGTGGAACGGTCGCAATCGATGAATTTACCTTCAACGGGCAGCGTTTGCTGCTGCGCCTGGACGACGTGCGTTCCGGGCACCACACCTTCGAAATGATAGCGGCCGTCGCGATCCGTCAGCACGAAGCTGCCGTCCTCCAACATGATGCGGACACCGGGTATACCGATACGGTTTTCACGCAGATCGCACGTTCCCGCAGTCACACGACCAATAATGGTCATCCGCGACGCAATGGTGTCACGCACCACGGTAACGATCGATTCAGCCACGGCATTGCCATCACGCCGGTCGCTTGCCTCTACGCGGTTGACGATCTGGCCCGGCGGCGTGTTCGGCACGGATGACCATCGCATATTGCAGAGATAATGTTGCGCCTGCTGCAATAGAATTAATGTCAAAACGAATTGAACTACCGTCTTCTGCAACAGAAAACCCGCTCGTCAGCGGCTGACCATCGAGCGTGATGGTATCGGTCCGCAACCGCAACCATGGCGAGGGTGTGTCAATCACGGTCACATCGCGCTTGGCCCGTTCCGTATCGGCGTTTTTCACCGTGATCGTATAGAATACGGCATCGCCGGGTTCGGCGCGGACGCGCGATGCGGTCTTCGTCAGCGCCACGGAGACGTTGGGCCGGTCCACCGGAATGTCTATCCGGATTGCCTCTGTCGACGACAACGTGAAAGGCGCCCCGTAGGACGCGTCGAAAATCGTGAATGGCGCACCCGACGGTCGGGTCAAATTGGCAAGCCGGGGCGGGGGCACTTCGGATGGCGCGGTGTAGGGCGCAGGCGGCGTCACCTCTATGCGATATGTGCCCAGCGGTGCGAGCGGGAAGCGGTACTCGCCCGGACGCATGATATTTACATTGCCCGCCCCATCGGTGATCGGCTCGCCGGAGATAACGGTCGAGGGCCAAGGCGTTACGCCATCGTCGGCGAACACGGTTGCGGGCTGGCCGGTTGCATTATCGACGAACCGAACCGTCGCGCCTGAAACCGGCGTGCCGGTTTCGCTGTCGAATACCAATCCGAACGGATCGGCCAGTACCGTCACCAATGTCGTCAGAAGCGGCGGCCCGCCATCTACCGAGCCAACCTCGACGGTGATCGGATCACCCGATACAAGGCTCAGCTGGCAATCGCCCTGCACCAAGGCAGGCGGAGTTGCACGTGTTGCAACGGTACCGGTGAACTTGCCGGTGTCGTTGCCAGTTTCGAAGATAATGATGGTTTCACGGTCGCCGCGCGGTGTCGTCAGCACAACGGACACGCTATCGATAGCGTCAGGATCGCTGTTCGCCGCCTGCGAAGCGAACTCGACCACCAGATCTTCGCCGATTGTCAGGCTGTTTGTTTGCTCTGCGGTGATGGACGTTGTGGAAGAGGATGCAATTGCGCCGTTTCCGGCAGCGTTGGTGCGCTGCACAGAGCTTTGGCAGAAAGTCTGGCGCACGGGCAGCGTGCTGCCGCCGCGCGGGTTGGGCCGATATGTCGTCAGCGTGGCCGGAAAGGTCGCGACCGTAATATCAACCGTGTTCGACACGACAGAACGGGTAACGCCGCCTTCAGACCAGTTGGCCCGGGCGGTGTTGGTGATGGTCTGGCCCTGCGCCGGGGCGATGGACACAAACAGCGCAATCAAAAGCGCGGCGAATGTCCGGAATATGATGCCAAGTTGGCGCATTGGGTGGGAGGGCCGGACGCCAAGGCGTCCGGCCCGGTATCGGTTTATTTTACGACTGCACGGAACGCGACGGTCTTGACGTCGCCGCCATTCAGATCGTCCAGCGTTTCGCTGATCGTCGTGGAACCGTTCGCCGTGGTACCTGTGGTACCGCCGGTGCAGGTAAAGTTGCCAGCAGCGAAAGTGCCGGTGTCGATGCTGCCGTTCCGGGTGATGTCGGACGTAGTGTCAAGCTCGGCGGGAACAGGGTCGGTAATCGTCACCCCCGTGGCCGTGGCGCTACCGCTCGCATTCTGTACGGCGATGCAGTATTCGACAACCGCCCCCGGAATGGCCTTCGGGTTTGAAGTGCCGTTCACCGGGTCGCTGATGACGTAGCTGTTTTTCTTTGCCGTGATGGCAGCAGCGGCGACCTGGTAGTCATCCGCAGCGGAATGGACGCCGTCACGCGCGCCATCGCCCGCAGCCGAACCGGCAACATCGTTGAACACGTTGTCTACCGCATCCTTATCGTCGGCACCGTTGTTCACAGCCAGAACATTGCCATCGCTGTCGCGCGCGGTAGCCACCAGGTTAATCGTCGCAACCGTGCCATTTTGCTGGTTAAGCGGGACGGCTCCGGCAACGATAAACACCGTGCGCGTATCGCCCTCGGCAAGATCATCGATGACGCTGGCCTGCGTGTCTGCACCGGCACCGGTGGTTTGCAGAACGCCATCGCCGTTCGTATCGACCCAGATGGTCGGTGCGCCGACATCGAATGTGTCGTCTACGCCTGCTGAGAAGACGCTGGCGCCGCCATTGTTCTGGACGGCAGTCAGGTCGAAATCGAGCGTGTCGTTGGTGTCGTTGAAGACCGTGAAGGTCGTAACGGCACCGTTCTGGCCAGGCGATACGGTCGTGGCCGCACCACCGGATTCAGCAACCGTGAAGGTGATCTTGCGGTCGACCTTAAAGGTGTCTGTATTCGAGGTCGCTGGTGTCTGCGCGACCGTGCCAACGTTATAGTTGACTGTGACCGTGTTGGTCACGTCGGTTCCGGCATCGGTGCCGGCGGCAAACGCCGGTGTCGCAACGGCGGTAATCGCCATCGCGCTGACTGCACTAAGCAGTTTTTTCGTGCGTGTCATTGGTTATTCCCCTTTTGGAATATAGAATTCATTATTGGTCCTGGGTCGCCGCGATACGCTCGGGCAGGGCGGCTCTCCCGTCAGCGAACGACGGCAAAATAGGTAACGGATCCGCTGGCGCCGGGTTCGAGCCGGGCGAGGGTCCATTGAATGTGTGTAACGTCTGCCAGTTCGGCTGGACGGCTGGTACCGTCGCCGTTATCGACCGTCAGGTCGGACAGCGCGCCATAGGTTTCCCCATCGAGCGAGACGGAAAAATCACCGCTCTCGGCCAGCATCACGGCGCCCGGAAGCGGATTGGTGATGACGAAATCTTCCATCACATCACTGGAGCCGTTGCGATAGTTGGTCGCGAACATCAGGCGATCGCCGGGCACCACGCTGGTGGGCTCCTGCATCTCCTCGCGCTGAGCGCCTTCTTCACCGACCATGCGGACGACCTTGACATCGCCTTCAAGTTCGACGGCTTCCTGAGCCGCAACAGTGGTAGGCAGGGCGGTCGACACGAAGAGTGCCGCGACGGCTGCGAAACGTGTTAATGTGGTGTACTTGCGCATCGGAGCAATCCTTACTTGTCGATCGTAACGGCAAAGGTGACGGTGCTGGTGCTTGGAGAAGCGACATTGCCAAGGTTCACGGAAACGCCCCCGGCCTGGCTACCGGTGCTCGCATCGGTATCGGCGGCGTCGGTTTGCGTTGCGCCGTTGAACGTGATGGAACCGGGAGTGTAGGTAGTGCCGGTTGGGATAGTATCGGAGATGACAAGCCCGTTGACGGTACCACCGCCGGTTACATTCGCCTGCAACGTGTAAGTGATGGTCGAACCGGGCACGGATTTGGACCCGTTGAAGGGATCGACCACCACCGATGACTTGACCAGTGTAACCGCTGCAACGCTGGCAATCAGCGTGCCATCGTCATCCTGCTGCGCGGTCGTCGCGCCAACAACGGCATCGCTGCCATTGGCGCCCTGGCCGGCGAAGGTGGTGCCGGCGGGACCGGATCCGGTAACCGCCGTTGCTTCAAGATTTACGACGCTGGTGTCGGTATCCTGTGCACCTGCTGGCGCGGTAACGAGAATCAAAACCTGAACAAAATCACCGGCGGCGATGACTGGGGAACTCGCCCCGTTCGACACCAGCGTGTCGTCCGCTGCAGTATATACGCCGTCCTGATTGACGTCGATCGCCAGGTTGTCGACAGTGACGTTGAAGTCGTTGCCCGCGACATTGGGGTCTGCGTCCAGCGTAAAGGCCTCGGGGCCATTACCCGTGTTCGTGACCCGGAAGACAAGAGTGGCAGTATTGTTGATCGAAACCGCGCTACCATCTTGCCAGGACACTGCGTTGTCGAGCAGCTCGTCCACCAGAATGTCCACCTGGTTCGACTGAACCGTTTGGCTGCCGCCAGAAGGCGTCGTAAACGATGCCGAAGCCGTATTCTCTATTGTGGTCCCGGCAGGGGTAGGTGCCGCATAGGCTGCGGGGGCCGCGAGTACGGCCATGGCAAGTGCGGGAACAAGGGCGAGCGGGGTGCAACGATTTTTGGTCATGCCGTATTGATACGGGACAACCCTTAATAAATGCCTTAACCACGAAAGCGCTTTTTGCAGCGCAATATAATAGTGTTCGTCGCTACTGTACCCTTAGGCAGATCAACGATCGCAGTATTGTACACGCGTCCAAAACTGGTTAATGTCGGCTTGCTGGCCGATCCGTGATGGCTGGAAACGGGGAGTGGTGGCGGACAGGGTGGGATTCGAACCCACGAAGGGCTTGCACCCTTGCCGGTTTTCAAGACCGGTGCATTCAACCGCTCTGCCACCTGTCCGCGCTGGCGCCGCTGCTATCGCCTGTTTGCGCGCCTGTCACCTGCTGAGCGTCTAATGCTTGCCGCCCCTCGCTTTACCGTCACTTGTGTCAGGTGCGCGACGACCGGCGCAACGTGGTGCGGTTCCCTGTTCTTTCCGGGCCGACCTTGTGGCATGTGCAAGGAATGAAAACTTCGATGTTGCGGGCGCTGGCCCTGACCCTGTCCGCTTTCACCCTGTCATCGCCTATCGCTGCGCGGGATATGTCTTTCGACGGATATGTCGAGCTGCTCCGCGCCAAGGCCCGTGCCCAGGGGGTCAGCGAGCCGACCATTGCGCGCATGACTAGCGGGCTTACGCCGAACCAGCGTGTGATCGACCTCGATCGCGGGCAGCCCGGCACGCCCACGCGGCGGGGTTATCCTGCGCTGGCGCCGTATATCCGCACCCATGTGAACCCGACACGGATTGCGCGCGGACAGGATATGTACTCGGCAACGCGCGGTTACCACACTGCGATAGAGGAGGAATATGGTGTGCCTGCCAAATACCTGCTTGCCATTTGGGGGCACGAAACGAATTATGGCGGTTATCGCGGCAATTTCGACTTGTCCCGTTCACTCGCAACGCTGGCATGGGAAGGACGGCGACGCGAATTGTTCGAAGGCGAATTTCTTTCTCTTCTGAAAGTTGCGGACCGCGGGTACGATCGCAGCGAGCTGGTCGGTAGCTGGGCCGGTGCATTCGGCAACCCGCAATTCCTGCCAAGCGTATATCTCCGCCTTGCAACGGATGGCGATGGCGACGGGCGTGCGAACATCTTCACCAACCGCGCCGATACGCTTGCGTCTATCGCCCGATATTTTCAGGATTCCGGATGGCGCAAAGGTCAACCTTGGGGCGTGCGCGCCAGCATCCCGCGTGACTTCGATTTCACCGGTGTAGACAACGAAATCGTTTCACCCGTTTGCTCGCGCGTGCATGAACGGCACAGTCAGTGGAGAACGGTGCGCGAGTGGCGCGCTTTGGGCGTGCAGCCACAACGCCCGCTTTCCGACGATGCGATGGTTTCGCTGTTCCAGCCCGACGGGCCCGATACGCCGGCATGGCTCTTAACGGCAAATTATAGGGTTATCCTCGAATATAACTGCTCGAACTACTACGCCATGAGTGTGGGATTGCTTGCAGATGAGATTGCGCCCTGAATTATCGTTTGGCCGTAGCTGCCGCCTGTTGGCAGCTGCGGGTTCCTGCCTGTTATTTGCTGCATGTTCCGGTGGTGGAGGTGGCCTGACTGATTTCGAGGCCGCTACATCCACTGCCGATGTCGCGTATACCGCTGCGGGCGCGCAGGCCGATTATCCGGTGACGCTGGGTGCGCCGTTTGTTGTGGATGGTACGCTGTATACACCGAACGACGCGGTGAATTATGACGAAATCGGCTATGCCACGCTCGATCCGTCCGGCAGCACAGCCGTATCGATTGCACACCGCACGTTGCCCATACCCAGCTACGTCGAACTGACCGCGCTTGATAGCGGCAAGACGATACTGGCGCGCGTGGAACGTCGCGGCCCGATGCATGGCCCCTACATTGCCGGGCTTTCGCGCGGTGCCGCTATGCAGCTGCGTGCTAATGAAGGGACGCCAATTCGCGCACGGCGGGTGTTGCCACCCGAAAGCGAACGTGCGCAGCTTCGCAAAGGTGCGCCTGCCTCGGCACGCGCCGATATGCCGCTTTCACTTGTGAACGTGTTGCGGCGCAAGCTTCCGGTCAACGGGTCCGCAGATATCGCCATGCCAACAAATAGGGCGCGTCAGGATTCCATCCCGACTACTCCAACTACCGATGCTATGGGGGAGGCTGCGACACGTTCTTTCGACAGGGCATTCGGCGGTACGCGCACTGCCGATACACGCTACCCGCTATCGCCTTTAAACGGCGTCGCGGCACGCGCCACGTTGCCTGCTCCGGCTGTTGCTGTTGCTACGCCGGAGCGAGCCACGACCAACAGCATACCACCTGGCGAATTTGTCGTGCAGGCCGCTGCCTTCTCGAACGAAGCGAATGCCACGCGCGCTGCCAAGGCCGTCGGCGGGTTCATCGAGCCGGCAGGGCGCTTCTATCGCGTCCGCCTCGGCCCCTTTGCAGATCGGAAACAGGCCGAAGCAGCACTCGCCAAGGCGCGTAATGCGGGGTATGGCTCGGCGCGCGTATTTACCACGGGATAAGTGCCGGTCCGACCGGCACACTGGAGCCGGACGATTACCCGAATTTGCCTTGGCACTGCAATTCTGTTTGCCGCAATATTGCCGTCGACAGGTCTGTACGCGCGCAATGCACCTATGATCGCGGATGCACCGGTCGTGTTGCTCAGCGACGCGCGGACCGGCCAGGTGCTAGTGGCGAAGAACGCAAACCATCGCTTTATTCCCGCTTCGGTTGTGAAGGTGATGACAATCTACACTGCTTTCGAGGAAATGGCGGCCGGACGGCTCTCCGCGGCGCAGGCGATAACAATGCGTGCCGACGCGCATGACGAATGGTATCGGCGCGGCTCCACGATGTTCATACGCAAAGATCAGGCGGTGCCGGTCGACACGTTGCTTTCGGGCATCGCAGCCGTCTCGGCCAACGATGCGAGTATTGCCCTGGCACAGGGGCACAGTGGTTCGGTCGCAGCCTGGACGCGGCTAATGAATGCGAACGCCAAACGGCTTGGTATGCGCGGGAGCCATTTCGCAACGCCCAACGGCTGGCCGGACGAGGGCCGCAGCTTCACTACCGCAGCCGATCTAACCCGTCTGGCAAATGCTATGATAGCGCAGCATCCGCAACAATATGCGCGCTATTTCGGACAACCGGGTTTCGCATTCAACGGCTTCGCGCAGCGTAATCACGATCCGATTACCCGGCGGGTCGCGGGCGCTGACGGCATCAAGACAGGCTATACGCGGCAAGCTGGCCACACCTTTGTCGGCAGTGCGGAACGTGACGGAACACGGTTGGTCATGGTGCTGGCCGGGCTTGACGGTTACGACAAGCGCGGCGATCTGGCGCGCGAATTGATTGGGTGGGGTTTCGACGGTTTCGAACGACGAATTCTTTATGAAACCGGCAACGTTGTAGGAACGGCACAGGTACAAGATAGTCCAGTCGGTCAGGTTTCCCTGCGCACAATCGAACCGGTCGCCATCGCTATACCAAAAGGGGCAGATAACTTAACTGGCAGCAGCATTCGCTACGTCGGTCCGCTGCGCGCTCCTGTCGCGGAAGGTCAGCTCGTTGCCCGGCTGGTGATCGAGCTCGAAGGCATGGAACCGGTTACCTACCCGCTCGCCGCGACCCGAAATGCACCGTTGGCAAATCCGATGCAGCGAATTGCCAATGGCTTTAGCAGCTGGCTGCCATGATCCGCGGGCGTTTTATAACGCTTGAGGGAGGGGAGGGCACCGGCAAGTCTACCCAGGCACGTCTCTTGGCTTCGACGCTACGCGACACAGGGCGCGACGTGTTGATAACACGCGAGCCCGGTGGCACGATCGGTGCGGAAGCCATCAGGACGCTGTTGCTTTCGCCACCGGACGGAGGATGGAACCCGCGCGCGGAAGCGCTGCTGTTCGCCGCTGCCCGCAGTAACCATGTCGCAGCACTTATCGAACCGGCGCTTGCCGATGGTACGTGGGTGGTATGTGATCGATTTATCGATTCAAGCCGTGCCTATCAGGGCGTTGGTAATGCACTGGGCGATGCCGCAATCAACACGCTGCATGAGCTTGGGAGCGGCGGATTGCTGCCCGACCTGACGATCTTGATCGATGTGCCCCCAGCGGTTGCACACGCGCGGGTCTGCGCGCGCGACGGAGCCGATACCGACGCGATCGGGGGGCGAGATGCAGCCTATCACGAGGCTGTCGTGGCCGCGTTCTTGTGCTTTGCAAAGGAAGACCCGTCGCGTTTTGCGCGCGTAAATGGGGAGGGCACAATCGAAGCCGTACAGGCGCGGATTGCTGGCGCCGTCGCGCGACTGATGGCGGGCGCGCCGTGATGTCGTTACCGCTCTCCCCACACGAGCATTGGACGCGCGCGATGGCGGGCGACCGGATGCATCATGCATGGTTGCTGAGCGGGCGCGCCGGCATGGGCAAATCCCGCTTCGCCATGCAGGCCGCCCGCGCTCTGGTGAATGCCGGAGATGGAATGGCCGAACACGCCGACATCCACCGCATCACGATGGGCCCGAAAGACGACGCGAATGCGCGAAAAGCTGCCGACAGCAAACCGTTCGACCGTGCGCGCAGCATCCGGGTCGATCAGGTTCGTGCATTGCAGCGCCGCCTGGTGACCCGCCCGACACTCGGAGCGCGCCGCGCAGTCATTATCGACCCGGTCGATAATATGGAAACCGCTGCTGCCAATGCCTTGCTGAAGAGCCTGGAGGAACCCCCGGTCGGCACCTTCTTCCTGCTTGTTTCGCACCGCCCGGGCGGATTGCTGCCGACCATCCGCTCGCGCTGTCGCGGACTGCATTTCGCGCCGCTTTCCGACAAGACCCTTCACGCCGAATTGCGCGCTTCGCACCCGGAGGCCGACGCGAGGGCGGTCGATGCCGCCGTCATCGCTGCACGGGGATCACCCGGCGTTGCACATAAATTTCTCGCAAGCGATCACATGCGCTTGTTTGCGACTTTACAGAAGCTCATCGCACGTGGTTCGAGTGAAACGACCATTACCTGCGTGCTGGGTGCCCGACCAAAGCCGGAAGCCATCCAGCAGGCGTTCTCTCTTTCGCGCGCATTGCTGAGCCACGCTATCCGTTCGACAGGTAGGGAAGGGCAGGCATCGGCCATCGATGCGCATGATAAGATCGTGCGGTTGCAGGCGCAGGCGCCCACAATGAATTTCGACCCCGGCCTGTTGCTGAATGAACTGGGCGCCTTGCTCGCACAGGTCGGCACAGCTAGCGCAAACGTCCATGCCTGATCCCTATTACGTCACCACGGCCATCAGCTATCCGAACGGCCCGCCGCATATTGGCCACGCGTACGAGGCGATTGCCGCCGATGTCGTTGCGCGCTTCCGGCGCCAGTGCGGCCATCGAGTCCGGTTTCAGACCGGCACCGACGAGCACGGACTGAAAATGGCGCGCAAGGCGGAGGAACGCGGTATGACCGCGCGCGCTTTGGCCGACGAAATGTCGGGCCTGTTCCGCACCATGTGCGACGAACTCAATATTACGTACGATCGTTTCATCCGCACCGTCGATGCCGACCACCACCGCGCCAGCCAGGCACTGTGGCGCGCGATGGAGGAACGGGGCGACCTTTATCTCGACCGTTACGAAGGATGGTACTCGGTCCGCGACGAAGCCTATTACGATGCCTCCGAGCTGGGCGACAACGAGGCCGGGGAGAAGCTGTCGCCGCAAGGTACGCCGGTCGAATGGACGGTTGAGGAAAGCTGGTTCTTTCGCCTGTCACGCTATCAGGACAAGCTGATCGCACTGCTGGAAACGCCCGGTTTCCTCGAACCTGAAAGCCGCCGAAACGAGATGCTGTCCTTCGTGCGGGGCGGCCTGCGCGACCTGTCGATCAGCCGGACCAGTTTCGACTGGGGCGTCGCGGTGCCGGGCGATGACGGCCACGTCATGTATGTCTGGGTCGATGCGCTGACCAATTATCTGACCGGGCTAGGCTATCCCGACAACACCGACGACATGGCCGCGTTCTGGCCCGCCGACTTGCACCTGATCGGCAAGGACATCGTCAGGTTTCATGCGGTCTATTGGCCCGCATTCCTGATGAGCGCCAACCTGCCGATGCCGAAACAGGTTTTCGGCCACGGTTTCCTGCTCAATCGCGGGCGCAAGGAAAGCAAATCACTTGGTAATGTGACCGATCCGGTTGCCTTGGCGCAGCAATTCGGGGTGGACCAGCTGCGGTATTTTCTCATGCGAGAAGTCGCGTTCGGGCAGGACGGTTCCTATTCCGAAGCGGCAATCGTGACGCGGTGCAATGCGGAACTGGCCAACAGTTTTGGCAACCTCGCACAACGTACGCTATCGATGATCTACAAGAATGTGGACGGTGTACTGTCCGCCGAACTCCACACGCAACCGATGGACGACGCGCTGGCCGCTAAAGTCCGCGAGGAATGCAATGCACTGCGTGAGGCATTCGAAAAGCTGGCATTCAGCGATGGTCTGGAAGCGTGGATGCGCGCCGTGTTCGCCTGCAACCAGTATGTTGATGACACCGCACCTTGGGCGCTGCGCAAAACCGATCCCGGGCGCATGGAAACCGTTCTGATGGTTTTGTTCAAAATGGTCCGGGATCTGGCAATCGCTGTGCTGCCGGTCGTGCCCAATGCGGGGAACATGCTGCTCGACCAGATGGGCATTCCAGCCAGCGCGCGTAGCTATGCCGACTTGTCGGACAATAGCTGGTATGAAAAACGTGTGGCGACAGGCGTTCCGCTCGAAAAACCCGTGGGCGCGTTTCCGCGCCTCGATGAACCCACCAATGAAGCAGAGGGTGCGACGTGCTGATCGACAGCCATTGCCACCTCGAATACGAGCGCGTTGTGGAGGATCAGGCCGGTGTTCTGGCCCGCGCGCGCGATGCCGGCGTGACAGGCTTCCTCAACATTTCGACAAAACAGGGTGAATGGCACCAGGTCGTCGCCACCGCACATCGCGAGCCCGACGTTTGGGCCAGCGTAGGTATTCATCCTCACGAGGCGGACGCACACGCCGATCTTGGGCGCGGATCCTTGCTGGTAGCCAGCGGCGATCCACGCGTAATCGCAATCGGCGAGACGGGGCTGGACTATCACTACGACAAATCGGATCGCGCCGTGCAGAAAGCATTGTTCCGGATGCATATCAGTGTGGCACGCGAGACCGGCGTGCCTATAATTATCCACACCCGCGATGCCGAAGACGATACGGTCGATATTCTGGCGCACGAGCTGGAGAAAGGGGCATTCCCGGCGCTGATCCATTGCTTCACGGCATCGGAAGCGTTCGGTCGCAAGGTGCTGGAGCTCGGCCTGACGATCTCCCTGTCAGGGATCGTTACATTCAAGAACGCCAAACCTTTACAGGCATTTGCCGCGTCCATTCCCAAGGATCGGCTGCTGGTGGAAACCGACAGCCCGTTCCTTGCGCCCGTGCCACATCGGGGGAAAGCTTGCGAACCCGGATTCGTGCGCGAGACCGCAACCTTTCTCGCCGACTTGCGCGACGAAACGCTGGACGAGCTGGCTAACTACACAACCGAGAACTTTTTCCGCCTGTTCGGCAAAGCAACGGCATGAAGCTGATAATGCTCGGCTCGGGCACATCGACCGGCGTGCCGCGTATCGGCGGCGACTGGGGCGATTGCGATCCCGGGGAACCACGCAACCGGCGAACGCGAGTTTCGGTGGCTGTCGAAAGCAATTCAGGATCGCGCCTGCTGGTTGATACCTCCACCGATATGCGCCAGCAGTTCCTCGCTAATGGGCTCGACCGCATCGACGGCGTCTTCTGGACTCATGACCATGCGGACCACTGCCATGGTATCGACGAATTGCGGGCCCTTCGATTCGGCCGAAAAAATCCAATACCGGGATACGGATCGCCAGAAACAGTGCGGCGCTTGCGCCAGCGGTTCGATTACGTGTTCGCAGGTCAGCATGGTTATCCCACCATCGTATCGCTCGACACGCTGGATCGCATGCGCATGTGCGCGGGGTTCGGTGTGGAATGGTGCCAAATGCCGCACGGACCAACACAGAGCACTGCCTTCCGCTTTGAAGCCGATGGCAAATCTGTCGCGTATCTTACTGATTTCAATGAAATAACAAGCGACATGACTAAGCTGATTAACGGTGTCGATATTCTTGTAACCGACTGTTTGCGACGCGAGCCACATCCGACGCACGCAAATCTCGATATGGCGCTGGAGCTTGCAAAAACGTCCGGTGCCTCGGCAACCGTGCTGAGCCATATGGACAAAAGCCTCGATTATCGCACGCTGTGCGCGGAAATGCCGGATGGTGTATATGTCGGCTATGATGGTCTGGAATTGACAGCATGAGTGGGTCAATGTGGTTTACGATCATGTGGGGTGTAGGCGTTCTGGCGCTGGCTGGCGCGGCGCTCGCCTCGTATCGGCTGAACTGGCAGCGCAGCCTGAGCTACGCTTTCATTTGGGGGGCGCTGTTCGCGGGCGTGACGTTCCTGTTCAATCTTTGCAACGGATAGTGCGCACAATGACCGCACCTATCCAGACTTTACATAATATCTATTATCGCACCTTAACCGGGCTATGATGACGCGGCTTCTCGACATTATGGCTACCCTTCGCGATCCGCAGCGAGGATGCGAATGGGACCTCGCGCAGACGCCGGAAACAATCGTGCCGCATACGATCGAGGAAGCTTACGAGGTCGCCGATGCTGTAGAGCAAAACGACAGTGAAGCGCTGCGAGACGAACTTGGCGACCTGTTGTTCCAGGTAGTGTTTCAGTCGCGCATTGCCGAGGAAGCGGGCACGTTCGATTTCGCCGATGTCGTGACAGCCGTTTCGGATAAACTTGAAGCGCGCCATCCGCATATCTTCGGGTCGGAATCCTTGCCCGGTGGAATGCAGGAAGCAAACTGGGAATCGCTTAAGGAACGGGAGCGTGCCGCCAAGGGCGAAACGAGCGCAATGGATGGTGTCGCCACCGCCCTACCCGCACTGCTGCGCGCCGAAAAGCTGCAAAAGCGTGCCGAGCGCGATGGGTTCGATTGGGGCGATACCACGGGACCGTCCGCCAAGCTCCGCGAGGAAATACAGGAACTGGCTGAGGCGTCGATTGAGCAGCGCGAAGAAGAGGCAGGCGACTTGCTATTCGCGGCAGTCAATGTCGTGCGTGCCTATGGCATCGCGCCGGAAACGGCGTTGCGGCGTGGGAATGCTAAGTTCGAACGCCGTTATCGCAAAATGGAAGCTTTCGCAGATGGCAAGTTTTCAGCGCTCTCGCTGGAAGAGCAGGAAGCATTGTGGCAGCGTGCTAAGGCCAGCGAGACGACCGCTAAAGCGTGAGGTAGCGCCCGTAATCCTTCCGGCTTAGCCTGACGCGCATTGCCAGCTCCGGCCCCGCCCCGTCCGCCGCGTCGGCCTCCGCCAGCACTTCCCCGTGAGCGTGCAGCCACGAGATCCGTTGTCCATCGCCGCTGGGCACGGTGAAATCATAAATCTCGGCGTCCGACGTCAACAGCGCGTCCACCCGCGTCAGCAAATCGTCGACGCCAGCGCCAGTCAGTGCCGATGTTGCGATACGGTCGGCGTCGGCAGCCAGCAACGGCTCCAGTTCCACCGCCCGTTCGCCCTCCACCAAATCCCATTTGTTCCAGGCTTCGACAATCGGAATTTCGCTGGTGCCATCCTTGCTGTCGATCACACCGAGATCGGACAGGATCGCCAGCACCTGCTGCTTTTGTGCCCCCGCCGCCGGGTTCGCCAGGTCGCGGACATGCACGATCACATCGGCCCCAGTCACTTCTTCCAGCGTAGCGCGGAAGGCGGCCACCAACTGCGTTGGCAGGTCCGAAATAAAGCCGACGGTGTCGGACATAATTGCCTTTTCGACACCCGGTAGGCGGATTGCGCGCATGGTCGGGTCCAGCGTGGCGAACAACAGGTCCTCTGCCATCACGTCCGCGCCGGTCAGGCGGTTGAACAAGGTCGACTTGCCCGCATTGGTATAGCCGACCAGCGCAATAACCGGCCACGGTGCCTTTCCGCGCCGCTGACGATGCAGGGCGCGCGTTTTGCGCACCTGATCAAGCTCGCGTCGCAAACGTCCCATCCGCTGGCGGATCATGCGACGGTCGGCCTCGATCTGGGTTTCGCCCGGCCCTCCGAGGAAGCCGAAGCCACCGCGCTGGCGCTCAAGGTGAGTCCAGCTGCGGACCAGGCGGCTCTGCTGATAATCGAGATGCGCCAACTCAACCTGCAGCCGCCCCTCGGCAGTCGCGGCGCGCTCACCGAAAATTTCCAGGATCAGACCGGTCCGGTCGATCACCTTGCGCTTTAACTCGTCTTCCAGATTGCGCTGCTGGATCGGGCTAAGCGCGCCATCGACGATGACCAGTTCTGCCTCTTCTTGCTCGCACTGCATAGCAATATTGACCACCTGGCCGGACCCGAATAGCGTGTTCGGCCTAACATTACGCACTGGCAACACGGTCGCCTCTGCAATTTCGATCCCGATTGCGAGCGCAAGGCCGCATGCCTCCGCAAGCCGTTCCGCCGCATCGAGTTCGTACGCCACGCCGCGAATATCGGGGCACAGCACCACGGCCCGCGCGCCGCGCGTCACTTCGGACTGGAGTTCGGTGGTAAAGCTCAGCTGTCGTCGCCCGTGAGATCGACCGGCGCGGCAGGCTGGATGGTCGATGCGGCATGCTTGTACACCAGTTGCAGATAGCCGTCGCGTTCCAGCACCATGCAAAACTGGTCGTATGCCGCAATCGCGCCCTGCAGCATCACGCCATTCACGAGGAACATTGTAACCTGCACATCGGCATCGCGCACGCTAGCGAGAAAAACGTCCTGCAAAACGCGCTGTTTCCGGTTGCCGTCCTGGCCGGGCAGGTCCGAGGCGTCCATCTTTTGCGACGGCATGATCGTGCTGATGGCGTGCTTGTAAACCAGCTGAGACTGTCCATCGCGGCGCAGCAGGATCGAGAAATTGTCGAACCAGGTGATGATGCCCTGCAACTTCACACCTTTCACCAGAAACATAGTGACGGGCGACTTCTCTTTGCGAAGTACATTCAGGAAGGAGTCCTGCAAACTGCCCGATTTTGAACTTTTCTTAGCTTTGGCTGAAGCTTCGGGTTCAAGAGCCGGACGGGCTGACAGTGTGCGTCCTTCGGACATCGTTTGAGCCTTTTCTTTTGTCTTTTTGGCTACCGGCTTGCGCAGGTGCGTTCTGGCGGATGGTCAAACCATCGCACCGGTGCAAGGCGTCAATATGATGACAAAAGGTATCGTTTTCAACCGTAGGCGCGCCCGACGCAGCACCAAGGATACCTACTCCGTCTTATTCGCGCGACGTTCGCCTATACCCAACAGCTTCAGCTTGCGATGGAGTGCCGATCGTTCCATTCCGATGAAGCTCGCGGTCTTCGAAATGTTACCCGAAAACCGGCGGATCTGGATGCCCAGATACTCGCGTTCGAAGCTTTCGCGCGCCTCGCGCAGCGGCACACCCATCATCGCGGTTAGCCCCCCGCCCCCGCCCAACCTGCCGCCGGTCACTTCGCTTGGCAGCACATCGGTGTCGATAGTGGCCATTTCTTCGCGCGGGGTAAGGATGACGGTCCGTTCCACCACATTGCGCAACTGCCGCACATTGCCGGGCCATTCATAGGCCTGAAGCGCCGCCATCGCCTGCGTGTCGATTTCGGGCGCAGGTACGCCCTGCTCCGCCGCGTAGCGAGTGAAGAAATGCTCGGCCAGATCGGGTATGTCGTCACGCCGTTCCGCCAGCGATGGCACTGCAACGGGCACCACATTAAGGCGATAGAACAGGTCTTCGCGAAATCGTTTGGCCTCCATTTCCTGTTGCAAATCGCGCGCCGTCGAAGACACCACGCGCACATCCACGCCGATTTGGCGACTGCCGCCGACCCGCACAAAACTCTGGTCCGTCAGCACCCGGAGGATGCGCGCCTGCGTCGAAAGCGGCATGTCGGCCACTTCGTCGAGATAAAGCGTGCCGCCATCGGCCACTTCCAGCAAGCCTTGCCGCACCAGCTTGCCGTTCGCTTCTTCACCGAAGAGCTCGCGTTCGAACCGTTCCGGCGTGATCCGTGCCGAATTCACAATGACGAACGCGCTATCGGCACGCGGGCTCCATGTATGCAGCAGCCGGGCGGCTACTTCCTTGCCCGCCCCCGCCGGACCGGAGATCATTACCCGGCTGCCCGTTCCCGCAACCCGTTTCAGCGTTGCGCGAACCTGGTTGATGGCAGCGGAATTGCCGTTGAATTCCTCACCTTGCGAAAAGCCCTGTCGCAAACGCGAATTCTCGCGCCGCAAACGCTCCGTTTCGGTGGCGCGCGCCACCAGCATGAGCAACCGCTCCGCTTCGAACGGTTTTTCGATAAAATCGACGGCACCCCGACTGACGGCGGACACGGCCGTATCGATATTGCCGTGTCCGGAAAATATGATGACGGGCAGCGACGGTTCACGCTGCTTGATCGCGTCCAGCACCTCCAGTCCGTCCATCGGGCTGCCGTGCAGCCACACGTCGAGCAGCACCAGGCTGGGCCGCCGTTCGTCGATGGCTTTCAAGGCGCTGTCGCTGTCCCCCGCAGTACGGCTGGCATAACCTTCATCGGACAAGACGCCCGATACCAGCTCGCGAATGTCGCGTTCGTCATCGACGACGAGGATGTCTAGCGCCATTGCGTTGCTCCTGATTGCTGGGTCATGGGGTATCGGTGTCGGATGGCACGGGGGCGCGGGCGAACACCAACGTAACGCGCGTGCCGCCGCCGGACGTCGTCGCAAAGGTCATCCCGCCGCCATGTTCCTCCACGATCTTGTTGACGATTGCGAGGCCCAGCCCGGTGCCTTTCTCGCGCGTGGTGACATAAGGTTCGGTAATCCGCGCGCCATCCTGCGGCAAGCCGACCCCGTTATCCTCCACGTGCACACACACTTCGTCGGCGTGTTTCTCAAGGCGTACAGCGATACGGGCGCGATAATCGGGTTCCGCCGATGCCTGTTTCATTTCTACCGCTTCGACGGCGTTCTTCAGGACATTGGTCAGTGCCTGGCCGACCTGGTGACGGTCGCAGCTGATCTGGTCCGGCCCTTCCCCTTCGACGGACAAGTCGAACCTGACTTCGCTATGCGCGACTTCCTGCAGGAACAGCGCCTGACGCACCAATTCATGCGCGTTCTCGATGCGGAATTGCGGTTTGGGCAGGCGCGCGAAGGAGGAGAACTCGTCCACCATCTTGCGCAAGTCGCCGACCTGCCGAATGATCGTATTGGTCAGATCGTCGAACAATTCGCCATCAACATCGATTGCCTTGCGATAGCGGCGTTTCAGCCGTTCGGTCGCCAGCTGGATCGGGGTCAGCGGGTTCTTGATTTCGTGCGCGATGCGCTGCGCCACGTCCGACCAGGCGGCCTGTCGCTGGTCAAGCAGCTGGCGCGTTATATCCTCGAATGTGAGGACCTTGCCGGTGCCTGTCGCGGTGATTTTCACCGCCAGCGTCAGCAGTTCACCGGCGCGGTTGTGCGACACGATGCCGCTGTCCAGCCCGGCATCTATCAACGCGGCGAATTGCGGTGCAAGCGTTTCGATATCTGTCGGTCCGGCAGTGTTATCCGGCCCGGTATGCAGCAGCGCCTGCGCCGCGCCGTTCATCAGCAGCACTTTGCCGTCCGCATCGAGCGAGATGATCCCGGCAGAGATTGACTCCAGCAGCGCCTCCATGAACGCCCGACGTTGGGAAAGTTGCGCATTGGCACCGACCAGTGCGTCGGTTTGCTTCTCGATCTGCGCGGTCATACGGTTGAACGCGCGGTTAAGCAGGCCGATCTCATCCGCGCCGGTGCGCCCTTCGACGCGCAGGGCGAAGTTGCCAGCCCCGACCTGCCGCGCCGCGCCGACCAGATCGGTCAGTGGCTCCACCTGCCGGTCCGCAAACCGCAGCGCAAACCACACGGCAACCCCGACCAGGGCTAGCGAAGCAAGATATAGTGCGAGATTGAACCGCAACTGCAAGGCGCGCGCGCGGGTTTGCAGGACCGTAAAGCCTTCGCTGATCGCCTGCGCGCGTTGCCAGGATTTGAACCCGCGCTCTTCCAGATTTCGGACGGTATAAAGGAACAGGCCGGTGCTGCTGTCCACGGTCGCCACCGCTTCGATACGCGAGTCCGTTGCCTCCATCACCGCACGCTCGCCATCCCGCAGACGGCGCACGCCTGCCGTACCGAAGACGCCGGGTTTGCTTGCCTCGGTAATGTCGTAGGTTGCCACGGTGCGCAACGAACCGTCATCTACTCGTTGCAGAATCGCCGCCTCGTTAATGTCGCGCCCGTCCATTTGGAAACTGACGAATTCCACAAAACTTGGGTCGGTCAATTCGGTGCGCTGCCCGCTTTCAAAATAGAAGCGCAGATCGCCGGCCATCGTGACGGTTTCGTTCGTCACTTCCACCTGGTTCTCGACATAATATTCGCGTGCCATTTCATTCGCCGCTTGCATCAAACCACGCGAATTTGCGGAGAACCAGAAATCGACCCCGGACTGGAACAGAAACGCCGCAAAGCCAGCGACCAGCAATGTTGGCAAGGCAGCGACCATCGAAAAGAAGAATACGAGCCGAACATGTAATCGCGCCGTACTGCCCGCTGCGCGCCGCATTGCCATTCTGCGGCCTGCCAGGACAATCAGTCCCAACGACGGAATGAGCGTGCCGATCAACAGCGTGGCGACTTGGGTTGAGGGCAGCAGCTGTCCGCCAGGCGGCGCGTTCGTGAACGTGAACCAGGTCAGCGTGACCATCCCGATAAAGGCCAGCACGGCCAGCACTTCGAGCAGGCCGATGATATTTGCACGGCGCGCTGCGGCGGCAAAGCGGCGGCGCCAACGCGGGGTGGATCGGTGCAGGGATGGTGCAGCGGACGTCATCGTTGCCGCGTTACAACAACGGTGTTGCATAAATGCAAGCCCCGTGGCGTCGAACCGTTGGCAACGCGCGACCGAAATTGGCGCGCGCTGGCCGCTAGCGTGGCCTGATTTCCAGTTCGCGCAGTTTCTTGTGCAGCGTGTTGCGATTGATGCCGAGCAGCGCGGCAGCTTTCAATTGATTGCCGTCAGTTTGCGCCAGCGCCCATTCCAGCAGTGGGCGTTCTGCAGTGTCGACGAAGGCGCGATATACTGTGCCGGGGGCGGGATGCGCGTCGTCGATCCAGCTGACAAAAGCCGCGCCTATCGCGTCCGGCGTCGCACTGGCACCAGCCATTGCAGGCGTATCGAGGATTGAGTCGACCGCAACACCATCAATCAGATCGTCGCGCGACATCACCGCGAGCCGGAACACGGCATTGCGCAATTCGCGGACATTGCCGGGCCATGCCAGGGCGGAAAGTTTCTCTACAGCGCAATCCGACAGCGCACGTCGCGGCAGACCTTCCTGGGCAGCGAGGTCGAGAAAATGCAGGGCGAGCGGTGCGATATCCTCGCGCCTTTCGCGCAGGGGCGGCATAGTTATCGGCACCACATTGAGGCGATAGAACAGGTCTTCGCGGAAAGTGCCGTTGGCTATCATCGGCGCGAGGTCGCGGTTGGTCGCAGCAATGATACGCACGTCGATGGCGATCTCGCGCCGCCCGCCAACGCGCCGAATCCGCCCGGATTGCAGTGCGCGCAGCAACCGTGTCTGTGCTTCTATAGGCATGTCGCCGATCTCGTCGAGGAACAGCGTACCGCCATTTGCCTGTTCGAACTTGCCGATGGCCTGCGAAATGGCACCGGTGAACGCGCCGCGCTCGTGCCCGAACAGTTCGCTTTCGATGAGGTCCGCCGGAATTGCCGCTGCATTGACCGCGACGAACGGGCCGGTCTTGCGCGACCCCAATTGGTGGATGGCCTCGGCCACCAGCTCCTTGCCCGTGCCGCTTTCGCCCAGCACCAGCACCGTCAGATCGTTGCGCAGTACGCGGGTGATCATGCGGTAGACCACCTGCATCGCCCGGCTGCGGCCGACCAGCGGCAGGCCGTCTTCGGCCGCATCGTCCCGTTTGGCACTGCCCCCGTCGCGGTGTTCCGGATTGCGCCCCGCGGCCTGCCGCACCGCGCGCAGCAGTTCATCCAGGTCGAACGGTTTGGGGAAATATTCGAACGCCCCCGCCTTCGTCGCACGTACGGCGGTATCGAGCGTGTTTTGCGCCGACAAAACGATGACCGGCATACCCTCGGGTGCGTCGCCAAGCGAGTCGATCCCGTCATCGTCCCCCAACAGCACATCGGTTAGCATCGCCGCAAAAGTGCCTTGTGCAAGGCAGGCATCGCGCGCTGCGACGCTTTCGGCGTGAGCGACGGCGTAGCCCTCTGCCTCCAGTGCCGACCGCACGACGGTGGCAATGGCCTGGTCATCCTCGACCAGCAGAATGCGCTCAGCCATCTTGTATGCTCCCCTCGTTCGCACCGGCGATGGCCAGGTGGACCGTAAACACGGTGCGACCTTCGCGCGCATCGCGGCGGTGGCGGACACGGCCGCCCATGTCGGCGACCAACTTCTTGACCAGCGGCAGCCCCAGCCCCTGACCGCTGCGCTTGGAGGTGACGAACGGCTCGAAAATATGCGGCTCCAGCGCAGCGTCGACGCCTGCGCCGTTGTCGGCGATAGCGATCTCTATCGGCAGGCGCACTGGTGATCCTGCGCGCGGGATCGTCGCCGCAAGCCCGCTGACGAAGCGGGTGCGGACGGACACCAGTGGGTCGTTTTGATTGCCGCACGCATCCACCGCATTGGACAGCAGATTGATGACCACCTGCTCCAGTTGATCGGCGTTGCCCGCGACATCGGGTAACGAAGGATCGAAGGATTCTTCGAATGTGACAGTCCCGGCGGTGCCGACCCGCACCACTGCCATCGCCTTGCGGATGGTGCCGTGCAGATTGACCGGGCCGTTTTCCGGATGTGTCGCACTACCCAGCGCCTGCATCCGGTCGACCAGCCTCGCAATCCGGTCGACTTCGGCGGACATTACATCGGTCAGCTGCCGGTCGGCTTTGTCCAGCTTGCGCGCTACCAGCTGCGCCGCGCCGCGTATCGCCGCCAAAGGGTTCTTGATTTCGTGCGCCAGAACGGCGGGCGCCTTTAGCGAAGCATCGGTTTTGGACGCATACGCCATGTCGGTCTGCGCCGCTTCCGATACGGTGACCACGCGCCAGGCCACGTCACCTGCCAGCGGGCTGGACGTCAGGTTCACGCGCCGCATCTCGTCCGCCACCTGCATTGCAAGACCGCGCGCAATCAGGGGCGCATTGTCGACGCGCAGGCGGTCGAACAACGCAGCATCGTCGATGTGCAGGCATTGGTCGAGCGACTGCCCGCACAGCCGTCGCGCGCCCGCGCCCAACAGGTTCTCCGCCGCCGGATTGACCTCGCGCACGACGAAGCCGGGATCGACCACCAGCAGGGCAAAAAGCAGCGAGGCGATCTGTGTTCTTGCATCGGGAAGTTCGGCGGGCGACGCTTCGGGCGGCGCGCAGGCGGTCGTCATGCGGCCTGCTCGTGCACGAAGGGTGCGTAGAACCGCTCGATTTCGCCCAGGACTTGCCGCGCATCGTCGATGAAATTGGCGCGATTGCGGAACTCCGCCGAACCGTGCATCCCTTTCGTGTACCATCCGATATGCTTGCGCGCGACCTTAACGCCGACATCCGCGCCATACAGGTCGAGCATGCCGTTATAGTGTTCGACCAGCACATCGTATTGCTCGCCAAAGGACGGCGAGGCAAGCTGTTCGCCGGTGCGCAGCCAGTACATTACCTGCCCCAGCAGCCACGGCTTTCCGTAAGCGCCACGCCCGATCATCACGCCGTTGGCGCCCGATTGTTCGAGCGCATCGGCGGCATCGGAAATCGTGCAGATATCGCCATTGGCAATCACCGGAATGTCCACCGCGTCACAAACGGTTCGGATGAACTGCCAGTCCGCGCGGCCCTTGTACATCTGGTTGCGCGTACGCCCGTGGACGGTGATCATTTTCACGCCAAGATCCTCGGCAATATGCGCGAGCTCCGGCGCGTTGAGGCTGGCATGGTCCCACCCCATCCGCATCTTGACCGTCACCGGCACGGACACCGCCTTCACCGTGGCTTCCATCAGCTTCGCCGCCAGCGGCACTTCGCGCATCAGGGCCGACCCGGCCATGCCATTCGTCACCTTGCGCACCGGACAGCCAAAATTGATGTCGATGATGGCCGCGCCGCGATCCTCGTTCAGCTTGGCTGCGTCCGCCATGCTGTCGGGATCGCAGCCGACCAGCTGCATCGACACCGGCTCTTCGATGACATCCCACGCCACCTTTTGCAGCGACTGCCGCGTTTCGCGGATCATTGCCTGGCTGGCCACCATCTCGGTGACGTTGAGGCCGGACCCGTAGCGGCGCACCAGCGTACGGAACGGCATGTCCGTCACCCCTGTCATCGGCGCAAGCACGACCGGCTGCGGCACGACGACGGGACCGATCTTTATCGGAGCAAGCTTTGGTGGCGGAGGAAGCGTCATGTCTGGTGCGGTTGCCTAATCTTTAGGCAGCGAATACCGGTTTGCCTCCCGCTGCGCAAGGCGGTAGCGCACGCCCTGCATGCACAGCGCCCCGCCCTACCCTGCCTTCCACGCCGTTGTCGTCGCAAGTGGTTCCGGCACGCGCGCAGCGCAGCAGGTCCCGAAACAGTTTGCCAAGTGGCGCGGCAGCCGTGTTTTGACTCACAGCATCGCCGCGCTGACCGATGCAGGGGCGGCGCATATCGTGGTCGTGGTGCCCAATCCCGGCGATCCGCTGGCGTTGGACAGCGTCCCCGACGGCGCTCCGGTTACGCTGGTCGAAGGTGGGGACACGCGGCAGGCATCGGTGCGTGCAGGGCTGGAGGCTCTTGCCTCGCAAACGCCCGAACGCGTGCTGATCCACGACGCCGCGCGGCCCGGTATACCGGCAAAGGTTATCTCGCGCCTGCTTGCTGCACTGGAAAACAGCGACGGCGCAATTCCAGTTCTTCGGGTTGCCGACAGTCTGATCGTCGCGGACGATGGTAGCATGGGCGAACCGGTCGACCGCGACACGATACGCCGTGTGCAAACGCCGCAGGCTTTCCACTTCGATATCATCCTGAACGCACACCGCAGCTGGACAGGCCCCGTTACGGCAGGCGACGATGCACAAGTCGCCCGCGCGGCGGGTCATGCAATCATACTGGTGGAAGGGGACGAAGCTTTGAAAAAGCTTACCTACGCCGCCGACTTCGAGAGTGGGGAAAGCAGCACCATGCCGATGACGCGGATCGGGTCGGGTTACGATGTCCATCGTCTTGCCGAGGGGGAGGCGCTGTGGCTGGGCGGTATCCGGATCGAACACACTCACGGTCTTGCTGGACACAGCGATGCCGACGTGGCGCTGCATGCAATTACCGATGCCGTGCTAGGCGCAATCGGCGCGGGCGATATCGGCGAACACTTCTCGCCATCGGACGCACGCTGGGCCGGTGTCTCCTCCGACCGGTTCCTGCGCCACGCCTGTGCGCTGGCGGACGAAACGGGCTATCAAACCGGCAATGTCGATGTCACGATTATCTGCGAAGCGCCCAAGATCGGCCCGCACCGCGATGCCATGCGCACGAGCATTGCAAGCATCTTGGAAATTTCGGCAGATCGCGTTAGCGTGAAGGCCACCACGACCGAAGGATTGGGGCCGACCGGCAGACGCGAAGGTATCGCGGCGCAAGCGACGGCTCTGCTGATGAAGAAGGACCGACCATGACACGCACCCGATCGATTAAGCTGGCCGCAGCTGCCGCAGCGTTGAGCACCGCCGCCCTGCCCACCGCTGTTTCCGCGCAGGAATGTGTCGCGCAATCCGATGTCGCGGATACGGTGGTCTTTGCCGTCCCGATTGCCGTGAAAACTCTGCGCACGAAATGCGGCGAAACGCTGTCGTTGGGCGGTTTCCTGATGTCGGGGTCCGATACGATGGTCGCCGCATTCGAACAGGAGGGCACGGCGGCTTGGCCGGGGGCCTTGCGCTTGATTAGCACGTTTGCCGGCAAGGATGGCGGTGCCGATGCCATTGCCGAAAGCCTGGCCACGCTCGATGCGGAGAACGCCGGCAACCTTCTTGGCGCATTGCTGCCCGGAATGGTGTTAAAGGATTTCGACGTGAAGGATTGCGGCAAGATCGAGCGCGGGCTGGAACTCCTCGCACCGCTGCCACCGGAAAACCTGGGCGGCATCGCAGCATTCATCGCTGAAATGTCGAAAGTGAAAAATCCGAGCATTTGTCCTGACGACGCCGCGTGAGCGATTTTGTCCTGCCCGATGAGATCGTGTCGCTTGCGACGCGGGTCATCGAGGAAAACGCGGCTGTCCGGCGCAGGGTAACGCTGGCGGAAAGCTGCACCGGCGGTCTGGTGGCGGCGGCGTTGACCGAAGTGGCCGGATCGTCCGCCGTGATGGACCGCGGATTCGTGACCTATTCCAACGCGGCCAAGATGGAGCTGCTCGGCGTGGCCAGCGACATCATCGAAACCTTCGGTGCGGTGTCCATCGCCTGCGCCTGGGCGATGGCGCAGGGCGCGCTTGCCCGGTCCGACGCAGATGTCGCGGTGGCAGTCAGCGGGGTGGCCGGACCCGGTGGCGGCACCGCGTTGAAGCCGGTCGGGACGGTCGTTTTCGCGCGCGCGATCCGGGGCGAGGATGGCGGGCAGGAAGGCGATCTGCAGAACTTCGGCAACCTCGGTCGCGCAGGCATCAGGCGTCAGGCCAGCGTCGTCGCCCTGGAATTGCTGTTGCCGTAAAGCTCGGCCGCGCGCTGTTCGAAGGCGCCCATCAGCTTGCGGAAAGCACGATCCACGAACTGGCCCGCGATACGTTCGAAAACGCCGTTCTTGAACGTGAAATCTACGCAGAAATTCACTTCGCTGCCGCCATCCGGCGCAGGCGTGATGGTCCAGTTATTGTCCAGGTTGCGCATCGGTCCGTCCACGTAATGCACGGTAATGCTTTCCGGTCGCTGTTTGACGACCCTCGACGTAAAGCGTTCACGCAGGGATTTAAAGCCGACCACCATGTCGGCAACCATTTCGCTGTCACTGTCAGACCGCACGCGCGTTGCGACCACCCACGGCAGGAAGCGCGGATATTCAGCCACATCCGCGACCAGATCGAAGATCTGCTCAGGTGTGTAGGGCAGTATCCGGTGTTCGCGGATTGTCGGCATCAGGCTATCGCCGTGGTGCGCGCCATGCGTTCGGCGCGAGCGGCCTTCATCACGGCGAAATCGTCACCGGCGTGATAGCTGGAGCGGGTTAGCGGTGTGGACGCGACTTGTAGAAAGCCCTTGGCCCGCGCAATGGAACCGAATGCGTCGAACGCCTTGGGCGTTACGAAATCCTCGACCTTGGCGTGCTTCGGCGTGGGCTGCAGATACTGGCCCATCGTCATGAAATCGATGTCGGCGCAGCGCATGTCGTCCATCACCTGGTGCACTTCCAAACGCTGCTCCCCCAGTCCGAGCATGATGCCGGACTTTGTGAAGATCATTGGGTCGTGCGCCTTCACTTCCTCCAGCAGGCGAAGCGACGCATAATAGCGCGCGCCGGGGCGGATGGTAGGATAGAGGCGCGGCACGGTCTCGAGGTTGTGATTGTAGACGTCCGGCCCCGCCTCGCAGATCGTCTCGACCGCTGGGCGAATCTTGTTGCGGAAATCGGGCGTCAGGATCTCGATCGTCGTGTCGGGCGTCTCGCGGCGTAGCGCCTTGATAACCTTTACGAACTGTCCCGCCCCACCATCGGGCAGATCATCGCGGTCGACGGAAGTGATGACGATGTGGTTCAGGCCCATCTGCCCCGCCGCGATGGCGACGTTCTCCGGCTCCATCGGATCGACGATGCGCGGCATGCCGGTCTTGACGTTGCAGAAGGCACAGGCGCGGGTGCAAACATCGCCCAGGATCATCACAGTCGCGTGCTTCTTGTCCCAGCACTCGCCGATATTCGGACACGCCGCCTCTTCGCACACGGTGTTAAGACTGAGGTCGCGCATCAACTTGCGCGTTTCGTGATAGCCCTTACTGACCGGCGCCTTCACCCTGATCCAGTCGGGCTTGCGCACCCGTGCAGGGCGTTCGGCAGGCGGCTTGGGTGCGGATGACAGGTCGTTCATGCCGCGTATCTAAGGGCGCGGCGCGGCCCGCGCAATGCCGGGGACGTGCAGCGGGGTTGCACTTGTCGCACTGGTCGAAGCGGTTTAGTTCGCCGGCATGGATGCAACGCTGCTACAGACGCTGACCTCGCCGGTCATCCTGTTTTTCGTTTTGGGCCTGGTGGCTGCGTTCGTCCGATCCGACCTTGCCGTGCCCGAAGCCTTGGCAAAAGGGCTTTCGCTTTACCTGATGGCGGCCATCGGGCTGAAAGGCGGCGTGGCGGTTTCGAAGAGCGGGTTCGACCTCACCATCGCCGCCGCACTCGCGCTTGGCATCGCGGCCAGTTTCCTGCTCCCGCTGGTCGCCAATCCCGTTCTCGCCGGGTTCGGACGGCTGGACCGCATTAACGCCGGTGCCGTTGCGGCGCATTACGGTTCGGTCAGCGTCGTCACCTTCGTAACCGCCGTCGAAATTCTCGAAGCACGCGGCACGCCGCCCGGCGGTTTCATGGTGGCGGTAATGGCCGCGATGGAAACGCCCGCGATCCTGACGGGACTGATGCTGGCGCGCGGGTTCGGCGGCGATACGGGACGCAGCAAGAGCGCGTTGCTGCACGAGGTTTTCTTCAATGCCTCGGTCGTGTTGCTACTGGGGGCATTCGTGATCGGCATAATCGCCGGCCCCGTCGGTTTCACCGATGTAGCGCCGTTTTTCGAGGCCGGGTTCAAGGGTGTGCTGTGCCTGTTCCTGCTGGATATGGGCCTGATCGCGGCGCGTCGGATGATGGACACGAGATCGTTGACCTGGCGGCTGGTGGTTATCGCCATCGGCCTGCCACTGTTCAACGGACTGGTCGGCACGGTTGCGGCCTGGGGCATCGGGCTGGATGTCGGCTCTGTCGCCGCGTTCGGTGTGCTGTGTGCCAGCGCCAGCTATATCGCGGTGCCGGCAGCAATGCGGCTTGCCATGCCCGAGGCCGACCCCGGCATTTACCTCACGATGTCGCTCAGCATCACCTTCCCTTTCAACATCATGATAAATATCGGTCTCATCGCCTTGCTGGCCGATGTGCTGATAGGCCTATCGGGAGGAGCAGGATGATGGAAACCGTTATCAGGAAACGCATCGAGATCCTGTCCGATGCCGCACTCGCCCGCACTGTGACAGACGCGATAGATCGCGCAGGAATTACCGGCTGGACCGTGACACCAGTCACTTCGGGAAAGGGCCGCGAAGGGCGCTGGCGCGAAGAGAGAGTTACGGGCAGCGACAAGGTGTTCGTGTTGACTATCGCGCCGCGGGACAAAGCAGAGGCGTTGGCGCGCGACCTGTCGCCAATTCTCACCAGCCACAGCCTGCTGCTGACGATGTGGGATGTCGAGGTGATCCGGGGCGACCGCTTCTGATGCCGAAATTCGCCGAACTTCTGCGCGGCTACCAGCGCTTCCGCGACGAAGGCTATCGCGCCCAGCGCACACGCTATGACTCACTGGTATCGGACGGGCAGCATCCAGGCGTGATGGTCATCGGCTGCTCGGACAGCCGCGTGGATCCGGCACAGATCTTCGACGTGCATCCGGGTGATATCTTCGTGGTGCGAAACGTCGCCGCACTCGTCCCGCCTTACGAGGAACCGGGCGGCCTGCATGGTGTCTCCGCCGCGCTGGAATTCGCGGTGCAGATGCTCAAGGTCCGCCATATCGTGGTGATGGGCCACGGCATGTGCGGTGGATGCAAAGTCGCCCTGACGCAGGAGTTGAAAGATACCGCCCCCGGTGAAGGCGGGTTCATCGCCACCTGGATCAGCCTGTTGAACGATGCGCGCGAAGCGGTGTTCGCGGAACATGGTGCGGACGGTCGCGATGCCGAACGCGCAATGGAAATGGCGGCAGTAGGTGTCAGCCTGAAGAACCTGCTCACCTTCCCCTATGTCGCGCAGAAGATCGCGGACGGGGCGCTGGAACTGCATGGCGCGTTCTTCGCCATTTCCGAAGGTGTGCTTTACCTGCGCGACGAAGCGGACGGAGATTTCAAGCCCGTTGCCTGATGCGCTCGCACGCGGACTAGGCCTGTCGCACCGCAAGCCGAAGCCCAAACGTACCGACAATATTCCCCGCCGGAACCGACGCCGACATCTCGGCATCGATCCAATGGTGACCGTCGTTGCCGCGCGGGGACAGGCCGATATCCGCCGCGCCTGCGGCAGGACGGAGATCCGATCTATGGCTTCGGCGTCGCCAAAAAGCCCGAAGCATTCCGCGAAACTTGCACCTTGCGCCCAACTCCTGGCCAAAAAAAGGGGTGCGCAGTTGCCTGCACACCCCGTGTTTTATGTAAGAACGCCTTAGCTGGCCGTCGTCGGCATAGCCGCCTGTTCCAGCGCAGGCCGCTGCTGCTGGTCGGCAAATACCGTCCACAGCTTGGCAATTGCCGCCCGATTGCCTTCCGCCTTGGCGAAAGACGCCTTGGCCGCTTCCACCTTGCCCTGCATCAGCTGCGCAATGCCGAGGCGCGTGTAAATCAGCGAAGCATTGCCATCGCCTTTTTCCAATGCGATTTCGTACAGCGCTTCCGCCTTGTCGCCCATTTCATAACCAAGATAGGCGTCCGCCGTGCTGCGGGCGAGCGAAGCCGTAGCCGCGCTGCGCGCCTCACCTTCAAGATTGGCAAGATCGGCCTTGTCGTCTGCGATACGGCTATTAGCCGACCTTAGCGTTTCGGAAATACGGGGCCCGGAGCTATTAATGACACCGCTCGCAATACCCTTGTCCAGAATGCGCTTCACTTCGCCGGGCAGGCGCAAGACATCTGCCGCGTCGACATACTCGAAATAGTCGCGCTCGCTATTGAGTGCGCCCGTCATGTCGCCCAGCCGCATGAGGTCCAGCAGTTCCGGATTTTCCAGCAGCAGGATGTTGCGGTGGATATTGATGGCTTCGCGCCAGTTTTCAGTGCTGGGATAGTACTGCGCGTACATCGCGGCAAACTGTACGGCTTCGGATGAAAGGTCGTTGTTATACGACGCGGCAAGCCCACGACGAATCCAGTCCTGCGGCGGTTTTTGTCCTGCGGCGCTCGCCTCGTTCAGCTTGCCCTTGAGATAGCGCAGGCCAGACGCATAATCTTCCTTCTGAAAATAGGTGTCTGCAATGATTGGCACCAGGTCGGTCTTGTCATAACCTGCCGCCGCTGCCTTGATGAACTGGTCGCGCGCCGCAACGAAATCGTTCGCGAAATAGGCGAGCTGTCCGGCACTGTAGGTGTATTGCGGGATGTTCTCGGCCGGCACCAGCCCGCTGTCCAGCATTGCAACGATGCCGCGCCGTTGCAGCGCCTGGTCGTCGAGCGTGATGCCGGCATTGTTCAGCATGCCCCCGATAGCATACTTTTCGTCCGGGTTTTGTGCCGCAGCAACCGCCGGCTCGATAGCGGCGCGCACTGCGGCGGCATCGACCGGCTGGGCTTTGATAAGCCCGTCCAGCGGGTTATACGCTGCCACGAATGCTTCACTGTATTTTGACTTCGATGCCTTGTTATTTTTCTGTTTGTCCCGTTTCGCGCGCTGCGCTTGGGCGGGCTCGGCAAACGCCGTCACACCGAGTGCGGTACCGGTGACCAACGCAACGGCCAAAGCCATGCGGGATGCAGCCGTGCGTGTCTTGGCAAGGGGCTTAGAGCGGGGGGTGTTCATCGGATGACTCTCCAGTAAAATTGCCGGCCTTCCTCGACCAGGCTTGTGAGGGGAAACGCCTGATCGGTTCAGTGTGTTCCGGTTTGACGTTATCCATCAGGGAAGCGGTCTGAACGCGTTTTGAACGCCCCACGTCGTCAACGCACCGCATCACGCCAAACATATGTGGAAAACGGGGCGGATAAAGGGTCTGCCGCTGGCGGTTTGCTGGCGCTATGCCCGCCCTTCCCCTAGCGTTAGGTCTATCTCCTGTCCGCATTGCGGACGCTTCCAAGCGAACCCACCTTGAGCGACGATACAAACGCCCCGATTACCCCCGCCGTCCCGCCGGAAACGCACGCGCGGATCGATATCGTGGACGAGATGAAGTCGAGCTATCTCGACTACGCGATGAGCGTCATCGTCAGCCGCGCGCTTCCCGACGTGCGAGACGGGCTGAAGCCAGTGCATCGCCGCATTTTGTGGACGTGCCAGGAAAATGGCTACGTTGCCGGTCGTCCCTATCGCAAGTCCGCGCGCATCGTGGGCGATACGATGGGTAAGTATCACCCGCATGGCGACAGCGCGATTTACGACACGCTCGCGCGGATGACGCAGGACTGGTCGCTGCGCGTACCGCTGATCGACGGGCAGGGGAATTTCGGTTCGATGGACCCCGATCCGCCCGCCGCCAGCCGCTATACCGAGGCGCGGTTGGAGAAGGTCGCCAACGCGCTGCTGGAAGATATCGGCAAGGATACCGTCGACTATCAGGACAATTATGATGGCACCGAGAGCGAGCCGGTGGTTTTGCCCGCGCGCTTCCCCAACCTCCTGGTCAATGGCGCGGGCGGCATCGCGGTCGGCATGGCAACCAATGTGCCGCCGCATAACCTCGGCGAAGTGATCGACGGGTGTCTTGCGTTTATCGAAGACCCTGGCATTACTTCCGAGCAGCTGTTCGAGATCATTCCCGGTCCCGACTTTCCCACCGCGCCATTGATCCTTGGTCAGGCAGGCGCGAAGGCGGCCTACACGACCGGTCGCGGCTCGATCCTGCAACGATGCCGCCACGAAGTTGAAGCGACGCGCGGCGCAAAGACCGAGGGTCGCGAGAGCATCGTTTTTACCTCCATTCCCTATCAGGTCGGCAAGAACAGCCTTGTCGAGAAGATTGCCGAGGCGGCAAAGGAACGCCGGGTCGAAGGCATTTCCGACATCCGCGACGAAAGCAGCCGCGAAGGCATGCGCGTGGTCGTCGACCTGAAACGCGATGCCACACCCGATGTCGTGCTGAACCAGATCTGGCGTCACACGCCCGCGCAGGCCAGCTTCCCCGCCAATATGCTCGCCATTCGCGGCGGGCGACCCGAAACACTGATGCTGCGCGATATTATCGAGGCTTTTATCGCCTTCCGCGAGCAAGTCATCACGCGACGCACCAAGTTCGAGCTGAACAAGGCGCGCGAGCGGGCGCATATCTTGCTGGGGCTGGTCGTTGCCGTCACCAATCTGGACGAGGTGGTGGCAATCATTCGCGGCGCGCCCAATCCGGCCACCGCGCGTGATCGCCTGCTGGCACGCGAATGGCCCATCGGCGACATCGCGCAATATATTGCCCTGGTCGAAGCGATCGAACCGGACGAGGACCAGGAAGGCGGCACCTATCGCCTGTCCGAACGGCAGGTGAAAGCCATTCTCGAATTGCGCCTCAACCGTCTGACCGCGCTGGGCCGCGACGAGATCGGCGACGAGTTGCAGGAGCTGGCCACCGCTATCGAGGAGTATCTTTCGATCCTTGCCGATCGGGTGAAGCTCTATCGCGTAATGCGCGAGGAGCTGGTCGCGGTGCGCGAGGAATATGCCACGCCGCGCCTGTCCGAAATCGCGCCTGCGTGGGACGGGCTAGACGACGAAGACCTCATCGAACGCGGTGAAATGGTCGTGACGGTAACGCATGGCGGTTACATCAAGCGCACCCCGCTTGGCACATTCCGTGCGCAAGCACGCGGCGGCAAGGGCCGCGCCAGCATGGCGACGAAAGACGAGGATGCCATCGTCGAAATGTTCGTCACCAGCACGCATACGCCGGTGCTGTTCTTCACCAATACGGGCCGTGTCTATCGCCTTAAGGTCTGGAAGCTGCCAGAAGGCTCGCCGCAGACCAAGGGCCGCCCGATGGTCAATTTGCTGCCGCTCGCGGATGACGAGCTGGTCACGAATGTGCTGCCCCTGCCCGAAGACGAGGATGAATGGGCCGCGCTCAACATCATGTTCGCCACGGCCAACGGCATGGTCCGCCGCAATTCGATGGCGGCATTCACCAATGTGCCCACCAATGGCAAGTTCGCGATGGGCTTTGCCGAGGGTGGCGATGACCGGTTGATTGGCGTGACGTTGTTGTCCGAAGCGCAGGACGTGTTCCTGGCCAGCGATAGCGACAAGGCGATCCGCTTCAACGCTGCCGATGCGCGCGAAACGAAAAGCCGCACAGGCATCGGCGTGCGTGGCATGACCCTTGATGGTGCGAAGGTGGTGTCGCTCGCCGTGCTGAACGATTCCGCCCATGATGCCGAAGCGCGCGACGACTATCTGCGTGTTGCCCCGTGGAAACAAGGGAACAGCCGCGATATTCTTTCCGATACGCAGCAGGAGATGGCGGAAGAGGAAGAATTCATCCTGACCGTCACCGCCAACGGTTATGGCAAGCTGTCATCTGCCTATGAATACCGCACCATCGGTCGCGGCGGCAAAGGGCTGATAAATATCGGCACGCCCGACAGCGACCCCGAACGCAACGGCCCCGTCGTCGCCAGCTTCCCCGTAGTGCATGGCGAACAGATCATGCTCGTCACCGACCAGGCCAAGCTGATCCGGCTGGCGATACGGTTTCGCCATCTGGTCGAGGGCGGCTTTGAAAACCACGAGGGTTTGCCGGTAATCGGTCGCACGTCGTCCGGCGTCCGCCTGTTCGACGTGACGAAGAATGAGCACATTGTCGGCGTGGCGCGGATCGACGAGGAGGAAGAACCGGAAAGCGAGGCGGAAGAAGCGGTAATCGAGGACATCGTCGGCGCCAATGCCGAGGAAACAGCGCCCGAAACCACCGAGGACCGCGACAATACCTTACCCGAAGACGATATGGCGTAATCTGGCGCGGCGTTAGCGCGCCGCGCCAGTATCCTTGCGCAATGTCTGGATGACGCCCGTCGCGATCAGGAACTGGCCGATAAAGTAAAGCGGCCAGATCAGCAGGTCCGGCAACGCGCCGGAGAGGACGTTGCCCGCATCGGCGAATATCAGCAGGTCCGATACGACGAACAGCGCCGCGCCGGTCACCACGCGCCATCGCGGGAAGCGGCTGAGGAATGCCGCGCTCGCCATTGTTCCTAAAACCAGACCGTAAACGCCGATCAGCAGATCGAACGATAGTGCCCAGCTTGCCACGCCGATTGCCAAGGCGATGGCAGCGCACGCCGCCAGCGCCTTGCCATCCAAAACCGTTCGAAAGTTGCGGGCGTAGAGCGCGATGGCGAAACCGTGTGCGATAGCGAATGCAACACCGCCCGCCTGAAGGCTGAACCGGATCGCCATATCTCCGACTGCTGCAAATGCGAGCGCCGTCGCCAGTATGCGCGCATCGGGCGAGGTGTGTCGCAGGTAGGCGTACACGGACAGCGCACCGACCGCCGCGCCTTTCAACAAGGTCAGCCAGACGCCGCCAATCGCCGATCCTTGCAGGAAATAGAACGCAACCGCCGCGACAAGCGCCAGCAACAGCCACGGGCGACGGTTTATGAGGGCGGTTCGAGCCATGTCCGCGCAACCATAAGCGAATACGGCGCGCCCGTCGACGCCCCCGATGGATTGCGCCCGTCCCGCCCCGCCTCCATATACTCGGCCATGACATACGATATTCATATCATCGGCGGCGGGCTGGCGGGTAGCGAGGCGGCGTGGCAGCTCGGCCAGCGGGGCTTCCGCGTCCGCCTGTCCGAAATGCGCGGCAGCGGCGCGACGACGCCCGCGCACCAGACAGACGGCCTGGCCGAGCTGGTTTGCTCCAACAGCTTCCGCTCCGACGACGATACGCGCAATGCGGTGGGCCTGCTGCATCACGAAATGCGCGCGATGGAGTCGCTTGTCATGGCGGCGGGCGAGGATGCCCGTGTGCCCGCTGGATCGGCGATGGCGGTCGATCGCGATGCGTTTTCCAAAGGCGTAACGCACCGCCTTACCCAGCATCCGAATATCACCGTTGTGCGCGAACGGATCGAGACACTACCCGCCAGCGGCCCGACCATCGTCGCCACCGGCCCGCTTACGGCGGAGGCGCTGGCAAACAGCATCATTGAAATAACTGGACGCGAACGGCTGGCGTTCTTCGATGCCATCGCTCCTATCGTTCACCGCGACAGCATCGACATGGACATTTGCTGGGTGCAGTCGCGCTGGAACAAGCGCACCGCCGCATCCAATGCCGATGGCGACTACATCAACTGCCCGATGACCCGGGAAGAATATCTCGCGTTCCATAGTGCACTGGTCGCCAGCGACACGACGCAATTCAAGGAATGGGAGCAGGACACGCCCTATTTCGAAGGGTGCATGCCCATAGAGGTCATGGCCGCGCGCGGTGTCGATACGCTGCGCTATGGCCCGATGAAGCCGGTCGGGCTGGACGATCCGCGCACCGCTTGCGAAGAATTTCCCCAAGGGCGCTGGCCCTACGCGGTGGTCCAGTTGCGGCAGGATAACGCGCTGGGCACTTTATGGAACATGGTCGGCTTCCAGACGAAGCTGAAATACGGCGCGCAGGCCGACCTGTTTCGCACCATCCCCGGATTGCAAGATGCGGAATTCGCGCGCCTTGGCGGCCTGCATCGCAATACGTTTCTGAATGCTCCTGCCCTGCTGGACCGGCAGTTGCGGCTGAAAGGGCATGAGCATATCCGCTTCGCCGGACAGATTACCGGGTGCGAGGGGTATGTCGAAAGTGCGGCCATCGGCTTGATGGCGGGTGTGATGGCAGCGCAGGACCTGCGCGGCGAAGCTTGGCAGTCACCTCCTCGCAGCACCGCGACCGGTGCCTTGCTGGCGCATATCACCGGCGATGCCGAGGCAGAAACCTATCAGCCGATGAACGTAAATTTCGGCCTCTTCGACCCGCTGCACGACGTGAAGAAAAAGCAGCGCAAGGAAGCGTATACGGAGCGCGGCAAAACCGATTTTAGCGCGTGGTCCAAGGCCGTGGAGCGGGTTGCGGCCCCTGCCTAACAGCGGCAGCGTGGCCGCGATGGGGCGCGTTTTTTCGGCGCGGTGCTGGCGAACTCCGCTTGGGTCAACTCGCGGTTGCCATCGCTGTCGGCGCCCTCGAAACGGTTGACGGTCGTCACCGCCCATTCCTCGAATGTCAGCAGGTTGTTGCCATCGACATCCAGCTTGCGAAAGGCATCGGCGCGGGTTGACAGCATCTCGTTGCGGGTTACCCGAAGATCGCGATTGCGGTCATAGCGAAAGAAACGCTTCTGTTCGCGCGTAAGCTCGGTGGCGGCGGGCGGTTCCGGCCCGCGCTGGTCGGCGCCATCGGATACCGGGATTTCTGGCTCGATAGCGGCGTCCGGTGTATCGACCGCCAGCGGCGGCGGCGCGCCCTCTTCCACCTGCGCACGGCCTTGCCACCAGAACAATCCAACCGCGACCATAAGCAGCGCAGCGAACGCCCCCAGCACCATTCTGTTCATTGCGTGCCTCCCGTCGGCTGTGCAGCATAGCTCAGCGCCCGAACAATCCAAGGCGGCTGATCAACAGCGCATCGCGGCGACGTGATACCAGCGGCGCACCGCCCCGCCGCAAACTGCTACGCGCCAGCTCGCCTAGTATATGAAGATGCCGCAGCGGTCTGGACAAACGGATCGGTTGCGAAAGCCCGGCGTGCGCGATCTGCATGATAGCAGCACGGTCTTCCGGTGTGGCTTGCACTGAAGCCAGGTCAGCCAAGGCCCATAACCGGCCGGCACGCAGAAGTTCGTCGTCATGCGGCTCTATAGGCCGGTCGTCTTGCAAAGCTGCAAATAGGGTGGCACGGTTTGCCGCGAAGGTATCGACTACCGAAGACGTCAGTGCCTCGGCAACGACGAGTTGCTCCCAACCATCGACCACCTTGCCCAGCATTCCGGAATGATAACCAAGGTGTGTGGAAAGGTTGTCCAGTACTACGTCGCCCTTCGCCCGTTCAGTAACTGGAAGAGCCAGCTGGTCGCGCCACCATGCCAGCCGCAGTTGCGCAACCATCGGTTCGGTAGCCTGCGCCACAAACCGCGCCAGACGCGCATCGAACGCGAAAACGGCTGCCGAAGCCGCACGCGCCTCGTGCGGCGCATGGACGATAGCGAGCTGCTGCGCCAATGGCAGTTCTAAAAGGTCAGGATCTGTCACAAGGGCGAGGTGTTGGCTTCTCGCTTACTAGTCAAGATAACGCACGTGGCGCTACCGGCGCCTGGCATCAGTTACACTGTGAATCACTATTGCCGCCGGTCAGTCCTGGATCGCTGGAGTCGCCAAGGTTTCGGTCGTCGCGGATCAGGAAGGCTGCCTCCTGCCGAACCAACCTGTTGCCTGCGCCGAACGGAGCCTGAAACAGCGGATCGTATTCGTATTCGATCTCGACGAACATGATGGCACTGCCGGGATCGGCCATTGCCTTCCTGCTGCCGCTGCCAATGCCCGACATGGGGGTGCCAGTCAGCCCATTATTGGCGCCGTCGTCACCATAGCGCGATACGGTCGCACGGGCACCGCGGCACCTTTGCCAATGGATGTATTGACGGCCCGTGACATCATCGACTTCCAGGCTGGACAGGATGATGCGGCCGTTGGTCAAAAGATCGATGCTGGCCCCCTGCCGCATCGCGCCATCGAGAAGCGCGTCGACATCGTTCTCCGTCACGGTGGGTGTAATACCCGAATTGTCGGTTTGCCCAAGACGCGAGGCATTGTCCGCAAGGCTCAGCGCGATCTGGCTGACTTGGGTGCGCGACGTGGCGAGCCGCGCGATTTCCGTTCCGTAAAGGCCCAGCGTCAGAAGGACCGGCAGCACGATGGCAAACTCGGTCATAGCGATAGCTTTGGTATCGGCGCGCAACCGCTGCAGGAAGCCAGCCGCCGTTACGGTACACTTGCCCATCAGTCGCATGTCCCCGCCTCCGACGAGAGACCGGTTTGCAACGCAAACGGCTGGTTCTTCTTTACGACCGTTGACGAAATTTCGCGCGTATCGCTGATATAGGGCACAAGCGGCATGGCGAAGGAAGGTTCGTACTGGACGGTGACGGTGTAGATCACGACATCGCTGGCGTTACCGTTGCCGCTCTCGCCGATATCGGCATCCCACTGGCCGTTGCTGTTTTCGTCGGTGTAGTTTTCGCTGTCGTTGCAAGTGCCGTTATTGTCCTCGTCGTTCCACTGTTCGGGACGCCCGATATCGGCAAAATCGAAATAGCTGCGGCGGGTGGTCGAAACGACGGCGTCGGGCGTGATACGCGAGATCATCCTGGCGACATGCGCGTCGGCGACCGCCGTGTCGCCGGTTTCCAGCGTGGAAAGACGCGCCGCATCCTGCGCCGCGCCATTGAGAACGGAGCGCGCATACATCCACTGGCTGAAATCGAACAGGCCCATCATTACGAAGATGAACAATGGCGCGACCAGCGCAAATTCGACGACAGCGGCACCGCTGTCGTCTTCGCGCAGCCTCCTGCGGCGATTTCCGATGACCAGGCGTTGTATCACTGCACCACCCGCAATTCGCCGATGGTCTTGCCGATTTCCTGAAACGCTTCGTTCAGGGAACCGGCATCGGCCGCCACGAACGAGCTTTGCGTCGAAGAGCACTGTTCCAGATCGCCCGTCAGTCCGGACCCGAAGGCGATTACCCAGACACGGATGCCCTTCGCCTTGGCTGCTGCACAGGTTGCAAGGAATCGCGAGTTGTGGCGGCTGGTGTGGTTCGAATAGCCGTTATCGGTAATGCGCCGATCGTGGTATTCGATGCCATAAGCGCTGTGGATGGTTGTGTTCGGAACCAGCTCGCCATCGGTCATGTAGATGATGTGTCGCGCCACAGAACCGCCATTGGCAGGCTGAAGCTGGACGTTGTCCTGGAACATGCCGGTCGGCGACGTGAGGCGTGCGCCCCAGATCATGCCGATATCGTGATAGGTATTGCCGCCGGGGGTGAGCGAGTCGGCATAGGCATCAAATTCGCTCTTCGTCATCGTGGCGAACTGGCGCGCGGCGACCGGACATGCCCCGTTCGCAGCACTACCGCGTTCGGAGACTGCGGCGCTCGTCAGGTAACGGCCATCGTTCGTCGTGCGGTAATAGCTGATCTGGTCCCACAGCGGACGCCACTTGGTCTTGTCGTCGGACGTGGGTGCCGTGTCGAGATCGAGGTCGATTGCTTCGGCCGGATTAAGACCGGTAATCTTGGAATAGGAAAAGTTTTGTGCCGAAACCGTATCGCGTTCCTCGATACACCCGCGCCACCGCGACGTCTGGTTGTTGCCATTGTTGCCCGTGACGGTCGTGACGTTCGAGAAAGCCTTGAAATTGCTGACATCGTATTCGACAGCTTTATAAAGATAGCGTTCGAATTCTGATGTCGTCGTAGTCGTGAAGATCGGTTCCTCGATCGCGTAGCGATGGCGGAAAAAGGTTTGTTCGGTGATGCGAACCTGGATGCGCCGGGTATTTCCGACCTTCTGGCACCGGTACTGGCGCGCCTGCTGCGGTTTGGTCCACGTGGTCTGCGTGATGCGGCGTTGGTCGCTGTCGATATACTGCGTTTCTTCGCGCGTGCCGCCCGGTGGGGGGCTGTCGCCGAACACGACGTTGCCGTCGTCGTCCGTTTCGATATCGTTCTTGTCGATGGGATCGCCGTTCTCGTCGACATCCTGATAGCTGGTGTTTGCCGGCATCGCAGCGCGACAGTCGTTATTTTTCTGGAAGCGGTCGCTGCCATAGTCCTGCCAGCCACCGCGCTCGCGATCCTGCGTACCTTCTGCGTATTCGAAATAGGGCGGTTCGTAGCCGGTGATTACTTCGTGCTCGACTTCACGGTATTGCGGCTCGCGTGACTGGTAGGTCCAGTCATCGACCAGCCAGTCCGGGTTCTTGTTATACAGGATCGACCCGACATTGACGGTAGAGCTGTAGGGCACAAAGCCAAAGCGTACGCGCCCGTTGCCGCCTTCGACCGCAGTCGAAACGGTGTTGTAGAAGCTCTTCATCGCGCTACGCAGCGCAGCGATGCGCGTGCCGCCACCCGAAATGCCGCCGCCCATGGAGCCGGTGGTGTCGAGCACCATCATCACGTCGCTGTTGCCGACCTGCATCGTGGCGCTGCAATCCGCCTCGACCGGGATTTCATCGAAGCTGAACAGGCGCATGACCGTGGTGTCGACATTGGCGGTGGACGTGCCGAAAACGGTGTTGTCGTCATCGTCCGCCTGCGTGGTAAAAACGAGGTCGGACGCGCCCTGAATATCCGCGTCGAAGTTGATAGCGAACAGTTCTTCGGCTTTTGCTTCTGCGGCGGTGGTGTATCCGTCCGCCCCGATTGCCCGTCGTCCGGCTAGCACGCCCGCATCGCAAGCATTCTGCAACCGGTTCTGCACCATATAGGCGCGCGATACGTCCACGCCGCCGCCGACCATACCGGCCAGCGCGATCATGCCCACCGCCGCCAACGGGAACACGTTACCACCGCTATCGCGCATCACGGCGAGCACGCCTGTACGGCGCGCAGCATCGCTTGCGGTATGGCTGGTGCCGTTCAACAGACGTTTGATCATCGATAATCTCGTACAGAGCGGTTCATTGCAGCGTTCGAGATAGGACATCGGAATAAAGAAATTTCTAATTCGCCGTAACCGGAAAATTAACTGTATCAGTTTGCTTTAACGCCAAGGTTTTCCCGTAACCCGGCGAGCTATGGCAATGCCAAAATACCCTGAAACAGCCCCCTTTATGCAGCGCCTGGTGCGCGACGAGGCCGGCAACACCCTTATGTTGGCCGGTGCCGCTTTGCTGCCACTGCTTGGCATGGTTGGAGGCGGCGTGGATATGAGCCGCGCCTACCTTGCGAACAGCCGGCTGCAACAGGCGTGCGACGCAGGTGTCCTTGCCGCTCGCAAACGGCTGGGCTCCTCTGCGGCAGTGGATGGCAAGATACCTGCCGATGTGGCGGAAGTGGGCAACCGGTTTTTCAACATCAATTTCCAGAGTGGGGCCTACGGTACCGACCAGCGATCCTTCGTGATGACGCTGGAAGACGATTACGCCATCACCGGCGAGGCCGAAGTGGATGTGCCGACCGCGCTGATGAATGTGTTCGGCATAAACGACGTGCCTATCGCGGTGGAATGCGAGGCGCGCCTCAGCTTCCCCAATCTTGATTTGATGATGGCAATCGATGTCACCGGCTCGATGCGCCACACCAATGCGGGCGACAGCCAGTCACGTATCGAGTCCGTCAAATCCGTCATCCGCAACTTCCACAAGCGGCTCGAAGGATCGAAAGCGCCCGGCGTCCGGCTTCGTTACGGGTTCGTTCCCTACGCTTCCAACGTCAATGTCGGACACCTGCTGGACGATAGCTGGGTAGTTGACGATTGGGTCTACCAGTCGCGCGAACTCGACAGCAAGAACACCAGCGTCGGCTACACCACCTTCGACAAGAACTGGCAGTATCAGTCCGGTACCGTCACCGACTGGCAAACCCTATCCAGCTTTCCGGCCACCTACATTCCCGGTTCATCGGGCGGTGGCGGACAGGGCGACGCCAAGGGCGGCAGTACGCCGGGCCGCTGGGAATGCCAGGGCGCGAAACCTGGCGATACCTTGTCGAGAAAAGACGAAGTGCTGGAAACGATCAAGACCGAGGTCAGCGATCCCCCCGGAACACGAACGGTCGTCAAAAAGAAGCGCACCGAGAACGGCACGACCTATAACATCAAGCGGGCCGGCGAGACTTGCTACATCGAGTCCCGATCCTATACCGATTTCGTCAATACGTTCGAAACCGTTACGAAGCCCGAATACAGGACGTCCACCGCCTTCCGCTACGCCCCCATAGCGCGCGACGTGCGCAACTGGCGCAGTGAGAGCAATGGCTGCATGGAAGAGCGGGCGACTTATGCAATTACCGATCCGCTAAACGTCGATTTCGATCAAGCGCTGGACCTCGACATCGATCGGCTTCCCGAAACGGGGGACGACGCGACCAAGTGGCGGCCGCAATATCCCAAGGCGATCTACGTCCGGTCGCTCGACGGCAACGGCAACGGCAAGATAACCCTGTCCGAAGTGGTGACCGGCTCCAACTTCGCCGACACTGGCAACTGGTGGTTTTCGGACTGTCCCGCCCCTGCGCAGAAGCCGGAAGAAATGAACCCCGCCGAACTCGACCGCTTCCTGGCTACGTTGAAGACCGAAGGATCGACCTATCACGATATCGGCATGCTCTGGGCCGCGCGCCTTCTCTCCCCGACCGGTATTTTCTCCGCGCACAATGCCGACACGACACCTGCAAACCCGACCTCGCGGCACATCATCTTCCTGACCGACGGGCAGACCGAACCCTACGACATCGCCTATGGTGCGTATGGCGTCGAGGCGCTGGACCAGCGGCGCTGGACGGTGGGCAGCGCGTTGAGCCTCGTCGATACCGTGGAAACAAGGTTCGAAGTCGCATGCCTCGAAGCGCGCAAGCGCAACATCAACGTCTGGGTTATCGCTTTCGGCACGGCCATAAACCAGTCGATGATCGATTGCGCGGGCAGTGGGCGGTATTTTGAGGCAGGCGATGCGGACTCGCTCGAAGAAACCTTTGGCAAGATCGCGGATTCGCTGGGCGATCTCAGGATTTCACAATGAACCGGTTTGCCCGAACGATGCGCACCCTGCTGCGCGACGACACAGGCGCGGCCATCGTCGAATTTGCACTGGTCATACCCACCATGATGATCCTCATGGTCGGGCTCTTCGAATTGTCGCACGGTATGTATGTGCAGGCGGTCCTCGACGGTGCGATGGAGGAAGCGGGCCGCACTTCGACCCTGGAAACCGCTCAGGAAAGCGCTATCGAGTTGTTCGTCGAGAACCGCGTGCTCGATGTGGCTCCGCAGGCCACGGTCGCAGCCATTTGGCGCGCACACGAAAGCTACAGCGATATCGGACAGCTTGAAGATTTCTCCGATATAAACGGTGACGGCAGATGCAATGTCGGGGAACCCTATGCGGACGCAAACGGCAGCGACGATCTGGATCGCAAAGGCAATTCGGGCATCGGTAATCCCAACGAAGCGGTGGTTTTCACGGCGGTCGCTGAATTCGACCGCGTGTTTCCAATGCCTACCCTGGCTGGATGGTCCCCGACGAATACGGTCGTAAGCACGACAGTGCTGCGAAACCAGCCTTACCGGCAGCATAACGGTACGCAGGAAATCAAACCTTGCGACGCAGCCGACGAGGCCACAACGGCTGGCGCAGGTGGCGGCTCTTTACCGCCGCCCGGACCTCCTGCTCCGGTATCCGACGACCCATGCGACAAACCCGGTCTTCCGAGCCTTGAATGTCTTTCCGACACCCTGGACGACAAAAAGGACAAAGACTGCAAAAAGAAGGGCAAGAAGAAGAAGTGCAAGAAGGTCAAGAAGCACGACGACGACGACGACGACGACGACGACGATGATGACTAAGCGCCCCGCATCACACACTCTAAGGGCGCTTTGGCGCGATGACAGCGGTACTGCGCTGACCGAGATGGCCTTCATCACGCCAGTCCTGCTGACGCTCGGCGTATACGGGCTGGAAACGGCGATGCTGGCGATTACCCACATGAAGGTGGGGCAGGCGGCCATTCGCATTGCCGACGATGCTTCCCGCATCGGGGCGGCATCGGGGCTTGAAGAGGAAAAGATCTACGAAAGCGATATCGTCGATCTGCTGGTCGGGTCGGATTTGCAGGCCGGTGCCGGAATCGATCTGTTCGAACATGGCCGGGTCGTCATCAGCAGCCAGGAAGTGGACCCGGACAATTCCTCCGGCAACCAGCAATATATCCACTGGCAACGCTGCATGGGCAAGCGCAAGTTCGAAAGCCAGTATGGCGGCGAAGGCACTGGCAAAAGCGATATCACCTTCGCCGGCATGGGACCACCGGGCGAAGAGGTCTTGGCGATGGAAGGCGACTCTGTGATCTTCGTGGAGATATCCTACGAATATCAACCGCTGATGACCGATGCATTTCTCGGTAACCGGGAGATCGTGGCGTCATCGTCCTTCACGGTGCGAGACGATCGCGACCTGTCCGGCATCTATCCCAACGCTGCAGGCAGTTCTACACAGCCCGCAACCTGCGACCGCTACGGCCGGTTCCGCAGCGGGGATCCGAGCACCGGTGTGCAAGGCGGTTGGGAATGGGAGTGGGAGGACTAGACCCTCCCCACCCGCAGGTCAGACGTAGTAGACCTTTTTCACCGCCTCCACGATCCGGGACGCATCAATCAACGCCAGTTTTTCGAGATTCGCGGCATAGGGCAGCGGCACGTCCTCATTGCATACGCGAAGTACCGGCGCATCGAGATCGTCGAAGCCGTCTTCCATGCACAGCGCGATGATTTCCGATGCGATGGAGCAGGTCGGCCAGCCTTCTTCCGCAATGACGACGCGGTTGGTCTTTGCCAGACTGTCTAGAACGGACTGACGGTCCAGCGGGCGCAGTGTGCGCAGATCGATCACTTCGGCCTCGATGCCTTCCTCCGCCAACGTCTCCGCCGCTTCCAACGCGAAACCGACGCCGATGGAATAGCTGACGATGGTGACATCGCCACCTTCGCGCATGATCCGTGCCTTGCCGATGGGCAGCACATGGTCGTCCAGCTCCGGCAGTTCGAAGCTCTTGCCGTATACGAGCTCGTTCTCGAGGAACACGACCGGGTCCTCGCAGCGGATGGCGGCTTTCAGCAGTCCTTTCGCATCGGACGCATCGTAGGGTGCGATCACAATCAGGCCCGGTACGCTGGCATACCATGGGCCGTAATTCTGGCTGTGCTGCGCGCCGACGCGGCTGGCGGCACCATTGGGGCCACGAAACACCACCGGACAGCGCATCTGCCCGCCCGACATGTAGTTCGTCTTGGCGGCGGAGTTCACGATGTGGTCGATGGCTTGCATTGCAAAGTTGAACGTCATGAATTCGACGATGGGGCGCAGGCCACCCATGGCCGCACCGGTCCCGATACCGGCGAACCCGTACTCGGTGATCGGCGTGTCGATCACCCGTTTCGGCCCGAACTCCTCAAGCAGCCCCTGAGTCACCTTGTAGGCACCCTGGTACTGCGCCACTTCCTCGCCCATCACGAAGACCCGTTCGTCGCGCCGCATTTCCTCCGCCATCGCATCGCGCAAGGCTTCGCGGACCGGAACGGTTGCCATATTGGTACCGTGCGGAATGGCGGGGTCCGACTTCGCCTCGCGTTTGGGTGGTGCGGGTGTTACCGAACCGTCTTCGTCATCCTGCCCGACTTTCCTGCCTTCGCCAGCGGGCATCTCCGTTTCGGATTTCGAAGCTGGTGCCGGTGCCGGTGGGGGCGTGGCATCGCTTTCCTCCCCCTCGCCTTCCAGCATGGCGATGACGGTGCCCACGGCGACGTTCTCGGTCCCCTCGGCGATCATGATCTTGCCCAGCGTACCTTCGTCGATGGACTCGAATTCCATCGTCGCCTTGTCGGTCTCGATCTCGGCGATGATGTCGCCCGGCTCGATAGCGTCGCCTTCCTGCTTGAGCCATTTGGCGAGCGTCCCCTCTTCCATCGTAGGCGACAGCGCGGGCATTTTCAGTTCGATGGGCATGGTTCAGTACGTCTCCACCAGAACATCGGTGTGCAATTCGGACGGATCGGGTTCGGGAGAGCTTTCGGCGAAGTCCGCCGCCTCCGCCACGATCTTGCGGATGTCCTTGTCGATGGCCTTCAGCTCGTCCTCGCCCATGCCCCCTTCCATCAACAGTTTTTTCATCCCCTCGATCGGGTCGTTATGGTCGCGCTGCTCCTGCACTTCCTCGCGCGTGCGATATTTGGCCGGATCAGACATCGAATGGCCGCGATAGCGGTAGGTGTTGCATTCGATCAGCACCGGACCGTTACCCTCGCGCACATGCTTGAACGCGATTTCCGCCGCGCTGCGGACTTCCAGCACATCCATCCCGTTCACATCCATGCCCGGAATGCGGAAGGCGGTGCCGCGCCGGTGGAACTCGGTCTCGGCCGAACTGCGGGTAACTGCGGTACCCATTGCGTAACCGTTGTTCTCGATCACGAACACGATGGGCAGGTTCCACAGCGCCGCCATGTTGAACGTTTCGTACACCTGTCCCTGGTTCGCCGCCCCGTCGCCGAAATACGCGAGGCACAACCCGCCATCGTCATTGTACTGATGCGCCAGCGCCAGCCCGCCACCCAGCGACACCTGCGCGCCGACGATGCCGTGGCCGCCATAGAATTTGTGCTCGGTGCTGAACATGTGCATCGAGCCGCCCTTCCCCTTGGATATGCCCGCCTGTCGACCTGTCAGCTCAGCCATGATGACCTTGGGGTCGATGCCGTAGGCCAGCATGTGCCCGTGGTCGCGATAGCCGGTAATGACGCTGTCCAGTCCCTCGCTCAGCGCCGATTGCAGGCCGACCGCCACCGCTTCCTGACCAATGTAGAGGTGGCAGAATCCGCCAATCAGCCCAAGGCCGTAGAGCTGGCCGGCCTTTTCCTCGAACCGGCGGATCAGGAGCATTTGCTTATAGAACTCGAGCATTTGCTCCGGGTCGGCGTCGTATGTCTTCGCCGCCTCATGCGCATCCTGAAGGCTGTGCAGCGCGAAATCGTCGGGTGTCGCGGCGGGTTTGGGGTTGGCTGCTTTTTTCGCTTTGCTGGCAGGCTGTTTGGCCAAAGGGCAAATCCTCGTAATATGCCGACGCGTTCAGATGCGCGGCGTTATCGAATGAGGGGACTGTGGCGCAGATGCAGGCCGCGCGCAACGGGGGGCGGCGTGTGCATACAAAATCGCAAAAGGCTTTAGCGCGGTTGCCGAGCTTGGGGCGTTTCGGACGGAAGCGTCAGGATCATCTCGTCGGGATGCACCATGTTCTGGTTGCGCCGCAGCAGTTCCACAACGAAATCCGGATCGGCCCCGCGCGGATCGAGCAGGTCGACCTGGTTTTGCAATTCGTCACGCTCAACGGTCAGCGCGGCAATACGCATCCGGTGCCGGTCGAGCAGCTCCGTCTTCTCGCCCCACGCCAGCAGGCCGCCCGGCCCTGCAATCGCCAGTCCCGCGAACAGCAACAGCAGCGCCAGCGCAGCCCAGTCGGTTGCACGTTCGCGCTGCGAAGCGATACGGTATTGGGACCGTGTCTGTGCGGGTGAAGTCATAGCCGCACTAGAATCACAAACGATTCCAGCAGGCAAGCGGTAAGTGTTGCGGAACGATAAAAAGATTCGCGTGCGCGATGAACCGACACGACGTCAGCGCTGACGCGGGTTGCACGGACGCTGCATTGTAGTTACAAACGAAACCAATTTCGCACACCCCTATTCGCATGGAGCCGCGTATGACCGATCTGTTCGACAATCCCATTGGCCTGAACGGTTTTGAATTCGTCGAATTCTGTGCACCGGAAAAGGGACAGCTGGAACCGGTGTTCGAAGCAATGGGCTTCACCCATGTCGCCAGCCATCGCAGCAAGGATGTGCAGCTTTGGCGCCAGGGCGGCATCAACCTGCTTGCCAATTACGAACCGCGCAGCGCCGCATGGTATTTCGCGCGCGAACATGGGCCGAGCGCCTGCGGCATGGCATTCCGCGTGCGGGATGCGGCCAGAGCGTATGACGAATTGCTGGATCGCGGTGCGGAGCCGGTCGAGGTGCAGACCGGCCCGATGGAACTGCGCATTCCCGCCATACGCGGCATTGGCGGCGCGATCCTGTATCTTGTGGACCGTTACAATACGACCGAAGTCGCGGCGAATGCCGATGATGCACTCAGCATCTATGATATCGACTTCGAATTTCTGGCCGGCGTCGAAAAACACCCCGAAGGCGCAGGCTTCCTGCGGATCGACCATCTGACGCACAACGTCTATACCGGACGCATGGCCTATTGGGCTGACTACTATGAAAAGCTTTTCAATTTCCGCGAGATACGTTTTTTCGACATCAAGGGTGAATATACCGGCCTGACCTCCAAGGCGCTGACCGCGCCCGACGGCAAGATCAAGATCCCGCTCAACGAGGAAGGCGAAGGCGGCAAGGGACAGATCGAGGAGTTCCTGCGCGCCTTCAATGGCGAGGGCATTCAGCACATTGCGCTGATCTGCGACGACCTGGTCGCCGCTTGGGACCGGCTCAAGGATTACGGCGTGCCCTTCATGACCGCGCCGCCCGAAACCTATTACCACATGCTGGACGAACGCCTGCCCGGCCACGGCGAGGCGGCTGGCGAATTGCAGGCGCGCGGCATTTTGCTGGATGGTACGATCGAGGATGGCCGACCACGCCTGCTGCTACAGATCTTTGCAGAGCCGCAGGTTGGACCGGTGTTCTTCGAATTCATTCAGCGCAAGGGCGACGATGGCTTTGGCGAAGGCAACTTCAAGGCACTGTTCGAAAGCATCGAACGCGACCAGGTCGCGCGCGGCGTGCTGAGCGTGGAAGAAAAGGTCGAGGAAATTGAGGAAGTCGCGCCGGTCCCGGTGGACTGATGGTGACGATTATCCAGCCAGTACAGGTGCGCTATGACTGAACCCCGCCATACCCGCGAACACCCTATCTCGCTCGGCGGCGTCCATCATGTCGCCTATCGTTGCAAAGACGCCCGCGAAACGGTGGAATGGTACGACCGTGTGCTGGGTATGGAATATACCAGCGCCTTCAGCGAGGACCACGTCCCTTCGACCGGCGAATACGATCCCTACATGCATGTCTTTCTGGATGCGGGAAACAACAACGTGCTCGCCTTTTTCGAACTGCCGAAGCAGGCGGATATGGGGCGTGACGAAAACACGCCTGCCTGGGTCCAGCACCTCGCCTTCCGCGTGGCCGACGAGGACGCATTGCTGGCGGCCAAGGCCCATGTCGAGGCGCAGGGTATCGACGTGCTGGGTCCGACACATCACGGCATCTTCAAGTCGATCTATTTCTTCGACCCCAATGGGCACCGCGTGGAGCTGGCCGCCGATATCGGCACGGACGAACACTATGCCGAGCTGAAAAAGGTGGCGATGCCGATGCTGGAGGAATGGAGCGAGACCAAGACCGCGCCGCGCCATGCCGATTGGCTCCATGCGATTGCGCGCGAGGAACATTCTGCCTAGGCGTTCGCCGAACAGACCGCCCGCCGACGCAGGATAAACCATGCAAGCCGAAGATACAGTTGAGATGACCGAAGCGGGGCGGGTCGCCGACCCGACCGCCAACCCTATCGCCACCGTACAGAACCAGGTTGCCGAAATGGCGGACCAGTTCGTGCGCACCCTGCCCAGCCTCGCCATCGGCGTGGTCATCCTGATCGTGACGTGGATCGTCGCCAAATTCGCCGTGCGTATTGCCGACCGCATTACCGGGCACACTGAAATACGGCCCAGCCTGAAACAGCTGATCGATACGGTGGTAAAGCTGGCGATCTGGCTGGTCGGACTGATGATTGCCGCCATCGTCATGATGCCTGGCCTTACGCCCGCCAGCCTGTTCGCGGGCCTTGGCATCGGCGCGGTCGCCATCGGCTTTGCTTTCCAGGATATCTTCGAGAACTTCCTTGCCGGTATCCTCATCATGATCCGCGAGAAGATGCGGATCGGCGATGTGATCGAATGCGAGGGCATTCTTGGCAAGGTGGAACACATTACCCTGCGCGAAACGCATGTCCGATCGCTGTCCAACGAGCTGACCGTGGTGCCCAACTCGGTATTGTTCAAGAACCCGGTCAAGATCCTGACCGACGAGCCAAAACGCAGGCATCAGGTGGTGGCAGGCGTCTCCTATGACACCGACCTCGACCATGCTGCCGATGTCATCCGCTCCGCGCTGGAAAAGCTGGACGGTATCGACCAGGAGAAGGGCGTGGAAATCTACGCGCAGGAATTCAATTCGAGTTCGGTCGATTTTCTTGTCCGCTGGTGGGCCGGGGCACAGCCGAAAGAGGGCTGGCAAAGCACCGACCTCGTGGTTCGCACGATCAAACGCGCGCTGGACGATGCCGGGATCGAAATACCGTTCCCCTACATCACGCACACCTTCAAGGAACGCGTGCCCATGGGGAGCGAGCCGGTGGAAGCGGTCACGTCGGAATGACGATGCACGGGCGTTGCGGAACGCCGTCACATGGCCGATAACCTTACCCGGCGACAGGAATATGCCCTGGCTATCATCACCGGCATTACGGTGGCCAACGCCTATTACATTCATCCCATCATCTCTGAGGTGGGGCGCGATTTCGATGTCGGCCCGGCGACAATCGGCCTGGTGCCCGCGCTGAACCAGCTTGCGCTGGCGCTGGGTATCCTGCTGTTACTGCCGCTGGGCGACCGGTTTGCGAACCGGACGCTGTGCATCGTGTTTGCCACGGCGCAGACGGTGGCACTGTCCGCAATGCTGCTGGCGCCGGATTTCGCATTGTTCCTCGTCGCCTCGACCGTGCTGGGGTTCTTTACCATCGCGCCCTATATCCTGCCCGCTTACGCTTCGCGCCGTGTCGCGCCGGAGCGGATCGGGCATGTCACCGGCATTCTGACCGCAGGCATCATCTTTGGCATTCTGTTCGCCCGCACCGGCGCGGGCGTGATTACCGAGCTGTTCGGCTGGCGCACGGTATACGGCGTGGCGGTGGGCGCGATGATCGTAGTGACCGCCACCCTGCCCTTTACGATGGAACCGCGCAGCGCCTCCGCCAAGACGCGCGAGAGCGGCAGCTATTTCGCGCTCATTTCCTCCATTGTTACATTGCTGCGGCAATATCCGCAGGTCGTGCTGTCGGGTGTAATCCAGGCCTTCAATTTCGGCATTTTCCTGTCGGTCTGGCTGGGCCTCGCACTGCATCTTACCGGCCCGGCAATGGGCTATGGCGTCGATAGCGTAGGGTATCTTGCCGCGTTCTCCGCCGTAAGTATCTACGCCACACCGCGTCTTGGCCGCTGGGCCGACCGCATTGGCGCACCTCGCGCCAGAGTGCGGATCGCGCTGGTCCAGTTGGCGGCGGTCGCTTTGCTCTGGCCGTTCGGGAGCAGTCTGCTCCTGCTGTTGATACCGATCATCGTGATGAACGCCGTTGGCCCTGCCATCGATGTTGCCGGACGCATGACCTTCCTTGGCCTCGACCCCGATATCCGCACCCGCCTGATGACCGCCTTCATTGTCATCATGTTCATCGGCGGCGGCGTGGCAAGCTGGGCCGGCACGGCGGTTTACGAGGCGGCGGGATGGGGCGGCAATGCTGTATTGGCACTGGCAATGTCGGGCGTGGTGGTCGGCCTCAGCGTGCTGGCGGCGCGCCGCGAAACGAGTGGTGCGCCCGACAGGATTTGAACCTGTGGCCCCCAGATTAGGAATCTGGTGCTCTATCCAACTGAGCTACGGGCGCCCGCCGCGTTCTTTACGGATGCGAGAGAGTGTGCGCAATCAGTTGAGTTCGTCAGGGTCGGCGACCGGAAACGGTAACGGTGCGATTTCTATGCCCTCGTCGAGCAAACCCTTCGCTTCCTCGATGGTGGCCTTGCCGTGGATCGCTTCAAGCTCGGCGTCGCCATAATGCATTGCACGCGATTTTCTAGCGAAGCTCTCTCCGACCCAGGTGCTGCTGGCCAGCGCCTTGGCCTGCGCTTTTGCCAGCGCGGTGATGGCCTTGCGCAGCTTGGGCGGAAGATCGTCTGCCATCACCTCGGTTTTCGGCGCGGTGTCCATCTGTTGCGGTGCCATCACTTCGCGGCCCTTCGCCGGCACAGCTGGGGCCATCGGTGCCTTGTCCACCACCGTCGAACCGCAGACCGGGCAGCCAACCAGTCCGCCGTCGCGCTGTTCGGTAAAGGCCATGCTGGATGCGAACCATCCTTCGAAGCGGTGGTCCGCTTCGCATCGCAGGTCGAAAACGATCATGGCGTCGTCAATCCGGGATGCGGCGGCGGTTGGCAAGGCTGGGCAATTGCGCGCGCACCGAGGCAATGCGTGCCGGGTCGATGTCGGCAAAGCCCAAACCGGGCGCATCCCCTCCCATATCGAGCACGACCTGTCCCCATGGATCGACCACCAGGCTGTGCCCGTATGTCTCGCGGCCGTCGTCGTGCCGACCGATTTGCGCGGCGGCGATGACATAGGCGCTGGCCTCAATGGCGCGGGCCCGTTGCAGGATGTGCCAGTGCGCTGCGCCGGTCGGCTTGGTGAAGGCAGCGGGTATTGCGATAACATCGCAGCTCTTGCGGCCAAGTGCCTCATATAATGCGGGAAAGCGGATATCGTAACAGATCGAAAGGCCGAGCTTTCCGACGGGCGAATGCGTCACGACCACGCTATCGCCCGCGCGATAGGCAGAGGATTCCTGCCACGTCTCGCCATTTTCCAGCGCAACATCGAACATGTGCATCTTGTCGTATCGGGCAACGATAACGCCGTCGCTATCGACCACGATGCTGCGGTTGGCCCAGTCGCCATCGTCCCGCTTCACCGCAATCGAACCCAGCGCCACCCAGACACCATGCCGCGCGGCAGCAGCGCACACCCGCGCCAGCACGAAATCGTCGGCTTCACGTGCAATCGCCTGCGCCGCCCGGCTGCGCGATCGGTCGAGAAGGTTGGACATTTCGGGCGTAAACAACATCGCCGCCTCGCCTTTCGCCGCCGCCTCCACCGCGCGCTCCAGCTCGGCAGCATTCGCAGCGGGGTCGATGCCGGTGGTCGTTTGCAGGACCGCGATGCGCGTCATTCAGCCAGCCAGCATTGCGTCTAGCGTGCCGTCGCGCTCCAGTGCGGCGAGATCGTCAGACCCACCGACGTGGTTCTCGCCGATGAAGATCTGCGGAACGGTGCGCGCGCCGGGTGCGCGCTCCAGCATCCGTTCGCGGTCCGGCCCGCCCATCGTGATGTCATGCTCGGTATAGGCCGCGCCCTTGTCATCCAGCAGGCGTTTCGCGCGGGCGCAGTAGCCGCAGCCGAACTTGGTGTAGATGTCGATCTGTGGGGTGCTCATCTCGGATAATCCTCTTGTTTCGGTCGCGCTTGAAACCGGGACGACTGCGCCTATTTCAATCGTGTTGGCAGACGCCCGTCGCGGGTTTGCCGACAGCCATTGCGGATGCCGAACCATCGGGTCCGTTACTACCATGAATTGCTCAAAAGAGGATTTGTTTTATGTCTCGTTTTGATTTTACCCCTTATCGCCGTTCCACCGTCGGTTTCGATCGCCTGTTCGACGTGCTGGAAAACCAGGCCCGCGCCAGTTCCGGCGACAATTACCCCCCCTTCAATATCGAGCGTCGCGGCGATGATGAATATCGTATCACGCTGGCCGTTGCAGGCTTCAAACCCGACGATCTCGATTTGACCGCCCAGCAGAACCTGCTGACCGTGCATGGCAAGCGCCGCGACGAAGACGGCGGCGAAGCGGAAATGCTGCATGTCGGCATCGCCAATCGCGGGTTCGAGCGCCGGTTCGAGCTGGCCGATTATGTCCGGGTGGAAAATGCCGCGCTGGAAGACGGCCTGCTGGTCATCGATCTGCTGCGCGAAGTCCCCGATGCGATGAAGCCCAAGAAGATTGCTGTTAACGGCCAGGGTGGCTTGAAGGTCATCGAAGGCGACAAGCCTGCGGATGGAACCAACGCCGCCTGACGCCAACGCGTCTTGACGAATAACAAGGAAGGCCCGGTTCAGCGACCGGGCCTTTTTACATCAGGCGCGACTTGCTGACCGCCGCTGCGACGAATCCGGCGAACAGCGGGTGTGGCGCAAAGGGCTTGGATTTCAGCTCGGGGTGGAACTGCACCCCCACGAACCACGGATGTTCGGGTCGCTCGATGATTTCGGGCAGCAGCCCGTCGGGCGACATGCCTGAAAACACCAGTCCCGTTTCCTCCAGCGCCTCGCGGTAGGCGGCGTTTACCTCGTAACGGTGACGATGGCGTTCGGTAATTTCCGCTTCTCCGTCATACAGCTCACGAACGCGGCTGCCTTCGGCCAAAGCGGCGGGATAGGCGCCCAAGCGCATCGTGCCGCCAAGGTCGTCCTCGGCATTGCGCGTTTGCAAGCCTTTTTTGCTCATCCATTCGGTAATTATGCCGACCACCGGTTCGGTGGTGCTGCCGAACTCGGTCGAGGATGCCGTGGGGTGTCCCGCCATTCTCGCGCCTTCGATGCAGGCCATCTGCATACCCAGGCATATGCCGAAGAATGGCACGTCTCGCTCGCGCGCAAACCGGACGCTGGCGATTTTGCCTTCGGAACCGCGTTCGCCGAACCCGCCTGGTACAAGAATGCCGTGAAGCGGTTCCAGCTCGCCCACCAGCCCTTCTTCGGCGTGGGTAAAGACCTCGGCGTCGATCCAGCGAATATTGACCTTTACGCGGTTCGCCAGCCCGCCGTGCACCAACGCCTCGTTCAGCGATTTATACGCATCCTGCAGTCCGACATATTTGCCGACCACACCGATGGTCACTTCGCCTTCGGGGTTGAAATAGCGGTCCGTAACATCGTCCCAGCGTGCCAAATCCGGCTCCGCCGCATCGGGAATGCCGAAGGCGCGCAGCACTTCGCCGTCCAGCCCCTCGCGGTGATATTGCAGCGGCACCGAATAGATCGACGGTGCATCCAGCGCAGGGATTACCGCATTGGCGCGCACATTGCAGAACTGCGCGATCTTGGCGCGTTCGGTATCGGGCAGCGGGTGTTCGCTGCGACACAGCAGCACATCGGGCTTGATACCCAGCGACGCCAGCTCGCGCACCGAATGCTGCGTCGGCTTGGTCTTCAACTCTCCGGCAGCGGCGATGTAAGGTACCAGCGTGACGTGAACGCTCAGTGTTTGCAACGGCTCCAGCTCGTTGCGCAGTTGACGGATGGCTTCCATGAAAGGCAGCGATTCGATGTCGCCCACCGTCCCGCCGATCTCGCACAGCACGAAATCCAGCCCCTCGGTATCGGCCAGCGCGAAGGCCTTGATGGCGTCGGTGACGTGCGGAATGACCTGCACCGTCGCACCCAAGTAATCGCCGCGCCGTTCGCGCGTGATGATATCGCGATAGATGCGTCCGCTGGTGATATTGTCGCTTTGCCGCGCGGATACGCCGGTGAACCGTTCGTAGTGGCCAAGATCGAGATCGGTCTCCGCCCCGTCGTCAGTGACGTAGACTTCGCCGTGCTGATACGGGCTCATCGTGCCTGGATCGACATTGAGATAGGGGTCGAATTTGCGGATACGCACGGTGTAGCCGCGTGCCTGCAAGAGCGCCGCAAGCGATGCCGCCATGAGGCCTTTGCCGAGCGAGGAAACCACGCCGCCGGTGATGAAAATATACCGCGTCATGGGAGGCGAGCCTTACGCACCGAAGGGGATTCGGCACAACCGGTTTCATGGTCGCCCGCGCGCTCGTCCCCCGTTTTGAGACGATGATGCTATTCACCGCCCGAAAGCGGATCGCCATCGGCAGGCGCGGCCGGAGCCGCAGTTCCTGCTCCAGTACCGGAAGCCGTGCCGTCCCCGTCGAGGATTGCGCCCAGCGGATCTTCTTCGGGCGTCACTGTCCGGTCGATTGTCGACACCACCTCGTCCGCCTGGCCCGTCTCCACCGCGACCGCCGCCAGCGCAATCGACAGCAGAACGAAGGTTACGGCCAGCCACTTGGTTGCCGTCGTAAGAAAATCCGCCGCGCCGCGCGCGCTCATCATGCCGCCGGGGCTGCCGCCGATGCCGAGGCCGCCGCCTTCCGAACGCTGCATCAGGATCACCCCGACCAAAGCGGCGGCAACAATCGTCTGGACGACGGTGAGAAACAGGAAAAGGGACATTGCTGGCGTCTCGGTAACGAAAGGGATCGATAGGCGCAAAAGTATTCGGCACCTGCGTTAGGCGCTTATCCCCGCCGTCACAAGCGACGGGGCGATGCGATCAGTCGGCGGGCGCCGCTAAATCGGCGGCTGCGATGACGATGCCGAGGAAACTTTCCGCCGAAAGGCTCGCCCCACCAACCAAAGCGCCGCCCACTTCGGCGATGGACAGCAGTTCGCCTGCATTGTCCGCATTGACCGAGCCGCCGTAGAGAATGCGGACCTGCGCACCGGCCTCTTCGCCGAATATGTCCTGCAAGGTCGCGCGGATAGCAGCATGCATCGACCCTATTTCTTCAGCCGTTGCCGTGCGTCCGGTACCGATGGCCCAGATCGGTTCATACGCCACGGTCAGGCTTTGTGCCGGATCGTCGAGCGTTTCGGGCAGCGATGCGCGCAATTGCGCGGTGACGTAGTCTTCTGCCTTGCCCTTGCGCCGCGTATCCTCTGCCTCGCCCACGCAAATCAGCACGCGCATTCCGGCGGACAGAGCCGCTTCGCCCTTGCTGCGGATCAACGCGTCGCTTTCGGCGTGGTCCTGCCGCCGTTCGCTATGACCGAGAATAACGAACTTCGCCCCGGCATCGGCGACCATTGCGGCGGAAATATCGCCGGTATGCGGCCCGTCTTCGCCCGGATGGCAATCCTGCGCACCCACGGCAATCTGCCCCGCCTCGCGGTGGACGGGATGCAGCAGGGTAAAGGGCGGCGCAACGGCCACCTCCACTTTCATCAGGTTCTTAGCGGCGCGGTCGATGGAGCGGGCCTGACTGAGCATTGCCCGCGTCCCGTTCATTTTCCAGTTTCCGACGATGTAAGGCCGTTCGGCCATAGATGCTGTTCCTGCGTAATGTGATCGCCCCATGCGCTTAGGATCGCGTATGAGCGAAGAAATGATGGAGCTGCTATATGAGAGGTTGCTGGCAGTGCGCTAGACGCAGTTTGCCGATCCGTCAAAACACCGGGCGACCTGTTGCCGCGGAGCCGCAGGGGCGGTAATGCGCGCGCTCTTGTTGCGGTCATCGTGCCGCATCACCGCGACGGAAGCCCTTCTTGCCATGCAAATGTTTCGCAATTTCTTCAAATCGAAGCTCGGCATTCCGATCACGCTCGCCTTTGTCGTGTTAATCGGGTTCGCCTTCGCCGTTGCAGATGTGGGCAACACGCCGACCTTCGGCGGTATAGCGGGCGGTGAACGCATTGCAGTGGTCGGCGATGAAAAGATCGCCAGCTCCGAAGTTGTGGATTCTGCAAATAATGCCCTGCTCAATTTGCGGCAACAGGATCCCACCATTTCCATGCCGGCCTTCATTGCGGAAGGCGGTCTGGACCGGCTGGTGGAACAGCTGACGGAGCGCGCAGCACTGACAGTCTTCGCCAACCGCAACGGGCTGCGTGCGGGCGATAACCTGGTGAACAGCCAGATCCTGCTCATTCCCGGCTTCAAGGGTGCGGACGGCAATTTCGACCAGGCCGCCTATCGCGATGCACTTGCCGCGCGCAATGTGTCGGATGCGGAAGTGCGACGGGATTTAAGCCGTGGTCTGCTGGCGCAGCAGCTGCTGATCCCGGCGGAATTTGGCGCGCAAATGCCGGAACGGCTCGCCAAACGCTACGCCGTGTTGCTGAAGGAAACGCGCAAGGGAGCCATTGGGCTGCTGCCGAGCTCCGCCTTCGCGCCTGAAAAGGATGCAGACGGCAAGACCCTGCGCACATTCTATGCGGCGAACCGTGGCGACTTCATCAGACCCGAACGCCGTACATTGCGCTACGCCACTTTCGGCTTGGACACCCTCGGTGCGCGCGTCGAGCCGACCGATGCCGAGATAACTGCCTTCTACAATGACAACCGCGCCCAATATGCTGCCTCGGAACGGCGCACCGTGACGCAATTCATCGTGCCGACCAAGACGGCGGCGGATGCCATTCGCAGCGCAATCAATAACGGCGGTTCCATCGAACGGGCGGCGCGCGAGGCTTCGTTGTCGACTGCAACGCTGGCCCCAATGACCCAGGCCGAGCTGGCCGCGCAGACCTCTGCTGCCGTTGCCAAAGCCGTGTTCGAGGCTCCGCGAGGCAAGGTCGCCGCACCGGCGCGCAGCGGGCTTGGCTTCCACGTCGCGCAGGTCGATGCCGTGGACCGGGTTGCCGGACGCACTTTGGCGCAGGCGCGCGGTGAGATTACGGAAAACCTCCGTACCGAGAAGCAGCGGACCGCCGGTGCCGAATTCGTCGGCGACCTGGAGCAGCAGTTGCGCGATGGCGCATCGTTGCGGGAGATCGCGCAGGAAGTGGGCGCGACGCCCAAGGTGACGAAGCCGCTGACCGCGACCGGGCTGGTATATGGCACGCAAGACGAGCAGGTCGACGAGTTGCTTCGCCCCGCACTGAGGGAGGCTTTCGCGATGGAAGAAGGCGACCCGCAACTGGCAGAAACGGGTGAAGGCGGGACGTTCCTGATATTCGAAGTGGGCGCGATTACCGAAGCCGCCGCGCCGCCCCTGTCCGAAATACGCGACCGTGTGCAGGCCGCATGGAAGCTATCCGAAGGATCGAAGGGCGCGCGCGCGGCCAGCGACCGTATCCTGGCGCGCATGGGCAAGGGGCAGACGCTGGCCGCCGCATTTGCAGCGGAGAAGGTCACCCTGCCCCCTGCCGACAGCATCGCCCTATCCCGCGAACAGCTTGCCCAATCTGGGCAGCGGGTGCCGCCGCCGCTGGCGCTGATGTTCTCGATGGCGCGCGGCACGGCGAAGAAGCTGGAAGCGCCGCAGGGCACCGGCTGGTTCATCGTCGAGTTGGCGGATATCGAAACGGGCACGCTGGCCGATGACGACCCGCTGATTGCACAGACGCTTCAGGAACTGAATGGCGCGCTGGGTCAGGAATATGGCGCGCAACTGCGCATGGCGATCCGCAACGAGGTCGGGATTGAAACAAACGACGCGGCAATCGACGCGGTGCGCAGGCAGCTTGTCGGCGAACGCTAGCCCGGCGGACCTTGCAATGCCGGACCTGAACAATGCCGCTGCAGCGCGCGAACAGCTGGCCAGCGACATACCCGCGCTGGTCTGGCGGCGTGTCGTCGCGGACACGCTGACGCCCGTGGGCGCGGCGCAGCGCCTGATGGAAAGCGAGCGCGGCGATTTTCTGCTGGAATCGGTCGAGGGTGGCGAGAACCGCGGGCGTTACAGCCTGCTTGGTCTTGCGCCCGATCTGGTATTCCGCAGCAATGCGGCACGAGTGGCGATAAACAACCGCTGGGCCAGCGACCGCACCGCCTTTCGCGACGTGGACCAGCCACCGATCGAAGCCCTGCGCCAGCTAGTCGTGGACTGCCATATTGCCGTACCCGACGGGCTGCCGCCAGCCCTCGCCTGCCTCGTCGGCTATTTCGGTTACGAGACGATAGGCTTCGCCGAAGACATCGCGCGGGCACCGGCCAGCGATCTCGACGTGCCGGACATACTGTTCGTGCGGCCCACCCTCTTGCTGGTGTTCGACAACCTTTCGGACGATCTGAGCGTCATCGCGCCGCTATGGCCCGGCGCGGGCGAACCGGATCAGGCCATAAGGTCGGCCTCCGACCGCATCGACGACGCCCTGCGGACGCTGGACGGGCCATTCGCTCGCCTTGCCCCGCACACCGCAGCCGACTTGCCGGAGCCGGTCCTGACGCCGCAGATTGCGCAAGCGGATTACCGCGCGATGGTGGCGCAGGCGAAGGAATACATCGCGGCGGGCGATATCTTCCAGGTCGTACTGGCACAGCGCTTCACTTGCCCGTTCCCGCTACCGCCCTTCGCGCTTTACCGCGCATTGCGGCGCGTTAACCCCTCGCCCTTTCTCTATTTCCTCGACCTTCCCGATTTCGCAGTGGTCGGGTCCAGCCCCGAAATCCTCGTGCGCGTCCGCGATGGCGAAGTCACCATCCGCCCCATCGCAGGAACGCGCCCGCGCGGCACGACGCCCGACGCGGACCGCGCCGCCGAACGCGCGCTGCTGGCCGATCCGAAAGAGTGTGCGGAGCACCTGATGCTGCTCGATCTGGGCCGCAACGATGTGGGGCGCGTGGCTGCTGCGGACAGTGTGGTGACAACGAACAGCTACGGAGTCGAACGCTACAGCCATGTGATGCATATCGTCAGCAATGTCGTAGGCACGCTTTCGCCCGAAAACGATGCGCTGGATGCGCTGTTTGCAGGCTTCCCGGCGGGCACCGTCAGCGGCGCGCCCAAGCTGCGCGCGTGCGAGATCATCGCCGAACTGGAGCCGGAAACGCGCGGGGCCTACGCTGGCGGCGTCGGCTATTTCGCGCCTGATGGTTCGGTCGACAGCTGCATCGTCCTGCGCACCGCGGTGGTGAAGGACGGCGTTATGCATGTGCAGGCGGGCGCTGGAATTGTCGCGGACAGCGACGCCACCTATGAACAGCGCGAATGCAAAGCCAAGGCCGGTGCCTTGCTGGCGGCAGCGAAGGAAGCGGTCCGGATGGCGGGCGAAGCGGGGTTCGGACAATGAGGGCTGGCTGGATTGTCGCGGTGCTTGCGCTGGCCACGCCGCTATACGCCTGCTCGCCCGAACCCGAAGGCAAGCCGATCCTGCGCGCCGATATGGACGGGTCCGGCCCGATTGGCGAAGGCAGGCCTGCCGATACAGTCGAAGCCAGCGCGACCGCACCCGCCTCGTCACGCAAATCGGCCTGTCGCACCGCCACGTTCGAAGGCGCGCGCTTCACCCATTGCATCGCCGACCCGGCCCGCCATCGCATCGCCACCGACCTCGGCCCCGACGGCGGCGCCCCCTATCGCAGCCTCGCCACCCTCGCCGCAAGCCGCGCCGCCGATGCGCCGTTGGTGATATTCGCCGTCAATGGCGGCATGTTCGATCGCAAGGGCGACCCGATCGGCTATTATGTGGAAAGCGGCAAGCGGCTGGAAGAGCTGAACCGCGCCGATGGTCCGGGCAATTTCCACTTGAAACCCAACGGCGTATTCTTCGGAACCGGCAATCGGTGGGAAGTGCGCGAGGCGGAGAACTTCTACCGCAATGTCGGCGACCGCCCGGCCTTCGGTACGCAAAGCGGCCCGATGCTGGTAATCGACGGCAAGCTGCATCCCGAATTTTCCCAGGACGGGCCGAGCAGGGCGGTGCGTAACGGCGTAGGCGTCGATGCCGAAGGGCGTGCACATTTCGTGATTTCGGACAGCGCGGTCAGCTTCGGGCGGTTCGCACGCTATTTCCGCGATCAGGCGAAGACGCGCAATGCGCTGTTTCTCGACGGCAATGTATCGGCATTGTGGGATCCTGTGACCGGACGGCTCGATAGCGGAGCTGCGCTGGGTCCGCTGCTGGTGGTAGAAGAGCGCAGCCAGTGATCCTCGTCATCGACAATTACGACAGCTTCACGTTCAACCTGGTCCACTACCTCATGGAACTGGGCGCGGACGTCCGGGTCGAACGCAACGATGCACTGACCGCAGACGAAGCCATGAAAAGCGGTGCGGCAGGCATCCTGATTTCACCCGGACCCTGCACGCCGGATGACGCAGGCGTCAGCCTCGATTGCGTTGCCGCGTGCGCCGATGCCGAGGTGCCGTTGCTGGGCGTATGTCTCGGCCACCAGGCGATAGGCCAGCACTTCGGTGGCAAGGTCGTGCGCGGCGGGCTGATGCACGGCAAGACCAGCGCCATCGCGCATGACGCCAGCGGTGTTTTCGTCGGCCTGCCCTCCCCCTTCACCGCCACGCGGTATCATTCGCTGGTCGTCGACGATGTGCCCGACATGCTGTCCGTAAATGCCACCAGCACGACACCCGGACAGGACGGCACCGCGGTCATGGGCTTCCGTCACGACACGCTTCCCATCCATGGCGTGCAATTTCACCCGGAAAGCATTGCGACCCACCACGGCCATGCGCTGCTGGCAAATTTCATGCGAATATGTGGCTTGGCGGTGAAAGACCGGCCTGTGAAAGATCGTCCATGACCACACTTCCCGACCCCGGACAACTGCTCGACGAGGCCGAGGCCGAGACCGTATTCGGTCACATCCTTGACGGCGAAGTCGGTGATGATGCCATCGAAAGTTATCTTGGCGGCATGTCGGACCGCAGTGAAACCTTTGGCGAAATCGCCGGGGCAGCACGCGCCCTGCGCGCAAGGCTGCTGCCGGTCGCCGCGCCCGACAACGCCGTGGATTGTTGCGGCACGGGGGGCGATGGCCACCATACGCTGAACGTCTCCACCGCCGTCAGCCTGGTGGTCGCGGCAGCGGGCGTGCCTGTGGCCAAGCATGGCAACCGCGCCGCCAGCAGCAAATCCGGCGCGGCGGATACGCTGGAAGCGCTGGGCCTCGATATGGACGCCGCCGGACGCACGGCGGAACGCACGCTGGCCCAGATCGGCATCTGTTTCCTGTTTGCGAAGAACCACCATCCCGCGATGGGCCGCATCCAGCCCATTCGCCAGCGCGTCGGGCGGCGCACCATCTTCAACCTGATGGGGCCGCTGTCCAATCCGGCGGGCGTGCGTCGTCAACTTATCGGTATCGCGCGCCCCGCTTATGTTCCTATCTATGCGCGCGCGATGACCCGGCTCGGCACGGACCGCACGCTAATTGTATCGGGCGATGAAGGGCTGGACGAGCTGAGCCTGGCCGGGGGCAACGAAGTGGCGGATGTGTCAGGCGCTGCTTTCGCCATGCAGCGGGTCGATGCGCAGGCCGCCGGCCTGCCCAACGCGCCGGTTTCCGCAATTCGCGGCGGCGATGCGGCGCATAACGCCGCCGCGCTGAAGGCTTTGCTGGCGGGCGAACGCAGCGCCTATCGCGATGCAGTCCTGTTCAACGCCGCCGCAACTTTGAGGGTAGCGGGTAAGGACGATGAACTTCCGGCAGGTGTCGCGCGGGCAGCGGAAGCCATCGACAGCGGGGCGGCCCGTGCGCTGCTGGGCAAATGGATCGAGCTGGCCCGATGACCGGTCGCGCAAACAAGCTGGAAGAAATATGCGCCACGAAGCGTGAGGAAGTCGCGATGCGCAAGGCCGCAGCTACAATCGCCGATCTGGATGCGCGCGCCGTGGAACAGAGCGCCCCGCGCGGGTTCCGGGCCGCGCTTGAGCGCAAGGCGGCGAACGGTTTCGCCCTTATCGCAGAGATCAAGAAAGCGTCTCCTTCCAAAGGGCTGATCCGACACGATTTCCGCCCCCATGCCCATGCGCTGGCTTATGCCGAAGGCGGCGCGGCGTGCCTCTCGGTGCTGACCGACGCGCCCTATTTCCAGGGACATGAAGAATACCTGCTCGAAGCGCGTGCCAGTTGCGATCTGCCGGTGTTGCGCAAGGATTTCATGATCGATCCGTGGCAAATCGCGGAAAGCCGGGCGCTGGGCGCCGATGCGGTATTGCTGATCGTCGCGGCGCTGGACGATGGGCAGATGGCGGAGCTGGAAGCCGCAGCCATCGAACGTGGCATGGACGTGCTGGTCGAAATACATAACGAGGCTGAGCTGGACCGTGCCGCCGCGTTGCAATCGCGATTGATCGGGGTGAACAACCGCGATTTGCGGACCTTCGAAACGGACCTCGCCACGACCGAGCGGCTGGCGCCGCGTGCTCCTGCCGACGCGCTGATCGTGGGCGAAAGCGGCATCGCAAGCCATGCGGACTGTCTGCGCCTTGCGACAAGCGGGGTTCGCAGTTTCCTGGTCGGGGAAAGCCTGATGCGGCAGGACGACATCGCGGCGGCGACGCGTACGCTGCTGCACGGTTAGCGGTGTCCTACAGCGCGGCGAGCGGGCATAGGTGGCGCATGACCGGTTTCATGCTCTTTCCATTGCCTGCTGCGCCCGGCGCGTTACGCGCTCAAGTTTACCGGCTTGGACAGTGTAACACGTGTCACATGTCCTACACGACCGGATTCGCGCAATGACCGGCCTCACCCATCTCGACGGTGATGGGAAAGCCCGGATGGTCGATGTCGGCAGCAAACCGGAAACGCACCGGGTGGCCGTGGCGGAAGGCGCGATCCGGATGGCCGATGCCGCGCTCGATGCTATCCGTGATGGTCGCGTGCCGAAAGGCGATGTGCTGGCCACGGCGCGCATCGCTGGCATCATGGCGGCCAAGCGGACAAGCGAGCTGATTCCGTTGTGTCACCCGCTGGCGCTGGACGCGGTGACGGTGGATTGCGTGGTCGAGGATGACGCGGTGCGGGTGACTGCCACCGCCAGCCTGACCGGCCGCACCGGGGTGGAGATGGAAGCGATGACGGCGGTGACGGTCGCGCTGCTGACGATCTACGACATGGCCAAGGCCCTGGACCGGACGATGGTGATCGGCGGGGTCCGCCTGCTGGCAAAGCGCGGCGGCAAATCGGGGGACTGGCGGGTCGAGCCATGAACACCTTGCTGGCGATGGAAGACGCGCAGGCGCAACTGATGGCGCTCGTGAAACCGGACGCGGCGCGCACGGTGGCTGTCGAAGATGCGGCCGGGCTGTGTCTGGCGCAGCCGTTGCTTGCGGCACGAACACAACCCGCGTCCGATCTATCGATCATGGACGGATATGCTGTCGCCGGTTCGGGCCCCTGGCGGTTGATCGGGGAAAGCCGTGGCGGTGCCCCTTTCGGAAGGGCCCTGCCCGCCGGAGATGCCGTGCGCATCGCAACCGGCGCGGTCGTCCCTGAAATGGCGGACTGCGTGGTGATGCAGGAATTGATCGAACGCAAAGGCGACCGTCTTGAGAATACCGGAGATGTGCCTGAACCTGGCCAGTATGTGCGCAAGGCGGGTGCGGATTTTACCCAAGGCGACCTGTTGCTTGAACCCGGTGTCAGGCTGGGTGCGGCGCAAATCGCCCTAGTGCGGATGGCGGGGCATGGCCGCGTCACCGCCTATCCTTCACCCACCGTGGATGTAATCGAATGCGGCGACGAGTTACGCGCGGATCCGACCGATTGCGCCCCGCACGAACTGCCCGCCACCAATGGCGCGATGCTGGCGATCATGGCGCGCGAGGCAGGCGGCATCCCGAAACGTCACGGCCCTATTCCCGATGATCTCGACCGGCTGGTTGGCGCGATCGAACAGGCGTGCGGGCGGCTGACCGTGGTATCGGGTGGCGCGTCTGTCGGCGATCACGACCTGGTGCGGCCTGCATTGGAGGCGCTTGGAGCCAAGCTGGCGTTCTGGCGGATCGCCATGAAGCCGGGCAAGCCGCTGATGGTGGCGACGCTGGGGGAGCGGATCGTGCTGGGCCTTCCGGGTAATCCGGTATCGAGCTTCGTCACCGGGTTTCACTTCATGCAGCCCGCAATCCGTGCGCTGGGCGGCGACGGGGCACCTTTAGCACGGACATTTGCCGCTCCTCTCGCAGCCGAATTGCCGCCCGGCGGACCGCGTCGCGAATTCCTGCGCGCGGTATGGCGGGATGGCGCTGTGCAACCGCTGCCCGACCAGGCCAGCAGCGCGTTGCACGCTCTCGCAACTGCCGACGTCCTGATCGACAGGGCTTGCCATGCGGGGGAGGTGAAAAGGGGAACGTCTGTTCCGGTCTATCCGGTGCGGAATGGCGGATACGCTTGACGCCCGTTGCGATGTTGCCTAGTTGTTCCACATTCGTTCGCCCGAATGCACAGGAGAGCACATCGCCATGCTGACCAAGAAACAGCACGAACTGATCCGTTTCATTCACACTCGTCTGGAAGATACCGGCATTTCTCCGTCTTTCGAAGAGATGAAGGATGCGCTGGACCTGAAAAGCAAATCGGGTGTGCATCGCTTAATTTCGGCCTTGGAAGAACGCGGTTTCATCCGCCGCCTGCCCAACCGCGCGCGCGCACTGGAAGTGTTGAAGCAGCCGGAAGACGTGCTGGCCCCGGCGCGAAAGAAGGTATCCGTGCCTGCCGTCGCCAACGATACGTCCGGCGTTGTGACCGGCGCTGCCGAGGTTTCCGAACCGGCAAACGACGTGATCGACGTGCCGTTGCACGGGCGCATTGCCGCTGGCGCGCCTATCGAGGCGCTGGAAGGCCAGTCGAGCCTGCCCGTCCCGGCCGCTCTGTTGGGTCCGGGCGAGCATTACGCTCTGGAAGTGTCGGGCGACTCCATGATCGATGCCGGCATCCACGATGGCGATTTCGCGCTGGTTCGCCGCACGGAAACGGCGCGCGACGGTGAGATCGTGGTTGCGCTGGTCGATAATGAAGAGGCAACGCTGAAATACCTGCACAAGGAAGGCGGCAAGGTTCGCTTGAACCCTGCCAATTCCAGTCATGAACCGCAGGTCTACTCGTCTGAACGGGTGAAGGTGCAGGGCAAGCTGGCGGGGCTGTTGCGCCGCTATCATTAGGGGGTGTCGCGGGGCGGCTCCGGCCTAACTTCCAATTTGGGGCTGTCAGGCTCCGGATCGCCACGCCACCAGCCATGCTCGCCTTGCCCATCGGCAACGCTGGTGACTGTTTTGCTGGACAAGTCGATGGCGAGGCCGCCGCTATATGCCAGCATGCGGCGGTCCGCTTTCAGCCAGTGCGGACGGCAGCTGTAGGGCAGATACCTGTCGGAAATGACGATATCGGCGCGCTCGCAAGCTGCCGCCAGCGCCTGTTCTTCCACCAGTTCGCGATTGCGCGACATCAGCAGCGACCAGTCGCGCCCGCCCCGCTCCAGTGTCAGCACGCAGAATTCGGCGCTGCACCGGGCACCGGGCCAGTCGACAATCGGCACTGGTTCACCCGCCAGTCCGGCCATTTCAAGCAGGTTGTCCTTGGCATAACCGCTCCGGCTTTCGCGCAACACCAGCAAACGGTCCCCCTCCCCGACGATGCCGACATGCCGCCCGTCATCCGACACCAGCACATCGGGCACCGGCTTTATCAGGAACAGCACAGTCGCAATCCCGGCCGGAACCAGCCCCAGCAAACGAACCCTCCCCCGCCACAGCGCCAACCACAGTCCGCCCGCGACATACAGAAAGAACAGCGCCCCGCCCATCTCCGGCATCAGCTTGACCGCACCGGGCTGCGCCGCCGTCCAGTGCGCGATGGCGAGCAACAGTTCCAGAGACTTGCCCGCCAGCCACCAGGCCGGTGCGCCCAACCCGACAAGATCGAGAAACAGGGCAATGGCAATCAGCGGCATCGACGCGAACGTGACGAGCGGAATGGCAATCACATTGGCAAATGCGCCGTACACACCGGCACGATGGAAGTGGAACAATACGATGGGCATGAGCGCAATCTCGATTACCAGCCCGGTCAGTAATAGCATCGCCGCGCGGCGCCCGGTGGTTAGCAGCCACGCTTCCTCGCGCGGGGCAAGAAACGCCTTGATCGGCGCGGCATTGTGAAGCGCGACGATGGCCAGCACCGCCGAAAAGCTCATCTGGAAACTCGGCCCGACCAACGATTCCGGCCAGAGCAGCAGCACGATGAACGCCGCCACGGCGACCATCCGCAGAGACAGCGCATCGCGCCCCATCGCCAGAGCGGTCAATACCAGCAACGCGCCGATACAACTGCGCACCGTCGGCACTTCCGCTCCGGTCAGCAGCGTATAGCCTACGCCCGCCAGCGCCCCCACAGCCGCCGCCGCCAAGGGCAACCGCACTCGCAATGTCAGCCACGGCCACAGCGCCAGCAGTTTCAGCGCAACAAGATACCCGGCCGCGATGACGGCGCTGACATGCAGGCCGCTGATCGACAGCAGATGCGTCAGACCCGCATCACGCATCGCCTCCTCGTCCGCTTCACCTATCGCGCCGCGATCCCCGCTGGCGAAGGCGGCGGCGATAGTGCCGGGCGCGCCGCCAAGATTGCTGCGCACATGCGCGGCGAGGCGGCGCTGGACTGGGGCGATGCCCGTGTTCGACTGCGCAGGCATTACCACCTCGACCTCCCCCAGCAGCGTTCCGGTAGCGGCAAGCCCGTCGAACCAGGCCCGCCGGGCAAAGTCGTACCCACCCGGCAGCATGGGCGGCGCAGGCGGCATCAGGCGCGCGCGAAGCTGGACGACGGCGCCTTCGCGCGCGCCCGCAACATCGCGCTCTGTCGGGACATTTACGCGCACCTTGGCGGCGCGGCCAGTGTCGGCATCGCGCACCGCCAGCGTCAGCCGGATCCGGTCGCGCGATGGCTGTTCCTCGCGTTCCAGCACCCGTGCCTGAAACTGCGATACCTGTGGCCGGTCATACGCTTCGGCCCCAATCATCTCGGACCGCATCCAGACTATGCTGATACCGACGGCGAACAGGACACCCGCTGCAAGCACCGCCTGCCGCACCTCCACCCGTTCATCGTTGGAGCGCCATCGCCAGCCTGCAGATGCCGCAATCACCGCAGCGCCCGCTATCATCGCCAGCCAGACAGGTGCCGAACCGGTCGCAAACCACGCCGCGATACCCGCCGCGAAGAACACGGTCAGCCACGGGCCCCGGTCGAACCCGCTGCCGGAGAGGAAGCGCTCCACCACGTCGCCGATGCTGGACATGCCCGATGCGCTAAGCCAAGGGCGCAGGGAACGCCCGGCTCCGCCATTCACCGCCAGCGCATTTACATCGTCGCCGGTCGGCACGAGGATCGCGTTGCGGTTGACCATCGCCGGATTAGAAAAGGAAGTGCCCCTCATGGCAAGCAATAGTGAAACAACTGGCGCGAATGCGGGCAGCACAGTCGTCACCCGCTTCGCGCCCTCGCCCACAGGATATCTGCATCTTGGCGGAGCGCGCACGGCCCTGTTCAACTGGCTGTTCGCCCGGCATCACGGCGGAAAGGCACTGCTGCGCATCGAGGACACCGATGCCAAACGCTCGACGCAGGATGCCATCGACAAGATCATCGAAGGGCTGGACTGGCTTGGCCTGGATTACGATGCCGAACCGGTGTTCCAGTCGCAGCGCGCCGACCGGCACCGCGAGGTTGCCGAGGCGTTGCTCGCTAATGGTCACGCCTACAAGTGCTTCGCCACACCCGAAGAGCTTGAACAGATGCGCGCCGAGCAGCGCGCCGCAAAACAGCCGATGCGGTATGATGGCCGGTGGCGTGAACGCGATGCGTCCGAAGCCGCGCGCGATGCGCCTTATGTCGTCAGGCTCAAGACGCCAACGGACGGCGAGACAGTGCTGCACGATCTGGTCCAGGGCGAAGTGCGCGTCGCCAACGCCGAGATCGACGATTACGTCTTGCTGCGCGCCGATGGCAGCCCGACCTACATGCTGGCCGTGGTGGTTGACGACCATGACATGGGATGCACTCATATCATCCGTGGTGACGACCACCTTAACAATGCATTCCGCCAACTACCGGTTTTGCGCGCAATGGATGCGATCGAGGGCGGCTGGCCCGATCCGCAATATGCACATGTCCCGCTGATACACGGTGCAGACGGAGCGAAGCTGTCGAAACGCCACGGCGCGGTTGGCGTGGAAGCGTATCGCGACGAGCTCGGCGTTCTGCCCGAAGCGCTGTTCAACTACCTATTGCGGTTGGGCTGGGGCCACGGTGACAAGGAAGAGTTCACGATGGCCGAAGCTGTCGAATTGTTCGACCTGTCAGACGTCGGCAAGGGCGCGTCGCGCTTTGATGCCAAGAAGTTGATGCATCTCAATGGACACCATATTCGAGAAGCAGGCGATGCGCGCCTTGCAAAGCTTGTGGCTGCGGAACTTGATGGCGATTGCGACGTGTCACTGCTGGAGCAGGCGATGCCAGTGCTGAAAGTGCGCGCGAAGGATATTTACGAGCTTGCCGAAGGTGCAGCGTTTCTGTTCGCCAAGCGTCCTCTGCCCCTTACCGAGAAGGCGGAACGGCTGCTTGATGGAGCCGGGCGCGACATTTTGGGCAAGATATCAGCACGTCTGCACACCGAAAATGACTGGACAACGGAACGCCTCGAAGCCACTACAAAGGCGCTGGCGCAGGAATTTGAACTGGGCCTAGGCAAGCTGGCGCAACCCATGCGGGCTGCGCTGACGGGGACGACCACGTCGCCGGGCATTTTCGACGTACTGGTGCTGCTGGGCCGCGATGAATCGCTGGCCCGGATCGACGCCCAGATCGGCTGATCGCGCGCCTGCGTCCCGCTTGCGCGCACCGTTTGTTAGGAGAAAACGAAATGGCGGACAAACAGGCAACGCTGGACACCGGCGGCCAAGGTCACGATTTTCCCGTATTGGAAGGCAGCATCGGCCCCGACGTGGTCGATATTCGCAAACTGTATGGCAAGACCGGGCAATTTACCTTCGATCCCGGCTACAAGTCCACCGCCAGTTGCGAAAGTGCGCTGACCTATATCGACGGCAATGAAGGCGTTCTGCTGCATCGCGGCTATCCCATCGGCCAGCTTGCCGAGCACTCCAGCTTCATGGAAGTCGCATATCTGTTGCTGAACGGCGAACTGCCTGGGCAAGCCGAGCTGGACGATTTCAATTATACGATCACGCGGCATACGATGGTCCATGACCAGCTGCGCCAATTCTTTCAGGGTTTCCGGCGAGACGCGCACCCGATGGCGATCATGTGCGGTGTGGTCGGGGCGTTGTCGGCGTTTTACCATGACAGCACGGATATTTCGGACCCGGAGCATCGCAAGATTTCCAGCCATCGGCTGATCGCCAAAATGCCGACCATCGCGGCGATGGCGTACAAATACTCGACCGGGCAGCCGTTTCTCTATCCCGACAATACGCTGAGCTACACGGGCAACTTCCTGCGGATGACGTTCGGCGTTCCGGCCGAAGAATATGAAGTTGTTCCCGCAGTCGAGCGGGCGATGGACAAGATTTTCATCCTCCATGCCGACCATGAACAGAACGCATCGACATCCACCGTGCGGCTCGCCGGTTCTTCGGGCGCGAACCCGTTTGCCTGCACCGCAGCCGGTATTGCCTGCCTGTGGGGTCCGGCACATGGCGGCGCGAACGAAGCGGCGCTGAACATGCTGCGCGAGATCGGCACGCCGGATCGCATCGGCCATTATATCGAGCGGGCCAAGGACAAGAACGATCCGTTCCGCCTGATGGGCTTCGGGCATCGCGTTTACAAAAACTACGATCCGCGTGCCACGGTGATGCAGAAGACCGTGCGCGAAGTGTTCGACGCGTTGAAGGTCAACGACCCTGTCTTCGAAACGGCGTTACAGCTGGAAGAAATGGCGTTGAACGACGACTATTTCAAAGAGAAAAAACTGTTCCCGAACGTCGATTTCTATTCCGGCGTGATCCTGTCGGCCATTGGCTTCCCGACCACGATGTTCACCGCACTGTTCGCGCTCGCGCGCACCGTCGGCTGGGTGGCGCAATGGAACGAGATGATTTCCGATCCAGGCCAGGTGATCGGTCGCCCGCGCCAGCTTTATACCGGGCCGACACAGCGCGACTATACCCCGGTCGAAAAACGCTAACGGCTACAGGCGTGTCGCTTCCGTGAAGCGGCCCGTCGCCTAATGCTCCGGCGGCAGGTCTAGGATGAAACGCGCGCCCTTGCCCGGCTCGCTCTCAACGCGCAATTCACCGCCAAGTGCGCGTGCAATCTGGCGCGAGATGTAAAGACCGAGGCCCGAACCGCCGTCGCCGCCGCGCCCAAGACGCTCGAATTTCTCAAAGACGAGCGCTTGTTGTTGCTCGTCCAGTCCAGGCCCCTCGTCCGACACCGCAATCTGCGCGCCGGCATCGGTGTGCGCGATACTTATGACCACGCGCGACTGGTCCGGTGCATACCGGATGGCGTTGCCGACAAGGTTCAGCAGTATCTGTAAAACGCGTCGGAATTCGGCAGTAGCAGGCACGCTCGCATTGAGGTCGGGCTGGATTAGCACGATGTTCTTTTCCTGCGCGCGCACTGATAATATACCCGCCGCCCGCCGCGCCACATCGCCCAGATCGATCTGGTCCGGAGCCGTGGTGAAGTCTTCCGCTTCGACGACTTCGAGATCGGTCAGGTCCTCGATAAGCGACAGCAAGTGCTGCCCTGCGGCAGCGATGTCGGCAGCATAGGCGCTGTATTCGTCGCTGATCGGCCCCGCCATGCGGGTGCGTATGGTCTCCGCATTGGCGATGATCCGCGCGATAGGCTGGCGCAGGACAGGCGCAAGCTCGCGCCCGATGGACTGGGTAATGCTGGCGGCAGGGGTATCGGGCGTATTATCCGGTGCCGCCAGAACCTGCTGCGGCACCAGATACAGTTCGAATCCGCTATCCTTATTAGCTACCGGCAAAAGCCGCGCGCACCAGTCGCGTTCGGACCCTTTGATAGCACAGATCGCCCCGTCGAGCAGGCGCCAGTGAAGGGGCTGGCGGTGACTGTTCCGCGGAAAGGTGACAAAGTCCGTCCAGGGTGTACCCGCCGCATCGTTCATAGCGGCGACCGTGTCGGCAATGTCGGCGGCATCGCCCGCTGCGGCCAGTATCGCCTGCGCCGGATCGAGGCGGGCGGTCAGTTCGGCAAGGCTGCAATCGACATCGATCTGGCGCTGGGCCTGCCCCGGATCGGCGTCCATGTCATAAGGAATGCTTTGCCAGCTCGAAATGCCGAGCAGGATCGCCTTGCCATCCGCGAGCGGTGCGATTTGCGCCGTCGCTTCGATCAGGTTCTCGCCATCGAAAGCCGAGAAACCCTGCGACTTGGGGCCATCCAGCGCGAGGCTTTCGGCCACGATATCGCGCAGTTCCGGTATTGCGACAGCACCTGGAATGCTGCCGCCGCACTGGTATTGCAGCGCGGCCAGCGGGTCCTGTGCTTCGAGCAGTTGCCCTGCGGCATCCAGCTTGGCGCGCGCAATGAAAGTTCCTGTCAGCCCCGGCATTACGTGTCACCTGCCTGCACCGGCAAAGCGCGCAACAGTCCGCGCGCAGTTTCACGGCGAAGGCTGCCGATCCCCTCCGGAGCGGAGCGGTCAGGACGCAGGAACGCGAACTGTTGGGCGACGCCCTTCTCCGGCAAACCGGCTGCGCGCAGAGATACCGCAAGCCGCGCAGCCTGCTGCTCGGTCATGGCGAGAACGGTTCTGTCGCGCAGTTGCGAAGTGGCGTTGGCCAAAGCGCAGGCAAACATGGAAACACCCGCATGTGATAGCGACAGCGCAGCTTCAGGCCGTTCGTGCCGCTCTAGCAAACGATCCATCAGCACGGTACGCGCCGTTACCTCGTCACGCGTTGCGCGCAATTTCATTTCGGCCTGCGCGAGCGCATTCCTGGCATTCGCTCCGGCAAAATTGTGCCAATTGTCAATAATTGCATCTAGAACATTCGCAGGTAGTTCCACAACAGGCAGGGCCATGCGGCGATGATACTGCATGAATCGAGCCTGCGCCGTCAGCGCCGCCATCGCCGCGCTCGCTAATTCGGCATCGCCCGCCGCCACCGCTTCCTGCACGAAAGGCGGCAACACGGGGTCGAGCCCGCTTCGTTTTTCCAGTGACAGAGCCAGTTGTGCCTCGATTGTCAGAGCGTGGCAATAGACCAAAAACGCGGGCGTACGCAGTAAGTGGGCGGCCAACCCATCCTTCGCCGCAGCGACGAATCCCGCCACATCGCCACTAGGTTGGGCTTCGCCCTGTGCCGTTAATAGCTGGCTTGCGACATGCGCTGCGCGCGCCCTGATAGAAGCGACAACCTGATCGTTAAATAGCGTGTTGTCCGGCGTTGCCACCAGATGCGACAGGATCGGCGCAACCGACGACAGCAGAGCGTCGCCGGACACCAGCGCATCGCGCAGGATGGTATCCGCTGCATTGTCGGGTGTGTGGTCAGATTGGGCGGTCATCCGGTCCTCTTCGCCCAAGTGGCTAAGCCGACACGGTTAATTTGGCGTTAGCTTTGTGACGTGTTGCATACGGCGCGCGGGTCAGGCGCCGGGATTTGCGAAACTGTTCACAATATAGCTCGATCCGCCGCTTTACGGAAGGTTCACCCGGAACCGCGTCGACCGCTTCCTGCGCGAGCATCATCAGTTCCTCGGCATGGAAGCTGGCAGCGATGCCTTTCAGCCGATTGGCCGCGACAACCCAATTTGCATCGCAGCGAGACCGCTGCAGCAGGTCAAGCTGGCGCTCCACGCTATCCGCAAACGCACTGCGCAGTTCGCGCAACAACTCGGTGTCCGCACCAGCGGCGGCGGCGATCGTGGCATCCAGACTGGTGGTTTCGTAAGCCATTCCGTCGCCGTACCTGCATAGCGTTAAGACGGGTTTAATCAGCCCCGATCTGTGTTATCCACAACAGCTATGACCGCAGACAGAACCATACGCGCCGTGACCTCGCAAGATGCGGAAGAGCCAGTCGATATTGAACAACTCCCTGTCGAGGCAAAGTTTTCGGACGAGTTCGCCGAAAACGAAGACTCAATCGAGTGGGAAGAAGAAGCACTGGCGCGACCGGTTCGGAACTGGCGCGGTTGGCTGGTCACTGGGGTGGCCGTCATTACGGCGGCGGGATGGACGGGATTTTTCGCATGGGCGCATCAGGGCGCGCTTCTTGGTGGTGCAACCCCGATTGCTGCTTCCGCCCTAATTGCCGACTGGGCCATACCGATTACCGTGATACTGGTTGCATGGGCGGTGCTGGCGCGCAGCCGTCGCCATGAGGCGGCGCGCTTCGATGCGGCGGTAAACGATGTGACCGTCGCATCCGCCGATCTGGAAGATCGCCTGTCTGCGGCCAACCGGGAATTGAGCCTGGCGCGCGAATTCCTGACCGCGCAAGCTCGCGACCTTGAATCGCTTGGCCGTGTCGCAGAACAGCGTTTGACCGAAAGCGCCGATAGCCTGCGCCATCTTATCGTCGAAAATACCGGACAAGTGGAGGCCGTCGCCACAGCCAGCGCGACCGCGCGCGAGAATATGGAGGCCCTGCGTGAAAACCTGCCTGTGCTGGCAACATCCGCACGCGATGTATCCAACCAGATCGGCACTGCCGGGCGCACGGCGCAGGCGCAAGTCGGCGAATTGGTGGCGGGCTTCGGACGACTTAACGAATTCGGGCAGGCAAGCGAACGGCAAGTCGAAGTGCTTCGCGCCCGTATCGATGCCGCACTGGTGAATTTCACCAGCCATATCGAAGCCACCGATGACGCCTCGCGCGCGCAACTCTCTGCGTTACAGGAACATGCCGATGCCTTCGATACGCGCATCGGGGAGCACAGCGAGAGGGTCTTCGCGGCTTTGCGCGGACGAGTGGACGAACTCGACACCGCTTTCGATACGACGCGCACGAAGATGGACGATGCCGCGGATACCGCGTCGGCAAAGCTGGAGGAGCGCATCGCGGCACTCCGCACAGATGCGGAATCGGTAACGGTCATGCTTGGTACCGCGCAAAGCGAAGCGCTTGCCGGGTGGGATGCCCAAGTCAAACAGCTGGAAGCGGATTTGCGCGATGCTGTCGCGCGTATTCGGGCAATCGACGAACAAGCGCTTTCTGCGGCCAACACCAAGCTGGACGAGTTGCGGGCCGAGGCGGCTACCATCGACGAAGGTATAGAGCAGCGTAACGCCCTCGTTCTGGAAAAGCTTGCTGCGCGGCGCGCGACATTCGCGAAAGACGAGGTGGCGGCTGTGGAACAGTTGACGCGCAGATTGGACCACTTCGACAACGAATTGACTCAGCGCCGCGATGCCGAAGCCAACTTGCGGAACGAAGCGGACGCGCTTGCTTCCGATTTCGCTGCGCGTGTGGAAGTTTTCGAGGCCAGCTTGCAAAGGTTGGCCGAAACTGCCGGAGAAGCACAGACCCGTATTGCTGAACGCGAGCAATCGCTGCGCGATACCGTCAGCGAAAGTCAGGCTGGGTTTGATGCCGCCGAAGCCCGGCTGTCCGCTCTGACCGACGCCAGCGTACGTCTGCTCGAATTGATTCAGGCAAGCGCGCAGCATTCGCGCGATGAACTGCCATCGGTATTGAACGATGCCGAAGAGGGCCTGCAGCGGGTGCTGGGCACGAGCCGCGATATTCGTGAAGAAATGGCAGTGCTGTCGGACCAAAGCGAAAGCGTTTCGAACTACATCATAACGGCGCGCGACAATGGCCGCGCAACCTATCGCGATATCGAGCAATTGCAGGAACGGCTTGGCCAGCACGCGACCGACCGGTCGGACGAACTGGACACGTTGCGGGCCAAACTGGCGGAATTGATAGACGACAACACCATGCTTAGCGACCAAAGCCGCGTTGCCGTTGAGGAAACACTTACCGCGCTGGACGATGCGGCGGGCAAGGCTTCGTTACGCGTGGCTGAAGCACTTGAAGACCGCCTTGTTTCGCTCGAGGGCGGGTTCGAGCAGCGAACCGGCGAAGCGATCAACGCCGCGTTTGAAAAGGGCGTCGCCGGTTCCATTGCGGAGCTGGATGGCGCGACTGCGCGTGCCGGTAGTGCCGGCCTGAATACGGTCCAGCAATTGCGTGACCAACTGGCCAAGGTCAACGAGCTGACCGGTAATCTTGAAACCCGCATCGCCCGAGCGCGCGAATTGTCCGAAGAGCAGGTCGACAATGATTTCGCACGGCGAGTTGCACTGATAACCGAGGCCTTGAATTCAAGTTCCATCGACATCGCCAAAGCGCTTTCGGAGGACGTGACCGATACAGCATGGGCATCCTATTTACGCGGGGATCGTGGTATTTTCACAAGGCGAGCAGTGCGCCTGCTGGACAACACCGAGGCGCGCGAGATTGCCGAAATATACGACGCCGATGCCGATTTCCGCGAGAATGTCAGCCGGTACATTCACGACTTCGAAGCCATGCTCCGCTCGATGCTGTCCACGCGCGACGGCAATGCGCTGGGCGTGACGCTGCTAAGCTCCGACATGGGCAAGCTGTATGTCGTGCTGGCCCAAGCTATCGAGCGGTTGCGCGAATAGCAGGCGGTACAAAAATTCGTCAGGCGACACCGAACAATCGGCCCAGAATGTTCAGGTCTTCGAACCCGATCCACCCATAGATGTAATTTGCCACATAGGCCCCCGTCAGGACGATCGCCAGCAGCGTGGCACGAATTGCCAAGCGCCCCGGCTTGAAATTGGCCGGCGCACTGTCGGCCTGGCCTGGCGTCAGCGGCACGCCCGCTTCTTCATGCGTGCGCACACCAAATGGCAGCAGGAAGAACGCGCTCATCACCCAGACCAGCGCGTAGATTGCGAGTATCGACGTCCAGTTCACAGCATCATCACACGGACTTGCGGCTTTTTGCCGCTCCACCGCTGCGCCGCCCGCCGCGTTGCGAGCCGCGCCGCTTCGGAAACGGCAGACGCATCGTTCTTCGCCTTACCTTTTAGCCTTTTGATGGCCGTCGCGATGTCCTGTTGTGCTTCGGCGATAAAGTTGGCTTCGTCTTCATCGAGCGGTAGGCCCAGCGGCTCGATATGCGCTTTCATATCGGAGGTGAGTGCAACGAAGATCACCCCATTGAAGGCCAGCCTGCGCCGCTCGGCAATCGCCTCGCCATCCGCTGGACTGATAAGATCGCCGTCCAGCACTAGACGTCCGGCATGAACCTGCGCAATAATGCGCGGCTTGTCCGGGGCAAGGCGCACGATATCGCCATTTTTCTGAAGGATCGTTTTGGGAATGCCGGCTTCCGTGCCGACGCGCGCCTGTTCGCGCATGTGGCGCATTTCGCCGTGTACCGGCACCAGTATTTCCGGTCGCAGCCAGCTATACATCGCTTCAAGTTCGGGCCGGCCGGGGTGGCCCGACACATGAATTTCGGCCTGCCGGTCCGTAACCATGTCGATGCCCTGTTCGGCCAGGCTGTTCTGCACCTTGCCGATGGACACTTCGTTGCCCGGTATCTGGCGGCTGGAAAACAGGATCACGTCACCGCGCGACAATTCGAGCGGGTGGTTCTTTTCCGCGATGCGGGACAACGCTGCGCGCGGTTCGCCCTGCCCGCCGGTTGCAATGATCATCAGCTCGCCGCGCGGCATTTTCTTAGCCACGTCGAAACTGACCGTGTCGGGGAAATCCGTAAGGTAGCCGTTGGCCTGTCCCACTTCCAGCATCCGGTCGAGCGAGCGTCCGGCAATGCAGACGGTACGTCCGTGTTCTCGCGCGACTTCGCCCAAGGTGTGCAGACGTGCGGTGTTGGAAGCAAAGGTGGTAATCAGCACGCGCTTGCCCGCGTGCTTGCCGACCTCTTCCATCAGGCCTTTGTGAACCGCGCCCTCGGACCCGCTTGGGTTCGGGTTGAAGACGTTGGTTGAATCGCACACCAGCGCCAGCACGCCTTCATCGCCGATGGCGGTCAGCTCTTCTTCGGTTGTTGGCTCGCCGATAATTGGATCGTCGTCCAGCTTCCAGTCGCCGCTGTGGAAGACCCGCCCGTGCGGCGTGTCGATCAGCAAGGCGTGCCCTTCGGCAATCGAATGCGCCAGCGGCAGGTAGCTGATGTCGAACGGTCCCAGCGAAAAGGCGTCCTGGTCCGGGATGACGATCAACTCCACCTGTCGCGCCAGCCCCGCTTCTTCCAGCTTGCGCCGGACGAGTTCTGCTGTGAACGGTGTGGCATATAGCGGCACGCCGAGGTCGGCGGCAAAGTAGGGGACGGCACCGATATGGTCTTCGTGTCCGTGCGTCAAAACGATACCAAGCAGATCGTCGAGGCGGTCCTCGATGAACTCCAGATCGGCAAAGACCAGATCGACGCCGGGATATTCGTTGCCGGAAAAGGTCATGCCCAGATCGACCATCAGCCATTTGCCCTGGCATCCGTACAAGTTGACGTTCATGCCGATCTCGGCCGATCCGCCCAACGCCAGAAACAGCAATTCGTCTTCGGGTTTGAAATTCTTTTTCAAGGGGTTGCTCTTTCTGCCAGCAAGGCGAGACCGCGAATGGTCAGGTCGGTGTCTACGGTGTCGAATACATCGGTGGGGCCATCGAACAGCACCGCAAGGCCGCCTGTGGCAATAACTTTGGCGGGGCGGCCGATTTGCACCTTCATGCGAGCAACCAGCCCTTCCAGCATGGCAACATAGCCCCAGAACACGCCGATCAGCATCTGGTCCTCCGTATTGCGTCCGACCACGCTGTCGGTGTCCGGCGCACGGATTGCGATGCGCGGCAGCTTGGCCGTCCTGCCAACCAGCGCATCCAGCGAAAGGTTAATGCCTGGCGCAATAATACCGCCCTTGTACGCACCATTGAAATCGATCACTTCGAACTTTGTCGCCGTACCGAAATCAACGACGATCAGGTCGCCGCCATGCAGGGCATGTGCTGCAATGATATTGACGGCACGATCCGCCCCAAGCGAGCTGGGCTGTTCAACATCGGCGGCGAAGGGCCACGCCGCTGCACCCTGACCGGCAATCATCGGGGTTATGCCGAAATACTTCTGCGCCAGCACAGTCAGATTATGATCTGCACGCGGTACGACGGAAGCAAAGATGATACGTTTGACGGCGCTACGCTCAATCTCCTCCACCGCAAGGAGGTGCAGCAGCCAGACCGCGTACTCGTCGCCAGTACGCCGGGCATCGGTGGCGATGCGCCAGCGCGCGCGCACATCGTCCCCATCGAACAGCGCGAACACGACATTCGTATTTCCGACATCGATAACAAGCAGCATGTTCCGCACCTTTCCTAACCGAGCGAGACGTCGCCGGCCGTGATGGCAGCAACGGTCCCGTCTGCCAATCGCAGTAACAGCGCGCCTTCATCGGAGAGACCCTGATAGATGCCGGTGCGCGTGGAACCGTTGCTATCATGCACCGAGAGCGTGGAGCCGACCGGATGGGCGTGTGCTTGCCAGCGGTCGAACGTCGCGGATGGCGGTGATGTACGCCAGTGTTTCAGTTCGCGGGCAAATGTCGACGCGAGGCTTGGCGCAAGCGTATCGCGGTCGATTTCCATGCCGTGGGCGCGCAGGCTGGTGGTCTTGCGATCATTCAGCGCAGGTGCGGTCCGAATATTGACACCGATGCCGACGACAACCGCGTCCCTTGCCCGCTCCAGCAGGATACCGGACAGCTTCGCCCCGGCCACCAGCACATCGTTCGGCCATTTCAATTGTAACGCGAATGGTTGCGTTCGAAGGTTGTCGATAACGGCATGCAAGGCGAGGCTGGCCACGAAGCTCAGCGTCTGTGCAGGCGGATCGTCCGTGCGCAGTTTGACCACGGTCGACGCGAAAAGATTGCCCTCCTCGCCAATCCAGCTGCGGCCGCCCCGCCCGCGCCCTTGCGTCTGGCGATCCGCGAGAAGCCATGCGCCCTCCTGCACCGCCTCGTTCGCTCGCAGACGCGCGAGCAGGTCGGCATTGGTGGAGCCTGTCTCGGCGACGACTTCGATCAAATTGTAAAAAATAGCGCGGCGGCGGCGCGGTCGGTCCAGTCGCCCAACCAGCTTGTCAGCAAAAATCCGAGAGGCGAGACTAGCAGTGTCGCCAAAACGAGTACGACCCAATCGGCGCGCGCCGCCGAAACGACTGTACCGCGTGCAGGGTCATCGAAATACATCATCTTGATGACCTTGAGGTAATAGAACGCGCCAATCACGCTGGCGGCGATGCCGATTGCAGCGAGCAGAACGAGGTCGGCCTCGACAGCCGCCTGGAATACCACGAACTTGCCCCAGAACCCCGTCATCGGCGGGATACCGGCGAGGCTGAACATCATCAGCATGAGGCACAGCGCGAGGCCGCGATGCGTTTGTGACAGGCCGCTGATATCGGAAAGGGCCTCCAGCTGTGTCCCGTTCCGGTCCCGCAGCATCATTACCACAAGGAAACTGCCGAGCGTCATGGCGAGGTAGAAGAACAGGTATACCAGCATAGCCCCGGCCCCAACCTGTGTTGCCGTGGCAAGGCCGATAAGGATGAAGCCAATGTTGTTGATCGAGCTGTAGGCGAGCAAGCGTTTCAAGCTGGTCTGCCCGATGGCGCCCAACGCGCCGACCACGATGGATGCAAGCGCAGAGAAGATCACGATCTGCCGCCAAGCATCGACCTGTAGCCCGAACGGGTCCAGCGCCATGCGCATCAGCATCGCGATCGCGGCAACCTTGGGCGCGGTGGCGAAGAACAGGCTGACCGGTGTGGGCGCCCCTTCATAAACGTCGGGTGTCCACATATGGAACGGCACCGCCGCGATCTTGAATGCCAACCCAGCCAGAACGAATACGACGCCGAACAGCAGGCCGGTGGAAAGCTCGCCCGCCATCGCGGCGCGAATCGAGGTGTAATCGGTGGCGCCGGTGAAACCGTAAACCAGGCTCATGCCATACAGAAGGATGCCCGAAGCCAGCGCGCCGAGAATGAAATACTTGAGGCCCGCTTCAGCAGACCGCGTATCTTTTCGTGCGAAGCTTGCCAACACGTAGGACGCAAGGCTCGACAGCTCCAGGCCGATATATAGCGTCATGAGATCGATGGCGGACACCATCATGCCCATGCCGACCGCACCGAGCAGGATCAGCACCGGATATTCGGGCCGGTATTCGTCGGTCCGCTCGAAAAAGCGCGGCGTCACTACCAGACAGGCGATGGCGGATAGGTAGATCAGCAGTTTGGTGAAACTGGCAAAGGCATCCATCCGGTAAACGCCGGCAAAAGCATCAGCGCCGGTCGCCATGTCCGGGGCAATGAGAAAATAGCCGGCCACCGCCGCTGCGCCGAACAGCGCTGCAACAGACAGGATACTGACCAGACGTGCTCTGCGCACCCCGCCAAATGCCGAAACGATCACCAACGCCAAGGCAGCGACGGCGAGGATAATCTCGGGCAAGGTAGAATAGAGCGATGCGGCGTAGCCCATCAGTGTGCCCCCTCCCCGTCATGGTCGCTGCCGCCATGCGCCGCTTCCGGCATCGCATTTGCAGCTTCGCCACGCGGCGTGCCTGCATAAAGATCCGCATCACCGACAGGCTTCGCACGAAGCAACCGTGCATCCAGCGCTGCGATATCATTGCGCATCGGTGCAAGGAAACTCTCGGGATAGATACCCATCCACAGCACCGCCGCCGCTATCGGGCCAAGCATGATCCATTCGCGTACGCCAAGATCAGGCATCGCGGCGGCATCCGCATTACGCTGCACCCCGAACACCACGCGGCGATAGAGGTATAGCATATAGCCTGCGCCCAGAATGATGCCTGTCGTCAGGATCAGGGCCGTGGCACTCGACACTTCGTATATGCCCACCAGGCTGAGGAATTCGGCGACGAAGCCGCTGGTCCCCGGCAGACCGATGCTGGCCATCGTGAACAGCAGGAAGAACACCGCATAATAGGGCATGTTGATTGCCAGCCCGCCATAGCGGTCAATCTCGCGCGTGTGCAGGCGGTCGTAAATCACACCGACACACAGGAACAGCGCGCCCGACACCAGACCGTGGCTGAGCATCATAATCATCGCGCCTTCCAGCCCCTGTTGATTGAAGGCGAACAGGCCCGCTGTTACGATTGCCATATGCGCGACCGAGGAATAGGCGATCAGTTTTTTCATGTCGTGCTGCACCAGTGCTATCAGGCTGGCGATGATAACCGCCGCCATCGACAGGCCGAAAATCAGCCACACGAACTGCGCGCTGGCATCGGGGAACATCGGCAGGCTGAACCGGATGAAGCCGTATCCGCCCATCTTCAGCAGCACACCGGCCAGAATAACCGATCCCGCTGTCGGCGCCTGAACGTGCGCGTCCGGCAGCCAGGTGTGCACTGGCCACATCGGCATTTTTACGGCGAAGCTGGCGAAGAACGCAAGCCACAGCCACGTTTGCGCCTCGGGGGCGAAGTCGTATTGCATCAGCGTGGGAATGTCGCTCGTCTGCGCGGCATTGGTCATCCACAGCATCGCGATCAGCATCAGCACCGAGCCGAGCAGCGTATAGAGGAAAAATTTGTAGCTGGCGTAGATGCGGTTGTCCCCGCCCCAAATGCCGATGATGAGATACATCGGAATGAGCCCAGCCTCGAAAAAGACGTAGAACAGGAACAGGTCCTGCGCCGCAAATACGCCGATCATCAGCGTTTCCATTAACAGGAACGCTGCCATGTATTCGCCGACGCGATGCGTTATCGCGCTCCAGCTGGCCAGAATGCAGATCGGCATCAGAAATACCGACAACACAATGAGCATCAATGCGATGCCGTCGATACCCAAAGCGAAATCGAACCCAGCGAACAGGCCATAGCGTTCGGTAAACTGCCACTGCGGTCCGCCGATCTCGTAACTGGCCCACAGCACGATCCCCAGGGCGAGCGTTACCAAAGTCGCGCCAAGCGCAACGATACGCGCACGGTCGGCTTGCAGCGCCAGACAGGCTAGCGCGCCCGCTAAGGGGACAAGCAGCATTACTGACAGGATTGGAAACCCGCCCATCACATCAAAATCCAGGTGATCGCAGCGACCAATCCGAGCAGCATAACGAGTGCATAGCTGGTGAGGTAGCCCGACTGCAGCTTCTTGGCAGCAACCGCACCCTTGCCGACGACCCAAGCCGCGCCGTCCGGGCCGAAGCGATCGATAATACCGCTATCGACCCGGCGCCAGAACAGGCGACCAAGAATGAAAGCGGGCTTCACGAACATGACCTGATACAGCTCGTCGAAGTACCATTTGTTGTAGACAAAATTATGCAGGTAGCGAAACTGCGCAACGAACTTGCCGGGTATCGACGTGTTGCGGATATAGGCAAACCAGGCGGTCACGAACCCTGCGATCATCGCGAATGTGGCAGTCAGTTTCACCCAGTATGGCACGCCATGCAGCGCATGGATCAGGTTCTCGTTGTAGAAGATCGACCCGTTCCAGAATGCCGCGCTGTCGACGAAGGCTTCAGTAAAAACGAACCCGGCGAATACTGCACCAAACGTAAGAATGCCAAGCGGCACGAGCATCGTAAGCGGGCTTTCATGCGGGTGGTAGCCGGCTGTGCCGTCGTTTTCTTGCGGAGAGGGAAGCGGATGCGTCGCATCCTCGCCGGCATGTTCTTGCCGCGCAGGATTAGCCGCTTCCGGCTCGTCATGCCCATGCGCCACCGCGTGTTTGATATGTTCGCTCTCGGCCCAGCGTGGCTTGCCCCAGAACGTCAGGAACATAAGCCGCCAACTGTAGAAACTGGTCAGGAAGGCAGCAAAAGCACCCGCCCAGAATGCGAACTGGCCCATTTCCGTGCCCCGCGCAAAGGCGGCTTCCAGAATGGCATCCTTGGAATAGAACCCCGCGAACCCGAACACATACAGCACACCCACGCCAGTGATTGCCAGCGTACCCGCCAGCATAGCCCAGAAAGTAAACGGTATCTTCTTCCGCAAACCGCCATAATACCGCATGTCCTGTTCATGATGCATGGCATGGATGACGGAGCCCGCGCCCAGGAACAGCAGCGCCTTGAAAAACGCGTGCGTGAAAAGGTGGAACATGGCGACGCCATAGGCGCCCACTCCGGCAGCAAAGAACATGTAACCAAGCTGCGAGCAGGTAGAATACGCGATGACTCGTTTGATATCCCATTGCGTGGTGCCGATGGTGGCTGCGAAGAGGCAGGTTGCCGCGCCGATGAACGTCACGATTGCCAAAGCTGTCGGAGCCGTCTCGAACATGGGCGACAGACGGCACACCATGAAAACACCGGCCGTGACCATCGTGGCCGCATGGATCAGAGCGGATACTGGTGTCGGCCCCTCCATCGCATCGGGCAGCCAGGTATGCAGGCCGAGCTGTGCCGACTTGCCCATCGCACCGATGAACAGCAAAACGCACAGGATATCCATCGTGTAAAAGCGCGTTCCGGCAAAATCGATGCCGCTGCCGCTCATTGCGGGCGCGGCGGCGAGAATGTCCGGTATTGAGACCGTACCGAACACCAGAAACGTGCCAAAGATGCCAAGCATAAAGCCAAGGTCGCCGACGCGGTTCACGACGAACGCCTTGATTGCGGCGGCATTGGCGGACGGCTTCCTGAACCAGAATCCGATCAGCAGGTAGCTGGCAAGGCCTACCCCCTCCCAACCGAAGAACATCTGGACCAGATTGTCCGCCGTCACCAGCATCAGCATCGCAAAAGTAAACAGGCTGAGATAGGCGAAAAAGCGCGGCTGGTCGGGATCTTCGTCCATGTACCCCCAGCTGTAGAGGTGGACGAGGGCGGACACCGTGGTGATGACCACCAGCATTACGGCGGTCAGCGTATCTACCCGCAATGCCCAGTCGAATGTCAGATCGCCAGAACTGAAATCCATTGCAGCACCGGCACGACGTCGCCTGCGCTGATCCTGTCCAGAAACCGGTAAATACGATCCAGCTAAACACGGCGGCCACGAACAGCGCACTCGTCGTGAGGGATCTTGACCACCGTGTTGCCAAGCATCCGGTTGCCTAGCCCGCCGACAATCGCGGCAAGCAGCGGCAGGAACACAACCGTCAGGACCATCGCATCCATCAGCCGTTCAACCGGTCGGCATCGTCGACGGCAATGGTGCCGCGACCACGGAAATAGATCACCAAAATCGCAAGCCCGATAGCAGCCTCACCGGCGGCGACGGTCAGCACGAACATGGCAAACACCTGCCCCGTCAGATCGCCAAGGAACGCGCTGAAGGCGACTAGATTGATATTCACCGCCAGCAGAATCAACTCGATTGCCATCAGGATGACGATGATGTTTTTTCGATTGAGAAAAATGCCCAGAACGCCCAGCACGAACAGGATCGCGCTGACAATGATGTAATGTTCGATGCCAATCACAGTTCGATCCCCGCGCCGATTTCGGGCCGCTTCATGACGGTCGCCGCTTCGGGGTCGCGCGCGTTCTGCTTCGCGATATCCTGATGGCCGCGCAGCGATTTGGTCGGGCGGTGGGTCAGCACGATCGCACCAATCATGGCCACCAGCAGGATCAGCCCCGCCGCCTCGAACAGGAAAACATACTTGCCGTAAAGCAGCGCGCCCAGGCTCTCGATATTGCTACGGTCGAGGCGGGGCGCGTTTTCTCCGCTGGCCGTACCCAGGTCGAGCGCACCCGCCTGATAAGCGCCGATGCCCAGCACCAGCTCCGCCAGCAGGATTAGCGCAATGGCGATACCGAGCGGGAAATTGCGCATGAACCCGGCGCGCAATTCGGTGAAATCAATGTCCAGCATCATCACAACGAACAGGAACAGCACCGCTACCGCTCCGACATACACCACGACCAGCAGCATCGCGATGAACTCTGCCCCGACCAGCACCATCAGCCCGGCCGCATTAAAAAACGCCAGGATCAGCCACAACACCGAATGCACCGGGTTCTTGGCAACGATAACCATCACCGCGCTGGCGATAACAAGCGTTGCAAACAGGTAAAAGGCGAGGGTCTGGATCATGGTAGCGCCAGTCCCGCAAATGTGCGGAACACAAGTATCCCCTGTTGGACCACGACCGGCCCGAAATCATCGTTCATGCAGCGTGTCGGCATCTCGGCGAAGCCCGCCCTGTCGTTAAGCCCTGCCGCCTAGCGATAGGGTGCGTCGGCTTCAAGGTTTGCAGCGATGGCACGCTCCCATTTGTCCCCATTGGCCAGCAGTTTTGCCTTGTCGTACAGCAGTTCCTCGCGCGTTTCGGTCGCATATTCGAAATTCGGTCCTTCGACCACGGCATCGACCGGACACGCCTCCTGACAGAACCCGCAATAAATGCACTTTGTCATGTCGATATCGTAGCGCGTGGTCCGGCGACTGCCATCGTCGCGCGGCTCGCTTTCGATGGTGATTGCCTGTGCCGGGCATACTGCCTCGCACAGCTTGCACGCGATGCAGCGTTCTTCCCCGTTGGGATAGCGGCGCAACGCATGTTCGCCCCGGAAACGCGGGCTGATCGGGTTTTTCTCGTAAGGGTAGTTGATCGTGACCTTCGGCTTGAAAAAATACTTCAGCGTCAGCGCATGCGCTTTCACGAACTCCCATAGGGTAAAGGATTTGACGAGTTGGGCAACGGTCATGCGGCGGCTCCGTAATGGCCAGTAGCCATCAGATATCCGGAAATGAGAACAACGAAAAACAGGCTGAGCGGCAGGAATATCTTCCAGCCCAGTCGCATCAGCTGGTCGTAACGATAACGCGGCACGGTCGCCATCACCCAGCTGAACATGAAGAAAAAGAACAGGATCTTGCCGAAAAGCCAGATGATACCGGGGATATCGAACCACGGAATCAGGTCGATATTTAGAGGGGGCAGCCACCCGCCGAAGAACAGTAGCGCGTTCAGCGTGCACATCAGCAGGATATTGGCATATTCACCCAGCCAGAACAGTGCGAAGCTCATGCTGGAATATTCGGTCTGATAACCGGCAACCAGCTCGCTTTCCGCTTCGGTCAGGTCGAACGGCACGCGCTGCGTTTCGGCAAGGCTGGAGATGAAAAACATCACCCACATCGGAAACAGCAGGATGTTGAAAACATAGCCGTTCACGATGCCAAAGCCGTGCCCGCGCTGCGCCTCGACGATATCGGACAGGTTGAAGGTGCCCGCCCAGAGAACAACGCATACGAGGATAAAGCCAATGGAAACTTCATAGGAAATCATCTGCGCAGCAGCACGCATGGCGCTAAAGAACGGATATTTGGAGTTCGACGCCCACCCGCTCATCACGATGCCGTAGACCGACAGGCTGCTGATCGCGAGAATGTAGAGCAGGCCGACATTGATGTCCGCCAACACCACGCCCGCATCGAACGGCACCACCGCCCATGCAGCCAGCGCGACAGTGAACGTCACGATGGGCGCAAGCAGGAAAATACCTTTGTTCGCCGCGCTGGGAATGATGGTTTCCTGCAGGAACACCTTCAGCCCGTCGGCGAAGCTTTGCAGAAGCCCGAACGGCCCGACCACGTTGGGCCCGCGCCGCAGATTGATCGCCGCCCAGACCTTGCGATCCATATAAATGATCATCGCCACCGCCAGCATCAGCGGTAACGCGATCAGTAGGATGCCGCTGATGGTGGCGAAGCCCCACGCCCATTCGTAGTTCATGCCAAGCGATTGGTAGAAGTGGGTCACTCTGCCGCCTCCAGCATGTGCTCGCCATGCAGCAGTTCGGCGCTGCATTGCTGCATCACGGCGCTCGCTCGAGCGATGGGATTGGTCAGGTAGAAGTCGGCAATTGGATACGCCTCGATAGCGCCCTTCGCCCTGGTAGCCACGCCGCTCGGCATCGCCCCCAAGTCAGCCAAGCCTTCCTCGCCAAGCGCGGGAACTTCCGCAATCATGCGTGCCTGCAACTCGGCGAAGCTGTCGAAGCCGACATCGACTTTCAACGCATCGGCCAGCGCGCGCAGGATGGTCCAGTCCTCGCGCGCTTCACCCGGAGCGAAAACGGCCTTTTCGGCGAATTGCACACGGCCCTCGGTGTTGACATAGGTGCCGTCCTTTTCCGCGAAGCTGGCGGCGGGCAGGATAATATCGGCGGCATGCGCGCCTGCATCACCATGATGGCCGATATAGATCTTGAGACTGTCCGCGAACGCGGCATAATCCATCTCGTCGGCGCCGAGCGACAGCAGGACTTTCGGCTTCGCATCGGCAATCGCGGCAATGCCCTCGCCCTGCGCGAAGCCAAGCATCAGACCGCCCATTCGCGCTGCCGCCATATGCAGCACGTTGAAGCCATTCCAACCAGCGCGGACGATATCGAACGCCTTTGCAACGGCCAAAGCTGGCGCAAGCGCGTCTTGCGCTAGGGCGGCCCCGCCAAGGATGATCGCGGGTCGTTCGGCACCATCGAAAGCGTCAGCAACGGTTTCGGGCAAGTCCGACAGCACAGACAAATCCGTGCCGAGGAAAGTAACCGGGTAAGTGGTTTCCCATTCCGGGCCGACCACGAAGACCTTGGCCCCGCGTGAGGCCGCCTTGCGCAGGCGCACATTGACCAGCGCCGCTTCGTGCCGGACCTGGCTGCCCACGATCAGGATGGCATCGGCTGTCTCGATCCCGGCGAAACCGCTGTTGAAATTGACCGCAGCTAAATTGCCGACATCGTAGGACATGCCGGTCTGCCGCCCTTCGACCAGCTCCGACCCGCAGGCCTTGAGCAGCGACTTTGCTGCGAACATCGTTTCGCAATCGACAAGGTCGCCCGCCACCGCAGCAACGCTCGCGCCCGGTTTCGCCTTTGCGATGGCCCTGAACGCCTCGTCCCAATCCGCCTGTTGCAGCTTGCCCTTCTTGCGGATCCATACCTTGTCGAGCCGCCGCCGCACCAGCCCATCGACCTGATAGCGGCCCTTGTCGCTCAACCACTCCTCGTTCACGTCGTCGTTCACTCGCGGCAGGGCGCGCATGACTTCGCGGCCTTTGGAATACAGGGTGATGTTCGCGCCTACGGCATCGGAGACGTCGATACTCATCGTCTGGCGCAACTCCCACGGACGCGCTTCGAATGCATAGGGACGGCTGGTCAATGCGCCGACCGGACACAGGTCAATAACATTTGCGCTCAATTCGTGACTGGCGGCCTGTTCCAGATACGTTGTAATTTGCATATCCTCGCCGCGATACAGCGCGCCGATTTCATCGACCCCGGCAATTTCTTCGGAGAAGCGCACACAACGGGTACAGTGGATGCAGCGGGTCATGATCGTCTTGATCAGCGGACCCATATACTTCTCGGTTACCGCGCGTTTATTCATATCGTAGCGGCTGCCGCCCCGGCCATACATCATCGCCTGGTCCTGCAAGTCGCACTCGCCACCCTGGTCGCAAATCGGGCAATCGAGCGGATGGTTGATGAGCAGAAACTCCATCACACCCTCGCGCGCGGTCTTGACCATCTGGCTGTCGGTGCGGATTTCCTGCCCGTCGGTCGCGGGAAGCGCACAGGACGCCTGCGGCTTGGGCGGACCGGGCTTCACCTCGACCAGGCACATGCGACAGTTGCCAGCAATGCTCAGCCGCTCGTGATAGCAGAAACGCGGGATCTCCTTCCCCGCCAGCTCGCACGCCTGCAGCACGGTTGCGCCATCAGGAACGTCCAGTTCGGTGCCGTCTACGGTGACTTTGGGCATTATTCCGCCGCCTCGAGAAACTGTGCGTTGCGCTCATCGATGCGGCGTTGAAGTTCGGGGCGGAAATGTCGGATGAGACCCTGTATCGGCCAAGCCGCCGCGTCGCCGAGCGCGCAGATCGTGTGGCCTTCGACTTGCTTGGTTACCTGTTGCAACATGTCGATTTCCTCGACCGCCGCATCGCCGGTTTCAAGGCGCTGCATCATCCGCCACATCCAGCCCGTGCCTTCGCGACAGGGCGTGCACTGCCCGCAGGATTCGTGTTTGTAGAAATAGCTCAAGCGACTGATGGCGCGCACGATGTCGGTGGACTTGTCCATCACGATGACCGCCGCGGTGCCGAGGCCGCTGCCCAGCTCCTTCAGCCCGTCGAAATCCATCGGGGCGTCCATGATCTGGTCGGCGGGCACCAGCGGCACCGACGAACCACCTGGAATCACTGCGAGGAGATTGTCCCAACCACCCGTGATTCCACCGCAATGTTTCTCGATCAGCTCGCGGAAAGGAATACCCATTTCCTCTTCGACCACGCACGGGTTCTCAACGTGCCCGCTGATCTGGAAAAGTTTGGTGCCGGCATTGCCTTCACGTCCGAAACCACTGAACCAGCTTGCTCCACGCCGCAGGATCGTGGGCACTACTGCAATGCTCTCGACATTGTTCACCGTCGTCGGGCAGCCGTAAAGACCAGCACCCGCCGGGAATGGCGGCTTGAGGCGGGGCTGGCCCTTCTTGCCTTCGAGGCTTTCGATCATCGCGGTTTCTTCGCCGCAGATATAGGCGCCTGCACCGCGATGCAGGAATACATCGAAATCGTAGCCCGAACCGCTGGCATTCTTGCCGATCAGTTTGGCCGCGTATGCCTCGTCGATGGCAGCCTGCAGCGTCTCGGCTTCGCGGATATACTCGCCACGAATGTAGATGTACGCCGCGCGCGCACGCATCGCGAACCCGGCGACGAGAGCCCCTTCAATCAGCTTGTGCGGATCGTGCCGGATGATCTCGCGGTCCTTGCAGCTGCCAGGCTCGGATTCATCGGCATTGATGACGAGGAAGGACGGACGGCCATCCTTGCTTTCTTTCGGCATGAACGACCATTTCAGTCCGGTCGGAAACCCGGCCCCGCCCCGCCCGCGCAGACCCGACGCCTTGATCTCGTCGATGATGGCATCCTGCCCGCGACCAATCAGCGCCTTGGTATCGTCCCAATCGCCACGCTTTTGCGCTGCATCCAGCTTCCACGTTTGGAAGCCGTAGACATTGGTGAATATCCGGTCTTTATCGGCAAGCATCAGGAGCCGCCTCCAAACACAAAGATAGCCGCGATGACGAGGATGGCAATCAAGGCACCGGTTTTTACCAGACCCTTCAGCACTTTCCACGCGATCACCACCAGGATGAGCGCGACGATGACGGTTATCAGCGAAGCATCCATTACCATTCGCTCCGATAATCATGGTTGGCCTGGACCATATCGCGCAGCACGGTCGGCCCCGTCTTGGGTTCGGACGTATTGCGCCCCGGTTCCTGCGTGCCGGTGGTCGGCCGTTCGCCTGCGGCGAGCGCATCGAGTACGGTGTCGAGACGTTCCGGCGTTAGGTCCTCGTAATTGTCGTCGTTGATCTGGACCATCGGCGCGGTTGCGCAACTGCCCATGCATTCCACTTCGGTCAATGTCCAAAGCCCGTCTTCGGATACCGCGCCTTTCGCCATGCCGCGCGCCTTGCAGGTCGCCATAATGGCATCGCTGCCGCGCAGCATGCATGGCGTGGTGCCGCATACCTGCACGTGATATTTCCCGACCGGCTGGAGGTTGTACATGAAATAGAACGTCGCAACCTCGACCACGCGGATTACCGGCAGATCGAGATAGCGCGCGACATATTCCATAACCGGCAGCGGCAGCCATCCTTGCGTATTCGTTTCCTCGCCCACCTGGCGCTGCGCAATGAACAGCAGCGGCATTACCGCCGACTTGCTGCGTCCTTCGGGATAGCGCGCAATAGCGGTCTCCGCCTGCGACTTGCTGTCGTCGGAAAAGGCAAAACCGCTCCAGCGCTCGCGCAGTTCAGGCGTATCGGGGGCCAGCGCGCGATCAGCCATTGTCGAGCCTGTTCTGGATGTAGCGACCGATATACAGTCCGATCAGGGCTGCAACAGCCGTTGAAACGATTTCTTTCATCGAAGACATGCCGTGCGCAGCAAGCAAATACACCGCGATGCCGGACGCGAAGGCTGCAAACGCGGCGATGAAGATGAACAATTCGCGCAGCATTACCGGTCGCATTCCCCGAACACCACGTCGATTGCGCCGAGGATGGCGGTTGCGTCGGGAAGCATGTGGCCTTTGCACATAAAATCCATTGCCTGCAGGTGCGAAAACGCTGTGGGTCGGATTTTGCAACGATAGGGCTTGTTGGTGCCGTCGCTGACCAGATAGACGCCGAACTCGCCCTTGGGGCTTTCGGTGGCGACATAGACTTCGCCTGCGGGCACATGGAACCCTTCGGTGTAGAGCTTGAAGTGATGGATCAGTGCTTCCATCGACTGCTTCATCGGGCCGCGCTTGGGCGGACTGACCTTGCCGTCGGTACTGGCGACCGGACCTTCCGGCATCTCGGCAATACATTGCTTAATGATCTTCGCGCTCTCGTAGACTTCCTTCACACGCACTACGAAGCGGTCGTAGCAATCCGAATTGGTACCGACCGGGATCTCGAAATCCATGCGGTCATACACATCGTAGGGCTGCGACTTGCGCAAATCCCACGGAATGCCCGCCGCGCGGATCATCGGGCCGGAAAAGCCCCACGCAATCGCATCGTCACGGCTCACCACCGCGATATCGACATTGCGCTGTTTGAAGATGCGGTTGTCGAGCACCAAGCTCATCGCGTCTCCAAAAAGTTCGGGCAGGCGGTTGTCCAGCCAGTCGCCGATATCGGTCAGCAGCTTCAGCGGCACATCCTGATGCACGCCACCGGGCCGGAACCAGGCACCATGCATCCGCGCGCCGCTGGCCCGTTCGAAGAAATTCATGCAGTCTTCGCGCAGTTCGAACACCCACAGGTTGGGAGTCATTGCCCCCACATCCATCACATGCGCGCCAATGTTGAGCATGTGGTTGCAGATGCGCGTCAGTTCCGCAAACAGTACGCGCAGATATTGCGCACGCTCGGGCACTTCGACATTCAGCAGCTTTTCGATGGCGAGAACGTAGCTGTGTTCCTGGCATAGCGGCGAACAGTAATCGAGACGGTCGAAATAGGGCAGCGCCTGAAGATAGGTCTTCTGCTCGATCAGCTTCTCGGTGCCGCGATGAAGCAGGCCGACATGCGGATCGACCCGCTCGATGATCTCGCCGTCCAGCTCCATCACCATACGCAGCACGCCGTGCGCCGCGGGATGCTGCGGTCCGAAATTGAGCGTATAGTTCGTGATGACCTCGTCACCGGTAGTCGGCGAATGTTCCAGCTGCACGGTCATGCCTTGTCCTCCGGCTTCGTCGCTTTCGCGGTGTCGCGTACATCGCCCTTACCGGCAGCACGGCCTTGGCGGTCCTCGGTTGCGTCGGGCGCAGGCGCAGTCAACGTCCGCATCCTTCTCTGCCGGGGCATCTCGCACTTACCTTGTCGGCCGCCTTGGCATCAGCCTTCGCACCAGCACCGGTATCGGCAGGCGTCTCCGTAACCTTGGGATCGTCCACGGGCGGCATATCGGCCTTTTCGTCACCCGGCAGCACGTAATCGGCCCCTTCCCACGGGCTCATAAAGTCAAATTGTCGCAGATCCTGCGCCAGCTTTACAGGTTCGTACACCACGCGCTTCTCGTCTTCGGAATAGCGCAGTTCCGTGTAGCCGGTCAGAGGGAAATCCTTACGGAACGGGTGTCCCTCGAACCCGTAATCGGTCAGGATCCGGCGCAGATCCGTGTTGCCGTCGAACACTACGCCGTACATGTCGAACACCTCGCGCTCGAGCCACCCGGCATTGGGCCACAGACCGGTAGCAGTGGGAACCGCCGTCGCCTCGTCCGTGCTGCATTTCAGCGTGATGCGATGGTTCTTCGTCAGGCTGAGCAGCATGTAGACGACTTCGAACCGCTCGGCCCGGCCCGGAAAATCGACGCCCGCAATTTCCATGAGTTGCTGATAGGCGAAATCGTCACGCAGGGTTTGGAGCGCATCGGCGATCCGGTCGCGCGAGACAGTGAAGGTGAGCTCGCCATGCGCCTCGACCGTGTCCAGCACCATCGCACCCAATGCCGCGCCGACCGTTTCGGCCACCCCGGCATTGCTCGCATATTTGGGCGCGGCGTGAAGGACACTCATCTTTCGATTGTCCCGCTGCGGCGTATCTTGCGCTGCAACTGCATCACGCCATACAGCAGCGCTTCCGCCGTGGGCGGACAACCGGGGATATAGATATCGACCGGCACGATGCGGTCGCATCCGCGCACGACCGAATAGCTGTAGTGATAATAGCCGCCACCATTGGCGCAGCTGCCCATGCTGATGACATATTTGGGCGCGGACATCTGGTCGTACACCTTGCGCAGGGCCGGTGCCATCTTGTTGCACAGCGTTCCTGCCACGATCATCACGTCCGACTGGCGCGGGCTGGCGCGGGGGGCGACGCCGAACCGCTCCATGTCGTAACGTGGCATGTTGACGTGGATCATCTCCACCGCGCAACAAGCTAGGCCGAACGTCATCCACCACAGGCTGCCGGTGCGCGCCCACTGGAAGAGGTCTTCGGTGCTAGCAACCAGAAAACCCTTGTCGTTCACTTCGGTTTGCAGCGCGTTGAAATAGTCTGCATCCGGCTGGCGCACTTCGCCACCCTTCGCGATGGGCGCGAGTATGGAGTCATTGGTGCGACGCCCGTCGAGCGCCGCATTATGCGCCGCCGTCAGCGACCCGGTAGAGCCGTCCTTCATGCCCATTCCAGCGCGCCCATTTTCCATTCGTAGATAAAACCGACCGTCAGGATAAACAGGAACACCATCATCGCGCTCCATCCGATCCAGCCGGTGATATCCAGGCTAACCGCCCAGGGAAACAGGAATGCGACTTCGAGATCGAAGATGATGAACAGGATCGCAACAAGGTAGAACTTCACGTCGTACTGCGTGCGCGGCTCCTCGAATGCGGGGAAGCCGCACTCATACTCGCTCAGCTTTTCGGCATCGGGCGAATGCGCGCCGGTTAGACGCGACACGCCCATCGGCAGGAACACGAACGCCGCCGACAGCAGGGCTGCGACGCCGATGAACATCAGGATTGGCAGATATTGGCTTAGGTCGACCACGCGGCTTCCATCGATTGCATGCAAGTCTGTGCCCTACGCCCCACCATACAGTGGTGCAAGGGCGCGGACTTGCATATTCAGCGATTTTCCGTGCGTTTCCTACACGCTGGATGCCAGATTAACGGAGTGCTGCTACTTCTTCAGCTGCATCCCGATGGACCGTTCGGTCGTCTTGCCATAAGGCGGCTTCATCCCCGCAATCCCGGCGATGTCGCGCTTGGACTGCTTATAGACGCTGCGCGCATGGCTGAATTCGCGGAAACCCTCGATGCCATGATAGGACCCGATGCCCGAATTGCCCGTGCCACCGAACGGCATGTCTTCCATCGACACGTGGAACACCACATCGTTGACCGTCACTCCGCCCGAACTCGTGCGGCTCAACACCTCGTCGCGCTCGGCGTTGTCGTTGCCGAAATAATACAGACCAAGTGGGTGATCGTGCGCGTTTACGTAATCGATGGCTTCGCCGATATTCTTGTAAGTCTTGACGGGTAGAACCGGGCCGAAGATTTCCTCTTCCATCGCCTGCATGTCGTCGGTGACATTGCGCAAGATGGTCAGCGGCATCTTGCGCGCATTGGTGTTGGAAAAGTCCTCGTCGCCCGGATTGATTTCGACCACCTCGGCTCCCTTGGCCTTCGCGTCCGCGACCATGTCTTGCAGGCGGTCGAAATGCTTGTCGGTCACGACGCTGGCATAGTCGTCATTATCAAGCAGGGTAGGATACATGTTGCGCACGCCCAGCTCGACGGCGGCGACGGCACCTTCCTCGCGCTCTTCGGGCACAATCATGTAATCGGGCGCAAGGCAGATCTGCCCGGCGTTCATCATCTTGCCTATGGCAATCCGCTCGCCCGCCTGTTCATAATCCGCATCGCGGCCGAGGATGACGGGTGACTTGCCCCCCAGCTCCAGAGTAACCGGCACCAGGTTCTTTGCCGCCGCTTCCATGACCTTGCGACCAGTGGCGGTGGAACCGGTGAAGACCAGATGGTCGAACGGCAGCGAGGAAAACGCCTGCGCGACTTCGGGACTGCCGGTGACAACGGCGACTTCGTTTTCGTCGAACGCATCGGCGATCAATGCCTTCATCAGGGCACTGGTTTTCTCGGTAAATTCGCTCGGCTTGATCATGGCGCGATTACCCGCTGACAGCACCTGAAACAGTGGCGCGAAGGTCAGGTTCACGGGGAAGTTCCACGGCGACAGGATGCCGATCACGCCCTTCGGCTCGTATCGCACCTCGCCCTTGGCGCCTAGTAGCGACAGCGGGAATTGCAGCTTGCGCTTGTCAGCCTTCGACCATGCACGCATGTTCTTCAGGCAGTATTTACCGAAAGTGATCGAGCCGACAATATCGGTCATCATGCTCTGCGCGCGGCTGCGATTGCCAAAATCCTCGCTCATCGCGTCGCACAGCGCCTCGCCATTATCGACAAGAATAGCGATCGCGCGTTTGATGCGGTCGCGGCGCACCTCAAGCTTTTCGGGCCGCGCGGCGAGAAACGCCTTGCGTTGGGTGTTGAGAATGCGTTGCAGGTCGGCGGTATGGTCGGTCATGGTGAGGGTACTCCGGTGTATGGGTTTGCACGCAACATCGACTATCGGCGGTGCGAAGACAAGCCGGTTTGCCAATGCCGCAGTGCAGCACTACATTCGGTTGCAACATCAAAAACGCATTACGAAAGTCGCTTTCCATGACGCAGTTTTCCGCAACCGATCCCGTCGTAATCCTCGGCTATGCCCGCACCCCGATGGGCGGGATGCAGGGCGCGTTGGCCGATGTCTCCGCCACCGATCTCGGCGCAACCGCAGTGCGTGCCTCGGTGGAGCGCGCGGGTGTCGAGGGGGCTGCCGTCGACCGCATCTATATGGGCTGCGTCCTTCCCGCAGGTCTGGGCCAGGCCCCTGCGCGGCAAGCGGCGATCAAGGCGGGCCTGCCGAAATCGGTGCAGGCCACTACGGTCAATAAGGTGTGCGGCAGCGGGATGCAGACGGTCATCATGGGCGCAGAAGCGCTGGCGGCTGGCACGGTCGATACCGTAGTCGCGGGCGGGATGGAGAGCATGACCAATGCCCCTTACCTGCTGCAGAAGCACCGCTCTGGCGCACGGCTGGGCCATGATACTGCGTATGACCATATGTTCCTCGATGGGCTGGAAGATGCCTATGAAGAAGGCCGCGCGATGGGCACCTTCGCGCAGGACACGGCGAACGAATACCAGCTTAGCCGCGACGATATGGATGCCTATTCGATAGAGTCCCTGCGCCGCGCCAATGCCGCCATCGACAGCGGCGCATTTGCGGACGAGATCACGCCGGTAACCGTACAGCATCGCAAGGGCGAAACGGTTGTCGATAGCGATGAGCAGCCCGGTCGCGGTCGCCCGGACAAGATCCCGACGCTGCGCCCCGCCTTCGCCAAGGACGGTACCATTACCGCCGCGACCTCCAGCTCCATCTCGGACGGGGCAGCGGCTTTGGTGCTCACCCGTTCCAGCAGTGCGAACCAACACGGCCAAATCCCACTGGCGAAGATCGTCGCAATGGCCGCCCATGCCGACGAACCGGCCAAGTTCACCACCGCCCCGATCGGTGCCATCGAAACGGTGCTGCAGCGCGCCGGCTGGAGCGTGGATGATGTCGATCTGTGGGAAGTGAACGAGGCCTTTGCCTGCGTCGCCATGTTCGCCATGCGCGATATTGGCATCGACCATGAACGGCTGAACGTGAATGGCGGCGGCACCGCGCTAGGGCATCCCATCGGCGCGAGCGGCGCGCGCATTATCGTTACCTTGCTCAATGCCTTGAAACAGCGCGGCAAGACGCGCGGCGTTGCCAGCCTGTGCATCGGCGGTGGAGAAGCGACGGCGGTGGCGCTGGAATTGCTTTAGCCGAAGCGCTGCGGGGCATTTAGGGTTCGCCCGCGCCCCACAGCCGTTCGGCGCGCACCCAGCCGACCTTGCCGCCGACATCCAGGCTGCACCAGCCCGCTTCGCATTCGCCCAGCGTGCCGACAACGCCCGGCTCGGCATTCCATTTGAGGCGGCCATTGTCCGCCGGGGCGTCGCGCATTGCTGCCAGGCCCTTGCCCGTGACCATCGCGCTGCGCTTCGCCGTTATCAGGCCAACGCTGACCCAGCCTTGCGTCCCCTCGTGATCCTGCACCAGTCGCCACCCCTCGATCACGCGCACCACTTTCAGCGGCAGGCCCTTGCGCTTGTACACCCAGCTGACCTTGTAGTTCTGGCTTGGCCCGACGCGCATGTACATCTCGTCCGCCTTGATACTGGCCCAATAAGGCACCGTGCGGTCCTGCGCCACGCCGGGCAAAGCCGCGAGCGCGATAACGGCGGCGCAGAACGCGGCAATAGTGCGGCGAAACAGGGTGAATCGATCCTTCATGGTGCGCGCTCGATAGAACCAACCGCTTCCCTCCCGCAACCCGCTTGACCCGTTCGTGGGGTGCGCGCAGAACCGGCCCCATGAGCCAGAGCACAAGCGACACGAAACCCGCAAACAGGTTCTACGGGACACCGCGCGTGCGGGTGACACGGCAGTTGATGCCTGCGGTGGAGGCCCGCCTTGCCGAGCTGTTCGACGCGCACTGCAATGCCGACGATACACCGCTGACACGCGAGGAACTGCGCGCTGCAATGGCGGAGTGCGATGTGTTGGTGCCAACCGTCACCGACCGGATCGACGCCGAGCTGATCGAGGCAGCACCCGACCGCTTGCGCCTGATCGCAAGCTTCGGGGCGGGTACCGATCATATCGACATCGCTGCCACCAAGGCACGCGGGATCATCGTCACCAACACCCCCGGCGTTTTCACCGACGACACTGCCGACATGGCGTTGGCACTGATCATCGGTGTACCGCGCCGGGTGCGCGAGGGCGTGGCGCTGGTGCGCGATGGCAAGTGGACCGGCTGGACGCCGACTGCACTGCTGGGGCGCAAGCTGGGCGGCAAGACGCTGGGCATCGTCGGCATGGGACGCATCGGACAGGCGGTGGCCTATCGCGCGAAGGCATTCGGACTGGAAATCGCCTATCACAACCGCAAGCCCCTGCCCGCCGCCATCGAAACCATGTTCGGCGCGCGCTATGTCGAGGATGTCGATGCACTGGTGGCGCAGGCCGATATCCTCACGCTGCACTGCCCCGCAACCAAGGCCACCATCGGCTTCATGGACGAACGCCGTTTCGGCCTGATGCGCGAGGGGGCCAGCTTCATCAACACCGCGCGCGGAGACCTGGCCGATCAGGACGCGCTCATCGCCGCGCTGGAAAGCGGGCGGCTGGGCGGTGCCGGGCTGGACGTCTATCCGGACGAACCCGATGTCGACCCGCGCTTGCTCGCCCACCCCAACGTCATGACCCTGCCCCACATCGGCAGCGCCACCGTTGAAGGCCGGGAGGAATCTGGCATGAAGGTCATCGCCAACATCCGCTTCTGGGCCGACGGGCACAGGCCGCCGGATCAGGTGCTGGAGGGAGTAAGGTAACCATCTTGGAAAAACTAGCTTCGCAGCTGGCAGCCCTGCTATCTACCGATAGGCACCGGCTACGCCTACTCAAAACTGTTGGGAAACTAGGCCTCCCCGATTGCTGGATAGGTGCGGGATTTGTGCGAGACGCGGTGTGGGATTGCCTTCACGGGTTCGACGTAACTATTCCAACGGGCGATATAGATGTTATCTGGTTCGACCGCTCTTCCTCCGACCGAAAAATCGATCGCGAGCTAGAGCGCGTTCTAAACGACACAGTTCCAGGTCCTTGGTCCGTAAAGAACCAAGCTCGCATGCACCTAAGGAATTCCGACCCGGCTTATCTGGATGTTGCAGATGCCATGCGACACTGGCCCGAAACGGCAACCGCCATAGCCGCGCATGTCGATGAGCGAGGATTGGTTGAGATCAACGCCCCGTTCGGTTGTGAAGACCTGTTCGCGTTGAAACTTGTTCCTACCCTGAATTTTCGGGCTGCTCGTTTTCCGGTTTATTCCCGGAGGGTGCGTTCAAAACGCTGGCTACAACGGTACCCTAAGTTACGACTGGACAATGGCAGCAAGTCGGCGGTCAATCCCCCGATGCGATCCGCTCCACCAGCTGCTTCACCGTCGGCGTGAAGTTGTTGGAATAGAACGGGTCCTGCGCGAACCGGTATGCGGAGTGTCCGGCGAAGGCGAGGTTTTCGTTGACCGGGCCGCCGTGAGCGATGTCCTGCAAGGTTTTCTGGATGCAAAAGCTGCGCGGGTCGGCGAGGCGGCCGGTCGTGTAGGTGTCGTGATCTTTCCACGACGAAAAGGCGCAATGCGACAGGCAGCCCATGCAGTCTTTCTGGTCCTTTCGGATCGTGTCGCGCTTGTCCGGCGTGACGAACACCACCGTATCGTCGGGCGTCTTCAGCGCCTCGGTATGGCCTTCGCCGAACCAGCCCTTTGCGCGCTGGTAATCCTCCGGCGCGACCCACATTTTCTTGCCCTTTACGCCGATATCGAGCTGGCGGGTCTGTTCGCCGCCCTCTTCCTTTGCAAAGGCGATCTGGCGTTCGCTGCGGTCAATAAGGTCGAACAGGAACGGGTTCTTGACCGCCGAGCTGTAGAAACCGGTCGGCGAGAACTTGTGCAGCAGCACGTCGCCCGGCTTTACGGTGCGCAGCATGTCCTTCCATTCTTCGGGAATGGGGCTTTCCTTGGTCAGCAGTGGACGCGTGCCGTACTGGAACGCGATCTGCCCCAGCTCCGGATTTCCGATCCAGTCCTCCCAGTCGCGCAGGAACCACACCCCGCCCGCCATGATGATCGGAACGTCTTCCGATACGCCTTCCTTGCGCATCGTATCGCGCAGTGCGGCGACGCGGGGATAGGGGTCTTCGGGCTTTTTCGGGTCTTCGGCATTGCTCAGGCCGTTATGCCCGCCCGCCAGCCACGGGTCTTCGTACACCACCGCCGCCATCAGGTGCGCGACCTTGTGATAGCTGCGCTTCCATAGCGCCCGGAACGCGCGTGCACTGCTGATGATGGGCAGGTACTGCACATCGTAACGCGCCGCGATCTCGGCCAGCTTGTAGGGCATACCCGCTCCGCAGGTTACCCCGGTAATAAGGCCGCGTGTGTTCTCCAGCACGCCTTCCAGCACATCCTGCGCGCCGCCCATTTCCCACAGCACGTTGATGTTGAGCGCGCCCTTGCCGCCGGAAACATCGTGCGCGCGTTTCACTTGCTCGGTCGCTCCGTCGATGGCGTAGCGGACCAGTTGCTCGTGCCGTTCCTTGCGGGTCAGCGCGTCATAGACCTGCGGCACGATCTTGCCCTCGGCGTCGTAGCTGTCTGCATTGACCGCGCTGATCGTGCCGATACCGCCCGCCGCCGCCCAAGCGCCGCTGCTGGCATAGTTGGTCGCCGAAACGCCCTTGCCACCCTCGATCAGCGGTAACACTTCGCGTCCGCCATAGCGGATCGGTTCCAGTCCCTTAAAGCTCATTCTTGTATGTCCTGTTACGCCCCTGCGCCGGTAGTCAGCGCGATGTGCCAGAGTTGGCTATGCCGCGGCATGGTTCGATATCGGCCGGATCGGGCCGTTTTTTTGCGCGTACGAATTGCGCGTAATAACCTGCCAGCTCCGGCGTGTCATAGTAGGTCTGAAGTTCGTAGCCCACCTGCTTGAATTCGCAGGTCAAAAGCATCGGATCGATGCCATGTTGGTCGGTGGGGCGATCGACATCGACCACGACGATGCTGCCGCCTTCGCGCAATGCGGGCCACATCCGCCACAGGAAGGCGTAGGGTTCGGTCACCTCGTGATACATATGGACCAGAAAGATGCGGTCAAAACTGTCTTCGGGCAGCCGCGGATCGTCGGCAGCGCCCGGCTTGATGCTGACGTTGTCGAACCGTTGACGTTCCACCCGTTGGGCGAGCCGTTGCAAAGCCCTGCCATCGATATCCTGCGCCAGCACGCGACCGCCCGGACCCACGCGCTCCGCAAGACGCACGGTATAATAGCCATCGCCCGCACCAATATCGGCCACGCTCATCGCCTCGGTGACGTCGGCAAAGCCCATCACCGCTTCCGCTTCGCCGCGATTGTCGCGCGCGGTCTCGGTCGAGAACGCATTGCCGCCAAGGTCCGACACAGGGCGGTCGGGCGAGGGAAATGCGAGCGCGGTTTCGGGGCGATCGGTTGGTGCTGCGGGCGCGCAGGACGCCAAACCTGTTGCCAGTAATATCAGAATTGGGCGCACCATTGGACTGGTCTTAAAGGCGAAGGGCAGGCGGGGCAAACGCTTCGGAACGTAGCACGCGCTTACTCCACATCCTCCACCTCGACCGCTTCGCCCGTGACACGCTGCGCCAGTGCGGCGGAGATGTAGGGATCGAGCGCACCGTCCAGCACATCGTCGGGCGCCGACGAGGTCACGCCGGTACGCAAATCCTTCACCATCTGATACGGTTGCAGCACGTAGCTGCGGATCTGATGGCCCCAGCCAATTTCGGTCTTTTCCTCATATTCGCTGCCCGCAGCCGCCTCTCGCGCCGCCATCTCGCGTTCGAACAGCCGCGCCTTCAGCATGTTCATCGCGGTGGCGCGGTTCTTGTGCTGGCTGCGGTCGTTCTGGCTGGCGACGACGATACCGCTGGGCTGGTGGGTGATACGCACCGCGCTGTCGGTGGTGTTGACATGCTGCCCCCCCGCCCCGCTAGCGCGATAGGTGTCGATCTTGAGGTCGCTTTCGTTGATCTCGACCTCGAAGTCGTCGTCGATGACCGGATAGACCCAGACCGAACTGAACGAGGTATGCCGACGCGCACTGCTGTCATAGGGGCTGATGCGGACCAGGCGATGGACGCCGCTTTCGGTCTTGGCATAGCCGTAGGCGTTCTCGCCCTTGATATGCAGCGTAGCGGACTTGATCCCGGCTGCGTCGCCGGCTTGGTATTCAACCGTTTCCACCTTGTAACCGCGCTGTTCGGCCCAGCGGTTGTACATCCGCAGCAGCATCTCGGCCCAATCCTGGCTTTCGGTGCCGCCTGCCCCGGCGTGGATTTCGAGATAGGTATCGTTCGCGTCCGCCTCGCCCGACAACAATGCCTGCACCTTATCGGCATCGGCGCGTTCGGCGAGTTTGGCGAGGCTGGCGAGGCCGTCCGCCACGATATCCTCATCACCCTCCGCTTCGCCCATCTCGACGAATTCGACGGCATCGCTCATTTCGGCAGAAATCTCGCGCACGGTGGCGACGGAGGTTTCGAGCTGCTTCTGTTCGCGGCTCAATGCCTGCGCTTCCTTGGGATTGTCCCATAGCGAGGGATCCTGAACCCGCGCATTAAGCTCGTCCAGCCGACGCAGCGCCGCATCCCAGTCCAGCGACTGGCGCACCAGTTGCAGTGCGGCTTGGATGCGGTCGATATGGGCCTGCCCCTCGGCACGCATAAATAATTCCTTCAGATAAAACCCGCGCTGTGCTTGGAGGCTAGTAAAGCCCGCCCTGGTCTTCGACAAAGTCCTCTTCGGGCTGCGTCGTGACGGTAGTACGCCGGGTCGTGCTTGCCGAACTGCGCTGTCCCTTTCGAATCAGGGCCAGAACTTGCCGCCGCTTCGCTGCAATTTCGTCGCGGCGGGTGGCGCGCGGTGGTTCGGTGTCGGGTTTGAACGCCTCCCAGATTACCGCAGCCTTCGGATCGCTGCTCGGCCAGCTGTCGAACACACGTTTCCCCGATTGGCGGTTCACGCGGACCATCCGAACACCGGCGGGCGCGACGAAAGGTTCGGGCCGCAGGCGATCCTTCGTTGCGGCAAGAAACTGTTTGATGATAGGCGCAGCAACCGTGCCGCCCTGGGCGTAGCCACCCATGTTTCGCGGTGTATCGAAACCGACATAAACGCCCGCAACGAGGTCGGACGTGCCGCCCACGAACCACACGTCCTTGGGGCCGGTGGTGGTGCCGGTCTTGCCGAAAATCGGCATGTCGAGGCTGCGCAGGGTGGTGGCGGTGCCGCGCTGGACCACGCCTTCCAGCATGTGGACGGTCTGGAACGCAGTGCGCGCGTCCATCGCCTGTTCGCCGGCCAGGCCGAAGCGCGGCATCGGCCTGCCATCCCACTGCGCCATATTACAGCCATCGCAATCCCGCTGGTCCGCGCGCCAGATGACCTTGCCCAGCCGGTTCTGCACATAATCGATGACGCTGGGCGTATTGAGCCGTCCGTGATTTGCCAGCGCGGAATAGGCGCTGACGATCCTGATTACGGTGGTTTCCTCCGACCCCAATGTAGTGGCGGCGTAGGGGTCGGGATCGTCGCTGATGCCCAGCTTCTTGATCGTGTTGACCACGTTGGTCATGCCCGCCTGCATGCCGATCTGGACGGTCATGATGTTCTGCGACTGTTCAAGCCCGTAACGCAGCGGAAACTCGCCCCCGCGCCCGCCACGAATGCACTTCTCGCCCAGCCGCGCGCCCTGGTAGTAGCAATAGCGGCCATTATCGATCAGCGTCGACGGCGTCATGCCGTTGTCCAGCCCGGTGGCATACACGAACGGCTTGATAGTAGAGCCGGGTTGCCGGTTCGCCTGCGTGGCGCGGTTGAAATCGGACAGCCGGTCGTCGAACCCGCCCTGCATCGCCACAATGCGCCCCGTCTGCGGATCCTGCGCCACGAAGCCGCCCGACACGGCGGGGATAGTGCCGACTGCGTAGCCATTGCCGCTCTTGCGCACGGCAACCACGTCGCCAGCTTTCAGCGCGTTGGGCAAGTTGGTCAGTGCGGACGTTTCACCATCCGAAAAACCTATTGCGGCACGGCCCTCCTCGCGTTCGGTGACGACGCCAACACGCCAGTCCTTGTAGCGAATACCTATGGGCGAGCTGGCGAGCTGTTGCGCCCACGGTCCGTCGTCGAAATCGATGGTCGCAATCGGGCCGGACCAGCCGCGCGAGCCGTGATAGCGGATAAGGCCAGCCCGCAGCGATTCCCGTGCCGCCTCCTGCATTTCGGGATCGAGCGAAGTGCGGACCCACAGCCCGCCGGCATAGACGCTGTTGCCGCTGTCCTCCGCAGTCTCGCCATATTTGTCGAGCAGCTGGCGGCGCACTTCTTCGAGAAAGTATCCTGCATCCGCCGAACGCTCCGCGCGCTGGGTAATTATGCCAAGGGGCTGCTGCTTGGCACTGCTGGCCTGTGCCGCCGTCACAAACTCGTTCGCCGCCATCTGGTCCAGCACGAAGTTGCGGCGAGTGAGAGCGGTGTCGAAGTTCTTTGACCGGCTATAGGTTTCGGGCGCCTTGGGAAGGATCGCCAGATAGGCCGCCTCGTGCAGCGCCAGCTCGCCCGCATCCTTGCCGAAATAGGTCCGTGCCGCCGCCTGCACGCCGAAGCTGCGGCGACCCAGCGGGATCTCGTTGAGATAAAGTTCGAGGATTTGCTCCTTGTCCAGCACGCCCTCGATCCGGCGCGCCAGCACCATTTCGCGCGCCTTGCGAATGATCGAGTATTCCTTGGACAGGAAGATGTTCTTGGCAACCTGCTGCGTTATGGTGGAGCCGCCAACCGCCCGCTCGCCGCTGCCGACCTTGCTGGCATAATCCAGAACCGCGCCGACCAGCCCGCCCGCATCGATGCCGCCGTGGCTGAAAAAGGTCTTGTCCTCCGCTGCCAGAAAGGCGTCGATCAACGTTTGCGAAAAATCGCCATATTGTAGCTGCACCCGGCGGTCGCGGGCGTAGGAATGCACGATCTCGCCATCGTAACCGCGCACTACCGTCGGCAGTGGGGGTTCGTAATCCGCCAGCGTCGCAACATCGGGCAGGTTGCGGGTCAGCACGATGTAGATCGCAACCAGCGCCAGCAGGGCCAGCAATGCCAGCCGAAATATCCAGCGCACCCAACGCCGCGTCTGCCATTGCCGCGCAATCCATGCTCCGGCACCGGTGGCGTCGCGCCGGATACGGTAACTGAACGATTTTAGGGTGGTGTCCGCCATACAGGGCAATGCTCTAGCACGCAGCCTTGCCGCCGCGCCAGAGCGTTTGTTGGCGAACGATGCCGCGTCTATCGGTTGGACTGGCGCGCCAGGAAGATGCGGATCGCCCGCGCCATCGTATCGGCAAAGTCCGCCCTGCCCTGTTGGGAATTGAGCTTGCCGGCATCGTCCGGGTTGGTCAGGAAACCTGCCTCGAACAGGACGGCGGGAACGTCAGGTGCGCGCAGAACGGCCAGCGCGGCGGAACGGCGGGTCTGCGGATGGAAGCGCAGGGTGCCACGCCCTTCACGCACGATCAGCTGGGCAAATTCTGCAGAGGTGCGCTGCACGCGGCGCTGCGACAGTTCGACCAGGATCTGGCTGACTTCTGCACTTTGCCCGTCGAGTTCCAGCCCGTTGACCGCGTCGGCGTTGTTCTCGCGCTCCGCAAAACGGGCGGCGGCCTCGCTGGATGCGTCGGCGGACAGGGTGTAGATGCTTGCACCCGATACCTCGCTTACCTCGCCCGCGCTGTCGGCATGGATGGAGATGAACAGGTCGGCATCCAGCCGCCGCGCTATTTCGGGCCGTTCCTCCAGCACCAGAAACGTATCGTCCGACCGGGTCAGCGCCACGCGGATGCCGCCCTCCGCCACCAGTTTGTCGCGCAGGGCCAGGGCCAGCCCGAGCACGATGTCCTTTTCCTGCACGTCGGACCCGCTCGCGCCGGGATCCTTGCCGCCATGACCGGCGTCGATCACCACCAGCGGGCGCGAGGCGTCGGGCGGGCCGAGCACTTCGGGCAGGTCGACCGGCGCGCCCGCCTCGGGCAGCGCCAGCTTCAGGACATAGTCACGGCCCAGATGGGGCACCGGTATCGTCAGGCCGAACGCGAACACCGCAGCAATCGCCACGACCGGGGCGAGAAATATCAGCCAGAGTTGCAGACGGTGCGACATATTCCGCCGTGCGTTAGGGTGTTGCACCGCGCTTGCGCAATATGGTTGCGGGATGAACGGGTGACTGCTAGCCACGCATCCACCAAGTTCAACTGGATACGAACGCGCTTATACTGGCGCCGCCATCTCCAGCAGCGAACCCGAAGGGCTGCCGGCACGAACGACCGGCACCCGGTCAACAGGTTGATGCCTTCATGAAACGCCCCACCCCCACCGTCATCGCGCAGCCGCAAGGCTGGGCCGGTGCATGGCTGGTGTGGGCCGCGCCGATCTGGCGATCTTTCATCACGGCAGACACATCATTTCGGCGGGGCGTGGTCGCGCGTCTTTGCCGGTTCCATCCAGCCGCCGAACCCCTGATGGTCGGCGGCTTCACCACATATCGACACGCCGCAGCGGGGGCCGTTTACGGTTTTGGCCCGCCCGGCCGTGTCCGGAGACTACATTATGGCAACGCGCATGCTTATCGACGCGCGCCACACCGAAGAAACGCGGGTGGCTGTCCTCAAGGGAAACCGGATTGAGGAATTCGACTTTGAATCTGCCGAACACAAGCAGATCAAGGGCAATATCTATCTCGCCAAGGTAACGCGGGTCGAACCGTCGCTGCAAGCGGCATTCGTGGATTTCGGCGGCAACCGCCATGGCTTCCTCGCCTTCAGCGAAATCCATCCCGACTATTATCAGATCCCCAAGGAAGACCGCGACGCGCTGCTGGCCGAAGAGGCCGAGGCCGCGGAGGAAGAAGCGCGGCTGCGTGCCGAAGACGAGGAACAGGGTAATGTTCCGGGCGACGAATACGACGCCGAGGATGATGAAACCGCCGAAGCGCTGGCCGAGGATATGGCCGAAGACGGGCTCGAGGAAATCGACACGTCGGAAAAGGACAAGGTCTCCACTTTCGAGGAGGGGCAATCGGATGACGACGATGACGACTCCTCTGATGACGATGACGATGACGATGACGACAGCGACGATAACAAGGACCGCAACCAGCGCGGGCGTGGCCGTCGCCGTCAAGGCAAGAACAACAAGGGTGGCCGGGGCCGCGCCAAGGAAGTGGACGAGGTTCGGGCCCGTCGCCAGGCGTTGCGCCGCCGTTACAAGATACAGGACGTAATCCAGCGGCGTCAGGTGCTGCTGGTGCAGGTCGTGAAGGAGGAACGCGGCAACAAGGGCGCCGCGCTGACCACCTATCTCAGCCTCGCGGGCCGCTACACCGTGCTGATGCCGAACTCCAACAGCGGCGGCGGTATCAGCCGCAAGATTTCCAGCGCGCAGGACCGCAAGCGTTTGAAGCAGGTCATGAGCGATCTCAGCCTGCCGCGCAGCATGGGTCTGATTGTCCGCACTGCCGGATTGAGCCGCACCAAGACCGAGATAAAGCGTGACTTCGATTACCTTGCGCGCCTGTGGGACGAAATTCGCGAAAAGACGCTGGCGAGTGCCGCGCCCAATCTCGTCCATTCCGACAGCGACCTGATCAAACGCGCGATCCGCGACATCTACAATCGCGAGATCGAGGAAGTCGTCGTCGAGGGCGAGGCCGGCTACAAGCAGGCCAAGGCCTTTATGAAGATGCTGATGCCCAGCCATGCGCGGCGCGTGAAAGCCTATTCCGATCCGGTGCCGATGTTCCAGCGTTACGGTGCCGAGGACCAGCTACGCGCGATGTACGATCCGGTGGTGCAGCTGAAATCGGGCGGCTATCTGGTCATCAATCCGACCGAGGCGCTGGTGTCGATCGACATCAACTCGGGCCGCTCCACCAAGGAACACGGCATCGAGGCGACGGCGACTGCCACCAATCTTGAGGCGGCGCGCGAAATCGCCCGGCAGCTGCGCCTTCGCGACATGGCCGGGCTGGTCGTGATCGACTTCATCGACATGGATCGCACCGGCAATGTCCGCAAGGTGGAGCGTGCCATGAAGGATGCGCTCAAGAACGACCGCGCGCGTATCCAGGTCGGCCGTATCTCCAGCTTCGGCCTGATGGAAATGAGCCGCCAGCGGCTGCGCACCGGCGTGCTCGAAGCAACCACCCGCGAATGCCCGCATTGCGACGGCACCGGGCTGGTCCGCACCGCATCGAGCGCAGGGCTTTCCGCGCTGCGCCTGATCGAGGATGAGGCGGCGAAGGGCAAGGGTTCGGTCATTGCACTGAGCGCCAGCACCGAAGCGGCGGTGTATCTGCTGAACAGCAAGCGCAGCGACCTGCTCGAAATCGAGGACCGTTACGGCGTGACCGTCGAAATCGTGCCCGAGGGCGAGGACGAAGGCGCGAAGATGGAAGTGTCCAGCAGCGGTCCGCGTCCCACCGAAGTGCCGAAGTTCGAACCCATCGTCGATGACGACGAGGACGATGACGACGTGCAGGATATCGACGACAGCGAAGACGAAGACGCCGACGAGACTGGCGAAGACCGTCCGCGCAACAAGCGACGGCGGCGCGGTGGTCGCGGACGCAACACCGCAGACGACGATGGCGACGACACCGACAACCAGCGCGGGGACACCGATAGCGACGATGATGACGATGCGCCCAAGAAGAAGCGCCGCCGTCGTGGCGGTCGCGGGCGTCGCGGCGGACGCGGGCGCAAGGATGGCGATTCCCAGAACGGCAACGGCCAGAATGAAGGTGCCGATGAGGTAACGGCGTCCGACGCGGCCAAGCTGGACGAGGTGTCCGAACAGGTCGTTGCCGATATGGCGGTGGTCGCCGGACCAGACGACGCGCCTGAAACGGCGGAAGCTACAGCAGAGCAGGATGCCAAGCCCAAGCCCCGCAAACGGGCACCGCGCAAGAAGGCCGCACCGAAAGCCGAAACCGCGGCAGCGGACGAGGACGTCTCGGCGGAAAAACCGAAGCGGACGCGGCGCAAACCTGCGGCGAAGGCCGAAGAGAAAGCTGATAAGAAGGCGGATGACGCAGCCGACGCCGCGGCAATCGAAAAGCCCAAGCGGACGCGCGCACCGCGCAAGAAGGCCGAACCGGCCAAGTCGAACACGGTCGCGCAAAAGTCGGCCTCTGACGCGCTTGCGGAACAGGTTGCGGAGGACGCAGCCGTCATTGCCGGTCCGGATGGTTCGCCCGAGACCGCCGAGGCTGTGGCGGCCAACGATGCCAAGCCCGCAAAGCCTGCGAAAGCCCGCAAGGGCTGGTGGCAGCGTACGTTCGGCGAATAAGGCGGATCGCATGAACACCCATCGCACGCCGGACGACCGTTTCGCCAACCTTGCGGATTATCCGTACACGGCGAATTACCGCACGGTGGGCGACGGGCTGCGCCTGCATTACGTCGACGAAGGGCCGAGCGACGCGACGCCGGTGCTGATGATCCATGGCGAGCCGACGTGGAGCTATCTTTACCGCCAGATGATCGGGCCGGTGGCGGACGCGGGCTATCGTGTCCTTGCCCCCGACCTTATTGGCTTCGGCAAGTCGGACAAGCCGACGGACCGCGACGCGTTCAGCTATGCGGGCCATGTGGCATGGATGCGCGAATGGTTCGAGGCGCTGGACCTCGCCGGCGTGGTGCTGGTGTGTCAGGACTGGGGCTCGCTGATCGGGCTGCGCCTGGTCGCGGCCATGCCGGAGCGGTTCGCGGCGGTCGTGCTGGGCAATGGCGGCCTGCCCGCCGGTCAGGAACCGCCCGAAGCCTTTGCCAGATGGCGCGAGTTCAGCCAGAAAAGCCCGATCTTCCCCATCGGCCAGCTTATCCAGGGCGGCACCACCACTACCCTGCCAGACGCTGTCGTTGCCGCATACGATGCGCCGTTCGATGTCGAGGACAGCAAAGCCGCGGCGCGCGTCTTCCCCGCCCTTGTTCCGCTGGGCGAGAATGTCGCCGTGTCGGACCAGATTGCAGCTTGGGACGTGCTCGCCGCATTCGACAAGCCCTTCACCTGCTGCTTCAGCGACGAGGACGCCATCACCAAGGGCGGCGAGCGCGCCTTCATGGAGCGCGTGCCCGGAGCCAAAGGCCATGACCTGCACCGCACGCTGAAGGGTGGCCATTTTATCCAGGAAGACGATCCGCAGGGTTTCGTCAGTGCTGTTCTCGATACTGCCCGGTATGCAGGCGTCTGACGCCGGGGACTGGCTCAGCCGTTCTAAGGAACTCGCAACCATGCACGTTTCCCCCGAAACTGCGTTCGCGCCGCTGACCATACCGGACGCGGCAAAAGCGCGTCTGAGCATCATGCTGATCGCGAAACATGCCAAGTGGCAGGGTGGCCAGCATGCGGACGACGGCAACCACGCGCCATACCATGTCGAAATACGCGAAGCGCTAGCGGCGTTGGGGCTGCACGTCTTGCTGTCGGACACGTTCGAAGACCTGTTCGACAAACCGGACATCGATTTCGTCTTCCCGCTGCTCAACCGCGCAGGCTTCTTTAATTCCGAAATGCTGGCGCCCCTGCTCTGCACGCGCCACGGCCTGCCCTATCTTGGCGCCAGCCCGATCATTCGCGGCCTGTCGGACGACAAGCATCTGACCAAGCTGGCGGCGGCGCAGGCCGGTCTGCCGACCGCACCGTGGGCGGTATTCCGCCGCGATGTCGCCGTCGATCTCGCACGCTGCCCCGATGCGGATCGTTACGTCGTCAAACCCAACAATTCATCCGCCAGCTGGGGCGTGCGCGATGCCACCGACCGTACGGGCGTAGGCGAGGCAGTGGCGCAGCTGCATGGCGAAGGACACGACGCCATTGTCGAGCCGTTTCTATCCGGCAACGATGTGGAGGTTTCGCTCATCACCGTCGACGGTACGCCGCGCATTCTGCCGCTCATGGTGTTCGAACAGGACGATCCCACCCACCTGCGGACCTATTCGGAAAAGCGCGCGCTCGACAACACGAAGCAGGGCTATATTTTGCGCGCCTATGACGATGATGCGGAAATCGTGGCGCGGATAAAAGACATGACACGTCGGTTATGGGGTGAATTTCACCCCTTCGATTACGGCCGGTTCGAATTCCGGGTCGATCCGGAAACCGGCACGGTCAATTTCATAGAGGTCAATCTGAACTGCAATCTGTCATCGACCAAAACCATCGCAACGGCGGCGCGGCTGATCGGTTGGACGCATAGCCAGCTGATCGAGACCGTGCTGGCGGAAAGCCTCGACAGACAGGGATTGCTGGCATGACAAACGCCCCGCATACGGGCGCGATAACGGGAACCATCGCCGTCGTCTTGGCTGCCCAACGCACCGGCGTGATCAATCCGCTGGCGGAGCGGGCCGGTGTCTCGCACAAATGCCTTGCACCCATTGGCACCGGTTCGGACCGGCGCGCTCTCATTCGCCACGTGCTCGATACGCTGGTGCGCGTCCCGGACCTCGCCGCGATACGAATCTCGATAGAGCCGGATGCGCATGATGCGCTAGGGCCCGTCATCGCCGATTATGCCAGGTACGACGTCCCGATCAGCCTCGTCTCCAGCGACGATATCATTGTCACCAGCGTCGAACAGGCCACCACCGGGACGAACGGTCCGGTCCTGATTACTACCGCCGACAACGTGCTGCTGACGCAGGATGCCGTGCGCCTTGTGCGCGAGGCGGTGCGCGAGGCGGATGCCGTGATCGGTGTCGCGCGCGAAGACCGGGTCAAGGCCGCGCACGCGGACGGCCAGCGTAATTTCTATCCGCTATCCGATGGCGGAATTGCCAATTGCAACCTCTACGCCCTGCGCAGCCGCGACGCGCTGAAGGCTGCCGAGGTGTTCCGCGAGGGCGGGCAGTTCATGAAGAACCCGGGCCGCATGGTGCGTGCCTTCGGTCTCTTCAATCTGGTGCTGCTGCGGCTGGGCTGGCTGAAGCTGGATGCGGCGATGGACCGGCTGGGACGCAAGCTTGGTCTGACGATCAAGGCGGTGGCGTTCGAGGATGGCGCACTGGCAATCGATGTCGATAACGAGCGCACCTATGCGGTGTGCGAGGAATTGCTGCCGACTCGGCCTGCCAAGGATTAGCGCGCTTAGTCGGGCACCCGATCACCATCATAGGCGAACACGCCGCCGCTATCGGCAGGGGTGAGCCCGGCCAGCACCGACAGCATGGCCAAGGCCGCGTCGCCTGGTTGGGTAAGCTGGCCATCGGGCAGGTTCGACTGGAACGGTTCGCTCAGCGCAGTATCGACTGTGCCCGGGTGCAACCCTGCGACCACCGCTTCCTTGTGCGTGCGCGCGACTTCGATGGAGAAGGTTTTCAGCAGCATGTTCAGCGCGGCCTTGCTGGCGCGATAGGAATACCACCCGCCCACCCGGTTATCGCCGATCGATCCGACCCGGGCGGACAAGGCTGCAAACACCGTGCGGCCCTTGCGCGGTGCCGCTGCAAACACATGCTTGGCGATCAGCGCGGGACCGTGAGCATTAATGCGAAAGACCTGCTCCATCGCGTTGATATTCAGTGATTTATGACTTCGCTCCGGCCCGGTTCCATCGGCTAGTGTCAGCGTGCCGGATGCCACGACTACGAGGTCCGGCATCGTATCGCCGAACCCGGCAATGGCATCGGCGATGCTGGCTTCGTCGGTCAGATCGAACCGGAACGGCGTTACCCCCTCTGCCGTCGGCAGATCGCCGCTTCGCGAGCCTGCAAGCACCTGAACGTCCTGTTCCACCAGCGCGCATACCAAGGCCGCACCAATTCCGCCGCTTGCGCCGAACACTGCCGCGAGGTTGGGCCATGTCCGGTTGTCCTGTCCTACATCGCTCATGTCTGCTAGACGGTTCGGCAATCGCAACAGTTCCGGTACATGGCCTTTTCAACACGGGGAAAGGTTTGCCGCTGGACTGTGTAACATGTGTCACATGTCCTACATTCCCGCGGCGGGAAGGTGCCTGGCGGGCACGGCCTGTTCGCAACTTCGCAAGCGTTCCGCGCTTGTCTGGCGACACGCTTTTGCTATCGTGCAAACCAGCGCAAACGGGAATTAGACGATCATGGCGACTTTCACTCTTCCGAAGAATTCGAAGATCACCGGTGAAAGCCGCCGGTTTACGGTCGATGACGCGGGCACGAAAAAGGCGTTCAAGATCTATCGCTACGATCCCGATAGCGGCGAAAACCCTCGCTACGACACGTTCGAGGTCGATCTGGAACAGTGCGGCCCGATGGTGCTGGACGCGATCATCAAGATCAAGGCGGAGGTCGACCCGTCACTGACATTCCGCCGGTCCTGTCGTGAAGGGATTTGCGGTTCGTGTTCGATGAACATCAATGGCAAGAACGCGCTGGCCTGTACGACCGCCATCGAAGACCTGAAGGGCGAAGTGCGGATCACGCCGCTGCCCCACATGGAAGTCATTAAGGATCTGGTCCCCGATTTTACCCATTTCTACGCGCAATATGCTTCCATCCGCCCGTGGCTGCAATCTGTCACGCCGACGCCTAGCGGCAAGGAGCGGTTGCAGACGCCCGCGCAGCGCGAAGAGCTGGACGGGCTGTACGAATGCATCCTGTGTGCCTGCTGCTCCGCCGCCTGCCCCAGCTACTGGTGGAATTCCGACAAGTTCCTCGGCCCCGCCATCCTGTTGCAGGCCTATCGTTGGCTCGCCGACAGCCGCGATGAAATGACGGGCGAGCGGCTTAACGAGCTGGAAGATCCCTTCCGCCTCTATCGCTGCCACACCATCATGAACTGCGCCAATGTCTGTCCCAAGGGCCTGTCGCCCGCCAAGGCCATTGCGGAAACCAAGAAGATGATGGCCGAGCGCGAAATCTGATCGTTCGCTTCGCCGGACTGCCCGGCATAGCCTAATGGCCGTCCCTGCCTTCTTCACCAGCGTGCCGCTGGCCGATCACCCCGGATGGAACAGCTGGGATTTGGCGGACGACACGCGCTTCAACGCGCAGGTCATGGGCCAGCTGATGGTTCGACGCGAGGGCGGCGAGGATGCGCCGCGCTGCCGGTTGCGGATGCTGCCCGAACACCGGCACACCAACTTGCAGAACATGATCCACGGCGCGGTGACGCTGTCGCTGATCGACATATCGCTGTTCTCCGCGCAGCACCTGCTGGGGCGCGGCGACGGGGCGATGGCGGTGACGCTGGAGCTGTCGACCCAGTTCATCGGCGCGGGCGATGTGGCGCGCCCGCTGGATGCGGTGGTGGAGGTGCTGCGCGAAACGGGCCGCATGATGTTCCTGCGCGGCGACGTGGTGCAGGAAGCGGATCGCGTCGCGGCGTTCTCCGGCGTTATCCGCAAGGTTTCCGCGAAGCCGTGACCGGTATCCGCCGCCGATACGATGCGCTGGTCGCCAATGGCGAATTGCGCGCCGATGCCGAACAGGCTGCGGCCGTGGACGAACTGGCGCGGGTGCAGCGCGAGCTGGAGGCAGTGCCGCGCCGGGGCAGCGTGCTGTGGCGGATGCTGGCGGGCAAGCCCGATGCGGTGCGCGGCATGTATATGTGGGGCGGCGTGGGGCGCGGCAAATCCATGTTGATGGACCTGTTCCACGACAGCCTGGCGATAAAACGCAAACGTCGGGCACATTTCCACGCCTTCATGCAGGATGTCCATGCCATGCTGCGTGAGGAACGCCGTGCCGAGAAGGGCGACCCCATCCCCCCCGTTGCGGCCCGTATTGCCGCCGATGTGCGCTGCTTGTGTTTCGACGAGATGGTAGTGAACAACAGTGCCGATGCAATGATCATGTCGCGCCTGTTCGCGGCACTGATGGAGGACGAAAACGTCACCGTCATCACCACCTCCAACCGCCCGCCGCGCGATCTTTACAAGGACGGGCTGAACCGCGAACATTTCCTGCCCTTCATCGAGCTGGTGCAGGACCGAATGGCGGTGGTGCCGCTCAACGGGCCGACCGATTACCGGCTGGAGCGGATGGCGGGGCTGGACAGCTGGCATACGCCGCTGGGCGAAGCGGCAACTGCAAAGGTGACCGAAGCATTCTTCCGAATGACGGACTTCGACCCCGGCGATGCTGACCATGTGCCCTCCGCCGAGCTGGAAGTAAGCGCCAAACGGACCCTGCATGTCCCAAAGTCGCTCAAGGGAGTCGCTGTCTTCAGCTTCAAACGGCTGTGTGTCGACGCGCGCGGGGCGAAGGATTATCTTGCGATCGCAAGAGCCTATCACACAGTCATCATCGTCGGCATTCCAAAGATGGGACGCGATGCACGCAACGAAGCGGCACGCTTTGTCACCCTGATCGACGCCTTGTACGAACACCGCGTCAAGCTGTTCGCCACTGCCGCGACGCAGCCCAACTCGCTCTATACCAGCGGCGACGGCAGCTTCGAATTCGACCGCACCGTCAGTCGCCTGATGGAAATGCAGAGCGCGGAATACATGGCGCTGGGCCACGGTACCGACGGGTAATCAACCGGTCGGCTCCAGCTTGCGCGTCGCCGCGTCGAGCATGACAAGCTGCCATAACATCCGCCCGTTGTCCCGCCGCCCCGCAATGTGTTCTTCCGCGATGCGCCCGATCGTTGCGGGGTCCAGCCAGCCCGCCTCTACCGCGAGCGAATCCGTTGCCAAGGACCGGGCCCGGGCGGCCAGCGGCCCCCGAAACCAGTCGCTGATCGGCGTCACGAAACCCTGTTTGGGCCGATACAGGATATCGTTGGGCAAATAGCGCTCCATCGTCTTTTTCAACAGCCACTTGCCCTGCCCGCCCCGCACCCGCTGACGGCGCGGCAGAGTTGCGGCGAATTCGACCAGGCGGTGGTCGAGCAACGGCTCGCGCGCTTCAAGGCTGACCGCCATGCTGGTCCGGTCGACCTTGGTCAGGATATCGCCCGGCATCCAGAAGGTGAGGTCGGCATATTGCGCGCGGTCCAGCCCGTCGCGCGCCGGGGCGCTGCGCATGGTTTCCAGCAGCGGTTGCTCCCCGCGATACCCGTCCAGGCCGCGCGCGAACCCGCCGGTATAGAGCGCGTCCCGCTGTTCCGGCGTGGTGACGGACAGAGCCGCCGCGTACGCTGCATCCCCATCGCCAGCCAGACCGAGCAGCGTGGATTTCGCGCGGAACGGACGCGGTGCCCAGTCCGCCTTGGGCCACCACCGCCCCAGCGTGCCGAATACGGTTTCACGAAAACCTGCGGGTAGTAGCGACCGCGCGCGTTCCTCGTGCGCGTGGAACACCTGTCGGCGATAGCCCGCAAACGCCTCGTCCGCGCCGTCGCCCGACAACGCCACCGTCACGCTGCCACGGGCGAGCTGGCAGACCCGCCATGTCGGCAGGGCGGAGGCATCGGCGAACGGCTCGTCGAACATCGCGGCCAGCGCGTCGATATGGTCGAAGTCATCGGGATCGACACGGCGCGCGCGATGGTCGGTGTCGAACAGCGCCGCGACCTTTTCGGCGTGCGAGGTTTCGTCGTACTCGGCCACATCGAACCCGATGGAACAAGTCCGCACCGGTGTCGTGCTGGCCTCCGCCATCAGCGCGACGACGCTGGAGCTGTCCACCCCGCCCGACAAAAATGCGCCCAGCGGCACATCCGCCACCATGCGCGAGGTCACGCCAGCACGAATACGGTCGAGCAATTCGGCAGACAAATCCGCCGTGCCGCCCTTCGCCCTTCTGCTGAAATCGACATCCCACCACCGCTGCGGCGCATCAGCCCCATGCCCTTGCCGGAACCGCTGGAAATGCCCCGCCGCCAGCTTCGTCACACCGCGCAGGATGCTGCGATGGTCGGGTACATAGCCCCAGGTCAGGTAGTCCTCGATCGCGAGCGGATCGATCGTGCGGCGCAGCCCCGGATGCGCCAGCAAGCCTTTTAGCTCGGACGCAAAGGCCAGGCTGCCGTCGCTCAACTGCGCGGTAAAAAGCGGTTTCACACCCAGCCGGTCGCGCGCCAGATACAACGTACGCTGGTCCAGATCGTACAGCGCGAAGGCGAACATGCCGTTCAACCGCGCAAGGCAGTCCATTCCCCACTGGCGATAGGCAGCAAGGATCACTTCGGTATCGCCATCGGTTGCAAAACGTGCGCCCAGCCCCGTCAGCTCGCGCCGCAGCTCGCGGTAATTGTAGATCTCGCCATTGAACACGATCACCGCGCGGCCATCGCTGGAATGCATCGGTTGCGGAGAACCGGCTACGTCGATGATCGACAGGCGACGATGGCCCAGCCCGATGCCGTGATCGGTCCACACCCCTGCCCCGTCCGGTCCGCGATGCACCATCGCGTCGCACATCCGCTCGACGCGGCGGGGGTCCACCGGCTTGGGCGTGCCGTGGTGAAAGATACCGGCAATGCCGCACATATTGGAGCGCGCCCTAACGCAGCCCGGCGGCGTGGTCCATCCACTCGCCGCGATCGCCCGTCGCCCGCTCGAAGTCGGCCAGCGTCGCGGCGGCGGCGGCATCGTCCTGTCCGGCGGTGGACAGGATCAGCGTTATCGTGGGCTGGCCGTCCAGCAGCAGACGGTCGAACAGCGTATCCAATTTCAAGCGCGCGGCGCTGCCGGTCAAGATGTCGCCGTTGCGATAGCTGGTGCGGGCGTGGCGCTTCACCTGCCCGTTGGCAAACAGGATATCGCCCGTCGCGGTCGGGTCCGACGGCCACGGCGCGAGCCAGCGCCACGCGGTATCGGGCACCAGCGCGCCTTCGCCGAACGCCCCCGCTTCGCGCCCCTCTTCCTGCCCCGCATATATCCCCAGAACCACATCCACGCTGCGCCCGCGCGCATCCTCGTACCGGCCCACCAGCTTGCGGTCGGCGCCGGTCATGCGCGGATCCCATGCAGGTTCGGCCATCTGTATGACCGATTGCCAGCCCGCAACTTCGGGCAGCCCGCTGCGGTCTGGCAATTCCGCCTCCACCGAGCCTGCAGCGAACCGCCACACTGCAAATACCGCGACGATCGCAAGCAGTGCGACGGTGTACAGTGCAACTTTCTGAACGGCAGGCGCAGTGCGGTAGGTGCCGATCCAGTGCGGAAAGTCGATACCCAGATCGTCCGGATCGCGGTCGAAATAGCGCCAGAAGAAAGCCAGCAGCGCAACCACGACCAGCGCGAAAAACACCCAGCCGTAAAACACGTGGTCGAACCCTTCGGCAAACTCCAGCCCGGCGAATTGCGCGATGTAGATGGTGCCCCAGGCCCGCACACCATTGGCGACAATGGGAAGTGCAAGCGACGCGGTGAGAAACGCAATGCGCCGTTTCCAGCTGCGAAAGCAGGTATAGGCTACCAGCACGCCCAGCGCGAGCATGGCAACGAGGAACTTCACGCCCGAACAGGCCTCGGCCACTTCGAACAGGCCGCCCGGCGTATCGATGAAAACGCCATCGATAATTGCGGGGATGCCGCTTGCCTCGGTCATCCAGATTACCAGCTTGGCGGTAATCATCTGTAAGGCGGGGACCATCTCGTCACCGAACGGGACGAGGAACAGCAGGTATCCCAGCGGAAAAGCGCAGGCTAGCGCGACACGGCGGCCCAGCACCGCGATGACGCTGGCGATCATCGCCAGCACCGCGCCCAGTTGGCTGACCGTATTGACCCCGGCAATCGAGCCAATCAGCCACATGCCCATCGCCCCCGCAACCAGCAACAGCGCGGGCCACCAGATATCCGGGACGATGAACAACAGCCCTTCATGCCGGATGTAAACAAGCCATCCAACAATCAGCGGCACAAACAGGACGTGGTTGTACGTGGAGATGTTCCACCACTGGTCCGCCATCGTCGCCCAGTCGCCGAAGGTGACAGCAAGAATTGCCAGCCACACGCCTGCAAGCCGGATCAGCGGTTTTTGCCAGACTGTTGGCAAGGTGAAAGACGGCTTTTCTTGTGCCGCCGCCGACGGGGGCGTGGCAATTGGCTGCTCAGGCTGCATCGCGGACCTCCGCACGTACGCCGGTTACGAGGGTGTCGAGCGGGGCGAGCATGGCGTTCCAGCCCTGGTGCATGACGACGTATTGCCGCGCCGCTGCGCCCATCGCGTCACGCCATGCAGGGTCAGCAAGCAGCGCCAGCGTCGCGTCGACAAGGGCGCGGTTATCGCCTCCAATGGCAAAATGGGTACCGTCGGTCGCGTCGATGCCGGTGGCCGCTTCAGTGGACAGGACCACCGGCCGGGCCATCGCCATCGCTTCCAGCACCTTGTTCTGGATGCCGCGTGCGATCGTCAGCGGCGCGATGACGATATCGGCATGGGCCATGAACGGCTTCACGTCCGGCACTTCGCCCCACACGCGCACGCCGGACAATTTATCCAGAGCCTGCACCGCCGCGGTGGGCGCGCGGCCCACGATGTGCAGGGTAGCGGTGGGATGCTGCGCGCATATTGCTGGCATGAGGTCGTGCGCCGCACGAGTTACCGCGGCGATGTTCGGCACGTAATCCATCTGTCCGGTGAAGACGATGTCGGGACCATCCGGGAAAGGTTTTTCGCCCGTGACCATGTCTGGATCGAACAGGGCCGCGTCGATGCCGTTGCGAATGGCGTGAACCTTTGACGAAAGGCTGGCGGGCACGCGTCTGCGGAACAGCGAGGCTTCGTTTTCGCTCACCAGCAGCGTGGCGTGGGCGCGGGCGCACAGGCGCTGCTCTTCACGCGCCAGCAGCCGCCCTTCGCGCCGGTCAATCAGTGCCCGTGGCCAGCGCCCGCCTTTCGCGTAGGCGTCGAACTTGGCGGAATCGACATCGCACAGGTCGATGACGATGCGCCCGTTATAGTCCCTCGGGATATACTGACCCATCTGGCCGGAGAACACGAACACGGTGTCGACGCTGTTCCGTGCCAATGTGCGCGCAACCCAATCGTGCATCGCCTGCTGGCGGAACGCGGTCAGGCTGACGGGGCGGCGGGTGGCGAGCGCTTCGATCCCGGCGCGGTAGAGGGGCTTGGTGCGCCTTGTGAGCAAATGGCTGGCGGCGAGACCGGACAACTCGGTCTCGGCGGCCATATCTGTGTCGGTTTCGCCGAAGCAGCCGACATGAACCGGTGCCATGCCCGCCAGCTTGTGCAGCAAATGGTGCGACCGGATTTTGTCGCCACGATCAGGCGGGAACGGGATGCGATGGGCCAGGAAAAGGATATCGCCCATCACGCCAGTCCCTTGGCGATGTGCGGACCGATGGTGTTGGCAACGCGCAGCGGCAGCTTCTTCCACAGGGCGATCTTGGCAGCGTAGGCTTCGCTGGTCGGGTCGATATCGCGCGCATCGTGACCCGGCGCGGTCCAGCGGGCATAGGCCAGCGGTTCGGGTTCAAAGCCCCAGTTCTTCTTGTAGCGATAGGGGCCGCTTCCGGTCTTGGAGCGTCCGAAGTCGAAGCGGGTGCAGCCGCGTTCGCGCGCATGGCGCATCAGCTCGAAATACATCCGTTCGTTGGCACGAAGCCCGCGTGCCGCAAAGGTGCCTCCGCCCCAGAACGGGATGACTGAACCATCGTGGTAGAATGACAGGACGGATGCCACCGCTTCGCCTTCGTGCCGGACGGTCAGGATGTCCGCATCCTTGCCGAACGTGTCCAGCATCGCGTCGAACAGCGCACGCGGAAAGACGGGGGTACCCAGCGCATGCACGCTGGTGGCATAGATGCCGTAATGTGCGGCGCGATCGGCTTCGCCCTGCCCGACGCAAATATGCAGATCGTTCTTCAGGCCCTTGCGGATTTCGGCGCGATGTTTGCGTGGGACAGCCAGCAGTTCGGCATCGTCGTCAGACGCCAGATCGCGCGCGAAGTTCGCATGGCTTTCGGTGACACGCCGCCAGTCGGGTGCGCGCACATCGCTACGCAATTCGATGTTCGCGCAACCCGAACGCAGCGCCAGTTCCTGCGCGCTCTTCAGCAGCGCGCTTTGGGTCTTGGTATCGCGCGCCAGCGGTCCGCCACCGACACCGAAACCGCTCGATACCAGCGCCCGCCCGAACAGCGGCGAATGCACGAGTGTCAGCGGTAGCCATCCGGTTACCTGCCCGTCCCGTTCGGCAACCAGACCCAGCGCACGCTGGCCGGTGCCGCGTTCCACGGCGACGATCCAGTCCGGGCGGTGAAACACCGAGCCATCCTGTTCCGCAACGAACCCGTTGATGCGCGCGCGTTCCCCCGGGTCGCGAAAATCGAGCAAGCCGACGGTTTCGCGCGCGCGCAGGAACGGCGCGTTCATGCCGCTTCGTCCGCGTCTTCCGCCACCAGCGCCAGATCTTCAGCCCGCGCCACCTCACGGTGAGCCAGCACATCCATCCGTCCCCACGAGAACTCGTCGACCAGGTCACGCAGCTTGGACGCCATTGTGTCGAGATTGGTGTAATGCCGCACCCGCGAACGCAGCGGCGCATTGGCAACGCGCGGCTGGCGCGGATCGATCTCCCACGGGTGGAAATAGAACACGGCCGGGCGTGCCTCGCGCCGGTTTACCTGCCGGATCGCCCAGCGCGAAAAGGCATAGGGCAGCACCCGGAAAAACCCGCCTCCGCCCGCCGCAACGCGCCGTCCGCCCAGGATTGCCGTGGTTACCGGAATTTCCACCAGCGGCGACCACGGCAGCGGCTTGAAGGCGAAGCGCGGTGCCTCGCGCCAGCCGTAATGGTCATGCGTAATGGGCGCGACGCTGGAGGAGTAGGTGTAGCCCTGGTCCGCCAGTTCCATATAAGCCCACGGCGTGCGTTGATCGATGGAGAAGCTGGGCGCGCGATAGCCAGTGACTTTGGCGCCGGAGGTATCTTCCAGCACCTTGCGCGCGGTCAGCAGGTCGGCGGCGAACTCCTTGCGGTCGAATGTGAAGACGCGCACATGGTCATATCCGTGGCTGGCAAGTTCATGCCCCGCTTCTACGATACGCCGCATCAGCGACGGATTGCGCCGCGCCACCCAGCCCAGCGTGAAAAACGTGGCGGACACCTCCGCTTCGGCAAACATGTCGAGGATGCGCAGGACATTGTCCTCCACGCGAAGCGAGAGGCTGTCCCAATCGTCGCGCTTTATGACGCCTTCGAAAGCGCCGACCTGAAACCAGTCCTCGACGTCGACGGAGAGTCCGTTGACGATGGCAGACGCAGGCTTTTCACCTTCCGGAGGTATGATGGGTGTGTGTTTCACGGGCGGCCAGCCTCAGGCAGCAGCGCGCGATGCGGAGCCGTTTTCCATCCATTCGATCAGCATGGTCAGCACATGGCGCATCAGCCGCTCCTGTTCGCTAACCCTGCTTTCGATTGCGTCGGACACTGACCCGGCATTCGCTTCGATAGCCGACATGCGGTCTTCGATGGCGCTGTCGCCATCGTCCGCCTCAAGCCGTTCCAATGCCTTGGACAGGCCGGCAACCGTGTCCTGCAAGGCGGCGATATGCAGATCGCGTTCCGCCAGCATCGCTTCGATCAGCGCATTGTCGGGCGCCGGTTGCGTGGCCGCTTCGGCTATAGGATCGGCGGAAGCAGCTCGCATCACATGCTTGACCGGCCCGTCCATCGGCAAGGCTGCCGATACAGCCGGTGTGTCGACCGGTGTGGTATCTTTCAGCATCTCGGTCAGGACCGTCGTCAGCATCGCGGTGTCGATCCTGGTGCGCTGTTCGACTGCGCCCAGCAGCAGCAGCCGCGTCAGCAACTGGTTGACCTTACGCGGGATCCCGCCGGTCGCTTCGTAAATGCCTTCGAACACGTCTCCGTCGAATTGCGGGTTCCCGCTCCAGCCGACGCATTCCAGCCGGTGCCGCACATACGGTTCCAGCTCGTTCGGCATCATCGCTTCGAGGTGGTGCGCGGCAATGACGCGCTGGCGCAGCTGCTCCAATTGGTCGTGGCTGGCCAGGACCTGCTTGAATTCCGGCTGGCCAAGCAACAGCAGTTGCAGCAGCGGATGCGAACCGAGCTGGAAGTTGGACAGCATCCGCAGCTCTTCCAGTGCTTCCACCGAAAGGTTCTGCGATTCATCCACCACCAGCATGCAGCGGCGTCCGTCGCGCGCCTCCTCGTGCAGGAAATTCTCGATTGCGCCCAGTGCCGATGCCTTGTCATGTCCTTCGACATTCAGCCCGAAACTCTGCGCCGCGACATGGACCAGCTCGTCCCCGTCGAGGTTGCTGGTTACGACCTGACCGACCGTCATCTGGTCAATGTCGATCTTTTTCATCAGATGCGCGACCAGCGTAGATTTACCCGAGCCGACCTCGCCGGTGATGACGATGAAGCCTTCGGCCTGCGCCATGCCATAGCCGAGATAGGACAGCGCCTTCCTGTGCGTCGCGCTTTCGAAGTAGAACGCGGGGTCCGGCGTCAGCTGAAACGGACGGGCACTCAAGCCATAGAATTGGTCGAACATGGGAAGCCTTTTTTCGTTCAGAAGCCGAAGCGCACACCGACGAGACCGGAGGCCGCCGTCAGGTCTTCGATGTCGAGATCGCTGTCGATATGGTCGAGCGCCACAGCGGCACGGACCGAAAGCCGGTCGGTGAGCGAGCGGTTATATGCCGCCGATGCACCCAGCGCGGTCAGGTCGGCACCGTCTTCCAGCCCGCTATTAAGCTGGTTGGCGTAGGCGTTGGCGGTGAAGCCGGCATTGCGGCCAAGATCGCCTTGCACGAAGACAGAACCGTAATAGCTTTCATCGGTCAGACCGTTTGCTGCGGCAAGGACGGTGCCTTCCGCCGCCAGGAACTTGCGACGGTCATACCCTGCACCGATCCCGGCGGTCAGACCACCGACCTGGCGCGATACGCTGGCCGAGACACCGCGCGAGCGGAAGGTCGAGGACCGTACGGAGCCGAGCGCACCATCGAGGCACTGGCTACCCTCCGAACCGGACACACAGCCGCCGAAATCGCCGGTCAGCGAATTGCGGCCTGCGGTAAATTCGGTCGGCAGGTTGCTGAGTGCGGTGTTCAGCTGTCCGCCAAAGCCGTTGATCGCATCATAGGCCGAGATATTGACGGCGGTGCGCCTGTCGGGCTGCCAGGCAAAGCTGCCGTAATAGGTGTCGCTGTCGTAGCGGCGGCCATAGCGAGCCTCCAGCGCCATGCGCGAATTGGGGCGATAGGCAACGCCTACGTCCCAGATCAGGCCGTCCGCTTCGAAGGCAATTCGGCGTGGCTCGCTTTCATCGGTTACAATGCGGCCGTCCTCGTCCCGCACAGCGACGCCGTTGCCGTCGCGCAGCGCATCGCGGCTCGACACTTCCACGTTCTCGTATCCAACACCGCCCACGACTGCGAGGCCCTGACCCAGCGGCACGGTCACATCGCCGCGCACATAGGCATCGCGGATACGCTGATCGAGGTTGGAAATATCTTCCTGCGAATAGCCTGCCGTTGCGGCGAGACCGACCGGCAGCGGTTCGCCCGGTTGCGTGGCCAGGCTCAACGATGCACGCTGACTGACGCTGTCGTCGAATACGTCGACCGGCGCGACACCGGCGGCGGTGACCAGCGCATCGGGCTGTTCCACGCGGGTATACCCGATCTGATATTGCGCGCCGACCGATACATCGCCGACGCGCGTGGCCAGCGTGGGACCGGCGTAAACGGAGTATATGCGGCTTTCACTGTCTTCGTTGTTCAGCGGGTTCAGCGTGGCACCGCCATTGCCATCGACGCGGGTTCGGGTCGCAAGGCCGCCCGCTTCCACGGTCAGCACATTGGGCACGATGGACGCATAGCCGCGTGCGACGCCGCTGAGGCTGTCGCTATCGACCGTTTCGTCATCATAGCCGATATTGTATTCGTACCGCAGCGAGACGGACCCGCCATTGTTGCGCCCGTTGATCGATGCATCGACGCCCGCGGCAACCTGCGTATAGGTCACGGCATCGTCGCCCGGCGAAAGGGTCACCACACCGATCTGGTTGACCTCGATATAAGGGTCGATCGACACCCGGTCGCGGCGCGAGGTTTCTTCTTCCCCGCGATCACGCGCGCTTTGCGCATGGGCAGGCGTGGCAAGAGTGAGCGCCATCATGGCACAACCGGTAAGATAAATGGTTTTGGTCATCGGGTTTTGGGTCATCGGGGGGTTACTCCTCGTAACCGTAGTAGGACCCGAAGCTCCGCCCGCTCGGGCTGAACTGGGTCGCGTTGAGCAACAGCTTGATGTCGGCACAGCCGGACAGTAGCTGGTAGGCATCTTCCAAGGCATTCTGTCCGGTCGTATCGGCACGGGCGACAAGGACCGTTTGCCCGATATGCTTCGCCAATTCCGCCGCAGGCGAAGCCGCGAGCGCAGGTGGAGAGTCGAAAATTACGATGCGCTGCGGTGCGCCGATCGTCAGGCGATCGAGCACCTCCGCCGTGCGCGCGCTGGCTACATATTCGCTGTCGGCATTGGTCTGGTTGCCGGCGGGGAGCACCCACAAACCGGATATATCGGTGCCGATGACAAGGTCTTCGGGCTGCACTTCGGGATCGGCGAGGCAATCCATGAAGCCGGGGCCGCGTGGCAAGCCCAGCGTGCTCAGGATCGAAGGCTTGGCTATGTCCCCATCGACCAGCAGCACTTCGACATCGCGCTCACTGGCCATCGAAATGGCTAGGTTCGTGGCGCAGAAGGTCTTGCCCTCACCCGGGTGTGCGGAGGACACCAGAACACGGCGCGACAGCGCGGTGCCGCGTTCCTGCGAAGTTGCAATGATGCGCCGCTTCACGATGCGGAATTCCTCGCGCAGAGTACCGGCGGCGGCATCGGGCACGATCATGCCCTGCGCGCGCAGATGGTCGCGGTCGATAGGGAATGACGCGCCGGACAGCTTCACGCTGCTGACCGGTTCGGGCACGACAATGTCGGTCCGGCTGGCCGGGACCGGCAGGCTTTCTTCGACTGGCGGCTGGTATGCAACTGGAACCGGTGTCGGAGACGGCACTGGCGACGTGGCGGGTGCCACCGGTGGTTCGACCACGGGTGCCGGGGCAGGCTTGGCCGCCTCGCGCGCGTCCGCCTCCTTCCGGCGCACGGTGGCGCGCTTCATCTGCGCGTCGGGCAGCTTGCCGCTGAACGGGGCAGGCTTGAACGGATCGAAGCCGAACGCACCGCTGGCACGTTCCAGCAACGAGCTTTCGTCAGCCGGTCGCGCTTCGCCGTCGTCATTGCTGTCGCCAGCGCCTTTGGGCAGGGGTATCTTGGAAAATTCGGTCATCGTCTTTTCCCCTCAGGCCACCATGCCGCGTTGCATGAATTCCAGCGCCAGCAAGGCCAGGCACAGCCCGCCCAAGAGCACCACTGGCGGCATAGAACCGGCGCATCTTCTTGCGCTGAACCGCGCGGGTCACATCGGTCAGTGTCTGCGAAATCGCACCCAGCACCGGTAGGTCCATCGCGCGTTCGAGGCCGGACGTTGTCGAGAAGGTGGACTTGAACTGGCTGACCGCGAACGCCGTGCCGATGCCCCCAGCGATCCCGGCAATCAGAACGCCGATCAGCAGCAGCAGGCGATTGGGCGCGGATGGCGTGCGGGGTGATGTCGGCGGGTCGATAACCTCGAACTTGAACGAACTGCGCTCGTTCTCGACCTGGCCGCGCAGCCGCATTTCCTCGCGGTCTTGCAACAGCTCGTCATACTTGTCCTTCAGCACCGTGTAGTCGCGGCTGATCCGGTTCGCTTCGGCGGCAACACCCGGTTCGTTCGCCTGGCTAGCGACCATCGAAGACAGGTCCGCATTCAGCGCGGCCTTGCGCGCCATCAGCGCCTGGGCATTGGCCTGGCGTTCGGACTTGATCGACATCAGCGCGCTGTAGGCCGGGTTCGGCGTAGCACCCGAAACGGACGGGCTTTCATTCGCCGCTTGCGGACGCAGCAGGTTAATCTGCCGGCGGGTGGAAATGACATCGGGATGGTTTTCGGTCAGCCCGCGTGCCTGCAACGTGGCAAGCTGCGACTGGGCCTGCGCCAGCGCGGCCTTCGCGCCACCGCCATTGGCAGTCACGGCGCCCGGAATGGTGCGGGGGGTACCGGCGATCTGGCCGTCGATAGCGGCCAGCGCGCTTTGCGCAGCGGCAAGATCCGCCTCGACATCGCGCGCTTCACTGCGCAGCGCCTGCAGACGGGTGGAAACGCCATCGGCCCCGCCGATCAGGTCGGGGTTTTCCGATTCGAACACCAGGCGGCGTTGCTCCGCCGCTTCCAGTTCGGTGCGGCGTTCTTCCAGCTGCTGGTCGAGGAACACGATAGTTTCGGCTACTTCGCCACGGCTGCCCGCAATGTTTTCCTCGCGAAAGATATCGATCAGTTTCTGGACGACATCCTGCGCCAGCTTGGCGTTTTCGCTTTCGGACAGGTCGCTATGCCCGATCTCGGCGGACAGTTCGAACAGGTTGTCCTCTTCGCTCGTCACTTCAACCGAATCGGCCAGATCTTCGATGGCCGCTTCCAGATCGCGCTGCGTATTCACGCCCTCGCCCAACCGTGTGGAGCGGATGACTTTTTCCAGATTGATCGAGCTGGTCAGCGTTTGCCGGATCTTGGCGACTTCGCTTTCGCCTGCACTGGCAATCTTGATCTGTTCGGTCAGAATATCGTCGATCTGCACATAAATGCGCGCGTTGGATTCGTAGGAATTGGGTATCAGCGCCACGACCAGCCAGCCGAGTACGCAGATGCCCCAGGCTACGGCCAGCGCGAGCCAGCGGCGACGCCAGACCGAAAAGACGGCAACGCGCAGATCTTCGAAGACTTCGTTCATGCCAGCCGCCGCCCGATCAGAAGCTGCTTTCCGGGATGATGATCACATCACCCGGAGCCAGCATGACATTGGCCTGGCTGTCGCCTTTGCGCAGTAGGTCGTTGAGGCGCAGCGCGTATTCCTGCTGCTGCCCCGAAGCGCGGTCGAACCGGACCAGCTTGGCACGGTTGCCGCTCGCATACTCGCTCAAGCCGCCGACCGCGATCATCACGTCGAGCAGGCTCATATTGGCGCGGTAGGGAAGCGATGCGGGCTGTTCCGTCGCGCCGATTACGCGGATTCGCTGGTTAATTGCGCCCTCGAACCGGGTGACGATGACCGACACCAGCGGTTCTTCGATATATTGCGAAAGCTGCAGCCGGATGTCCTGCGCCAGCATGGTCGGCGTTTTGCCTGCGGCGGGCAGGTCGGTGACAAGCGGCGTGGTCACGCGCCCGTCGGGCCGCACCTGGATCTTCTCCGCGCCCAGTTCCGGATTGCGCCAGACATGGATGGTCAGCTCGTCCAGCGGGCCGATGATATATTCCTCGCCCGGACCCTGCTGCGCCTGCACGAAATTGGCGGGCGGCAGTTGCGGGCCACCGTCACCGGCGCATCCGCCAAGCGACAGCGCCGCCATAGCGGTACCGGCCATCAGGGACGTGAACTTTTGCTTCGGCATCGCTGCTGCATCCTTGCCATTTGAGCGGGGCAATCGCGGTCGGCACAGATACGATCTGCGCTTTCCACATCCCGCGGACAGGCACGGTTACTCGGCGAAAAGGGTGAACATCCGGTTAGCCTTTTTGCGTTTACGGCTGTTTAGGATGCACGTGTCCCGCTGCGGGACGGATGTGTCCGGACAGGTTAAACCAGCACTTCGCGCGCCGGACCCTGCCCTAGAAACATCATCGGGGATGATGTCGCGCCGTAAGCCCCGGCACAGAACACCGCGACCAGATCGCCCACCTCGGCACGCGGCAGCATGGCCGCATCGGCTAGCCGGTCCAACGGCGTACACAAGCATCCGACGACATTGACTTCCTCGGTTGCTTCGGCACCGAACCTGCTGGCGATGGCGACGGGATAGTTGCGCCGCACCACCGTGCCGAAATTGCCCGACGCGGCGAGCTGGTGGTGCAGTCCGCCATCGGTGACGAGGTAGGTAACGCCGTGGCTGCTCTTGCGGTCGAGAATGCGGGTCAGATACACGCCTGACAGGCCCACGAGGTAGCGGCCCAGCTCAAGACAGAAATGGGTATCCCGCATCGCATCGGGCAGTTCGGCGAAGCGGCGTTCCAGGGCTGCGCCGATGGCCTCGATATCGACCGGGGTATCCTTGGCGAAATAGGGAATACCGAACCCGCCGCCCATATTGAGCTTGGGCAAGGCCACGCCGATGTCGTCCGTCAGCGATGCCGCCAGCGCCAAGACATTGGCCTGCGCCTCGATCAGCGCATCGGCGTCCAGCGCCTGGCTGCCGGTAAAGATGTGCAATCCCTGCCAGTCTATCCCGGCGTCCAGCAATCGTTTCGCCAGCGCTGGAACCTGCGCGCTGTCGATGCCGAACGGCTTCGCGCCGCCGCCCATCTTCATGCCCGACCCGCGCAGCTCGAAATTGGGATTGACCCGCAGCGCCATTTTCGGCGCAATCCCGATGCGGTCGGCAATGGCCAGCGTCCGGTCCGCCTCGCCCGCGCTTTCGCAATTCAAGGTCGCGCCGAAGCGGATGGCCGCTTCCAGTTCGGTGTCGCGTTTGCCCGGCCCGGCGAAGCTGACCCGCTCCGCCGGTATCCCCGCTGCGCGCGCCAGCTCCAGCTCGCCGCCCGACGCAATATCGAACCCGTCAACCAACCCCTTCATATGATGCAGCACAGGCGCAAACGGATTGGCCTTGATCGCGTAATTGACATGCAATCGATCCGGCATCGCCAAGCGCAATCGCGCCATCGCGGCATCGAGAATGGCGCGGTCATAGACGAAGAGCGGTGTCTCGCCAGCGGCATCTGCCAGTTCGCTTGCGGACATGCCGCCGATGGCTAGCTCGCCGTCCTTGGTGGCGAAACCGTCGGGGATTGGGCCAAGCGGTTTCATGCGCCGATCTCCAGTGCCAACTCTTGCACCAGCCGCGTCCGGTCGATCTTGCCGTTCGCATTCAGGGGCATCGCGTTGCGCCATTGAATCGTGTTGGGCTGCATGAAATTGGGCAAAGCCTGCGCCAGTGCTTTGCGCAAGGCATCTTCCGCCAAACCGTCCTGCCCGCGCACGACCAGGTGGATAGCCTGTCCCAGTCGGACATCATCCAGTCCCAATGCAACGGCCTCGACAACCAGTCCCGTATCGACCGCCGCCGCCTCGATTTCCGCCGGGCTGATCCTGTTGCCCGCACTTTTTATCATCGCGTCGCGCCTGCCGATAAAGTGCAGCAGCCCGTCCGTATCGCGTCGCACCCGGTCGCCCGACCACACTGCCATGCCGCTATAGTGGGAAGCAGCGGGTGCTGGCCTGAACCGCTCGGCTGTCCGCACATCATCCTGCCAGTATCCCTGCGCAACCAGTGGCCCGCAATGCACCAGCTCACCCTCTTCATCCGCACCCGCGACTGTGCCGTCGTCATCGATCACCAGCACTTCGGCATGGGGTATCGCGGTGCCCATCGCTGTCGAGTGGCTGTCGATCAGCGCAGGATCGAGATACGTCGAACGGAACGCTTCGGTCAGGCCGTACATCGCATACAGGTCCGCATCCGGGAATTGCGCGCGAAGCGAACGCACCAGCGGCTCCGTCAGGGCACCGCCGCTATTGGTAAGCCGGCGCATGCCCACCACCGCATCTGCAGGCCATTGCGTCTCAGCAAGCTGCACCCACAGGGGCGGCACGGCGGCAAGCGTGGTGATGGAATGCCTGGCGCACGCCTTCGCCACATCCTTTGCAAACAAGTAATCGAGCGGCACGACGCGGCCTCCCGCATGCCACGTACTGAACAGCTGGCTTTGCCCGTAGTCGAACGACAGCGGCAACACGGCCAGCGTTGCATCGTCAGCCTGCATACCAAGATACCCGGCCACGCTTTCCGCCCCCAGCCACAGGTTCGCATGACTCAGCATCACGCCTTTGGGCCGTCCGGTCGATCCGCTGGTGTATAAGAGCGCACACAGCGCGTCGGGATCGACACCGGACGGCGGTAATATCGCGCCGTTTTTCGCGGCTGCTTCCAGCGCGTCTGCTTCGCCGAGCGTCGCACATTCGTCCGGCACATCGCCGGGTGCAAGAGTCGCCAGCCGCGCCGGTGTTCCCAGGATCAAGCGCACCCCGGCATCGGACAGGATATGCGCCACCTGCGCGCGTTTCAGCAACGGATTGACGGGCACATGGACCATCCCGGCGCGTGCGGCAGCCAGAGGCATCAGGCAGGAAAGCTCCCCCTTCGCTGCCCACGTCGCCACCCGAGCGCCCGGTGCATCGACCGTGTCGCGCAGCCACCCCGCCAGCCGCCCCACACGGCTTCTTAATTCCTCGTAGCTAAGCGTCTCGCCGCGCAGCACCAATGCCGCATCGCCCGCCTGTCCGCGTTCGGTCAGATGGTCGATCGGCTTGCTAAAAGGCGGCGTATTCGGGATTGTATTTACCTTGATCGATAACGCGAAGGCTTTGTGACAAGCGTCAACTATCATTCCACGGTTAACGGTTTGCAAGTAACCGCTGCGCCTTCTGGCCCGTTTGCCCGCGCCGACTGGTTCGCGCTATTGGCGGAGCGCGAGGCCGCACCGCTGTTCGTGCAGGCTGTCGACGGTAGCGACACAGCCATGATGGCGTTGGCGAAGCGCGACGAGCGGCTTGAGGCGCTGGCGAACTGGTACAGCTTTAACTGGCAACCCGATGGTGCCGAACGGTTGTGGACCGGCATCGCAGCGGACCTGCGCAGAGAACATGCACATATTGTGCTGACTGCCCTGCCCGAAACCGAAGCGCAAACCCTGCGCGAGGCATTCCAGCAGGCGGGCTGGAGGACGCAGTTGCAGGCATGCGACCACAACCATGTCCTGCGCGTGCGCGGTCGCAGTTTTGCGGAATACTGGGCGGAACGGCCCGGTCGGATGCGGACCACGCTGAGGCGCAAGGCGAAAAAGGTGTCGGTTCGTATCCTGAACGATTTCGACGACGGGAGCTGGCGCAATTACGAGAGTATCTACGCCAAAAGCTGGAAACCGGCGGAGGGCGACCCTGCCCTGCTGCGAACCTTTGCCACGCAGGAAGCGGCGGCGGGGCGGATGCGGCTCGGCATAGCTTATGCAGGCGAACGGGCTGTCGCAGCGCAGTTCTGGACGGTCGAGGACGGCACCGCCTACATCCACAAACTGGCGCATCTGGAAGCGGACAAGGCGCTGTCTGCAGGCACCACGCTCACCGCCGCCCTGTTCGAGCATGTGATCGACACCGACCGCGTTGCGATGGTCGATTTCGGTACCGGCAACGATCCGTACAAGCGCGACTGGATGGAGGAAGTGCGGCTGCGCTATCGCCTCGAATGTTTCGATCCGGCCACGCCGCGCATCTGGCCGGCCATTCTGGCACATGCAGCACGCAAGGCCCGCCAGCGGCTTGCGCGCAACAGGCGCGAACGCTAGGGCCAGCGCCTGTTTTCGGTGCATCCGAACCCGCTATATAAGAAGCAAGGGGCAGTGTTCGATCCTATGGCTACTTCGCCATCCGCCATCCCGACCGAGAACGCCGAAGAGGCAATCGGGCCGAGCCGCGCCGCAATCGACACCGCGCTGCGGTCCGTCCTTGCCGATGTTCTCGCCTTGCCTGCCGATCAGGTGGCGGGGTTCGATGCGGATACCGGGCTGTTCGGCCATTTGCCCGAACTGGACTCGATGGCCGTCGCGGGGCTGCTGACCGAACTGGAAGACCGGCTCGACATCGTGATCGACGACGAGGATGTCGATGGCGAGATGCTGGAAACCTATGGCGGCCTGCTGGCTTTTGCCGAAGCGAAAGTTGCGGCCAGCTGACCATGCGCGCAGCGACGGTCTGGCCCGCGCTCGCACCGGACGGTTCGGCATGCGACGAGATGGCGTTCGTCTTCGACCGTGACCGCGCGTCGCGCGTCTTGGTGCTGCCCCCGCCCTTCGATGAACACAACAAGCTGCGGCGGCAGCTGGCACTGGTGATGCAGCGGCTGGACGGCGCGGGTATCGATGCAATCATGCCCGATCTGCCCGGTTTGAACGAAAGCCTTTTTCCTGCCAACCAGGTGACATTGGCGTCGTTGCGCCAGGCGGCCGAAACGGCGCGCCAGCACTTCAACGCCAGCCATTGCCTTTCCGCGCGCCTCGCGGCGAACTATGCGCCGACGGACCTGCCGGGCTGGCGCTACGCCCCGGCGACCGGCGCAAGCGTTCTGCGCACTATGATGCGGGCGCAATCGCTGTCGGACAAGGAAGCCGAGCGCGAACGCACTCTGGCAGAGCTGGAAGTGCTAGGCACTACCGATGGCGTCGTACTGGGCGGCTGGCCGATTGGTGCCGAGCTATTCACTGCGCTAAATTCCGCCGCTCTGCCGTCCGCGCCGCGACAAATGACGGTTGAACAGGCGATGCTGACCGGTCCGCCGCCATGGCGACGGGCCGAACCGGGCGAAGATGCAGCGCAGGCCGATACGCTTGCCGCCATCGTCGCCACGGCCCTTGCCGATGCTGAAGTCCCTGCCGCGTGAGCCGCCTTCACCTCGCTTTCGAATGTCGCGGCACGACCTGCATCGGCACTATCGACACTGCGCCCGGCAGCACCGGCCTGCTGATTGTCAGCGGCGGGAATGAAATCCGGTCGGGCGCTTTCCAAGGCCAATCGCGCCTCGCCGGCCGGATCGCCGCCGCTGGATTTCCCGTGTTCCGGTACGACCGGCGCGGCATTGGCGATAGCGAGGGCGAGAACCGGGGCTTCGGCAAGAGCGCACCCGACATTGCCGCCGGCCTCGCCGCATTCCGGGCAATATCGCCGCAAACCGGCCGTATAGTAACATTCGGTAACTGCGACGCGGCAAGTGCTTTGATGCTGTCGGGCGGTGCGGGAAGCGATGCCGTCATCCTCGCCAATCCCTGGACTTTCGAAGAGGCCAAAGCGTCCGCAAACCCCTTTCCCGTCGAAGCAAGGGCCCGATATCGCGAGAAACTCTCGAACCCCCGCGAGATCGCGCGCCTGTTGCGCGGTGGGGTAAATTTCCCTAAACTTTCGCGCGGTCTGATGCAGGCAATCAAACCAGGCAGGCCTGCCAACAGCCTCACCGACCGGATGCTCGAAGGCTTGGCAGACCATGCCGGAGACGTCCGCATCCTGCTGGCTGGAAACGACCGCACCGCGCAGGCTTTCGCGCGGGCCTGGCCTGCTGACGACGCACGTATCCGGTATTGTCCCGATGCCTCGCACGGCTTCGTCGAACCCGCCGCGCAGGATTGGCTGGACTCGCAGATACTTGAGGCTTTACGCGCCTGACGGGCGCTAACGCACGAACAGGCTGGTCAGTTCGACATGGGTGGACCAGCGAAATTGTCCGATCGGGCGCAGGGCCGCCAGCCGGTAGCCGCCATCTACCAGCGTTCGCGCATCGCGTGCCCAGCTCGACGGGTTGCAGCTGACATAGACGATCCGTTCGACCCCGCTCTGCGCCAGTTCGCTGCACTGCGTCTTCGCTCCGGCACGTGGCGAATCGAGCACGACGGCATCCAGTTTCGCCAGCTCCGCAGCGGTCAACGGATCGCGGAACAGGTCGCGATGCGCCGTTTGTACCTGCCGCGCTCTGCTGCGCGCAGCCATCCGGCACGCCAGCGACACGTCACGCGATGCTTCCACGGCCAGCACCTTCGCCTGGTCCGACAGGGCAAACGCAAACGTGCCCAACCCTGCAAACAGGTCTGCGAGGGTCGCGCTGTCAGCCAGCCATTCGCGAGCATCGCGAAGCATCGCCGCTTCGCCATCGGCGGTCGGTTGCAGGAACGCGCCATCCGGCAAAGGCACCGGCACCCCGCCAAGCGTTACCGTCACCGGCTCCGGCTCCCACTGAACCTCCGGCCCGTACCCCTGATCGACGGTCAGCCGCGCCAGCCTGTGGTCCTGCGCAAAGTCGATCAGCCTTTGCGTTTCATCCAGTCCTTCCAGAGTCAGCTTTCGCAAGACGCAGGCGATGCCCTGGTCCGCCATGACCAGGTCGATATCGACCGTGCCGCTGCCTGGAAAGTCCGCCAGCAACTGGCGCAACGGCGTGACCAAGGCCTGCAAAGCGGGCAGCAGTATCGGGCATTCGCGCTGGTCGATGATCGTGTGTCCGCCCCGCTCGCGGAACCCGATCTTCGCGCGCTTGCCAACGCTCGCATGATACGTCGCCCGTCGGCGGGTAGCGGGCGGCGAGCAATGGGTGTCCAGCACGTTGTCCGCCGTCAGTCCCTGCCCCGCCGCAGCATCAACGACACGCGCGGTCACGAAAGCGCGCCACGCCGCTTCGTCTACATGCTGCAACTGGCATCCGCCGCACCGGCCGAAATGGCGGCAGGGTGGGACGGCGCGATGCGGGCCGGGGACAACGGTTCCGTCCGCTTGGACTATGTCGCCGGTCACTGTGCCGGGAAAATGCTGACCGTCCTGCGTCACGCCATCGCCCTTGGCGGCGATGCGGACAATCGGCGTCGCCATTGTCAACCCGCGTTTTCTGGAACGGACTTCGCGGTTCGGGTCGGCAGACGGTAGCGGTCGTCTGCCACACGTACTTCCAGCACTGCGCCGTCCGCGCTAAGCGTGTTGACCGACACGTCCGCACCGTCGGCGGCGATCAGGCCCGCGCCATCGGGATCGACATAGAACCGGCGATAGCCACCATCGGGCGCGCGCAGCATGAGCGCCGCCAAGCCAGCAAACTCCCCCTCTTCGTCCGACGCGACTTCTTCCAGAAAGCAAACTTCGGCAAACGCGCTGCCGTCGCCCAACGCGCATTCTATCAGGCTTGCACCGTCGGCGGCGGGCGGTTGCGTACGCTCCTCTTCCGCCTCGCCGCAGCCCGACAGAGCCATTCCGAGGCCGAACGCCAGTATGGTCGTTTTCGCAAAAGTCATCGGGTTCGCCTTAACTGTGTCACATCACGCACTGCACCGCGCGCGGCGCTGGTCGTCATGGCGGCATAGGCTTCAAGACTTGCGGAAACCTTGCGGGGACGCGGTTTGGCCGGTTGCCACGCCGCATCGCCGCGCGCTTCCATCGCCGCCCGCCGCGCCGCCAGCGTCTCGTCAGGCACCGAGACCGCGATAATGCGCGCCGGAATGTCGATGACAATTTCGTCGCCTTCCTCGACCAGCGCAATCGTGCCGCCTTCCGCCGCTTCCGGGCTGGCGTGGCCGATGCTCAGCCCCGATGTGCCACCCGAAAAGCGCCCATCGGTAACCAGCGCGCAGGCCGCGCCCAGCCCCTTCGATTTTAGATAGCTGGTAGGATACAGCATTTCCTGCATCCCCGGTCCGCCGCGCGGCCCTTCGTAGCGGATCACGATAACATCGCCTTCCACGATTTGCCCGGTCAGGATCGCCGTGACGGCATCGTCCTGGCTCTCGAACACGCGCGCGGGGCCGGAAAAGGTGAGGATGCTTTCATCGACCCCGGCGGTCTTCACGATGCAGCCATCCTTCGCCAGATTGCCGTACAGCACGGCCAGCCCGCCATCCTGACTGAAAGCATGCGCGGCGCTACGGATAACGCCGCCCTCGCGGTCGGTGTCGAGCGAGGCCCATCGGCGCGACTGGCTGAAGGCAGTCTGTGTCGGTACCCCACCCGGCGCTGCAAGAAACAGGTCGCGCGCCGCCTTCGATGGTTCGGCGGCGATGTCCCATTCCGCCAGCGCATCGGCCAGCGTCGGGCTGTGGACGGTCGGCAGCGCGGTATTCAGCAAGCCCGCCCGATCCAGTTCGCCCAGGATCGCCATGATGCCGCCCGCGCGGTGAACATCCTCCATGTGCACGTCGTCCTTGGCCGGAGCGACCTTGCTGAGGCACGGCACGCGGCGGCTCAGCCGGTCGATATCCGCCATCGTGAAGTCGATCCCCGCTTCCTTCGCGGCGGCCAGCAAGTGCAGCACGGTATTGGTCGATCCGCCCATTGCGATGTCGAGGCTCATCGCGTTTTCGAACGCGGCGAAGCTGGCGATGGTGCGCGGCAGGGCGGCGGCGTTGTCATCCTCGTACCAGCGACGGCACAGCTCCACGATCAGCCGCCCAGCCCGCAGGAACAGCGCCTTGCGGTCCGAATGCGTGGCCAGCGTAGAGCCGTTGCCGGGCAGCGACAGGCCCAGCGCCTCGGTCAGGCAGTTCATCGAATTGGCGGTGAACATCCCGCTGCACGATCCGCAGGTCGGGCAGGCGTTCTGTTCGATTTCCAGCACCTGTTCGTCGGTGTAGCTTTCATCGGCGGCGGCCACCATCGCATCGACCAGGTCGAGCGACACCTCCTTGCCGTCGAGCACCACCTTGCCCGCTTCCATCGGCCCGCCGCTGACGAACACGACGGGGATATTCAGCCGCATTGCCGCCATCAGCATGCCGGGTGTGATCTTGTCGCAATTGGAGATGCACACCATCGCATCGGCGCAATGCGCGTTGACCATGTATTCCACGCTATCGGCGATCAAATCGCGGCTGGGCAGCGAATAGAGCATTCCGTCATGCCCCATCGCGATGCCGTCATCCACTGCGATGGTGTTGAATTCCTTGGCAACCCCGCCCGCCGCCTCTATTTCGCGCGCGACCAGCTGGCCCAGATCTTTCAAGTGGACATGACCCGGCACGAACTGTGTGAAGCTGTTGACCACGGCGATGATCGGCTTGCCGAAATCGCCGTCCTTCATGCCGGTCGCACGCCACAATCCGCGTGCGCCCGCCATATTGCGGCCGTGGGTTGATGTGCGGGAGCGATAGGCGGGCATGAAGCGGCTTTCGATCAGGATAGGTCTGACGATGTCTAAAGCACGCCCGACGGCTTGCGCAAAGCCTTACCCGTTGCCGAGCGCCGATGCGGTACGTCCTGCAACGTCCGCCACCAGTCGCGCCCATCGCGCCTGATCGGCCTTCGTCGCGATCAGATCCTGCCGGATTTCCAGCGTTAGATAAGGGCGGCCATGCGCCTCGGCATGACGGTCCATCGAAGCGTTCAGCTGCTTGCCGGAATAGGGCTGGTTATCGCCTACAGTCAGGCCCGCATCGGCAAAGAACCGTATGGCATGGCGCGCGGCGCGGTCATCCTGATTGTAGAGCAGCGCCACTTCCCATGGACGTTCCGCGTTGGGGTCGCTTGCCAGTGTCGGCGTAAAGCTGTGCAGCGCAACGATCAGCGCAGGTTCAGCGTCGTCCAGCCATTGCGCCAACGCTGTGTGGTAAGGCCGGTGATAGCGCGCCAGACGCCGTTCGATATCCGCGCCGATATTGCCCGCTATGGTGTGCCCGTCGCTTGCGATCGGCACGATAGCCGCTTCGTCCTCGCGCCGGTGCAGGTCGCAGACCAGGCGGCTGACCGTGGCGATGTGAGCCGCGATGCCGTGCGTGCGCGCCAGACGATCGGCGATACCTTCCACCCCGATATCGACTGCGATATGGTTGTCGAGCAGCGCCGCATCGATGCCGAGGTCAATATCGTCCGGCACATGGCTGGAGGCATGGTCGGCAAGGCAGACGACGCCGCCGCGCACCGGCTCGCCGACCTGGCGGTAGGGGCCATCGTTCATCGCAACCGCCCGCGCATGTGCCACCAATCGGGCTGCGATTTCGCGATTTTGGAGACTGCGGCATCGGCACGTTCGGCGGACCGATACAGCGCAAAGCAGGTTGCGCCCGAACCGGACATTCGCGTCACGAAAGCATCGGTTTCGCGCAACGCGGCGAGCACATCGGCGACAGGCGGACAAAGCGAAATAGCGGGGCTTTCCAGATCGTTGCGTCCCTCTCTTGCGATGTTGTCGCAGGTTCCGGTTGGCAAGCCACCCCGATCCTCTCCGTCCCACGCTTCGAAAACCGGCCCGGTTGCCAGCGCCTCGCCGGGATTAACCAGCAGCACTTCGGTTCCGGCCAGATCGTTCTCTACGGGCTCGATGTCCGTACCGGTGCCCCGCCCGATAGCCGCGATGCTGTCGACACAGGCGGGCACATCCGCACCCAGTTTCGCCGCCTTTTCCCGCCAGTTATCGGGCAAGCCGTACATTTCGCGCACGATGCGAAAAACCGCCCCCGCGTCGGCAGACCCGCCGCCGAGCCCCGCCGCGACCGGCAGGTTCTTTTCCAGCGAAATTTCCAGACCAGACGAACGCGGCAACGCACTCAGCGCCAGTGCGGCCAGATTGTCGAACGGCACACCCAACGCCTGAGCAAACGGGCCGAGAACGTGAAGCGTATCGTTGTCGCCAACATGCGCAGCCAGCACATCGCCAGCGTCGACGAAAGCAAACAGTGTCTCGATATCGTGATAGCCATCGTGCCGGCGTCCGCGAACATGCAGCGCGAGGTTGATCTTGGCATAGGCCGTTTCGCGCATCACAGCTCTACATGCTTACATATTCGGATAATTCGGCCCGCCGCCACCTTCGGGAGTGGTCCAGTTGATGTTCTGGTTCGGATCCTTGATATCGCAGGTCTTGCAGTGGACGCAGTTCTGTGAATTGATGACGAATTTCGGCTCTTCCTCGCCTTCGATCACCCACTCGTACACGCCTGCCGGACAGTATCGGCTCGACGGTCCGCCATAGACGCCAAGCTCGCTGGCGCGTTGCAGTTCCAGGTCGGCCACCTTCAGGTGATTGGGCTGGTCTTCGGCATGGTTTGTATAACTGAACGCTACCGAGGTCAGCCGGTCGAACGTGATGACACCGTCGGGCTTGGGATATTTAATCGGCTGGTACAAGTCCGCGCGCTGCGTTTCGGTGTAGTCCGCATGGTGCTTCATGGCGAAGGGCAAACCGATTTTCAGTTGCCGCATCCACATGTCGATACCGGCCAGTACGGTACCGACATCGCCGCCGAATTTGGCAACCATCGGCTGCGCGTTCTGCGCCTTTTTCAGCTCGGTCGCGATCCAGCTTTCGCGCAGGTTTGTATCGTAATCGGTCAGCTCGGTGCGCTCTGAACCGGCCGCGATAGCCGCTGCCGCGCTTTCGGCGGCCAGCATGCCGCTCTTCATCGCGGTATGACTGCCCTTGATACGCGGCACATTCACGAAGCCCGCCGCACATCCGATCAGCGCGCCGCCGGGGAACGCCAGCTTCGGCACGCTCTGCCAGCCGCCTTCATTGATGGCGCGCGCGCCATAGGCCACGCGCTTGCCGCCTTCCAGATAGTCGCGGATAGCGGGATGCAGTTTCCACCGCTGGAATTCCTCGAACGGCGAAACATAGGGGTTTTTGTAATCGAGCGCGGTCACGAAGCCCAGCGCGACCTGACCATTCGCCTGATGGTACAGGAAGCCGCCGCCCCAGCTGTCGCTCTCGGACAGCGGCCAGCCCTGCGTATGGATGACCTGCCCCGGCTTGTGCTTCTTGGGATCGATGTCCCACAATTCCTTAACGCCAAGACCATAGACCTGCGGCTGGCAGTCCGCCTCCAGATTGAAACGGGCCTTCATCTGCTTGGTCAAATTGCCGCGCGCACCTTCGGCGAACAGCGTATATTTTGCCTCGATCTCCATGCCAGGCTGAAAATCGCCCTTATGCTCGCCGTTCGCAGCCACACCCATATCCTGAGTAATAACGCCACGCACCGCGCCCGTATCGTCGAACATAACTTCGGCGGCGGGAAAGCCGGGAAAGACCATGACGCCCAGCGCCTCCGCCTGTTCGCCAAGCCAGCGGGTCTGGTTGGCGAGGCTGCCGGTATAGCAGCCATCGTTCCCCATGAACGGGGGCAGCGCCATGTGCGGAATATCGTATTTCTTGCCCTTGGACAGGATCCAGTGCTGGTTATCCGTCACCGGCGTTTCCGCCATTGGACAGCCGTTTTCCTTCCAGTCCGGCAGCAACTCATCGAGCGCAATCGGATCGACTACCGCACCCGACAGGATATGCGCGCCGATCTCGGACCCCTTTTCCAGCACGACCACTTCGAGATCTTCGTCGATCTGTTTCAGCCGGATTGCGGCGGCCATGCCCGCCACGCCGCCGCCGACAATGACCACGTCGCATGGCATCGATTCACGTTCGATAACGGTAGCTGTATCTTCTGACGACATAGAAACGGGCATCTTTCGTTGCGGGTGTCTGTTTTTTCCGAATTAGGGTCGGCAGGTCTTGAATACCAGTGTCTGGCAGGTCAAGGTTGCTGTGCCGATGACCGCTGTTGCCCCACCACTCCACGCGCCACCCCAAACACGCACGCTCACCAACGATATCGCCTCCGCTCTAGCATGGTGGCAGGACGCCGGTGTGTCGCATGACTACGCCGATGACGTTACGACGTGGCTTGCGGAACCCGAAGGGGAAAGCGTTGATCGACCGGATAAGCCGGCGGCACAGGTTCGGACGTCGAAACCGGACCCGGCGCCGCACCTGTCACTGGCCCCGATTGCGGGCGAACCGGCGAACTGGCCAAGAGACCTTGCCGCCTTTCGCGACTGGTGGATCGCCTCGCCCGACTTTACGCCCGGCGGGTTCGGCGCGCGTGTTCCGCCCCGTGGCAAGGCAGGGGCGGCCTATCTGTTCCTCGTGCCCGAGCCCGATGCCGGCGACGACGCAACGCTGCTGTCCGGGCCGCAAGGAAGACTGCTGCGAAGTTTTATCGGCGCGGCAGGTCTGGCCGAGGCGGACTGCTATTTCGCCTCCGCCCTGCCCGCCTCGATAACCATGCCCGACTGGCAGGAATTGCGCGCGCGCGGCCTCGATGCCGTGACGACCCACCACCTCGGCCTTGCCCGACCGCAACGCATCGTTGCATTCGGGCGCAACCTCCTGCCGCTGTTGGGACACGATACGGCGCAGGCCGCGTCCAATGGCTTGCATTTCAAGACAAATGATAGCGAAATACGTCTGCTGGCCGCGCCGACACTGAACGAATTGCTGCGCGCACCGCAGCGCCGTCGCCGGTTCTGGCAACGATGGCTCACATGGACGGACGACTGATATGCCCCGCATCGCCACCCGACCGGTAATTCTCGCCGCCATGCTGGCCGGTGTCGCCCTGACCGGCCCCGCTGCCAATGCGCAGCAGTCCACCGCGGCCGATTATTTCCGCGAACGGTCGGCTACGTCAAACACGCCGACCGTGCTCGATGCATCGCAAGTTACGCGCTATCGCTCCGTCTTCGCCGCGATCGATCGGCAGGACTGGAGCACTGTCACTGCCATGCTGGCGCAGGACGATGGTAGCCCGCTCTACCAAGTCGCGCTGGCGGAATATTACCTGCACGCCGACAGCCCCCGCATCGAGGCAGGACAGATCCAGCAATGGCTATCCGCCGGGACCGACCTGCCGCAAGCCGAGCAGATCACCGCGCTTGGCGAGCGGCGCGGGTTGGAGGCACGCTATGCGGTGCCGGCCAAGCAATCCTTCGTCAGCCAGGGCTACGCCAGCAAGCGCATCCGTCCGCGCACGGTGCGCGACGGCACCTTGCCGGACTCGATCCGCCGCTCCATTCTGCAACACATCAAGGACGACGATCCCGACGGTGCGCGGCTGATGCTGGACGGTATCGACGCAAACCTGAGCAGCGAATCCCGTGCAGAATGGCGCCAGCGTGTGGCGTGGAGCTATTACATTGAGAACGACGACCGCGCCGCGCTCGGCATGGCGATGACCGTGGCGCAAGGATCGGGCGCGTGGGTCGCGGAAGGCGACTGGGTCGCGGGTCTCGCAGCCTGGCGGCTGGGCGATTGCGATACCAGCGCGGCCTATTTTGAACGCGCCGCGCAAGGTGCCTACAATGTCGAATTGCAGGCGGCGGCGCGATATTGGGCCAGCCGCGCCTATATCCGCTGCCGCGCGCCGGAAAAGGCGGTCGAGCAATTGCGCGGCGCGTCCGACCTCGACGAGACGCTGTACGGCATGCTGGCGTTGGAGCAGCTGGGCAAACAGCTTCCCGGCACCCATGCACAGGCCGATTTCGGCGCCGATGACTGGCGCAAATTGCAGGGCGTTTCCAATGTCCGCACCGCCGTCGCATTGGCGCAAATCGGCGAAAGCGCACTGGCCGATGACGTGCTGCGCCACCAGGCCGAAATCGGCGACGCCTCGCAATATGACGCGCTGTCGCGATTGGCGCGCGAGCTTGGCCTGCCCTCCATGCAGCTGTGGATGGCGCACAATGCACCACGCGGCGCGCAGTCCGAACCCGCCCTGCGCTATCCAGCACCGCGCTGGACCCCGGTGAACGGATGGAAAGTCGATCCCGCTTTGGCCTATGCCCATACCCTCCAGGAATCGAATTTCCGGGCCCGCGTCGTCAGCCCGGCGGGTGCACGCGGCCTGATGCAGATTATGCCCGCCGCGGCAAAGGATCATGCCGGCAAGTTGGGCGTGGCCGGCAATGCGCGCGATCTTTCGAACCCGGAAATCAATCTCGCCTTCGGGCAGGAACATCTCAACATGCTGCGCCATAGCGGCGCAACCGGCGGGCGGCTGCCCAAGATCATGGCGGCCTACAACGCCGGTCTGCGCCCCGTGACCCGTTGGAACAGCGAAGTGCGAGACCAGGACGACGCGCTGCTATATATGGAGAGCATCCCCTATTGGGAAACGCGCGGCTATGTCGCCATCGTGATGCGCAATTACTGGATGTACGAGCGGCAGGCCAATGCACCCTTGTCACCCAGCCGCCGTGCTTTGGCCGAAGGACAGTGGCCCGGATTTCCGGAGCTTGGGCCGGAGCTCGGGCCGAACCGGATGACTCGTCGCGACTGATGGCAGTCGATCCGGATCGTGTCTTCAAGCCGCTGAACCTCGCGGTGCTGACCGTTTCGGACACCCGCACCGTTAATACCGACACCTCCGGCGATATTCTCGTGTCGCGGCTGGAGGCGGCAGGCCACCGGCTCGCCGCCCGCATGATCGTGCGCGACGATGCCGACCTGCTGGTAAGGCAGTTGGAAACCTGGATGGCCGATCCCGCTGTCGATGCGGTCCTGTGCACAGGCGGCACAGGCCTGACCGGACGCGACGTGACGCCCGAGGCGCTGGCGCGCATTGCCACCAAGGACATACCCGGCTTCGGCGAACTGTTCCGCTGGCTCAGTTTCCAGACCATCGGCACCAGCACCATCCAGAGCCGCGCTTGCGCCGTGTTGGCGGGCGACACCTATATCTTCGCGTTGCCCGGATCCAATGGCGCGGTGAAGGACGGGTGGGACGGCATCCTGGCCGAACAGCTCGACAGCCGCAACCGGCCCTGCAACTTCGTCGATCTGATGCCGCGTCTGCGCGAGACCTGAACTCCGGCATTCTGATGTAGAAATATTGTTCTGTATTTGTTCCACGTGAAACCCTATGCTGCGGCATGGCTACGAATCCCCTCCCAACCGAAATTCGCGGACGCGGCGCGCAGTCCGCTGCCGTGCCCGACCGGTTCGGTCTGGCGACGCGGGAAGCGGATGGCGACTGGCGCGACGCGATGGAGGCGTTGGACGGACCGCCGGTTAAACTGCGCACCACCGTCACCGAGGAATCGCCCAAGTCGATCCTCTCCTTCAACACCTCACCCGACATCGGCTTCGACCGTTCCATCAACGCCTATCGCGGATGCGAGCATGGCTGTGTCTATTGCTTTGCCCGCCCTACCCATGCCTATCACGACCTGTCGCCGGGATTGGACTTCGAAACGAAGCTGTTCGCCAAACCCGACGCAGCAAAACTGCTGCGCGCCACGCTGGCCAAGCCGTCCTACCGCCCGCGCTGGATTGCGATGGGCACCAACACCGACCCTTATCAACCGATAGAGCGCGACTACCGAATCACGCGCCAGGTGCTGGAGGTGTGCCTCGATGCGCGTCATCCCGTCACCATCACCACCAAGTCCGACCGCGTGGTGGACGATATCGACCTGCTGGAAGAGATGGCGCGGCAACGGCTTGTCGCGGTTGCCATCAGCGTCACTTCACTCGACGCGAAACTGTCCGGCAAGCTCGAACCGCGCGCAGCTTCTCCGCGCAAGCGCTTGGCGGCGCTTGAAAAACTGGCCGCCGCTGGCATCCCTTCCCATATCTCCATCGCCCCCGTCATCCCCGCCATTACGGATGAATATATGGAAGCCCTGATTGCGGCGGGCGGCGAGGCGGGCGTGCAATCCGCGAGCTGGATACCGCTGCGCCTGCCCCACGAGGTCGCGCCCCTGTTCCGCGAATGGTTGGCGGTGCATTATCCCGACCGCGCGACGAAGGTCATCAACATCGTGCGCGATATCAGGGACGGACGCGATAACGATCCCGGCTTCTTTACCCGCATGAACCCACAAGGTGTCTGGGCCGACCTGTTCCGCAACCGGTTCCGCAATGCCTGCCGCAAAGCGGGGATCGGGCGGGAACGCATCGCCCTCGACTCCAGCAATTTCCGCGCCCCACCGCCGGAGGGGCAGATGCGGCTGCTTTAGACTGTTATTGAGCGTCAGCCTTTCGGTTCCGCATCAACGGGCACGCTTGTCCCACGCCGTTCGTTTTGAGCCTACGTCAAGACCCCGTTCGCCCTGAGCCTGCCGAAGGGTCGTCCTTACTTTTCCGGCTCAGTGTAAACAGAAGAAGAACAATCCTTCGACAGGCTCAGGACGAACGGGAGTGTTATGTAAGCGCGATAACCTGCTCGTCTAACTCTAGGAACCTTATCAAAACCCCTCCCCGCCTTCGCCCGGCGCGAAGCGTATCAACCGGCTGTTCGCCAGTGCCGCCGTCCGGTTCGCCACCGCCAGCTGGTACTCCGGATCCTTGATCATCTCGAAAAACGCGCCGCTGTTGGGGTAGCTGGCGACGAAGCCGTCGTGCCATTCGCGGGCTTCGGGGCCGGTCACCATCGCCTGGAACGCGCCGCGCCATACGATGCTGCCGCCGACGCGGCGGAAGATCGGGCCGCTGGTCTTGCCGTATTCCTCATAGGCGCGCCGCCCGCTCCAGTTCTTGGCGGCATGTTCGTGGCCCGCCGGATATTCGGCCTGGTCACGAAACAGCAGCAGGTTCAGCATGTGGATCGGCTCGTCGCGGGGCAGCGCCTTGAACGCGGCGAAACCGCTGGCGGTCGGGTCGATATGGATTTCGGACATTGAAGCTCCCCTTGATGAACGATGTATCATTCGCTGCCAGGGTGACAAAGGTTACACCGTGTCACCTTCGGTATGACGCAGAATGCTGCTTGTATTCAGTGTCTTACGAGCGAACGCCACACCGGACGGACATGGGAACCGCGGCGGGAAAATGGCCACCTCCTTCGCGAGTCAACCTAGGCTGGTAATACGCGACAAGTGCGGTTGTAGGACAGCGCTTTCAGATGCGTCGTTCCTACCCCGCCAATTTGTAATCCACGAACCTGGCCCGCAAATCCTTCTTGCTGATCTTGCCCGTCGCGGTGTGGGGGATGTCGTCGACGAATTCGACCGCGTCGGGCAACCACCATTTCGCCACCTTGCTGGAAAGGAACGCGATGATGCTTTGCGCATCGCCCTCAACGCCCTCTTTCAGCACTACGAACAGCACCGGGCGCTCGTCCCATTTCGGATGCGCCATACCGATTGCAGCCGCCTCGGCGACGGCGGGATGGCCGCAGGCGGCGTTTTCAAGTTCGACCGAACTGATCCACTCGCCGCCAGACTTGATGACGTCTTTGGTGCGGTCGGTCAGTTGCAGCGTACCGTCGGGATGGATGATGCCGACATCGCCGGTGTCGAACCACCCTTGCGCGTTCACCGCGTCTTCGTCTGCCTTGAAATAGCGTTTGATGACCCACGGGCCACGTATCTGCAACGCGCCCGATGTTCTGCCGTCGCGCGGCAGTTCGGTTTCCATGTCGTCGAGATCGACTGTGCGCAATTCGACGCCGAAGATCGGTCGCCCCTGCATGGCGCATTTCTCGACCTTTTCATCGAAACTGAGCGTGTCCCAGTCGCGCGACGGTCCGCCGACGGTGCCGATGGGGCTGGTCTCCGTCATGCCCCAGGCGTGCTGGACGCGGGTGCCGTTCTTCATCAGCCGTTCAATCATGAAGCGCGGTGCGGCGGACCCGCCTATGGTTGCGGCTTTCAGCTTGGGCAGTTCGATGCCTTCGGCATCGCAATACTGGAAATGCGCCAGCCAGACGGTCGGCACGCCCGCGCTGTCGGTCACGCCCTCGCGCTTCATTAACTCGTCCAGCACGGCAGGGTCGTTGACCGCGCTGAAAACGAACTTCACGCCCGCCATCGCCCCGGCATAGGGCAGTCCCCAGCTTGCCGCGTGAAACATGGGCACCACGGGCAGCATCACACTGCTGGCCTGGAAGTTCAAGCTGGCCGGTTGCAATCCGGCCATCGCGTGGAACACCGTGCTGCGGTGTTCGTACAGCACGCCTTTCGGGTTGCCGGTCGTGCCGCTGGTATAGCACAACATGCACGGATCGCGCTCGTCGCCGCCGATCCATGCGAAATCGCCGTCCTGCGCGCCGATCCAGTCCTCGAACGCGATGGCCGCGCTACCCTCGGGCGGATCGTAGCAGATGTAGTGCTCCACGCTGGTCCAGCGGTCTTTCATCCGGTCCACGATGGGCTGGAACGCGGCGTCGTAGAACAGCACGCGGTCCTCGGCATGGTTGACGATGTAGTCGAGCTGGTCGTCGAACAGGCGTGGGTTCACCGTGTGCAGCACGCCGCCCATGCCGGCCACGCCGTACCAGCTGACGAGGTGACGCGCGTGGTTCATCGCAAGGCTGGCCACGCGCTCGCCCGGCTCGATGCCATGCGCCTGCAACGCCTGCGCCATCTTCAGCGCGTCGGTGCGGATGCCCGCCCAATCGGTACGCGTTTCACTGCCATCGGCCCAGCGGGTCACGATCTCGCGGTCGCCCGATTCCCGTGCCGCATGGTCGATCACATGCGTCACCCGCATGGTCCAGTCCTGCATCGCGCCTTCGCTCTTGCCGCTCATCGTCGTCCGCTCCCTTTTGCGTTGTCTGGCAGGCAGCATGGCAAGCCGTTCGGTTTTAGGCAACCAGCCGCAGACGGGCCTTCGATTTGCGCGGCTTCATAGAAACGTCGTCCAGCCCCTCTATCGCCTGCAACCGCTCGGCCAGGTCGCCGCCGAGCGCGAAGTCGGTACCCAGGCGCAGCCTGGTGGCATCCGCTCCGGTTGGCAGCGTGACGACCACTTCGCCATGATCGGCCTCGCCTGCGACCAGCGCATCGCGCAGGGCAGGCAAGGCGTCCGCGTCGGACAATGACAGGGTCAGCACCATGCGCGCGGCTCCCTTTACCTCGTCCAGCGGGCGCGCGCCGCGCACGGTCACCCGCGGCGGCTCGTCCGGGCTGGGCTGGTCCAGCTCCACCGTCAACAGGATGCAGGTGCCGTCCTTGGCCCACGCCTCGAACTTCTCGACCAGTGCCTCCTCGAAACAGGCGGCGCTGAACTGTCCGGACATATCGGAGAAATCGGCGCGCACGAAATCCGCGCCGCGCTTGGTGCGGCCCTTGTTCACCTTCTCGACCATCGCGGCCATCACCGCCGACTGCCGCCCGCCGCCGCTGACGCCTGCCGTGATGGTGTTCTGGTATGTGCGGGCGCCGTGCGCCGACGCGGCGGGCCAGAATTGCTGAACCGGGTGCGCGGCGAAATAGAAGCCGAAATTCTCCCGCTCATGCGCCATCGTTTCAGCACGCGACCATGCGGCGGCATCCTTCAGGCGAAGGTCGGCGCTTTGCTCGCCCTCGCCGGAGAACAGCCCGCCCTGCCCGCTCTCGCGCTCGCGGCTGGCGGTTTCCGCCACCGCAAGCAGCAGGTCGGCATTGTGCAGCAAGGTCGCGCGATCGGGCGACAGGCCATCGAGCGCACCGGCACAGATCAGCCCTTCCAGCTGGCGCGAATTCATTGCCCCTTTCGGCATCCGTTCGAACAGGTCTTTAATATCGGCGAAGGGGCCGTTGGCATCGCGCTCCGTCACCAGCGCATCCATCGCCTTCGCGCCGACATTGCGGATGCCCGCCAGCGCATAGCGGACTGCGTGCCCGTCATCGGTCTGCTCAACGGTGAATTGCGCGTGGCTGGCGTTCGCATCGGGCGGCGCGATGGTGACACCCAACCGCCGCGCATCGTCGACGAACAGCGCCAGCTTCTCCGACTGGTGCATGTCGAAGCACATGGAGGCGGCGTAGAATTCCTCCGGATAATGCGCTTTCAACCACGCTGTCTGATAGGACAGCAGAGCGTAGGCGGCGGCATGCGACTTGTTGAAGCCATAGCCTGCGAACTTGTCGATCAGGTCGAACAGCTCGTTCGCCTCAGGTGCCGGAATATCGGAGTGTTCCAGACAGCCATCGACGAAACGCTGACGCTGCGCATCCATTTCGGCCTGCACCTTTTTACCCATCGCGCGACGCAGCAGGTCGGCATCGCCCAGCGAGTAGCCGGACAGGATCTGCGCTGCCTGCATCACCTGTTCCTGATAGACGAAAATGCCGTAGGTTTCGGCCAGGATGCCTTCCAGCTTGGGGTGCGGATATTCGATCGGCGCTTCGCCGCTCTTGCGCTTGCCGAACAGCGGGATGTTGTCCATCGGACCGGGGCGGTAAAGCGAGACGAGCGCGACGATATCCTCGAACTTGCTCGGCTTCACCGCCGTCAGTGTGCGGCGCATCCCTTCGCTTTCCAGCTGGAACACGCCGACGGTATTGCCCGCCTTCATCAGCTCGTAAACTGCGTCGTCGTCCCACGCGAGGCCATTCAGATCGACCGTCACGCCGCGCTCGTCCAGCAGCCGCACCGCCTTTTCCAGCACCGACAGCGTTTTGAGGCCGAGGAAATCGAACTTCACCAGCCCGCTGCTCTCGACATGCTTCATGTCGTATTGCGTTACCGGCATGTCCGACCGGGGATCGCGATAGAGCGGCAGCAGCTTGGCCAGCGGTCGGTCGCCAATCACCACACCGGCGGCGTGGGTGGAGGAATTGCGTGGGAAGCCTTCCAGCTTCATGGCGAGGTCTACCAGCCGCTTCACATTGTTGTCGTTCTGGTATTCGCGCTTGAATTCCGCCGCCCCGTTCAGCGCGCGCGGCAGGGTCCACGGGTCGGTGGGGTGGCTGGGCACCATCTTGGCCAGCCGATCGACCTGGCCGTAGGGCATTTGCAGAATGCGCCCGCAATCCTTCAGCACGGCGCGCGCCTTCAGCTTGCCGAAGGTGATGATCTGCGCGACGTGGTCCTTGCCGTATTTCTGCTGGACATAGCGGATGACCTCGCCCCGCCGCGTTTCGCAGAAGTCGATATCAAAATCGGGCATGGACACGCGTTCGGGGTTCAGGAACCGTTCGAACAGCAGGCCCAGCCGCAACGGATCGAGATCGGTAATGGTCAGCGCCCAGGCGACCACCGATCCCGCACCGGATCCGCGCCCCGGCCCCACCGGAATGCCCTGCTCCTTCGCCCATTTGATGAAGTCGGCAACGATCAGGAAATAGCCGGGAAACCCCATGTCGTTGATCACGCCGATTTCAAATTCAAGCCGTGTTTTGTATTCAAGAACTTCGTCCCACACCCCGTTCGTCCTGAGTATGTCGAAGGACTGTTTTTCCTTTTCCAGCGCTTCGCCGGAAGAGAAGTGCAATGCTTCGACAAGCTCAGCGTGAGCGGTTTCCGGATAGTACGGCTTTAACCTTTCGACGAGTCCGGCCCGCGCATCGTCGGCCAAAGCCGTCGCTTCGCCTTCCAGATCGCCGGCCAGACTGGGCAGGATCGGCGCGCGCGAGGGTGGCGCGAAGGCGCAGCGTTGGGCGACGACCAGCGTATTTGACATTGCTTCGGGCAAATCGGCGAAGATATCGTCCATCATCGGGCCGGACTTGACCCATGCCTCGCGATTGGAATGCACCCGCTCTTCGGTGTCGACATGGGTGGAGGCGGCGATGCACAACATCGCATCGTGCGCGGCGTGCATGTGCGGTTCGGCGAAGAAGGCGGGATTGGTGGCGACCAGCGGCAGGTCGCGCGCATAGGCGAGATCGATCAGAGCCGCTTCGGCGGCTTCCTCGTTAGCTTCGCCCCGCCGCGCCAACTCGACATACAGGCGGTCCGGAAACAGGCCCTGTAAGCGATCCAGCAACGTTTCGGCATGGTCGCGCTGTCCGTTCGCCAGCAAATCGGTCAGCGCCCCGTCGCCCGCGCCGGTCAGCGCGATCAGGCCGTCGGTCCGGCCTTTCAGATCATCCAGCGCGACATGCGGCGCGCGTTCCAACGGGCGACCCAGATGCGCAGCGCTGACGAGGGCGCACAGATTGTCGTACCCTGCCTCGTCCTGCGCGAACAGCGGCAGATGATCGACCTGCTTGCCGTCCGCATCGCGCGCAATGCCCAGCAGCGCGCCGATGATCGGCTGCACCCCTTGCGCCAGGCACGCCTGCGCGAACGCGACCGCGCCATACAGTCCGTTGCGGTCGCACAGGGCGATGGCGGGAAAGCCCCGGTCGCTCGCCAGCTTGGCGATCTGCTTGGGGTCGATCGCCGCCTCCAGCATGGAGTAGGACGACAGGATACGCAGCGGCACGAAGCGGGTATGATGCATAGTGTCGGATATGCGACCGCCACGGCAAACTGCCAAGGTGGAAACGTCCACCTATCCCCAAACTATCGGCAGTAACGGCCTACTCGGCCTCGCCCTTCGCCGCAGCGATCTTGCGCCGCGTGCCACGGATACTCGACCACGCGCCATAGGCTATCAGCGCGGCAAGGAAGACCCAGACCCATATCGGGATATTGCGCCCCGCAATGGCGAGGTAGATATAGGCGGAGACGAAAAAGAACCCCGCCGACATCATCGGCAGCACGGTCGACTTGCCCGCCTTTGCGCGGCGCACTAGCCACGCGATGGACAGGATGAAGAACGGGATCGCGCCGATATAGATCGCGCCGAAGATATACGGGTTCACGCCATATTCCGCGCCAAGCGAAAGAAACCACTGATTGATCGTATCGAGCATGGCGTGGCTTTCGTTGAGGAAGTGGAACCGGTTACAACAGGGCTTCGATATCTGTTGCGATGCTGGCGGGTGTGTCCGAGGGGCCGTAGCGGTTTACCACCTTGCCGTCGCGGTCGATAAGAAACTTGGTAAAGTTCCACTTGATCGCTTTCAAACCGAGCACGCCGGGTGCTTCGGTTTTCAGCCAGTCGTAGAGCGGGCTGGCGTCGTTGCCGTTGACCGCGATCTTGGCCATCAGCGGAAAGGTGACGTCGTAATTGACCGCGCAGAAGCTGGCGATTTCCGCCGCGTCGCCCGGTTCCTGCGCGCCGAACTGGTTGCACGGGAAGCCCAGTACGGTAAGCCCTTGCGCTTCGTATTTCCGGTGCAGCGCCTCCAGCCCCTCATACTGCGGCGTGAAACCGCATTTGCTGGCAGTGTTGACCACCAGCACCACCTGCCCGGTATATCGCGCCAGATCGACGGAGCTTCCGTCGGCGCCGGCAACGGTGAAATCGGCAAGTCCGGTCATTCCAGCACCCCTTCGTGCAAGCGGACGACGCGATCCATCCGCGCCGCCAGCCTCTCGTTATGCGTGGCGACCAGTGCCGCACTGCCTTCGCCGCGCACCAGCTCCAGAAACTGCGCCAGCACCTTGTCCGAGGTGTGTTCGTCAAGATTGCCGGTCGGCTCGTCCGCCAGCACCAGTTGCGGGCGGTTGGCAAGGCCGCGCGCCACGGCGACCCGTTGCTGCTCCCCGCCCGAAAGCTGGCTCGGCCGATGGCTGAGCCGTCCAGACAGGCCAAGCGCGCCCAGCAATGTGTCAGACCGCGCATCGGCATCGGCGGTGGAAACGCCAGCGATAAGCTGCGGCAGGTTCACATTCTCGCGCGCGGTGAAATCCACCAGCAGGTGATGGAACTGGTAGACGAAGCCAAGATGATCGCGCCGCAGGGCCGTTCGGCCATCGGACGGCAAGCGCGAGGCATCCTGTCCGCCGATCTGGATGGTCCCGCCGAAACCGCCTTCGAGCAGGCCGAGCGCCTGAAGCAGCGTGGATTTGCCCGAACCGGACGGGCCGAGCAGGGCCACGATCTCGCCCGGCATGATGGTCAGGTTCACGCCACGCAGCACGTCGATCCGCACCCCGCCCTGCTCGAAGCTGCGGGTTACGTCGCTGAGTTTGGCAACCGGCTGAATGGTGGGTGCATCAGTCATAGCGCAGCACCTGCACCGGGTCGGTCTTGGACGCCTTGTAGGCTGGATAGAACGTCGCCAGCAGACTCAGCACCAGCGCCAGCGCCACGATGCCGAACACTTCGGCAGGATCGACCCGGCTGGGCAGTTCGGTCAGGATGCGGACCGACGGATCCCACAACTGCGCGCCGGTGGCATACTGGATGCCGGTGACGATAGGCTGGCGGAAATACAGGATGATGAAGCCCAGCACGAGGCCGAGGCTCGCCCCCAGTGCTCCAACCGTGAAGCCGGTGACGACAAAGATTTTCAGCAGGCTTTTGCGCGTCGCGCCCATCGTCCGCATGATGGCGATGTCGCGTGTTTTGGCGCGCACCAGCATGACCAGCGACGACAGGATATTGAACGCGGCCACTACCACGATGATCGACAGGGCGAAGAACATCGCGACGCGCTCCACTTCCAGCGCTTCGAAGATGGACGAGTTGATCTGTTTCCACGTTGCAACTTCCGCGCGCCCCTGCAGCACTTGCACCACCGGGGCCATGATCTCTTCCACCCGGTCCGCATCCTCGGTCTGCACCTCGATCATGCCGATGCGGTCGCCCGTCAGCAGCAGCGTCTGCGCATCGGGAATGGGCATGATGACGAACGCCTGGTCGAATTCGTAGATACCGGTTTCGAACAGCGCACTGACTTCGTATCCGACCTGTCGCGGCACGGTGCCGAACGGCGTGGTGCGTCCCGCCGGATTGATGATGGTGATGGTATCGCCGATACGCGCGCCGATATTTTCCGCCAGCCGCGCGCCGATGGCGACCTTGCTCGCGCCCGGTTGCAGCTCCGACAGGTTGCCGATCAGCAATTGGTCCGACAGACCGCGAATATCTTCCGCCGTATTGCCACGCATCACGATGCTGTCGACCCGCCCGTTGAACGTCACCAGCAGCGGCTGTTCGATGAGCGGGCTGGCTTCGGTGACGCCTTCGGTTTCCCGGATATCGGTCAGCACGTCCTGCCAGTTGTCCAGCCGCCCGCCATAGGCCTGCACGATGGCATGGCCGTTCAGCCCCACGATGCGGTCCAGCAACTCGCCGCGAAAGCCGTTCATCACGCTCATCACCGTCACCAGCATGGCAACCGACAGCATGACGACGACCACGCTGATTCCCGCAACCAGCGCGATAAACGCCTCGCTGCGCCCCGGCAGCAGGTATCGCCGCGCGATGGTCCATTCGAAATTGGTGAGGAACAAGGTGTGCGATTTCCCGCGCATGATTAACAGGTGGTGCGCGGCGTCTAAGCGGGCAAAGCTGTCGCTGCAATGAAATACCCGGCAATGGGGCGTTGGCGCGGGTTGTCATCGCATCGTAACACCGCGATATGGGCGGTGTGTCCGAACCGGCGGGCGCACTTCTCGGACCTACACGCGGCGGACGGTCACGATTATGCTTGCCAACCCCTTTGACGACGATACCCTGCACGAGGAATGCGGCGTGTTCGGTGCGATCAACGCGCAGGATGCCTCCGCCCTGACCGCGCTGGGCCTTCACGCCCTGCAACATCGCGGGCAGGAAGCCGCCGGCATCACCAGTTTCGACGGCGCCACCTTCTTCACCCGGCGCGGGCTTGGCCATGTTGCGGACAGCTTCTCCACGCAGGACCAGCTGGCCGAATTGCCCGGCACGGCGGCGTGCGGCCATGTCCGCTATTCCACCACCGGCGGCGCGGGGCTGCGCAATGTGCAGCCGCTCTATGCCGACCTTGCAAGCGGCGGGTTCGCGGTGGCGCATAACGGGAATATCTCCAACGCGCGCACCTTGCGGGACGAGCTGGTCGGGCGCGGCGCGATCTTCCAGTCAACGTCCGACACCGAGGTCATCATCCATCTCGTCGCCACCAGCCGCTATCCCACCATGATCGACCGGATCGTAGATGCGCTCCGGCTGGTCGAGGGGGCCTATTCGCTCGTTATCATGACGCCCGAAGGCATGATCGCCTGCCGCGATCCGCTGGGTGTGCGTCCGCTGGTGATGGGCCGCCTGAACGATGCCGTCCTGTTCGCCAGCGAGAGCGTGGCGTTCGACACGGTCGGTGCCGAATTCGTGCGCGAGGTCGAGCCGGGCGAGCTGGTCCAGGTCGCTCTGGACGGCACCGTCAAATCGCTCCGTCCGTTCGGCGATCACGCCGCGCGGCCCTGTATCTTCGAACATGTCTATTTCAGTCGCCCCGACTCGATCTTCACCGGGCGCAGTGTCTATTCCTCGCGCAAGGCCATTGGCGAACAGCTGGCCATCGAAAGCCCGTGCGATGTCGATCTGGTGGTGCCGGTGCCCGACAGTGGGGTGCCCGCCGCCATCGGCTATGCGCAGCAATCGGGTGTGCCGTTCGAACTGGGCATCATCCGCAGCCACTATGTCGGGCGCACCTTCATCCAGCCATCGGACAGCGCGCGCCATTCCGGTGTGCGGCGCAAGCACAACGCCAATCGCGGGCTGGTGAAAGGCAAACGTATCGTGCTGATCGACGACAGCATCGTGCGCGGTACCACCAGCCTGAAAATCGTAGAAATGATGCGCGACGCAGGCGCGGCGGAGGTGCATTTCCGCGTTGCCAGCCCGCCCACGGCGTATAGCTGCTATTACGGCGTCGATACGCCCGAACGCTCCAAGCTTCTGGCGGCGCAGATGGATGTCGAGCCGATGCGCGAATTCATCAGGGCGGACAGCCTCGCTTTCGTATCCATCGACGGCCTCTATCGCGCCGTCGGGCACGAACAGCGCAACGCGGGCTGCCCGCAATTCTGCGATGCCTGCTTCACCGGCGACTACCCCACCTCCCTCACCGACCTGACGCGCCGCACCGATGGCGATGCGCAGCTTTCCTTCGACAAGGTGGCCTGATGGCGAAGCACGATCTCGACGGGCGCGTCGCTTTGGTCACGGGCGCCAGCAAGGGCATCGGTGCCTCGACCGCGCTCGCCCTGGCGGAAGCGGGGGTGCATGTCATTTTGACGGGCCGCGATGTGCGCGCGTTGGAGGCGGTGGAAGACCGCATTCACGATGCGGGCGGCAATGCGACCATCGCGCCGGTGGACCTGACCGAGGCAGACGGCATATCGCGGCTCGCAACGGCTATCGGATCGCGCTGGGATATGCTCGACATTCTCGTGCTGTCCGCTGCCTATCTGCCCACGCTGACGCCGGTGACGCAAATCGACCCCAAGCAATTCAGCACCGCGCTGACAACCAACCTGCTGGCGACGCAGGCGTTGCTGGCGGCCTTCGACCCCCTCTTAAAACGCAGCGGTCGCGCTCGCGTTATCGGGCTGACCAGTTCGGTGGGCACACAGCCCCGCGCCTTCTGGGCCGCCTATGGCACCACCAAAGCTGCCTTCGAATCGCTGCTCGACAGCTACGCAGCCGAGGTCGAAAAGATCGGCGACGTGCGTGTCGCCATCGTCGATCCCGGCGCAACGCGCACCGCGATGCGGGCCAAGGCCTATCCCGGCGAAGACCCCGCCACGGTCAAGGAACCCGGCGTGGTGGCGGAGGCCATCGTCGGCCTGATCGCCGAAGGGTTCGAAACGCGGCACCGGCTGCGCGTCGCCTCCGATTGACTTCGAGGGCGCTAAACGCGCGCTTAACCACTGTCGGCAACGTGGGCGCAACCAGCATTGGCGAGAGTACCTACACGGTCTGACACGGGCGCACGCGCGGCAGGCCAGGTGGTCCCTTCTTGGTCAGGATAGTCGCACAATGAACCTCGCAGCCCCGGCACAGCCCCCCGCACAGAGCCGACACTTACAGCGTCGCAGCACAGGAAGACCGCTGCGCCCCGCGCACCCGGCTCATCATCCCGTCGCAACTGCGCGCATCGGGCGGGCGGGCGTTCCAGACCGTTGTGAACGACCTGTCCATCTCCGGCTTCAGCGCATCGGCCATATCGCGGATGCATCCGGGTCAGGTGTGCTGGATCACACTGCCCGGCCTGGAATCGCTACAGGCCGAGGTCGTGTGGTGGGAAGACTCGCAAGTCGGCTGCGCGTTCTGCGAACTGCTCAGCCCCATCGTCCACGACAACATCCTGCAACAATACAGCGCGCCTTCGACCTATCGCGGCACGTTCTAGACGCTATTTACCAGCCGCCACCGCTGCCACGGCCGTCTGGAAAGCGCGCCGGGCATCGCTGCTGGTGGCGCGCGGCCAGTTGCCGATGACGGCGACCACCAGATTGCGCTGCGGCACGATGGTAATCCCCTGCCCGAAAATGCCCTGCGCGCCGTAAACGCCGCCGGGATAGGTCCACCACTGGTAGCCATAGCCGAACCCGTTGCCGAGATCGGCTTGCGCGGACGTCGCTCGCGCAAACCATCCGTCCGGCACCACATCGCCGCCGCCATCCAGAACAAACTGGCCGAAGCGCGCGTAATCCGACAGGCGCAGTGACAGGCAGCATCCGCCGATGCTGGCATCGGTCGGGTCGCTGATCCAGAACAGGCTGTCCTCGAAACCGGCAGGATCGGCAATCTTCTCTTTCGCATACTCGGCCAGCGTCATGCCGACCGCACCCTCGACCACGGTGCCGATCAGATTTGTTTCGCCGGTCTTGTAAACCCACTTCTCTCCCGCGGGTGCATCGCGATCCAGCGTCTTCATGTACGTGACGGCCATTGGCTCGCCATCGACGGGCTGGACCGCAAACATGCGCGCCACATCGCTGTTCGGGTCGGAATAATCCTCGTTCCACGCGACGCCAGACGTCATGGTGGCAAGCTGTTCGATGGAGACATCGTCATACGCGCTGCCGACCAGTCCGGGAACATATTTGGACACCGGGTCGTCAAGGCTGGCGATGCTGCCGTCCTTCACCGCCGCGCCCAGCAGCGTCGACGTGAAACTCTTGGCCACCGAAAAGCTTGTCCAGCGGTCCGTCGCCTTCATCCCCAGTCCGTATTTCTCGTACCGGACGCGCCCGTCTTCCAGCACCATAATGCCCGCTGCATTGTGTTCCGCAAGATAGGCGTCGAGCAGCGCCATCGACGCGCCGGGCAGCGTGTCGCCGCGCGGCAAGGTGCGTTTACTCCGCGCCTTCACCTCGGTTCCGGGAAAATAATCCTCCATCTTGCGGAACCGCGCCGAACGGGTTGCATCGTCCCAGAACAAAACCTGCTGCTGTTCCAGCGTCAGCTCTTGCAAGGGCGCGGTGCGCGTCACGAAAACAGGCGGAGGCGGGGCGGGAGGAGCGGGGGGCGCAGCCTCCATAGCGACACCCTGCGCAGCAACGGGCGGCGCCGGTTGCGCGGCTGCGCACCCGGCCAGCAAGGCCGACGCGCAAGTCATCGTCGCCATCATTATCCGCATCGTTCTATTCCTTCACAAGTGTAACCTGATGCACGTCGATCCCGCCGCCGCGAAACCCGCCTTCGCAATAGGCGAGGTAATAGTCCCAGAAGCGGCGGAAATGCGAATCGAATCCTGCGGGCAGACGCCCCTGATTACCCGCTGCGGTGAAGTTCTCGCGCCATAGCTTGAGCGTCTCGGCATAATCCGCGCCGAAATCGACCTGGTCTTCCCAGCGCAGGCCCCGCGCCTCGGCCAGTGCGCGGAATTCGGCGGTGCGGATCAGCAGGCCGCCGGGGAAGACATAGGCCTGAATGAAATCGGCGCCGGCGGCGTAGGCATCGAACACCGGCTCCGCCATCGAGATGAACTGGATCGCAGCGCGCCCGCCGGGCTTCAGGCTGCGCGCGACCACGTCGAGATAATCCGGCCAGTTCTCGCGCCCCAGCGCCTCCACCATTTCGATGCTGTACACCGCATCGTAGGTGCCGTGCACATCGCGATAGTCGCACTGGCGCAGGGCGACGTTTTTCCGCACTTCGGGCGGCAGCGTTTCGCGCGCCCATGCCAGTTGCTGTTCGGACAGGCTGATCGCATCGACCCGCACGCCGCCAGCCGCCAGCGCCGCCGCAGCCGATCCCCATCCGCAGCCGATTTCCAGCACGCGGTCGCCGGCGGAAACGCCCAGCCGCGCCTCCACCGTCATCATCTTGCCGACCTGCCCATAGGCCAGCGTATCGCCCATCTGCTGGTACGGGTTCGGACCGTCCCACACCCCCCAGCGCGCGCTGGAATAGGTCATCGTGTCGTCCAGCCATGCGGCGTAGAAATCGTTGCCCAGATCGTAATGCGCGTGGATGTTGCGGGCCGATCCGGCGCGCGTGTTGCGGTTGAGCCAATGGCCGAACCGCGCCGCCAGCCGAAATGCGCCCTTGGCCCGCCCCGCATCGCCCAGCGTTACCGCATTGGCGTTGAACACCGCAAACACGGTCACGAGGTCGGGGCTGGACCATTCGCCCGCTTCCCACGCCTGGTACCAGCCGACGGACCCGTTGGACGCCAGCCGCAACAGCGCGCGCCAGTCCTTCAGATGCACCACCGCGTCGAAGCCGTCTTCGCCGCGTCCACCCAGCACGCGCACCGTGCCATCGGGCAAGTGACCCTGTATCGAACCGCGCACCAGCCCCGCATCCAGCCGGTCCAGCATCCTGTGAAACCCGGGCGCAAGCAGCCGTGCTAGCCGACCGGGGGTACGCTCGAACCGCGTGCCCCCCGCCAGCAACCCTGCGCCGCGTTGTGCTTCCCCCGTCATGGGCGTCGCTATGGCGTTGCGCCGGGTGTCGGGCAAGTTCACTTTGGATGCCACCTGTGCGGTCAGTCCTTCGTCGCGCGATAGGCCGCCAGCGCGCGTTCGCGGGCGTCCTTGTGCGCGATGATCTTGGCCGGGTAGTCGTCGGGGCGGCAGCCTGCCTCCTCCGGGTCGTGGATCGCCTCGTCGGACAGGTTCGCCAGTTCGGGCACGAATTCCCGGATATAGCCCGCCGCATCGAATTTGGGGCTTTGCGACAGCGGGGCCATGATCCGGCTGAACATGTTGCTGTCCACGCCCGACCCGCTCATCCATTGCCAGTTGACCGAGTTGTTGCCGTAGTCCGCATCGACCAGGCAATCCCAATACCACTGTTCGCCCAGCGTCCAGTCGATCAGCAGATGCTTAATCAGGAAGCTGGCGCAAATCATCCGTACGCGGTTGTGGATCCAGCCGGTCTGCCACAGCTGGCGCATGCCCGCGTCAACAATGGGATAGCCGGTGCGCCCCTGCTGCCAGGCTTCGAGATCGGCCTGCACGTCGCCCGATAAGGCGTCGCGCCAAAGGTCGCCATCATACCCGTCGCGATAGGGTTCGCGGCCATAATCGGGGTATTGGCGAATGACGTTCTGCGCATAGTCACGCCAGATCAGTTCTTTTTCGAATGTTTTCCAGCCCTTGCTGCGCTTATCCGAGAACCGGTGCCAAATCTGCACCGGCGAAATTTCGCCCCAGTGCAGGTGCGGTGACATGCGGCTGGACCCGTCCTGCGACGGCAGGTTGCGCGCCTCGTCATACGCGTCAATGTGGTCCACCCACCAGTCGAGCCGGTCCTGCGCCGCGCCCTCGCCGACGGTCCACGCCGCGTCGATACCACCGGACCAGTCGGGCTTCGTTGGCAGCAAGTCCCAGTCCGCCAGTGCATCGCTGTCGGGCCATTCGTCGGGTGAGGACAGCGTGTCGGGTTCGGGCAACGCATCGCGCGGCGGCAGTTCCTCCAGCACGGCTTTCGAAAAGGGCGTGTAGATCTTGTACGGATTGCCCGATCCGGTGCTGACCGTATTGGCTGGCAACAGGTAGTTGCCGTCGTAAAGCTGAAGATCCAGCTCCGCGCCCAGCGCGTTCTCCGCCTCCTGCCACCACGGTTCGTAATGGCGGTTGGCGTGGACGGTTTCTGCACCGATGGCATTGGCCACGGTCGTCAATTCGCTCACCGCATCGCCACACCGCAGCACGATTCGCGAGTGGCGCGCACCCAAACTGCGAGACAGGCTTTCGAGCGAATGATGCAGCCACCACCGGCTCGCCCCGCCATAGGCATGGTCCCCCGCCGCATCGTCGTCGAGCACATAGATCGGCACCACCGGCCCTGCTTGCGCCGCGTGATACAGCGCCGGGTTGTCCGCCATCCGCAAATCGCGTCGGAGCCAGAGGAGTTGGGGTCGGGTCATGAGCGTTTCTCGGTAAATCTGTTGCGTTCGACCCAGCAGAACTGGTCCGGCAGACGAACCGCGAACCGGTCGGCCGCGAGTGGATCGTAGAACCGGGCATCGCGCAGCATCACGCCTTCGCTTCCCGCCTCCACGAAAGGCGTGCGCGACCAGAACAGGAAGGCGCGCACATCGGGGTCGGTCGCGCGCAAGGCCGCGAAGTCGCAGCGATCGAGCGGCACGTCGCCGACGGGGCGCGTATCGATCTGGTACAGCCCATTCGCCCCGGTTATCGTCTCGCGCTGCCAGGAAAGGCCGGGCGGCGGGCTGGCTATGGGATTCTCTCCGGTCGCATTCCCCTCCGTGACGCCGGTCAGCACACCCTGCGCAGCGATGTAAAGCGCCGCGCCGGTCGCACCGATGCGCCCCACGCTACGCCAGTCCCCGCCGCGCTTCTCCTGTCGCAGCGACCACCACAGCGCTAACCCCATGCCCGCCCACAGCCACACGTCGATGATGAACAGCGTATCGCCATAGAACCAGCGGCTGCTGAACGGTTCGAGCAGGCGGATGCCGTAGACGTTGAGCCAGTCGAGCGCCGGGTGCGTCAGGCAGCCCAAGCAGGCTCAGCCCGTAGAGCCAGCCGAAATGCACCGGCAGACGTCCTTCCGGTCTCTTACCGCGTCTGGTTTGCCAGCGGTCGAACCCCCACAGTAGCCCCGCCAGCACCAGCGGCAGCAACACCAGCGCGGGCGGGCCATGGGTTATGCCGCGGCGAAAAGCGAGATGCTCCACACCCTCCAGCCAGAAGAAGCACGTCGCGTCCACATCGGGCAGGTTCGCACCGATAATCAGCGCGGGCATCGCCAGCCCCGTGCGGCGTTTCAGGCCGGTCTGCCCGATCAGCGCACCGACCAGCGAATGCGTGAGATTATCCATTCACTCCCCCTACCCGCCGGCGCACGACCCTACTCTGTCGGATGCCCTTCCGCCGCATCGACCGTCCAGGTCTGCCCCTTGCCCAGCAACTTCGCCAGGTCGGCGGTCTTGCCCTCGCTCGCCATCTTGCGCTCCGCGATAACGGCGGTTTCGAACGTCGGGCGCGGATCGTCGTACAGCACGCCCAGCGCCATGGGAAATTCGCCGAACGGCATTTCGACCAGCATGTTCGCAACCGCGCGGCTCTTCACGTCATGGACGCGCACGCCCGCCGCCTGCCAGTCGCCGCTCACCACATCGACAACCTTGAGCGCCAGCGTGTCGATATCCAGCGCCAACCCCTTCGCGCCATTGGCGAACAGCATCGGTTCGCCATCCTCCAGCCAGAGCTGGCGGTCCTCCGCCCCCTTGGGCGCGGCGAAATCCTCGAATACGTCTTTATTGTAGACGATACAGTTCTGGAATATCTCGATAAAGGCCGCGCCCTGATGCGCGTGGGCGGCGACCAAAACCTCGGGCAGTTTCTTCGACACATCGAACCCGCGCGCCACGAACCGTGCGCCGCTACCCAGCGCAAACGCAGCGGGTTTGGCGGGGTGGTCGTAGCTGCCGATGGGCGTGCTGGGCGATTTGGTGCCCTCGCGGCTGGTGGGCGAGGCCTGTCCCTTGGTGAGGCCGTAGATTTCGTTGTTGAACAGCATGATCTGCATGTTCACATTGCGGCGCAGCACATGCATCATGTGGTTGCCCCCGATGCTGAGCCCGTCGCCATCGCCCGTCACCAGCCAGATATCGAGGTCCGGATTGGCCAGCTTCACCCCCGTCGCCACCGCCGGCGCGCGGCCGTGGATGGTGTGGAAGCCGTATGTTTCCATGTAATAGGGGAACCGGCTGGAGCAGCCGATGCCACTGATAAAGCACGTGTTGGACGGGTCCGCGCCCAGCTGCGGCAGCGTGCGCTGCACCGCCTTCAAAATGGCATAGTCCCCACAGCCGGGGCACCACCGCACCTCCTGGTCCGTTTCCCAATCCTTGAGCGTGGTTTCGAATTTAACGGGGGCGTTCATTATAACTCTTTCCGGACATCATAGCCCGTTCGTGCTGAGCTTGTCGAAGCATTGCACTTCACTCGATCTCGACGCTCGAAGGAAGGACGACCCTTCGACAAGCTCAGGGCGAACGGAATGGGCGACATGCACACCATCATTGAACCGGACTCGGCAACTGGCCTTTGTTCACTTCGACCTGCCCGCCTTCATTGCCCGCAATCCCGTCGAAATACTTCGCGATTGCCGCTTCCATCTCCGCGATCGCGAAGGGCTGGCCGCTAGTCTTGGTCAGCGGTGTCGCGTCGATCAGCAACTGGTCGCGCAGGACGGTCTTGAACTGCCCGGTATTCATCTCGGGCACCAGCACATGATCGTATCCGCGCAGCAGCGCGCCCAGATTGGCGGGCAGCGGCCAGATGTTGCGGACATGGATATGCGCCACGCTGCACCCCTTGGCGATGCTGCGGCGCACCGCCTGCTGAATGGGGCCATAGGTGCTGCCCCAGCCGACCACCGCCAGCGTGCCGCTCGCCTCGCCCAAGGCAACCTCCTGCGCGGGTACCGGAATGTCCGCGATCTTGCGCTTGCGCATGTCGGTCATCGCCTGATGGTTGTCGGGCGCGTAGTCGATATTGCCGGTGCCGTCCTCCTTCTCGATCCCGCCGATACGGTGCATCAGGCCCGGCGTGCCCGGCTTGATCCACGGCCGCGCGCCCTTGAAGTCGCGGGCATAGGGCAACAGCGGTTCACCGGCGGGCAGCGTATTGAGGAATTGCGCGGGAAACGGCTCGAACGTGTCGGGATCGGGTACCTTCCACGGCTCGGCGGCATTGGCGATGTAGCCATCGGTCAGCAGCATCACCGGCGTCATGTATTGCACCGCCAGCCGGCACGCCTCGATCGCGCATTCGAACGCATCGCCCGGGCTGCGCGCGGCGATGACCGGCATCGGCGCATCGCCATTGCGGCCATAGACGGCCTGATAGAGGTCGCTCTGCTCGGTCTTGGTCGGCAGGCCGGTGCTGGGGCCGCCGCGCTGGCTGTTGACGATGACCAGCGGCAGCTCGGTCATGATCGCCAGCCCCATCGCTTCGGTCTTCAGCGCAATGCCCGGACCGCTTGACGACGTGACGCCCAGCGATCCGGCATAGCTCGCCCCGATGGCGGCGCAGATTGCGGCGATCTCGTCCTCCGCCTGGAACGTGGTGACGCCGAATTCCTTCAGCCGCGCGAGGTGGTGCAGGATGGCGCTGGCGGGCGTAATGGGATAGCCGCCGAAGAACATCTCCAGCTCGGCCAACTGCGCCCCTGCGACCAGCCCCAGCGACACCGCCTCGGCGCCGGTAATCGTGCGATACAGCCCCGGTTCGCTTTCGACCGGCGGCATGGAAAGCTGCTTGATCGGCCCGGCCAGCTCCGCCGTTTCGCCATAGGCATGGCCCGCATCCAGCGCCGCAATATTGGCGTCGGCGATAGCGGGCGCGTTCCTGAACTTGCCGCGCAGCCAGTCGTGGATCGGATCGCGCGGACGGTCGAACATCCACAGCGCCAGCCCCAGCGTCCACATGTTCTTGGACCGCAGCGCATCCTTCTTGCCCAGCCCGAACGGCTCGACCGCCTGCACCGTCATCTCGCTGATGTCGAAGGCCAGCACGTCGAACTTCGCGAGACTGCCATCTTCCAGCGGATTGGCGTCGTACTTCGCCTTGTCGAGGTTGCGTTTCGTGAACGCCCCGGTGTCTGCAATGATCAGACCGCCGGGTTTCAGCGCGGCCAGGTTCACTTTCAGCGCGGCGGGGTTCATCGCCACCAGCACGTCGGGCGCATCGCCGGCGGTATTGATCTTGCGGCTGCCGAAATTGATCTGGAACGCGCTGACGCCGAACAGCGTACCCTGCGGTGCGCGGATCTCGGCGGGAAAATCGGGGAAAGTGGCCAGATCGTTGCCCTGCAAGGCGGTGGACAGCGTGAATTGCCCGCCGGTCAGCTGCATCCCGTCACCGGAATCGCCCGCGAACCGGACGGTGACGGCGTCCGGTATGGCGGTGGCGGGATTATCTGCGGCGACAGACGCCATAAATGTGGTCCTCGAAACTTCGCGCGAGAGGGGAAGGCAAGATGCGCACCTATGGTCGGCAACCCGCCCCCGCAATCAAGAATTTCTCCTATGTCACAAAACAGGCGGTGGAAACAGGCGGCGGCTGCGCTAGGCAGGGGGCAACACAAAAGTGATGCGAGGAACCCAGCCATGGCCGACACCGAACACTTCATGCGCGACGACACCCGCGCCTTCCTCGCCATGCTGGAACAGATGGGCGGCGGCGGTGTGGAGGATGTGGGCGCGGTCGCCGGGCGGCAGCAGATGCGCGCGCTGGGGCCGCTGGCGGAGGCGGAGCCGCGCGACCTGCCCGTCATGCGCGACCTGACCTGCTCCGGCCCGGCGGGCGACATCCCGCTGCGGTTCTACGACACGAAGGAGACGCGCGACGCGGGGCCGGTGGTGCTCTTCCTGCATGGCGGCGGCTTCGTGATCGGCGACCTTGAGGTGTATCATTCGCTCTGCACAGAAATCGCGCACCACCTCGACCTGCCCGTGGTGTCGGTCGATTACCGGCTCGCGCCCGAGCATCCCTTCCCTGCCGGGCCGGACGATTGCGAGGCGGCGGCGCGCTGGCTGGCGGGATCGCCTGCGGAGCTGGATCGCGACGTGACGGGGCTGGTCATCACTGGAGACAGCGCGGGCGGCAACCTAACCATCGTGACCACTGCCGCGCTAACGGCAAAGCCTGCCGCCGTACCGGTGCTGGTGCAGGCGCCGATCTACCCCATCGCCAGCGACGTCAGCGAACACTCCAGCTTCCGCGACTTTGCCGAGGGGTTCTTCCTGACCCGCAAGACGATGCGCTGGTTCGACGAGCAATATGCAGGCGATGCAAGCGACGCGCGGCACACGCCGATGGCCGTTGTGGCGAAGGACGTGCCGCCCACCGTGCTGTGCACCGCCGGGCTGGACCCGTTGCGCGATTCGGGCCGCGAATATGCCGCCCACCTGATCGAGCAGGGCACCGAGGTCAGCTATTTCGAGTTTCCCGGCCTGATCCACGGCTTCGTCACCATGCGCAAGGCAATCCCCAGCGGGCAGGCGGACCTGGAGGCGTTTCTCGACGCGATTGCCGGTCAAGCTACGCCGCGCGGACGCCCGCTGATGCTGCGCCCCGTCAAGCCCGGCGAACCGACCGGCTATCGCCCGTGTGCCGGGTTTATGCTGGTGAACGCGGACGGCAAGGTTTTCGTCGGCCAGCGGATCGACAAGCGCGCGATCGGCCATTGGCAAATGCCGCAAGGCGGGATCGACCCCGGCGAGGACGAGCAGGCGGCGGCTCTACGCGAACTGGCCGAGGAAACCGGCATCACGCCGGACCTCGTGGAAGTGCTGGCCGAAATGCCCCGCCCCCTGCGCTACGATTTGCCCGAGGACCTGATCGGCACCCTGTGGAAAGGCAAATGGCGCGGCCAGGAACAGAACTGGTTCCTCGGCCGGTTCCTGGGCACCGACGCCGATATCGACCTGGAAGCCCACGACCCGCCCGAATTCGACGCGTGGAAATGGGTGGAGCCGAAGGAACTGCCCGAACTGATCGTGCCGTTCAAGCGGGACATTTACGCAGCGGTGGTGGAGGAGTTTGGGCGGCATATTTAACAGCTATGGGTTCATGCATCGAAAGCAGAACAACGATAGATAACGCGTCTGTGAACAAGAGTAATCAGCTATTGAGCGGTCTCGCGACGGGTCGCCATTACTTCGGCGATTCCGATCTGGGGTGCTCGCTCATGATCGGGCGCGACTTCAAGGATCTGGACGAATGGGAGATTATCACGCCGCTTGCCAGCCTGACCTATGTCTGGGGTAACGGCGGTTGCACGATACGTCACGACAAAGGGCAACTTGCTTTAGGCCCTGGCGACTGGATGTGGTTGGATGCGGGCACCTATCACAAGGGCATCAATCTCCCTGGTTCCGACTTTCTGACGGTATTTTTTGCCGAGCACCTCGTAACCGGGTCTTGCCTGCACGTCGCCCCGGTGGGTGCGCAATCCGGAAAGGCGGACCCGGCAATAGCAAACGGCATGGTAGCGCTGGCCGAAGCGTTTATCGCGCAACAGCGCGCGCGACAGCAGCTGAGACCCCTCGTCGATCTGGTACTGGACCACGTCAGCACCACATTTGCGCCATGTGATGCTGCGGTCTGCATTTCACCGCAAATTGCAAATGCCTGTGCAGTCTTGAAAAGCACCGTTCACGAGCAACCGGCCATACAAGATATTGCCCTTCGTGTGGGACTTAGTCCTCCAGCCTTGAGCCGAAGGTTCAAGGACGAAATGGGGATTTCGCCGCAACGTTACCGCAGACAAGCCCGTCTGGCCAAGGCGACACACTTGCTACTGGAAAGCGGTTCCATCGCCGAAGCGGCTTTCGACGGACTGTTTGCCGATCCATCCCATTTCAGCCGAACCTTCAAGGTCCAATACGGGATAAGCCCCTCGAAGTGGGTAGGCATGCTCAGGCCGTAGAAACGCTTCGTGCAATTGCGTTCATGTGCACCCCGCAAGTTAGCGGGCATACGGTATGTACAAGTGCACAAGGATCAAATGAATGAGGCTGTCGAAAAAGTGGATAGGTATCGGAGTCGGGGTTCTGGCTCTCGTGATGGGCGGATGGCTCGTTCTCAAATCTACTCTCGATGACGCTTTCGCGCCTGGCCCCACTAACGGACCGTTTACCGCAGACACCCAATGTCCGGCCTTTCAAACGTCCTACCCTGCATGTGACATAAGGTTCGGGAACAGCGGCCTGTCCACGCTCAATTCGTTCTCGGAGACCTATTTGGGTGAAGGCGCTTTCGAAATCGAACGCTTCGACGTTGAGACATTTGCGCCCAGACGCCTGACGATCGTGGCCCAATCCAATCGTGGACCGCTGACGTCACGGATTGTTGCCGACCGTGTCGTGCGGCTTGGCCAGGAACAGGAAGATGGCGAGGTCAATCGGACCCATCAATCTGCCTTTTGCGACGGTGGCCGCATTTACGAACACCAGGTTGGATACGCACAGGGCGACCAGTACGTTCAGGACCTGGAGTTTTGGGAGGAGGACGGAAACTTGCGTTTCCGGCTTTTTCAGGATGGAAGCGCCACCGCAGATGTCATGTGCTCCCCTGCAAGCGGAGGGAAAGATGCAGAGCAATAAGCGAAAGTGCAGATACCATCAAAATGCTGCTTCGGCTGCTGCGGCGCAAATCCACGAAGCCATCGCTCGTGCGAGACCGCTGCTGCGTGCAACTAATAACGAAAAGGAAATTGCAGTCTTGGCGAAACTAAATCGTATTGCAAGTAGGCTATTGCGGATGGACCCTTGAATAATAACAATATGTAATTCATCTTTTTGAAGAGAAATGTATTTTTCACTGCATGGAGTTTTTGGCAGCTAATTGTCAGCGGAGCCTTGCCAGTAGATATTAGGTGAAGAATTATTAATCAGTAACCACGCTGTTCGGTTTATACCCGCCAAAAGGCAAAACCGTTTTCCTACATTGTAGCCAAGTGTTATGCTGCAAACTGCTCTTTCAAAACCAAATATGTCCGTCAACGGCTCTGCATGGTAGAAGAAGTTCGCACGTCTCGAACGGCCCCTGCACCCGATATTAAATAAAGCCCGTACGACATGTATTTTATCAACCTTTGCCGCAGGCGTGAACGAACAGAACAGAACAGAACAAAACCGACGTTCAGGCCTAAACTTCCCTAAACTTCCGTCGGCTCAGTTCTGCGTCACCTGCGTATCGGGCATCACGTCTTCTGCCGCCAGCATCGGGGTTTTCACGTCGGCCAGCGCCATCGCCAAGGTCTGCGTTTCGGCGCAGCCGTCGCCGCAGATCTCTTCCAGCTTGGCGAGGTTGGCGCGAGCTTTTTCCACAGCGCCCTTTTCCAGTAGCGCGGCGCCTTCGCCGGAGATGGCGGCGTAGTTGTCGGGGTCGCGCGACAGGGCTTCGCGGTAATAGCGGATCGCCTTGCCTTGCAGCCCCTCCCGCCGCGCCGCTTCGGCCAGACGCAGCCAGATGCCGGTATAGCCCGGATCGACCGTCAGCGCCGCCTCGAACGCGTCCACCGCCGCCTGCGGTTCGCCCGCCTGCAACGCCGCCTCGCCCGATGCGATCAGCGCCGCCGCGCGGGGGTTGGGTTGGCGAACGTCCTGCGCCGTGCCGATGCTCGATGTGACCGCGAGGGCGAGAGACAGTGCTGCGGCGGGGGCGGCGAAACGCATGATGGTGTCCTTGATCGTCGTGGTAACGGGCGCGGCTTCGCCCGCTGGCGCGGATAGGGCGCGATCGGTCATAACACGCGATCTATCATGGCGAAGTGAGACAGGCGATGAAAAATCCATCCGTGCCGTCATGATACGGTGTCAGCCGCCGTCCGCGACCATGGGCTTGACCGATGGGGCAGTCGCGCGGAGCTATCCGCCACTCGGGGTTCGCGTCGAGGAAGTGCGCGACCTGCTCCGCCCCTTCCTCGTCCAACAGCGAGCAGGTGACGTAGACCAGCCGCCCGCCTGGCTTCACCAGCGTGGCCGCGAGGTCCAGCAACCGCGCTTGTGCCAAGACATAGCGCGCCAGCTCGTCCGCCGTCAGCCGCCAGCGCGATTCCGGATTGCGCCGCCAGGTGCCGGTGCCAGAGCATGGCGCATCGACCAGCACGGCGTCGGCAGCGAGGCGATAGTCAGCGAGCGCCTCGGCTTCCCTGCCGGGGTTTAGCAGCACGCTGGCGATGTTGGTCGCTCCGGCTCGCTCGGCGCGCGGTGTCAGTCGCGATAGCCGTCCTCGATCGGTGTCGCTGGCGACCAGCGTGCCGGTATTCTTCATCGCCGCCGCCAGCGCCAGCGTCTTGCCGCCCGCGCCCGCGCACAGGTCGATCACCGTTTCGCCGGGCCGCGCTCCGACCATTGCGCAGGCCCACTGGCTGCCGTGGTCCTGCACCTCGATATGCCCGTCGCGGTAAGCAGGCCACTGCGCGATCTGCTTGCCGGTCGGCAGGCGCAGGGCGTTGGGCGCGGCGAGTGGTTCGCCCTGTTCCGGGAGCATCACCGCGTCGCGCGCGGCTTTCAGCGTGTTGACCCGAACATCCAGCGGCGCACGGTCGAGCAAAGCGGCGGCTTCGTCGCCTTCGATGCTGCTGGCGGCCAGCCGCTCGACCAGCCAGACCGGCGCGATCCCGCCTTTCGCGACCGGCTCGCCTTCGACAATCGCCGCGGGGCCATATTGGGACTCGTCGAACAGCGGGCGCAGCGTCGCGTCGCTTTCCGCCAACCGCAGCATCGCCGCGCGGCCCGTTTTCGGGACCGGCCCGCAGGCGCGGATGGCGCCATAGACCAGCTCGCGAATGGCGCGGCGGTCCTTGGATCCGGCATAGCGGTTATTCTTCGCCCATTCGCCAACGATGCGATCCGCAGGCGCGCCCTTAGCGTGGCTCGCGGCGATAACCAGATCGAGAATGCCGATAGCCGACTGGACGCGGGCGGCGGGGGTCATGCCCTAGCGCGTCGGATAATTGGGTGCGGCGCGCGTGATGGCGACATCGTGGACGTGGCTTTCGCTCAGCCCCGCTCCGGTGATCCGCACGAATTGCGCGCGCTTTTGCAGGTCCGCTACGGTGGCGCTGCCGGTGTAGCCCATTGCTGCCTTGATCCCGCCGACAAGCTGGTGGACGACATCCGCCGCCGCGCCCTTGAACGGCACCTGGCCCTCGATACCTTCGGGCACCAGTTTCATGGCGGACACGTCCTGCTGGAAATAGCGATCGGCGCTACCGCGCGCCATCGCACCCACACTGCCCATGCCGCGATAGCTCTTGTAGCTGCGACCCTGATAGAGGAACGTCTCGCCGGGGCTTTCCGCCGTGCCTGCCAGCATCGAGCCGACCATGACGGTGGATGCACCCGCCGCCAGCGCCTTGGCCGCATCGCCGCTGGTGCGAAGGCCGCCATCGGCGATAACCGGAACGCCCGACTTGGCGGCTTCTTCCGCGCTGTCCATGATCGCGGTCAATTGTGGCACGCCGACACCCGCCACCACGCGGGTAGTACAGATGGAGCCTGGGCCGATGCCGACCTTCACCCCGTCGGCGCCCGCGTCGATCAGCGCGCGCGTGGCTTCGGCGGTGGCGACATTGCCGGCGATGACCTGCACTGAATTGCTAAGTTTCTTGGCGGCTTCCACCGCGCGCGCGACTTCGCGGTTATGGCCATGCGCAGTGTCGATAATGATGACATCCACTTCCGCCTCGATCAGCGCCCGCGTACGGTCCGCGCCTTTCTCGCCAACGGTCGTTGCCGCCGCCACACGCAGGCGGCCCGCCGCGTCTTTGGTAGCGTGCGGATAGTTCACCGCCTTCTCGATATCCTTGACTGTGATGAGGCCGATACAGCGATAGTCGTCATCCACCACCAGCAGCTTTTCGATCCGTCGCTGATGCAGCATCCGCCGCGCTTCCTCCTCGCCGGTGCCCAGCGGCACAGTGGCAAGGTTGTCCGTCGTCATCAGTTCGCTGACCGGCTGCTGCGGGTTTTCGGCAAAGCGAACATCGCGGTTGGTCAGGATACCGACCAGCTTCCCATCCTTCCCTGTTACCGGAATGCCGCTGATCCTGTGCTGCGCCATCAAGGCCTGCGCCTCGCCCAGCGTGGCTTCGGGGGCGATGGTGATGGGATTGACCACCATGCCGCTCTCGAACCGTTTCACCGCACGCGCGGCGGCACATTGTTCCTCAATATCGAGATTGCGGTGCAGCACGCCGATACCCCCCAGCTGCGCCATGACGATAGCCATGTCGGCCTCCGTCACGGTGTCCATAGCGGCGGACAGGATGGGAATGGTCAGCCCGATTTCCTGCGTCAGCCAGGTCGTCGTATTGGCGGCAGACGGCAAGATATCGCTCTCAGCGGGCCGCAGCAGCACGTCATCGAAAGTCAGGCCAAGAGGGATGTTCATGGGTGCCGTGTCCTGCCAGCATTAGCGGGGGTTCGTGGCGGTTTCCTGTAACGGGCATTTTGCGGCGGGGCTAGGGGCGCGACGGCGCATGGTCCACCGTTGTCGAAGCAGTTCGTCTATCGTTACTCCGCCGTCCATCCACCGTCGATGCTCCAGTTCGCGCCGGTCACGTTGCGCGCTTCGTCGCGGCACAGGAACACGGCCAGCGCGCCCACGTCCTCTGGCTGCACGAATTGCTTGGTCGGCTGCTTCGCCAGCAGAACGTCATTGATGACCGCATCACGATCCAGCCCGCGCGCTTTCATCGTATCCGGGATCTGCCCTTCGATTAGGGGAGTCCAGACATAGCCCGGGCTGATGCAGTTCGCGGTCACGCCGGTTTGCGCCAGTTCCAGCGCGATGGTCTTGGTGAAGCCGTCGATGCCGTGCTTGCTGGCGTTATAGGCGCTCTTGAACGGGCTGGCGGTCTTGGAATGGGCGCTGGCAGTATTGATGATGCGGCCCCAGCCCGCGTCTTTCATATGCGGCACGGCCAGCCGTGTCGTGTGGAACGCCGCCGTCAGGTTCAATGCGATGATCGCGTCCCAGCGATCGACCGGGAAGTCCTCCACCGGGGCGACATGCTGCATCCCGGCATTGTTGACGAGGATGTCGACCTTTCCCGCCGCCGCCATCAATGCCTCGCACCCCTCCCCCGTGGTCAGATCCGCGCCGTGATGCGCAGCCTCTAGTTCGTCGCACAGATTCGCAATTTCGCCATCGTCGCCGAAGCCATTGAGCACGATATCGGCGCCTTCCGCGTGCACGGCACGGGCGATGGCAAGGCCGATGCCGGATGTGGAACCGGTGACGAGAGCGCGTTTGCCGGACAGGAACATTGAATACCTCCAAAGGGTTCGATACCGCTTTGCCTACGAGTAGATGCGGCGTTCGCAGCGGTCCAGAGGCGGGCCGCCGCATCCGAACGAAACATGAGGGGAATTGGCGTGCGACTGAAGCGTTTCGATCCGAGCAAGCTGCGCGTCCGGTCCAGTCGCGGCGGTGGCGGTGGCGGTTTTCCCGGCGGCGGCATGATGCGCGGCGGGCGCGGCAAGCTGGGCTGCGGCGGTATCGTCATCATGCTGATCATAGCGGTCGTCGCCGGACCCGAGGCCTTGCAGAACTTCGCCGGGACGGGTGGTGTGCAACAGACAGGGGGCACACGCGGTGGCCAAAATGCCGTTATCGATGCCGAAACGGTCTGCAATGAAAGCGAATATGCGCTGGAAGCATGCAACGGTCTGGTTTCATTGAACGAAACCTGGAGCCAGGTTTTCGCCGATCAGGGTGTGCCGTTCGAAGACCCGGAGCTGGACCTGTTCCAAGATGGGGGCGTCAACACGCGCGGTTGTGGCAGCGCAACGTCGGCATCTGGCCCGTTCTACTGCCCCGCCGACCAGACGATCTACATCGACACCAGCTTCTACGACCAGCTTGCCCGTATGGCGGGAACGGGCGGCGACTTCGCGCGCTATTACGTCCTGGCGCATGAATATGGCCACCACATCCAGACCATAACCGGCGTCTCGGGGCAACTGCGCAGCCTGCAACAGCAGAACCCGCGCGCGGCGAACCAAATACAGGTGCTGATGGAGTTGCAGGCCGATTGCTACGCCGGTGTCTGGGCAGGTCGCAACCGCAACCTTATCGAAGCCGGCGACATGGAAGAGGGCATGCGGGCCGCCAGCGCCATCGGCGACGATACGCTGCAACGCAATGCCGGGCAGCGGATCAATCCCGAAGGCTTCACCCATGGCACGAGCGAGCAACGGATGCAGGCCTTGCAACTGGGCTTCGGCGGCGACGACCGGCAGTGCGACCGGATTGTGGAGCGGGGATGATACGCCGCTCCGGCGTCGCAATAATGCGACGCCGGAATTGGACGCTCGGTCAGTAAACCCGCTTCTTCGGCTCGATGTAATCGATATCGTCGCTCAGCGTGTATTCGTGGACCGGGCGGTAGTCGATCTTCACGTCGCCGCCCTTGCCACCCCAGCCTTCGAACCAGGCGATGGTGTGCTTCATCCAATCGGCGTCGTTGCGGTCCGGATAGTCTTCGTGGCTATGCGCGCCGCGGCTTTCCTTGCGGTTGTCCGCGCTGGCCATGGTGACAACCGATTGCGCCATGAGATTATCCAGCTCCAGCGTTTCGACAAGGTCGCTGTTCCAGATCATGGATCGGTCGGTGACGTGGATGTCTTCCATGCTCTTGTTGATGCGCGCCAGTTCGGACACGCCCTCGGCCAGCAGCTTGGTATCGCGGAACACGGCAGCGTGCTTCTGCATCGTCTTCTGCATCTCGCCGCGAATTTTCGCCGTTGGCAGAGTGCCGTTCGCATGCCGGAAATGGTCGAGCCGGCTCAGCGCAAGATCGGTGCTATCCTTGCTCAGCTCACCGGTATCGGTGCCGCCCTTGACGATTTCCTTCAGGCGATGACCGGTCGCACGGCCGAACACTACGAGGTCGATTAGCGAATTGGAGCCAAGGCGGTTCGCTCCGTGGACCGACACGCATGCCGCCTCACCCACAGCAAACAGGCCAGGGACGACCTGGTCGGGATTGCCGTCGCTGCCGCGCGTAACGACTTCGCCATGATAGTTACACGGGATGCCGCCCATATTGTAGTGGACCGTCGGCGTTACCGGCAGCGGCTGGCGCGTCAGATCGACGCCGGCGAAAATCTTGCCGGATTCGGTGATGCCCGGCAGCCGTTCGGCCAGCACTTCGGGTGCGATGTGGTCGAGATGAAGGAAAATGTGGTCGCCCTCATCTCCGACACCGCGCCCTTCGCGCATTTCCAGCGCCATCGAGCGCGAGACAACGTCGCGGCTCGCCAGGTCCTTGGCCGACGGGGCGTAGCGTTCCATGAATCGCTCGCCTTCGGAATTGGTCAGGTACCCGCCCTCGCCACGTGCGCCTTCGGTGATGAGGACGCCTGCGCCGTAAATGCCGGTCGGGTGGAACTGCACGAATTCCATGTCCTGCAAAGGAAGGCCCGCGCGCAGCACCATGCCGCCACCATCGCCGGTGCAGGTGTGTGCGCTAGTCGCCGTGAAATAGCTGCGACCGTAGCCGCCCGTCGCCAGCACCACGGCTTGTGCCTTGAAACGGTGAATGGTGCCATCGTCTAGGCACATCGCGATCACGCCACGACACACCCCGTCCTGCATGATGAGGTCGAGCGCGAAATACTCGATGAAGAAGTCCGCGTCGTATTTCAGGCTTTGCTGATACAGCGCGTGCAGCATGGCATGGCCGGTGCGGTCGGCAGCGGCGCAGGTGCGCTGCACCGGTGGGCCTTCGCCCATGTTCTGCATGTGGCCGCCAAAGGGGCGCTGGTAGATCGTGCCGTCCTCGTTCCGGCTGAACGGTACGCCGGCATGTTCCAGCTCGTAAACGGCGGCGGGTGCTTCACGTGCCAGATATTCGATTGCGTCCTGATCGCCCAGCCAGTCGGCACCCTTCACGGTGTCGTACATATGCCAGGACCAGTGATCGGGCGTGTTGTTGCCCAGGCTCGCTGCGATCCCGCCCTGTGCCGCGACGGTATGGCTGCGCGTCGGGAAGACCTTGGAGATATTCGCGGTTTTCAGGCCCGCTTCCGCCGCGCCCATCGTCGCGCGCAGGCCGCTACCCCCTGCGCCAACCACCACGACATCGTAATTGTGGTCGACGATAGGATAGGCCGGTTGCGTCGTGCCGGTATGACTTTTGCGATGTACGTCACCGTCATTGGTTCGGGTCTTGGGTTCGGAATTCTGTGCGGCGGCCATCAGGCGGCTCCTGCAAAGGCAATACGCGCAACGCAGAACACGCCGAATGCGCCCCCGCCTGCGGTCGCCAGCTTGAGTAGGGTGAGCAAGGCAAACTTGTTACCCGGCGCATGGACGTAATCCTCGATCAGCACAGTCAGACCCAGCTTGGCATGCCAGAACACGCTGATAATCAGCAGTGCCATCGCCACCGCCGGTATCGGTTGCGTAAAGTAATCGACCAGTGTTCCGTAGCCCAGGTCGGGCAGCAGCACGAAGCTGGCGACAAGCCACAGCATCAGGACGAAATTGCCAATCGCGGTGAACCGCTGGACCAGCCAGTGATGCGCGCCATCATGCGCGGAGCCGAGCCCGCGCACCTTGCCGATGGAAGTTCCGTTACCCATGAAGAATACTCTTATAGAAAGACGATGGCGGCCCAGAAGGCGGCGGTCAGGACGGTTGCAATGACCGGTACGGCAGCGGACCAGAAGCGGTTGGTCTGCAATTCGTAACCGGCCCCGATATCGAGCACGAAATGGCGCAGTCCGCTGAGCATATGGCTGAAAAACGCCCAGCTCAAACCGACCAGCACGACGTATCCGACCGGCGTTCCGGCGAAGAAGGCAAAGGTTTCGTAGGCTTGCGGACCGCTTGCCAGCGCACCCAGCCACCAGAGCAGGATGCCAAGCCCGACTAGCGCCATGCCATCGCCGGTGGCGCGGTGCAGGATGGAAACCAGCATGTGCGGCCCCCATTTCCAGATCTGAAGATGCGGCGAAAGCGGACGGTTGCTCATGCAGAAGCGGGCCTGTGCGGTCGTGACGGGAAATATGTCGTACCCTTAGCGCACCTTTTCACACAGGCAAGGCGCGCGGCCTCGACAGAACATGCATTTTTGCGGATAGGCGATGCATGGCAGGCATCCTCTTGACCGGCGCAAGCCGCGGTATCGGCGCGGCAACCCGCTCCCGGCTTGGCGGACGGGGCATAGACGTGGTCGGGCAGGCGACGCGCAGCGATGCTGGCGGTTTGGTCGGAGCGGACTTTGCGCAAGATGGCGCGGCGGCGTGTCTTTGGTCCGCCGCGCTGGACCAGTGCGACGGTGCTGTGGACTGCCTCATCAACAATGCCGGCGTGTTTGCAGCCAACCCGCTCGATGGGAACGACGCGGAATGGTCGGCAAGGTGGGCGCATACGCTACAGGTCAATCTGACCGCCGCCGCCGAACTTTCTCGTCTGGCCGTGCTGCACTGGCAAAAACGCGGCGTGGCGGGTCGCATCGTGCATATCGCCAGCCGTGCCGGGCATCGCGGCGACAGCCCTGCCCATTGGCATTACGCCGCAGCAAAAGGCGCGATGCTGGCGTTGCACAAGACTATCGCCCGTGCCTATGCGGCGGATGGCATACTCAGCTTCGCCATCGCACCAGGCTTCGTGGATACCGCGATGGCGGGTGACTATCTCGAGAGCCGGGGCGGACCGGGATTGCTGGCCGATATCCCGTTGGGCCGGGTGGCCACGCCCGAAGAAATCGCCGACATCGCGGTGTGGTGCACGCTGGACGCGCCCGCCAGCATGACCGGCGCCACGCTGGACGCAAATGGAGCAAGCTATGTTCGATAGGTGTTTACCCACTGCACTTGGTGCGACGGCGCTGGCGCTGTCCGCCTGCACTGCGACGACGCAGGTCACACCGGCTGTCGTGCGCCCTGCTGCTGACCAGATGGCTTGGGCGGCGGCGTGCGACGACTGGGACGGATGGGATAAGCCCGGCCCCGCTTTTCGCATCCACGGAAATACCTATTACGTCGGCACCTGCGGCATCTCCGCCATTCTCGTAGCAGATCCGGCTGGGCATATTCTCATCGACAGCGGCACCGATCCGGGCGCGAAAGTCGTGCTCGCCAATATCCGCGCGCTTGGTTTCGATCCGGCGGATGTGCGCTATCTGCTGCACAGCCACGAACATTTCGACCATGTCGGCGGCCATGCCCGAATTGCGGCGGCCACCAGCGCACAGGTTATTGCGTCTGAAGCCGCCGCCATCGTGCTGGGGTCCGGCACGGTTGCGCACAACGACCCACAGGCGGCGATACATCCGCCGATGCAACCGGTTTCCGTCAACGGCATCGTGCTGGACGGCCAGACGGTTGCCTCTGGCGACGCTGTGCTGACGGCTATCGAAACGCCCGGCCATTCCCCCGGTGCCTTGAGCTGGCAATGGGATAGCTGCGACGACGGTGAAGACTGCGTTTCGCTCGTATTTGCGGACAGCCTCTTTCCCATCAGCGCCGATGGCTACAGCTTTCTCGACAACCCGGCCTATCTGAGCGCGTTCGAGCAAGGTCTAGGCCGGGTGGCCACCCTGCGTTGCGACATCCTGCTGACCCCGCACCCCTCTGCCAGCAAGATGCCAGTCCGCCTTGCCGGCACAGCTCCGCTGCGCAATGCCGAAGCCTGTCGCCAATATGCAGCGGATATCGGCGCGAAGCTGGAAGAACGCCTCGACAAGGAAGCGGGTTGAGCGATACCTGGATCCTTGCTGCCCGCGCTGGAAAGCAGGCCGTCGAAGACGCGCTGGTGCGGCACGAGGACGCGCTCGGGTGGAACCCGGCCATCGTCCTGACCGGGCGCGAGGCACGCGCCGAGACACCCGACGACTGGGTGCTGGAAGCCTATGTGCCACACCGCCCCACCCGCGCGGAGAAATCCGCCTTTGCCGCTTTGTTCGACGGCACGCCGCCCGCCGTCAGGTTAGAACGTCTGCCCGATACCGATTGGGTGACGCTCAGCCAGCAAGGCATGGACCCGGTGCGCGCCGGCCCGTTCCAAGTCCGCACGCCGGACCACCCGCCCTGCACCGATCCCGGTGTGCGCGATTTCGTAATCCCTGCTAGCCAGGCTTTTGGTACCGGGCATCACGAAACGACGGCTGGCTGCCTCGAAATGCTGGCGGCGATGCGGCGCAGCGGGGTGATTGCACGCGACGCCATAGATGTGGGTACGGGTACCGGCGTGCTGGCCTTTGCATCGATGCATTTGTGGCCGGGGCTTCGCTGCACGGCAAGCGACATCGACGCGGTGTGCGCGCCCGTCGTGCTGGAGAACGCCGTTGCGAACGATGTGGCCACAGGTAGCGGACGCAATGCGCTGACGATGGTGGTCGCACCCGGCGTGGCGGATCCGCTGATCGCGGCGCGCGGGCCTTACGACCTCGTCATCGCCAATATCCTCGCCGGTCCGTTGCAGAAACTTGCCCGCGACTTCGCCGGCATCACCACGCCCGGTGGCTCGGTCCTGCTGGCCGGGCTGCTCGAAACGCAGGAGCAAACGGTGCGTGCCACCTATCGCGCCGCCGGGTTCCGGCTTGCCGCGCGGCTGGTGCGGGGCGACTGGTCGATCCTCTGGTTGCGACGACGTCGCCTGCCATGATCCGGACCGCCGCGCGCATTGTGGGGAAAGGGCTTGCCTGGTTCGCGCTGGCAATCGGTATCTTCATGGCTGTCGCTTGGATCGGGTCTGCGGTACCGCGCAATTCCGAATGGGAAGCGCCGGACGATGGCGTGACAATCATGGTGGAGACCAATGGTATCCACACCGGCATCGTCATGCCGCTGGTCACGCCGCATCACGACTGGCGCAACCGGTTCCCGGCAAGCGACTTGGCCGCGCCCGATGCCCCTTACACCCACGTCTCGGTAAGCTGGGGCGAGCGTACGGTCTTTCTCGAAACGCCGACATGGGGCGACCTCAAACTCACTAGCGCTCTGCGCGCCGCTATCGGCAGCGAGGGCCTGCTGCATGTTGCGCATTACATCCGCCCCGCACCGGGCAAATACCATCGCGAACTGGTGTTACGACCAGGCGAATATGTGCAGCTGGTGGCCGAAATAGAGCAACAGATCGCCGCGTCCGAAGATCAAGTGCTGTATCCAGGATATGCGGAGTACGATGTTTTCTACACCGCACGCGGCACCTACCATATCGGCAATAGCTGCAATCAGTGGACATCTGACCGGCTTGCGGCTGCGGGTGTCGAAACGGGCTGGTGGACACCCTTTCCCGGCGGCGTGATGAAATGGGTGCCGCGCGCGGACTGAGCACAAGCTCTACCGGAACACTCCCGGTCTGCGCGCTTTGATATTGCAGACCCCCGCGCCAACACCGCGCCAATACAGCGAAAGCCCCGACCATGTCCAAAACCCTCCTCATCACCGGTGCATCCACCGGTATCGGCGCGGCAACCGCTCATGCGGCCGTCGATGCCGGATGGAACGTGGCCCTGCTCGCCCGCTCCGCAGACAAGCTGGAGAGCCTTGCCAAGAAGATAGGCGACGCCGCGCTTGCACTCCCCTGCGACGTAACGGACCGGTCCGCGCTCAACGATGCCGTCGGCAAGGCCGTCAGCCATTTCGGTGGCCTCGACGCGGTATTTGCCAATGCCGGATCGGGCGTGAACACGCCTGGCGTCGAAAAGGGCGATCCCGAAGAATGGCATGACATGATCCACCTCAACATCATGGGCGTCCTTTACACGGCACATGCAACCTTGTCCGAACTGCGCAAAACCAAAGGGCATTTCGTGGTGACCGGGTCAAAGGCAGGGCGCGAGCATTTCAAGGGTTCGATCTACAGCGCCACCAAATGGTTCGTGCATGGTTTTGCAGGTAATCTTGCGGAGGAAATGCGCGAGTGGAACGGACGCTGTACCGTCATCTCGCCTGGTATGGTCAACACCCCATTCTTCGACGAAGCGCGGCCGACCAAACTGCAACCGGAAGACGTCGCCGATGCGGTGGTCTTTGCGCGAAACCAGCCGAAGACCAGCACGGTGCGCGAAATACACCTGATGCCGAACGATTAAGGTCCGGCGTCAGTCGGCGTCGGCAACCAGCGCAATCCAGCCCGCCTCGTCGATGACGGTGATACCCAACTTTTCCGCTTTCGCCAGTTTGCTCCCTGCACCGGGGCCGGCAACCAAAAGGTCGGTCTTGCCGCTGATCGCGCTGCCCGCCTTCGCGCCCAAGCGTTCCGCCTGCGCCTTGGCTTCATCGCGACTGACCTGTTCCAGCTTGCCGGTGAACACGACGATCTTGCCCGCTATCGGGCTATCGCGAGTTTCGACCATGTAGTCGGGCGGCAAAACTTGCGAGAGCAGATCGTCCCAAACCGCGACGTTGTGCGGTTCGTGGAAGAACTCGCGCAGGGCACCCAGCACCATGCCGCCTACGCCGTCGATATTGGTGATTTCGGAGGCGGCTGCCTCGTCGTCCGCCCGCGCAACGGCCTTGCGCAGCATCGGCAAGGTTCGGAAATGGCGTAGCAGGTCTCGCGCCGTAATCGCACCGACATGGCGGATACCCAGCCCGAACAGCAACCGCGCTGCATCGGGCGCGCGCTTTGCCGCGATACTGGCGAGGAGCTTGTCGACCGACGTTTCCTTCCAGCCATCCAGCGCGAGGATATCGTCGCGGCGGTCCTTCAAACGGTAGATATCCGCAGGGCTTTTCAACCAGCCTAGCGCGAAGAACTGGTCGACCGTCTTGGCGCCCAACCCGTCCATGTCCAGCGCCTTGCGGCTTACGAAATGCTTGAGCCGCTCGGTGAGTTGTGCGGGGCAGATCAAGCCGCCGGTGCAGCGCACATCGACTTCGCCTTCGCCAGCCACCGCTTCGCTGTCGCAAACCGGGCAATGGTCCGGGAAATCGTAGGGGTCGCGTTTTGCATCGGGAGTCAGGTTTTCGACCACCTGCGGGATCACATCGCCTGCCCGCTGCACCAGCACACGATCATCGGGGCGCACCCCAAGCCGCGCGATCTCGTCACGGTTGTGCAGGGTAACATTGGTAACTGTCACGCCGCCGACCAGCACCGGCGCAAGGCGGCCAACGGGGGTCAGTTTGCCTGTGCGCCCGACCTGGATGTCGATTGCCTCCAGAGTGGTTTCGGCCCGCTCCGCCGGAAACTTGCGCGCTATGGCCCAGCGCGGGGCCTTCGCCACGAAGCCCAGCCGCCGCTGCCAGTCGAGCCGGTCCACCTTGTAGACCACACCATCGATTTCATACGGCAAGGCGTCGCGTCGCTCGGCAATCAACCGGTAATGCGACAGCATCGCGGCAAGCCCCTCGACCCGCGCCAGCAGCGGCGAAACCGGAAAGCCCCACGCCGCGATCTGCGCCAGCACTTCGGTTTGCGTATTGCCCGGAACCGCGCTCGCCTCCCCCCAGCCATGCGCCCAAAACCGCAGCGGGCGCTCGGCTGTAACGCCGGCATCCTTCTGGCGCAACGATCCGGCGGCGGCGTTGCGCGGATTGGCAAATAGCTTGTTCCCCGCCTTCTCCTGCGCAGCATTCAGCGCAGTAAACGCCGCGCGCTCCATATAGATTTCGCCACGCACCTCGAACACGTCCGGCGCACCGTTGATGGCCTGCGGCACATCGGGGACATGCGCGATGTTCGGTGTCACATCTTCACCCACCTGCCCGTCGCCGCGCGTTGCGGCGCGGATCAGCTTGCCGTCCTCGTAACGCAGCGAGCATGACAACCCGTCGATCTTGTCCTCTGCGGTAAAAGCAACTGCCTCGTCATCCACCAGACTGAGGAACCGCCGCACCCGCGCCAGGAATTCCGCAACTTCGTCATCGACAAACGCATTGTCGAGACTAAGCATCCGCACCGCATGCGTGACCTTGCCCAATGGCGACGCAGCAACCTCGTTGCCGACCCGCCGCGACGGTGAATCCGCCCGAACCAGCTCCGGAAACGCCGCCTCCAGCTCCAAATTGCGCCGCACCAGCGCATCGTATTCCTGGTCGGTAATCTCGGGCGCGTCGTCAGTGTGGTACAGCCGGTCATGTTTGGCGATCTGACGCGCGAGGCGCATCAGTTCATTGCCGGCGTCTGCTTTGTCCACTTAAGCCCCTTCCCTATTAGAGGAGGGGGCCTGGGGGCAACGCGCGTCCCGAACCAACCTACCCATGCTCCAGCAACCGGTTCGCCTGCGCCCGTGCTTCCGGCGTGACCTCCGCCCCGCTCAGCATTCGCGCAATCTCTTCTTGTCGCGCGATATTGTCCAGCAGCACCACGTCGGTCTTCGTCACCGTGCCCGTCTGCGCCTTGGCGATGCGGTAATGCACCGTGCCCCGCGCAGCCACTTGTGGGCTGTGCGTTACCGCCAGCAACTGCCCGCCATCCGCCAGCCGCGCCAGTCGTTCGCCGATGGCACTCGCCACCGCTCCGCCGACACCGCGGTCGATCTCGTCGAAGATCACCGTTGCCGCGCCGCCCTGCTCGGCCAACGCGACCTTCAGCGCCAGGATGAACCGCGACAGCTCGCCGCCGCTGGCGATCTTGCCGAGCGGTGCAAAGTCCGCGCCCGGGTTTGTGGCGATCAGAAACTCGACCGCGTCTTGTCCGTGCGCGCCCCAGCGGTCCTCCGGCAGCACAGTGATGTCGGTGCGGAACCGCGCGGCATCGAGCTTTCAGCGGCGCCAGTTCCTTCGCCACTACGGTGTCTAGCCGCTTCGCTGCCGCCGCCCGTTTCGCATGTAGCTTCTCCGCTGCCGCGCGATAAGCTAGCGCCGCCTCCTTCGCTGCATCGCGCAAGCTGTCCAGCTCGACCTCGCCATTTTCAATAGCGTCAAGCGAGGCGCGCATTTCGCGCATCCGTTCGGGCAGGTCATCGACCTCGCACCGATGCTTGCGAGCCAGCGCACGCAATTCGAACAGCCGCGTCTCCGCGTTCTCCAGCGCGGCAGGGTCATGGATCAGCGCATCGGCGGCGGCCTGCAGCTTGTCCTCGGCCTCGCCCGCTTCGATTACCGCGCGGTCCAGCGATGCCAGCGCATCGGCCAGCAACGGATGCTCACCGCCTATCCGGTCCAGCCGGCGCGCGGCAGACCGCAGCAGTGCCAATGGCGAGTCCGACCCATCCCAGACTACGCGCAACTCCTCCAGATCGCCCGCCAGCTTCTCGCCCTTCTGCATGTCGGCGCGCACGGTCGCCAACTGCGTTTCTTCGCCTGCTTCGGGGGCCAGCGCAGTCAGTTCGGCAAGATGCGCCAGCAGCAAGTCCTGGTCGTCCTTCGCCTGTGCAATGGTGTCCTGCGCCTCGGCCAGCGCTTCGCGCGTGTCGCGCCATGTCGTCCATGCATCGGCAATCGCCGCGCCATCCGCCCTGGCATAGCGATCAAGCAGCCTCCGGTGCCCGTGCGGATTGACAAGCCCGCGATCATCATGCTGCCCGTGCAGCTCCACCAGCACACTGGCCATTTCGCGCAGCAGCGCCACGCCGACCGGCTGGTCATTCACAAATGCCTTGGACCCGCCATCCGCCTTGAGCTGACGGCGGATCAGCAGCGGCTCACCCGGTTCCGCCTCGATGTCGGCGTCGTCCAGTATGGCGGCGAGCACGGCAGGCGGTATGGCAAATTCGAACGCAGCAGTAACGCTCGCCTTGTCCGCGCCAGCGCGCACCAGTCCGCTATCGGCGCGATTGCCCAGCACGAGCCCCAGCGCATCCAGCAGGATGGATTTACCCGCGCCAGTCTCACCCGTAAGTACGCCCAGCCCACCTGCAAAATCCAGGTCGAGCGACTCGATCAACACGATGTTCCGGATGGAAAGATGGGTCAGCATAATGGCCGCCCTCCCCTATCGCATCGCCCCGCGCGCGTCACGCCCGGCGACGATACGACACCAGCCTAAAGCACAGCCAGCCCCGGCACCTCGTCCTGCACCAGCTCATAGGCCTTTTCGTACCACTCGCTGCCGGGATAGTTGCTACCCAGCACGGCGGCGTACTTCTTGGCCTCGGTTGGAATGCCCAGTGCAAGGCTCGACTCGGTCAGGCGGTACAGTGCCTCCGGCGTATGGCTGGTGGTTTGAAACGTCTCGACCACATTCTGGAACCGTATCTGCGCCGCCAGCCAGCGACCGGACCGCTGGTAGAAGCGCCCGATCTCCATCTCCTTGCCTGCGAGGTGATCGTTCACCAGGTCCAGCTTCAGCCGCGCATCGGAGGCATATTCGCTGGTCGGGAAGCGGCGGTTTACTTCGCGCAAGGCGACCATCGCCTGTTCGGTGATCTTCTGGTCGCGTGTCACATCGCTGATCTGCTCGTAATAGCTCAGCGCAATGAGGTAATAGGCGTAGGGCGCATCCTTGTTGCCGGGGTGGATCGACAGGAAGCGCCGACTGCTCTGGATGGCCTTGTTGTAATCGCGCGCGGTGTAATAGGCGAATGCGCTCATCAGCTGCGCGCGGCGGGCCCACGGGCTGTAGGGATGCTGGCGCTCCACCTCGTCGAACAGTGCCGCGGCCACGGGCGCGTTGCCCTGGTCCAGACGGCGCTTCGCCTCGCTATACAGCGACTCCACATCGCGCGCGACATAGGCGGTGTCGGCCGGACCGCCGCCCCCGCCCGCGCAGGCGGACAGGGTGAGCGTTGCGGCGCAGGCGGCGAGCGTGGTCTTGGCGATCATGTTCATGGCCGACGCTATAGGTCGCGGCGCGCTGAACGCCAAGTGAAGTTGCGCGAGGTCGGCGTTTGGGCGTAGGTTCCTTGCATGCCCTGTCCTTCTATCGATCCTGTTGTCCATATTGCCGATCTCGGCACCCGTGCCCGCCGCGCCGCCCGCCTGCTCGCCACCGCCGACACCACACGCAGGAACCGTGCGCTGTCCGCCGCCGCCGCTGCCTTGCGCGCGGACCGCGACGCCACTGTCGCCGCCAACGCACAGGATGTCGCGGCGCTGGGCGACACCCGCCCTGACAGCTTCGTCGACCGCCTGCGCCTGACCCCCGAACGGGTCGAAGCGATGGCGGCGGCGCTGGACGCCATCGCCACCCTGCCCGATCCTGTAGGCCGCACCCTCGCCACTTTCGACCGGCCCAACGGCCTCAGGATTGAGCGGGTCGCGGTCCCTATCGGCGTGATCGGGATGGTGTACGAATCCCGCCCCAATGTCGGCGCCGATGCGGGCGCGCTGTGCCTCAAGTCCGGCAATGCCGTCATCCTGCGCGGCGGATCCGAGAGTCGCCGTTCCACCGCCCGCATCGTCGCCGCCATGCGCGCCGGGCTGGCGTGGCGGGCCTGCCGGAGGACGCGGTGCAGGCCGTCGCCACTCCGGCGCGCGAAGCCGTTGCCGCCCTGCTCAAGGCGGACCGTTTCGTGGACCTCGTCATCCCGCGCGGCGGGCGCGGCCTCGTAGAACTGGTGCGCGACACCGCCACCGTGCCCACGCTGCTGCACCTCGACGGCAACTGCCACAGCTACGTACACGCCGCCGCCGACATCGCGCAGGCCGTCGCCGTCATCCGCGACGCCAAGCTGCGCCGCACCGGCGTATGCGGCGCGACCGAGAGCATCGTCGCCGACCGTGCTATCGCCCCCGCCCTGCTCCCCGCGCTGGCAGACGCGCTTGGTGCCGGATGCGAGATACGCGGCGATGCCGAGGCCGTCGCCCTCGAACCGCGCATCGTGCCCGCCGCACCGGAGGACTGGGACACCGAATATCTCGGCCCCGTCGTCTCGGTGAAGCTGGTCGACGATCTCGACGAAGCCATCGCCTGGGTCGCCGCCCATTCCAGCGGCCACACCGACGCCATCCTGACGCAGGACGAGGCCGCCGCCCGCCGCTTCATGGCCGAAGTGGACAGCGCCATCGTGATGCACAACGCCAGCACCCAATTCGCGGATGGCGGCGAGTTCGGCATGGGCGCCGAGATCGGCATCGCGACGGGCAAGCTGCACGCGAGAGGCCCGGTCGGATGCGAGCAGCTGACCACCATGAAGTACCTGGTGTTCGGAAAGGGCCAGGTGCGGGGCTGAATGTTGGACAAGTGACAGGTGTTACACTGTCCAGGGGAGAAACTTTGTCTTCGTGAAAGGCGCGGGATTGCGCGGGTTGCGGGGTGCCGAGGGTAGCGGATCGGGGCGGTGTAGGAAAACGCATTGGCCCAGTCCGGCGGACGATCCGCTACTGCTTGAAGCAATGCTCCCGATGCCAGCCGAGGAAGGCGGCATGCGGCCGCTCGCTCGCCCGCTGCGGCACCAACGCCTTGCCCGAACGGTTGACGATGCCCGTCACGCTATCGCGATCGTTCACCTGCCGCGAGACGAGAATGTCCAGATCGTCGGACAGCCCGATCAGCCCACGTCAAACAAGCTATGGCTCACATCCCGTGCGCCGCGCCGGATAGCGCGAGGCCGCTTGCGGAATGGCAGCTTGCAAGCGGGCGTTCGCTAATAGCGGACAGTCTGCTCACGGCCCACAAGACGACTGCGCAAGGTACAATCGGCCCAAATTATGATGCTAAAGGCGTTAGGTCCAGCCGAGCGTTAGTCCTGTTTGACGCTTTCTCGATCCCAGAAGCGTAGATTGCCGCATAGTTCGACAAAGCTCTTCGCAGCGTCCTCTCCCGCAAGATCGACAAAACCATTGTCCATTTTCTCGGCAATTCCGGCAGCTTCGAACAGCGGCTTGACCGCCGGAACGTAACCGATGAATTTCGCATGAGCGAACGCGTCGGAGACGAAGTCCTGGCTCGGCTTATCCTCCTTGTAGTTCTTGGCCGCCGCTTCGCCCATTACGATCGCCACCGCGTCGAACACCACCGACGGACCTCCGTCGATCTTTTCATTCGCCGCCATCATCGTGCCGTCGGACAGCTTCGCACCGGCGATATGCGGCGCGACGATGCCGACCATGGCGCCAGCCTCCATCGCAGCAGCCCGTAGCGCTTTCACGACCTTCGCATCGCCACCGTCGGCAATATAGATCCCCAGCTTGCGGCCCTTGAAGCTGTCGGGACCGTTCTTAATGATCGACAGTGCCGGGCTCTCGGGCAGGTCGGCGATCGGTTCGCGCGCGAGTGGCACCTTGTCGGGCAACGCATTCAGCCCGATCCCGTCGCACACCTCCTGCGCCAGCCCTGCGTCGATATGGCGCAAATGGCCAATCATTCGCTTGCGGATATCCATCCGGCCGACCTTGGACAGCTCGAAGGTCAGCGCGTTGGCCATATGCGTCTGCTCGACCGGGGTCTGGCTGACATAGAACTGGCGCGCCTGGCTGTAATGATCGGCAAAGGTCTCGCTGCGCACGCGCACTTTCGGCCCCTGCACCGGCGCTTCGTAGCTGGTGAAGCCGTTCATCGGGCAGGCGCGTGGACCGCGTTCTTCCTCGGCCCCTTCGCCCGATCCCCAGCTGTTGGGTTCGTAGTTCACCCGGCCCTTGGGGTTCGTCATCGCCATGTGGCCGTCCTGCTGGAAATGGCGGACGGGGCATTTGGGTGCGTTGATCGGGATATGGGTAAAGTTGGGACCGCCCAGCCGTTTGAGCTGCGTGTCGAGATAGGAGAAGTTGCGCCCGCCCAGCAGCGGATCGTCGGAGAAATCGATACCCGGAACGATGTTTTGCGTGCAGAAGGCGACCTGTTCGGTTTCAGCGAAGAAATTGTCGACATTGTTGTTCAGCGTCATCGTGCCGACGATGCGCAGCGGCACCTGCTCTTCGGGAATGATCTTGGTCGCGTCGAGCACATCGAATTCGAAGCGTTCGGCGAACTCCTCGTCGAAAATCTGCAGGGCGAGATCCCATTGCGGGAAGTCGCCCGCGTCGATCGAATCCCACATGTCGCGGCGATGAAAGTCGGGATCGGCGCCGTTGATCTTCAATGCCTCGTTCCACAGCACCGATTGCAGACCCTGCTTCGGCTTCCAGTGGAACTTGACGAAGCTCGACTTGCCTTCCGCGTTCACCAGCCGGAACGTATGCACGCCGAACCCTTCCATGAAGCGGAAGCTGCGCGGGATGGTCCGGTCGGACATTTGCCACATGACCATGTGCATGGACTCGGGCGATAGCGTCACGAAATCCCAGAAATTGTCATGCGCGCTCTGCGCCTGCGGAAAGCCGCGATCGGGCGCCGGCTTTACCGCATGGATCAGGTCGGGAAACTTGATCGCGTCCTGAATGAAGAACACCGGAATGTTGTTGCCAACGATATCCCAGTTGCCCTCGTCCGTATAGAACTTGACGGCGAAGCCGCGCACGTCGCGCGCCAGGTCGGCTGAGCCCTTATTGCCAGCGACTGTCGAAAAGCGAGTGAAGACCGGCGTCTTCGAACCCTTCTCGCCGGCAAGCACGCTGGCGCGGGTAAATTCGGGAATAGGATCCGTCAGTTCGAACTCGCCGTGAACACCGTATCCACGCGCGTGAACCACGCGTTCCGGTATGCGTTCATGGTCGAAGTGAAAAATTTTCTCGCGCGCAATATGATCTTCTAGCAGCTGCGGCCCGCCCGGCCCTGCCGTCAGCCAGTTCTGATCGTCGGCAATCGGGGCACCTTGCGCTGTAGTCATTACGTCATCTTCATCCAGAGGCTTCTGGTGATTGACCCCAGCTTTGGACAGATCAAGATTATCAGCCATATTAAGATCCTGTCTAAACAGCCAGATTTGGCTGACGATACGTGCTAACCATCGCGAATCGGCGTTGGTGATCGAGGTTCGCTGTTTATCAGACGCGACCGCCAACTCGTCACGAAATCGCAAACACAACAAATGCCAATCCGCCCCTGTAGACGGCTAGTTCGGCTTCCGTCCGTTCCCGTGATGTGCTCCCCTGATTGTTACCATTCAGAGATAGAGTCTCGCTCTTTCACGAATGATGTTTGCTCTGATCGCAACGTGTTTAGGGGCATAGCCCCGGACACCCAGCTAACCTTCTGCAAAGCCGCTCATTCCTCCCCCATCCGCAACGCCGCGATGAACGCCTCCTGCGGGATGCTCACATTGCCGTACTCGCGCATCTTCGCCTTGCCCTTTTTCTGCTTTTCCAGCAGCTTTTTCTTGCGGCTGAAATATCGCCGCCATAGCACTTCGCGGTCACGTCCTTGCGCATCGCGGCAATAGTTTCGCGGGCGATGACCTTGCCGCCGATGGCCGCCTGCACCGGGATCTTGAACAGGTGGCGCGGGATGAGGTCTTTCATGCGTTCGCAGATGTGGCGGCCGCGCGCTTCGGCGACGCCGCGGTGCACGATCATGCTGAGCGCATCGACCGGCTCGTTGTTGACGAGGATGCTCATCTTCACAAGGTCGCCTTCGCGCAGGCCGATCTGTTCGTAGTCGAAGCTGGCATAGCCGCGGCTGATGCTTTTGAGGCGGTCGTAGAAGTCGAACACCACCTCGTTCAGCGGCAGCTCGTAGGTCACCTGCGCGCGGCCGCCGACATAGGTCAGGTCCACCTGCACCCCGCGCCGGTCCTGGCATAGCTTCAGAATGGAACCGAGATATTCGTCCGGGGTGTAGATCGTCGCCTTGATCCACGGCTCCTCGATCATGTCGATGCGGCTGGGGTCGGGATAGTCGGCGGGGTTGTGCAGCATCATCTCGCGCGCGTCATCGGTGCGGCTCTTGTTGAGCTGCATGCGATAGACAACGCTGGGCGCGGTGGTGATGAGGTCGAGGTCGTATTCGCGCGTCAGCCGTTCCTGAATGATCTCCAGATGCAGCAGCCCCAGGAACCCGGCGCGGAAGCCGAAGCCCAGCGCGGCGGAGGATTCCATTTCGAAGCTGAAGCTGGCATCGTTCAGCCGCAGCTTGCCGATGCTCTCGCGCAGTTTCTCGAACTCGGCGGCGTCTACCGGGAACATGCCGCAGAACACCACCGGCTGCACTTCCTTGTAGCCGGGCAGCGCCTTGGTCGCGCCGTCCTTCACGGTCGTGATGGTGTCGCCGACGCGGGCCTGCTCCACCTCCTTGATCTGCGCGGTGATGAAGCCGATTTCGCCGGGGCCGAGTTCGTCGAGGTCGATGCGCTTGGGCGTGAAGGCGCCAACCCGGTCGACAAGGTGCTGCGTTTCGCCCTGCATGAAGCGGATGGGCAGCCCCTTCTTCAGCCACCCGTCGAGCACGCGCACGAGGATGACCACGCCGAGATAGGGGTCGTACCAGCTGTCGACCAGCATCGCCTTCAAGGGCGCGGTGCGGTCGCCTTTGGGCGGGGGGATCTTGGCGACGACGGCTTCCAGCACATCCTCGATGCCGATGCCGGACTTGGCGCTGGTCAGCACCGCCTCGCTGGCGTCGAGGCCGATGATGTCCTCGATCTCGGCGCGCACCTGTTCGGGTTCGGCGGCGGGCAGGTCGATCTTGTTGATGACGGGCACGATCTCGTGGTCGTGCTCGATGGACTGGTAGACATTGGCTAGCGTCTGCGCCTCCACCCCCTGCGCCGCGTCCACCACCAGCAGCGCGCCTTCGCACGCGGCGAGGCTGCGGCTGACTTCGTAGGCGAAATCGACATGGCCGGGCGTGTCCATGAGGTTGAGCTCGTAGGTCTCGCCATCCTTCGCGGTATAGTCGAGGCGCACGGTCTGCGCCTTGATGGTGATGCCGCGTTCGCGCTCGATATCCATGTTGTCGAGCACCTGCTCGCTCATCTCGCGGCTGGTCAGCCCGCCGCATTGCTGGATTAGCCGGTCGGCCAGCGTCGATTTGCCGTGGTCGATATGGGCGATGATGGAGAAATTGCGGATCTTGGAAAGGTCGGTCATTGCGCCGCGACCGATAGCGGGCGGCGGCGGCGCTGTCAGGCGCTTTCGAGCGTGGCCCCGCCGAAATACAGGACTCGAATGCGCGGCACCAGATCAGGCGGAGCGAGTGCGGCAGAGTCGGTGCTGCCGGAATGGCGTTAGCTTTCCCGCCGGTCGAGGCATCCAGCGCGCCGAGGTCAATATGGCTTGCGTCCGCAATGGCATCGCCGTGCCTGCTGTGGCGCTGTCGCTCAACCAGACGCGCAGGTCCGGTCCCGCCATCGGTTGCGAAGGCTGGTGCAGGACAAGCGTATGGCTATCGTCCACATCGGTTACGATACGGCGCCGCCAGTTGCTGGCGTGGCCATCGCCGTCTGAGACTGTGCCTTTGGCGATGCTTGTCGCGGAGAGCTTGGGTCGCTCTTGGTTTGAGCAGTTGCGGTCCGGCATTTGGGCATCGGCGGACGCAGGGCCGCAGCATGCGGCGAGGCCGATGGCGGCGATTAGGCAAGTGACGGGGCGAACGGGCTGATAATTCTCCGGATATGAATGGGATCAGCCATGTTCTTCGTCGGGAAGTGGCAGATTCAACGTTACATCCGGCAGATGCAGGATTTATTCGCGGTAGGCCAGCCCCGGTTGGGTCGATACTTCGAGGAATTTGGCGCGCGTCTTGGGCTTTTCGTGGTTGTCGAGCAGCGTATAGCTGCCCGACGGCAATGCGGCGAGCGGCATCCCGGCGGCGGCCAGAGCATAGGGGGATACGCGGTGGCGGGTGCACAACCCGTCAGCCCCGTCGCTGACCAGCGCCTGTTCGAATTCCAGCCCCTGCGTCGCCTCGTCCGAACGGCGCACGCGTGACACCACCAGCTGTCCGTCGCCCAAGTCGATGACCAGTTCGGTTCCTTCGGGCACATTCAGGATGCCCTCGATCATGGCGCCGCTGCGCGACAGGTTGCGCAGGAATGCGTCGTAGCGGTGGTCTTCGTGGATGACGCCGATCTTGCGGAACAGGCTCTTGCGTTCGGCACGGTGCTTGTCCGGGCCGATGACTTCGAATTTCAGCTCGCGCCGTTCCAGCCGATCGACGATCTCGTCCTGCGGCATGGCCTTGGCAAAGACCCAGCCCTGGATCAGTCCGGCCCCGTGTTCGCGCACCAGCTCCAGCTCGTCGCGCGCTTCGACGCCTTCCGCCACCGTTTCCATTTTCAGCGCGGCAGCCAGGCTGACGATGGCGGTGATGATCGCGGCATTGTTGTTATCCGCATGGGTCGCCCCGCGCACGAAGCTCTGGTCGATCTTGATCTTGTCGAATGGCGCGCGGCTCAGATAGCTGAGCGAGGAATAGCCGGTGCCGAAATCGTCCAGCGCCAGCCGCACGCCCAGCTTTTTGAGCCGGGCAAACATGCGCTTGGTCGCATGCGGGTCGGCCATGAAGACGCTTTCGGTAATCTCCAGTTCGAGCAGACCAGGGTCTAGGCCGGACGAGACCAGCGCCTGTTTTACGACCGCGGGAAAATCCTCGTTCGCAAACTGCACGGCGGAGACGTTGACCGAGACGCGCAGATTGTGGCCCCACGCCACCGCATCGCGACAGGACTGTTTCAGCGCCCAGTCGCCAAGGTCGTTGATGATGCCGGTTTCCTCGGCAATCGGGATGAATACCGCCGGACCGATCCAGCCGCGCTCTTCGTGGTTCCAGCGCATCAGCGCCTCGAACCCGCGCACCATATCGGTCTTTGCGTCGATCAGCGGCTGGTAATGCATCTCCAGCGCCTTGTGGTGGAAAGCATCGCGCAGGTCCTCTTCTATCTTTTTGCGTTGTCGCGCGCCATCCTTCAGCTCGCCGGTGTAGAAACGGAACTGTCCGCGCCCGCCACCCTTGGCTGCATACAGCGCAAGGTCGGCGCTGCTGACCAGCTCATCCGCGCTCACGCCGTCATAGGGCGCGATGGCGATGCCGATGGAGGTGCCGATGATCGCGCGGTCGCCATTGATCGAATAGGGCTGCGAGATCATCTGGATCAGCCGCTGCGACAGGTCGCCCAGATCGCCACGGTCGTCGATATCGGGCAGGATGATCTGGAACTCGTCGCCGCCCAGCCGCCCGATTTCGCCCTTCTCGCCCACGATCTGCTCGATGCGCTGCGCCACCTGCTTCAGCAGCTCGTCGCCAGCCGGATGGCCCAGCGTATCATTGACCTGCTTGAACCGGTCGAGGTCCATCATCAGCAGCGCACAGCTGCGCTTGGCCGCCCGATAGGCGGTCAGCGTTGTCGACAGCCGTTTTTCCATGCGGTGGCGATTGGCCAGCCCGGTCAGCACATCGTATTGCGCCAGCCGCGAGGCATCGCGTTCGCGTTCGCGTGTCGCGGTGATATCCTTGGCGGACCCGCGATAGCCGAGAAATTCGCCTTCCCTGTCGAAAGACGGCTTGCCGGTGATCGACCACCAGCGGTGCGGCGCTTCGTCGTCGTCATTGTCGGATGACGGCTCGCTGCCGCGTCGCCGGGCGGGCTTCGGTGCGTCTGCAGCCAGCGCGAGGCGGACCTGCAATTCGGTAAAGCTGTTGCGCGTCGTCAGCAGGAAACCCAGCGGACGTTCCGCCTTGTCGGGATCGTCGGCTGCGTCGGGGATGAACAGTTCGCTGAGCGCGGTGCCCATGATCTGGCCTGGTTCCAGCCCGATCATCTCCGCTGCGCTTTCGCTTAGATACGTGACTTTGCCCGAAGCATCGGTTGCCCAGAACCAGCCAAGGCTCAGTTCCTCGAACTGGTCCAGCAACGCCAGCCGCGCATTAGCGTCCAGTCCGGAGCGCGTGGACGTGCCGGACGGTTTGCCTCTGCGCTCTGCGCTGCCGCCCAGTCTGGTAAAGAAGCCCGGTTTACCCATGAACGCGTATTGATCCCTCGAACCGGTGAATTGCCGTTGCGCCCGAAGCCCGTGTAGTCCGGGCTTTTGTAGCCGTCTGACTAGCGGGCATTCGTTGCCACCGTGTTAATCACGCCGCCTCACTATGTGCAGCACGCACGATGGCCGGGTTGTCCCGCTCTTCACTGCGCAGAACAATGGTCCCGCTGTTGTCGGTGTCCAGCGGGCGGGCGAAGGTCACGCCCATCTTGCGATCGTTGCTCCACACGCAGGTGATGCGGGTGACGATATCGGCGCTGATTGCCAGATTGAACTGCGTGCCAGGCGGCACCTTGTACAGCCCTTCGACCAGCGCGCCTTCGGGCGACATGTTGCGGATGGTCGCCTTGTAGAACTGGCCATCATGTTCCAGCATGACCTTGCGCAGCATCGTCTGCCGGGTGCTGCGAGCGGAACGGAACCCGTCCGCCTCGATGGTCGGTCCCTGCCCCAGCAGCGCCACGGCCTTGGTGAATGGCACCGCCTTGGAGAAAATATAGCCCTGGATCTGGCTGCACCCCAGACTGCGCACCAGCTCCAGCTCGTCCATCGTTTCCACACCCTCTGCCGTGGTATCCATGCCCAGCGATTCCGCGAGGCTGGTGATGGAGGTGATGATGGCCCCGTTGCGATTGCCCGGTTGCGTCGCCCCGCGCACGAAGCTCTGGTCGATCTTGATCTTGTCGAACGGCGCTTTCTTCAGATAGCCGAGCGAGGAATAGCCGGTGCCGAAATCGTCCAGCGCCAGGCGCACACCCACTTTTTTCAGCGCCGCGAACATCGCTTCGGTGCCCGCATCGTCGTTCAGGAAAACGCTTTCGGTGATTTCCAGCTCCAGCCGTTCGGGCCGGATGCCAGCTTCCATGATGGCGTTGGTGACGATGCCGGGCAGTTGCGGATTGCTGAATTGCAGCGGCGAGACATTCACGGCGCATTTTACGTCGCCGGGGAACTGGGCGAGGTCGTTGCAAGCGGTATTGATCGCCCATTCGCCGATGGCGGCGATCAGGCCGGTGTCTTCCGCAACAGGAATGAACTTGTCGGGCGAGACCCAGCCTTTTTCGGGATGCTCCCAGCGCAGCAGCGCCTCGAACCCGATGATGCGGTTGCCCTTGGCCGCGACGATGGGCTGGTAAAACAGCTGGAACGCCTTGTTCGCCACTGCATCGCGCAGGTCGTCTTCCATAACCGCCTTCTGCTCCGCCACAGAGTGCAAATCGAGCGAGAAGAAGTGATAGCGCCCGCGCCCGCCATCCTTGGCGGCATACAGGGCAAGGTCGGCGTTACGGATGACGTGTTCGCTGTCCGTGCCGTTGTCGGGTGCGATGGCAATACCGAGCGATGCGCCGATGGTGACGCGGTGCCCGTCGACCGAATAGGGTTGCGACAGGGAATTGATGATGTCCTGTGCCAGCCGCGCCAGATCGTCCTGTTTCCAGCGCCCCGGCACGATGACTTCGAACTCGTCGCCGCCCAACCGGCCAACGCGGCCTTGCGTATCGACGGTTCGCTCCAGCCTCTTTGCAACCTGTTGCAACAGAGCATCGCCCGCTGGATGGCCGAGCGTATCGTTCACCTGCTTGAAGCGGTCAAGATCGAGCAGCATGACGCTGCATTCCCGCTGCGATTCCATCGGCGCGGACAGAATCTTGTCCAGTAATTGCAGCATCTGGAACCGGTTGGCGAGGCTGGTCAGCGAGTCATATTGCGCCAGCCGCTGCACCGATTCCTCGTTCCGCTTCTTCTCGGTCAGGTCGGTGCCGGAGCCGCGGAAGCCCAGGAAGTTGCCGAAGCTGTCATAGGCGGGCCGTCCGCTGACCGACCACCAGCGTTCCTCGCCCTTTATATTGGCCTCGACGCCCAGCTCCTGGAACGAGGAGCGCGACGACATATGGAAAGTCAGCGTGCGTTCGCCGTCGTGATTGTCGTCGCCCAGTTCGAACAGCTCGACAAACGGACACTGGATCAGCGCCTCCGCCGTGGTGCCCAGCGTTTGCGCGACCGGCGACGAGATATAGGTGAGCATGCCGCGCCGGTCGGTTTCCCAGAACCAGCCCTGCCCAGTCTCCTCGTAATCGCGCAGAATATCCTCGGCCCGGTTGCTGACCCGCTCGCGCGCTTCCTGCTCTTCCGCGCGGCGGCGGGTGAGCACAAGCTGATGCCGCACGATCAGCAGGGTGGAGCCGGTCGCCACGGCCATTGCAGCATAAGACGCGATGGAACCTTCGAACACGACCACCGTCATCCAGCAGGCGAATTGTACGGCAAACTGTTGCAGGATGCGGCTGGCCAGCAGGCTGGCGGCGAGCACATTGCTGGTGATGATAGCGCCCAGCGCCCACTGGATTTCCATATCGCCGAACGCTGCCCAAGCGGTGAAGGTCAAGGCGACGCATGCGGCCGGGACGACCAGCGACAGCCAGCACCACGCGCTCATCCATTTCGGGACGTTGCCGTCATTGTCGGACCGTGTCGCACGTTCGGTGCGCGCAAGGCCACGGCCATGCCATGCAAAGGCAATGGCCGCGACACTCGCGACCGCGCTCGATAATGGCGGCATCGACATGCTGACCGCCATGCCCAGCACCGATGCCACCGCGATGAATACCGCGAACCACCCCCAGTCGCACGGGACGATGGCCTGCGGTGCGCCGGCACGGGTGCGGGGCAGCAGGCGGTCGAACCCGGCCTTGCCCCTGCGGTGCCCCTTGCGCCGTTCTTCCTCGGACGATTTTGCCGATTGTTTTTTGTCGGAAGACCAATCTGTAGAAGTCGGGCGGGAACGGGACGCAGCTGTATTGCCCTGCGCAGCGGCAGGCGGGCGCACCCCGTCAGATCGGTTCCGCGACTTCCCGAATTCCATGCGCCGACCGCTCGCACGAAGCGTTTGAAAAAGAGTTAATGCGGCGGTTAGAAATGGCATTGCAACCGCCCGCCTGCCGCCTTGCTTGCCAAGCTATCTCGCCCGGTGCATGTTCGCCTTCATAACAAAAGCACTTGCGAGGGAACTGGAATGGCCGAAGCACCGAAAGAGGCACCGAAAGAACCGTTGCATTTTGGCGACGAAGCCGCGCAATCGACCACTGCGCTGGGGCCGCTGATCGGCCTTGCACGCGAGGATTTCGTCGGGGCAGTCGCACTGCTGCTGCGCGAAACCGCCAGCGATCCGGCCCGTACGATGCGCCATGCGCAAACGATGGGTGCCGACATGCTCAAGATCATGACCGGCAAATCGGATCTAGCGCCCGATGCCAAAGACAAGCGGTTCATGGACCCGGCGTGGCAATACAACCCGTTCTTCAAGGCAGGTGCGCAATATTATCTGGCCGTGCAGAAAGGGATGCGCAGCTGGCTCGACGATCTGGAACTAGACGAGCTGGAGCGCGACCGCGCCAATTTTATTTCGAATATCATCATCGACAGCCTCGCGCCCACCAACTCGCTGCTCGGCAATCCCACCGCGCAGAAGCGCGTGATCGACAGCGGGGGCTTAAGCCTGATGAAGGGCCTGAAAAACGCCTATGAGGATATGACCAAGAACAAGGGCATGGTCAGCCAGGTCGACAAGACGCCGTTCAAGCTGGGTGAGAACATCGCCGCGTCGAAGGGGCACGTCGTCCTGCGCACCGAAATGATGGAACTGATCCATTACGCCCCCACGACCGAAGAGGTCTATGCAACCCCGCAGCTCATCATCCCGCCGCAAATAAACAAGGCGTATATAAACGACTTGTCGCCGGAAAAATCCGTCGTTCGCTATCTGACCGGGCACGGCGTCCAAATGTTCCTGATTTCGTGGCGCAATCCGACGAAGGAACAGGGCCACTGGGACATGGCGGACTATATCGCTGCCTGCCGCGAAGCGATGGATGCCGTCGCCGCGATCACCAAGTCGAAGACGGTGAACGTATGTGCGGGCTGTTCGGGCGGGCAAACCGCCGCGATGCTGGCTAGCAAGTTGGCGGCGGACGGAGACGCGAAGCTGGGTGCGCTGACGCTGATGGTGTGTGTCCTGCATCCGCAGCAGACCGATATCGAGGCAGGCTCGCTGGTGACCGAAAACGGGATGCAGCTTGCCCGGCAACGGGCCGCCAAGCAGGGCGTCATCAAGGGCGACGATCTGGCGCGCGGGTTCGCGTGGCTGCGGCCCAATGACCTGATCTGGAACTACGTCATAAACAACTACCTGCTGGGTGAAGACCCGCCTGCCTTCGATGTATTGTTCTGGAACGCGGACGCCACCAATCTTTCCGCCGCGCTGATGGGCGATTTCCTGACCATTTTCGAAACGCTGGCCTTCACGAAGAAGGGCGAGGTGGAGATGGTGGATCACAAGATCGATCTGTCGAAGGTGGACAACGACCTGTTCATCCTGGGCGGGGTGACCGACCATATCACCCCTTGGAAAGCGACGTATCGCTCCACGCAGCTGTTCGGCTCCAGCGATGTCACTTACGTGCTCAGCCATTCCGGGCACATGCAGGCGATCCTGAACCCGCCCGGAAACCCCAAGGCGCGCTACTACCTGCAAAAGAAGGACGGCCCACTGCCGGAAACCGCCGACGAATGGCAGGCGGGCGCGGAAGAAATCGCGGGAAGCTGGTGGCCCTACTGGATCGAATGGCTGCAGGCGCGGTCGGGCGCGAAGAAGAAAGCGCCCAAGTCGCTCGGCAATGCAAGATACAAGCCGCTGGACCCGGCGCCCGGTCAATACGTGCTTGAAGAGGTGTGACCGCATACCCAGTTATGCTGCACTGCACCAAAGCCAGTGCCAATGATAGGAAAAGCGTTTGACCGATCCGATGCGAACCGCCGAAATTAGCCTCGAGAAAGGTGGGCGGGCGCACGCTGCGCGTCGCGCGCTGGCGGCTGGACGAACCGAGCGACCATCCGCCGGTCCTGTTCTTCAACGGCATCGGTGCGAATATCGAAGCGGTCGCCCCGCTGGCCGAAGCGCTGGACGACCGCGGCTTCATCATGTTCGACATGCCCGGCGTCGGCAAATCGCCCGAGCCCACAGTGCCCTATAACGCCTTCACGATGGCATGGACGGCGACCAAGGTGCTGGACCTGTTCGGCGTGCGACAGGCCGATGTGATGGGCGTAAGCTGGGGCGGCGCGATGGCGCAGCATTTCGCGCTACAACACCCCGGTCGCACGCGACGGCTGGTGCTTGCTGGCGACCAGCGCGGGCATGCTGATGGTGCCGGGCAATCCTGCTGCGCTGACCAAGATGGCCGATCCGCGCCGCTATGTGGACGCCGCCTTCATGGCGAAGCATTTCGAGACGCTGTATGGCGGCGTGCAGCCGGCCACCACCGGCGCGGGCCAGAACGACACGCAAAACGAAGGCAAGGGCGCGCATATCGGACGGCTGACCCCACCCACGCCGCGGGGCTATGTCTATCAGTTGCTGGCGCTGGTCGGCTGGACCAGCGCGCCTGCGCTACCTTTCCTGAAGAAGCCGACGCTCATAATGATGGGCGACGACGACCAGATCGTGCCGGTCGTGAACGGCAAGATCCTGAACAGGCTGATCCCGAACAGCGAGCTGGAAATCATGGAAGGCGGCGGGCACCTGTTCCTGCTCAGCCATCGCGAACAAAGCGTCAGCGCGATGCGCCGTTTCCTCGATACGCCCGAAACGCAGATGGCCAAGGCGGCCTGACGGGTCGGTCGATTACGGCTCTATGATGATCCCGGTCGCGGGGTCGACTTCGCCGCGCACCATCGCGGCGAATGTATGGCGCGCCTGTTCCAGCCCGCTGCGCCGTTCGATGGCCACGCTGTCGCCAAGATCGGCGAGGAACGCGTGCCAGCTTTCCGCCAGTTCCATACCGAAGCCCTTCGGCCCCAGCGCCTTCACCGCCGCAACCGCGTGGTCGGGCGCAAAGAACATGATGGGTTTCGGGCCGGGTAGGTCGCGCGCTGCACCCATTCCGCTGCCGCGCGCCTCGACATGCGTTGCCCCGACGAGGCAGGAGTATTTCAACGCATCGCCCAAGTGATGGTGCAATTGCGCCAGCACTGCGCCATTGCCCGCAAAATCGACCGTCACGCAAGGCTCCGTCGGCAGCGAGGCAACCGCGTCGTAATCCAGCACCTCGTCATACAAGCCGGTCGCCTCGGTAAAGGCGACATTGCCCGCCGAGGTCAGGCCAATGCGACGCACTTTCTGCGAACGATGCTTCGCCACGCTGGCAAGCCCCATCGCGGTTTTCGACGATGCGCTAGTCATCACCATAACGCCCGCGCCAAGCCAGTTTTCCGCGCGGAAGAAACTTTCGATCAGGAAGCCGGTCTTGAAGAGCGGGCCGAACAGCATCCGCTCACCTTCGCGCTCCGGGTCGTGTTCGGGATCGGCGGCGAGGCGGGAATACTGGTTGTAGATCGGACTCATGGGCTGGCGATGCGGCGCAGCGTCGATGAAGCCGCCTCTCGTCACCTTGTCCGGTACCACATCGAGATGCGAAGCCATCGGCAAATAGCCATAAACCCGCTCCCCCACGGCAAACTCCGCATGGTCGCTTTCGATCACGCGCGCATGGCCCCATACCGGGACGATACCTGTGTCCGCGCCATCGGCACTGGTCGGCGGGAAAAAGTTCCAGTAGCCGAACCCGTCGCCCACCACCGCATAGGTCACATTGTTCGCCGTGACCGAAAAGCTTTCGAGCGCCAGCCGTACGCTGTCCGGCGCGAGCGGCGGCGTGTCGCTTTCTGCAAGCGTCGCATTTTCGATGGCCGATTTGGCGACGTGAATTTGGCGCATGTTTCGTTCTTTCAAAAGATCAGGGCGCGGCGCGAGCGAAACCGCATTGGCCGGCTCTCGGTAATCGCCCCGCCTCGGCCAAGGCAACTGCCGCCGCGCGGGGGCGGTCGGTGGCGATGATGTCCACGCCCTGCGCGCCGAGATCGGCATAGCGACTGTCGATGCCATAGCGGTCGAGCTGGTTGTCGATGGAGTCCGCGCGGCCAAGCGTGCCGAAAATCACTTCGACATCGGCATCGTCCAGCACGCGATAGAGGTCGGGCCGCGCGGTACGCGTGCCGGTAAACGCGACCAGTCGGTCCGCCGCAATACCGGCGGCCACCGCCTCGTCCAGCGCACCTGGCCGTTCCATCGACAGCGATATCAGCATGTCGGGTGCCAGCATGTGCAATTTCTGCGCGGCGTCGAGTGAATAGGCTACCAGCATCACTTCCTGCGCCATGTCAGCCGCGCGGATCAGGTCGATGACATCCTCGTAAGGCGCAGACCGCTTGAAATCGATCGTCAGGGCGGTCTTGCCCTTGGCCCATGCCAGCGCCGCTTCCAGCGTCGGAATGCGATAGGGCGTGGTCCAGCCCGCTTCGTCGCGCAGCCGTAATCGCGACAGCGTGGCCCAGTCCTGCGCCGCCGCTTCGCCGGTGCCGGTCGTGGTCCGGTCCAGCGTGTTGTCATGCAGCAGGAACAGCACCCCGTCGCGGCTGGCGGCAACGTCGATCTCCGCCGACATCGGTGTGGCATGGAGCAGCGCATCCATTGCTTCGATAGAGTTTTCCGGCAGACCCGGCGTCGGCCCGCCGCGATGCGCGGATATTAGCGTCAGGTTCGCAGCTTCGAGGCAATCCAGCGTCGCCGAAAAGTCACCGCCGGTATCGAGCCGCCAAGGCTGCGCCTGTGCTGCGACGGGCGACGCCAGCGCCACAACCGCAACGCACATGGCGAGCCGCATCGCCGTCAGACCCGCATCGGCATCAGGACATAGAGCGCCGGGCTCTTGTCGTCCTTGCGGATCAGCGTCGGCGCGCCTGCATCGGCAAGGTGCAGTTCCACCGTATCGCTGTCGATCTGGCCCAGGATGTCCTTAAGATAATTGGCGTTGAAGCCGATTTCGAATGCGTCGCTGCTGTATTCCGCAGCGACTTCCTCCGTCGCGGTGCCGTTATCCGGACTGGTGACCGATAGAACCACCTTGTCCTGTTCCAGCCCCATCTTCACCGCGCGCGTTTTCTCCGTCGCGATGGTTGCCACGCGGTCCACACCGGCGAAGAAGCTTTTGGGGTCGATCTTCAGCAGCTTGTCGTTGCCGGTCGGGATGACGCGGCTGTAATCGGGGAAGGTGCCGTCGATCAGCTTGCTGGTCAGCACCACGCCGCCCTCGCCACCAAGCGTGAAGCGCACCTTGCTGGCGGAAAGGTCGATCTGGACCTGCCCTTCCGTCGCCTCGTCGAGCAGCTTGCGCAACTCCGCCACGGCCTTTCGCGGCACGATGACATCGGGCATCCCCTCCGCCCCTTCCGGCTGCGTCAGCGTGAAGCGCGCCAACCGGTGCCCGTCGGTCGCGGCGGCTTTCAACACCGCACCGGCGCTGCCATCGTCCGCAACGTGCAGGAAGATGCCGTTGAGGTAATAGCGCGTTTCCTCGGTACTGATGGCGAAGCGTGTGCGGTCGATCATCTCGGCAAGCGTTTTTGCGGGCAGTTCGAAACTGGTCGGCAGATCGCCTTCCACGATGACCGGAAAATCGTCGCGCGGTAGCGTCGGCAGCTTGAACCGGCTGCGCCCGGCCTTCACTGTCATGCGGTTTTCCGCCGTTTCCAGGCTGACCTGGCTGCCATCGGGCAGCTTGCGGGCAATATCGAAAAGCAGGTGGGCGGGAACGGTAATCGCGCCTGCATCCTCGACCGAGGCGGCAGCCATATTCTCCACCACCTGCAGATCCAGATCGGTCGCCATGACCTTCAGATTGCCCCCCGCATCGGCTTCGATCAGCACATTGGACAGGATGGGGATGGTGTTGCGCCGTTCCACCACGGACTGCACATGGCTCAAGCACCGCAGCAGCGTGGCGCGTTCGATGGTGGCTTTCATGGTAACCCCTCTAACAAGTCTGGCCCGATAGGCCGCCGGAATCGCCCGTGGCGCCGGATAATCATGCGTGCGACTTTAGCGTGAAGGCCTATCGCGGCAAGGGCGATGGCAAACGCGGCCCCGCTTCCTTGGGGATAATTGCGGGTGCAGCAAGGTGGCCGTGCCGGTCACTGCGCAACGTAGCGGTTCACCATCGCGGTCGATTCCACATAGATGCCGAGCATGGTCCATATCTGTTCGGGTATTTCGGCGGGGGCCACCTCGCCGGAATAGGCGCTTTCCAGAATCGTCTGCACCCGCGCTTCGTCGAATTCGCCGACGCCGGTGTTCGTCCGGCCTTCACCCACATCGAAAAGCGCATCGATCGCGTCCACATCGAACCCGGATACCGACAACACCTCTGCACCCAAAGCTTCCGCGACGGCGGCAAAGGCATAGGCGGCATACCCCTCCACATCCTCTTCAGGCACGTCGTGGCGTTCTACGCAAGTGAGCACATCGGCGGAGGCAAAGTCGCTGACCTTTTCCGAAACTTCGTCGTCTTCCTCACTGGTCAGATCGCGGATCAGCAGGGTCATGTATTCTTCGCTCGCTTCATTCAGCGGGCAATCATACACGGTTTCGGGCAGCTGCTCTTCATCCGCAGCGACATCCTGCGCGTGGGCAGGCGCAACAGCGCCCCCCGCCAGAAGCATGGTACCGGCGATTGCGATGATGGCGCCGCGCGGACGCGACAGGTTGCGTGTGAGCATAGGTACTTCCTATTTCAAAACTGTACTCTTCGTTAGCCTAGCATAGCCATGCCGCCATTTACATGCAGCGTCTGGCCGGTGACATAAGCCGCTTCGTCCGATGCAAGGTAGGCCACCGCCGCGCCGATATCGCCGCCTTCGCCCATGCGGCCCGCTGGAATGCGGGCGTTGAGCGCGTCTTTCTGCGCATCGGGCAAATCGTCCGTCATCGCGGTGCGGATGAAGCCGGGCGCGACACAATTGACCGTGACGCCGCGCGTCGCCAGCTCCTGCGCCAGCGATTTCGACATGCCGACCAGCCCGGCCTTGGCCGCCGCGTAGTTCATCTGGCCCGGATTGCCTGTCGCGCCGACTACGCTGGTGATGGACACGATGCGGCCCGAACGCGCCTTCATCATCGGACGGGCACAGGCACGCATCAGGCGGAACGCGGCATCGAGATTGACCGACAGTACGTCGCGCCATTCCTCGTCCTTCATCCGCATCGCCAGATTGTCGCGCGTGATGCCTGCATTGTTGACCAGAATGTCGAGGCCGCCCAGCGTATCGAGCGTGGCGGGCACCAGCTCCTCGACCTGTTCGGCATTCGACAGATCGCACGTGATCTCGACATGGTCGCCACCGGTTTGTGCGTTCAATTGTTCGCGAAACGCGCGCAGTTTCGCGCCGTTGGAACCCGATAACGCCAGCCGCGCCCCCTGCCCTGCCAGCGTCACTGCAATCGCCGACCCGATCCCGCCACTGGCACCGGTGACGAGAGCGGTTTTTCCCTCGAGGCTGAACATCGTCTCAAATTCCTTTTTATACGCTTGCAGAGGCGCGGAGGCACAGAGGGGCGTTACGAACCGTGCGTATTGATTACGCGCCGTATACCGTCTTTCATCGTTTCGCCGGAAAAGTTTAAGAGCAGCCCTAACGGCCTGCGGGTCAAGCGTAGATAGGTTAGCAGTTGCTTTGCATGTAGGTTCGAAAGCCTTTCCACCGATTTGATTTCCAGAACCAACACATCGTTCACCAGCAAATCCATCCTGAACGCATTGGGAAAGCGCAAGCCGTCATAGGCAATATCGACCGGCTTTTGCCGGTCGATTGTCAAACCATTGCGCGTCAAAGCACCGTCGAGAACGGTTTCATACACGCCTTCCAGCAAGCCCGGGCCGAGTTCGCGGTGTATGCGAATACATTGGTCAATCACCATGCCGGTTATGTCGTTCAGCCGTCCGTCCATCACCCTCCGCGCCCCCGCGCCTCCGCGAGCGCCTAACCTTCCTTCGCAAACGCTTCGAGGTCGGCCATCGTCACCAGGCTCGTAACATCAACCCCCTTTACCGTGCGTCCGATCATCGGGCCGAGCACCTTGCCGCCCAGTTCGACGAACCGCGTTACGCCCGCCTCGTGCATCGCCAGTACGCTTTCGCGCCAGCGGACGCGGCCTGTCACCTGCTCGACCAGCAAAGCGCGCACTGTCTCGGGGTCGCGCACCTCGGCGGCAGTAACGTTGGCATAGAGTGGCAGCGCGAGTGTCGCGGGGGGCGTCTCGGCCAACGCTTCCGCCATCACATCGGCGGCGGGCTGCATCAGCGGGCAGTGGAACGGAGCGGACACAGGCAGCGGCACGCCGCGCTTGATGCCGTGGTCCTTCACCATGCCCACCGCACGCTCGATCGCGCCTGCATGACCGGACAGCACCACTTGCACCGGATCGTTGTCGTTCGCCACAGTGCAAACCTGTCCTTGCGCCGCGGCATCGGCAAGCGCCTGCGCTTTCTCCACGTCCGCACCCAGCAGCGCGCACATTGCCCCCTCGCCCACCGGCACGGCGGACTGCATCGACACGCCGCGCAGCCGCAGCAAGCGCGCGGTATCGGCCAGTGAGAAGGCATCGACAGCGCACAAAGCGGTATATTCGCCTAGGCTGTGGCCCGCCACGCTTTGCGCAGTGTCGGCCAGCACGAGGTCGAACTCGGCCTGAGCCACCCGCAATGTTGCCATCGCGTTCGCCATGATTGCGGGCTGTGCATTGCGGGTCAGCATCAGCTCGCTTTCCGGACCGTCGCGCATCAGCGTGCTGAGGTTCTGCGACAGCGCCTCGTCCACCTCCTGGAAAACCTCGCGCGCGGCAGTGCTGGCATCGGCCAGATCGCGGCCCATGCCGACCCGCTGGCTGCCCTGCCCCGGAAAGACGAATGCTGTCATTTTCTGCTCCTGCGACGCCCGTTTCGGGCCTGCTCATTCGGTCCCGGGCCTATGCGCCGGAAGCAGTGCGGGCAAGGCCGAACGGCACAACGCAATTGTCCGCATCGTGGCCGATATCGGCGCGGCCGAGATAGGCGATGCCCGCCTTTTTACACCAGTATTGCGCGATCTCTTCGGCAGTTGCGCCGAAAGGCCGGTCGTTTTCGGGCACCTGCGATATACGGCCCAGCTTGAGGCCTGCGACGCCGCGAAGGTGATGCGCGATGTGGAAGAACAGGCGGTCGACGGCGTAGAGATACTCGCCCACCTCCTCCACCATCACGACGTGCCCCGTCAGGTCCGGCATCAGCCCGGTGCCGCACAGCATGGCCAGCGTCGTCAGGTTGAAGGCGACGGTTGGTATGTCCGCTTGTTCTGTAGGCTCGGCACTTACCAGCCAGTCCAGCGCGCGCTCGATTGCCGCCGCACCGTCCTCGCGCCCGATATCGGACACCATCGGTCCGTGAACCGGTACACCGACCGCCGCGCGATATAGTTCTGCCAGCAGATAGCCGGTGTCTGAATAGCCGAGATACGCCTTGCGCGCGCCCACCGCATCCAGCCCGGCCACCGCTTCCGCCGCAATGCGATTGGAGCCGTAGCCGCCCGCCGCGAACCACACCGCGTCGGTCGCCGGGTCGTTCGCGCATTCGAGAAACGCCGCCAGCCGGGTCGCGTCGTCTCCCGCAAAATGTCCGTCGCTTGCGAAGCATTGCGGGTGGAAGCGCAGCGTCACATCGTCTCGCGCGGCGGCGATGTGCTCCACCTTGCGCGCAGCGTCCCGCGTAATTGCCTTCCCGGGCGCGCAGATGGCGATTGTCGTCATGAGCCACAGCCTGCCCGCTTGCCGCGCCCGGCACAACCGCATACCGCGCACGGCCATGACGTCCGACATGCCAACGCCCGCACAGCTTTTCGCCCGCCCGTTCTTCTTCTGCGGCATCGGCGGGTCGGGGATGCTGCCGCTGGCGCAGATCCTGAAGGGGCGCGGCTGCACCGTGGCGGGATCGGATCGCAGCTTCGACCAGGGGCGCACGCCTGCCAAATTCGCTGCGCTGGAGGCGCAGGGTTTCGCACTACATCCTCAGGACGGCAGCGGCATCGTGTCGGCGGACCAGATCATCGTCGCTTCCGCCGCCGTGGAAGACACCGTGCCCGAAGTGCAGCGCGCCGCCGAGTTGGACTGCCTGCGAATGAGCCGTGCCGAATTGCTCTCCATCCTGTTCAACACCAGCGGCGCGGGGCTGGCGGTGGCGGGGACCAGCGGCAAGTCAACCGTTACCGGCATGCTCGGCTGGATCATGCACGCCGCCGGACGCGCGCCGACGGTGATGAATGGCGCGGTCATGAAGAACTTCGTCAGCAAGGACCGCCCCTTCGCCAGCGCGCTGGTGGGCGGCGAAAGCATTTTCGTGTCGGAAGTGGACGAAAGCGACGGCTCCATCGCGCTCTACCGTCCCGCCGTCGGCGTGCTGCTCAATGTCAGCCTCGACCACATGGGCATGAACGAATTGCGCGCGCTGTTCGGCGACTACCTGGAACGCAGCCGTATCGCCGTCATCAACGCGGACGATGCCGAAGCGCTGGCGCTGCTGCCGCGCGCGAACGAGGTCATCACCTTCGGCGTCGATGAGGAGAAGGCGCAGATCGGGGTTGTGTCCGGCTCGCTTGCCGACGGACCGACGCAGCAGGCAGCGCTGGTGGTGGACCGGCATGACGATACGCAACATCCCCTGCGCCTTGCCATGCCGGGGCGGCATAACCTGTCCAACGCACTCGCGGCCATCGCGGGCGCGGCGGCGGCGGGGGTGCCGGTTAGCGTAGCGGTGGAGGCGCTGGCGGGCTTTGCGGGGCTGGCGCGCCGGTTCGACATTCTCGGCACCAGCGCGAATGGAGTGACGGTAATCGACGATTTCGGCCACAACCCCGAAAAATGCGCCGCCACGCTGCGCACGCTGAAGGCGCATCCGGGCCGCGTCATCGCGTTCTTCCAGCCGCACGGCTACGGCCCCTTGCGCCAGATGGGCGACGAACTGGCCGCAGACCTTCGCACGCGAACTGGGGCCGGAAGATATCACTGTCTTCTGCGATCCGGTCTATTATGGCGGCACGACCGACCGTACGCAGGGCAGCGAACGCATCATTGAGCTAATCATGGAAGCGGGCGGACTGGCCGAATATGTCGCGGACCGCGAGGATTGCGGCACGCTGATTGCCGGCATGGTCAAACAGGGCGACCGCATCGTGGTGATGGGCGCGCGCGACGATACGCTGACGGGCTTTGCGAGAGGGTTGCTGGAGCGGGTCTGACCCGCGACAGCGCCGTCCCGATGCACCTTATCGACTTCGATCCGCACACGTTCCTGCGCGACCATTGGCAGAAGACGCCGCTCCTGATCCGCAATCCGTGGGACGCATGGCGCAACCCCGTGGAGCCGGACGAACTGGCGGGTCTGGCGTGCGAACCCCATGTGGAATCGCGGCTGGTTACGGGCGATGGCGCCGAGGGTGGTGCGCTTGTGCTCGAACATGGTCCTATGCCAACCGACAGGTTCGACGCGCTGGGCACCGCGCCGTGGGCCCTGCTGGTGCAGGCGGTCGACCACTATGTCCCTGCCGTTGCGGACCTGATCGAGGCGTTCCGTTTTATCCCGAACTGGCGGATCGACGATGTGATGGTCAGCTACGCCACCGACAAAGGCGGCGTCGGCGCGCATTACGACCAGTACGATGTCTTCCTCATACAGGGGCTGGGCCGCAGGCGGTGGGAGCTGGGCGGGATGTGCGATGGCGATACGCCGCTGCTGCCGCACGACGATTTGCGCCTGCTGGCGGCGTTCGAGGCGCGGCAGGACTACGTCCTGGAACCCGGCGATATCCTTTATGTGCCGCCGGGCATCGCGCACCGGGGCACCGCCATCGGGCATGACTGCATGACCTATTCCGTCGGCTTCCGCGCGCCGTCTGCCGTGGAACTGGTCGAAGGCTGGAGCGACGCCGTGCTCGATACGATGATCGACGACGACGCCGACAGATATGGCGATTCCGGTCTGGTCATACAGGCGAACCCGGGCGAAATTTCGGGCGAGGCCCTGTCCCGCCTGCACGGCATGGTCGCCGCGCAACTGGCCGACAGGGACGCATTTGCGCGCTGGTTCGGCACATATGCCACGGCACCCAAGAACGACACCATCGACTGGCGGCCCGACACTGCCATCAGCGCGGAGGAGGTAGCGGCGGCGCTGGAAGGCGGCACCGCACTGGTTCGTAATCCCGCCAGCCGGTTCGCCTTTGTCCGGCAACCGGACGACAGTGTGTTGCTGAGCGTGGACGGCGAAGCGACTGCATGTTGCGGCGCAGCGGCGACCTTCGCCGAAGCGCTCTGTGCCAGTCCGCGTATCGAGGTGAACCGCGACGACATCACGCACCAGCCCGTCCAGTCACTGGTCCGCGACCTCGTCAATCGCGGCTGCATCGCCTTCGAGGAATAGGCCGCGGATCAGCGCGCCGACGTCTCGACCCACTGCCCCACGGGTATGTCCGCCACGGTCCAGTCGCCTATGGACCAGCGCATCAGGCGCAGCGTCGGATGCCCGACCGCCGCCGTCATCCGCCGCACCTGCCGGTTCTTGCCCTCGCGCAAGGTCAGTCTGATCCAGCTATCGGGAATCGACTTGCGCACCCGGATCGGCGGATCGCGTGGCGGCAGCGCCGGGTCCGCGATGCGCTCGGCCTGCGCAGGCCGGGTCATGCCATCCCTCAGCCGCACGCCCTCGCACAACCGCCGCAAAGCCGCCGCATCCGGCTCCCCCTCCACCTGCACCAGATAGGTCTTGGGCAATTTGTAACGTGGGTCGGCAATGCGCGTCTGCAACTTGCCATCGTCGGTCAGCAACAACAGCCCCTCGCTATCCCGATCCAGCCGCCCCGCCGGATAAAAGCCCGGCAAGTCGATGAAGTCAGACAGCGTCTGCCGGTGCGTCGGATTGCCGCGATCCGTGAATTGCGACAGCAAGCCGTAGGGTTTGTTGAAGAGGATAAGGCGGGGCATGGGCGCACTATTGACGAGTTCCGCGCTGGGTCAAGGGGTTGGTATAGAGAGCCTTTAAAGCGACTGTGAACTACTTGACACCATAACAGTATTAACAATTTTACCGGTTTGCGTATTTTGAATGCGTCCGCACGCATTCTTCATCGCCGTATTTGTTAGTGAAACAAAAATCGCCTCCCTCGTCGGCAGGGAACACAATTGCTTTAACTAACGCGCCACCAAAAAGAAGGCTAATAATTAAAATTGCAATTTTAATGGATTTTTTTTCTGTTTTCCATATGATACAGCTAAAGAAACTTGGCACGGCTGTCTATAGCTAACAAGTGTCTATCGTATGAGTCTCATTTTTGCGAGCCGATATCCCCTCCTAAGCCACCCCGCTAGGATGCCCCACCTTCAGCACCTTGTGCAGCACGAACACCAGCACGCCGCCCACGATAATCCCGACCAGCGCCGAGACGCCTGCAAAGGTCATCCAGCCCAGCAGGCCACCTGCGCCACCGGTCATGGCCTTGATACCGTTCTCCAGCCCGTGGCCGAAATCGTAGAGCGCGTCCAAGCCCAGCTCGTGTAGCGCGTGGATCAGGATGCCGCCGCCGACCCATAGCATCGCGACCGTGCCGATCACGCTGAGCGCCACCAGCAGCTTGGGCATGGCTGCGACCAGTCCGCGCCCGACCGCTTGGACTTACACTGTTCGCGCGCTGCGACAGGGCCAGGCCGACATCGTCCATCTTCACGATCATCGCCACTGCGCCATAGACCACGATCGTAATCGCGATGCCGACCACCGCCAGTACGCCCGCGCGCACCCAGAAATCGTCCGCCGCCACTTCGTTCAGCGTGATCGCCATGATCTCCGCCGACAGGATCAGGTCGGTGCGGATCGCGCCCGATATGCGCTGTTTCTCGAACGCTTCGGGGTCTTCGATGGCGTCTTCCAGCGTCTTGCCGTGCTTCTCCCCGCCCAGCTTCTCGATGACCTTTTCCGCGCCTTCGTAGCTGAGATACAGCCCACCCGCCATCAGCACGAAGATGATCGCGGCGGGCAGGAACTCGCTCAGCAACAGTGCGCCGGGAAGCAGGATCAGCAGCTTGTTCCTGAAACTGCCCTTGGTGATTTGCCAGATGATCGGCAGCTCGCGCGCCGGGGAAAGGCCGGTGACGTAGCTGGGCGTGACCGCCGCATCGTCGATCACCACGCCCGCCGCCTTCGCGCCCGCACGGCTGGCGGCGACGCCGATATCGTCCACCGACGCGGCGGCGACACGCGCGATTACCGCCACATCGTCCAACAGGGCAACCAGTCCACCGGGCATTACGCTTACTCCTTCGCAAGCCACCGCCCTGCCCATCACGGCGCGCGCGCGCAACCGCCTTTCGCGCTGTCCTACATCATGGTTGGCTGTCATAGCCTTTGCCGGCGGGGCGACAGGCAGGAGGCAATGAGGGCGTGGACCGGCGAAAGGGCGAAAGCCACATATGCCCTGTTGCGGATCACCGTTTATGCGTTGTTGTTCAAGGATTTGGGCAGGAAGGCCACAGATATTAGAAGGCAAACGAGTGGTCCACGGCTGCCATGACATTGCCCGCCACAAGGCTTGCATTCTGGCCCGATCCGGCTATGTGCCTGCCCTTCCCGGCATCGTCGGGGAATCCAAGAAAGCCGGAGGGGCGCCCGCGGAACCGCTGCGGGATGGCCAGCGATCGGCAGTAGTGAAAGGCATGAAGCATGGCTCTATACGAGCACGTGTTCCTTGCGCGCCAGGATCTGAGCCAGGCTCAGGTCGACACATTGGCGACGCAGGCAACCGAAATTATCGAGGCGAACAAGGGCAAGGTCACCCGCGTCGAATCGTGGGGGCTGAAGAACCTCGCCTACAAGATCGACCGCAACCGCAAGGCACATTTCGTGATGCTCAACATCGACGGCCCCGGCGCCGTGGTCAGCGAGCTGGAACGTCAGACCCGCATCAACGAAGACGTCATCCGCTACATGACCATCCGCGTGGACGAACATGAGGACGGTCCCAGCGTGATGATGCGCAAGAACGAACGCGATACGAAGAAGCGTCGCGAGCGGGAGGACCGTAACTGATGGCCCGTCCGTTTTTCCGCCGTCGCAAGAGCTGCCCGTTCCAGGCCAAGAATGCCCCCGCCATCGATTACAAGGATGTGCGGCTGCTGCAGGGCTTCATTTCGGAACGCGGCAAGATCGTGCCCAGCCGCATCACCGCGGTATCCGCCAAGAAGCAGCGCGAACTCGCCAAGGCGATCAAGCGTGCGCGCCATATCGGCCTGCTTCCCTACATCGTAAAGTAAGAGGAGACTCAACATGGATATCATTCTCCTCCAGCGCGTCGGCAGCCTCGGCTCCATCGGCGACGTGGTCACCGTGAAGGACGGCTTTGCGCGCAACTTCCTGTTGCCGCAGAAGAAGGCGTTGCGCGCCAATGCCGCCAATAAAAAGGTGTTCGAAGCCAACCGCGAGCGACTGGAAGCCGAAAACGCCGAACGCCGCACCGAAGCGGAAGCAGCGGGTGGCAAGGTCGACGGCGCAGAGATCGTGCTGATCCGCGCGGCGTCCAATGCCGGCCAGCTCTACGGTTCGGTCAATGTGCGCGACATCGTGGCAGGGCTTGCCGACCAGAAGCACCAGATCGACAAGAAGCAGGTCATCATGGGCAGCCCGATCAAGACGATCGGCATGCACGACGTGACCATCGCCCTGCACCCCGAAGTCGAGGTGACGGTGAAAGCCAATGTCGCGCGGTCCGATGACGAAGCCGAGCTGCAAAGCCAGGGCGTCGACGTGCTGGCCCAGATCTTCGCCGATGAACAGGCCGAGATCGAGGAACAGGCGGCGGCCAACACCACCGAAAGTGGTCTTGAACCGGGCGAGATACCGGCGGACATGCTTGAAGACGGTGCGGAACCGGCAGCAGACGACACCGTTGCCGAAGCCGACGCGGATGGCGCCGGGCCGAAGCCGGACGAAGACTGACGCGGGGGGCCGCGAACCCCTTACGCCAACCGATACCGCTTACGCCAACCGATACAGGCGCGTCCTTCTTGCAAGGGCGCGCCTGTTTCGCATCCGACCCGCAGCTTTGATTTGTAACGCGAGCCGTCTAGCCCTGTGACCATGACCGATATCGACACCATCCTCGGCGAACTGGAAACGCTCTACACCGCATCGGTGGAGCGCCTGCGCAACGACGTGATCGCCTTCGGGCGCGACGGCACGCTGCCGTCCAAATCGCGCCGCACCGATGGCAGCTACGCCTATCCGGAACTGCTGGTGACATTTGCCGGAGGCAACGGGCCCTCGGAGCGCAGCCCGCTCGATCGCAACCATGCTTATGGCCGCCTGAATGCAGAGGGGCACTACGCCACCACCGTCACCCGCCCCGCCCTGTTCGGCGACTATCTGCGCGAACAGCTCGCCATCATAACGCAGGATTACGACGTCACCCTGTCCGCGCGCCCCTCGCGGCAGGAAATCCCGTTCCCCTATGTGCTGGACGGCGGCGTGGGCGCGGGGCTGGCGGGTATAAGCCCCAACGAACTGGCGCGGCACTTTCCGGCAACCGAGCTGGCCGATATCGGCGACGAGCTGGCCGACGGGATCGAGATCGACGAGACGACGGACACGATCCCGCTGTCGCTGTTCGACGGCCTGCGCACCGATTTCAGCCTCGCGCGGCTGGCGCATTACACCGGTACCCGGCCGGAAGATTTCCAGAAGTTCATTCTGTTTACGAACTACCACCGCTATGTCGATGAATTCGTTGACTGGGCTGGCGAGCAGCTGGCGCAGGCCGGCTACAGTGCGCTGGCGGGTGCAGGCGGTTTGCACCTGACCGAAGCACGGAGCGACGCGAGGCTGGAACTGAGCGACACCGCATGGCGCCGCCACCAGATGCCCGCCTATCATCTCGTTGGCGAAGGACGGAACGGCATCACGCTGGTCAATATCGGCGTCGGCCCCAGCAATGCCAAGACGATCTGCGACCATCTTGCGGTTCTGCGCCCCGAAGCGTGGCTGATGATCGGCCATTGCGGAGGCCTGCGTCCCAGCCAGAAGATCGGCGACTACGTCCTCGCCCATGCCTATCTACGCGACGACCATGTGCTCGACCCCGTCCTGCCCCCCGAAATCCCGCTGCCCGCCATCGCCGAAGTGCAACAGGCGCTGGCCGGTGCGGCGGAGGAAGTCAGCGGTAAACAGGGCAGCGACCTGAAAAAGCGGATGCGGACCGGCACGGTGGTGACGACGGACGACCGCAACTGGGAATTGCGCTACACTCAGTCCGCCCGCCGTCTCTCGCTGAGCCGGGCGGTCGGCATCGACATGGAAAGCGCCACCATCGCCGCGCAAGGGTATCGCTTCCGCGTTCCATACGGCACTCTGCTATGTGTCAGCGACAAGCCGCTGCATGGCGAAATCAAACTTCCCGGCCAGGCCAACACCTTCTACGAAGAAGCCATTGCCGCCCACCTGCAGATAGGCGTAACCGCCTGCCGCCGCCTGCGCGAAGAGGGGATACGCCTGCACTCGCGGAAACTTCGCGCCTTCAACGAGCCGCCGTTCCGCTAACCCTTTATTTCCAAATCCGGCAAGACCGCCCGCATCGTTTCGACGATCTTATTGCCGGTGATCGGCTTTTCCAACACGCGGTCGTCGCTGGTGCAGAACGTGATCTGGTCCGCAGTGTAAGCAGAGATGAAAACGAAGGGCACGTCGCGCTCGCGCAATGCGGCGGCCACCGGTTCGCTGGTCTTGCCGTCGCCCAGGTTCACGTCGAGGAATGCGGCATCCACATCCGATGTGCGCGCCAGCTTCTCCGCGTCCTCCACGTTCAGGGCGGGGCCGACGACTTCGAACCCAAGATCGGTCAGAATATCGTTTATCTCGAACGCGACAAACACTTCGTCCTCTACCACAAGAATACGCGAGATATCGTTTTCCTTTCCAGTTCTTTCGTCGTCCGGAAGCGGCATCGTGAAATGCCATTCGAACCCATCCGGCGCGAACTCCCGACGGACTTGCCCTTGCGTTTCGGCCATAAGCGCACGACCGATAACAAAGGTTCCGAACCCTTCTTCGGTCGGCATCGAAACTGTCGGTCCGCCGCTCTCGATCCACGACACGTGTAGCACCGTCTTGCCATCCATTCGCGCCTTGCGCCAGCTCAGCGAAACGCGGCCGTCAGGATCCGACAGGCTGCCATATTTGGTAGCATTTGTCGCCAGTTCGTAAAACGCCATCGAGAACGGCAACGCCGCGCGCGTTGCCAGCGAAACATGCTCGCCCTGCATGTCGATGCGGTCGAGAGCGATCTTGTCCAGCACCATGCGCGCGACATCTTCCAGCGGAGCGGTGCGGTAATCCGTTCCCACCAGCGTCGCGTGTGCCTGCGCATAGGCGTTAAGTCGGGCGTCGATATCGCTGCGTAGGGTATTGTCGACGCCGGCCTGCCGCAGAGAGCGCCCGACGATGGCGTTGGTGACGCTGAACGCGTTTTTCACGCGGTGGTTGAGTTCGGCAATCAGGATATCCTGCGCATCGCGAAGGCGATGTTCCTCGTCCACATCGACGCAAGCAACCGCAGCGCCGATCAGCTTGCCTTGGGTATCGCGCACCGCGTTGCCGATAATGCGCATCCAGAATCGCGTCTTGTCACCGCGCTGATAATGCACGATAAGTTCGGCCTCGTCGATATCCTCGCGCAGAACGCGGGCAAGCGGGTAGTCGAGCGATTGCACACGCGTTCCGTCCGCGTGGTAGGATACCCATTCCCCGTAATCTTCCGTATCGCGCGAATGCAGGATCGGATGCCGGACCATGTCCGACAGCACGCGATTGCCCTGCAGGATGCGCCCCTCGATATCGGAAATCGCGACCCCCACCGGCACGGTCTCGATCATGGCGTCGAACACGGCCAACTGCTTGCCCTGCGCAGCAATTCGTTGTGCGCGCTCGCCCTTCAACGCGACAAGCTGCGCCTCCGCTTCCAGAAGTCGCTGCTCAAGCTGTTCGGTGGTGTATGTACCGCTTGTGACGGGCTTGCTCGTCGGGTCGTCGCTCATCCGGCCCCTCGTGTCTTCGTCTTGCCGGGCTTCGCGTTTCCTTCGATAAATTCGATGATCTGGCCGGCGATATCCTTGCCCGTGGCGTTCTCGATGCCTTCCAGGCCGGGCGAGCTGTTCACTTCCATGATGACCGGCCCGTGGTTGGACCGCAGCAAGTCCACGCCACAGACATTTAGGCCCATCGCCTTTGCCGCCCGGACCGCCGTGCTGCGTTCCTCTGGCGTGATCTTGATAAGCTGCGCGCTGCCGCCCCGGTGCAGGTTGCTGCGAAATTCACCTTCGGCACCCTGCCGCTTCATCGCCGCCACGACCTTGCCGCCCACCACCAGGCAGCGGATGTCCGACCCGCCCGCTTCCTTGATAAATTCCTGTACCATAATGGCGATGTTCGCGCCGCGAAACGCCTCGATAATGGACGCACCGCCCTTCAGCGTCTCGGCCAGCACCACGCCGATGCCCTGTGTGCCTTCGAGCAACTTGATGACCACCGGCGGGCCGTTGACGGCCTTAATAATGGCTTCGGCCTGCTTGGGATCGTTGGCATAGGCGGTCAGCGGCAGACCAAGGCCGTATTTCGCCATGATCTGCGTAGAGCGCAGCTTGTCGCGACTGCGGCCGATGGCAACGCTTTCGTTCAGTGGCCACGTGCCGCCCATCTCGAACTGGCGCAGCACGGCAAGGCCGTATGCCGTAATCGAGGCGCCGATGCGGGGAATGACCGCGTCGTAGCCAGTCAGCGTCTCACCCTTGTAGGTCACCGTCGGACGATGGCTGGCGATGTTCACCGTGCAGCGCGTGGTGTTGAGAATATCGAGCGTATGGCCACGCTTCTCGGCGGCTTCGACCAGACGCTTGTGCGAATACAGGTTCGGATTGCGGGCAAGCATCGCGATTTTCATTTCAGTATCCTTTCACGCTCTTCGGCGCTGGACTGGAGATAGCTACGGCCGCAATCGACCAGGAAGCGGCTGCGCAGGGCGGTGCGCCCGATCAGGATCGGAAACTGCATGTCGGACCGGTCGGCAAGGCTGAATTCCGCGCGGAACCGGATCGGACCCAGTTGCAGGTCGGTCTTGATGATGAACCGGTCCTGCTGCTCGCCATTGCTGCTGGTGATGGTGCGGTGGTCCGCACGCGGCACTTCGCACGTGACCGGCTGCACCTGGTTGTATCCCAGGTCGAGCAGGAAACGGACCATCTGGTGCCCGTCCGCCTCGAAGCGTTCGATGGCGACCGCATGCAGGCTGGAGGTGCGCGCACCAGTGTCGATCTTTGCAGGGATGCGGTGGTCAGTCAGGTCCGGCAGGCACACCATTTCGCGCCAGCCAACAGGCTGGTTTGTCGCCTTGCGCTTGGGTCTGGCTTCCGACACGCCGTCTCCTGACAGTATCCGCCATCTCACGCCAGCTATTTGCGATCAAGCAGGTCCATGCAATCGTCCCACAACTGCGCAGATGCCTGCTTGTCGCGGGCGAGCGCGGATGGCTCGACCAGCACCGTTCGCTTGCCGCGGACCGACCAGTATGCGCCGCGTTCCCCGTCATGCGCCCTGTCCACCATCAGCAGCGCGAACAGGCGACCGGTGTTGCCAAGCGTGCTGCTATGCTTCGAGAATGCGACGATAGGCGCAAGCGCGGCATTGAGCAGGCGCATATAGGCTGGAAAGTCGCGCGTAATCCGGGTTTCGCTGACCACGCCGGGATCGAACGCCAGCACGGTCAGGCCAGGCGCACGGCGCGCCAGTTCGCGTGCGGTCATGATATTGGCGAGCTTGGACGACGCATAGGCGCGGAGCGATTGCTGCAATGCGCCGCGCGGCTTGCCGTGATCGTTTTCGGGATAGGCCAGCCGCTTCGCATCGGCATGATTGGGTGGCACCATCATGCCGGTTGCGGGATCGTGCGCAATGCTGCCGGTGAAGATCACGCGAGCATCGGGCGCCAGCCGGTCGCGAAGCAGGTCCAGCAAGAGGAACGGCGCAAGCTGGTTGACGACGAACGTCTTGTCCATGCCATTATCGACGCGCTCGGGCCGTGGCAGACCAATCCCGGCATTGAGGGCCAGGACGTCGATCGGATCGTCACCGATGACGTCGGCAAAAGTCCTTACAGAGGCAAAATCCTCCAGGTCCAGCCAATGCGCAGTGACGTTGGACACTTGCAGTTCCTCGGGCAGATCGTGCGGGGTCCGCGCCCCGATCACGAGCGAGTCCACCCCCGCCTCTACCAGCCGCGCGGCGGCGTCCAGCCCGAACCCGGACGTAGCTCCGGTCATCACGATACGCATGGCACAAACTCCTGAAGGCAAGGGCCAGCGATAGGCGTCGACCCGTCTAGCGCGGCCTTGCCCGCGAACCGGGCTGGATGGCAAGCCCGTCCCCGCTCTCACCGACGGCAAAGCGCCGCCCTCTTACCACCCAGTGGGCTTGCCTGCGTTCTGTTGGTCCAGCCACGCCTTCAGCGGCGCAAAATATTCGACCAGCGCCGCACCGCTCATCTCGCGACTGCCGGTGAACGCTTCCAGCGCATCGGGCCACGGCTTGCTCGCACCCAGTTCCAGCATCGCATTCAGCTTCGCGCCGACATCCTCGTTGCCATAGAACGAACAGCGGTGCAGCGGCCCTTTCCAGCCAGCCTCGTCGCAGGCCGCCTTGTAGAACTGGAATTGCAGGATGCGCGCAAGGAAATAGCGGGTGTAGGGCGTGTTGCCCGGAATGTGGTACTTCGCGCCTGCATCGAACGCATCGGCGGGCCGTTCGACCGGTGGCACGATACCTTGGTATTCTTCCTTCAGGCCGTGCCATGCGGTGTTGTAATCGGCCGGCGCGATAGACCCGTCGAACACGCCCCAGCGCCATTTGTCGACCAGCAGGCCGAACGGCAGGAATGCCACCTTGTCCATCGCCTGACGCAGCAACAGGCCGATATCCTTATCCGGCCCCGGCACCTGCGCCCGGTCCAGCATGTCTATCTGCACCAGATATTCCGGCGTAATGCTCAGTGCGATCATGTCGCCAATGGCTTCGTGGAACCCGTCATTCGCCCCATTGAGGTGGAGGAAGTCCTGTTCCTTGTAAGCGCGCTGGTAATAGTTGTGGCCCAGCTCGTGATGGATTGTCACGAAGTCGTCCGCATTTGGCTTGATGCACATCTTGATGCGGATATCGTCCTTGTTGTCGATATCCCAGGCGCTGGCATGGCAAGCGACTTCACGGTCGGCGGGCTTTACGAACTGGCTGCGTTCGTAGAATGTCGCGGGCAGCGGATCGAAGCCCAGCGAGCTGAAGAACTGTTCGCCCACGCGAACCATGCCAACCTCGTCCAGGCCCTTTTCCGCAATCAGGTCGGTGATGTCATAGCCGATATCACCTGCGCCTTCGGGTGCGACCAGCGGATAGACATTGCCCCATTCCTGCGCCCACATATTGCCGAGCAGGTCGGCGCGGATCGGGCCGGTCGCAGGCTGGATGGCATCGCCATATTTCGCATTCAGGTTCCAGCGGACATAGGTGTGCAGGCTGTCGTATAGCGGCTTCACTTCCTGCCACATGCGCTCCAGATCGGCGGAAAAGTCCTCTGCCGGCATGTCGTAGCCCGACCGCCACATCGCGCCCACATCGGCAAAGCCCAGCTCCCGCGCGCCTTCGTTGGCGATGGCGACCATGCGGGTGTAATCGGCTTTCATCGGGGTGCCGACATTGCTGTGCCAGCTTTCCCACATCTCGGCCAGTTCGGCGGGCGTGCGGTCCGCATTGCCCATCTCGGCCTCGATGTCGGACCCGTTCAGTTCGGCACCGTTCAGCGTGCCCTTGCCCTTGCTGTACTGGCTGTTGAGCGAGGTTGCGATGCCGTTCAGCTCGGTTGCCGCGCCGGGCGTGGTCGGCGCGGGCAGGACGATGCCGTTGCGCAGGATATCCAGCTTGCGCGCCACAACCGGATCGAGGCCAGGCACCTGCGCCCACTTCGCCGCCTCCAGCGCGTAGGCGACCGACTTCTCGGTGCCCTCCGCGCCGATAGCCGCTGCCATCGCGTCGGTGTCGGGCGTGATATAGGTCTGGTTGACCCACAGGATGCGCCCCGCCTCTACGGTGTATTCGGCCAGATCGGCCTCCACCATTGCCAGCCAGTCAGCGGCACCTTCTGCCGTCATCGGAAATGCCGGCATCGTCGCATCGCTTCGCGATGGCGCTTCGTCATGCGCGAAGGACGGCGTGGCGAGCGATATGGCGAGCGCGGCAAGCGCGACGGAGGTGTAGTTCATTGACGGGCGATCCTTTGCAAAGGGGGTGTATCGTGGTTCGGAATGGCCCGCGTCACCTGACGGGACGGTTAATCACGGAGCGAAAAACGACACGAGCGCATCGCCCATCGCGCCTTCTGCAACCGAACTCATATGCGTGCCGGGTATCTCGACATATTCCGCGTCCGGTAGCGTCTGTGCCAACTGTACGGCGGAACCGTTATCCGTGTCCGCCGCCCCGCACAGCACCATCGTGGACATGGTGAGGGCGGAAAGCTGTTCAGGGGTGGCATCAGCGACCGATTGCAACAGCAGCCGGGCAGCATCGCGATCCACCTTCATGGTCTTCATGAAACTGACCGCCATGAACGCCGGATCGCCACGCTTCACGCTGTCGAACCGGTCGATGGCGTCGATGAAGAACGCCGCGCGATCATCCCAGCCTGCAAGCCCTTCAAGGCCCATCCCGATCAACGCCAAACGCCGCGGTGACAGCCCGTTGATGACACACCGCGCCGCTGTGCGCGCGCCAAGCGAAAACCCGGCGAGGTCGTAATCGGGTAGCTCCAGCGCCTTGATTAGCGCGGCGACATCGCGTGCCAGCACATCGTCCGGATACGCTGCCGGATCATGCGGCTTTGCACTGTCGCCATGCGCGCGGGCATCGGGCATAATCGCCTCGAACCCAGCATCGGCCAGCTTTTGCGCATGGCCGAACCGCACCCAATTCATCTCGGCGTTCGAAAACAGGCCGTGCAACAGCACGATTGGCGGCCCCTCGCCCATGCGATGCACCGCGAGGTCGGTTCCGTCGAAGGAGGGTATCGTCGTACTGTTCATCGGAAGAAGCAGGTCACACCAGCGTACAGGCTGGTCACCGTCCGGTCCGCCACATCGCCGCCGAGGAAGCCGCCAACACCGTTTTCGGAAAAAAATTCGACACCGAGCGTGCTGTCCGGTTGTTTGTTCTCACCATACGCCGCGATCAGTTCGGTTTCGGTTGCGCCGATATCGATACCCTTGTCCGTTGCAATATCAGTCGATATGTCGTTTTTGCGGTCGCCCTCGTATTCCCATCCGGCGAAGGTGTCTTTCTGAAAATTCAGCGTGAGCCCGCCGTGAAACGCGGTTGTGTCGACCGGTCCGGCCCCACATTCGGCATTACTACCGCGTCGCAATGGCGCGCCGACGAACTTCGTCAGTTCCGCTTCCACCGTGGCGCGCGCGGTGTCGAAGGGAAGCGTTGTGCCGAGCGGACCGGTGACCGTCAGCCCTTCGGCGCTTAGCTGCACCGCGCCGGGTTCGCCCGCCATAGGGACCGGAGCACCGTTACCCGCTTCGGTATTCGATGCGTCGGGATCTGGCGTGTTGAGCTCGGCGGTGTCGCAGCCGGCCAGCGCCATCGCCGACAGAACCAGCATGAAAGCAGTCGTGCGCATCGTCCCTATCCCTTCTGCAAATGCCGTCGGCCAAGCAGCTCCGCAATCTGAACCGCGTTCAGCGCCGCGCCCTTGCGCAGATTGTCGCTGACGCACCACAGCACCAGCCCGTTTTCCACCGTCGGGTCTTCGCGTACGCGGCTGATATAGGTCGCGCTATCCCCTGCTGCCTCGACCGGAGTGATGTACCCGCCATCCTCGCGCTTATCGATCAGCATGCAACCGGGTGCCTCGCGCAGGATGTCCTGCGCGGCCTCCGCGCTCAGCTCGTTCTCGAACTCGATATGCACCGCCTCGGAATGGCCGACAAACACCGGCACCCGCACGCAGGTTGCAGTCAGCTTGATCTTGGGATCGAGGATCTTCTTGGTCTCGACCACCATCTTCCACTCCTCTTTCGTCGATCCATCGTCCAGGAAGCTGTCGATATGCGGGATAACGTTGAAGGCGATCTGCTTGGTGAAGGTCTCGGGCACCACGGGATCGGCCACGAAGATTGCACGGCTCTGCTGGAATAGCTCGTCCATCCCCGCCTTCCCCGCCCCGCTGACCGACTGATAAGTGCTTACGACCACACGCTTGATCGTGGCCGCATCGTGCAGCGGTTTTAGCGCCACGACCAGCTGCGCCGTGGAGCAGTTGGGATTGGCGATGATGTTGCGCGCCGCATACCCGTCAATGGCGTCGGGATTCACCTCGGGCACGATCAGCGGCACGTCGGGGTCCATGCGATAGAGCGAGCTGTTGTCGATCACCACGCAGCCCGCCGCCGCCGCCTTGGGCGCATATGCCTTCGCCGGGCCGCTTCCTGCCGCGAACAGCGCAACGTCCCAACCGGCAAAATCGAAATGTTCGATGTTGCGGCATTTCAACATCCTGCCGGTATCGCCGAACTCTACCTCGCTGCCATGCGACCGCGAGCTGGCGACGGCAGCAATCTCGTCGCACGGGAATTCGCGTTCGGCCAGGATCTGCATGATCTCGCGCCCGACATTTCCCGTCGCGCCGACGATGGCTACCCGATATCCCAAAACAGTACTCCGTTTGTATTTGCAGTTGCATTGCGCTCTAGCATCGAATGCAGGGTACGGAACGGATTTATCTTCGAGCGGGGGAAAGCTGGGGCATGGCGGCGGATGATACGAAAGGCGTGACGCTGGCCGACTGGCGCAATGCGGCGCGCAAGTTCACGCATGGGGAGCATGTTATCGCCTGCTGGCTGGGCGGCAATGCCACGCGTCGGCCGCTTCTGTTGCTTCACGGCTTTCCCACAGCGTCGCATGACTGGGCGGCGGTATGGGACGGGCTGGGCCACCGGCACGGTCTGATTGCCGCCGACATGCTCGGCTTCGGCCTGTCGGACAAACCCAAAGGCGGGTTCGCCGGGTCAGGCTATTCGATCCACGGTCAGGCCGACATGCAGGAGGCGCTGCTGGCGCATCTGGGCATCGGCGAATACGATATTCTGGCGCATGATTACGGCGTATCGGTCGCGCAGGAAATGCTGGCGCGCCAGTTGGAGGGATCCGGTGCCGGTGGCCTTGGTCAGGTTGTGTTCCTGAATGGCGGCCTTTTCCCCGACCAGCACCGCCTGCGCCCGATCCAGCGGCTCGGCACTTCTCGGCTCGGCCCGCTGGTCAGCCGGGGCCTGACGCGCGAGAAATTTGGCAAAAGCTTCAGCGAAGTGTTCGGTCCGCGCACGCAACCGAGCGCGCAGGAGCTGGACGATTACTGGTGGCTGATAACGCGCAAGGGCGGCCATCGCCTGTTCCACAAGCTGCTGCATTATATCGCGGATCGCAAAGCTTATGAGGCCCGCTGGGTCGGTGCATTGAAAACCGCGCCGGAACGCATTGGCTATATCAATGGTGCGCTAGACCCGGTTTCCGGCAAGCATTCCTACGAGGCATGGCGCGCGCGCCTGCCCGGTGCGCGGCACCGTCTGTTGCCGGGTGTCGGCCATTATCCCCAAATCGAAGCGCCGAAGGCCGTTATCGACAGCACGCTTGAATGGCTGAATTGATTATTCGGGCGGCGTGACGCCGTGCGCGCGCAGAAAGCGGAAGATCGTGTTCCACATATGCGGGCTGATCGTCTCGCCCGACACGCGGTGAGTATAGCCCGGATAAAGCATCATCTCGAAGGGCACGTTGCCTTCCTGCAAAACGCTAATGAGTTCGGACGAGTTTTCGAACACCACATTGTCGTCCGCCATGCCGTGGATCAGCAGCAGCGGATCGCTGATCTTGGCTGCATCGGGGATGGCGCTGGCTTTCTCATACGCTTCGGGAACAATGCGCGGATCGCCCATGAAGCGTTCGGTGTAATGCGTATCGTACAGCTCCCAGCGGGTGACGGGCGCGCCGGAGATGCCGGCAGCGAACAGGCCGGGGTCGGCCTGCATCTGCTTTAGCGTCATGTAGCCGCCATAGGACCAACCATAGAGAGCGATCTTGTCCGCATCGACAAAGTCCAGTGTCTTAAGATATTCAGCCCCGACACGCTGGTCATCGACTTCTACGCCGCCCATCGCGTGATAAAGCGGCTGTTCGAAGGCGACGCCCCGATTGGCGCTGCCCCGATTGTCCAGTTCGAACCAGATATAGCCTGCATCGACGACCGCCTGTTGCAAGGCGCCGTCCCAGCCATGCGTCACGATCTGTGGGCCGGGGCCGCTATAGTGGTGGTAAAAGACCGGATAGCGTTTGCCCGGCTCCAACTCCGGCGCGACCATCTTCCAGAACAGGTCGGTGGCGCCATCCGCCGCCTTGATTGTGCCGAAGGTGGCGGGACGATGGCTGGCAAGGTGCGGGGTGTAGGGATGGTCCGCATCGAGCGCGTTTTCCTCGACCCAGGCGAGCCGTTTTCCGGTTGCGTCGGCAAGGTAGCTTTGCGGCGGCTGGTCGTGGCTGGACCGCGAGATCAGGAGGGTCTTGCCGTCCTTGTCCATCGTGGCGGCATGGGTGAAGCCGAGTTCGGTCAGCCGCACCGGCGCGCGGCCATCGCGCAACGATACCGAATAGACATGCTGTTCGAGCACGTCTTCGACCGCCTGGAAATATACGACGCCATCATCCTGGTCGACGCCGACCAGCCTCGTGACCGGTCCAGTCGCCGTGGTCACCCGCCGCCAGTCCGTTACAGGCACATTACCCTCCGGCGCAGCGGTTCCGCTGCTCGCATCGCCCCGCAGATAAAGCTGTCCGTCGCCGTCGCGCTCGCTCCACCACAGTAGGCTGCCGTCATCCAGGAAACGGTAATTGTCGCTCAGATTGATCCAGTAATCGTCCGTTGCAGCTTTTTCGGTGAACAGTATTTCGCTCGCGCCCGTCGCGGGATCGACCTTGAGCATGTCGAGAACGGTCTGCTCGCGGTTCTGGCGCTGGACATACAGCGCGCTGTCGGCTGCCCAGTCGGCACGCGCGAGGTAGAAGTCCTGAGGGTTCTCGGTATTATAGTGCTCGGGCGACTGATTGCCGGTCAGG